>JAUXYA010000020.1 GCA_030684405.1 Burkholderiales bacterium | reverse complement strand
ACACGAGGACTGTGCCCCCGTCATTCCTGCGCAAGCAGGAATCCAGGGGTTTTGTATTGAAGCGAAACTGGATTCCGGCTCGCGCTACGCGCGTCCGGAATGACGGTATCTTTGTCACTGAATTATGTAATCTTCAATAAGACGAAATCCCGACCCTGGCGCATCGGGATTTCCTGCTTATCCAAGACTTACAAGATTTCGAAACCCATCGAACTCAGCACGAACTCAGCATTAGCCCAAGCAAGAAAACGATCAATGCTTTGGGTGGGAGCCTTCAAAAATTGAATATCAGTTTATTTATCGGGCATTCGTGATGAACAGATATAGCGTGTACCTGCTGGCCTTCTTCGTCGCTGTTACTGCGGGTTGCGGCAAGCCAGAAGAAAAACCTTTGCCCGTAGCCACTGCCAATAACGGTGTTTCCCTGGCTGAAGCGCGGATGAAGTTTATCGAAGTCGAAGTCGTCGGCAGCGACATGATGCGTGCCAGCCAAACAATCCCCGGACGGCTGGAAATGCGCGCTCAGGCGGTGTCTGCCCTGGGTGCGCCAGCAGAGGGGCGTGTCGTATCGGTGTTGGTGCGCCCGGGCGAAAGGGTCGCTGCCGGCAAGATACTGGCTACGCTCCAAAGTGCCGATGTTTCGGCCGCTCGCGCTGCTCTCGATCAGGCAAAAACGCGGGTGACTGCTGCTGAGGAGGCCTTGAGACGCCAAACCGAAATGATGGCGAAAGGGGTGGGCGTCGAATTGGAGCGTATCGAGGCCGATACCCGTGCGCGGGAAGCGCGCTCCGAGCTGGAGCGGGCACAAAATGTCACCCGCTTCCTCGGATCGGGCCAGGGGAATACCATCGAATTGCGTGCCCCGATCAACGGGGTTGTCATTGCCGTCAATACGTCTGCAGGAAGCGTGGTGTCGCCCGGGGGATCCCCGCTGGTGGAAATCGGCGACCCTTCCCAGTTGTGGGCCGTAGCCCACATTCCCGAAGCCGATGCTGCCAGCGTCGCCAAGGGACTGCCGGTGAAGGTTTACGTGACCAGTGCGAATAGCGAATTCCAGGGCGTTGTCGACGGCCTGGGCTCACAGATCGACTCGGAGACCCGGCGCCTGCCGGTGTATGTCTCCTTGCAGGGAGACTTTCGCGGCTTGACCCCGGGCATGTATGCAGACCTCACTTTCGTCAAGGGAGCAGAGGCGCTGACCCTGCCTGTCGCTGCGGTTCTGATCAAAGGGGGCAAGAAGCGCATTGTCTACATCCAGCGTGCCGATGGCGTGTTCGAGCCGCGCGATGTGCGTACCGGCCCGAGTGCTGCGGGTCGCGTGCGTATTCTCGACGGCATCAAGCCCGGAGAAAGAGTTGTCACCAAGGGCGCACTGCTGATTGATGGCGAGGCAGAGCAGATGCTCTGATGGTCCGTGCTTAACTCCATAATCGAAATTTGCGTACATCGCCGCGTTGCGGCGTTGTTTGTTACGGCGGTCATCGCCATATTCGGGGTGCGTGCCTATCTGGAAACGCCCATCGAGGCGTTTCCAGATGTGACCAACGCACAGGTCACGGTAATCACCATGATGCCGGGCGCAGCGCCTGAGGAAATCGAGCGCCAGGTCACGACGCCGCTGGAGCGCGCGCTGAATGGCACCCCGGGCTCTACGCTTTTGCGCAGCGAAAGCCTGTTCGGGCTGTCGCTGGTCACGCTGATTTTCGACGACAAGTCGGATTCCTTCTCCTCGCGCCTGCTGGTGTCGCAGCGGCTGGCCGGTGCCGACCTGCCCGAGGGGGTCAACCCGGTGCTGGGCCCGGATGCAACCCCACTGGGCGAGATTTATCTGTTCCGGCTGACCAGTGATCGTCACGACCTGTATGAGCTCAGGTCGGAGATGGAATGGAACGTCACGCGGGTGCTGCGCCAGATACAGGGTGTGGCAGACGTACTTCCATTCGGCGGTTTTCTCAAGGAAGTGCATGTCAGGGCGGACCCGGCGCGGCTGTATGCCGCAGGACTCACGCTGGGGGATCTTGCCGAAGCGCTGTCCAAAGCCAATCGAAATGTCAGCGGCGGCTTTCTGGTTCATGGTGACCAGGAAATGGTCGTTCGCGGTGTCGGCTACATCGAGTCTGCGGATGACATCAAAGCCGTCCTGCTGAAAAATGACAAGGGCACGCCGGTGACGGTGGGTGACGTGGCTTATGTCGCCCTCGCGGCCACACCGCGACGCGGCTCGGTGGGCTGGAACGACCAGAAGGAAGCGGTTGAGGGTTTTGTCGTCATGCGCCGCGGAGAGAACCCGTCGGTGGTGCTCAACGGCATCCACGAAAAAATCAAGGTGCTCAACGGCTCGATCCTGCCCGAGGGCATGCGCACGGAGGTGTTCTACGACCGCAGCGAATTGGTCAACCATACGCTGTCCACGGTGCATACCAACCTGTTGCACGGGTTTGTGCTGGTGGTGGCCGTGGTGTGGCTGTTTCTGCGCAGCTTGATCGGCTCGGCCATTGTCGCGGTAGTGATCCCTCTGTCACTTTTGACCGCCTTTATCGGGCTCTACTCGCTGGGCTTGCCCGCGAACCTGATTTCCATGGGGGCGATCGATTTCGGCATATTGGTGGATGGGGCCGTAGTCGTGGTCGAGCATGTCATGCATTCGATACGACATGAACGTCCGCAGAATCGCAAGGCCATGCTCAAACTGGTGGTCCGGTCGGCGCTCGATGTTGGCCGCCCGACTTTTTTTGCAATGCTGATCATCATTGCGGCCTTGCTCCCGGTGTTTACGCTGCAGTCCGTGGAAGGGCGGATATTCCGGCCGCTGGCGCTGACTTATGCGTTCGCGCTACTCGGGGCGCTGGTTTTTGCCGTTACGCTGGTGCCGGCGCTGTGCGCCTTCATGTTCAAGCCGAAGCATGCCGCCATCGAGGAGCCGCGATGGGTGGGGCGTTTGCGCTCGGGTTATGGCCGCGTGCTGGGGCAACTGCTCGCGCGCAGGATGGCCGTGATACTGGCCGGGGTCTGCCTGGTTCTTGCGGGATTGTTCGCCGCCAGCAGGCTGGGCACCGAATTCCTGCCGGAGCTGGACGAAGGCGATATTGTAATTTTCGTCGAGATGCCGGCGAGCATTTCGTTGGAAAAGGGGCAGGATATTCTGCTCGAGGTGCGGCGACGCATAATGAAATTCCCGGAGGTTCTGGAGACGCTGAGTGAACACGGCAGGCCTGAGGACGGCACCGACAACGAAGGCGTCAACATGTCGGAGACGATTGTTCGTTTCAAGCCGCTGGCGCAATGGCCGGGCGATCGTGACAAAGCCGAAGTGATTCAGGCCATGCGGGCATCCGTGACCGAAATTCCGGGCGTGCGCTACAACTTTTCGCAACCGATCAAGGACAATGTCGAGGAATCCGTTTCCGGGGTGCGTGGCAAGGTGGTGCTGAAGATATTCGGTCCCGATCTGGTTGCCATGCGTGACGCGCTCGAGTCCGCCAAGGAGAGCATTCAGTCCGTGGAAGGTGTCGTTGACCTGGATCTGTATCGAGACGGTCTGGTGCCGCAGTTGCGCGTACGTCTGGATCGGGCGGCGCTGGCACGCGCCGGGGTGTCCATTGACGACGCGCAGCAGACCATAGAGACCGCGCTGGCCGGGCAGGTGGTGACCGAGTTCTGGGAAGGCGAGCGTCCCGTGCCGGTGCGGCTGATGCTGCCGCTGGCGGCCCGCGATGACACCGAAAAAATCGCCGGCCTGCAGATCAGCACGCCTACCGGCGCGCGCATTCCCCTCGGACAGGTCGCGCAGATCGAGATAGTCAGCGGGATGACCACGATCAACCGCGAAGGGAACAGCCGCTATCTGGCGCTGAAGTTCAATATCGAGGGCCGTGACATGGGCTCGGTGGTCAAGGAGGCGATTGCCAACGTGGCGCGTGATGTCAAGGCGCCAGACGGACATTATTTTGTCTGGGGCGGCGAGTTCGAAAATCAGGAGCGTGCGATTGCGCGGCTGAAAATGATCGTGCCGGTAACCCTGCTGCTGGTCTTGGGTCTGCTCTACGCGGCCATGAACAGCGGGCGCAGCGCGCTGACGGTGCTCTTGACCATGCCTTTTGCGCTGACCGGGGGCGTATTTGCGCTGCTGATCGCCGGTGTGCCGCTGTCTGTCAGCGCTGCAGTCGGCTTCATTGCGCTTCTGGGTCAGGTGGCGCTGCTGGGCCTGCTGGTTCTTACTGCGGCTGAAGCGCGCCGCCGTGCCGGTGAGCCGCTGCTCAAGGCACTGGTCGACGGCGCAACAGACCGCATGCGTGCAGTGCTTATGGCTTCCCTGCTGGCCGCGGTGGGCCTGCTGCCGATGGCGCTCTCGACCGGCATCGGCAGCGAGACCCAGCGCCCGTTCGCGCTGGTGGTCGTGGGCGGAATGATCACTACCTTGATTGTGGCGTTGTTCCTGCTGCCGGTCATTTACAGTTTTATTACGCCGAAAAAGCTGGTGACTCCTGAGGAGGCCGACGCATGAGAGCGCACCATCAGGCAATGCAGCTGATTGCCGGACTCGTGCTGAGCATCGCCGTCCTTGGCGCGCACGCGAATGGTGTCAAGGCGCCCGATAAAGTGGATTTTGCGACCTTGATGCGCCTGGTGCGGGATGCGAGCCCGAGGCTGGAGATCGAGCGTCAAGGCATAGCACAGGCCGAGGCTGATCGGGTCACTGCGGGGGCCTTGCCAAACCCCACGTTCAACTATGGGCGCATGCGTCCCAGCAGTGGCCAACCCACTATTCTGGACGGAAGCCGGCAAGAGGACATCACGGTGGATCTGCCCTTGCCGCTATCAGGGCAAAGGGCCGCGCGCATTGAGCGTGCGGAGCGTGAGATCGAAGCTGCACGTGCGCGTGTGGCCGCGGGGACCAGCACGCTGGCGGCCGAAGCGGCATCGGCGTTTGTGGCGCTGCTTGAGGCGCAGGAGAAGGCGGCTGTGCTGGCCGAAGCCCATTCCGAAGTGGCGCGTCTGCGCGACATCGTTGCTGGGCGCGAGGCAGGTGGTGCAGCCAGTCGCTATGACTCCACCCGCACCGGGGTGGAGCTTGGCGGCCTTCTTGCGCGCTGGGAGGAATCCCGGGCCGAAGTTGCAGACCGCTCTGGCAGCCTGGCGGCGCTGTTGGGGATTGCCAATTGGCGTCCGGACGCCGTAGGCACCCTGGGCACGCTGCGCAAGGAGTACGCCGGCAGGATGGACGGACGTGGCCGCATGGCCACAGCACCCATAGTGATTGCGGCTGAGCGTGAGGAGGCTGCAGCGCTGGGGGGTGTCGAAGTGGCGCGACGCGAGCGCGTGCCCACGCCGGTGCTGAGTGTCGGGCGTGCCTGGTCCAGCAGTCCCTTCGGCGCGGCCAATTATGTCGGTGTGAGTGTAGAACTACCCCTGCTGGATTCCCGGCGTGGCCCATTGGCACGCGCGGCAGCCGATGCACGCGCAGCCACTTTGCGGCGTGAGTTGATCGCTGCCGAACTGGAGGCGAATCTGCGCCGCCTGGAGGAAGTCATTGCTGCCCGCAGCGTGTCCCTGGACCGCTTTGAAAAAAACGCGGTATCGCAGCTGGGCCCGCTTAAAGAAATGGCTGAGGACGCTTACCGCCTCGGACGCGGATCGGTGCTTGAGCTGCTGGACGCCACGCGTTCACGCCATGACCTGCAGCTGATGCGCATCGAACTAGCCGCCGAACTGCTCAGCGCACAACTGCGCCTGCTGGCTTTATCCGGGGGGCTGGATACCCGGGGTGAGCGGGGACAGGCCGAAATCAAGCTTCCGTAAAAATAGCGTGCGGGGCTGCTGCAGGTTGCGCCACGATCATTTTTTTGCGTATCACGGGCGCTGGCTCAGCGGCGCCGCCCCTGCATGCAGCATCGCATCGCGCTCGGCGAACCACTCCGCAGCATATTCGCAGTCCGCATATTCGGGGAAGTAGGGGCCGCCCAGCGTGTAGTGCACCAGCGCCGCATCACGGCGCCCGGCATCGTAGCCGACCAGATGATTCCAGCGTGACGGCAGGGCGCCGATCAGCGCGTCATCGCCCAGCCATTTGAACTGGTGCAGCTCGAGGCCGGAAGCCGTGTTCACGTAATCCGGTGTCAATGCGCGGCAGCGCGCGTTATTGAACAGCATCACGCTCGACCAGTTCTTTTTTTCGTACTTGCTCTGCGGCTCGTTGAGGAACTTGCGCTCCTCCTTCGGCACGTGTTGATGCTTGATCACCATGACTGCGTAGCGGTCGTCGCGCAGCGCCCACAGCTTCGCGATATCGTCGAGCACCAGCATGTCGCAGTCCATGAAAATGGACCAGCCGGCGAAATCGGCGAGCCAGGGCGTCAGAAAGCGGGAGAAGGAGAAGTCCGTCGACTGCAGCGGATGCCGCTCGCGGCGGAACACGTCTTGCAGCTGCGACAGCATCAGTGGCGCGATGGTCACCGGTTGCGAGGACCGCCGGTGAATGCTGTAAGCCAGCACATTGAAGGCAGCCGCTTCGCGGCCATCGAATCCGATGCAGACATTGATCATGGGGGCTTGGTTCGGGGAATCCCGCGACAGTGCGAGACGGTTCAAGCTTAGCATGGCCACCGACAGCCGCCGCACAGGCGCATGAGCCATCGCGTCGCGCGAGGCTGGCCGCCGGGGGTATATTCCGGGTTTCTCCGGCGCATCGCGACGGATGATCATGAGGTGATGATGCGAGGCGCAGATGAGTGATACGGACGCAGCGGTTGACCGCGCATTTCTGGCCATGGTGCTCGAACGCCACGGGCAGGATGCTGGCGCGCTGCTGGACCTGGGGCTGCGCGTGATGACGGGCCGCGATGCGCCCTGTTCGCCGGTCAATGGTACAGCGGTGATCGAACTGGCCGCCGAACGCGGGCACCCGCAGGCGCAGCTCTACCTGTCGCGGCTGGCCGCTCAGGGCCTCGGCTCCCGCCCGGGACTCGCCGCCGCCTTCGACGCCCTGGAGCGCGCCAGCGTCGCGGGCGATGAGGCTGCACGCGCCGAGCGTGAATTCATGCGGGCGCGGGGACTCGGCAGCCTTGAAGATGCCCTTCGCTGGATCGACAGCCCCTGCGAGCCGGAGCATCTCAGCCGCAGTCCGCGCGCCATGGCGTTTCGCGGGCTGGTTGATCCCGTAATCTGCCAGCGCCTGATCGAACTCTCGACCCATCGCCAGGCTGCGGCCGAAATCTACGACCTCACATCGGGAACCAAGCGCACCGACCCGATGCGAACGAACCGGCGTGCACCGTTTTCACCGGTCGATATCGAGCTGCTGCTGCAACTGGTCCGCATGCGTATCGGCAAAATCATCGACACGCCGGTCGACACCTTCGAGTTCCCCGAGGTGCTGCACTACCGCGTAGGCGAGCGCTACAAGCCGCATGTCGATTTTTTTCACGTCGCGGTGCCGCGTTTTGCTGAGCATGTGCGCATCCACGGACAAAGGGTCAAGACCGCGCTGGTCTACCTCAATGACGATTACGAGGGCGGCACGACGTCCTTTCCGAAACTCGGCCTCGGTTTCCGGGGCGCAGTGGGCGACGCGCTGGTTTTTCACAATGTCGATGACAGCGGAGCCGGCGACATGCGCACGCTGCACGAGGGGTCGCCGCCGAGCGCTGGCGAAAAATGGTTGCTGTCGCAGTGGATCCGCGACCGGCGCCAGACTTTCAGCTGAGGCGGTGGTGTGGCGCGGCCAAGTCCGCGACCAGTTGTGCCAGCGTCGGGCTCCAGCGGCCATCCAGAGTTTGGCGGTAAATGCGGAAACCCGGGAACCAGGGTGACGCCTCTCCGCCCTGCATCCAGCGCCACTCCGCGGGATTCGGCACCAGCACCCGCGCCGGCCTGCCGCAGGCGGCACGCAGGTGCATATTGGTATTGCTGACGCCGACATAATCATCAATCAGCGCCAGCAGGGCGAGCAGGGTTTCGAGATCCTCGTTCAGCGCGCTGAGGTCGACAATCGTGCGACCCGCCGCCGCGGACAGGGCTGCGGTTTCGTCCGGCAGCGGATGGCGTTGCAAGGACAGCAGCGTGCCGGGCGCCTCGCGCAGGGCAGCGCCGAGTTCGGCGAGCGGCACGGATTTCTCCAGCACCCAGTGGTCGCCGCGTTGTTCCCGTGCAGCGATGCCCCCGCGCCAGGTGATGCCGACATGGGGCCCGGGTCCGGCCGCCTGCAGAATCTCTTGCGCGCGTGCCAGGGCATCGTTCAGCGGCGGGATGCGCAGTGGTGGCGCCGCTTGTGGCCAGTAGACGCGTATCCAGGCCGCGTAGTCGCGCAAGGTATTCACAGGCGTGCTTGGCAGATCGGGGCAGGGGCAGGCAGCCGTCGCGGACAATGCACCCGGCAAATCACCGCAGAGCATCTGCAGTCCCTCTGCCGCGGGCCTTGCCGCATCGTGAATGACGACGTCGTCAGCAATGGCCGAGCGCGCCACGAACGCGGCGATCTTGGCGGAGGCGCGAACGCTGACGATCGCGCCGCGGTTGCGCAACTGATCCGCGTGGCGCAGGAAAAACAGCTCATCGCCAATGCCCTGCTCGGGCCATAACGTGATGCGGCATCCGTTGATGTCTTCGGGCAGGCTTTGCAGTAAATGCAGTGCGGGATGTGCGGCACTGAACCCGATAAATGCCGGACGCACTCGATAGTGCTGCCAGCCATCGCTCAGCCGGCCCTGCGCGAGATCAATGGCACTGCGTAACTGCCGCAGTGCGCTGTCATCAGGCGTGAGCTGCTCGGCGCGAGCCAGTTGGCGCAGGCTCGCCTGCAACCGGCCGCATTCCGCCAGCGCGCCGCCGAGGTTTCTGATGTCACTCGCACTCTCCGGCGCGAGTTCTGCCGCGCGGCTGAACGCGCGCAACGCACCCGCGGTATCGCCGCGGAAACCGCGCGCAGCGGCGAGAAAACGATGTGCATCGGGCAATGTCGGCGCGAGTTCCAGCAGGGCGAGGCACTCGGCTTCGGCTTCTGCATTGCGCCCGCTGTCGATCAGTGCTGACACCAGGTTCAGTCGCGGCGCCGGCGCCCGGGGTTCCAGGTGTATGCAGGCGCGATAGCTGGTGCAGGCTTCTTCGAAACGGGACTGGCGATGCTGCGCGCTGCCGAGGCTTTGCAGGATTTGCGCGTCTTCCGGCGCAAGCTTGAGCGCTGTGCGCAACACGGTTTCGGCCTCGGCGGGACGTCCCAGTTCGAGCAACACATTGCCGAAGTTCAACTGGATGTCAGGCTCGTCGGGATGACGACGTGACAGTGCACGCAGAACCGTTTCTGCTTCCGCAGTCTTGCCCTGCTGAATCAATACCAGCGCCGCATTCTGTGTGTAGGGCCAGTGGCGTGGCGCAAGGCGACTCGCGCGCTGATAGGTTTTGTGTGCTTCATCGAGACGACCGGCCGTGGCATAGGCCTGTGCGAGATGACCCAGCCAGTGCGGATTGCGTTTGTCCATCCCTGCGGCCTGCTCGAGCGCGGTTATGGCATCGGCATAGTGCTCCAGCTGCAGCAGGCTGATGCCCAGCATCGCCTGCGCTGCGCCATCCCTGCCGGGTGACAGCGCGAGCGCGCTGCGGCAGTGGCTCACTGCAGCGTCCCACTCGCCGTGTTGCAGGGCGGCTTCCGCCGCGCCCAGCAATTGATCACGAATAATCATATAAGTATTTGTTTTTATTGATATTTTATTTGCGCTTTCAATTATAGCGCAGAGTAAGAAATCATGACTCAAGCCGCTGTTTAGCAGACAAATTATATTTACTCGACAATTGTCATATATTCGCAACACCAGGACATTAATGAGACCTTTGAGAGCTTGATTTGTCCTAGTTAATTAACTGATTTATAGGCATAATTTACATTTCAACGACATGTTGTAGTTACGCAACAAATAAAGTTTAAGAGACTAAATTTTTGTGACTTTTTCTTTTGCCGCGCCTGGCCTTCCACCACAATTGCGCCGTGTCCATGTTTTGCAGGACGCGTGACGCCCCAGGACTTTCGCGATTCGCAGGTTCGGGCGACTTTCCAAACTAGAGGAGATTCACACATGCAGAAGAAACTGATTGCAGTGGCAGTTGCCGGCGCGCTCGCCGCTCCGGCCGCCGCTCTGGCGCAAAGCACCGTCCAGATCTTTGGCAATATGTACATGGAATACGGCTTCCTTAACCAGAGCGCCAACAACGTCGGCGGTGCTGATCCCGCCAACCCCGACTTCCTGCAGTCCCCGGGCTCGGAAATCGGCTTCCGTGGCGAAGAGAAACTGGGCGGCGGCATGTCGGCCTGGTTCCAGTGCACGTCCACCGCTGACATCCGCGGTCAGGGCCCGCAGGGCTTCTGCTCGCGCAACAGCGCAGTGGGCCTGAGGGGCAGTTTCGGCAATTTCTTCGTCGGCCTCTGGGACAACCCGTACAAGCGCTCCCGCGTCGGCAACACCGGCGCCCGCGACACCGGTGCCTTCGGCACCTCCCACCTGCTGCACGGCGGCCCGGGTACCCTCCAAATTGGTGCCAACCCGCAAGACTTTGCCCGCCGTCAAGCCAATTCGATCAACTACGACACCCCGGTGTTCGGCGGCTTCCAGGGCATGATTTCCGTGACCTCGACCAACAGCTCCACGGCTCTCGCGGCTGCTGCGCCGACTGCCAAGCAGCGTAACGTGTCGGTTGCCGGCATGTATCGTCAGGGCCCGTTGTCCCTCGGACTCGGCTGGGCCGAAAACAGCAAGACCTATGCTGCCGGCACGGATTCTGATGCATGGCACCTCAGCGCGGCCTACCAGCTGGGCGACGTGAGGCTGGGCGGTGCGTACGTCCGGATGGACGGCAATCCGACCGCGGCCACCAACGTCGAGCGCACCAACTGGCACCTTGGTGCCGAGTGGAAGGTGCAAGGCCCGCACAACGTGCATTTCGGCTACACCCATGTTGGCGATGTGAAGGGCACCGCGGGTTCGACCTTGGGCGGTGGCGCGGCGAGCGTCAACAACCCGGCGGTCAACGCTGCGGGTGATACCGGTGCCAAGCTGTGGCAAGTCAAGTATGTGCATGACCTGTCGAAGCGGACTTTCACCAGCGTGGGCTATACCCACCTGAAGAACGACCGCTTTGGTAACTACAACCTCGGCGGTCTGGGTCTTGCCAACGCAGGTTCGAAGAACAAGGGCTTTGTGGCCAACATCGGTCACCGCTTCTAAGCACTGCGCATCACCTTCCGCGCAAGCGGAGACTCGAAACGGGCGCTTCGGCGCCCGTTTTTTATTTATCCGGGCCTTGCGCGCTCATCACAAGCACATACCTCAAGTGTAGAGGAAGCCATCGAACTATCGTCTCGGCGATCACCTATCGACTCCTACGGTTAAATCCAGCAACCCATTGTTTTTATTGAATTTTAAATGTTGTTGCACAAATGCCTAATAACGCATGAGTCTCTTGTGGCAAGTATTTGATATGTCACACATAATTGCTATTTTCATGCTTGTTGCAAAAGAGCAACACACCGACATTTAAAATTGCGATTTTTAGGATTTTTGCTTTCAGTTGCAGAGTGTCGTCCACCACAATTGCTCCGTGTCCATGTTTAGCAGGACGCGTGGCGCTCCAGGACTTTCGCGATTCGCAGGTTCGGGCGACTTTCACAACTTGAGGAGATTCACACATGCAGAAGAAACTGATTGCAGTGGCAGTCGCTGGTGCGCTTGCCGCCCCGGCCGCCGCGCTGGCGCAAAGCACCGTGCAGGTGTTTGGCAACATGTACATGGAATACGGCTTCCTGAGCCAGGGCGCCCCCGCCGCAGGTGGTGTAAGCCCTGCCAACCCGGACTTCCTGCAGTCCCCGGGTTCGGAAATCGGCTTCCGTGGCGAAGAGAAACTGGGCGGTGGCATGGCGGCTTGGTTCCAGTGCGCGTCCACCGCGGACATCCGCGGACAAGGCCCGCAGGGTTTCTGCTCGCGCAACAGTGCGATCGGCCTGAAGGGCAGCTTCGGTAATTTCTTCGTCGGTCTGTGGGATAACCCGTACAAGCGTAGCCGTGTCGGCAACACCGGCGCCCGCGACACCGGTGCCTTCGGCACCGCCCACCTGCTGCACGGCGGCCCGGGCACCCTCGCAATTAATGCCAATCCGGAGGCTTTTGCCCGTCGTCAGCAGAATTCGATCAACTACGATACGCCGAACTTTGGTGGTTTCCAGGGCATGATTTCCGTGACCTCGACCAACACCTCCACGAATAGGCTGTCGAATAACGCGCAAGCCAAGGCACGTAACGTTTCGGTTGCCGGCGTGTATCGTCAGGGCCCGTTGTCCCTCGGACTCGGCTGGGCCGAAAACAGCAAGACCTATGCTGCCGGCACGGATTCTGATGCATGGCACCTCAGCGCGGCCTATCAGCTGGGCAGCGTGAGGCTGGGCGGCGCATACGTGCGGATGGACGGCAATCCGACCGCGGCCACCAGCGTCAAACGTGAAAACTACCACCTCGGTGCCGAGTGGAAACTCGCCGGCCCGCACAATGTGCATTTCGGCTACACACGGGCTGGTGATACGAAGGGCACAGTGGCTTCGACCTTGGGCGGTGGCGCGGCGAGCGTCAACAACCCGGCGGTCAACGCGGCGGGCAATACGGGTGCGAAGCTGTGGCAGGTCAAGTATGTGCATGACCTGTCGAAGCGGACCTTCACCAGCGTGGGCTACACCCACCTGAAGAACGACACCAACGGCAACTACAACCTCGGCGGTCTGGGTCTTGCCAACGCAGGTTCGAAGAACAAGGGCGTTGTGGTCAACATCGGTCACCGCTTCTAAAAGTATCAAGCATTAACTTCCGCGCAAGCGGAAACTCGAAACGGGCGCTTCGGCGCCCGTTTTTTTATGTACGCGCGCTGGGCGAGGCCCAAGCGTGGCGTGACCAGTAGGAAGCCATTATTAAGTGATGGCTGCACAAGATCGTCCTCCACTGCTGCTATCCACTACTCACCTTATCGCGTCGCGTTTGCTAATCGCCCCGGAGATTTTTCGCTAAGACATTGTTTTTATTGAAATATCCTATGACGTTACGCAAAATGGTCTGATGACACATGAGCGTCAGGTGCCAAGCCGCTGATTTATTGACCTAATTACGCCCCGTCTATGTGTTGCAAATGTGCAACACATAGACAATCAAAATTGCTAATTTTGGACCTTTGGCTTTCAGTGACTGAGTTTCGTCCACCATAATTGCTCTGTGTCCATGTTTTAAGCAGGACGCGTGGCGCCCAAGGACTTTTGGATTCAGAAGCTTGGTGCGACTTTCACAACTAGAGGAGATTCACATGCAGAAAAAACTGATTGCAGTGGCAGTCGCTGGTGCGCTTGCCGCCCCGGCCGCCGCGCTGGCGCAGAGCACCGTGCAGGTGTTTGGCAATATGTACATGGAATACGGCTTCCTCAGCCAGGGCGCCCCCGCCGCAGGTGGTGTAAGCCCTGCCAACCCCGACTTCCTGCAGTCCCCCGGCTCGGAAATCGGTTTCCGCGGTGAAGAGAAACTGGGCGGCGGCATGGCGGCCTGGTTTCAGTGCGCGTCCACCGCGGATATCCGCGGCCAAGGCCCGCAGGGTTTCTGCTCGCGCAACAGTGCGATCGGCCTGAAGGGCAGCTTCGGTAATTTCTTCGTCGGCCTCTGGGACAACCCGTACAAGCGCTCCGCCCTCGGCAAAACTGGCGCCCGCGCCACGGGTGCCTTTGGTGTCGATCACCTGCTCACTGGCGGGCCGGGCACCTTGCAAGTCGGCCAAGCCACTGGCGCTGGCGCATTTCAACGCCGTCAAGCCAATTCGATCAATTACGACACCCCGAACTTTGGCGGCTTCGTGGGCATGTTCTCCGTGACCTCGACCAACCCGTCCACGGGTCTCCTGTCGACTGCGGCCAATGCCAAACAGCGTCACGTGTCGGCTGCCGGTGTATATCGTCAGGGTCCGGTGGCTGTCGGTGTTGGCTGGGTTGAAAACAAGAAAGCCTATTTCGCGGGTCCTTTCTCGGGTGACGAAGATTCCTGGCACATCAATGCGTCCTACCAGCTCGGCAGCGTGAAGCTGGGTGGTGGTTACTACAAATTGGATTCGAATGTCGCCGCCGGTGCGAACGTTAAGGTGAACAACTATCACCTCGGCGCCGAGTGGAAAGTCGCCGGCCCGCACAATGTGCATTTCGGCTACACCCGTGTGGGCGATACCAAAGGCACTGTGGGCGCAGTGATGGGGGCTGGTGGAAACGCCCGTCCGGCGGTCAATGCCGCCGGCAATACCGGCGCGAAGCTGATGCAGGTCAAGTATGTGCACGACCTGTCGAAGCGGACCTTCACCAGCGTGGGCTACACCCACCTGAAGAACGATACCAACGGCAGCTACAACCTTGGCGGTCTGGGGTTGAGTAACGCGGGCTCGAAGAACAAGGGTGTTGTGGTCAACATCGGTCACCGCTTCTAAGCACTACGCATCACCTTCCGCGCAAGCGGAAACTCGAAACGGGCGCTTCGGCGCCCGTTTTTTTTATGCGCGTATGGCGGTTATCGCGGCATGATGGTCGAGCAACAGTTGTTCGAAATCGCGGGTAAAGGTCTCGGTGTCAAACAGCGGCGACCGCTCGCGCGCCGCTTGCACCCGCTTACGCAAGCCTTCCAGCACGCTGCGATTGCTGGCGAGGCGAAGAATGATTTGTTCGTACTCCGCTAGCGTGTCGGCGACGAGGTCCGGCAGCCCGGCGGCGGTGAGGATGCTGGCGGATACCCGTGCCGGGAAGGTATCACCGACCAGTCCGATCAGCGGGCAAGCGCACCACAGCGCATCGCTGGCGGTGGTATGCGAAGTGTAGGGAAAGGTGTCCAGTGCGAGATCGGCGACGCGGTAACGTGCGAGATGTTCAGCCAGCGGCTTGCGCGGCGCGAACACCAGGCGCTGTGCATCGACACCCGCGGCCGCGGCTGCAGTGCGCAGATTGGCGCTGGCCCAGCGGTTGGCATCGACCAGCCACAACACGCTGCCGGGTACGGCAGCGAGCAGGCGCAGCCACACCGCGAACACCTCCGGCGTGATCTTGAAGGTCTGGTTGAAGCAGCAGAACACCAGCGCGTTTTCGGGCAGGCCGTAGTCCTGTCGGGCCAGCGGCTCGGCGATTACACGCCGGCGATCCGTCGGCTGGTAACAATGGGGCATGCGCAGCACCTGCTCCGAGCAGGTGTTTTCCTCGCCGGGGCGGATGATCTGCGGGTCGGCGATGATGCCGTCAATGAAATCGGTGCCGGTGGTGCCGGGATAACCCAGCCAGGTGAGCTGCACCGGGCTGGGACGCTGCGCCATGATCTCAATGCGGTCGGCCACGGTGTAGCCCTTGAGGTCGATCAGGATGTCGATGGCGTCCTTGCGGATGCGCGTGACCGCTGCATCGTCGGTATCCCAGGCGATGTCGACGAAATGATCGACCGCGGCGACGATGCGCTGGCGCATGATGCCGCTGCTCGCCGGGCCATAGGAATAAGCAAAGATTTCGAAACGGCTGCGGTCGTGGCGCTCGAGCATTTCGGTGATCAGGTAAGCGGCCGGGTGTTCCTGGAAATCCGCTGATAGATAGCCGATGCGCAGCCGCGCGCCCGCTTCGAGTCTGCGCGGCGCCGGCGCGGGCGCCACTGTGGCGCCGAAGCGCCGGCGCGCCCAGCGTCGCGTGTAATCGACCAACAGCGCGGCATCGACGTCTTCGCACAGCAATGTGAAAGGACTGCCGCAGTCCGCGTCGCCGGCGAGACGGGGCGCGAGCTGCGCCCAGCTGCGGCGCCAGCGGTCCCAGTCGCAGATATGGCGGGACTGGTGCGTGAGCAGGCTCAGCAATGCGGCATTGTTGCTGCGTTCCACACCCTGTTCGAGGATGTCCACTGCGGCGCCGAGCTCTCCGAGCACGATCTTGTTCTGGGCGAGCACGGTATAGGCCTGAGCGCTCGCCGGATCGAGCGCGAGGGCGCGTTCTGCGGCCGTTGCGGCTTCTTCGAGCTTGCCTATTTGAAGCAGGCTTTCGGCGCGTTGCGACCAGGCGTTGGCGTCATCCGGATCCTGCTCCAGCAAGAGGCCGTACCAGTGTGCTGCTTCGCTGTGGCGGCCCTGCAGGCGCGATACGGCGCCGAGGCCTTCGAGCGCGGCCGAGAGTCCCGGCAGCGCTGCAAGCGCGGCATCGAAATGATGGCGCGCGTCGGCATGCCGGCCCTCAATCAGTCGCAAGCGGCCGAGGCTGCCATGGGCATGGGGATGCGCCGGCGTGAGGGCCAGCACCTGTTCCAGCTGTTGCGTGGCTGCACCAGTGTCGCCCTCCCGCTCAAGGGCGACGGCGAGATTGACCCGCGCATCACTGTGCCCTTGATCCCGCGCCAGCACGGCTTCGAAACGCCCTCGCGCGGCGGCGGCGTCGCCGGCCTCGAGTTCGAGCACACCGAGATTGAACAGCGCATCGGGATGGCCGGGTACGGACTGCAGCAGGGCTTCGAATTGCGCGACCGCGGCCGCGCGATCACCGGTTGCCGCCAGTGCCTGACCGAGGTTCAGCAGACAATCCGGCTGTCCCGGTGCGCGTTGCAAGGCCTGCCTGAGCGCGGTGACGGCTTCGCCGGCGCGGCCCTGGTGCAGCTGTGCCAGTCCGAGCCGCATCCACGCCGAGGCCGGAGCACCCGCCAGCGTGCAGGCGCGCTGCAGCACGGGTTCGGCTTGCGCGAAGTTGCCAAGGCTGAGCAGCGCGAGGCCCAGGTATTCGAGCAGCGCGCCGTCGCCGGGCATTGCCGCCAACGCCTGGCGGAAATCCCTTTCTGCGTCGGCGGCCTGGTCGTTCATCAGTGCCGCGATGCCGCGCAGCATCAGCGCGTCCGGATTGCGCGGTGCCTTCGCCAGTACTTCCGAGCACAGCGCGAGGGCAGCGGCGATATCGCCGCTTTGGAGGAGTTGGCGTGCCTTGTGCAAGCGTGCGTTCAGTGATGCGGACATGAGTTCTGGTATCGGATGAAATGCCGGAATCGGCATAGGGCGAAGATACCTTTTTCCGCAGGGGCTGTCTGCGCCGCGCCACGGGCAGGAATGCTTGGACACTGCTGCATGATCTACCTAGAATGTGGCCGCAGAATCGATCGTTCCACTCCATTCATTCGGATTCGCCGGTGGCCGACAAACAGGAAAACCGTCCCAGCGTCGCAGCGCAGCTTGAGCAGGTGCTCGAGCTGCTGCATCGTCACGAGCTGGTCGAGAATCTGGTGCACCACCAGGACGGCCCGCGCCAGGAGCTGGTGGAGACGCTGGTTCATCGCCAGCATCTGACAGAGCTGCAGCAACTGCTTGATCGCATACATTCCGCGGACGTCGCCTACATCCTCGAGGCGCTGCCGCGCGACCAGCGACTGGTGGTGTGGGACCTGGTCAAGGCAGAGCGCGATGGCGAGATCCTGCTCGAGGTGTCGGATGCGGTGCGTGAATCGCTGATCGCGCATATGGACGAGGACGAGCTGGTGGCTGCAACCAGCCAGCTCGAAACCGATGAAATCGCCGATCTCGCGCCCGATCTGCCGCGCGAGGTCATTCTTGACGTCTTCAAGGGATTGTCGACCGAGGAGCGTGAGCAGCTGCGCGCGGCAATGTCCTATCCGGAAGAGGCAGTCGGCGCCTTGATGGATTTCGACATGATCGAGGTGCGCGAAGATGTCACGCTGGAAGTGGTGCTGCGTTACCTGCGCCGGCTCACCGAACTGCCCGACCACACCGACCAGCTGTTCGTGGTTGATCGCGAAGAAAACCTGCGTGGCCTGTTGCCGGTCAACCGCCTGCTGGTGACTGATCCGGACACGCTGGTGGGCGAGGTGATGATTCGCGATATCCGCAGTTTCACCCCGGAGCAGGATGCCCACGATGCCGCCAGCGCCTTCGACCGCTACGAACTGGTGTCGGCACCGGTGGTCGATGGCCAGGGACATCTCGTCGGGCGGCTGACCATCAATGCGGTGGTGGACTACATCCGCGAGTCCCAGGACAGCGAGATTCTGTCGGCCGGCGGCCTGAAGGAAGAGGAAGACCTCTTCGCTTCGGTGTGGAGCAGCGTGCGCAACCGCTGGACCTGGCTGGCGGTGAATCTGGTGACGGCATTTATTGCTTCGCGCGTCATCGGCGTGTTCGAGGATTCGATCGCGCAACTGGTGGCGCTGGCGGCGTTGATGCCCATCATCGCCGGCATCGGCGGTAATTCGGGCAATCAGACCATCACCATGATCGTGCGCGCGCTGGCGCTGGGCCAGATCACGCGTGACAGCGCACGCCAGCTTTTCATCAAGGAAATCAGCGTCTCGGCGCTGAACGGGCTGATTTGGGGCAGCGTGGTTGGACTGTTTGCATTCCTGATCTATCAGAACTGGCAGCTTGGTCTGGTCATGACCAGTGCCATGGTGCTGAACCTGTTGCTTGCCGCGGTCATGGGCGTGGCGATTCCGCTGGTGATGGAGAAGCTGGGGCGCGATCCGGCCCTGGGTTCCAGCGTGATGATCACGGCCATCACCGACAGCGGCGGGTTTTTCATTTTTCTCGGATTGGCGACGCTGTTTTTGGTCTAGAGCCTGTTATGGACCTTAAAAAATACGCAAGCAAATCAACATCAAAGCACCCTCACCCTCTGTCCCTCTCCCGGAGGGAGAGGGATGAGAAGCCCATCTCCCTTCGGGACAAGGGGACACTTGAAGCGGAGCAGAAGGGTTGGGATGAGGGAAGAGTTTCGCAAGTTCATAACATGCTCTAGGGAGCCGTCCATGTCGTCTCCGGATGTCGCAATCATTGGTTCCGGCCCCGGCGGCTATCGCGCGGCGGTGCTGGCGGCGCTGCGCGGCCTGAAGGTTGTGATCGTCGAGAGGAAGACCTGGGGCGGCACTTGTCTCAATCGCGGCTGCGTACCGAAGAAGGCCTGGTATCACAGTGCCTGCGTGATCGCCGATGCTGCCGGTTACGCCGAGCGCGGCATTACCGGTACCTTGGGCGCTGATTTTCCCCGCGCCTGGCATTTCCAGCGTACGGTGGTCGATACCGTGCGCGACAATTATGTCGATTACCTCGGCAGGCTCGGCATCCGGATGCTGAATGGCGATGCGCGCTTTGAAGGCCCGGACACCCTGCGCGTGAACGATCAGCGGCTGCAGGCGCGCCATATCGTCATCGCCACCGGTTCCCGGCCCTGGTTGCCTGCGCCGCTGCAAAGAGTGCCGCAACGCGTACTGACGACCGATGACCTGTTCGACGCACCACCCCCGCCGGGACGCCGTGTTGCAGTGTTGGGCTCGGGGTTCGTCGGTAGCGAGATGGCATTCATACTGTCCCGGCTCGGTCTCGAGGTGACCTGGTTGACCGGGCGTGAAGCGCTGGCTTCCAGTACGTTCAGCGCGCCGGCACGCACGGCCTTGCGTGCAGCACTGGCGGAGGCCGGCATCGAGCCGCGACTGCAGTCGCGCATCGCTGCGGTAGAGGTTGGCGATGAGGGCGTCGCACTCACTCTCGCGGACGGTGAACGCATGGTCGTCGACTGGGTGCTCGCCGGCACCGGTCGCAGGCCCTGCACCGAGGGCCTGGATCTGGCACGTGCCGGCGTCGCCAGCGGTGTGCAGGGCCATGTGCGGGTCGACGAATTCAACCGCGCGGCTCCCGGCATTTATGCTATCGGCGATGTCGCCAACCCCGGCATGAGTGCCAATCACGCGCTGGCCGATGCGGCGGTGGCGGTATCCGACATCCTCGAGCCCGGCAGCCGCAGACGCGAGGACGGGTGGGTGCCGCAGGTCCTGTATTCGGCGCTGGAACTGGCGCGCGTTGGTTTAAACGAGGATCAGGCCGAGGCTCTGGATCTCGAACCCGCTGCGGGATTCGCTTCCTTCGATTTCAATCCCGCTGCACTCGCGGCCGGCGAGCGCGGCGGCTTTCTGCGCTTGCTCGCCGACCTCGACAGCGGTCGCGCGCTGGGCGCTGAAATCGCCGGGCGTGGTGCAGCGGAGCTGATCAGCCTGCTCGGCCTCGAATTCGGCACCCCGCAGGCACTGTCGCGATTGGCCACGGCTGCGTACAATCATCCGGCGCGCGCCGAGGAAATCCTCAATGCGGTGGAAACGCTGGCTGCGCGCTGGGGCATGGCAGCGCATGTTTTTCCGCCATCACCCGCTGGAGCCGGCAGGGAATAAGCCGGCAGTCGTGGATGTGCGGGAGACAGAGACAGTGACTCGAGGGGCATCCGACCATTTCTCCTGTCAGGCCATGCAGTACATCCCGCGCCTGCGGCGTTACGCGCGGGCCCTGACCGGTGATGCCAGCGCCGCTGACGACCTGGTGCAGGATGCCCTGGAGCGGGCGCTGCGCAAGCAGGATCTGTGGCGCGAGGGGAGCGACCTGCGCGCCTGGCTGTTTACCGTAATGCACAATGTATTCATCAATCAGGTGCGCAGCGCCGCTGCCAGCCGGACGGTGGCGCTGGATGCATCGCTGGCGGAGCTGCCGCAACCGCAGGCGGGAGACCGGCTGGAGATCCGCGACCTTGATGCGGCGCTGCAGCGCTTGCCTGACGAGCAGCGCACAGTGCTGTTGCTGGTCGGCCTGGAACAGATGTCGTACGAGGACGCCGCGCGCGTGCTCGACGTGCCGATAGGCACTGTGATGTCGCGGCTGTCGCGTGGCAGGGAACGCCTGCGCCGGCTGCTGCAGGGCCTGCCCGACAGCAGTGCGTCGCTGAAGGTCATCAAATGAACGGAACCCCGGTGACCGAAAGCGAACTGCAGGCCTATGTCGATGGCTGCCTGCCGGTGGCACGCAGGGCCGATGTCGAAACCCATCTGGCGCAGCATCAGGACGATGCACAGCGCGTTGACGCTTACTGCCGCCATACGGCTGCACTGCGGACAGCCTTTGATCCGCTGCTGGCCGCCGCGGTGCCGCTGCGCCTGCAGCCGGGTACGCGAAAAGGTACAACGTCGCTGCGCCGGCTTGCCGCGGTCGCCGCGTTGATGGCGATCAGCGGTATTGCGGGCTGGCAGCTGCATGCCTTGGTCACTGCCGAGCGCGCGCAAAGTTTCCATCTGGCGAAGGTCGCGGCGGTAGCGCATGCGGTTTACAGCCCGGAAGTAAGGCATCCGGTGGAAGTCGGCGCAGACCAGGAAGCGCATCTGCTGCGCTGGCTGTCGAAGCGTCTGGGCGTCAGCCTGAAGATTCCCCATCTTGCAGGACTGGGCTATTCACTGGTCGGCGGACGCCTGTTGCCCGGCGAGCGCGGACCGGCGGCGCAGTTCATGTATCAGGACATCAAGGGTCAGCGCCTGACGCTGTATGTGCGTGCCGGCGACGATAGTCGCGCACAGACGGCTTTTCGTTTTGCGCAGGAAAACGGCGTCAGCGTTTTTTACTGGCTTGACGGTCGTCTCGGTTATGCCTTGTCCGGCGAAACCGGGCGCGAGGAATTGCTGCGCGTGGCTGATGCCGTGTACCGGCAGCTCAATCCCTGAGTTCTTGCTGCGCAAGGGGTCATGCCACATCGGCGCATGTTTTGCGGGCAGCACGAAAAATTCATATAACTAATTGATTTTAAACACTTTTATACTTTCGCCGCACAGCGAAAATGACGAAACAAGAGGGGCGAGAAGGATGTACGAAGCGGGAGTGCCGGCTGGGGCTTGCACCGATGAGTGCTTGAAACGCTGAATGCTTGAAGCGTTGAGTGCGTGAATTGCTGAATGCTTGAACCGCTGAGTGCTTGAACAGCTGAGTGCTTGAACCAAAAGCGAAGGCCGGGAGTTACCCGGCCTTCGCGACTACTTGCTACTTGCTACTTACTTCTTCTTGGCTGCTTTCTTCTTGGCTACTTTCTTTTTAGCTTTCGCTTTTTTCTTCGCTGCCATAATCGTCTCCTTAAAGTTAACTTAGGCATCGTTTGAATGCGGCTTAAGTTCCGCACTACCAGCACACGATCATCGCAAATAATTTACGGGAACCGTGTTCGGTGCGCCAATTCTATGCTATGGCGAAAAAAAAATGCAACACCTTTGTAAAGTTTATTTGATCAAGCAAATACATTTGTGGATTTGCGGCAACACCCGGATGCGGTACTGAAACCGTCCCTTGCGGACGATTTTGACATTGTCATTCCGGCAAACGATGTTCGTTCGCAATAAGCATGACAACGGTTTCGCGATCACGCACGACATGTATCTGCCGTCCGTCGACCATGATTTCGGCGGCGCGCGGCCGGGTGTTGTAGTTCGAGGACATGCTCATGCCGTAGGCGCCGGCGGATGCAATGGCGATCACTTCGCCGGGGGCGGTGGCGATTCTGCGATCCCGGGCGAGGAAGTCGCCGCTTTCGCAGACCGGACCAACGATGTCGTACGGACGGTCGCCGGCGGCGCCTTCGCGCAGCGGCAGCACCTCGTGCCAGGCTTCGTACAGCGCCGGGCGCATCAGGTCGTTCATCGCGGCATCGACGACGGCGAAATTCCGGTCCTGTCCCGGCTTCAGATAGAGCACGGTGGACAGCAGTACCCCGGCATTGCCGGTGAGCAGGCGTCCCGGCTCGAACAGCAGCTTCTGCGGGCGCTGGCCCAGCGCAGCGATCAGCGCCTGTGCGTACTCCGTCACCGCCGGCGGCGTTTCGTCGCGGTAACGGATGCCCAGTCCGCCGCCGAGGTCAAGATGGCGGATGGTGATGCCCTCACGTTCCAGCGCATCGACCAGCGCCAGCACCCGCTCCAGCGCGGCAATGAACGGGCTGACTTCCGTCAGTTGCGAGCCGATATGGCAGTCGACACCTTCAATCTGCAGGTGGGGCAAGTCGCGGGCGCGGCGATAGGTTGACAGCGCCTCGTCGTAAGCGACCCCGAACTTGTTTTCCTTGAGCCCGGTGGCGATATAGGGATGGGTCTTGGCATCGACGTCCGGGTTGACTCGCAGGCTGATCGGGGCAATCAGCCCCAGCTCACCGGCGATGCGGTTCAGCAGTTCCAGTTCCGCGGCGGATTCGACGTTGAAGCAGAGGATGCCGGCCTGCAGCGCCTGGCGCATTTCGGCCGCGGTCTTGCCCACGCCGGAGAACACCACCTTGCGCGGATCGCCGCCGGCGGCGAGCACGCGCGCCAGTTCGCCGCCGGACACGATGTCAAAGCCGCTGCCGAGGCGCGCGAATACATCGAGCACACCAAGGTTGGGATTGGCTTTCACCGCGTAGCAGAGCAGGTGATCACGTCCGGCAAAAGCAGCGTCGAACTCGCGCCAGGCGCGGGTCAGCGCAGCGCGGGAATAGACATAGCAGGGTGTGCCGAACTCGGCGGCGATGCGGCTGAGCGGAACATCTTCCGCGTGCAGTTCGCCCTTGCGGTAACTGAAGGCGCTCATGGCTGGCGGCTGGGTTCCGCAACGGGTGCCGGTTGCGGCGCGGGTTTTTTCGCCGCGGGTTTGTCCTGCGGCAGGTAGAGCGGACCCTTGTAGCCGCAACCCGCAAACAGGATCAGGAACAGGGTCAGGAAGAGGAGACGGAACGGCGTCAGACGCACTGGAGTACTCGCGCGAAAAGTGGCCGGAAGTGTAGCACAGCGCCCTGCGTCCCCCGGGCTTTCAGGGCAGCAGGTAACGATGTGCATCGCGGCGCAGCGCCGCGCGACGCTCACGATGATCGGGCACCAGGGCCGCGACGGTTTGCCAGAATGCCGGCGAGTGGTTCATCTGCCGCAGGTGCGCGACTTCATGCGCGGCAACGTAGTCAATCCAGGCTTCAGGCAGATGGATCAGGCGCCAGTTCATGCGGATGCGGCCGGCGGCATGGCAGCTGCCCCAGCGCGTGCGCGCATTCGACAGCCGGACTGCAGGTGCCGGCAGGCCGAGCTGGGAGCTGTAGGTCTGGCAACGGAGCGTGAAATGCGCAAGCGCCTGATCCTTCAGCCAGCGCTGGACGGCGGCTTCCATGGCCGCGGTTGCGAGCGCGGCGTTGACCAGTAGTCGATCACCATCCTGGCGCGCCTGGGCGATGCCGGCGCAGGTTTCCAGGGTCAATGCGCTGCCCCGCAGCATGATCTGTTCCCCGGCGATCCAGCGGCGGGGTGTCGGACGTTTGCGCTGCCAGTCGCCAAACTTGCGAATGACCCAGGTCGCGTGCTCGCGCAGCAACGCGTCGATGGCGCCCTGCGAAGCGCGCAGCGGCGCCGCCACCTGCAGGCCGCGGTCGTCGATCAGCAGCGCGATGGTACGCCGGCGCGACGAGCGTCTGAGCCGGTACGGGATGCGGCAACCTGCGAGTTCGATCGCCTGTTCGATGTGCGATGTGCCGCCCGGGCGATCAGTGCGCATCAAGTCGCGGCATTTCGTCTTCGATCCATTGCTCGACGCGGGCAATCAGCTTTTCTGCATCAAGGCCTGCCGGGTCGATCGGCGCACCGATGCTGACGGTGATCAGTCCCGGATGCTTGAGGAAGGCGTTACGCCCCCAGCGCAGGCCGGCGTTGTGCGCGACCGGCAACACCAGGGTGCTGGTCTGCACTGCAAGCCGCGCGCCGCCCGGCCGGTACTTGCCGCGCCGGCCCGGGGCGATGCGTGTGCCTTCCGGAAAAATGACAATGGAGAAGCCGGACTGCAAGCGCTGGCGCCCTTGTTCGATCAACTGTTGCAGGGCTTCGCGTCTTGAGCTGCGATCGATGGCGATCGGCGACAGCATCGCCAGTCCCCAGCCGAAGAAGGGCACGCGCAGCAGTTCTTTTTTCAACACCCAGACCTGCGGCGGAAAAATCAGCTGGAAGGCCAGCGTTTCCCAGGCCGACTGATGCTTGGCGAGGATGATGCAGGGCTCGCGCGGAATGTGCTCGGCGCCGATGACCCGGTAGTGGATGCCGCAGATCGTGCGCGCAGCCCAGATGATGCAGCGGGTCCAGACGGTGATGATGCGGTAGCGCGCCAGGGGCGGCAGCGGAAAGGTGAGCAGTGCGATGACTGCGAAAACCGGCGTGATGACGATCTGGACAGTGGCAAAGACGGCCGAGCGCAGCGCCGTGAGCAGCATCATTGCAACAGGCTGCTGACGGCGGCGGCGAGGTTGTCGTGGACGACCGTGCCTTCCGGCAGGTTTCCGTCCTTGCGCGTTTTCTTGCCCTTGCCGGTCAGCACCAGCACCGGCTGCGCGCCTACTGTGACCGCGGCCTGCAGGTCGCGCAGCGAGTCGCCGATGAAGGGCACGCCTTCGAGGCTGACACCGAAACGCCGCGAGATTTCCTCGAGCAGGCCTGGCTTCGGCTTGCGGCAGTTGCAGCCCGCGTCATGCGCATGCGGGCAATAGAAAATGCCGTCGATCCGTCCGCCGATGACACCCAGCGCGCGGTGCATTTTGTCGTGAATCGCGTTCAGCGTCGCCATTTCGAAGAGGCCACGGCCGACACCGGACTGGTTGGTGGCGACCAGCACCCGATAGCCTGCCTGGTTCAGCAGTGCGATCGCCTCCAGACTGCCGGGAATCGGCTTCCACTCCTCCGGGCTCTTGATGTACGACGGGCTGTCCTGGTTGATCACGCCGTCGCGGTCGAGGATGATGAGTTTCATGGGGCAGAGAGGCGTGAGAGGTGAGGCGTAAGCAGTGAGTGCATCATGCGGCCAGCTTGGAGATGTCGGCGATGCGGTTCATCTCGTGTTGCAGATCGGCGAGCAGGGCGATGCGGTTGCGGCGCAGCGCGGCATCCTCGGCCATCACCATCACGCCGTCGAAGAACGCATCGACGGGAGCCTTCAGCACCGCGAAGGTTTTCAGGTAGCCGGTGTAGTCGCCGCGCTCGTACAGCGGCGTGGCAGTGGCCGATGCTTTTTTCAGGGCATCGAACAAGGCGCGCTCGGCCGGCTCCTGCAGCAGTTTCGCGTCGGCATCGCGCCCGGCTTCGCCCTTGCCTTCGGCCTGGCGCAGGATGTTGGCAACCCGCTTGTTGGCGGCGGCGAGGCTGACAGATTCGGGCAGAGCGGCGAAGGCGCGCACGGCGGTCAGTTGCAGCGGTATCAGGTTGACGGCCTGCGGTTGCAGGCTCAGTACGGCATCGATTTCATGCGCGCTGTAGCCGGCATCCGCAAAATAGCTGCGCATACGTTCGAAGAAGAAGGTTTGCAGATCAGTATGTACCTGTCCCAACCCAAGGGCGCGATCGAATACCGAAAAGGCATCGTTGATCAGGGCGTGCAGAGACAGCGGCAGGTCGCGCTCGATCAGGATGCGGATCACGCCCAGCGCATGGCGGCGCAGTGCGAAGGGGTCGCGGTCTCCCGTCGGCAACTGGCCGATGCCGAAGAGGCCGGTCAGGGTTTCCAGCTTGTCGGCCAGGGCGACGGCGCAGGACACCGGATGTTCGGGCAGGCGGTCGCCGGCGAAACGCGGCAGATAGTGATCGGCGATGGCGTCGGCGACGGCTGCGGGTTCACCGTCGTGCTGCGCGTAGTATCGGCCCATGATGCCTTGCAGTTCCGGGAATTCGCCGACCATGCCGGTGACGAGGTCGGCTTTGGCCAGCCAGGCGGCACGTTCGGCCTGGGCTGCATCGACTTTCAGCAGGCGCGCGATTTTACCGGCCAGCAATTGCACGCGCGCCACGCGCTCAAGCTGGGTGCCCAGCTTGTTGTGGTAGACCACCTTGCCCAGGCGCGGAACGCGGGTTTCCAGCCGCTCCTTGCGATCCTGGTTGTAGAAAAAGCGCGCATCTTCCAGCCGCGGCCGCACCACGCGCTGGTTGCCGCTGACGATGTTGGCCGGATCGGCGACCTGCATGTTGCTGACAATCAGGAAGCGGTGGGTCAGCCTGCCGGCGGCGTCGAACAACGGGAAGTATTTCTGGTTGGTGCGCATGGTCAGGATCAGGCACTCCTGCGGCACTTCCAGAAACGCCTCATCGAAACTGGCGGTGTAGACGACAGGCCATTCCACCAGTGCGGTGACTTCATCGAGCAGGTTCGAGTACTCGCCGAGGCCCGCATTCAGCGCCTTCGCCTGAGTCTGCAGCCGGGTTTCGATCAGTGCACGGCGCTTGTCGAACGCGGCTATGACCTTGCCGGCTTCCTGCAGCCCGGTTTCGTAATCACTGGCGGATTTCAGTGCAATGTCGGCCGTTCCGAGGAAACGGTGGCCGTGGGTGATGCGTCCGGCAGTCAGTCCCAGCACGGAGACATTGATGACTTCCGATCCATGCAGCGCTACCAGGCCGTGGGCCGGGCGCACGAATTTCACCGTGGTCAGCCCGTCGGACAACTGGTAGGTCATCACCTTGGGAATCGGCAGCTTGTTGATGGCCTCTTCCAGCGATTCTTCCAAGGCCCGCGCAAGAGGCTGTCCCATGGCGAGCATCTGCAGGTAGACGAATTCGGCCTTGCCATCTTTTTTGATGACAAAGGCGTCTGACCCGTCGCGGCCATCCGGAAACAGCGCGGCCATATGCCCGCGGCCCATTGCGGCGAGTTTTTTCTCCAGCGCTGCGGGGCCGTTGGGTTTGCGCACCACGTCCAGAGGCATCAATTTCTGTTCGACTGGCTGGTCGAGGCCCTTGTCGAGCACGGCATCAAACATCACTGCAAGACGGCGTGGTGTTGCAAAAACGGTGTGTCCGTCACGTTCCAGCAGTCCGCGCTGTTTCAGTCCTGCGGCAATACCGCCGGCAAACGCTTCGCCGAGTTTCCGCAGTGCCTTCGGCGGCAGTTCTTCGGTATACAGCTCAACGAGCAGCGGCCGGCTCATGCTTTGACTCCGGCGCGGGCTGCGAGAACTTCGTCGCGTTCCTCGGTGGGCAGAAAAGCCTGCAGCGCTTCGATGCTGGCACGCTCAAAACGATGGGCTTTGCGTGACGCGTAATAAGCTTGTGCGGCCAGCCGCGCCAGCGTGCGCACGCGCGCGATGTAGGCCGCGCGTTCGGTCACCGAAATCGCCCCGCGGGCATCCAGCAGGTTGAAGCTGTGCGAACACTTCATCACCATTTCGTAGCCCGGGAGTGCGAGCCCGGCTTCAAACAGGCGTTTGGCTTCGGTTTCGAACTGGCCGAACTGCTGCAGCAGCACCTCGACATTGGCCTGCTCGAAATTGAAGGTCGACTGCTCGACTTCATTCTGGAAATAGACGTCGTGGTAACGGATACCCGGCGCCCATTCAAGGTCGAACACGCTTTCCTTCTGCTGCAGGTACATCGCCAGCCGCTCGAGGCCGTAGGTAATCTCACCCATGATCGGCTTGCAGGCGATGCCGCCGACTTCCTGGAAGTAGGTGAACTGGGTGACTTCCATGCCGTTAAGCCACACTTCCCAGCCGAGGCCCCAGGCGCCCAGCGTCGGTGATTCCCAGTCGTCCTCGACAAAACGGATGTCGTGCTCGCGCGGATCGATGCCGATTTCACGCAGCGAGCCGAGGTAGAGTTCGAGGATCTCCGGCGGCGAGGGCTTCAGCACGACCTGATACTGGTAGTAATGCTGCAGCCGGTTCGGGTTCTCGCCGTAACGGCCGTCCTTAGGCCGGCGCGAGGGCTGCACATACGCCGCTTTCCAGGGTTCGGGGCCGATGGCGCGGAGAAAGGTTGCGGTGTGAAATGTGCCGGCGCCGACTTCCATGTCGTAGGGTTGCAGCAGGGCGCAGCCCTGACGGTCCCAGTACTGGTTCAGCTTGAGGATGATTTGCTGGAATGTAAGCATCGGAGGAACGCGAGTTAAGTGCCGAATTTTACAGGCTTTGCGGCACTGCGCCAAAGGCGCGCCACAGGCAAATGGCAGTTAACGACGGGCGCGTTTGCGCAGTACGAAGGCTGCTGCGATGGCGATCAGACACAGGCCCAGTGCGGCGCCGTTGCCCCAGCGCACGAAGGGTGTTGCGCCCTGCATTCCTGCCACTGTGTGAGTCAACACCGTCCGCGTGAACTCCGGGGCGACGGCTTCGACCCGGCCCTGCGGATTGACCACCGCGGTCATGCCGGTGTTGGTCGCGCGCAGCATGTAGCGGCCGGTTTCCAGTGCGCGCATCTGCGCGATTTGCAGGTGCTGCTGGGGCGCGATCGAGCGGCCGAACCAGGCGACGTTGCTGACGTTGACCAGCAGCGTCGCTTGCGGCAGCTGACGGATGATTTCTTCGCCGAAGGCGTCCTCATAGCAGATGTTGATGGCCACCCGCTCGCCGGCGACTGCCAGCGGTTGCTGATCCGGCGCGCCGCGCGCGAAATCCTGCAGCGGGATGGCGAGCCGGGACACCAGCTCACCGAGCAGCGGACGCAGCGGGATGAATTCACCGAAGGGCACCAGGTGGTTCTTGCGGTAAGTTTGCTGTGGTGAACTGCCGAAGGAGACTACGCTGTTGTAGTAGTCACCGTTGGGCAAACGTTCCGGCACGCCGACCAGTACATCGCTGCGGTGCTGGCGCGCGTGTTCGGCAAGGGCTTCGAGATACTCGGGGGGTACATCGCGCAGGAACAGCGGCAAGGCGGTTTCCGGCAGGATGATCAGCTGACTGTCACTGTTGCGCACCAGCTCGAGATAACGCAGCAGGGTGTCGCGCAGCTGATCGCTGCGCCACTTGAGATCCTGCGCGATATTGCCCTGGAGCAGGCTGACGCTGACTTTCGATCCGGTGGGTTCGGTCCAGGCCACTGCCTTGAGTCCGGCACCGGCCAGCCAGATCGCCAGCAATGCCGCGGGCCATCGCCAGTGGCTGCGCCATTGCTGCCACGGTTTTGTGATCCACGCCCAGCACAGTGCACCGGCAGTGCAGAACAGCAGCAGGGCCACGCCATGCACGCCCAGTACCGGCGCATAACCGGCGAGCGGGCTCGACGGGACCTGCGAGTATCCGGGATTGAGCCAGGGAAAGCCGGTCCACAGCCAGCCGCGCAGCCATTCGAACAATGTGAACACTGCCGGAACGAAGAGAATCCAGTTCAGCGCAGGCGGCAGTGCGAAACGGCGGCTGAGGTACCCGGCCGCTGCCGGATGCAGCGCGAGGTAGGCGCAGAACAGCAGCGTCACCGCGGCGGCAAGCGATGAAGGCATCGCGCCGAACACGTTGAGGCTGATGTAGACCCAGGACACGCCGACGCCGAACCAGCCGAGGCCGAAGGCGAAACCGAGCAGAGCGGCGTCGCGTGCCGAGGCCGCTTGCTGCCAAAGCAGGAACAGCAGCGCAATGCTCAGCAGCGGCAGCGGAAAAAGATGGAAGGGCGCGTAAGCGGCGACCGTCAGCGCACCCAGCGCTGCGGCGATGACCCATTGGACGGAGCGGCGCGGAGCGGTCATCGTGGCCGATTCAAAGTGTCAATAAAAATGGGTACTTAGATCGATTGTACAAATGACATTGCGGTAAAAAACCCCTCACCCTCGGTCCCTCTCCCGGAGGGAGAGGGATGAAAAGCCCTTCTCCCTCCGGGAGAAGGGCTGGGATGAGGGGGAAATTTCATTTTTGTTTAACGCTCTTGGATTAAGCGGCGGGTTTGTCCGGTTTTTTCGAAACCTGCAGCAGGTAAATGCGCCGGCTGTCGGCGCGCAGCACGCGGAAATTCAGTGTATCGATCATCAGTTGCTCGCCGCGTTTGGGCACCCGGCCGAAGCGCTTCAGCACCAGTCCGCCGACAGTGTCGAACTCTTCGTCGCTGAAGGCGGTGCCAAAGGCCGTGTTGAAGTCGGCAATCTCGGTCAGCGCCTTGATACGGTAGATGCCGCGCTTTTCCTGAACGATGTTGTCTTCGGCTTCGTCGAAATCGTATTCGTCCTCGATGTCACCGACGATCTGCTCGAGTACGTCCTCGATGGTGATCAGGCCGGCAACGCCGCCGTATTCATCGACAACGATGGCGATGTGGTTGCGATTCTTGCGGAATTCCTTGAGCAGCACGTTGAGCGGTTTCGATTCCGGTATGAACACCGCCGGGCGCAGCATGTCGCGCACGTCGAACTCCTCTTCGCCGGCGTAATAACGCAGCAGGTCCTTGGCGAGCAGGATGCCGAGCACGTCGTCCCTGCTCTCGCCGATCACCGGAAAACGCGAGTGCGCGGTCTCGATCACCAGCGGGATGAAGCGGTCGGGTGGCTCGTTGACATCGATGATGTCCATCTGTGAGCGCGGCACCATGATGTCGCGCGCGTGCATTTCGGAAACCTGCAGAACGCCTTCGATCATCGCGAGTCCGTCGGCGTCGAGCAGGTTGCGATCGTGCGCCGAGCGCAGCAGGCCGATCAGTTGTTCGCGGTCTTCGGGCTCGCGCAGCAGCAGCGCGGAAAGCCGTTCAAGCAGGGTTGGTTTCTGTGGGTCGTCCATGTCGGGAGAGTCAGGTGCCGCGCAGGGAAGGCGGACGGTAGGGGTCAGGATACCCGAAGCGGGCGAGCAGCGTTTTCTCGCGGCGCTCCATTCTGGCGGCATCGATATCGTTCTCGTGGTCGTAACCCTGCAGGTGCAACAGACCGTGCATGACCATGTGTGCGTAATGCGCGGCGACGGTCTTGCGCTGCGCGCGGGCTTCACGGGTGATCACCGGCGCGCATAGCGCGATATCACCCTCGTACGGCGGCCGCTCGCGGAACACGAAGGTGAGCACGTTGGTCGCGTAATCGCGTTTGCGGTAGCTGCGATTGAGCAGACGGCCCTCGGCGCTTCCGACGATGCGGATGGTGACCCGGGCGTCGCTGGAAAGCGCGGCACGCGCCCACTGGCGGATGCGTGTCGGCGGCGGCACGTTGCGCGCGCTGGTGACGCACTGCACGTCGATGCGCGGCGCCCTGTGGCGATCCGTCATCTGTCCCCGCCGCCCGTTGCCTTGCGGTGGCGGTCGTAGGCGTTGACGATGCGTTGCACCAGCGGATGGCGCACGACGTCGGCAGCATCAAAGAATGTGAATGCGATGCCGCGCACCTTCTTCAGCACCGTCTGTGCCTCCACCAGTCCGCTGACCGTGCCCTTGGGCAGGTCGATCTGGGTGACGTCGCCGGTGATTACCGCCTTGCTGCCGAAGCCGATACGGGTGAGGAACATCTTCATCTGCTCGCGGGTCGTGTTCTGCGCCTCGTCGAGAATGATGAAGGCGTGGTTCAGCGTGCGCCCGCGCATGAAAGCGAGTGGCGCAATCTCGATCGCCTGGCGTTCGAACATCTTCGCGACCTTGTCGTAGCCCATCAGGTCGTAGAGCGCGTCGTAGAGCGGTCGCAGGTAGGGGTCGACCTTCTGCGCCATGTCGCCGGGCAGGAAGCCGAGGCGCTCGCCGGCCTCGACGGCGGGCCGCACAAGGATGATGCGCTGCACCGCATCGCGCTCCAATGCGTCGACCGCGCAGGCCACCGCGAGATAGGTCTTGCCGGTGCCGGCGGGTCCGATACTGAAGGTGATGTCGTGTTTCTGGATGTTCAGCAGGTATTCGGTCTGCCGTGGCGTGCGGCCGTGCAGATCCTGCTTGCGGGTGATCAGTGCCGGCGCAGCGACGCCGGACCGCGCCCCTTCCTGCTGCCCGGCCTCGATCAAGGCCAGTTGCACCGACTCGAGCGACAGCGGATCCTGCGCCCGCTCATAAAAATCATGCAGTACCCGGGCCGCGACGCGCGTGCGTTCGAGGGTGCCGGTCAGTGCGAAATGCTCGCCGCGCCGCGCAATGCCCACGTCCAGGGCAGTTTCGACCTGGCGCAGGTTTTCATCGAGCACGCCGCAGAGATTGGCAAGGCGCTGGTTGTCGACCGGCGTGAAGCTGATTTCCAGCGGTTTCAAGTGACTGCCTCCGTCAGCGGCAGCTCGCCGCGCAGTGTGTGCGAGCGCGCCTCGGTGATGAGGACGTCGGCAAAACGGCCGATGCGTTCGCGCGGTCCCGGGAAATTCACCACCCGGTTGTTGTCGGTGCGGCCTGCCAGGTCCGCGGTGTTGCGGCGGGCAGTGCCGTAGATCAGTACGCGCTGGCGGGTGCCGACCATTGCCTCGTTGATGGCGCCGGCCTGTTCGGTGATGCGTGCCTGCAGACGTTGCAGGCGCTCGAGTTTAACGGCCTGCGGCGTGTCATCGGGTAGATCCGCGGCCGGAGTTCCGGGGCGCGGGCTATAGACGAAACTGAAGCTGTCATCGAAGCCGACTTCCTCGATCAATTGCAGGGTCTGCCCGAAATCGCGTTCGGTCTCGCCGGGGAAACCGACGATGAAGTCCGAGGAAATGCAGATGTCCGGCCGCGCCGCGCGCAGGCGGCGGACGATCGATTTGTATTCCACTGCAGTGTAACCGCGCTTCATCGCAGCGAGCACCCGATCCGAGCCTGACTGCACCGGCAGGTGCACATGGTCCACCAGCTGGGGGATACGCGCATGGGCCGCGATCAGCCGCGGCGTGAATTCCTTGGGGTGCGAAGTCGTGTAGCGGATGCGTTCGATGCCGGGGATGTCGGCGACGTAATCGAGCAGCAGCGCGAAATCCGCGCCGTCGGTTTCGCCTTCGAGCGGCGCGCGGTAAGCGTTGACGTTCTGCCCGAGCAGGGTGACTTCCTTTACGCCCTGCAATGCGAGTTCCGCGACTTCGGTCAGCACGTCGCCAAAGGGGCGGGAGACTTCTTCGCCGCGGGTGTATGGCACTACGCAGAACGAACAGTACTTGCTGCAGCCTTCCATGATCGAGACGAAGGCGGTGACGCCGTCGATGCGCGCTGGCGGCAGGTGATCGAATTTCTCGACTGCGGGGAAAGCGATGTCAATCTGCGGCTTGCCGCTTGCGCGCCGGGCCGCGATCAGCTGTGGCAGCCGGTGCAGGGTCTGCGGACCGAATACGACATCGACGTAGGGTGCGCGCCGGACGATGGCTGCGCCTTCCTGGCTGGCGACGCAGCCACCGACGCCAATGATCAGGCCGGGTTTGTTTTTTTTGAACTGCCTGACGCGGCCCAGGTCATGGAACACTTTTTCCTGGGCCTTCTCGCGCACGGAACAGGTGTTGAACAGGATGACGTCGGCGTCTGCCGGATCGTCGGTGGGGGTGAGGCCTTCGCCGGCCGCGAGCACGTCGGCCATCTTGTCCGAATCGTACTCGTTCATCTGACAGCCGAAGGTCTTGATGTAAACCTTGCCCACGGTTTACTTTTTCGAGCTGTCGATCAGGGCCCGTTCTTCTGCCGTCAGGATCACCAGCCGCAGCAACTCGCCGTTGCGGTCGAGCAGGTACAGCACTTCAGAGCCGGGGGGCAACTGGTTATGGGTGATCGAGCGGTTGTTGCTGTCGATGATCACGCCGCCCGGGGCAAGCCGCCGGGTTTCATTGCCGAGCTGTACAAGCGGTAACATCTGCCGTTCGCCGATGGTGCCGCGCTTGGCTTCGGCAGGCAGCGCACGCTGCGCCCAAGCCGGCCCGGCAAAAACCAAAAAAGCCAATAAAAGCATTAACTTACGCATCGGCTCAAGATAACACGGCAGGTCTTGCCGGGCAAACGGAACAGCGGAAAGACAAAAAGAAGTGGTGGCGAGTCAGGGATTTGAACCCCGGACCAATGGATTATGATTCCACTGCTCTAACCACTGAGCTAACTCGCCACTGGAGGGCGCGCAGTCTAAAGAGCAGGCTTGTGCTTGTCAAGCTGCCAGGCCTGGGCATTTCATTGATTTGTCTGTGGAATCCACGAGTTAGCCACACTTGGCGGCGACCCACGTGAACTGCTGCGGCCGGATTGTGGAGGCGGCGGCCTGGGCCGCCTAGAATGTCGGCATGAAAACCCGATTCGACAAGAGATTTTCATCTGATGCCTGTTGTTCATGATGTGCTGATCGTCGGCGGTGGGCTGGTCGGCGCCTGTCTTGCTCTTGCGCTGCAACGATCGGGGCTCTCTGTCGCGCTGATCGATGCACAGCCGCCGCAGCCGGTATCAACAGGCGCGGACTGGGACATCCGCGTTTACGCCATCAGCCCCGGCAACGCTGCGTTTCTCGATGCCCTTGGCGTCTGGCAGCGGCTCGATCCGCAGCGCGTGCAGCGCGTGGAGTCGATGATGATTTCCGGGGACAGGCCTGAGGGCCGGCTTTCGTTCAGTGCCTATGACGCCGGCCTGCGTGAACTCGCGCACATCGTCGAAAGCAGCGCCCTGCAGCGGGCTCTGTACCAGGCCATGGCCGAAGCCGATCCGGCGCATCCCGCTGTGGCGAAGCGCGCGATCAACCTGGAAGTGGCCGAAGACTGCGCGCGGGTGGAACTTGCCGACGGCAATTTGCTGCAGGCGCGGCTGGTGGTCGGAGCCGACGGCGGCAATTCATGGCTGCGGCAAGCCGCGGGCCTCGAGGCCCGCATCACCGACTACCAGCAGGTCGGGCTTGTAGCCAATTTCGAAACTGCGCAGCATCACCGGGGGGCGGCATTTCAGTGGTTTCGTGACGATGGCGTGCTGGCACTGTTGCCCTTGCCCGGCAGACGCGTGTCGATGGTGTGGTCCACCACCGCGGATCATGCGCAGACTTTGCTGGCGCTCGCGGCCGAAGCGCTTGCCGCTCAGGTCGAGGCGGCCAGCAGCAGCGTGCTCGGCAGCCTGCAGCTGATTACCCTCCCCGCCGGTTTTCCGCTGCGTCTCGCGCATGTGCCGAAACTCGTCGCGCCGCGCGTTGCGCTGGCCGGGGATGCCGCACACAATGTGCACCCTCTGGCCGGCCAGGGCGTTAATCTGGGTTTCCGCGATGTGCGCGAGCTGGTCAAAGTGCTGGCGGCACGAGTGCCGGGTCAGGATTGCGGCGACCGGCAGCTGCTGCGACGCTACGAGAGGGCGCGGCGCGAGGACATTGTCACGATGGGGCTCGGCACCGACGGATTGCAGAAACTTTTCGCGGCAAGGGCGGTCTGGGTATCCGGCGTGCGCAATTCCGGCATGGCGGCGGTGGATCACCTGCCGTTCCTGAAGAACCTGCTGATCCGTCACGCGGCGGCCTGAGTCTCGCGACGGCCGCAATCAACAATCAAGGGCAATTCGCCCGAGGAATTCGACATGTTCAAACGATCTGTTTTCGCCCTCTGCGCAATCCTGCTGGGCAGCGTTCCTGCGCAGGCCAATGAGGCCAATGTGCGCAAGGCCTTCGAGGCACGGTTTCCGTCGATGAAAATCGAAAGCATCAACCGCATGCCTTTCCCCGGGCTCTACGAGGTCGTGTTCGATGGACAAGTGGTCTATACCGACGACAAGCTGACGTATCTGATGAGTGGCAACCTGTTCGACCTGCGTAACGCAAAGGAGCGCAATCTGACCAGCGAGCGCCGCGACCAGATCGCCTCCGGCGCGCTGGTCAAGGCGCAGGGCAATGCGATCAAGCGGGTAAAAGGCAACGGCAAGCGGATCGTGTACACCTTCGAGGATCCGAACTGCGGCTACTGCAAGGAACTGCAGAAGGAACTCAACAAGATTACGGACATTACAATTTATACCTTCCTGTTGCCCATCCTGTCGCCGGACTCCGCCGAGAAATCAAAAGCGGTGTGGTGCGCCAAGGATCGCGGCAAGGCCTGGGATGACCTGTTGAACAAGGCTGTATTACCGGCCAACGCGGTAAGAACCTGCGCGACGCCGCTGGAGGAGAACCAGCTGCTGGCGCAGCGTTTCGGCGTGCGCGGTACGCCGGCGGTGTTCCTGGCCAACGGCCAGCAGGTGGGCGGTTTCCTCCCTGCCGATAAGCTGGAACAGGCTCTCGGCACGTTGCGGTAAGCCCCGCTTCGGCAGCGGCGGGTTCCGGATGGTCGCGCCATTTCGTCCGACCCGCCGGCTGGGCGTGGCGCTGGGGCTGTCCCTGTTGGCGCACGCCCTGATTGCCGCAGACTGGGGCGGTTTTCCCGGCGAGAGGGTGCCGCGCTGGCAGGTCGAGGCCCGGGTCGAAGCACACGCGGTTTCGGCTCCGGTTGCCGAGGGCCCGCAGCCGCACACCCCGGTCGCGCCAGTCGTCACGTCCAATTCCAGTGCCGTCCGCAATTCCGCAGCTGAAACGCGGAAGCAGCAGGCCCCCGCTGCAGCGCTGAACAACCCCGGAGATGACAGGCACTTCTACTCGGCACGCGAACTCGACCAGTATCCCGAGCCGCTGAGCTGGCAGGAACTTCTGGCAGGAGCTCCGGTTTCGGCTGTTCGGGTCTGGGTCAGCATTGATCGAGAAGGCATCGTGCGGGATGTTGTCGCTGCGGATGCCGCAGCTCAGGTCGACGCCGCGCTTGAGCGCCTGCTGACCATCCGCTTTCAACCTGCACGCCGGGCCGGACTGCCGGTAAACAGCAGGGTGATGATGGAATTGTCAGGCCGCTGACGAAGTCCTGCCGCAGGTTTGCAGCCCGGGCGATACCGGGTGCTTTGGAGTAAAATTCGTGGTTCCTCATCCTCCCGTCTTCCAGCGAAAGCGCAGCATGAAGTTCGCGAATGCTTTTTTCAGCGTTGCCGCAGGTGCTTGCCCGGCGCCGTGCGTGGCAATCCGGCGAGCGGCGGACTGACATGCGCCTGCGAGTCCTGGGCTGTTCCGGCAGCATCGGCGGTCAGCAGCACCGCACGACGTCTTTCCTGGTTGACCAGGACATCCTGATCGATGCCGGCACCGGCGTTGGCGAGCTTTCGCTGGCGGAGTTGTCGCTGATTGATCACATTTTTGTTACCCACTCGCACCTTGACCATGTCGACTCCATCGCCTTTTTCCTCGATTCAGTGGGCGCTCTGCGGCCGAAGCCGGTGACGGTATACGCGACGGGTCCGACGATCGAGATTCTCAAGAAAAATCTGTTCAACTGGGATATCTGGCCCGATTTCTCCCAGATTCCGACGCCGGATGCGCCGTTCATGCGCTATCAGGAAATCGAGGTTGGCAGCGTGATCGAACTGGGCGGACGCAAGATCACGGCGCTGCCGGCGATTCACACCGTGCCGGCCGTCGGTTACCTGCTCGACAGCGGCAAGAGCAGCCTCGTCTTCAGCGGTGACACCGGTCCCAACGACGGGTTGTGGGAGATCGTCAACCGCACCGAGAACCTGAAATACCTGATCATCGAAACGGCGTTCTCCGACAAGGACCGCAGGCTGGCCGAGCTGGCGCGGCATCTTTGTCCGTCGATGCTGGGCGAAGAACTGGCCAAGCTGCAGCGGCCGGCGGAGGTTTACATCACCCACCTCAAGCCCAGCGAGATCGAGCTGACGATGCAGGAAATCGAGGAACTTTCGGTGCAGCCCCCGCCGCTGCTGCTGCAGAACAATCACGTATTCGAATTTTGACCCGCCGGCGGTGCGCTTGCGCCGGCCGGCGTCCGGACGGAGAATCCAGCGAGGCCTGCCAGGGAGGCCTGGCGGCCGCGGACTGATTCCAAAAACATGAAAAAAGAAGTCCCAGTAGAGCAACTTGAATTCGGTGTGTTCATCTCCGAACTCGACCGTCCATGGACGGAAACGCCGTTCATGTACCAGGGCTTCGTGCTCAACAACGAGAAGCAGCTCGAGGCACTGAAGAAATACTGCAAGAAGGTCACCATCGACCTCGACAAGGGCCCCGATCTCCCTGACCGCAGCGCGCTGCTGACGAGCCGCGCGGGCGATCCGCCGTTGTCGTCCGCCCACCCGCGCGTCGCCGAGCCCATCGGCCCCAGCGTGTTGACGACGATCAAGCACAAGGTGGTTTACCGGGAAAAGGCCACGGTAGACGAGGAGCTGCCGGTGGCGCGGACGGCGCAGCGCCAGACGGAGGTGGTACTCAAGGACATCATGAGCCAGGTCGAGGCCGGCAAGGCGCTTGACGCGCCGCGGGTGCAGGAAGCCGTGACCAGCATGACGGACAGCGTCGTGCGCAATCCGGATGCGATGATGCTGCTCGCCAAGCTCAAGGAAAAAGGCGGGCATACGCTGGATCGGGCTTTCGGCGTGTCGATCTACATGCTGACCTTCGGCCGTTTCCTGCAACTGCCGCGCGAGCAGCTCGACCTGCTCGGCATGCTCGGGCTGCTGCAGGACGTCGGCATGACTGCGGTGCCGGAGGAAGTTGTGGAAAAAAAAGGCGTCCTGTCGAAGCCGGAGCTGATGGTCTGCCGCAGCCATATTGCGCACTCCGTGGCGATCCTGAAAGACACGCCGGGCCTGCCTTCCGAACTGCCGGAGCTGGCCGCGCTCCACCACGAGCGTTACAACGGCAGCGGCTATCCCAAGGGGCTCAAGGGCGATCAGATCGGCCTCTTCGGCTCGATTGCCGGCCTGGTCGACTGCTTCGACGCGATGACGCACGCACGCTCATATGCCGAGGTGCACTCGCCGTCGAATGCGCTGAACCACCTCTACAACACGCGCAACGTGCTGTTCGACGGCCCCCTGGTCGAGCAGTTCGTGCAGTGCATCGGCATTTTTCCGGTAGGTGCCCTCGTCGAACTCAACTCGGGCGAGGTCGGCATCGTGATCGCGCAGAACCTGGTCAGGCGGCTGCTGCCCAAGGTGATGGTAGTGCTCGATGCCAAAGGCGTGCCCCTGCGCCCGCAGTTGATACTCGACCTCGCGCAGGAACCCAAAGCGGCGCCCGGCGTGCCGTACCGCATCAAACGCACCCTGGAGCAGGGCAGTGTCGCCATTGATCCCTCCGAATTCTTCCTCTGAAACTGCCGAGGGCGCTGCCGATCCGGGCATCGGCCTCGCGGCGCTGACGGCGCGTCTCGCCGAGGAGTTCAGCGTCGGACCGGACACTTTGAACCGGGTCGCGGCGGCATTCCGCGAAGTGCGCGATCGTGCGCCCGACCTGTTCGTGCCGGTCGCCGGTACGCTGGCTGCGGCATTTGACGCGCAGGCGGTAGCTGGCGGTGCGGGCGCGGCGGCGGTGCATGCGGCGCTGGGGGAATGGGCGCTCGATGCCGAGGGTGAACCGCTGGAACGGATGCGGCGAGACTGCCAGCGTTTCCAGGATGCGATGACGCGCGGCGTGCTCCGCCTCTACGCGGATTCCGCTGCTGAATGCACGGAAACCCTGCTGGCGTTGCAGCGCTTCAATTTTCTGCAGCTCGCGCTGCTGGCATCGCTGGCGACACGCAGCCAAGAGGATGGCGGCGTCGTGCGCACGTTGCCGACGCCGGAGTATGCGGCGTTCATGGAAATTTTCAGAACCACGATCGAGAGCCACCGCCAGGATGGCAAACAGCTCGCACTGTTGCTGCTCCAGGTCGGCAAGGTCGAGCAGATCGACCGCCAGCTTGGCCTGCAGAAGGGCGAAGCCTTCATGCTGCGCCTGACGCGGCGCCTGCGCGAAGGTGTGCTGCGCAAGCAGGACCAGCTGGGCCGGGTCAGCCGCGACCAGTTTGCCTGCCTGCTGCCGCGTATCGCCGGCGAAGGCGTGGCCATACTCGCTGCCAACAAGGTCCTGGGTGCGCTGGAGGCGCCGATTCCGCTTGGCGACCGCATTTTCGATACCGATGCCGTGATTGGCATCGCGGTCTATCCTGAACACGGCGGCGATCCGCAGACCCTGGTGCGCAATGCCAAGCTCGCGGCGCGCGTGGCGCGGGAAGGCTCCGAGCGAACCGCCGTCTATGATGCCCAGCACGGCGAAAGCGAAGAGCGCCAGCTGCGCTACGAGACGCGACTGCGTCACGCGCTGGAGCAGAACACGCTCGGCCTGATGTTCGAGCCGCAACTGGATGCCCATTCCGGGCGCATTGGCGGACTCGAGTGCGGCTTGCGCTGGACGGATGCCGAGCTGGGCGAGGTGCCGGAGGTGGAGGCGCTCGAAACCGCTGAACGCGCCGGGCTGGTGCGGGAAGTCACCTGGTGGTTGTTCAACAACGCGCTGCGCCAGAGCGCCGAGTTTGCCAAGGCGGGGCTGGAGTGCAAGCTTGGGCTCAAGGTGTCGGCCAGCGGCCTGCTGCAGCCCGCTTTTCCGGAGTTCGTCGACCGCGCCCTGCGCACCTGGGGCGTGCCGCCGGCGCGCCTGGTTATCGGCGTGCACGAATCGGCCATTGCCGGCGAACTTCCGCAGGTGAAAGACGTGTTCGCCCGTCTCAAGCGCCTCGGGCTGCGGCTGGGCATCGCCGGCTTCGCCACCGGTGCTTCATCGCTGGGTAACCTGGCGCAGCTGCCGTTTGACGAGATGCAGCTCAGCGCCGCGTTCGTGCATGACATGCAGCGTTCGCCGCTGCATGGAAAAATCGTCCGCTCCCTGGTCCGTCTTGCCCGTGACTTCGGCTTCAGGGTCACGGCCGATGGGGTGGCCGATGGCGAGACCGTCGTTGCGTTGCTGGCCCTGGGTTGTGAGCGGATACAGGGGCCGCATGTCAGTCCGCCGTTGACCGCCGAAGACATCCTGGTCTTCGAGCGCAGCGGGGCGGGGCTCGCCAAACTGCGGCTCTCCGACCTCTGATCCGAAAAACGGTGCCGCGGACATGAAAATCGATTTTGAAATCATCCGCGGCATCCTCGAACGCCGGCTGCAGCAGTCCGACATCGAACGCCTGCTCGGCGGTCTTTCGGACGCGGAAAAGACCCAGTTGCTGATTCGCATCACCGAACTGGTGCGCCGGACCACGGCGCTGGTCGATGTCGCCAACCGGGTGTCCGACACACTGTCGCTGGACGTGCTGTTTCCGCGGCTGATGGAAGTGGTCACCGAAACACTCAATGCGGAGCGCAGCTCGCTGTTTCTGTACGACGCGGAAACGAAGGAGCTGTTTTCCCGGGTCATGCAGGGCAACGTGATGGGCGAGGTGCGCTTTCCCGCCGATCGCGGCATTGCCGGTTCGGTGTTCACCAGCGGCAGGGGAGAGATCATTCCGGATGCCTATGCCGATCCGCGCTTCAACCGCAAGGTCGATACCGATACCGGCTACCGCACGCGCAACATCCTCTGCGTGCCGATCCGCAACAAGAAGCAGGTTGTCATCGGCGTCACCCAGGCGCTGAACAAGCGCGAGGGCGAGTTTGACGCCGAGGACCAGCAGCTGCTCGAGGGGCTGTCGTCGCAGGCGGCGGCGGCGCTCGAAAACGCGCGCATGTTCGAGCGCGTCGAGCGGGCGCAGCGCGAGGAGGCAGTGCTGCTCGATGTGGTGAGCTCGATCACCTCGGAAATACTGCTTGATCCGTTGCTCGAGAAGATACTCGCTGCAGCCACCCAGTTGCTCGGCGCCGACCGCGGCTCGCTGTTCCTCTACGACCCGTCAAGCAATGAGCTGTGGTCGCGGGTCGCTGGCGGCGAAGCAGCGCAGGAGATCCGTTTTCCGGCCAGCGCGGGTATCGCCGGCGAATGTTTCATCCAGGGCGCGCGCATCAACATCGACGACGCCTACAGAGATCCCCGCTTCAATCCCGGCGTGGACAAGGGCACGGGCTACCGCACCCGCAACATTCTTTGCATGCCGATCACCACCAAGGGCGGTAACAAGGTCGGCGTGATGGAGATTCTCAACAAAAAGGAAGGGCCGTTCACCGCGGCGGATCAGCGCCGGCTGGGGGCGCTGTGTGCGCAGGCTGCGGTGTCGATCGAGAACGCCCAGCTGTTCGAGGATGTCAGCAATTCGCGCAATTACAACGAGAGCATCCTGCGCAGCATGAGCAACGGGGTGCTGACGCTCGATGCGGATAACACCATCAGCAAGATCAACCCGTCCGCGCTGCGCATACTCCAGCGTGAGGAACGGGACACCGTCAGCCGCGGAGTCGGCGAGGTTTTCGACGGCCCCAACAGCTGGGTGACCCACAGCCTGGAGAAGGTGCTGCGCACCGGCAGGATCGACAGCACGGTCGACTCAGACCTCGTCCTTGATGGCCGGCACGCAGTGTCGGTGAACATGACCGCCGTGCCGCTGCATGACGCGCACGACGATCCGCTCGGTTCGATGCTGATCATGGAAGACATCACCCGTGAAAAGCGGTTGCGTAACACGATGTCGCGCTACATGAGCAAGGCGGTGATGGACGAGTTGCTGGAGGGCGGCGATGCCGCGCTCGGCGGCAACAACCGGGAGGTCAGTGTGCTGTTCTCCGATATCCGCGGTTTCACCACAATGTCCGAGCGGCTGGGTCCGCGGGAGACGGTGGCGATGCTCAACGACTATTTCACTGACATGGTCGACATCGTGTTCGCCCACAACGGCATACTCGACAAGTACATCGGCGACATGATCATGGCGGTGTTCGGCTCGGTGCGCGCTTCCCGGAACGACGCGGAGAACGCTGTCACCGTCGGCAGCCGGATGATGCTGGCCCTGCGCGAACTGAACGCCCGGCGTACCGCGGCGGGGCATGAGCCGATTGCCATCGGCATCGGCATCAGCACCGGCAGCGTCGTCGCCGGCAGCATCGGGTCGCCGAAGCGGCTTGAGTACACGGTGATCGGTGACCGCGTGAACCTCGCTGAGCGCCTGCAGAATGCCAACAAGTATTACGGCACGAACGTGCTGGTCTGCGAGACCACCGTGGCCCGCCTGCCCCGGCCGGTGCGCCTGCGCGAGCTCGACCTGATCCGGGTGCGCGGACGGCAGGCGCCGGTATCCATCAGCGAGGTGTTGGAGCACCACAACGCGCAGAGCTTTCCGCACATGGACGAGGTGTTGTTCACTTTTGCCGAGGCGGTCGGCATTTACCGCAACCGCGCCTGGGATCGCGCCGAGAAGCTCTTCCGTGACGCGCTTGCGGCCTGTCCCGGCGACCGGCCCTCGCAGCTGTATCTCGAGCGCTGTGCGATTTACCGCAGCAATCCTCCGCCCGAGGATTGGGATGGTGTGTGGACGCTGCAGGCGCACTGAGCGCTGGTCTTTCGGCCAGGCGCAGCACGGTTGAGCTGGGTGAGGCGTCTAGCGAGGGCTGCAGTCAGCGACGACTTTGATAAGCGATAAATTAAAAACATCAATATAATCAAATACTTATAATTTAAGTGAGTGCGCGCTTACTTAACTTTTGGCAGTCAGTGACCGTTCAAGGGATAACCGCGGGGTAGCAGCACCCACATCCGCAGGGATTGCTTCATGCGTCCGGCTTCACGTCCCGCCTCGTCGCCATAACCCCAGAAAAAGTCGGCGCGCACCGGGCCGCGGATGGCTGAGCCGGTGTCCTGCGCCAGCATCAGTTGCTGCAGCGGACGGCTGCTGAGTGGCCAGGTGGTTGCGAGAAAAACCGGCGCGCCCAGCGGCACGTAGCGCGGGTCGGCGGCGATCGAGCGGCGCGCGGTCAGTGGCACGCCCTGTGCACCGAGCGGACCGCCGAGGCCTTCCGGTAACTCCCGGAAAAAGATGTAGCGCGGGTTGAAATCCATCACCTCGCGCAGCTTGTCTGGATTGCGCTGCGCCCAAGCCTTGATGCCCTGCATCGAGGCACGCTCAGCAGGCAGCTCGCCGCGGTCGATCAACAGACGGCCGATCGAACGATAGGGATGGCCGTTATGGTCGGCGAAGCCCACGCGCAGCACGCCGCCACCCTCGAGTTCAATGCGTCCCGAGCCCTGGATCTGCAGGAAAAAAAGCTCAACCGGATCATCGACCCAGGCGATCTCGCGGCCTCTCACCGCGGCGAGTCCGGCTTCGATCTGGGCACGTTCGAAATAGGGCAGAACACGCCGGCCATCGAGGCGGCCACGCAGCCGCGGCTCGCGGCCTTCGATGCCGAAAGCCGGGAGATCGATACTGACCAGGTCGTCCGGGACGCCGTACACCGGGTAACGATGGCGGGATGTCGGTTTGCGGCTGCCGCGCAGCAGGGGTTCGTAATAACCGGTGGCGAGCCCTTCCACGCGCCCATCTGCCTGCAACAGCTGGTACGGCGTGAAATTGGCTTCGAAGAAGCGCCGGGCAGCGGCACGATCCGGTCGCGGCGTGGTCAGGGCTGCGCTGCAGACGGCCTGCCAGGCGGTCTGGTTTTTCAGCGTGCTGCAACTGGTGAGAAGGGCCTCCCATGCCGCCGCCGGATCGTCGTCCTGCCAGCCGGGTAGTTCCGTCCACTGGCCGCGGCGCAGGTGCTTGCCCTTCAGCGGCGCGGTTATCTGTATTGCCGGTGCCACGGGTTCGGATACTGGCGGCGGGGCGGGCAAGGGCCCGGGTACAGGCTGCGGTATGGCCAGTGCTTCGGGTGTCTGCGCCGGCGAAGCCGGTAGCGTGTCCGGCGTCGACCGGCAGGCCGTGGTTACCAGGGCTGCAGCGAGAGCTGCTGCAATGATGCGCAGCGGGAATTTGCTAAAGTCGGGCATTGGCATCGCAAACCTGTAAGGCGCTAGGAATGTCCGGACTACTCTGGTTTCTGATCGAAGTCGCAGTCGCGCTCTCATTGCTCGGCGGCATCGTCTGGTTGACCTGGCCGCGCCGCGACGATGATGATCCGGATGAATCCGGAAAATCCTGAGCACCGGTCTTCTCCAGCGTCACCATCCTGAACCATCCTCCCGCAAGGGCCGGTTCGTCGCTGATCACGCGCAGATCGCTCACGCCGGCGAGCGCTTCCTCGAACACTACGTCGGTGCGGGTGGCGATGCGCCGGATCAGGGGATTGACCAGGCGCCGTAGCCAAGCGGCCTCGCCGGGGCGCAGGAACTTGTCGAGCACGAACAGACGACCTCCCGGCCGCACTACGCGCGCCGATTCCGCGAGCGCCGCCCGGGTGTCGGGCACGATGGCCAGTATCAGGTGCAGCAGGACGTGGTCGAACACCCCGTCGGCGAAAGGCAGACGCTGGCTGTCGCCCTGAACCCAGCGAATGTCGAGATGCTGGCCCCGCGGCAGCGCTTTGCGCAGCATCGCCCGTGTCAGGTCGAGCGCGGTGTAACAATGAGCGGCCGGCAGTAACGGCAAATCGAGGCCGGTGCCCGCGCCGTTGATCAGGATATGCGCGCGTTCCGCGCCGGGCAGCCGCGCCAGGCTGCGCCTGCGGACGCGATCCAGCGCCGGGCCGACCAGGGCGTCGTACAGCGGCGCAATCAGGGTGTAACTGGCGCGTAAGCTCATGCCTGCTGCTGCCAGAAGCGCCTAATGCAGCACCCGCGGCACCGACAGCGTGAATTCCGGAATGGCCGCGTCAAAGCGCGTGCCGTCTTCAGCGACCATCTGGTAGCTGCCGCGCATGGTGCCGACCGGTGTGGTGAGCATTGAGCCGCTGGAATATTCGAAGCTCTCGCCTGGCTTCAGCCTTGGCTGCGCGCCAACGACGCCCTCACCCCGGACTTCCTGCACGACATTGTTGGAATCGGTGATGATCCAGTGCCGGCTCAACAGCTGTGCGGCCACCGAGCCAGTATTGGTGATGGTGATGGTGTAGGAGAAGGCGTAGCGCCCGGCCTCGGCATCCGATTGTTCCGGAATGTGGCTTGCACGCGGCGCAACGGTGATGTGGTATGTGTTTTCGGTCATGCGCCTATTCTCGCATCCGCGGAGCGGCGGCGGAAGTTCTGTATATCTGCGTGAACGGGAACGGGTAAAATCGGGGCGCCCCTTTTCCGGATGACGTCATGACTTTCCGCATCGCGCCCAGCATTCTGTCCGCGGACTTCGCCCGCCTTGGCGAGGAGGTGCAGTCGGTGGTCGCTGCCGGCGCTGACCTGATCCATTTTGACGTCATGGACAACCACTATGTGCCCAATCTGACCATCGGGCCACTGGTGTGTGAAGCGATCCGGCCGCTGGTCAAGGTGCCCATCGATGTGCACCTGATGGTCAAGCCGGTGGACCGCATCGTGCCGGATTTCGCCAAGTCCGGCGCCAACATCATTTCTTTCCATCCCGAGGCCTCCGAACACATCGACCGCACCATCGGGCTGATCAAGGAGCATGGTTGCAAGGCCGGGCTGGTATTCAATCCGGCCACGCCGCTGCATTACCTCGACCACGTCCTCGACAAGCTCGACCTGGTGCTGATCATGTCGGTCAATCCCGGCTTCGGCGGGCAGGCCTTCATTCCCTCGGCGCTGCAGAAACTCGCCGCAGTGCGCAAGCGCATCGATGCCAGCGGTCGCGACATCTGGCTGGAAGTGGATGGTGGAGTCAAGGCCGGCAACATCGCGGAAATCGCGAAAGCCGGGGCCGACACCTTCGTCGCCGGTTCGGCGATCTTCGGGCAGAAGGATTACAAAGCCACCATCGCGGAGATGCGCAGGGCGCTCGCCGGATCCTGATTACCCGGCGCTATCGCGCCACTGCTTTTCCATTCCCGCCAAATCATGAAAAAAACGTTTCCTATTGCCGTGCGCGCCGTGATGATCGATCTCGACGGCACGCTGCTCGACACCATTCCCGACCTCGCGGCAGGGACCAACCTGATGCTTGAGCATCTCGGACATGAGCAGCTGCCGCTCGATGTCGTGCGCACCTTCGTCGGCAAAGGGATCCCGCGGCTGGTCGAACGCGCATTGGCTCGCGATATCGACGGTCATGTTGATGCGGCCGTGCTGGCGGCGGCGCTGCCGGTGTTCGCGCGGTTTTATACCGAGGTCAATGGCCGGCACACAACGATCTATCCCGGCGTGCTCGAGGGACTGGAACAGTTTCGCGCCGGCGGGTTTCCGCTGGCCTGCGTGACCAACAAGTCCGGTGCTTTCACCGGGCCGCTGCTGGAGCGTATGGGGCTGGCGCACTTTTTTGCGCAAACCATCTCTGGCGACACGCTGCCGCGCAAAAAGCCGGATCCGATGCAACTGCTCCATGCCTGCGCGCAGTTTGGCGTGTCGCCGGACCGGATGCTGATGATCGGCGATTCCGGGAATGATGCGCAGGCGGCCCGCGCGGCCGGGTGCCCGGTGTTCTGCGTGCCCTATGGCTACAACGAGGGGCAGCCCGTGCAGAGCCTTGATGTTGATGCTATAGTAGGCTCGCTTCTTGACTGTATCCCTTTGATTAAAAAAGATTAATCGTGTCCATTCCCACAAGATCCGAAACGGTTGCCGGTGGCTGCCGCTGGCGTTGCGATTGGCGTAGCTGATCGCGCTGTGCCGGGCTGTTGCCGCGTTTCGTATCCGTAGCTTTTTTGTGGAGCAAGACATGACTGAATCAGATTTCAATCGACTCGCCACCGCGGGCTACAACCGCGTGCCGGTGGTGCTTGAAACCTTTGCCGACCTCGACACGCCGCTGTCGATCTACCTGAAGCTGGCCAATCAGCCGTACAGCTATCTGCTGGAATCGGTGGTCGGTGGCGAGCGTTTCGGGCGTTATTCGTTCATTGGGCTCTCTGCGAGCACTCGAATCGAGGTGCGCGGGCGGGACTGTACCGAAATTCGCGATGGCCGGGAAACGCTGAGCGAAAAGGTCGACGATCCGCTGGCCTTTGTCGAGCAATACCTGCAGCGCTTCAAGGTGGCCACTGATCCACGGCTGCCGCGGTTCTGCGGCGGGCTGGTGGGCTATTTCGGCTATGACACGGTCCGCTACGTCGAAAAGCGACTGGCGAATGCGCAGAAGCGCGATGAACTGGGCACTCCGGATATTTTGCTGCTGGTTTCCGAGGAAATCGCGATCGTCGACAACCTCTCCGGGAAACTCTCGCTGGTGGTGTATGCCGAGCCCGGAAAACCCGGCGCCTGGGCGGCTGCCCGGGCACGCCTGGCTGACTTGCTGGCGAAGTTGCGGGCGCCGGTTACCCTGCCGCAGAGCGCGCCTGTTTCTTCCGAGCCGGCGGTTTCCGGTTTCGGCCAGGCGGCGTACCACAAGGCGGTGGAGCGCGCGAAAAAATACATCTTCGAAGGCGACATCATGCAGGTGGTGCCGTCCCAGCGCATGAGCAAGCCTTTCAACGCGTCGCCGCTGTCCCTTTATCGCGCGCTGCGGGCGCTGAATCCGTCGCCATACATGTTCTGTTTCAATTTTGATGATTTTCATGTCGTCGGTGCTTCGCCCGAGATCCTCGCGCGGCTGGAAGGCGACGTGGTCACCGTCAGGCCCATTGCCGGAACGCGCCGTCGCGGCGCGACAGCGGAAGAGGATGCGGCACTGGCGACGGAGCTGCTGGCTGACGCGAAGGAACGCGCTGAACACATCATGCTGGTTGACCTTGGCCGCAACGACGCCGGGCGCGTTGCGCAGACCGGCAGCGTCAAGGTCACCGAACTAATGGTGATCGAGCGCTATTCGCATGTGATGCACATCGTTTCCAGCGTCGAGGCAAAGCTGAAGCCGGGGCTGGGCGCGATCGACGTGCTGCGGGCAACTTTCCCGGCCGGAACGGTATCGGGTGCGCCGAAGGTCCGTGCCATGGAAATCATCGACGAGCTCGAGCCTGTCAAGCGCGGCATTTATGCCGGCGCGGTCGGGTATCTCGGGTTCCACGGCAACATGGACGTCGCGATCGCGTTGCGCACAGCAGTGATCAAGGACGGCCGGCTGCATGTGCAGGCTGGCGGCGGCGTGGTCGCCGATTCCGATCCCGAGGCTGAATGGCAGGAGACGCAGAGCAAGGCGCGTGCCCTGCTGCGCGCGGCCGAAATCGCCGAAGCCGGCCTCGATACGCGCCTGGACTGAGGGGATCGACATGCTTCTGATGATCGATAATTATGATTCCTTCACTTACAACCTGGTGCAGTACTTCGGGGAATTGGGCGAAGAGGTCGCCGTGCACCGCAACGACGAGATCACGCTCGACGAGATCTCGCGCATGAAGCCGGCCCGCATCGTCGTGTCGCCCGGACCTTGCACGCCGAACGAGGCGGGCGTGTCGGTGCCGGCGATCAAGGCTTTTGCGGGGAAAATCCCGATTCTCGGCGTGTGCCTTGGTCACCAGAGCATCGGCCAGGCCTTCGGAGGAAAAATAGTTCATGCGAAACAGCTGATGCATGGCAAGACTTCGCTGATCCGCCATGAGGGCGCTGGCGTGTTCCGCGGGTTGCCGCAACCGTTTTCGGCGACGCGTTACCATTCCCTGGTGATAGAGCGTGCGAGCCTGCCGGACTGCCTTGCTGTGACCGCCTGGACCGACGACGGCGAGATCATGGGCGTGCGCCACAGGACGCTGGCGGTCGAAGGCGTGCAGTTTCATCCGGAATCGATACTGACCGAGCACGGCCACCGGATGCTGAAAAATTTTCTTGAGGAGAAACGGTGATGAAACCGCAGGAGGCGCTGACGCGCATCATCGAGCATCGCGAAATATTTCACGACGAAATGCTGTCGTTGATGCGGCAGATCATGAGCGGTGAAGTATCTCCGGTTCTGATTTCTGCGATCATCGCCGGCTTGCGCGTGAAGAAGGAGACCATCGGTGAAATCGCCGCTGCCGCCACCGTGATGCGGGAGTTTGCGACCATGGTGCCGATGCCGGACCTGCCCGAACTGATTGATACCTGCGGCACCGGCGGCGATTCCGCGCACACCTTCAATGTCTCCACCGCGGCGATGTTTGTGGCGGCGGCTGCCGGCGCCAAAATCGCCAAACACGGCGGTCGCTCGGTATCCAGCAAGTCGGGCAGTGCCGACGTGCTGGAACTGCTCGGGGTGAACATCAACCTGAAGCCCGAGGCAGTGGCGCAGTCGATTGCGCAGACCGGCATCGGTTTCATGTTTGCGCCCAACCATCACAGCGCGATGAAACACGCTGCTCCGGTGCGCCGCGAGCTCGGCGTGAAAACCATATTCAATATCCTCGGCCCACTGACCAATCCGGCGGGCGCCAAACAGCAGGTGATGGGCGTGTTCCATCCTGACCTGGTCGGCATCCAGGCACGGGTGCTGCAGCGGCTGGGCAGCCGCCGGGTGATGATCGTGCACGGCCTCGAAGGACTGGATGAACTGTCGATCAGCGGCCCCACGGCGGTTGGCGAACTGAAAGACGGCCAGGTGCGCGAATACATGGTGGCGCCGGCCGATGTCGGCCTGAAGACGCACAGCAACGCGGCGATCCGCGTCGAAGACGTCGAGCAGTCGCGGGACATGCTGCTTGGCGCGCTGGAGAACAAGCCGGGCGCGGCGCGCGACATCGTCGCGCTTAACGCAGGCGCGAGCATTTATATTGCGGGACTGGCCCCGAACCTGGCCGATGGCGTCGTTAAGGCCCTGACAGTGCTGGAGAGCGGTGATGCACGCAGGAAACTCCAGCAGTTTGTCGAGTTTACAAAAACCCGTGTCTGACATCCTGCAGCGCATCCTCACGGTCAAGGCGCAGGAAGTGGCCGAGGCGCAGTCGCGCATGACGCTGGCGGAGGTGCAGGCCGCAGCGCGGGCGGCGGCACCTGCGCGTGATTTTGCGGGAACGCTGCGGTCGAAGATTGCCGCAGGACTGCCTGCCGTGATTGCCGAGGTCAAGAAGGCCAGCCCCAGCAAGGGAGTGTTGCGCGAGCAGTTCGACCCGGCGGCGATTGCCGCGACTTACGAGCGCCACGGCGCTGCCTGTCTGTCGGTGCTCACGGACAGGCAGTTTTTCCAGGGCCGGCTTGACGATCTGAGGGCCGCTCGCGCCGCCTGCGGCCTGCCGGCGCTGCGCAAGGATTTCATGATGGATCCGTACCAGGTGTACGAAGCGCGTGCCGCCGGAGCCGACTGCATCCTGCTGATTGTCGCCGCGCTGGAGTTTTCGCGAATGGCCGAGTTGGAGGCCATTGCCCTGGAACTGGGAATGTCCGTTCTGGTCGAAGTGCATGACAGCGAGGAACTGGATGCCGCACTGAAGCTGCGCACGCCGCTGCTGGGCATCAATAACCGCAATCTGCGCACTTTCGAAACGACGCTGGACACGACTCTGGAACTGTTGCAGCGGGTACCGGACAGCCGGCTGGTGATCACCGAAAGCGGCATACTGAGACCTGAAGATGTAAAAAAAATGCGCGCTCACAATGTGCACGGATTCCTGGTCGGCGAGGCGTTCATGCGTGCCGCGGATCCGGGGGTTGAACTGGAGCGTTTATTTGGAAAGGCGGCTTGAGCATCATGGGACTCGACGATCTGATCATCGGTTTTGACAAAGGCTTGCGCACCTTGTTTGCGCCAGCCCACAGTACGCGTCCAATCCCAGGAGAGGATTTTCAGGAGGCCGACATGAGTCCGTCGCAGCGCGCGCTGGCGGCAGCGTTGATGCGGGTCAACCATACGGGCGAAGTCTGTGCCCAGGCGCTCTACCAGGGGCAGGCGATGACCGCGCGGGATTCGGGCGCGCGCGTCGCGCTGGAGGAAGCTGCGCGTGAAGAAACTGAACATCTTGCCTGGACCGAGCAGCGCATTGCCGAGCTAGGCGGGCGCAAGAGCCTGCTAAATCCGCTGTTTTATGCTGGTTCTTTCGCCATCGGCGCGGCGGCCGGCGCACTGGGCGATCGCTGGAACCTGGGATTTCTTGCCGAGACCGAACGCCAAGTCGTGAAGCATCTCGAGGGGCATCTGGCACGCCTCCCGGCAGACGACCGGAAAAGCCGTGCCATTGTCGGGCAGATGAGGGATGACGAAGCCCGGCATGCGACCACTGCGCTGCGGCATGGCGGTGCCGAACTGCCGGCGCCGGTCAAGGCGGCAATGCAGGCATCGTCGAAGGTAATGACCGGGGGCGCGTTCCTGCTCTGATGTGCCCCGGCGGGCCTCAGGCTCCGTCCTCGCGGATCTCGAAGTCGTGGCTGATCGCGGCGGTCTTGCCCAGCATGATCGACGCGGAGCAGTATTTTTCCGCCGACAGATGCACTGCACGCTCGACCTGTGCCGGCTTCAGTCCCTTGCCGGTGACGATGAAATGAAAATGGATCCGGGTGAAGACCCTGGGATCCTCTTCGGCACGTTCCGCTTCGATCTCCAGAACGCAATCCGTGACCGGCGCCCGCGATTTGCGCAGGATGTGCATCACGTCGTAAGCGGTGCAGCCGCCGGTGCCCATCAGTACCACTTCCATCGGCCGCGGACCGAGATCGCGGCCGCCACCTTCGGGTGCGCCGTCGATCACCAGCGCGTGACCGCTCCCCGACTCGGCGATAAAACTGACGTTTTCGATCCACTTGATGCGTGCCTTCATGGAGTCTCCCGCGATCAACCCTGAAAAATGAGGCGCAAACGATACCAGAGTATGCCAATGGCTTCGTGGAAAAACAGCGCACTGTCGAGCAAGGCCCCTGCATCGGGCAGGAAGTCGAGTACCGTCAGCGCGCCGCGGGTGGCGTGCGCGGTTGGCGCCGGAATGACCTCGAAACCGGAATGTTCGAAGGCGAGGCGGGCTCGGGGCATGTGCCAGGCATGGGTTACCAGGACAACTTGCCGGATGTTCTCCGCCAAAAGCATGGCCCGGCTGTTGCGCGCGCTCTCCAGCGTATTTGCCGAGAGACTCTCGCTCCAGCGCACAGGGATGCCGAACTCGCGCTCCAGGGTTTTGCGCATGGCTTGAGCTTCGCTGCTAGCTGTGCCGTCGGGGCTGCCGCCGCTGACCAGGACTGGCAGGCCGCTGCGTCGTTGCAGTTCGGCGGCGTAACGCAGGCGAACCAGTCCCATTGCGCCCACCGTGTCGCCGCCGTACTCCGGAGCATTCCTGTACTGTCCGCCACCGAGCACGACAATGGCCGCGGCTGGTGAACGAGGAACCTCCACCGCCGGCGATTCCCAGTGTTGCAGCAGGGCTGTGCCCACCAGTGGCATCGATAGCAGATAAAGGCCACCGGCGGATGCAACCAGCAGGGCTTGGCCAAAGCGCCTCCGTTTGCGGGCAAGGACCAGCCCGGCAGCGAAAATCACCAGCAGCAATCCTGGCGGAATCAGCAGGGAGGCCAGCGCATTGGTGACCTGCCATGAGATCATGCGATATAACCCATTGATTTATAATCAGTTTTATGCTTTACTGCGGGGCGGGCAGGTTTTTCTGCTGCAGTACAGCGGATTGACACATCCGCTTGATTTCCCATAGAATTCGCGGTTTCCCCCGAATCGCCAAGAACGCGTAGAAACGAGCATGAAAACTTATTCCGCAAAACCCAGCGAAGTCAAACGCGACTGGTACGTTGTCGACGCTTCCGGCAAAGTGCTGGGTCGGCTTGCTGCCGAAATTGCACACCGCCTGCGTGGCAAGCACAAGCCCGAATTTACCCGTCACATCGATACCGGTGATTTCATCGTGGTGGTCAATGTCGACAAGCTGCGCGTCACTGGCAACAAGGCCAAGGACAAGCTCTACCACCGGCATACCGGCTACCCCGGCGGCCTCTACACCACCAGTTTTGAGAAAATGCAAGCCAAGTTTCCGGCGCGTGTGCTTGAGAAGGCGGTGAAAGGCATGCTGCCGAAGGGTCCGCTCGGTTATGCGATGCTGAAGAAAATGAAGGCGTATGCGGGAACCAATCATCCGCATGCAGCGCAACAGCCCAAGACCCTCGATATCCAGGATTAATGACCATGGCAGTTCAAAAGAATTACGGCACCGGTCGCCGCAAAAGTGCAGTGGCCCGCGTATACCTGCAACCCGGCAAGGGCAGCATTGTTGTCAACGGCAAGCCGGTAGACGAGTTTTTCTCGCGTGAAACCGGCCGTATGGTCGTGCGCCAGCCGTTGGTGTTGATCGAAAAGCTCGATACCTTCGACATCAGTGTCAATGTGACCGGTGGCGGTGAATCCGGTCAGGCGGGCGCGGTTCGCCACGGCATTACCCGCGCGCTGATCGAATATGATGCGGCGCTGAAGCCGGTGCTGCGCAAGGCCGGACTGGTCACGCGCGACGCCCGCGAGGTGGAGCGCAAGAAAGTCGGTTTGCGCAAGGCGCGGCGGCGCAAGCAGTTCTCCAAGCGTTAACGATTCTTGGCAGAACGGAAGTTCTTACAAAGCCGCCTGAGGGCGGCTTTGTCGTCTCTGGCGGCAGTGTCGTCAGCTGACGACAGATTGCAGGTTATGAAAGAACGCACGGGAGGATGATCAGCGCATGACGGAAAGAATCATCAAGGTCGGCATCGTCGGCGGCACGGGATACACAGGCGTCGAACTGCTGCGGCTGCTGGTGCAGCACCCACGCTGCGAACTGCGCGCCATCACGTCCCGCAAGGAAGCCGGCATGCCGGTGGCGGACATGTTCCCCAATCTCCGCGGCCGGATCGACCTTCGGTTCAGCGAGCCCGCGGCGGCCGGCCTGGACAAATGCGACGTGGTGTTCTTTGCGACACCGAACGGCGTGGCGATGCAGGAAGCACGTGTTTTGGTTGACGCGGGCGTGAAGGTTATCGACCTTGCTGCAGATTTCCGCATCCGGGATGTGGCGGTCTGGGAGCAGTACTACAAGATGAAACACGCTTGCCCGGAACTGGTGGCTGAGGCGGTGTATGCACTGCCCGAGATCAACCGCGCTGAAATCAGCAAGGCGCGGGTGATCGCAAATCCCGGCTGTTATCCGACGGCAGTGCAGCTGGGTTTCCTGCCGCTGATCGAGGCCGGCTGCGTGGATGCCGCCCACCTGATCGCCGACGCAAAATCGGGCGTGTCAGGCGCCGGGCGCAAGGCCGAAACGCATATTCTGCACGCCGAAGCGTCCGATAATTTCAAGGCTTACGGCGTGGGCGGACACCGTCACCAGCCGGAAATCGTGCAGGGGCTGACGCGGGTTGCAAAGGGCCCGGTCGGACTTGTTTTTGTACCGCACCTGACGCCGATGATCCGCGGCATTCATGCCACGCTGTATGCAAGATTGACTCAGAGCATCGACCTGCAGGCTCTCTACGAAAAGCGCTACGCCAATGAGGCTTTCGTCGATGTTCTGCCCGCTGGCAGCCATCCGGAAACGCGCTCTGTGCGCGGTGCGAACATATGTCGCATCGCGGTGCACCAGCCGCAGGGCGGCGATACGGTGGTCGTGCTGTCGGTGATCGACAACCTGGTCAAGGGTGCGGCGGGACAGGCGGTGCAGAACATGAACATCCTGTTTGGTCTGGCCGAAGACACTGGCCTGACCCAGGTCGCACTGCTGCCTTGAGCCCATGAAGCGCCTGACAAAGAAATTTGCGCGGCGCTTCGGTATTGATGCGCCCAGGCTGGCCGTGCGTCCGCACATGCCCTGGTACTGGCGCTGGTCGGGCCTCTTCGCCGCCGGCATATTGATGGCGGGCGTTGCCTGGTTCACATACGACTTCGGACTGGAATATGCCGGTTTCCGGCAGGGTGAGGCTGCGCGTCTGCGGGCACAGCTCAACGAAACCGTGCTTAAGCAGCAGGTCGAGCTGGCGGAATTGAATGCAAGGACTGCTACGGCCGAGCGCCAGCTGCAGATGGAGCGCGCAACTTTTATCGATCTTCAGCGGCAGGTAAAGAATCTTGCCCAGGATAATGCCCGGCTCAAGGAGGACCTCGCCTTTTTCCAGTCGCTGACCGCAACCGGAAAACCGGGTTCCATCAGCATCAACCGTTTCCGCCTGTTGCCTGAGCCCGTGCCCGGCGAATACCGCTACCAGCTGCTGCTGGTGCAGACCGGCGAGCGCGCCAAGGAATTCACCGGCCGGCTGCAGTTCGTGTTGAATCTCCAGCAGGATGGCCGTAAAGTGGTGCTCGTGCTGCCTCAGGAGTCGACACAATCGGCAAAGGAATACCAGGTCAGCTTCAAACTGTTCCAGCGAGTCGAAGGCATGTTCCGGATATCTCCGGATGCTACGGTCAAAGGGCTGCAGGTTCGGGTCTTTGAGGGTAACTCCGACGCGCCCAGGCTGACGCACAATGTCACTCTTTCCTAGCGGGAGAACATCATGTTTGGCAATAAACCCAGCAAACCCCAGAACCGCATTGACTGTCTGATCGGGGCCGGCACGGCGATCAAGGGCGACCTGACGTTTGACGGTGGCTTGCGTGTTGACGGGCTTATCCACGGCAACGTGATGTCCGCCGAAGGGAAGCCGGGCACGCTGGTATTGTCGGAGGCGGCACGCATCGAGGGGGAAATCCGTGTTTCCCATGTGGTTATCAACGGCACCGTGGTCGGACCTGTGCATGCGGCGGATTATGTCGAACTGCAAAGCAAGGCGAATGTCACGGGGGATGTCTATTACAGGACTCTGGAAATGCAGCTGGGGGCTGTGGTCCAGGGGCGCTTGGTCTACCAGGACGACGTCAAGACAGAGAAGGTCGTGAAGCTCAAACCGGCCTCGGCCGAGTGAATTTCTGCACATGGGCTATAATGTTCCGCAATGGCAGATATGGCCAAAACGTTTTAGGAGCATGCAATGAATGCAGTCGCTGAAGTCCTGCCCGATCCGCTGGTGTTTACCGAGAACGCTGCAACCAAGGTGCGGCAACTGATCGAGGAAGAAGGCAACCCTGATCTCAAGCTGCGGGTGTTTGTCACCGGTGGCGGCTGTTCCGGGTTCCAGTACGGTTTTACTTTTGATGAAGCGGTCAATGAAGACGATACCTCTCTGCAGAAAGGCGGCGTTACGCTGCTGGTCGATCCGATGAGCCTGCAGTATCTGACCGGCGCGGAAATCGACTATCAGGAAAATGTCGAAGGCGCGCAATTCGTGATCAAGAATCCGAATGCGAGTTCGACCTGCGGCTGCGGATCCTCTTTCTCGGCCTGAACTTTTCTGCCGCAGACAGAAGCGGGGGCTCAGGCCCCCGCTTCTTTTTTGGGCACTTCATGCCGGGTAAATGGCGCCGAGGATCCTTGGGCCGCTTGCGCCCGTCACTTCCGGCAGATTTCCCGGTTCAGCGGCGAGCGTGCGCTGCGCCAGCCAGGCAAAAGCGGCAGCCTCCACACATTCGGCGGTAATGCCAAGATCATCGGTCAGTCCCAGTTGCCGGCCAGGCAGCATCTCTGCCAGCCGCTGCAACAGGCTGGAATTGCGCGCGCCGCCCCCGCAAAAATAGACCTCTTCGGTCCTGCGGCAGTAGGTATTGATCGCGCGCGCGATGGCGGTTGCTGTCAGTTCGCACAGAGTGGCCTGTACGTCAGCGGGGGATTCGTGGCCGGCGAGCAGCTTTCGCAAGGCCTGCAGATTGAACATCTCGCGCCCGGTGCTTTTTGGCGGAGTACGTCCGTAGAACTCGTGATCGAGCAGGCGGTCGAGCAGCTCCGGCAGCAGCCGGCCCTGGACTGCCCAGGATCCGCCCGCATCGTAAGGCAACCGCCTGTTGAGAAAAATCCACGCGTCCATCAGCACGTTGCCCGGGCCGCAGTCAAAACCGGTGACCGGACCTGCGGGAGGAAGGTGGGTGATATTCGCGATACCGCCGATGTTGACGATTGCGCGCTCTTTTTCGGGATGGCTGAATACCGCGCGGTGGAAAGCCGGAACCAGCGGCGCACCTTCGCCCCCGGCAGCAATGTCCCGACTACGAAAATCGCATACAACGGAAATGCCCGACAGTTCTGCGAGCAGCGCGCCATTGACGAGTTGCATCGTATAGCCTTCTCGCGGATTGTGGCGCACGGTCTGACCATGGCAGCCGATCGCTGCGACTGATTCTGCGTCGGTCGCAGCTTGTGCCAGCAGGGTACGCACCGCAGTGGCATAAGCCAGGGACAGCGAGATTGCGGCAGTGGCCGCACGGTGCAGTTCATCGGTGCCAGGCTCGTTCAGCGCGAGCAGCGTATCGCGCAGTTGCGGCGCGAAAGGCTGGTGGATGTGATGCAGAAGCGATGGTGACGAATCAGGGGCTGCCAGCACGGCATCAATGCCGTCCATGCTGGTGCCGGACATCAACCCGATGAACAGCTCGGGCATCGCGGTCAATTACCGGTGGTCAGTTTGCGGAAGTGGTGCGAATCTGCCGCAGCAGGGCCAGTCGTTCAGACATTGGCTGGACCACTTCTTTGAACGCGGCACGATGCTGGGGTGCCAGAGGCGGTGCCGGTGGCATCGCGACACGCAGGGGATCCTGATGGACGTTGTTGATGCGGAACTCATAGTGCAAGTGGGGGCCGGTTGCCATTCCGGTACTGCCGACAAAACCGATGACTTCCCCCTGTGCGACGCGCCGCCCCTTGTGCAGCCCCGATGCGAATCGCGAAAGATGCGCGTACCAAGTTGTAAACTTGGACTGGTGACGGATTACCACGAGGTTGCCGTAGGCCCCCTGAACGCCGATAAATTCGACGACTCCGCTGCCCGTGCTCTTGACCGGGGTTCCGGTGGGAGCCGCGTAGTCGACACCGCGATGCGCGCGCCAAGTCTTGAGCACCGGATGAAGACGTGCATTGCTGAAGCCGGAGCTGATCCGGGAAAACTCCAGCGGGGAGCGCAGAAAGGCTTTGCGGATGTTTTCACCTTCCAGCGTGTAATAACCGCCGCCATTGCCATCGCCGCTGTCAAACCATACGGCGTGAAATGTCTTGCCCTGATTGACGAACTCCGCCGAGAGCAGCCGTCCGGCCCTGATCGGCTCCCCCTGGTGATACTGCATTTCGTACACCGCCGAAAACCGGTCGCCGCGGCGCAGGTCGCGGTGGAAATCGATGTCTGTGGAAAATACATCGGCAATCTGCACGGCAATGGCATCGGACATGCCGGCGGAGTCGGTGGCGGCAAACAGCGACGACACGATTTCGCCCGAACGCATGTGTACCCGGGTTTCGACATCGGCCGGTCCTTCCCATACGCGCAGCACATCTTGGTCGAGATCGATCTTGAGCAACTGGGTGCCGTTCAGGTAACGCAGCGCAAGCAATTGCCCCGTTTCGGACACATGTGCGCGGACGGTCCGACCAGGGATCAGCCGGTAAAGGGCACGCGCCTCGCGTGTATGTTGCAGCAACAGGACCGCGCTCGCCTGGTCGACATTCATGCGCTGCAGCAAGGAGGCGATGGTGTCGCCGCGCTCAATCCGTTCTTCGCGCCAGTAGGTTTCGACGGCTGCCGTGCCCGTGAGATCGAGCGGCGGCAGATTCAGCTCCTCAACGACCGTCCTGCGCTCGACCGTGTCGGTCACGGTGTCCGGTGCGATACCGAAAGCTGCCATCACCCCGACGAAGGGCAACACCAGCGCAAGCGCGATGCGGCGCGGCGTCTTGCCATGAAGCCGGTTCGAAAGTTTTTGCGCTAGAATCGCAAATTGCGCAGAAAACATGCGCTTCCCTAATGATTTACAAGCAATTTTCAGCCGGAAGCTTAGCAGAGTACCGCTGTTCCGGAAACCACTTTTTTCGCATGACAAACCCGAAAAAATGACCAGCATTGACCGCCAGATCGAGATCATCCGCCGTGGTTGCGACGAATTGCTGCGCGAAGCGGAATTGCGCGAGAAACTGGCCGCCGGCCGGCCGCTGCGCATCAAGGCCGGATTCGATCCGACGGCGCCGGACCTTCACCTTGGGCATACGGTGCTGATCAACAAGCTGCGCCAGTTCCAGGAACTGGGCCATCACGTGCTGTTCCTGATCGGGGATTTCACCGGAATGATCGGCGACCCGACCGGCAAGAACACCACGCGCCCGCCGCTGACCCGCGAAGAGGTCGCGCGCAATGCCGAAACCTACACCGAGCAGGTATTCCGCATCCTTGACCGCAGCCGCACCGAGGTGGTGTTCAACTCGACGTGGATGGATCGCATGACTGCGGTCGACATGATCCGCCTTGCTGCTTCGCACACTGTGGCACGCATGCTCGAGCGCGACGACTTTTCCAGGCGTTATCAAAACAACCAGCCGATCGCGATCCACGAGTTTCTCTACCCGCTGGTGCAGGGCTATGACTCGGTTGTGCTGAAGGCCGACGTTGAGCTGGGAGGCACTGACCAGAAGTTCAACCTGCTGATGGGGCGGGAGTTGCAGAAGCACCATGGACATCCGCCGCAATGCATATTGACCATGCCCCTGCTCGAGGGACTCGATGGCATCAACAAGATGTCGAAATCTCTGGGCAACTATGTCGGCATACAGGAGCCTCCGAACGAGATTTTCGGCAAGCTGATGTCGGTATCGGACGAACTGATGTGGCGTTACATCGAACTGCTGTCCTTCGAGCCGCTCGAAACTATCCGCGGCTGGCGCGACGAGGTGCGTGCGGGGCGCAACCCGCGCGACGTGAAGGTGGCATTTGCACAGGAAATTGTCGCGCGCTTCCATGGCGCCGCTGCCGCTGCCGCGGCCCTCGCCGATTTCGAAGCACGTTTCCGCCGCGACGAAATCCCTGCGGATATACCCGAGGTGAAACTCAGTGCCGAGAGCGATGGTCTGCCGATTGCCGCCGTGCTCAAGCAGGCGGGTCTGACCCCGAGCACCTCGGACGCGCTGCGCATGCTGGCGCAGGGCGGCGTCAAGCTGGACGGTGAGAAGATCAGTGACAAGTCGCTCAAGCTCGTGGCCGGAACGACTGCCGTGCTGCAGGTGGGTAAGCGCAAGTTTGCCCGAGTTACCGTCAGCTGAACCGTTTCCGTCCCTGTTGCTCAATCGCGCGGGAAGCTTTACCCGTCATCCATGCAGTAGCGGCGCATGAAGCTGCGATCGATCCGGTCTTTCCACCGCCATACCCATGTACCACCCCATGCCAGCGGGCCGTAGGAGGCCATCGCGTATCGGTTGCCACTGCTGATCAGGGCGAGTGCACGGCGTTGCGGGCGGTAGTCGAGCAGTGGTTCTCCGCGCAGCGCGCGGCGCAGATTCCGCGCCAGCGGTGGCCCCTGCCGCACGGCGAACACCCCAGACTTGGGCCGCGCGGCACCAAACATGGAGGCGACATCGCCGGCCGCGAACACGCGGGAATGGGACAGCGACTGCAGCTTTGCATTGACGGCGATGAATCCGCGGGAGTCGACACTCAAGCCGCTGGAGGCGGGCCAGGACGGAGCGGCTGCTCCGGTCACCCAAAATATTTCATCGGCGGCGAGGCGCTCTCCGTCGCGCAGCAGTAGCGTGCCTGCATCCACGCTTTGCACGGCGGAATCCAGCCGCAGTTCGATGCCGCGGGCATTCAGCAAACCCATAAAGCGACGCTGAAGCCGGGAGGGATGCTGGGTTAGGATGGCCGCACTGTCACCGATCAAGGTGAACCGCGCATTTCCCCGGACTTCGCGGATGCGGTGATGCATTGCCAATACCAGCTCGACACCCGCCGCTCCTGTCCCGACGATGGCGATGCGCAGCGCGGACTTGGCTTTCGTCACCGTGGCGAGGATTCTGTCCCACTGTTGCAGGAAATCGGCTACTGGCCTGACCGCAATGCCATGCCGGTCCGCGCCTGGAATTGTGGTTGTCGCTGGCACCGATCCGGTATCGATGGACAGAACGTCGAAGGGCAGCGCGTCATCGTTGCGGCAACGGGCGTAGCGATTATCCAGATCAAGCCCCAAAACCGTTGACTCCACGCGGGTGCTTCCGGCTGCACGGCACAGGCGGTCGAGATCGATGTGACACTCGTCGTGGCTGTAATGTCCTGCAACGTGGCCGGGCAACATGCCCGAATAGGGAGTCAGGCGGTCCGGGCTGACCAGAGTGATCGCGGCATCCGGCTCCGGCGCAAGCGCAAAGCGCCGGATGACCTCGACGTGGCTATGGCCGCCGCCAATTAGTAGCAGGCGCCTGGACATCGGCAATCCGCCCGCATGAGCATCCTCACCTTGTTTTCCAGATTTCCTTGAGCCTCGCCTCGCGCCCGCAAGCGGCCTTGTAATAGTTGTAGCGGACGGGGTTCTTGCGGTAATAATTCTGGTGGTATTCCTCTGCCGGGTAGAAGCGGCTGGCCTGGGTGACCAGCGTATGCACTTCGCCTGCAAACGGCTTGTTTTTCAGTAATGCGGCCTTCGAGTCTCCCGCGGCCTTGCGCTGCTGCTCGTCGTGATAAAAAATTTCGCTGCGATACTGCGATCCCTGGTCGCAGAACTGGCCGTTCGCCTGCGTCGGATCGATGTTGCGCCAGAACACCTCAAGCAGCTGCGCATAGCTGACCTTCGCCGGATCGAAGCGCACCTGCACCACCTCATTGTGCCCGGTGGTGCCTGTGGATATCTGCTCGTATGTGGGGTTGGGCGTGCGCCCCCCCATGTAGCCGGAAACCGTCGCGATCACGCCCGGCACCTTGTCAAAGGCTTCCTCGACGCACCAGAAGCAGCCACCGCCAAAGGTGGCGACGGCGGTCGCCGGCGCTACCGGCTTCACGGCCTGCGCCGCGGCCAGCAGGGGCAGCAGCAGGGCGCAAACCAGCATGGCACGCCGGGAAATACCTTTCAAAATCATCAGCGTCATGTCTTCTCTCCCGATCAAAACCAGTATATCGGATAATCTCCTTGGCCAGCCCGGCGCACCGGGCTCCGAACATTAGTGGAGAAAACATGCGGCGCATTACACTTACCCAGTACCTCGTCGAGCAGCAACGCGAAAAAGGCGTGGTTTCGGCGGAACTCAGACTGCTGATCGAAGTCGTCGCCCGGGCCTGCAAGTCGATCAGCAATGCGGTGAGCAAGGGCGCGCTGACCGGCATCCTCGGCAATGCCGGCAGTGACAATGTGCAGGGCGAAGCGCAGAAGAAGCTCGACGTCATTTCCAACGAGGTGCTGCTTGAGGCCAATGAATGGGGCGGTCATCTCGCCGCGCTGGCGTCCGAGGAAATGGAGCATCCGCACCAGATTCCCAATCGATATCCGCGGGGCGAATTCCTGCTGCTGATAGATCCGCTGGACGGTTCCTCTAACATTGACGTTAACGTGTCGATAGGGACCATTTTTTCGGTGCTGCGTTGTCCCGAGGGTTGCGAGCCCGACGAGAAGGCCTTCCTGCAGCCCGGTTCCCGCCAGGTTGCCGCCGGTTTCGCGGTGTATGGTCCCTCGACCGTTCTGATCCTGACCGTCGGCAACGGCGTCGCCGGATTCACGCTGGATCGCGAGATGGGGAGTTGGGTGCTGACCCAGCCGAAAATCGAGATCCCTGCGGATACTGCCGAGTTCGCGATCAACATGTCGAACATGCGCAATTGGGAGCCGCCGGTCAAACGCTATATCGAAGAATGCCTGGCCGGGAAAAACGGGCCGTTGGGCAAGGACTTCAACATGCGCTGGGTGGCCTCGATGGTCGCCGACGTCTATCGCATTCTGTCGCGAGGCGGGATTTTCATGTATCCCCAGGACGCCAAGTACAAGGAAGGCCGGCTGCGCCTGATGTATGAGGCCAATCCGATGTCGATGATCGTCGAGCAGGCCGGCGGCGCCGCGACCAACGGCCGCGAGCGCATTCTCGATCTGCAGCCGTCGAAGCTGCACCAGCGTGCGGGCGTGGTGCTCGGTTCGCGCAACGAGGTCGAGCGCGTGATGGCGTATCACCGTGGGGCAAAGGCGTGACGCGACGGATCATTGCCGCCGGTTGCCGGCACATCGACCGCTCCATTCTCTTAATGCCCGAGAATGCGAGACCGTTGAGGATGCGGAAATGAGCGCGCGCGAGATTGCCACGTTGGGCGGGGGCTGTTTCTGGTGCCTGGAGGCCGTATTCGACGATCTCATCGGCGTGCAGTCGGTAGAGTCCGGTTACAGTGGCGGGCAGTTGCCGGATCCGACCTATGAGGACATCTGCGGCGGAGATACCGGCCACGCCGAAGTTGTACGCATAACTTTCGATACTGCGGCAATAACCTATGCCGAAATCCTCGAGGTTTTTTTCGCCATCCATGATCCCACCACTCTGAATGCACAGGGTAACGACATCGGCACCCAGTATCGGTCGGTGATTTTCTACCACTCGCCGGAGCAGAAAACTGTGGCCGAGGCGACTCTTGCCCGACTCACTGCCGCGCGTATATTCGATCGGCCCATCGTCACCGAAATTGCGAAAGCCCCGCAGTTCTACGTGGCCGAGCCGTACCATCAAGAATATTTTGAGCGTAATCCCCGCCAGCCGTACTGTCAGTACGTGGTGTCGCCCAAGGTTGCCAAGTTCCGCAAGCAGTTTGCCGCACGCCTGAAGTCCTGAGCGTCGACGCGGGCACGCGCGAAGCGTGTGTTAAGTCATGTACCTGCTGCGAGCCGCCGCTCGCGAACGGCAGCAACGATGGCCTGTGCGAGCCTGATCAGCGTCAGAGGTGCCGATCCCTCGGCCTTGTTGCCTGCGATGATCGTGCATTCCTCCCCTGCTGCCAGCGTCGCCGAGCACAGTCGCGCGATGGATTCCCGGGTGGCGGCATCTTCGTCGACCAGGCGGTCGAAAGGCGCGAAGCGGGACGTCGCCTCTTCGTCACTGTATCCCGCACGCAGGCTCCAGCGTACCAGCAGGGGGCCCGGCCCAAAGCCGGACATCGCCGCGGCCTGCGTGGCCACTGCCGGCATCCGCGAATGCACTCCGACACAATATCGCGCGCCGGCGTCCTTCAGCGATGCAAAAAAACGCCGCGTGATCATGCGTGCGTCACGCATTTCCACGGCGTACAGGGGTCCCCTCGGCAGTTTCTCCAAAAAGTCGTGCAGCCGCGCGATGAAGCGCTCGGGGGAGCGCGTCAGCGTGCGTCCGAGTGGCGGAAACTGGAACAGCAGGGGGCCTGCGGTCGTGCCGAGACCCTCGATTGCCGGTTCGATAAATTGTTTGATGGCATAGGAGGCATCCAGAAAATGCGTGTTCGGTCCGCCGCGGCCGCCGTCCTCGCCGTGGTGCCAGGGGCCGGTCACAGTGCCCGGCGCCCTGACGACAAACCGGAAATGATCAGGCACCTGCGCGGCATAGGACCCATACTGGCGCGCCGTCAGCGGTGACTGGAAAGTTCTGTCGATACCGGTAGCGGCAAACAGCGGATGCTGCGCGTAGGCGGACAATCCGTTGCGCGCAAGATCCGCTGGAAGCAGCGTATCCGCCCAGACAACGCCACGCCAGCCGGGGAAGTGCCAGGACGAGGTACCCAGCCGCAATCCCCGTGGCAACTGTCGTGCCAGGTCGCGTACTTCCGGCGCCACTTCCGCTGCGGCAACGGAGACGGCTCGGCGCGTGGCGCTGCCGCGCGAGTTACCTTCGAACAGGGAGAGTTGTCGGGCCATGGGGGCGGGTCAGCGTGGAATGCTGGCCGTGCCATTACCACGGCGCGACGTCAGGCTACCCGAGCGTTGATCGCATATGCTGCAGATACACAACTCAAATTCCCCGGTTAGGTCATTGATTTGTTTCTGCTCTTGCGCCGCGGGCAGGGTCCCCAGAGGCGGCGGGCGAGGGATGCCTATTGTGCTGCGAGTTGGCGGCCGATACAAATGTCCTTTGATCGGCGCCTTGAAACACTGCCCGTACTGCACAAGTTGTGTGCTGCCGTACCCCCGGTTTCTCCTCTGGGAAACAATTGACAAAGGGGTTTTCCCTCGGCATCCTCTCGTCACCGTGCTCTATCACGGCAAACCTGACCAACCTGACCAACTGATTGTTTCCGGACTATCCGGACATTACGGGAGAACACTCGATGGCTGCAAAGAAAAAGGCTACCAAGAAACCCGCTGCTAAAAAGAAAAAAGCCGCAGCGAAACGCAAACCCAATGCTGCGTTCATGAAGCCCATGCAACCGAGCGCAGCGCTCGGTGCGGTGATCGGCAGCAGTCCGCAGCCGCGCACTGAAGTCACCAAGAAGATCTGGGCCTACATCAAGAAGCACGGCCTGCAGGACAGCAAGAATCGCCGCAACATCAACGCCGACGAGAAACTGAAAGAGGTCTTTGGCGGCAAGAAACAGGTGTCGATGTTCGAGATGACCAAGCTGGTCAACAAGCACCTGAAATAATCTGTTCGGATCACGATAAACGGGGCGCTTGGGCGCCCCGTTTTTTTTGTGCCATCAGCGTCGGCTGACCGCGCCGCCGCCGATGAGCAGGGCTGCCGCCATTGCCCAGAATACCGGCGTCATTCCGAGCGTCGCGCCGACGACTCCGAACAGCAGCGGCATGCCTGCCTGGGTCACATTGAGCAGGAAGGTGCGCACGCCTACCACCTCGCCGCCGCGTCCCGGCGGCGCGGCGTTGTAAAGCACCGACATGATCATCGGTTGTGTTCCGCCGATCGCCAGTCCGATCACGAAGGCCACGGCCATCAGCAGCGGCGTGCTGTTGATCAGCGGAAAGACAGCCATCGCCGCGCCGGTTGCGAACATGCCCCCGATCAGCAACGGCCATTCGCTGAGCCGGTGAATGATCAGCGGCAGCAGCAGGCGCACCACGAATATCGCCGCGCCGAAGGCGCCGAGGATAAGACCGATGGCCGATGCCGAGAGGCCCAGCCGCGTGCCGTGGATTGGTGTGACAAAAGTAAACAGATCCCAGGCCATCGACAGCACCGCGCTGGCGATGAAGGCGCGCCGGAGGTTGGGGATGCGGAAGAGATCGGTCATCCGTTTGCGCTCGGCACCCTGTGCCGGTGCGGGATTCTCGGGTAGCCGGACCGGGCGTGCCAACAGCAAGACGATGCCAGCAATCACGCTGACCCCGAGCAGCAAAAAGGTCATGCGGTGTCCGACCAGGTCAATCGCGAATCCCGAAAGCGTCGGTCCCAAAAAGCCCGAAGTGGAAAATGCCAGCGCCAGAAGGCTGAAATTGCGCGAACGGTCTTCCGGCGCGCCAAGCAGGCCGGCCGCCTGATTGACGCAGATATGCACGAGCATGAAGCCGCTGCCGGCAAGTGCGCTGGCGACAAAAAGTGTCTCGAGGCGTGGCAGCGCCACGACCAGCAGCAGGGCGCCGAGCACGGCACCTGCGCCGATGAACAGCGGCACACGCACGCCGACGCGATCGATGGTGCGCCCCCAACCCACGGCGAACAACAGTGGCACCGCGGCGAGCAGTGAAATCAGGATGCCTACGGCGAGGGTGGAAGCCTGCAGGTGCAGCGCAAACAACGACAGCGTGACGCGGATGCCGGCAAAGGCCAGGTGCAGCAGGATCGTCAGAAGCAGGATAAAACGGATGCTGGTGCTCATGCCGCAGTTTCCCGGGACTTTTTTCCCTGCCAGGACACCATCGCCACGCCGCAGCAGGTCACGGCGATGCCTGCCAGCGAAATGGCTGTCGGCACCACGCCGAAAAAGGCCAGTTCCAGGGCGACCGCGAAAATCGGCGTCAGGTAGATCAGGCTGGTGACGCGGGTGGCCTGTCCGCGCCGCATCAGCGTGTGCAGCGCGTTCACCGCCAGGAAGGACGCGCCGATCACCAGGAACACGATGGCGCCGGCCAGTGCCCAGGACCAGCGCACGGTCGCGCCTTCGACCAGCCAGGCGAGCGGCGCCAGTATTACCAGCGTGCCGGCGAACTGCAGCAGCGCCGCCGCACGCAAGTCAACGGTCGGGCACCAGCGGCGCTGGTAGAGCGTGCCCGCGGTGACTCCCGCCAGCGATATGGTGACGGCGAGCAGCGCACCCGCGGTGGCCTCGCGCACATCGATCTTGTGCCAGACGATCAGCGTTACGCCGGCGAGCCCTATGGCGATGCCGGCCCATTGGCGGGCGCTGATGCGCTCCCCCATCCAGCGTCCCGCGATCACCGCCGTCAGCAAAGGCTGCACCGACAGCAGTACTGCGGTGATGCCGGCCGATATACCGAGGTACTGGGTGTAGTGGCTGCCGCCAAGATGCACCGCGTGCATCAGCAGGCCGGCGACGAGCAGATGTCCGGCTTCGCTGCGGTTTGCCGGCCAGCGCGGACGCACGATCAGCAGCAGCGGGATCAGGCAGAGCAGGCCGAAGGCGAAACGCAGCGACAGGAAGGTGAACGGCGCCGCGTGCTGCAGTCCGAGCTTGGTGGCAAGGAATCCTGACCCCCAAACCGAAACAAAATACCAGGCCAGCAGGGACTCGTATGCGCGTGGGGAGAGCAGTGCGGGCAAGATGGGCGAGCAGCGGAAATGAGCACGAGTATACCGCTCAGCCTGCGGCGGTGAGCGTGGTCAGGGTGCTAGACGGCTTAGCGTCCAGCGCCCCCTGTCCAGCGTGTAGAGCAGCCGGTCATGCAGGCGGTTGGGCCGACCCTGCCAGAACTCCACAGCCAGCGGCCGCAGCCGGTAGCCGCCCCAGTGTGCGGGTCTCTGTGGCGCGTCACCGTGCGCTGCTGCGGCTTCCGCGAAGTCTCGTTCGAGCATGGCGCGGTTCTCGACCCGCTCGCTTTGCGGGGATGCGATCGCCGCATGGCGACTGCCCAGAGGCCGACTCGAAAAATACTCGTCCGATTCACCGGCGGAGACCAGTTCGACCCCGCCCTCGATGCGCACCTCGCGCTCCAGTTCCGTCCAGTGGAACAGCAGCGCCGCACGTGGGTTTTCGGTGAGTTCGCGGCCTTTGCGGCTGAGATAATTGGTATAGAACACGAAGCCGTCGTGATCGATACCCTTGAGCAGCACAATGCGCGCGGAAGGCGTGCCCCCCGCAGTCGCGGTGGCAAGCGTCATGGCGTTGGGCATCGGCAGCTCACTGCGCAGCGCCTCATCGAACCAGCGCTGGAACTGGATGAAGGGTTCGGCGGCGACATCGGCTTCGTCGAGGCTTTCACCCATGTATTCGCGGCGCAGCGAGGCTATGCTCAAGGGGACTCCAGCTTACATTCGGATTGAAGGGTGATTTTAGCGTTCCGGCAGCGGGATGAATTCGGTCTCGTTGGGCACCCGCGGAAAGCGCTGTTCACGCCAGCGCATGCGTGCTTCCTCAATCAGTTCGCGGCTGCTGGCGACGAAGTTCCAATGGATGAAGCGGTCGCCGTCCAGCCTTGCTCCGCCAAAAACCATCAGTCGCGCCGGACCCGCGGTGGCGATTTCGACCGCCGCCCCGGAGTCGAATACTGCAATCGTGTGTGGCATCACCGGTTCGCCATCCGCCGTGACCTTACCGTCGATCACATAGATCGCGCGTTCCTCATGTTCGGCCGGCAGCTCGAAGCGCGCCGCGCTGCGGGCGGTGACCGCCCCGTAGAACATCGGCGAATAAATTTTTACCGGAGAATGCTCGCCCCAGCCGCTGCCGGCGATCAGCCGCATTTCGACCTCCGGCCACTGCAGCACCGGCAGGGTCGCCTTCGGGTGGTGCACGAACTCGGGATCGGTACGTTCGTCCGCCCGCGGCAGCGCGATCCAGATCTGGATGCCGTGCAGGCCCCGCGCCTGGCTGCGTTCGTGGTCCGGGCTGCGCTCCGAATGCACGATGCCATGGCCGGCGGTCATCCAGTTGACGTCACCCGGGGTGATGCGCTGCTCGCAACCGAGGCTGTCGCGATGCATGATGGCGCCGTCGAAGAGGTAAGTGACGGTGGCCAGTCCGATGTGCGGGTGTGGCCGCACATCGAGGCCCTCACCGGGCCTGAACTGCGCCGGGCCCATGTGATCGAAAAAGATGAAGGGTCCCACCATCTTGCGGCCTGCCGAGGGCAGCAGGCGGCGCACCGGCAGACCGTCGACGTCCTTGACTTGGGGTTTGACGACATCGCTGATCATCGGGATCTCTGGCTTTCTCGGGGTTCTACCGCTGTTTCGGGGGCGTGGCGTTTTTCGTGGCTCAGGCAGCGAGCAGCGGGGTGAAGCACAGTATTGCGGCGCGGTGGCGGCGGTGTAAGGTGTCCGGGCGGGATGAAAATTGCCGGGACAGGAAGTCGATTCGATGCTGCTGCTGATGGAATTATAGACCGGCTCCGCCGCTTTCTCAGCGGGCTCCGGCCTGTTGCAGAAGATTCGCGATGCTGCGGTAGCCGCGCTGCCGCGCATGGGCGAGCGGCGTGATGCCGTCGCGGTCAGCGATGCCGGCGTCCGCCCCATGATCCAGCAACAGCCGCACAATTTCGGTATGGCGGTCGCCGCCGTCGCCAAGGATCACGGCCTCAATCAGCGCAGTCCAGCCGAAGCGGTTGACGTGGTTGACGTTGACACCGGTTTTCAACAGTTCCCGCACCACCTCGACATGCCCATAATGCGCCGCCGGGATCAGGGCCGTGCCGCCGTATTGATTCAGCGTATGCACGTCCGCGCCGTGTTTCAGCGTCAAGCGCAGGAGTTCGAGGTGACCATGCACCGCGGCGACCATGAAGGCGGTACGGCCGACGGTGTCGCGCACGTTCGGACTGGCGCCGGCTTCGAGCAGCAGGTGCGCGGCCTTGATGTGATTGCCGTAGGCGGCCGCGACCAGCGCGGTGCGGCCAGCGCCATCCCGCGCAGTCAGCGAGGCGCCTGCGGACAGCAGCTTGAGTACGGTCGCTGTCTCGCCGCGCGCGGCTGCGGCGATCAGCGCCTGGTCTGAACGGCCGTCGTTGGCAAGGGACGGTGCGATGCAGGACAACAGGAGCATCAGCAGGAGTGCATGCTGTCTCATGCACTGCGCTCCTTCAGGAACTCGCCGAGGATGCGCGCCGTGTGAGAGCACGTCGCTTTTCCCGCCACCTGTGCTGGCGGTCCCTCGGCGACTATGCGGCCGCCACCGTCGCCACCCTCGGGGCCGAGATCGATGATCCAGTCGGCTTCAGCCATCACGTCGAGGTTGTGTTCGATCACCACCACCGAGTTGCCGGCATCGACCAGCCGGTGCAGCACGTGGATCAGTTTTTCCACGTCCGCCATGTGCAGGCCGACGGTCGGTTCGTCGAGCACGTAGAGCGTGTGTTTCTGCGCCCCGCCGCGGCCGGGGCGCGCTCCGGCATCTTCGGCATTGGCCCGCACTTTCGCCAGTTCGGTGACCAGCTTGATGCGCTGCGCTTCGCCGCCCGACAGTGTCGGGCTCTGCTGGCCGAGCGTGAGATAACCCAGCCCCACGTCCTGCAGCAGGCGCAGCGCGTGGTGGATCTGCGGATGCGCGGCGAAAAAGTCCACCGCTTCGTCGATGCTCAGCGCCAGCACGTCGCCGATGGACTTGCCTTTGAACTGCACGCCCAGTGTCTCGGCGTCGAAGCGCTTGCCGCCGCAGGCATCGCAGGGTACTTTCACGTCGGGCAGGAAACTCATCTCGATTTTCTGCACGCCCTGGCCTTCGCAGGCTTCGCAGCGGCCGCCCTTGGTGTTGAAGGAAAACCGGCTTGCGCTGTAGCCGCGCATGCGCGCTTCCGGCGCTTCGGCGTAGAGGCGGCGGATGGTGTCCCAGAATCCGACATAGGTCGCCGGGCAGGAGCGTGGCGTCTTGCCGATGGGCGTCTGGTCGACTTCCAGCACGCGGCCTACCGCATCCCATCCCGAAACCTCTTTGCAACCAATTGTTTTTATTGGATTTTTTGTTTTATTGTTGACCAGGCGCAGGAGATTGGCGTGCAGCACGTCGCGCGCCAGCGTGGATTTGCCCGAACCTGATACACCTGTCACCACCGTCAGCCGGCCCAGCGGCAGGCGTGCGTTCACGCGTTGCAGGTTATGCAACCGCGCATCACGCACAATCAGCGACGGTGTTTTGGCATCGACCCTGCGCGGCGGATGCAGCGGATGGCGCAGCGGCTTGGCCAGCAGGCGGCCGGTCACCGACTGCGGATTGACCTGCAGCTCGGCGGCAGTACCGGCGGCGACGACATGACCGCCAAGGCGTCCGGCGCCAGGACCGAGGTCGATCACATGGTCGGCACGGCGGATGGTGTCCTCATCGTGTTCGACCACGATCAGGGTATTGCCTTTGGTCTGCAGCTTGGCCAGCGTATCGAGCAGGATGCGGTTGTCGCGCGGATGCAGGCCGATGGTCGGCTCGTCGAGAATATAGGCGACGCCGCGCAGGTTCGAACCCAGCTGCGCGGCGAGCCGGATGCGCTGCGCTTCGCCGCCGGACAGCGTTGGCGCCGCGCGGTCGAGCGCGAGATAGCCGAGGCCGACTTCATCCAGAAAGCTCAGCCGGCTGCGGATTTCAGTCACGATGTCGCGGGCAATCGCCGCTTCGCGACCGCTGAACGATACATCGGTGAACTCGCCCGCGAGCTTCGCCACCGGCAGCGCCGCCAGTTCGGCGATCGAACGCTTGCGGTAACGCACCGCCAGCGCAGTCGGATTCAACCGCTTGCCGCTGCAGGTCGGGCATGGCTCGTCCACCTCCAGCCAGTTCAGCCACGAATCGAGCACATGTTCTTCGGTGCCGGTTTTTTCGCGTTCCTCGTCCCACTCGACTTTCTCGAGAGACAGCCCGGTCCCAAAACAGGTCGCGCACCAGCCATGTTTGGAGTTGTACGAAAACAGCCGCGGATCCAGTTCCGGGAAACTCTTGTTGCACGAGGGGCAGGCGCGTTTTACGGAATAAACGGTCTCGCTGAGCTTGATGCGCCGCGCGTCCTGTTTCGCCATCGCCTCGGCCAGCGTATCGAGTCCGCCCAGCACATGCACCACGCCCTTGCCGTGATCCAGCGCGGCAGCAAGTCCGGCGCGCAGTGCCGCCTCGTTTTCCGGCCTGACGCGGATGTCGGCGACCGGCAATTCGATGCTGTGTTCCTGGAACCGCGCCAGACGCGGCCACGGCGAGGTCGGGATGAATTCCCCGTCGACGCGCAAGTGGGTGTAACCCTTGCCCGCGGCCCACTTGGCGAGATCGGTGTAATAACCCTTGCGATTCACGACTAACGGCGCCAGCAGACCGATGCGGTCGTTGCGGCACTCTTTCATGATGCGCGCGGTGATCTGGTCGATGCTCTGCGGCTCGATCGCGACATCGCAGTCCGGGCAATACTGCGTGCCCAGCTTCACATAAAGCAGGCGCAGGAAATGGTAGATCTCCGTCAGCGTTGCCACCGTGCTGCGGCGGCCACCGCGGCTGGTGCGCTGCTCGATCGCCACCGTCGGCGGGATGCCGTAGATCGCGTCGACGTCTGGCCGAGCCGCTGACTGCACGAACTGCCGGGCATAGGCGTTCAGCGATTCGAGATAACGGCGCTGACCTTCGGCAAAAATAATATCGAACGCCAGCGTCGATTTGCCGCTGCCCGACACGCCGGTGATGACCGTGAATTTTCCCCGTGGAATGTCGACACTGATGTTTTTCAGGTTGTGTTCGCGCGCATGGCTGACGCTGATCGAGTTGCCGTGCGGCGCGGCGGTGCGCGGCGATTTGGGTATAGCGGGCGTGGCGCCCAGAGCGGCAGCGTAATCGCGCAGCGCCTTGGCGGTGTGCGAGGTGGCATGTTGCGCGACCGTGTCCGGCGTGCCGGTGCAGACGATCATGCCGCCGGCATCGCCGCCCTCGGGACCGAGATCGATGATCCAGTCCGCGGCGCGGATCACGTCGAGGTTGTGCTCGATGACGATTATCGAATGCCCGGCGAGCAGCAGCTTGTGGAAGGCGCCGAGGAGTTTGCGCACATCATCGAAATGCAGGCCGGTGGTCGGTTCGTCGAACAGGAACAGCTTGCCTTTGCCGCCCAGCGCATTGCGACCGCTGCTCGCGGCCTCGGCGAGAAAACCCGCCAGTTTCAAACGCTGCGCTTCACCACCGGACAGCGTTGGCACCGGCTGGCCCAGTTTCAGGTAATCGAGGCCGACATCCACCAGCGGCTGCAGCGCACGCGCCACATCCGGCGCATGGTCGAAAAAGACCAGCGCATCGGCCACGGTCAATTCCAGCACGTCGGCAATCGATTTGCCGCCAATGGTGATTTCCAGCACCTCGGCGCGGTAACGCCGGCCGTCACAGTCCGGGCAGCGCAGGTAGACGTCGGAGAGGAACTGCATCTCCACGTGTTCGAAACCGTTGCCGCTGCAGGTCGGGCAGCGGCCGGTGCCGGAATTGAAGCTGAAAGTGCCCGCAGTGTAACCGCGCGATTGTGCCATTGGCGCTGACGAAAACCGGCTGCGGATGGTGTCGAAGGCGCCGACATAACTTGCCGGGTTCGAACGCGTGGTGCGGCCGATCGACGACTGATCAACCATCACCACGTCGCTGATCTGGTCGACGCCGGAGAGGCTGTCGTGTCTGCCCGGCGCTTCGGTCGGCTGGCCCAGCGCCTTGCGCAGCGCCGCGTACAACACGTCCTGCACCAGCGTCGATTTGCCTGATCCGGAGACGCCGGTGATGCACACCAGCCGCCCCAGCGGGAAATCGGCATCGACGTTATTCAGATTGTGTTCAGTGGCGCCGCGGATGCGGATATGCGGCGACTGGGCATCCGGCGTCTTGACCACGCGCGTTTCGGATGCACTCAATTCGCCGGCGAGATAACGGCCGGTAACCGAATTCTTTGCCTTCATCAGCTGTGCCGGGGTATCGAAGGCGACGATTTCGCCGCCTTTCGAGCCCGGCCCCGGGCCGATATCGAGCAGGCGGTCGGCGGCGAGCATCACCTGCGGATCATGCTCGACCACCACCAGCGAATTGCCGGCGTCGCGCAGCTTGTGCATGACGCCGATCACGCGGCCCATGTCGCGCGGATGCAGGCCGATCGAGGGCTCATCGAGTACGAACAGCGTGTTGACCAGCGAGGTGCCCAGTGCGGTGGTCAGGTTGATGCGCTGCACTTCGCCGCCCGACAGCGTGCGTGACTGGCGGTCCAGCGTCAGGTAGCCGAGGCCGACCTGGTTCAGGTAGGCGAGCCGTGTGCGGATTTCGCCGACCAGCATGTCGGTGGCTTCGTCAAGCGGCGCCGGTAGTTGCAGCGCCTCGAACAGCATCCGGGTGCGTTCCAGCGGCAGCAGCATCACGTCATGCACGGTCAGCCCGGGCAGGGCCTTGAGCTGCTCATCGCTGAAACTCACGCCATGCGGTTTGTAACGTGCGCGCCGGTGTTCGCCATGACCCAATGCGGTCTCGGCGTTTTCCGCAGAGCCGATGCGCCACAGCAGCGCGTCGGTTTTGAGGCGCGCGCCGCCGCAGGCCGCGCATTCGGTATAGGCGCGGTACTTCGACAGCAGCACGCGCACATGCATCTTGTAGGACTTGGTCTCGAGCCACTTGAAAAAGCGCGCCACGCCGTACCAGGTGCCCGGCCAGGATTTGCGCCAGCTTTCCCATTCCGGCTCGCCATCGAGCACCCAGTGTTTTTCCTTCGTCGACAGTTCGCGCCAGGGCTTGTCGACCGCAATGCCGCGCAACCGCGCGTATTTCATCAGGTCGTCCTGGCATTCCTTGTTCGATGGTGTCTGCCACGGTTTCACCGCTCCGTCACGCAGCGACTTCGATTCATCCGGCACCACCAGCCCGAAATCAAGTCCGATCACACGACCGAAGCCGCGACAGGTTTCGCAGGCGCCCATCGGCGAGTTGAAGGAGAACAGACTGGGGTTCGGCTCGGCGTAATGGATGTCGCATTCCGCACAGTGCAGATCGGAGGAATACTTCCATACCGTGCCGCTGCTGGCGTTGGCATCCTCGGTCTCCAGCACATGCACATTGATGCGGCCCTGGCCGACTTTTAATGCGGCTTCCAGCGCATCGACGATACGGCTGCGTTCGGCATTACCCATGCGCAACCGGTCCTGCACCACCTCAAGGCAGTTCTTGTCCTCTTGCAGGAACCGCGTGTAGCCCTGGGCGGCGAGCAGCGCCTTGATTTCGTCAACCTTGAAGTTCACCGGCACCGGCACCGGAAATGCAATCGCCAGCCGCGGATCGCCTTCGGCGCTGGCACGCGCTTGCAGCGCCGCGAGTATGGTTTGCGGCGTATCACGCGACACCTTCGCACCGCAGCCTTTGCAATACAGATGCGCCGCGCGCGCGAACAGCAGCTTCAGGTGGTCGTTGAGCTCGGTCATCGTGCCCACGGTCGAGCGCGATGTTCGCACCGGGTTGACCTGGTCGATGGCGATCGCCGGCGGGATGCCCTCGATGCTGTCAACCTGCGGCCGGTCCTGGCGGTCGAGAAACTGCCTTGCGTAGGGGGAGAAGGTCTCGACGTAGCGGCGCTGGCCCTCGGCGTAGAGCGTGTCGAACACCAGCGAGGACTTGCCGCTGCCGGAAACGCCGGTGACCACCACCAGCTCGTTCAGCGGAATGTCCAGCGACAGGTTTTTAAGATTGTTCTGGCGCGCGCCGCGAATGACGATGCGGTCGCGGCCGTGTTCGGGAGTATCCATGCTTGGGGCGATTCAGGCGCCGATGTGGCGCGATTCCGGGAGGGATTGCACGCGGCCCTGCGGCAGGCCGTGCCAACAGCAATCGATTCTACCGGCTTTCCGCGGTCATGCAGTCCGCCGCATCGGTTTCGCGGGTAATCTCGAGGGCGATGTCCCGGACATCAGCCTTTCGCGGGCGGATCGGTGTCGGCAAAATCGATGTTGCCGCCCTTGTTGGTGAAGTCCAGCGTTGATTCGGGGCGACGGACCCGCGTGCCGCGCTGCCCGAGCAGGATCGCGCCGGCCTCTTCGATCAGTCCGATGCCGGCAAAACTGCCGCCGCTTTCGATGAAGCGGCAGGCCGCTTCCACCTTGGGGCGCATCGAGCCCGCGGCAAAATTGTGCTGGCGCAGCTCCGCAGGCGTCGTGTCGAGAATCGGCTGTGCGTTCTTTTCTTTCCAGTTGGCGTAGACCGATCCGACATCGGTCAGCAACAACAGCGCATCGGCTCCGACCTGGTGAGCGAGCAGTGCCGCGGCGAGATCCTTGTCAATGACCGCCTCGACACCGCGCACGGCACCTGTCGGCGAAACCGTGACCGGAATGCCGCCGCCGCCGGCACATACCACCAGCACGCCGGCGTCCGACAGCAGCCGTATGGCGCCCAGTTCAAGGATGCGCAACGGTTCCGGCGACGGCACCACGCGTCGCCACCGTGTGCCGTCCATGGCAATGCTCCAGCCGCGTTCATCCGCCAGGCGCTCGGCTTCCCGCTGCTCGAATCCGGGGCCGATCGGCTTCGATGGGTGGCGGAACGCGGCATCGGCACGGTTCACTTCGGTCTGCGTGAGCAGCGTGACGATGTGGCGTCCGGGCATCAGGCTGCGCAATTCCTGTTCGATCATGTAACCGATCATGCCCTCGGATTCGGCGCCCAGCACATCCAGCGGATAGGGCTTTATGCCCGAATATGATTCAGCAAGCATCGCCAGCAGGCCCACCTGCGGGCCGTTGCCATGAGTCACTATGACCTTGTGCTGGCGCGCAATCGTGACAATGGCCTCCGCGGCACGCGCTATGTTCTGGCGCTGTACATCGGATTCGAGGCGTTCTCCGCGTTTCAGCAGCGCGTTGCCTCCCAGTGCGATGACGACTTTCATGTTTCGGGCTTCCCATCCAGCAGCGGTTCCAGCGCCCGGCGGACGGCATCCCACAGGCCAGGCGAATCGAGTTCTGCGAAATCATACCGCGCACGCACGACGCGTTTGTTCAGCCGCAGCAGCGCCGCGAGGTCGATCGGCGTGCCGGCGACGACGACATCGGCCGGAACCGCATCGATGGTCGTGCGCAGCGCGTCCAACTGTTCCGGAGAGTAACCCATGGCCGGCAGCACCGGGCCGAGGTGCGGATACTGCGCATAGACCACGGCAATCAGCGGCGCGGACCAGGAGCGAGGATCGATGATTTCGGCTGCGCCGGCCTGCGTGGCGGCAACCCACGCTGCGCCATGCGCCATGCCGCCGTGAGTCAGCGTCGGGCCGTCGTCGATGGCGAGCACGCGGCGTCCGCGCACGGCCTCAGGGTCGTCAAGCACCACCGGTGATGCTCCGCGCAACAGCGGCGCGCGCGGGTTCAGGCGGCGCGCGCTCGCGGTCACCTGCGCGATGCCCGCGGCCGTCGCGGCATCGGCCTTGGCGATCAACACCAGATCGGCCATGCGCAGCACCGCTTCGCCGGGATGGTGCATGTCCTCGTGCCCCGGGCGCAGCGGGTCGACCAGCGCGATATGCAGATCCGGGTAGAGGAAGGGAAAATCGTTGTTGCCGCCGTCCCAGACGATGACATCCGACTCGCGACCGGCCTGCTCGACGATGGCTGCGTAGTCGACCCCGGCATGGATCACGCTGCCGGCGGCCAGGTGCGGCTCGTATTCCTCGCGTTCCTCGATCGTGCACTGCGCGGCAACGAGGTCAGCGGTGCTGGCGAAACGCTGGACTCGCTGCGCAGCGAGGTCGCCATAGGGCATCGGATGGCGGATCACGGCGACACGCAGTCTTTGCTCGCGCAGGCGGCGCACCAAATAGCGGGCGACCTGCGATTTGCCGCAGCCCGTGCGCACCGCCGATACCGCGATGACCGGTACTGGCGCGCGCAGCATCGTGCGCTCCGGCCCCAGCAGCAGAAAATCCGCGCCGGCCGCCAGCGCACGCGATGCGAGGTGCATGACCTGCAGGTGCAGCAGGTCGCTGTAGGCAAATACCACGAGGTCAGCCGTCTGCTCCCGGCACAGCGTTTCCAGATTGTCTTCGGCAACGATGGGAATGCCTCGCGGGTAGCGCGGGCCGGCGAGTGCCGCGGGATAGCGGCGATTCGCGATGCCCGGTATCTGCGCCGCAGTGAACGCCACGACCTCATGCGCCGGGTCGTCGCGATAGACGACGTTGAAATTGTGAAAGTCGCGGCCGGCGGCGCCAAGGATGACCACGCGTCGCGGCGCCGGCCTTGCATGAATGTCCGCTGAACTGACAGGCGGTGATGAAGAAGGGCGATACATGGGTCGATCATAACAATTCGGTGCTGATGATCTGCGAACCCTTATAGGACTGCTGTGTGTTCTGGACATTCTTTCAGAGTGTGGACGAGACAAAGGCGTGATGTGCTGCAAGGGTTAACATCGGCAAAACGCCGTAGGGGAAGCTGTCATGAAACGCCACTACCCGCTGCACATCCACATCTCGACGCTGTTCCTGCTGCTGTTGCTGATCGTCGGCGGTTCGCTGGCGGCGGTCAGTTATACGATGTCCCGGGATGTCCTCGAGACTTCGGCGGAAGACCTCACTCAGCGCATCAGCCGGGAAACCCTCGGTGATTTTCAGAGGCTGATCGAGCCCGCCGCAATGGCGGTCAACATGCTGAGTTACGACACCCTGACCGCGGCGACCTCGTTAGGCGCACGCATGGGACGGCTCGAGCTGCTGCGCAAAGTGCTCGACAACGCGCCGGCCCTGTCCTCGGTCTATGTCGGTTACGGCAACGGCGATTTCTTTTTTGTGCGCCGGTTGCGCGACGCGGCTGAACGCCAACTGCTGAAGGCGCCGCCGGATACCCAATACATGGTGCAGAGCATCGAGCGCGGCAGCGCCATCGGCGACCGTGGTACTTATTTGTACCTCGGCAGCTCGTTGCAGGTGCTGCGCCAGGAAGACCGCCCGGAATACGTTGCCAGCTATGATCCGCGTACCCGAGGCTGGTTCATTGAATCGCTGTCGACGTCTGGAATGACCCGCACGCCGCCGTACCTGTTTTTCTCCAACCGCAGGGTCGGCATGACACTGGCTACCCGTGCCAATCTCGGATTTGGCGTCGTGGGCGCAGACATCCTGCTCGAGACCCTCGGCGAAAACCTTGCCCGGCAAAAGGTCACTCCCGGCACACAGATCGCGCTGGTGGATGCCCAGGGCCGGCTGATCGCGCACGAGGACGTCAAGCGCCTGGTCACTGTGCCCGCAGGCGCGGATGCGCAGCCGGCGCTGACCCGGATGGCCGATTCCGGACTGCCGGCACTGCCCGAGCTTGCCAGGCACATCGAGGCCATGAAATCCACCGGGCCCCTGCGACTGCGCCTGCAGGCGGACGGTGCCGACTGGCGGGCCGAGATCAAGCCGGTGCTCACGGACGGCGACCAGCCGCTGTACCTGGTCAGCGCCATTCCCGATCACGAACTGCTTGCCGCGGCAAATGATCTGCGCAATTCAGCATTGATCATTACCCTGCTGATCATCGTCTTTTCGCTGCCGGTGGCGTGGTGGGTGGCGCATGCGCTGGCGCGGTCGCTGCGCCAGTTGGCGGCCGAGGCCGAGGCGATACGCAATTTCGATTTCGCAAAGCCCTCGGCGGTGTATTCGGTGGTCGACGAGGTCGACCAGCTCGCGGTGACGATGGAGGGCATGAAACTCGCGATCCGCCGCTTTCTCGACATCAGCCTGGTGATTGCTGCGGAAAAGGACATCGACCGCCTGCTGCCGATGCTGCTGAGCGAAATCATGTCGGCCGCGGATGCTGACGTTGCCGTGCTCTATCTGAACCAGGATGGGGGACTGGTGCCGGTGGCGATGCGCGACACGCAGGGGGCCGCCGCCGATGCCGAGCTGCCGACGCTGGTGAGCGGTGTCGCCGGACCTTTGATTGAGACAGCACTGCAGGCGGGCTCGGCGCACGCGGCGCCGCTACAGGGCGAGGATCTGCGCGCTTGCGTGGGTGATGCCGATCCCTTCGCCGCGCTGGGCGCAGCGCAGGGGGTGGCCGTGCCACTGCTCAACCGCCAGCGCGAACTGGTCGGGCTGATGCTGTTGCGACGGCGCAGCGCCATTGATGATGCGCAACTTGCTTTCGTGCAGGCGATGTCCGGTCTTTATGCCAGCGTGCTCGAAACCCGCGAGCTGATCCGCGCGCAGAAAGACCTGTTCGAAGCCTTCGTCCAGCTGATTGCCGGCGCGATTGACGCCAAGAGCCCGTACACCGGCGGCCATTGCGCGCGGGTTCCCGAGCTGACCAAGATGCTGGCCGAGGCGGCCTGTGCCCAGACCGAAGGTCCGTTTGCCGACTTCCGGCTCGACGCTGAGGGCCGGGAGGCCGTGCATGTCGCGGCCTGGCTGCACGACTGCGGCAAGGTCACCACACCGGAATACATTGTCGACAAGGCGACCAAGCTGGAGACGATTTACGACCGTATCCACGAAGTGCGCATGCGCTTCGAGGTGCTCAAGCGCGACGCAGAAATCGCCTGCCTGAAGGCGGTGGCGGCCGGTGAACCCGCGCCCGCGGTGGCTGAACAACTGGCGGCCGGGCTGCAGCAACTCGATGACGATTTCGCCTTTGTCGCCGCCTGCAACGAAGGCGGCGAATTCATGGTGCCGGAGAAGATCGAAAGGCTGAAGGCCATCGGACAGCGGACATGGATGCGCACCCTCGACGACCGCATCGGCATCGCGCACGAGGAAAAGGCGCGCAAGGCGCGCACGCCGCCGCCCGCGCTGCCGGCGACAGAGACGCTGCTCGCCGACAAGCCCGAACACCTTTTCGAGCGGCGCCCCCAGGATCGCATGCCCGAGGACAACAAGTGGGGTTTCCGCATGCAGATGCCCGAGCTGCTCTACAACAAGGGCGAGCTCTACAACCTCTCGGTGGCGCGGGGCACGCTGTCCGAGGAAGAGCGCTACAAGATCAACGAGCACATCGTGCAGACGCTGATCATGCTCGGCCAGTTGCCTTTCCCGAAGCACCTGCGCAGTGTTCCCGAGATCGCCGGCGGTCACCACGAGAAGATGGACGGCACCGGCTACCCGAAGCGCCTGACCCGCGACGAGATGAGCCCGGTGGCGCGGATGATGGCGATCGCCGACATCTTCGAAGCACTGACCGCTGTCGATCGCCCGTACAAGAAGGGCAAGACGCTGTCCGAGGCAATCAAGATCATGTCCTTAATGTGCCGCGACCGGCACATCGATCCGGATCTCTTTGAACTGTTCCTGCGCTCCGGCATCTATCGCCAGTACGCGGAGAAGTTCATGCGGCCGGAACAGATCGATGAGGTCGACATCGCGGGGTATCTGGGCAAGGCAGCCTGAACCCTGAACTCGCTGAGGAGTAAGGCTGTGTTCTGTTCGTCGAAACACTTTGAGCCCGACAAGTCGAAGGCAAGGTGGAACTCTCAACCCCATATGCTGGTCACTTATTGAGAATTACATATATAAGTGACACGAGGACTGTGCCCCCGTCATTCCTGCGCGCCCCGAAGGAAGTCCCCTTGGAGGGCAAGCAGGAATCCAGGGGTTTTGTATTGAAGCGAAACTGGATTCCGGCTCGCGCTACGCGCGTCCGGAATGACGGTATCTTTGTCACTGAATTATGTAATCTTCAATAAGG
>JAUXYA010000011.1 GCA_030684405.1 Burkholderiales bacterium | reverse complement strand
ACGCAATCGGTGAGTGAGGCATTCAGCACCGGCGCGCGCACCGCGTGCCCGTTCAGCTTGCCCTTGAGTTCGGGATAGATCAGCGCGATCGCGGTGGCACTGCCGGTCGTCGTCGGCGCGAGGCTCAGCATTGCGCTGCGTGCGCGGCGCAGGTCCTTGTGCGGGGCATCCACGACCAGATTGGTGTTGGTGGGGTCGTGGATGGTGGTGATCTGGCCGTGGCGGATGCCGAGGCTGTCGTGCACTACCTTCACCACCGGTGCCAGGCAGTTGGTGGTGCAGGAGGCGGCGGTGACGATGCGGTCGCGTGCGGGATCGTAGCGTTCATGGTTGATGCCGACGACGATGTTCAGAATGCCGCCGGTTTTGACCGGTGCGGCGACGATGACCCGTTTGGCACCGCGCTGCAGATGGCCTTTGAGTGTTTCCGGAGCGAGGAATTTTCCGGTGCATTCCAGCACGAGATCGACGCCGAGGTCACCCCAGGGAATCTCGCCTGCCGTGCCGTGCGTGCTGAATGACAGCCGGCGATTGTCGATGCGGATTACGTCTTCGCCGGTTGCAGCGATGTCGGCGCGCCATTTGCCCTGGGTGCTGTCAAAGGCGAGCAGGTGAGCAGTGGCAGCGGCGCCGCCCTTGATTTCATTGAGGTGCACGACCTCGAGACGGTTGCCGGCCCGGGGATCGTCGGTGGGCCGTTCTGCCGCGCCCATTGCTGCGCGTAATGCAAGACGCCCGATCCTGCCCATGCCGTTGATGCCGACCCTCATGTCCTGATCCCCTTCATCGATTGACGTTTCAAGTGCGGTTGAATTATGGCGCGACTATAAGGATCGAATGTGACAGGATTGAGACAGCGGTTGGTGTCCTGAACGGAATCGGCTTGCCGCTGTCTCTGATCAGTCAGGTGTCAGGCGTGCAAATCACCGGCCTGCACAGGTATCCGGGCACTGCAGGCTTCGGGTACAATAGCCGGATTGTCTTATGCGCGTAGGTTTCTTGATGAAAATCAATGGTTTAACTGGGGTTCGCGGCAGCCTGGTGGCGATCGTCACGCCCATGGCCGATGACGGTGGCCTCGATCTGGCGGCATTCCGTACGCTGCTCGACTGGCATATCGCTGAAGGCACTGACGGCATCGTCGTGGTGGGCACCACCGGAGAGTCGCCCACTGTCGATTTCGACGAGCACCGGCTGCTGATCGAAACCGCCGTGCAGCATGTCGCGGGGCGGGTGCCGGTGATCGCCGGCACCGGCGCGAATTCGACCAAGGAAGCCATCGAGCTTTCGCAGTACGCGAAGAACGCGGGCGCGGCGATGAGCCTGTCAGTGGTGCCGTATTACAACAAGCCGACGCAGGAAGGCCTCTATCGCCATTTCCGCGCGATTGCCGAGGCGGTAGACATTCCACAGATTCTTTACAACGTGCCCGGCCGCACCGTTGCAGACCTTTCCAACGACACCGTTCTGCGTCTCACCGAAGTGCCGGGCATCGTCGGCATCAAGGATGCCACAGGCAACCTCGAGCGCGGTACCGACCTGCTGCGGCGCAGGCCGGCGGGATTCTCCGTTTACAGCGGTGACGATGCCACCGGCGTCGCGCTCATGCTGCTCGGCTGCGAGGGTGTGATCTCGGTGACAACGAACGTCGCACCGCGGCTGATGCACGACATGTGCGTGGCCGCGCTGGGCGGCGATGCGCGGCAGGCAGTGGCGCTCAACAACCGGCTGCTCGGCCTGCATCGCCATCTGTTCTGCGAGGCGAATCCGATTCCGGTGAAGTGGGCCGTGCAGCAACTGGGGCTGATCGGCGGCGGCATTCGCCTGCCGCTGACGCCGCTGGCGCCGCAATTTCATGAACAGGTACGCGAGGCCATGCAGCAGGCCGGCGCGGTGAAGGTTACGGAGGTCAAGCGTCATGCAGTGGCATAAAGCGGCAGTGGTGGGAACGGCAATTGCCACGGGACTGGCGCTCGGCGCCTGCGGTTCCTTTCAGATTCCGACCAAGAAAGTGGATTACAAGTCCTCTACCCGGTTGCCCTCGCTGGAGATTCCACCGGACCTGGCGCGCCCCAGCACCGATGATCGTTTCACGGTGCCCGATGCGGCGCCCAAGGGCTCGGCGACTTTCTCCGACTACAACAAGGATCGCGGCGTGCGCAGCCAGGCCTCGGCCTCGCAGGCGACGGTACTGCCCACTGTCGGCGATGTTCGTGTCGAACGTGCCGGAACCCAGCGCTGGCTGGTGGTGCCGGGCGCACCGGACAAGCTGTGGCCGGTAGTCAAGGAGTTCTGGCAGGAAACCGGCTTCGTCGTGAATGTCGAGTTGCCGCAAGCCGGTGTGATGGAAACCGACTGGTCGGAAAACCGCGCCAAGATTCCGGAAAGCGGCATTCGCGGCATTATCGGCAGGGCGCTGGACAGCATTTATTCAACTTCCGAGCGCGACAAGTTCCGCACCCGGCTGGAGCCGGGCGCCCAGCCTGGCACTACCGAGATTTACATCAGCCACCGCGGCATGGAAGAGATCTACATCACCGAAGGCAGCGACCAGCTGCGCTGGCAGCCGCGCAAGGCGGATCCTGAACTCGAAGCGGAGATGCTGCGCCGGATGATGGTGCGTTTTGGCTCCGACAACGAGCGCGCGAAAACCCAGCTCGCCAGTGTAAAGGTCGAGCCGCAAGCCAAGCTGAGCAGCGGCATTGAAGGCGGGCTGCTCGAATTGAACGACCAGTTCGACCGCGCCTGGCGTCGTGTTGGCCTCGCGCTGGACCGCATCGGGTTCACGGTCGAGGACCGCGACCGTTCGAAAGGCATTTATTTTGTGCGCTACATCGATCCCAACACCGACCACAAGACCACCGAGGAAAAAGGCTGGTTGTCGCGCCTGAAATTCTGGGGCAGCAGCGCCAGGGTGCCGAGCAAGGAACAGTATCGCATCCTCGTTCAGGGCGACGGCAAGGGTGCCGAGGTCCGCGTGCTCGACAAGGATGGCACGCGCGAACGTTCAGAAACGGCGAACCGCATCCTGACCCTGCTCTTCGACCAGTTGAAGTGACGGGCGCGCAGCCGTTTCCACCTCCGGGCCCGTCGCGGACCGGATTTCATCCCGAATTCCTTGCTCCATGCGTTTCGCCTCGCTAGGCAGCGGCAGCGAGGGCAATGCGCTGGTGGTCGAGGCGGGAGATTCCCGCGTCCTGCTCGACTGCGGTTTCAGCACCGCTGAGACTGTGCGCCGCCTCGCGCGGCTTGGACTGGAGCCTGACGCGATCGCAGCCGTGCTGGTGACCCATGAGCACGGTGACCATGTCGGTGGCGCGGCACGATTCGCACGCCGCTTCGACATTCCGGTTTATCTCTCGCACGGCACGCGCATTGCCGCAGCGAACGGCGGTAACGCTTTCGCAGACGCGATCATCATCGACAGCCACACGCCGTTCGCGGTGGGCGACCTGGAAATCTTTCCATACCCGGTGCCGCATGATGCGCGCGAGCCGACCCAGTTCGTGTTCGGTGACGGCGCGCATCGGCTGGGTGTATTGACCGATGCCGGATCATCCACGCCGCATATCGAGCAGATGCTGTCGGGGCTGGACGCGCTGGTGATCGAATGCAACCACGATCGCGAGATGCTGCTCGGCGGCAATTATCCGGAACACCTGAAGCAACGCATCAGCGGCCGCTACGGCCACCTCGACAACGCTCAGGCGTCCGCCATTCTCGCCAACATCGACCGGACTTCGCTGCAGCATGTCGTGGCGGCGCACCTGTCCTTGCGCAACAACCGGCCGGAACTTGCCTGTGCAGCGCTCGCGGGTGCACTGGGCTGTTCTGGTGAATGGATCGGTGTTGCTACCCAGGCCGAGGGTTTTGGCTGGCGCATGATTGTCTGATCTCGGCGCATGCAGCCCAACAAAAAGCCGGCCCGAAGGCCGGCTTTTTGTTGCTGCTTTGCCTGCTTACTTCTTGGCGGCGTTTGCGGCGTCTTTGGCGGCATCGGCAACGCCTTGCGCGGCGTCAGCAGCACCTTTGACAGCGTCGGCAGCGCCTTGTGCAGCGTCGGCCGCTGCGGAATCAGCTTTCGGCACTTCAGGCGCTGCGGCCGGAGCCGGAGCCGGGGCGGGCGCAGGAGCGGGCGCCGGGGCGGGAGCCGGAGCAGGTTTATCGCCGCAGGCGGTCAGGCCAACCGCGAACAGGGCGGCAACGAGGAGGGAGCGGTTCATGATGATGTCTATCCTTCGAAGATAAATGGTGGAGTTCCAAATGGGCTGGCAACGCATCCGCAAAATCCGCAATGTGAACAGTGCGGGGGTTCGATGCCGGCGAGGATTCTATCAGTGTTCGGAAAGGAAAGAGAGAGGGGGGGCGACCCCAGTCACAATCCGGTGACGTGGGCTGCCAGAGGCGGTCCCGAGGCTTCTTCGATTTCGCCGAAGCGTTCAATTAACTGCTGTGCACCGGCCGCATCGTTCCGGCCTTCCGCGGCGCGCATGTGGTCGAAGTGGAAGCGGTGCACGTAATGGCTGGCATCGAAAATCACGAAGGGATCACTTGCATGTTTTGCGCTGCGCAGTGTTTCGCGGATCACGCAGGCGTGGGAGAACTGCCGGCTGAGTTCAAGCAGCCGCGGGAAGCCGCTCGTCAGGCTGCGTGTTTCGTGAAGCACGATCAGCAGCCGATTCGAACGATGGGCCAGCAGAAACTGCCGCAGCAGTCCGATGCGCGTGCTTGTATTCCAGGCGGGTGCGGGATTGCGGTCGAAGACCCGGATGATGCGCTGGGTCAGCGGGATCATGAGACCGACGATGTCCTCATATTCACGGAAGCTTTCGAAGCGCCGGTATTCGGCGTTCGGCAGATTGCCGGTCAGTTTCATCAGCGCTCTCCCGGCAGCAGATAGCCGGCGCGGTACCATTCATGAAGCAGTTCCGCGGCGGCGGTTGGCAGCGGCGCCGGCGGCAGGCGCCTGCGATCGGCGAGGAGGCTCAGGTGCGCGCGCGCGGCAGCGGGGGCTATGCAGCGCTCGCCGTTGATGTAAAAAGTGCGCTCGTCGTAGAGCAGCAGGGTTTGCAGCGCCAGGCGCAGGCCGGCGGCGGCGACGCGTTTCGAGAAGGCGGTCGCCGACAGCGCGCGCTGTGGTGGCGTGAACCGGACATGCGGCTTGGGCGTGCTGAGATCTTCGCCGATGAACTGCAGCAGGTCCTCGCGGGTCCAGCGCAAGCCGCCGAGCAGTCGCAGCAGGCGCGTGGTCATGGCGTGGTCAATGTGGCCCGGATTTTTCGTTGGCTTCAGGTCGGGGTCAGCATAGCGGCCGGGGATTTCCAGCCGGTCCTGCAGGAAATCGAGGAACCGCGCGCTGAGATCCTGGGCCGAGGGCGCGCGGAAACCGATCGAATAGGTGATGCACTCGTCGAGCGCCACGCCGTCGTGGGCGCAACGCGGCGGCAGGTAGAGCATGTCGCCCGCGGACAGGGTCCATTCGCGCGTAGCGTGGAAGTTGCGGAGTATTTTCAGCGGCGCAGTGTCGACGAGCGCGAGGTCGCGCTGGCTGCTGATGCGCCAGCGCCGCCGGCCTTCGCCCTGCAGCAGGAATACGTCGTAGCTGTCGAAGTGCGGCCCGACACCGCCGCCCGGCGACGCGTAGCTCACCATCAGGTCGTCGAGTCGCGCATGGGGAATGAAGGAAAAACGCTCGAGAAAATCCTGCGCCTGCGGCAGCAGCAGGTTGACGCCTTGCACCAGCAGCGTCCAGTTGCGCGCCGGCAGCGCGCTGAAATCACGGCGCGAGAAAGGCCCGTGACGCAGTTGCCAGCGCCGGCCCTCGCGGATGATCAGCCGCGATTCGACTTCCGCGCACTGCGCGAGTTCAAACAGCTCGCGGCGGCTGGTCAGGGTCGAGAACTGCGGCAGGGCGGCGCGTGTCAGCAGGGTTTTTTTCTGCCAGTGCCGCTGCAGGAATTGTGCCGGCGTCAAGCCGTTGAGCATGGAGTCGCGCATGGCGCAAATTATAGAGGGCCTCTTGCCCGGCGCGCTTGACCGGGGGCCGCTTTGTTTACAGAATCGGGCATCGGGCGCTTTCATGCGCCCGCAATCGCGATGGGCGCCGTGCGGCGCGGGCCCGCCGGAATCCCCCGCCGCTATTGATCAAGGAACGACGATGCAAATTGCAAAAGACACCGTGGTGACGCTGACCTTCGAACTGTTGGATGCCGATGGCAACATGATCGAAAAGGCGGAGGCGCCGATGGTCTATCTGCACGGCGGCTACCACGGTATTTTTCCGCTGGTCGAGCAGGCACTCGACGGCAAGAAGGCGGGCGACAGCTGCAAGGTGCGGCTAGCGCCGAACGAGGCCTTCGGCGAATACGACGCTGAACTGGTGCAGGTCGAAACACGCGACAAGTTTCCGCCGGAAGTCGCGGTGGGCATGCAGTTCGAAGGCCGCGGTGACCAGTCCGGGCACACGGTGATCTACACCGTCACCGATGTTGCCGAGAACAAGGTGGTCGTCGACGGCAATCATCCGCTGGCCGGGCAGACGCTGAATTTTCATTGCACGGTGACCGAGGTGCGCGCGGCCAGCGGTGAGGAGCTGGAGCATGGCCATGTTCACGGTGCGCATGGGCATCACCACTGATTGCAGTGCAGAGTGCAGAGTGCAGAGTGATGAACGCGGAACGAAACCACACTCCAACGCATAAGAAATATAAATATAATCAATAACTTATGATTTATTGCTGGCCGTCCTGCGCCAGTGTCCGCAAGCGGTAGAGCAAGTCCAGTGCGTCGCGGGGTGTCAGCGCATCGGGGTCACAGTCACGCAGCGCATCCACGGCCGGATGCGGTTCCGGTTTCATTGCTGCGCTGACAGCGGCGCTTCCCGTAAACAGGTCACCTTGCGGCACCTGCGCTGCCGCAGCAGCCTCAAGGTCGGCGAGGCGCTTGCGCGCACTGCGGATCACCGCGCCGGGCACGCCGGCCAACTGCGCGACCTGCAGGCCGTAGCTGCGGCTGGCGGGGCCTTCCTCGACGCTGTGCAGGAACACGATGTGATCCTTGTGCTCGACCGCATCGAGGTGCACGTTGGCAACCTGGCGGAATTCCGCGGCGAGCGCGGTCAGCTCGAAATAATGAGTGGCAAACAGTGTGTAGCAGCCGTTGCGCTCGATCAGGTGGCGCGCGATCGCCCAGGCCAGAGCGAGGCCGTCGTAGGTCGAAGTGCCGCGGCCGATCTCATCCATCAGCACCAGGCTCTGCGGCGTCGCGTGGTGCAGGATATAGGCGGCCTCGGTCATTTCGACCATGAAAGTCGAGCGTCCGCCGGCGAGATCGTCGGCAGCACCGATGCGCGTGAAAATGCGGTCCAGCGGACCCAGCCTCGCCTGTGTCGCCGGCACGAAGGATCCGCAGTGTGCGAGCAGTGCGATCAGTGCTGTCTGCCGCATATAGGTTGACTTGCCGCCCATATTGGGGCCGGTGATCAGCAACATGCGCCGGGTTGCCGAGAGCTTCGCGTCGTTGGCGATGAAGGGATTGACCTGTGCCTCGACCACGGGATGGCGGCCGCCGACAATGTCGATCACCGTCTCGTCGGTGAATTCCGGTGCGTGCCAATCCAGCACAGCCGCGCGTTCGGCGAAAGTCGCCAGCATGTCGAGCTCGGCCAGTGCCGCCGCGATGCGCTGCAATGCCGGTACCTGCGGTGCAAGCGTCTGCAGCAGCTGCTCATACAGCAGCTTTTCACGGGCGAGTGCGCGTTCCTGCGCCGACAGCGCCTTGTCCTCGAAAGTCTTCAGTTCCGGCGTGATGTAACGCTCGGCGTTCTTCAGTGTCTGGCGGCGGCGGTAGTCGTCGGGCACCTTGTCCGACTGCGCGCGGGTGACTTCGATATAGAAACCGTGGACGCGGTTGAACTCCACTTTCAGCGTGTTGATGCCGGTGCGCGACCGCTCGCGGGTTTCGAGTTCGGCGAGAAAGGCACCGCAGTTGTCCTGGATGCCGCGCAGCTCGTCGAGATCGGCATCGTAGCCGTCGGCGATGACGCCGCCTTCGCGGATCACCGAGGCCGGTTCGGGCTTGATCGCCGCCGCGAGCAGCAGAGTGAGTTCCGGTAGCGGTGCAAGTTCGGCGGCCAGCGCCTGCAGGTGCTCCGTGGCGGCGACGTGCAGCGCCCCGGCGAGCTCGGGCAGGCGCTGCAGCGATGCGCGCAGCCCCGACAGGTCGCGCGGCCGCGCGCTGGCCAAAGCGATGCGTGCGGCTATGCGTTCGACGTCGGCAAAGTTTTTCAACGCGCCGCGGATTGCGGCATGGCGGTCGTCTTCCAGCAGTTCGGCGACCGCGCGGTGCATCGCCTGCACCCGTGCACGGTCGGTCAGCGGGTGGTGCAGCGCATGGCGCAGCCGCCGGCTGCCCATGCCGGTGGCACAGCTGTCGAGCAGCGACAACAGCGTCGGCGCCGGCTCGCCGCGGATGGTTTCACTGATCTCGAGATTGCGCCGCGTCGCCGGGTCCATACGCAGAAAAGCGCTTTCGGTTTCGACGTTCAGTGCGCAGATGTGGGCAATGGCCATGCCCTGGGTCGATTTTGCGTAATCAAGCAGCGCACCGGCCGCCGCAATGGCGGCATCCATGTCCTGCGCGCCAAATCCAGTAAGGTCCTGTGTGCCGAACTGCGCACTGAGTGTGCGGTGTGCGCTGTCGGCGTCAAAACGCCAGGGCGGGAGGCGGCGCAGCGCCGTGCCGTCGCCAGCCTCGAAAGCGACGCCTTCGGCGAGCAAAATCTCTGCGGGGCGCAGGCGCTCGATCTCAGCGGCGAAATTCGCCGGCGCGGTCTCCATGACGCAGAATTTTCCCGAGGCGAGCGACAGCCAGGCGAGCCCCAAGGTATTGCCGGCGCGATGCGCGGCGAGCAGCAGGTTCTCGCTTTTCTCATCGAGCAGTGCCGATTCGGTCAGGGTGCCCGGCGTGACGATGCGCATCACCTTACGCTCGACCGGCCCCTTTGAGGTTGCGGGATCGCCGATCTGCTCACAGATCGCCACCGACTCGCCGAGCTTCACCAGCTTGGCAAGGTATTGATCGACCGCATGGAAAGGCACCCCGGCCATCCTGATCGGCGTACCCGCCGATTCACCACGCGAAGTCAGTGTTATATCAAGCAGCCGCGCCGCTCGTTCCGCATCGTCGAAAAACAGTTCATAGAAATCGCCCATGCGATAGAACAGCAACAGGTCCGGATGTTCTGATTTGATCCGGAGATATTGCTGCATCATCGGGGTGTGGGCGGCGAAAGGCGTTTCCTGTTTCATATCGGGGGTATTGTATGTAAGGGCCGTCGGATTGCCTTTAGTGCCGCAAAAAAACTTCTGCACCGGCCGGATGGCGGCATGGATGGTGTCAATCCGGGGGGGGGCGCGCGGTCGAGTGCCGGAAAATCCGGCAACCTGTCTCAAGCGCTCCCGCCGCTGCCGCCACTTTTCCCCGCGGCTGCCGGCGTTGAGGTGCATACCCTCTCTTTAGGCGGCGAATCCGGCCGTACTGCGATGACCGGCATGGATTGCTGCACGGGCGCCTCTAGCGCACGCGTCTATGACTGAAGGGCGAAATTGCAGGAGTCACGCCCGATCTTCCGGCAGGGCGGCTTCGCCAGTCGGGATTTTTAAGGTGGAATGGTCGCTAAGCAATTGAATTTTAGTAACTTAATTATCTTCTGTCGATTGCATGAAGGGGGGGGCTGCGTTCCTGCCCGTTAAACTTTGGCAACCCCTATTGACGTTGTCATGCGAGAGCAGTCCCGGCAAATGCAATGGGGGGAGCGTTGCATCGGGGCGGATTGCGAGTTTGTCATGGACAAAATTTTAACTAACAATCGTTCAGATTTTATATAAGCTCTGGCTTAAATACGAGTCACGAAAATCGAAATCTCCATGCCCGACGAGGGGCGTTGCGCGCTCTGAAAACCGGACGCTGTTGACAGGGAAGATGATGGGGCGACGCGCTCAGTTCATCACGGTGCTTGCGGCATTGTTTGTAATGGTGGTGGCCGGCTTGCTGTGGTGGCAGGCGGAACGGGCACGCATCCAGATGCGGGCGGAGTTGCTGGCACAGGCCGGCCAGCGCAGCCTGCAGTTGGCGGACGCCATGGCCGGGCAGATCGGTGCATTGATCGCCAACATCGACTTGGGGCTGCTGCAGCTGCGCCGCGAATGGACATACGACCGCAGACACTTCGATGAGATGGCGCGCGATCTGCTTGCCATCATCCCGGGGTCTGCGGTGACTCATATATCCGTGGCCGATGCCGGCGGCAACATCGTCTACAACAGCCTTGATCAAAGCGATCGGCCGTTTGTCGGAGACCGCGAGCACTTCAGGTTTCACCAGTCCGGCGAGGACCGCCTGCACATCGGCAGGCCGGTGCTGTCACGGGTCACCAATTCCTGGAGCTTTGTCGTGAACCGGCCATTGCTGCGCAACGGCCGTTTCGACGGCACACTGAATTTTCTGGTGCGCACGGATTACGTGGCCGACAGGATGGCAGGGCTCCTGCTCGACAAAGAGGATATCGTGACCCTGGTGTATGCCGACGACGGTGCGTTTCTCGCGCGCAGCCGCGACAACACCAAGGCGATGGGCGTCAAGGTGTTCCCTGATCGGCCGTTTTTGGGGGCGGAAGCGCATCGGCGCGGAACTTTTCGCACCGAAAGCACGATAGACAGCGCGCCGCGCACCTTCGGCTGGTACCGCCTGGACAATCTGGGCCTGATCACGGTCGTCGGCCTGGACGACAACGCGGTGCTCGCGCCCATGTCATCCGCATTGGTCGGCAGCTGGATTCGCGGCGGAGAAGGCGCTGTGCTGGTGGTGGCGGTGTTCGGCGGTCTTATCGTGCTGCTGCTGCTCCGCAGCGGCCTGCAACAGGCGATCATTTCCGGAAATGAAGAGCGCCTGCGGCAGGTCGTTCGCATATCCCCGCTCGGCATTTTTGATGAAGACCATATCAAGGGGTGGTGCTTCTGGTCGCCGACGCTGAGGGCGGCATTCGACTGGAAGGACGGGTTCCGGAGGCTTGCGGATTTCCTCGCTGCGGTCCACCCGGAGGACCGGGAGAACGTTGCGGCAGCTTTCCGGCGCAGCCACGACCCGGCCGGAGACGGACAGCTCGAGGTGATTTGCCGCGCGCTGCGCGCGGACGGTAGGCTGATCTGGCTCGAAGTCAGGGGGGAAACTTTTTTTGAAGGAGCGCGCGCTTCCCGGCATAAGGTGAGGACCGTCGGCGCCAGCCTGGATATAACGGCACGCAAGGCTGCGGAGACGCAGGGCGAACATCTGCTGCGAGAACTGCGTGAGCGCATGGAGCAGGTCCGGCTGATCATCGACAACGTGCCGGAGATGATCGCATTTTACGACTCGGCCCAGGTCTGCCGGTTCTGCAATCGTGCCTATGCCGAGGCGCGCGGGTATGTGCAAGCCGAAGTGGTCGGCCGTACCTTGCGCGAGGTGGTGGGCGAAACGCGTTATGCCCTCACGCTGCCTTCATACCAGAGGGCGCTGGCTGGCGAGATGGTGCGCAACCAGCGTGAGCGCAACGATTTGGGACCGAACATGCGTTACCTGGAATCGGCGCTGATTCCGCTGATCGTCAATGGCGGGGTTGCCGGCGTGATCACGATGCAGATCAACGTGACCGGGCGGGAGGTTGCGGCCGAACAGCTGCGTGAACATATCCGGCTGCTGAACGAGCAGATGGCCGCGCGGCGCGAAGCCGAACAGGAGCGCGATCGCATGACCGCGATCATCGAGGCAACCACTGACCTGGTCAGCATGGCTGATCCTGCGGGCAATGTCACTTATTTCAACCAGGCCGGCCGCGCAATGATCGCCGTCGGCGAGCGGCCGCTGTCCGAAATCCACATCAATGATGTTCATCCCGAATGGGCGGCAGCCATCATCATGGGGCAGGGTATACCGGCGGCTGTCCGCGAGGGTTCCTGGTCCGGTGAAACGGCGTTGCTGGCTCCGGGCGGACGCGAGATCCCGGTGTCCCAGGTGATTCTCAGCCACAAGGACGATCAGGGCGTTCTGCTGTTCCTGTCCACGATAATGCGCGACATTTCCGAGCGCAAGCAGGCCGAAGTGGCGTTGCGGGAAAGCGAGGCGCGGCTGCGCGAGGCGCAGCGGCTGGCGCACGTCGGCAGCTGGGAGCTTGATCTGGCCAGTCACCGCCTGGTGTGGTCGGAAGAGGTATTCCGCATTTTCGAGATCGATGCGACGAGCTTCGCACCTTCCTACGAAGGCTTCATCGGGGCAATCCATCCGGACGATCGCGAGCGGGTGAATCAGGCCTATCTTGAGTCCGTGCGGAGCCGGCAGCCCTACCAGATCGTGCACCGGCTGCTTATGCGCGATGGCCGCATCAAGCATGTGCGCGAGACCGGGATGACCCATTACGAAGGCGAACGTGCGCTGCGCAGCTTAGGCACGGTGCAGGATATCACCGAGATCCGGGGGGTTGAGGAAAGGCTGGAGCGGCTCAACGAGGAGTTGGAGGCACGAGTCGAGGCGCGCACGGAAGAACTGGCCGAGGCCAACCGTGAACTGGAGACTTTCGCCTATTCAGTTTCCCACGACCTGAAGGCGCCGCTGCGCGGAATCGACGGCTACAGCCAGCTGCTGCTGGAGAACTATTCCGGCAGGCTCGACGAGGGGGGGCGACGCTTCCTGCAGAGCGTGCGCCAGGGGGCGCAAAGCATGAACGAACTGATCGAGGACCTGCTGGCCTATTCGCGCATTGAGCGCGGCGGGCGCACCGCCGAGCCGCTGGCGCTAAAGCCCTTGGTCGACGCGATGGTGCAGGAATGCCGCGCCGATCCCGCGGCCGCCGGCTGCCGGATCGGCGTAGACGTGCCTGCGTTGGATGTCATGGCTGATCGCGAGGGACTGACCGTGGTGTTGCGCAACCTGCTCGACAATGCGGTCAAGTTCAGTGCCCGCGCCGGGGAAGCCCGCGTCGAAGTCGGCGGGCGTGACAACTGTTCATCCTGTATCCTCTGGGTACGGGATAACGGCATTGGTTTCGACATGAAATATCATGACCGCATTTTCGGGATTTTCGAGCGTCTGCAGCGGATCGAGGATTTTCCCGGCACCGGGGTCGGCCTCGCGATCGTGCGCAAGGCGATGAGTCGCATGGGCGGGCGCGTCTGGGCGGAGAGCGCGCCGGGACAGGGCGCGACTTTTTATGTCGAAATTCCGAAGAAGGCGGAGACGGCATGAACCGCCCGATCCTGTTGGTCGACGACAATCCGATGGACGTCGAGCTGACGCAGCTCGCGTTCCGCAAGAGCCGTCTCACCAATCCGATCATCGTCGCGCGTGACGGCGAAGAGGCGCTGACATGGATTCCGCGCTGGCAGGCCGGCGAACCGACGCCGGTAGTTATTCTGCTGGACATCAACATGCCGCGGGTCAACGGGCTCGAAGTGCTGCAGGCACTGCGCGCAGACCCGGTATCGCGGCTGTTGCCGGTGGTCGTGCTGACCACATCGTCGACCAGCCGCGACGTGGCTGCGGCCTATAACTCCGGCGCCAATTCCTACATCGTCAAGCCGGTGGATTTCGGGAAGTTTCGCGTCGTCGCCGAGCAGATCGAACTGTTCTGGACGGTGCTCAACGTGCCGCCGTCGTGACGGCGCGCGCGATACTCCTGCTGTTCCTCGTCAGTTGTGTTGCCTGCACGCCGCAGCAGGCGCTGTTGTCGTCCCTGATTCCTGATGGCACCGCCTCGATACTGCTTGGCCACCTGGAGAGTGTGGCGGACGTCAATCGGCGGCGCATCGCCGAGTTCGAGCAGCAGGGTGCCTGGGCCGAACTTGCCGCCTTTGCCGACAGTAATATCAGCCGCGATCCTTTCAGTCCGGAGTGGCGGCTGGTCGGCGGTTATGCGCATGTGCAGTTGCAGGACCCTGCGCGCGCGTCGACTTACTTTGCCGAGATGCTGCGCCTGTCTCCGGATGATCCTTCCGCCTATCATTTTCTCGCCGGTGCGCAGCGCGCCGCCGGGCAGCCGCAACTCGCGCTGAAAACACTGGACCGTGCGCTGATGGTGCAGCGGGATAATCCGCTGACCCGGCATCTGATCGGTGAGGTCTACAGCGACCTCGGGCGTTTTCCTGCTGCGGCCGAAGCTTATCGTCATGTGCTGCGCGAGGAGCCGCGATTTGCTGCCGCCTGGTTCGGGCTCGGCCGCGCGGCGCTGCGGCTGGGGCGTGCCGCGGAAGCGCAGGAGGCGCTTGCCGCGCTGGAGCGCCTGCAGTCGCCCGACGCAGCAAGGCTGCGCGCGTTGATGGCGGGGTCGTAAGCCGCCGTTGCGGGCGGTGCTGCGCCGGTCAGGCCTTGAGGGCCGGTGTCAGGTGAGGCGCAATCAGCGGCAGCAGCTGCGCGAAAACCTTGGGATTGCCGGCGACGATATTGCCGCTCTCGAGGTAACGGTCGTTGCCCTGCAGGTCGCCGACAAGGCCGCCTGCCTCGGTAATCAGCAGGCTGCCCGCGGCAATGTCCCATTTGCTGAGGCCCAGTTCCCAGAAACCGTCGAGGTGTCCGGCGGCGACCCAGGCGAGGTCGAGCGAGGCTGCGCCCGGGCGGCGCAGGCCGGCCGTGTTCTTGATGATGTCGCGCATCATGCCGAGATAGGCCTCGAGGTGATCGAGCTGGCGGTAGGGAAAACCGGTGCCGATCAGGCTCGGCTTGAGGTGCGCGCGCTTGCTGACGCGCAGCCGGGATTCGTTGAGAAAGGCGCCGCGGCCCTTGCTCGCGGTGTAGAGGTCGTTGCGGTTGGGGTCGTAGATCACGGCCTGGGTGATCACGCCTTTCTGCGCCAGTGCGATCGACACCGCATACTGCGGGAAGCCGTGCAGGAAGTTGGTGGTGCCGTCGAGTGGATCGATGATCCACTGGAATTCCGAACTGCCGGAGGCGCCTGACTCCTCTGCTAGAATCGAATGGTTCGGATAAGCCTCGTGCAGCGTGCGGATGATCGCCTGTTCGGCTTCGCGATCCACATCCGAGACGAAATCGTTCGCGGCTTTTTCCCTGACGGCGATGACATCCAGGTTGCGACTGGCGCGGTTGATGATGCCGCCGGCGCGGCGCGCGGCTTTCACCGCGATGGTAAGCATGGGGTGCATGATGGCTGCGACGATTATGAATAAAGAGCGGTATGAACACGCGATGCGGTCGCCGGAGATTGCCGGCAGACGCAGCGCGAACGGCCCGTATTGTACGTGAACCCGCTGCAGCCTCTCGAAAATATTCGCGTCGTGATGTGCGCGACCGCGCATCCCGGCAACATCGGTGCCGCGGCGCGCGCGATGCGCACGATGGGCATCACCGATCTCGTGCTGGTGAAGCCGCAGCGCTATCCCGATCCCCAGGCCCTGTGGATGGCGGCCGGCGCCACTGATGTGCTGGAGTCGGCGCGCATTTGCGAGAACCTTGGCGAGGCGCTTGCCGGCACCGCCTTCGCGGTGGCTTGCTCGGCGCGGCGGCGCGACGTCGCGGTGCCGATGGCCGATGCGCGCGCGGCGGCAGTGGAGGCAGCGGCCATCGCGCAAACGCGCACGGTTGCGCTGGTCTTTGGCAACGAAACTTCCGGCCTCAGCAATGATGAGGTTGCTGCCTGCAACCTGCTGGCGAGCATTCCGGTCGCCGCGGATTTCTGGTCGCTGAACGTGGCAGCCGCGGTGCAGGTGTTCTGCTACGAATTGCGCATGGCCTGCGGTGCGAGCCTGCTGCCGGACAAACCACAGGCGCTCGCCGCGCATGACGAGGTCGAAGCGTTCTACGGGCACCTTGAGCGCACCATCATCAGCACCGGTTTTCTGAACCCCGCGCATCCGCGCAAGCTGATGCTGCGGCTGCGCCGGTTGTTCGCCCGCGCCCGCCTGCAGGTGGAAGAGGTCAATATCCTGCGCGGCATCCTCGGCAGCGTGACTGATCCGAAGGGGCGGCGTAAGCCAGATTAGATTTATAAGTATCTGTTTATAAACAGTTATTTTTTCAGCTTAATTCTTGATTAAAATGGTGGGTCTTGACGGGCAGGGTGCCCGCCATTCCACCGGACGACAGCGATGTTTGAGCGGATCAGAGAAGAAATTTCAGTCGTGTTCGAGCGCGACCCCGCCGCGCGCAGCACCTGGGAAGTCATGACCTGCTACCCGGGTTTCCACGCGCTGTTGCTGCATCGCTTCTCGCATTGCGTCTGGCACAAGGGCTTCAAGTGGCTGGCGCGCTGGCTGGCCCACTGCGGGCGCTGGCTGACCGGCATCGAGATCCATCCGGGCGCGCGCATCGGTCGGCGTTTTTTCATCGACCACGGCATGGGCGTGGTGATTGGCGAGACCGCGGAAATCGGTGATGACTGCACGCTGTACCACGGCGTCACACTGGGCGGCACCACCTGGAACAAGGGCAAGCGCCATCCGACGCTGAAGAACGGCGTGGTCATCGGCGCCGGCGCGAAGATCCTGGGTCCGATCACCATCGGTGAGAACGCCAAGATCGGCTCCAACGCGGTGGTGGTGAAGGACGTGCCGGACAATGCCACCGCGATCGGCATCCCGGCGCGGCTGGTCGAAAGCCAGGAAGCGGCGGGCCGTTTTGCCGCCTATGGCATTGCCCGCGATGCCGATGACCCGGTGGCCAAGGCGATGCATGCGTTGATCGACCACAGCGCGGAAACGGACCAGCGTATCGACCAGATCCTTGCCGAGTTGCAGCGCCTGGGCTTGAAAATCGAGGGCGCCGAGACTCAGAAACTGGATGCTGGCAGCCTCAATCGCATTGTTGACTGAATTGCTCGGGTAAGGCATACTTGAGCAACTTCTTAGGGTATTAATATTTATATAAGCTGTTGTTTTTATTGATAAAATAGGTGCCACTATGAGACTGACAACCAAGGGCCGATTTGCGGTAACCGCGATGGTGGATCTGGGCGCGCGCCACGGCACCGGGCCGGTGACGCTGGCAGAAATCAGCGGCCGGCAGAAGATTTCGCTGTCCTATCTCGAGCAGTTGTTCGGCAAGCTGCGCCGGCGCGGCATCGTCGACTCGGTGCGCGGTCCCGGTGGCGGGTATTGCCTGGCGCGCGATGCAACGCAGCTGACTGTGGCTGACATCATCCTCGCAGTGGATGAGCCGATCGACGCCACGCAGTGTGCCGGCAAGGAGAACTGCAAGGACGAAGAAAAATGTCTGACCCACGACCTGTGGGCCAATCTCAACGAGCGCATTTTTGATTACCTCGGTTCGGTCACGCTGCGCCAGCTGGTGGAGAACCAGCGCGCCAAGGAAGCGGGCATCGCGCCGGTGCATGACATGCGCCTGGTGGCGCGCCGCCAGAACGCGGCGACGGTCTGAGGCTCCAAGGTTTTCGCCATGCACGTCTATTTCGACCATAACGCCACCACGCCGCTCGACGAGCGCGTGCTCGAAGTCATGCTGCCTTTCCTCAGGGAACAGTGTGGCAATGCCTCGAGCCGCCACGAGTTCGGCACGATCGCGCGCAAGGCCGTGGACGATGCCCGCGAGCAGGTCGCAGCGCTGGTCGGGGTGCAGCCGCTGCAGGTCATTTTCACCAGCGGTGGCACCGAGGCGAACAACCTGTTCATCAAGGGCGCCGCCGGGTACCTGAAGCCGGCGCAGATCGCGGTCAGCGCCATCGAACATCCCTGCGTCGCAAAACCGGCGCAGGAACTGGCGCGGCAGGGCTGGAGCCTGCGCAGGCTGGCGGTGACCCGCCAGGGTAAGGTCGATCTGGGTGATGTCGATGCGGCGCTGGCGACGGCCACCGGCATGGTCTCGGTGATGCTGGCCAACAACGAGACCGGCGTTATCCAGGATGTCGCTGCCGTCGGCGAACGCGCGCGGCGCGCGAAGGCACTGATGCACAGCGATGCGGTGCAGGCGCTGGGCAAGATGACGGTCGATTTCAACGCGCTCAACGTGCATGCCATGACGCTGTCGGCGCACAAGATTTACGGGCCCAAGGGTGCCGGCGCGCTGGTGGTCGACAAGCGCCTGGAATTGCGGCCGCTGCTGTCCGGCGGCGGGCACGAGCGCGGCATGCGCTCCGGCACCGAGAACGTTGCAGCCATCGTCGGCTTCGGCGCGGCCTGCGCACTGGCGGCGGGGCGCATGGCGGATTTGAACCGGCAACTTTCTGCCTTGCGTGAACGCCTGGAACGCGGTCTTGCCGGTTTGGGTGCGGTCATTTTCGGTGCTGCCGCAGAACGCGTGCCGAATACCAGTTATTTCTCGCTGCCGGGCATCGACGGCGAGGCGCTGGTGATCGAACTCGACAAAGCAGGTTATGCGGTGGCGGCAGGCGCGGCCTGTTCCAGTACCAGTTCCGAGCCGTCGGCAACGCTGCTGGCGATGGGTGTTGCGCCGGAAGTCGCGCGCGGCGCGGTGCGTTTTTCGCTCGGCGCGGCCAATACGGCGGAACAGGTGGACGAATTTCTGAAGGCGCTGGCGGCAGTCGTGCAGCGCCTGCGGCGGCTGACCGCCGTTGCGGTCTGAACAAGGAGCATGAACATGGCAATCCAGTTGACGGAAAGTGCGGCGAAACAGATCAATGCCCAGATCGCGAAGCGCGGCAAGGGCCTGGGGCTGCGCGTCGGCGTCAAGAAGACCGGCTGCTCGGGCTGGGCCTACACCTACGACTACGCCGATGCGGTGCAGGGTGGCGACCAGGTGTTTGAGGCGCACGACGCGAAGCTGGTCATCGATGGCGAGAGTCTGGAATTTCTTGAGGGCTCGACCATCGACTATGTGCGCGAGGGCCTGAAGCAGGCTTTCAAGGTCAACAATCCCAACGTCGACGCCACCTGCGGCTGCGGCGAGAGTTTTACGGTCAAGGCCGGCGGCTGAACGCCGCAACCGGGCCCCCAACGGACACCCCATGAGTTCAGTACTCGACACCCTCGTCAGCCAGCCCTACAAGCACGGCTTCGTCACGGACATCGAATCCGAGACCGCGCCCAAGGGCCTGAACGAAGACATCATCCGCATGATCTCGGCGAAGAAGAAGGAGCCGGAATGGCTGCTCGATTTCCGCCTCAAGGCCTATCGTCACTGGCTGACGATGACCGAGCCGCAGTGGCCCAATGTGCATTACCCGAAGATCGACTTCCAGGCCATCAGTTATTACGCCGCGCCCAAGCCGAAGAAGAAACTGAGCATGGACGAGGTCGATCCCGAATTGCTGCGGACCTTCGAGAAGCTGGGTGTGCCGATGCACGAGCGCGCGGCACTGGCCGGCGTCGCGGTGGACGTGATTTTCGACTCGGTGTCGGTGACCACGACCTACAAGGAAAAACTCGCCGAGGTCGGCATCATTTTCTGCTCGATCTCGGAAGCCGTGCACAACCATCCGGAACTGGTGCGCCAGTACATGGGATCTGTGGTGCCGGCCGGGGATAACTATTACGCGGCGCTCAATTCCGCGGTGTTCACCGACGGCTCGTTCTGCTTCATCCCGAAGGGCGTCAAATGCCCGATGGACCTGTCGACTTATTTCCGCATCAACACCCAGGACTCGGGACAGTTCGAGCGTACGCTGATCATTGCCGAGGAGGGCGCGCAGGTGTCCTATCTCGAAGGCTGCACCGCACCCCAGTTCGACACCAACCAGCTGCATGCGGCGGTGGTGGAGCTGGTGGCGCTGGATGACGCCGACATCAAATATTCGACGGTGCAGAACTGGTATGCCGGTGACGAGAAGGGCGTCGGCGGCATTTACAACTTTGTCACCAAGCGCGGCTTGTGCAAGGGCCGCAATTCGAAGATTTCCTGGACCCAGGTCGAGACCGGTTCGGCGATCACCTGGAAATACCCGTCCTGCGTGCTGCTCGGCGAGAACTCGATCGGCGAGTTCTATTCGGTGGCGCTGACCAACCACAAACAGCAGGCCGACACCGGCACCAAGATGATCCACGTCGGGAAAAACACCCGCAGCACGATCATCAGCAAGGGCATTTCGGCCGGGTATTCCAACAACAGCTACCGCGGGCTGGTGAAAATCGGGCCGCATGCCGAGGGTGCGCGCAATTTTTCGCAGTGCGATTCGATGCTGATCGGCTCGAAATGCGGCGCCAACACCTTTCCCTATATCCAGGTGCAGAATCCCACCGCCAAAGTCGAGCACGAAGCCACGACCTCGAAGATCGGCGAAGACCAGCTGTTCTATTTCCAGAGCCGCGGCATTCCCACCGAAGAAGCGGTGTCGATGATCATCAACGGTTTCTGCAAGGACGTATTCCAGCAATTGCCGATGGAGTTTGCGGTCGAGGCGACCAAACTGCTCGGGCTCAAGCTGGAAGGCAGTGTGGGGTAGGGACTTAAAGTCAGAAGCGTAGCCACAGAGGACACAGAGGGCACAGAGATTCGTGGGTGATGGTTGATTCTCCGATGCCCGGCAAAAGTCCCCGGTGGCGAAATGAACAACGGTTTTTCTCTGTGAACTCTGTGTCCTCTGTGGCTAAAGGTTTTAGGTTTTACACAACATGATCAACGCAAACGCAAAAAAAATACTCGAAGTCCGTGACCTGACGGCGACTGTCGCCGGGGTGGATATCCTCAAGGGCATCAATCTCACGGTGCGCGCGGGTGAAGTGCACGCCATCATGGGGCCCAACGGCTCCGGCAAAAGCACTCTTGCCAAGGTGCTGGCGGGACATCCCGCCTATACCGTGACAGGTGGCGAGGTGCTGTTCGAGGGCAAGGATCTGTTTGCGCTGGCCTCCGACGAGCGCGCGCGTGCCGGGATCTTCCTCGGCTTCCAGTACCCGGTGGAGATCCCCGGCGTCACCAACAGCGCCTTCCTGCGCCTGGCCTACAACACGGTGCAGGGCGGTCGCGGCAAGGAAGAACTCGATCCGCTGGAATTCGACGACCTGGTGCGCGAAAAAATGAAACTGCTGGAAATGAATCCGGAATTCCTCAGCCGCAGTGTCAACGATGGTTTCTCCGGTGGCGAGAAGAAGCGCAACGAGATCCTGCAAATGGCGCTGCTTGAGCCGAAACTGTCGCTGCTCGATGAAACCGATTCCGGCCTCGACATCGACGCGCTGCGCGTGGTCGCGGGCGGCGTCAACACGCTGCTGAACGCCGGCAATGCCTGCGTTCTGGTGACGCATTACCAGCGCCTGCTCAACTACATCACGCCGGATTACGTGCACGTAATGTCGGCCGGCCGCATCATCCGCTCCGGCGACAAGTCGCTGGCACTGGAACTGGAGGAGCGCGGTTACGACTGGCTTCTCGATGACAAAAAGGCCGGAGCAACAGTGTGAGCACGACTACGACACATCCCTACGTGGCAGCCCTGCTCGCCGGAACGGCGGCGCTGCCGCAGAGTCCGGCTGCCTGGCTCGACGCTCGCCGCGCTGCGGCACTGGAACGTGCCAACGCGCTGGCGGTGCCGACCACCCGTGACGAAGAATGGCGTTTCACTGATCTGACGCCGTTGACCCGGCTGCAATTCCAGCCGGTGACGACAGCATCAACGGTATCGGCGGCGGACATCGCCGCGTACGCTGTCTCCGAAGCCGCGGTGCGCTTGGTATTCGTCGACGGCATCCACGTGCCGGCGCTGTCGCATGCAGGTTTCCTGCCGGCGGGCATCACCGTGGAACTGCTGGCCAGCGCATTGAAAAAACACGGTGCGCTGATCGAGCCGTATCTGGCGCAACTCGTGAAAAACGACAATGACCTGTTTGCCGCGCTGAACACCGCCTTCCTGCAGCACGGGGTGTTCATCCATGCCGCAAAAAACGCTGCACTGCAGGCGCCGATTCACCTGCTGTTCGTGGCCACCCGCAAGGGTGTTGCGGCTTATCCGCGTTGCCTGGTCGTGGCGGACGCCGGGAGCGAGATCACTGTCATCGAGGACTACGTGGCGCTGGGCGATGAGGCCGGGCTGACCAACGCCGTCACCGAGATTGCGGTTGCGGCAAATGCGTCGGTGCGCCACATCAAGCTGCAGCGCGAAAGCAGCCAGGCATTTCACATCGGCAGCTCGGCGGTGACGCTGGCGAAGGATGCGCGTTACCTGTCACATGCGGTGAGCTTCGGCGCGCGGCTGTCGCGCAACAACCTCAGCGTGACCCAGATGGGTGAGGGCGCGCATGCGCAGATCGACGGTCTCGCGCTGATCGGTGGCCGCCAGCTGGCGGATACGCACACCCTGATGGACCACACGCAACCCAACGGCACTTGCGAGCAGTCGCACAAGACCATCGTCGGCGGCGCCGGGCACGCGGTGTTTAACGGCAAGGTGTTCGTGCACCAAGGCGCGCAGCTGACCAATTCCTCGCAGCAGAGCCGCAACCTGCTGCTCTCGGACAAGGCGCGTGTCGACACCAAGCCGCAACTGGAAATTTTCGCCGACGACGTCAAATGCGCGCATGGCGCGACTGTCGGCCAGCTCGACGCCGATCACCTGTTCTACCTGAAGAGCCGCGGCCTGCCGGAAGCGCAGGCACGCAACCTGCTGACCTACGCCTTCGGCGCCGAGATCATCGACCGCATTCCGGTGCCGTCGCTGGTGGCGCAACTGGAGCAATATGTGATGGCGCGCACGGAGGCCGGTGCATGACCGCGCGTGATTCCCTTTTGGCACCGCTCGACGTCACTGCGCTGCGCCGTGACTTTCCGATCCTCGCCCTCAAGGTCAACAGCAAGCCGCTGGTGTTCCTCGACAATGCGGCTTCGAGCCAGATGCCGCAGCCGGTGATCGATCGCTGGAACCTGTACCGCAAGGCGCAGCACGCCAACATCCACCGCGCGGTGCATTACCTCTCCGAGACGGCAACCGCCGAGTATGAGAAGGCGCGGCACAAGGTGCAGGCCTTCATCAACGCCGCCGAGCCGCGCGAATGCATTTTCACCAGCGGCACCACGGACGGCATCAATCTCGTCGCGCAGGGCTACGGACGGAAGTTCTTCGGTGCCGGCGACGAAATCATCCTGACCACGCTGGAGCACCATTCCAACATCGTGCCCTGGCAGATGGTCGCCGAGGAAAAGGGCGCGAAGATCCGTGTTGTGCCTGTCAATGACCGCGGCGAACTGCTGGTCGACGAATACCGGAAACTGTTCAGCAAGAACACCCGCTTTGTCGCGCTGACTCATGTCTCGAATGCGCTGGGCACGATCACGCCGGTGCGGGAAATGATCGCCATTGCCCACGAACATGGTGTGCCGGTGCTGGTCGACGGGGCGCAGGCGGCACCGCACCTCAAGGTTGATGTGCAGGCGCTGGACTGCGATTTTTACGCTTTTTCCGGGCACAAGCTCTGCGGACCCACCGGCATCGGCGTGCTTTACGGCAAGGCCGCGTTGCTGGAGAAAATGCAGCCGTTCAAGGGCGGTGGCGACATGATCCTGTCGGTTACTTTCGAGAAAACCACCTACGCGCCGATTCCGGCCAAGTTCGAGGCCGGTACGCCGCCTATCGGTGAGGCGATCACACTGGGTGCGGCAATCGATTACCTGACCGGTATCGGTATTGAGCGCATCGCCGCCCACGAAACCGACCTGCTGGACTACGCCACCGACCGCTTCAACCGCTTGCCCGGCGTGCGCCTGATCGGCACCGCCGAGAAAAAGGCCGCAGTGCTGTCCTTCACGCTCGAGGGTGTGCATCCGCACGACGTCGGTTCACTGCTCAACGACGACGGCGTGGCCATCCGCACCGGCCACCATTGCGCACAGCCGGTGATGCAGCGCTTCAGGGTGCCGGCTACCTGCCGCGCGTCCTTCGCCTTCTACAACACCACCGCCGAAGTCGACGCGCTGGTCGATTCACTCGTCCGTGTGCAGAAATTGTTTGCGTGATGAACCCTCAAACCTTTAGCCACAGAGGACACAGAGGCCACAGAGAAAATCGGGTTTTGCAGTTCTCTGTGCTCTCTGTGACCTCTGTGGCTGGCCTTTGACTTTTGGTTAGACCATGGACAGTCGCGCCCTTTACCAGGAAATGATCCTCGAGCACAACAAGAAGCCCCGCAACTGGGGGGTGCTTGCCGACGCCACACACAAGGCGGAAGGGCTCAACCCGCTGTGCGGAGACCACATTCATGTCTCGCTGAAACTGAACGGCGAGCAGGTCGAGGCTGTCGGTTTCGAAGGCGAGGCCTGCGCGATCTGCAAAGCATCGGCGTCGATGATGACTGTCGCAGTGAAGGGCAAAAGCCTTGCCGATGCCGAGCAGATGGTGCAGGAGTTCCGCGACATGACCACCGGCAAGCTCGATACCGCCGCTGCGCCGCATCACCTCGGTCGCCTGACGGTATTTGCCGGCGTGCGCGACCTGCCGACGCGGGTGAAGTGCGCGATCCTGCCGTGGCATACGCTGCACGCCGCATTTGCCGGCTCCGATACTGCTTCCACTGAATAGGACTGGATCTTGAGTCTGACTTTTCAGCTTGGATTGTCCCTCACCCCCGACCCCTCTCCCAAAGGTAGAGGGGAGATTTGTGCGCGAGATCGGTCTGATGACCGTTCTCGCGATTAATTTGTCTTGATCATGCCGAAAATCGCCGAAATCGAACCGACACCTAATCCCAATGCGATGAAATTCATCCTGCGGGAGCCGTTGACCTGGGGCATCACCCGCTCATACGACAAGCCGGAGCATGCAGTGGGCGATCCACTGGCGATGGCTCTGTTTGACATCAAGCATGTCACCAACGTGTTTTATGTTGATCACTGGATCACCGTGACCCAGGACGGTGGCGCCGACTGGCAGGAGCTGACGCGCAAGCTGGCGGTGCCGATCCGCGATGCACCCTCGGCGGATGCGCAATCCGCGCAGCTTGCCGAGCAGGCGGGCGAGGCGCTGAATCGGGAAAAGCTGAGCCCCGAGGACCGCGAACGCCTTGACAAGATCAATGCCGCGCTGGACGAGCAGGTGCGCCCGTACCTGCAGAACGACGGCGGCGACCTCTATGTCGTCGGGCTTGAGGGCAACCGGCTGTCGGTGCATTACCAGGGCGCCTGCGGCAGTTGCCCGAGTTCCCTGTCGGGCACGCTGGCTGGCATCGAAAGCCTGGTTCGCCAGATCGAGCCCGATCTCGAAGTCGTTGCGGTGTAACCATGGCTGACTGGATTACCGTCGCCGCGGTAGGCGAGATCGAGCCCGGCAGTTGCAAGGTTGCCGACGTCGACGGCGTGGCAATTGCGGTGTTCAATCTCGGCGGCGAATATCATGCGATCGAGGATGTCTGCACCCACGACGGTGGCGAACTGGCGAGCGGCGAGATCGACGGTGATCAGGTCGTCTGCCCGCGCCACGGCGCGCGTTTTTGCTTGCGCACTGGCGACGCGCTGTCGGCACCGGCCTACGAACCGACTGCGAAATTTCCGCTGCGCATCGAGGGTGGACAGATCCAGGTGCGGGATGATCGCTGGGACTGAAAATACAATGCAGAGTGCAGAATGAAGAGTGCGGAGTGTAACTTCCGCTTTGCATTTTTCATTTTGCATTCTGCACTGCCTTATTAGTGGATACCCTGACCCACGCGCTCTCCGGCGCGCTGCTGGCCCGCGCGACTGCGGGCATCGAAAAACCTGCATTGCCGCTGGGTCGTCGCGTCGGTATCGGCTTTGCCGTCGGCGCATTCCCCGACATTGACGTCGTCGCGTCGTGGATTTCGCCGCTGGCCTATCTCTACCATCACCGCGGGATCACGCACTCGCTGGTCATGCTGCCGCTGTGGACAATCCTGCTGTCGATGCTCCTCGCGCTGCTCTGGCGCAGGGGGCCGGGCTGGAAGACCTATGCACCGGTGGTGGCGCTGTCGCTGGCGATGCATATCGCCGGCGACTGGATCACCAGCTTCGGCACGATGATTTTCGCGCCGTTCTCGGACTACCGCCACGGCCTCGGCACCACCTTCATCATCGACCTCTGGTTCAGCGGCATCATCGTCGCCGGTCTGCTGGCCTGTCTGGTCTGGCGGCGTTCGCGCATCCCGGCAGTTGCAGGTCTGCTGCTGCTGGCATCCTATGTCGGCCTGCAGTACACAGCGCTGCAGCAGGCGATCGATTTCGGCGAACGCCATGCGCAGGCCGCAGGCATTCGCGCGGTCGCGGTCAGCGCATTGCCGCGCCCGGTGTCGCCCTTCAACTGGATGGTGGTCGTCGAGGATGCTGCGGGTTATCACTACAGTCACATCAATGTCCGGCGCGACGAACTGTTGTCCGCTGCTCCCGAGGCAGGCCTGATCGCGCGGCTCGACGCCGCGTACCGCCCGCTCGACAAGGCGGCCTGGGAATTCAGTCCACGCTTCGGCAATGGCGGTGAACGTGCCGCAGTGCGTGCGGTGTTCGAGCATCATGATTTCGCGTTTTTCCGCTGGTTCTCCGCCTATCCAATTCTCCACCGGATCGACGGCGAGGACGGCAATCTTTGCGTCTGGTTCAGGGACCTGCGTTTCCTGACACCCGGTCGTGCGACTTTTCCCTTCATCTACGGCATGTGTGGTGAGGGGGGCGGCCCGATGCAACCTTATGGCCTGGGTGACCAGGGCCGTTATCCGGTGTATTGATCTGCGCACATTTGCAGTGCATGCGCCTCTGCCTTTGCACTTCTCCGAACCCCGGTAGTCCCGTATCTCCTCTGCGCGACACCGGGGCGGGCAGTCGGATTGATGCAGGTCAACATGTCTGGCCGTGGAGGCCGCACAATCGCGTCATGAATATCCGAGTACTGATATCCCTGTGTGTGGCGGTTTTATTCGCGGCCGCGGTTGTGCCCGCCATGGCTGCCGAGTCCGTACCTGTGCAGCGCGAAATCATTCCCGGCTCCGAGTTGATGACCACGCAGGAACGCGAGCAGTACCGGCTGCGCTTGCGCGGTGCCGGCACCGCGGCAGAACGCGAGCGTCTGCGCGCCGAACATGTGAAGGCAATGGAAGCGCGCGCGCGACTGCAGGGATTGAGAGTGAGCGATCCGAGCCGTGAGCGGAAGGAAAGCAAATGAAGATCGTCGCGACCCTGTTGCTGGCTTCAGTTCTCGCCGCGCCTGCGGTACAGGCTGCCGGCGATCCGGTGCGTGGCGAGCAACTGCACCAGGATTGCCTCGGCTGCCATGGCACCGAGCTTTACCTGCCGCCGAAAGCGAAAGTAAAAACCCTCGCCGCGCTGAAAAAAGAAACCGAGCGCTGGAACGACCGCATGAATCCGAAGTTCACCAGGCAGGAGATCGAGGACATCGTGGCCTGGATGAACCGCGATTTCTACAGGTTTCCGCAATAGCGGCATTACGCCATTTATATAAGTACTTGATTATAAAGTACTTTTATCCGTTTTCCGCAGACAGCAAGCAGAGCAGGGCATCAAGCCCCGAATGATTGATCGCATAGTTCGTCTGCTCGCGCACCACCGGCTTGGCGCGATAGGCGATGCTGACACCACACTCGGCCATGAACTTCAGGTCATTCGCGCCGTCGCCGACGCCCGCGATCTGCTCCCGCTTCAATCCGAGTTCGCCCGCAACTTTCAGCAGCGCCGCGCGTTTCGCGTCGGCGTTGACGATGCCGCCGACGACTGCACCGGTGAGCTTGCCGCCACTGATTTCCAGCACATTGGAGTGTGCGTAGTCGAGTTGCACGCGTGACTTCAGACGCTCGGTCATGAAGCTGAATCCGCCGGAGACCAGCAAGGTGCGGATTCCCGCCTTGCGTATCCTGTCCAGCATGCGTTCCGCGCCCGGTGAGAATTTCAGCCGTTCGTCGTAGACCCGCTGCAGCGCCGATTCGTCGAGTCCCTTCAGCAGGGCAAGGCGTTCACGCAGGCTTTGGTCGTATTCGATCTCGCCGCGCATCGCCCGCCCGGTGATTTTCGCGACTGCGTCCTTGATGCCGATCATGTCGGCAAGCTCGTCGATGGTTTCCATCGTGATCAGCGTCGAATCCATATCCATCACCAGCAGCCCGAAGTCGGAGAGGCGGCGGCCTTCAGGTACGAATCCATGGTCGAGTTTCGCATCGGCGCAAAGTTCGGCAATGCCGGCGGCGGGCTGCGCACCACGCAGGCGGAAGGCGGTGTCGCCGAGGCGGTCGATGGCGGAAGCGCCGGCCAGTTTCGCCAGCGCCTTGAGGTCGGACGTTTCGATGTCCGCACCCTGGATCACGAGATACATAACAGTTTCCGGAAATCGGGAGCGGCAATTATAACGAAGGCCTTGCTGCGGCCCGGGGCCTCAACGCGCGGTGATCCAGGCGGCGATACGCTTGACGACTTCGTTTTCCGTATTATTGAAACCGTGGTAGGCACGGGCACCGCAGGAGTCGCCCGTGGTGTCACCGCCCTCAACCACGATCAGTTCCTTGCGCGGCGGCGTGGTCAGGCGTTCCATCAGCCGCGGCATGTCCCGCAGCAGGGTATGGCGGCAGGCATCGTTCCGGTGGTGAACCACCAGCACGGGGATGCGCAGGCGATCAAGATCCATTTCCGGAACGGCACGGCTGTCGCGGTCAGTGAGCATCGTTGCAGTCAACACAATCCCGTCGGGACCGCCTTCATCTCGTGGCAACTGCGTGGCTGCATAGGCAACCGACTGCGTACCGCGACTGGTGCCAACCAGCCAAACGGGGATGTTGGCCTGCTGGCGCAGCCAGGCGATCACCGCTTTGACATCGGCAACATGCTCAGCGGTCTGGCGATTTCCGGACAGATAAGGATGGGATTGTTTGTCAGAGGGTACATCGATGACCACGGTCAACAAGCCTCCGGCAGAGAACAGCTCCCGTGAGCGCACCAGAAAATTCCCGCCGCGTGCAACGCTGCCATCGTCCTGAGCCTGGATATTGCCGTCGCCGCCGGCAAAGAGCACGACTGCGGCCAGCGGTTTGTCCGGTTTGATGACGAGTATGCGTTGTGTAACCCCGGGACGCGAGGGTACATCCACCGTCCGGGGTGTCGAAGCCTGCGCCACCAGGGCGCAGGCCAGGAGTGCAGCACCGAATGCGCTGCGGCCGTGTGTTGGATATGTGCCTGGTCTCATGCCAGCGATGATACGACAGCAGCGTGAGTGGAGCTGCATATTATGAAGGGCGTGCCTCAGCGTTAGGCTGCATGCCCAGCGCGTTATTGATGCGGTTGTTCGAGTTGTAGATAGCGACCACCTGGATTGCCTCGAAAATCTCGGCTTCGCTGAATCCCGCCGCGCGCAAACCGCCCATCAGTGTTGCGTCGACATCAGCAGGATGCAGCGTCAGCTTTGAGGCAAATTCGGCGAGGGCATGATGCCGCGGCGGAAGATCGGCGCGGCGCCAGGCGAGGCACAGGGTGTCGACCAGCCGTGGATCCATGCCGTATTTTTTCAGCGCGCCGCCATGCGACAGGATGCACACCTCGCAGCGGTTCTCGACACTGGCGATCAGCGCCAGCAGTTCGCGTTCCACCGGCGGCAGTTCGCCGTCGGGGCCGCGCATCAGCCGGTCCATATAGCCCTGGTACAAGGCGAGGCGGCCGGGACCGAAGGGCAGCTTCAGGAAGTTGCGGACGAAGCCCAGCCGCTGCTGGCTCTGCTGCTGCAGTTCGAGCACCGCGGGCTCGGGTTTCGCGGGTGCGGGCAGCCGCAGCCAGGAAAAACGCCCGGCTTTGCCGGCTTTCTGCGCGACGGCGGTTTTTTTTGTAGTCTTGTTCATGATGATGATGATTCTTCTCCGGTAGGTGCGGTGTCGCCGATCACTCGGGCTGAATTCCTGCGGCGCGCGCGACCTTGATCCATTTTTCGATTTCGCCGCGGGTGAATTGGTCGTACTCTTCGGGTGTGCTGCCCACCGGATCGGCGCCTTCGCCGGACAGGCGGTCGCGCACCGCAGGATCCGACAGCGCGGATTTCAATGCGCCGAGTACACTGTCGATTGCAGGGCGCGGCGTCCCGGCCGGCGCGAAGAGGCCGAAGCCGGCGGTGACAACGAAGCCCGGCACGCCGGATTCGATCATGGTCGGCACGTCGGCCGCTGCGGGCGAGCGTTTTTCGCCACCCTGGGCGATCATGCGCAGCCTGCCCGCGCGCGACTGGCCGATGATCGCCGGCATGCTGCTGATCAGCAGCTCGACATGGCCGGCCATGGTGTCGGTCAGCGCAGGACCGGCGCCCTTGTACGGAATATGGGTCATCTTGATCTGCGCCACGGAGCCCAGCAGTTCCGCCGAAAGGTGGCCAATGCTGCCGCGGCCGGCGCTGCCGTAATTGAGCTGGCCGGGTTTAGATTTAGCCAGCGCGATCAGCTGCTTGGCGTTTTTCACCGGCAGCGAGGGATGTACGACGATTGCGCTCGGTACGTCGGCCACCTTGGAGATCGCGGCGAAACTCTTCACCGGGTCGAAAGGCAGCTTTTTAACCATTGCCGGATTGATCACGTGCGCCGCCGACACCATCAGCAGCGTGTATCCGTCGGGCGGCGACTTCGCTGCCATGTCGGTGCCGAGCATGCTGCCGGCGCCGCCGCGGTTGTCGATGATGATCTGCTGGCCGAGCGCCTTGCTCATGCCCGGCACAACGATGCGCGCGATGATGTCGGTGTTGCCGCCCGGAGCGAAGGGTACGATCATGCGCACGGTTTTGTTCGGGTAGGCCTGCGCCCAGGCGCCGCTGGTGAATCCGGCACCGGCAAGCGCTGCCAGCATGCCGCAAAGCGGCAGCAATTGTGTTCTGTTCATGATGATCTCCTCGCTCTTTGAATTGGAATGCGTGTCCGGATCGTGTGCCTTGAAATGATCCGGCGTGGGGCGTGCTACATTAGCACCGGCTATTTTGTTTGTGCAATGAATAAGCAAGGAATAACGAAAGGGACGTTCAATAAATGGACCTCGGAATCAAGGGCAGGAGCGCGCTGGTGTGCGCGGCAAGCAAGGGACTGGGCCGCGCCTGCGCGATGTCACTGGCGCGAGAAGGTGTCGATGTCACGATCATGGCACGCGGCCGCGAGGCGCTGGAGCAGACCGCGGAGGACATCCGCAAGGCTTCGGGCGTGAAGGTCACCGCCATCGTCGCCGACATCACCACACCCGATGGCCGCGCTGCGGTACTCGCCGCTTGTCCGCAGCCCGACATTCTGGTCAATAATGCCGGTGGCCCGCCGCCTGGCGATTTTCGCAACTGGAGCCGTGACGACTGGATCAAGGCGGTGGATGCCAACATGCTGACGCCGATTGAGCTGATCAAGGCCACTGTCGACGGCATGATCGCGCGGAAATTCGGCCGTATCGTCAACATCACTTCCAACTCGGTGAAGGCGCCGATCGAGGAACTCGGACTATCGAACGCTGCGCGCTCGGGACTTACCGGTTTTGTCGCCGGTCTCGCGCGCAAGACCGTGCGCCACAACGTCACCATCAACAACATCCTGCCCGGCCAGTTCATGACCGATCGCCTGAAGACGCGGCTGACCGTGAATGCCAAGGAGGCCGGAATAACGCTGGAGCAGTACCTCGCCAAGCGCAGCCAGGTCATTCCCGCCGGCCGCTTTGGCGATCCCAACGAATTCGGTGAACTCTGCGCCTATGTCTGCAGTATGCAGGCGGCTTTCATCACCGGGCAGAACTTCCTGATCGACGGCGGCACCTACCCCGGAACTTACTGAACGACAGGGCGTTTGCCCGAGGGGCACTGCTCGTCCAGAATGGCGGGAAGTGCCCGTCGCCGCACAACCGGAGCGCCAGGCCGGATACAGGCAATCAGGGCAGGAGGAAGGCGCCATCAAACGCTACAGCTGGATCGATGCAGTCGCGGCTGCGACCGAGGAGGGGCATGTACTGACGCCGCAACTGCGCCAGTTGCTGGCGGCCATTGACGACCTGCTGTTCGATGCCTGGGATCTTGGGGCAAACATCGTCCTGGTGTGGACACGGCTCGGCGACGAGTACCGGTTCCTTGCGGTACGCCACTACGCCATTCTTGAGCCCTTCGACACCGACCCCGCGACCCCGGGCGTGGCTGACACCGTGGCTTTCATCGACGGCATATTTGCCGGGGAGCGCCATGTGACGAATGCGGAGTTCGAGCGCATCCGCGGCGTGCTTGGCAAGACGGCCCATGTCATGCGCAAGGTGTTTCCCCTGTCAGTTCAGCCTGTCGATGCGCTGGTGACCCGGTTGATCGCCCGTTACAGCGTTTCGCTGGTGCCGCGGCGCGCGGTGGTGCTGCTCGACGCGGTCGGCTTCTCGCTGCGCACGCCGCTGGAGCAGGTGGCGATGCTCAACAGCATCAGCTACTCGGTGAACTCGGCCTACCGCCAGCTGCTGTCCAAGGATGTCGACATCAATTTCGCGCGCACCACCACCGGCGACGGCTTCTACATCTGGAACCGCAGCCAGACCATAGAAGGCAACATCGCGCTCTACAAGCTGGTGATGCTGATCCTTGCCGACAACGCAGTAGCACGTCGCAAGGCGCAGCGTTTTCCGGTGCCGGAGCTGCGCGCGGCCTTCCATGTCGGCAAGCATTACGAGTTCCACCAGGTCGAAGGGCTCAATCCCACGACCTTCGGCTACATTGTCGGCCAGGTCACCATCGACCTCGCGCGCATGATCGAGCAGGCTTTGCCCGGGCAGATCCTGCTCGGCGACTTCGAGATCGAGATGGCCGATGACGGTGATGCCGGCGTGCGCCACTTCAACACTCTCAACTTCGTTGAGCGCGCCGCGCTGAGCCTCAACCAGTTGCGTGGGCTGGTGGTGGCCGGCGACGAGATCGGCAACATCCGCTGCTATCTCACCGGCGAAGCACTCCCCGAGGGCGGTTTCATGGTCAACCGTTACGAACTGCGCGACAAACACGGCATCGTGCACCCGGTCTACAACGCCAAGATCAACATCCACCGCCTGCGCGCCGGGCCGATTTTCCTGGGCATCCAGCATCGCGACCTGCATCCGCCGCGGAGCCAATAGTCAAGGAACGCAAAATCCTGCCGTTGTATCACTTCGAAGCCGGACACGTCGTCGCCGAACCCGCCGCTACTGAGCATGGTCGTTATCATGTCACCGTCAGTAGCCATATATGCTCGGGTTTGCCAATATCGGGCGCCAGATTTTTGCTCCTGTTCAAGTACTGAGCCAGGCCCCTGCGGCCGGGCTTTTGTATTTCTGCGGCTTCAGGGAAAGTTGATTGGACACGCCCACTTTTCTACATCGAGCCGTGGCTAATTCTTTGGAGCAGGCCGAATTATCCCTGCGGTAATCCGTGCGCTCGGCGATGGATCTTTTTCTGCATGGTCCGCGGCGAGTGCCAGCGGCCCGCGGCACATCGTTTGCCCGTCCCATTGCTGGCCACACCAGCAGCGGCCGTCGCAGTCGATGATGCAGGTGCCGCTGCCGCAGCAGCGCAGGTCTTCAGTCATGCTGAACTCCTCGTCTCATTTCACCAATGGCCAGGGCCGGCGGCACCAAAGGCCTCGCGATTGTCGGCATCGACATTCCGGTCACAGTTCCATACGACATGACTGTGCGTGACGGCAGGCTCTCATTTCATGTTACGGAACTCCATTACTGTAAAAGCCAGACCGACCAGCAACAGAGTGAACACTACTGCGCCCATAATCAACAGATCGAACGGCATTAGCGGTTCCTCCCGAGTAAGGCGGCGAGCTTGAAATAAATGCCGAAGCAGAAGATGGAGGGAATCCAGATCGCCGTAAAAATCGCCTGCTCGCGGTCTTGCACCACAAACCACAAATAAGCGGAAATGAAGAACGAAATCATCACTGCCAGAATAATAAAAAAATCCGATTTTCTGAACATATAGCTTCTCCTGAAGTTTTACTTCTCAAGGTACTCAACAACACCGTAACCAATGGCGCTCAACAAGCAACCCATTATTGCTACCGATCCGATGACCCGGATACCTGACGATATCCCGAGCGCGAAAGATTCCGCGTTGATCAAACCGATCAATGCGAGCACCAATCCAACACAACCGATCGCTGTCAGCGAATTGCCGGCAATAATCAGCACACTGCCGATCTGTTTACTTGATTTAATCACTTTGGGCTGCGACAGGTGAGAATCAGGAATTCTCACTAAATCACATATCCTTCACGTTGAATTGCCACCCAAACTTTGATCTGATTGCCAACCTTTACCGGCAGGACGCGCCAATACATGATGAAGGGCGTACCGTTCTTTTTGTAGTTGATTGCCTTGCCTTCGAATTGACCGCCCCTTTTCAGCGAGTCTGTCAGGCGGGCAATCACTTTCCTGTCAGTAGCTGCACCCTGCAGAATTCTCGGGGTTTTCCCTATGACCTCCGACGGAGCGTATCCAGTAAGCGTCTTGAATGCTTTATTCGCATAAACGATCTTCGCATCTTTGGTGGCATCGGTAATCAGAATTGAATCAAAGGTGTTCGTTGCAAGTACCTGAAGAACGTTCAAGCTGGTATCTGCATCCTGAAAAATATTTTCCAATAAACTGGACATTGGCATATTCCTTGTGCAGCCGTTATGGCTGACGGTTTTGTCTTAATGACAACGCCCGCTGTAGCGGACGTTGTCGGGTTTCAGCTGATACCTAATGGGGGCAGTTAAGGCCTGCCGGGTGTTTATTACTTGGGCAGCACTACAGTGTCGATGACGTGGATCACACCGTTGTCAGCAACGATGTCGACTGCGGTGACGTTTGCATTGTCGACCTTGACGCCGCCCTTCGTACCTACTGTCAGCGACGATCCTTGCACCGTCTTCACCATCCCGGCCTTGACGTCCTTGGACATCACCTTGCCCGGAACGACGTGATAAGTCAGAACGGCGGTGAGTTTGGCCTTGTCGGCAAGCAGAGCGTCCAGTTGGGCCTTGGGAATCTTGGCGAAGGCCGCATCAGTCGGCGCAAAAACCGTAAATGGGCCCTTGCCTTTCAAGGTTTCCACCAGACCGGCAGCCTTCAAGGCAGTGGCGAGGGTGTTGAAATTACCCGCGGAAACCGCAGTATCGACGATGTCCTTGGCATTGGCAGTGGACATCAGGCAAAACGAAACGGCTACGGCGGAGATCAGTTTTTTCATGACATTTCCTTGTTAAAAAGTAATTAAAAATCAGAGACTGCTCGGACGACCTTTGATTCTGAAAAAACAGCAATCCTTTGCATCCGAATTGAACTGTTAATGAAATGGTATTGTATATGAAAACAATGAAATGAACAGGAATATTTCTCTTTATGGCTCAATTGAACTGGATTTTATTGATTAATATGGGAAATTTTGATTACAATGGCTTCAAACACAGTTCATTTGAGGAGGGGTATGTCAAACCATCAACAGAAAACGCCAGAGGAACCGATATACCGCAGCGGTGCGGTAGCCAGGCTCACCGGCATTCCAGTTCAAACGTTGCGCGTCTGGGAGAGGCGCTACAAGATCGTCGGGCCCCGCCAGAGCACGTCGGGACAGCGCCTTTATGCGCCCGCCGAAGTGGCGCGGCTGGCGGTGATCAAGCAGCTTGTCGACTCGGGGCACGCCATCGGTTCGATTGCAATGCTCGGCATCGATCAGTTGCGGGCGATGCTCGACCAAATCTCGCACGCGACACCGACCCCGCCACGGCACGCCGGTCAGGTCACCACGGGTGCGCGGATCCCGGTGCGCGTGGCGATCGTCGGCGAAGCGCTAAGCCTGCGGGTGGCTCACCATCAATTGACAGCACTGCAGGTTGTGGGGACAAGCCCGAATGCAGCGCTCGCCGGCGAAGTGCTACGCGGCGTGACATCCGACGTGCTGCTCATCGAGTTTCCGACCTTGCAGCGCGAAACATTGCAGACGATTCGTTCTCTGGCGCAGCAACTGGGCGCGCGACGAATCGTCGTGGAATACGGCTTCGGCTCGCAACGCAATGAGCAGGAAATGCGTGCTCTAGGCTGGAGCCTGGTGCATGCGCCCCTGGATATCGAACAGCTCGAATCGCTATGCGGAGCGCCCCCCGCCGTTTTCCGGCCTGGCGAACCCGCCGCGCTCCCGCCGATCGATGCGGCGGGAGCGCGGCGCTTCGACAACAGAGCACTCGCTGAATTATCCGTCACCTCTGTGAAGTTGAATTGCGAGTGTCCGCATCACATCGCCGACCTGCTGATACGTTTGGGCAATTTCGAGACCTATAGCGCAGAGTGCGAAAGCAGTAGCCCGGCCGATGCGGCGCTACATCATTATTTAAAGGAGATTGCGGGCAATGCACGCGCTATGCTGGAAATTGCCTTGGTTCGGGTCGCCGAGGCGGAGGGTTTACCTTTGCCGAAATGAACGGCGTCGGCTGCTCGTGATCTGTTTGTATGACACCCAGTCACCTGAACGGCAATTCGTCTGTCAAGTTTGGTGAAATTCAGCCTGCTTATTGAGAATTACATATGTAAGTGACACGAGGACTGTGCTCCCGTCATTCCTGCGCGCCCCGAAGGAAGTCCCCCTGGGGGGCAAGCAGGAATCCAGGGGTTTTGTATTGAAGCGAAACTGGATTCCGGCTCGCGCTACGCGCGTCCGGAATGACGGTATCTTTGTCACTGAATTATGTAATCTTCAATAGTTGACTGAATTAAAATTTTTTTGCAGACAATGCGGTTCGGCAACATAGAGGTTGGGTAGAGGTTCGGTCGGCAAGATGAAATGTAGCCACGAAGAAAACCACTTCAAAATCTTCGGTTATCACGCCTTAAATCGACCTGTGTCCGGTACTGTTAATCAGGTTGTCCCTGGTTCGAGCACAGGTCGGGGAGCCACCCTGAGCGCTGAGTTATTGCGGTTGTCGCTGCGTCCACGACGTTTAGCCGCCATAATGATTCGTAACTAATTGTTTTTATTGATAAAAATATCGCTGTTATAATGCGGCCCGCAAAACGTCCGGCGCATCCAGCGCGGACCCCCATGCAGGCTATTCATGAGCATCGACAAAGAAGTATCGCGGCGCCGCACTTTCGCCATCATCTCCCACCCGGACGCGGGCAAGACCACGCTGACTGAAAAGCTGCTGCTCTTCGCTGGCGCAATCCACATCGCCGGCAGCGTCAAGTCACGCAAGGCCTCGCGTTACGCGACATCGGACTGGATGGAAATCGAGAAGCAGCGCGGCATCTCGGTGGCGAGTTCGGTGATGCAGATGGAGTACGCCGACTGCGTGATCAACCTGCTCGACACGCCGGGCCACCGCGATTTCTCCGAAGACACCTATCGCGTGCTGACTGCCGTTGATGCGGCGTTGATGGTCATTGACGCCGCCAACGGCATCGAGCCACAGACTTTGCGGCTCTTGCAGGTCTGCCGCGCCCAGAACACGCCGGTGATCACCTTCATCAACAAGATGGACCGTGAAGTGCGCGAGCCGACCGACCTCGTCGACGAAATCGAGCGCACGCTGGGCATGCCGGTGGTGCCCTGCACCTGGCCAGTGGGCATGGGCAAGCAGTTCAAGGGTGTGTTCGATCTGCGCGCCAACCGCATGCGCGTGTTTACGGCGGGTGAAGACCGTGTGCGTGAAGAAGACGAAATCATCGAAGGCATCGACAACCCGGAGATCGCCGCGCGTTTCGGCGACACCTTCACCCATGCCCGCGCCGAGATGGAACTCGTGCAGGGTGTTTCTCCGGAATACGACAGGGAAACTTTTCTCGCCGGCAAACAGACGCCGCTGTTCTTCGGTTCGGCGATCAACAACTTCGGCGTGCGTGAAGTGCTCGACGCCGTCGTCGATTTCGCCTCGCCGCCGCGGCCGCACAAGGCCCAGCAGCGCGAAGTGAAGCCGGAAGAGCCGAAATTCTCCGGCGTGGTATTCAAGATCCAGGCCAATATGGATCCGGGCCACCGCGACCGTGTTGCCTTCATCCGCATCTGCTCCGGCCGCTTCGAGCGCACGATGCGTCTGAAGAACTGCCGCACCGGAAAGTTCTTCCGGCCGAGTTCAGTGGTGTCCTTCCTCTCGCAACGCCGCGAACAGGTCGAGGACGCCTACGCCGGCGACATCATCGGCATCCCCAACCACGGCGTGCTGCAACTTGGCGACACCCTGACCGAGGGCGAGGACCTGCAGTTCACCGGATTGCCGTTTTTTGCACCGGAACTGTTCCAGACTGTCGAGGTCGCCGATCCGCTACGGACCAAGCAGCTGAAGACCGGACTCGCGCAGTTGGGCGAGGAGGGCGCGATCCAGGTGTTCAAGCCAGTGGCGGGCAGCCTGCTGCTGCTCGGCGCCGTCGGTCAACTGCAGTTCGAAGTGGTTGCGCATCGCCTGAAACATGAATACGGCTGCGAAGCGCGGATGTCGCCGGCGCGTTACGTGGCGGCGCGCTGGGTCACTTGCGAGGATGAGCGTGAATTGCAGCGTTTCATCGATGCCAACGCCCACCGCGTCGCGCATGATGCCGTCGGCGCGCCGACCTTCCTCGCCGCCAATGCAATCGAGATCGATGTCGCACAGGAACAGTGGCCGAAGATCAAGTTCCATGCGCTGCGCGAGCACGCGGGACTGATTTTTCATTCCAACGCCGCCGTGGGGTGATTCAGGCTACGGGTGTGCGGAATGGGAATTTTGCGTAGCCCGGAGGAAGGCCGAAGGCCGGAGTCCGGGACCGCGTTGGCTAACGGCAGAGGTGGCGCATTTCAGCCATTCCCCGAATTACGGCGTGCAGCCTCCATCCGGCTACGAAACCGAGGTCGCGGTCAGTGCGGCCGCCGGTCCATTACAAAACGCTCCAGCGTCACGCCGTCTCGCTCGACCCGTTCCGCGCGCAGCACCGAAAATCCGGCCTGCTCGAAAAACGGCTTTGCGGTGCGGCTGGCTTCGGTACGGAGTGCGCTGATGCCGCGCACACCGGCATCGGCGACCAGCAGTCCGAGCAGTGCGGTGGCGACACCCATGCGCTTGTAATCGGGGTGGACGTAGAGCAGGTCGATGTGGCCCGGCGCGTCGGTGGTGATGAAGCCGCCGAGTTTGCCGTTGATTTCGAAAATCCAGCCCCGGCTGTCCTCCATGCGCCGCTCCCATGCGCCATAGTCGGCCTCCTGCGGCGCCCAGGCCTCGAGTTCCTTGGGGCTGTAATCCGCGGCAGCGAGTTCGTGCACAGCGCGGTGGAAGGTGTCGAGGGTGGTGTCGAGATCCTGTGGACGCCATTTGCGCATGGGCATGATCGTGAAACGTTTATGGTTTGCCGGCGACTTCGGTAGCCCAGCGCGCAATCTCGGCAGCAGCATCGCGCGGCGCGTTGCGATGATCCGATGGCGGCTCGTAGAGGCGCTTCAGCGGCGTGGCCAGCGCGCCGTACATCTCCTGTTTTGCGCGCAGCAGCGCCGGATAGTCCGAGGTCGGCGCGACATGCAGCACCGGCAGGGTTTTCGGCAATGCCCTCGATGATTTTGTCTGGTTCATCGCACCCTCGGGATCGAACCACGACAGGTAGCTTGCGGCCGTTGTGCGCACTTTCCAGATTCCCTTGTCTCCCTCGAACTCGTCGAACTCGCCGGCTTCGCCGCCCTTTCTGGCGGCGACCAGACTGCGTGCCTGCGATACCGAGGATCCGACCTTTTGCCGGTAGAAATTCGTGGCCACGTTGCCGCCGGGAACGATCAGGATCAGTCCGTCGAGCGGATGCCTGGATGCGTAATGCAGTCCGAACACGGCGCCCTGGCTGTGGCCGGCAAGGAACACTTTTGCCGCACCGCGCTGGCGCAGGCTTTGAACAGCTTCGGTGATCTGCGCCTCTGCAGCAGCAACGTCGCTGTCGTACTTGCGTTTTCCGGACCAGGGCATCTCGGGGCTGATGACCAGCATGCCCTGCTGCTGCAGGCTTGCATCGAGCGGTGCCGTCAGCCCTTCGGGGCGTCCGCCCTTGCCGTGCAGTACAACAAAGCCGAGGGTGGTCTGCGCCGCGGTGTGGCCGGCATGCAGCACCAGCAACAGCAGCAACGCGATGGCGGGTTTCAGGCGATTCATGGTGTTCATCAGCGCGGTCCCCGTGATGGAAGGCCGCGCCATTGTCGGCGCATCAGCCGAGTTCGGCAAATACCCGGCGGATTTCGGTGACGCGCGATTTCAGGTCCGGTGTCGCGGTCTCGATGCGCAGCCGGTCCTGGCCGGCGAGCTTGTAGTTCTTTTTCTTCTGGATCAGCTGGATGATCCTGATCGGTTCGATCGGCGGATTGGGCACGAACTGCAGGTTGATCACGGCATCGCTGGCGTCGATGCGCGCGATGCCCAGTGGCTTGCCGAGCAGGCGCAGGCGGTGGCAGTCGAGCAGCGTGCGGGTTGCGTCCGGCAGTTCGCCGAAACGGTCGATCAGCTCTTCCTGCAGGAATTGCAGCTGTTCCTCGCTGTCGCAGTTGGCGAGACGCTTGTAGAGTACCAGCCGCTCGTGCACGTCGTGGCAGTAGTCGTCGGGCAGCAGCGCCGGCGCGTGCAGGTTGATCTCGGTAGTGACCCCCAGCGGAGCGTCGAGGTTGGGTTCCTTGCCTTCCTTCAGCGACCTCACCGCGGCATCGAGCATTGCGCAGTAGAGATTGAAACCGATTTCCTGCATTTCGCCCGACTGCGAATCACCGAGCACTTCGCCGGCGCCGCGGATTTCCAGGTCGTGCATCGCCAGGAAAAATCCGGAACCCAGTTCCTCCATCGCCTGGATCGCCTCCAGCCGCTTTTTCGCGCCGGCAGTGATGTTGCCTTCGTCGGGCAGCAGCAGGTAGGCATCGGCCTGGTGATGGGAGCGGCCGACGCGGCCGCGCAGCTGGTGCAACTGGGCGAGGCCGAAACGGTCGGCACGGTTGATGATGATGGTGTTCGCGGTCGGGAAGTCGATGCCGGTCTCGATGATGGTCGTGCACAGCAGTACATTGAAACGGCCCTGGTAGAAATCGCGCATTGCCAGTTCCAGGTCGCGCTCGCGCATCTGGCCGTGGGCGATGCGCACCCGCGCCTCCGGCAAGAGCTGCGTCAGTTCTTCCTCGACGTTGCGGATGGTGTCAATGTCGTTATGCAGGAAATAGATCTGGCCACCGCGTTTCAGTTCGCGCAGCACCGCCTCGCGGATCAGCGATTTTGCATATCGCGCGACGAAAGTCTTGATTGCGAGCCGTCGCTGTGGCGCGGTGGCGATCACCGAGAAGTCGCGCAGGCCTTCCAGCGACATCGCCAGCGTGCGCGGGATCGGTGTCGCGGTCAGCGTCAGCACGTCGACTTCCGCCCGCAGCGCTTTCAACTGCTCTTTTTGCCGTACCCCGAAGCGGTGCTCCTCGTCGATGATCACCAGGCCGAGGTTCTGGAACTTGACATCCTTGCTCACCAGCTTGTGGGTGCCCACCGCGATGTCGATGCGACCCTCGGCCAGACCCTTCAGCGCCTCCGTGGTTTCCTTCGCCGTGCGGAAACGCGACAGCTCCGCGACCTTCACCGGCCAGTCGGCAAAGCGGTCGCTGAAGGTGTTGAAATGCTGCTCGGCGAGCAGCGTGGTCGGTACCAGCACGGCGACCTGCTTGCCATCGGCGACCGCAACGAAGGCGGCACGCAGCGCGACCTCGGTCTTGCCGAATCCCACGTCGCCGCAGACCAGCCGGTCCATCGGCTTGCTGCTTTTCAGATCCTCGATGGTGGCATTGATCGCCGTCGCCTGGTCCGGGGTTTCCTCAAAGGGGAAACCCTCGGCGAATGCCTCGTAGTCGTGCGGTTTCAGATTGAAGGCGTACCCTTCGCGCGCCGCGCGCTGGGCGTAAAGCGCCAGCAGTTCCGCCGCAGTGTCGCGCACCTGTTTCGCCGCCTTGCGCTTCGCCTTGTCCCACTGGCCGCTGCCCAGCTGGTGCAGCGGCGCCTGGTCGGCAGCAGCACCGCTGTAGCGGCTGATCAGGTGCAGGCTCGACACCGGTACGTAGAGCTTGGCTTCGTTGGCGTACTCCAGCGTCAGGAATTCGGTCGGCCCTTCACCGAGATCCATGGTCTGCAGGCCGAGGTAGCGGCCGATGCCATGCTGCTCGTGCACCACCGGATCGCCGATCTTGACCTCGGACAGATCGCGCAGCATGCCCTCCGGCGATGTGCGCTTGGCGTCGCGCACCGCGCGCTGGCGCACCTGCGAGGCATAGAGTTCGTTCTCGGTGACGACGGCGATTTTTGCCGTGATGTCGATCCAGCCCGCCTGCAGCGGTGCGACGCCGAGCATGAAGCGCGCGTCATCCGCATTGAAAGCGGCCCAGTCCGCCGCCTGCGCGCAATGCAAACCGTACTCGCGGAAATACTCGAGCATGGTTTCGCGCCGGCCCAGCGTTTCAGCCAGCACCAGCACACGGCCGGGAAAGGTTTCGTTGAACGCGCGCATCCGGTGCAGCGGGTCGTCGGCGCGGCGCTCGACGTTCAGTGGCGGCAGGGGAGCCGTCGCTTCCTCGGGTTCTACCCCCTCTCCCCGCAAGCGGGGAGAGGGTTGGGGTGAGGGGAGACCACCGGCCTCAAGAGTTTTTTGCTCAGAAGATCTATTTAAATATTTGTTTTTATTGGTATTTTCAGAGATTTCCGCAGGCGACCCCGCCACCGCAGTCGTCACCACAGCCAGATCAACCCGCGCAAAGGGCTTGATCGCCCCGAAGAAAGCGTCTTCCGTCAGAAACAATTCCTGCGGCGGCAGTACCGGATTGGCGAGGTCACCGCGCACCATCGCGTGTCGCCCGCGGGTGTCGGCCCAGAACTCATCGATGGCTTCGGTGATGCCGGGACGCAGGCAGACCGTCGTGTCCTTGGGCAGGTAGTCGGTCAGCAACGCGGTCCTGTCGAAGAACAGCGGCAGGAAATATTCGATGCCCGCGGTGGGAATGCCCTTCGACACGTCCTTGTAGACCTGGCTGCGCGAAGGGTCGCCCTCGAAACGTTCGCGGAAGCGCTGGCGGAAGGCAGTGCGCGCGGCTTCATCCAGCGGAAACTCGCGCGCCGGCAGCAAACGCACTTCCGGCACCTTCATGATCGAGCGCTGGCTGTCGATGTCGAAGCTGCGGATCGAATCGATGACGTCGTCGAAGAGGTCGATGCGGTAGGGCAGCGGGCTGCCCATCGGGTAGAGGTCGATCAGCCCGCCACGGAAACTGTATTCACCAGGCGCGACCACCTGGGTCACCGCGTTGTAGCCGGCGAGTGTCAGCTGCAAGCGCAGTGCGTCGCCGCCCAGCGTTGAACCCTGGCAGAAATAGAAAGTGTTGGCGGTGATGTAGTCGACCGGCGCGAAACGGTAGAGCGCGGTGGTCACCGGCACCAGCGCAATATCGAAATCGCCGCGCGCGATCTGGCACAGCGTCGCCAGCCGCTCCGACACCAGGTCGTGGTGCGGCGAGAAATGGTCCCAGGGCAGGGTTTCCCAGTCCGGCAGCAGATGCACGCGCAGCTGCGGTGCGAAAAAGGGAATTTCCTGCAGCAGCCGCTGCGCCTGCCACGCGCTCTCGGTCAGCACCAGCAGCGGACGAGCGCGGGCTGCCAGCGCGGCGAGTGCGGGCGCGTCGCTGGAGCCGTGAAGCGGTGCGGTGCTGGTGCGCTGCCCGGGGACGGGCAGCTCATTCGGGAGCATCGGGAGCAACTGCGGAAAAGGACGCTATTATAAACGCGTCAGATTTCACCTTCCCGGAGTGCATACGCATGATCTCCTTTCTCCGTCATTCCGGCGCAAGCCGGAATCCAGCAACAATGTTTCATTCCCTCCGGCGTGTCATGGACAGCACATCGCGCCAAACTAAAACCCCCTCTCCCCGCAAGCGGGGTCAAGGGCACACTTGGAGCGAAGCAGACAAGGGAACACTTGAAGCAAAGAAGGGGCAACCACGAACCTTGTCCTCCCAGAGATTTAAAACCCTCTGGATTCCGGCTTGCGCCGGAATGACGGCTTTGATGATGGCCCTGTCTGCTCCCGCCACCGCCCAGCCACAAACCGTCAAATCCGAAAAACACGACTTCCGCGTCGTTACCCTCGTGCGCGGCCTGCAGAACCCCTGGGCCATGGCCTTCATGCCCGACGGCCGCATGCTGGTGACCGAGCGCGCCGGCAGGCTACGCATCGTCAACAAGGATTTCCAGCTCGACCCGAAACCGGTCGAAGGCCTGCCCGAGATCGTCGCCAGCGGGCAGGGCGGCCTGCTCGACGTTGCGCTGCATCCGCAGTATGAGAAGAACGGTTTGATTTACTGGTCCTACAGTGCGCCGGGTCCCGGCGGCTGGGGCACGGCGATGGCGCGCGGCAAGCTGCACGGCCAGCGCATGACCGAGGTGCAGGTGCTGTTCAGCATGGAGCCCAAGACCCGTGCCGGCCACCATTTCGGTTCGCGCATCGTGTTCGACGGCAAGGGATTTGTTTATCTGACGCTGGGCGATCGCGGCGACATGCCGCGAGCACAGAAGCTCGACGACCACGCTGGCTCGGTGATCCGCCTGCATGACGACGGCCGTGTACCCAAGGACAATCCTTTCGTGAATCGCGCCGGCGCCAAGCCCGAGAAGTTCACGCTCGGCAACCGCAACATCCAGGGCGCTGCGATGCATCCGCAGACCGGCGAACTGTGGACCCATGAACACGGCCCACAGGGTGGCGACGAGGTCAACATCATGCGCGCCGGCCGCAACTACGGCTGGCCGGTGATCACCTACGGCGTCAATTACGGTTTCGGCACCAAGATCGGCGAAGGCAATTCAAAGGCCGGCATGGAACAACCGCTGCACGTCTGGGTGCCGTCGATTGCTCCCTCAGGCATGGCTTTCTACACCGGCGACAAGTTCCCCAACTGGAAAGGCAATCTGCTGATCGGCGCGCTGCGTGACGAAATGCTGGTGCGGCTTGAACTGAACGGAGAGAAGGTCGTGCGCGAGGAGCGTTTGCTCAAGGATCAGATCGGGCGCATCCGTGATGTGCGCGTGGGGCCGGATGGCTTTGTTTATCTGTTGACGGATGAGCGGGATGGGGTGGTGGCGAGGTTGGAGTTTGTAAAATAAATTAATAAAATCAATTAATTAACTTGTTTTTCTCTGGCATCGCCAAGCGGGTTAGAGAAGTGCTTCATGGGAAGTTTTAGGGATATACTTAAGGTATATCCATGGATGGACGTAAAGGGGTAAGGCCATGAGCACCGCGCAAACAGTACTGTTCAAGAGCAACAAGAGCCAGGCCGTCAGATTGCCCAAAGGTGTTGCCATGCCCGAGTCGGTGACCAAGGTGGAAATCATCGCCGTGGGCAACGCCCGGGTCATCGTGCCTGCCGGCGAATCGTGGGATCTCTGGTTCGCCGCCAAAGGCGTGTCGCCGGATTTCATGGAAACGCGCGACCAGCCGCCCGATCAGGAACGCACGGCGCTATAGCATGATCAAGTACATGCTCGACACCAACATCGTGATTTACGCGATGAAGAACCGCCCCGAACGCATACGGGATGCCTTCAAGAAACACGATGGACAGATGTGCATTTCGTCCGTCACTTTGGGCGAGCTGATTTATGGCGCGGAGAAATCTGCTGTGCCCGAGCAAAACCTCGCGGACATCGAAAGCATGATCGCCCGCCTCGAAGTCAAGCCTTTCGATGCGGCCGCCGCAATTCATTTCGGGCAGGTGCGCGCCGCGCTGGCGAAGGTCGGCAAACCCATCGGCCCCTACGACGCCATGATCGCAGGGCACGCGCGCACGCTTGCGCTGGTCCTGGTGACCAACAACGAAAATGAGTTTCAGCGTGTGCCGGGCCTCATGCTGGAGAATTGGGTTTAAGCGAAGTGGGCGCCGTCATGCGTTATGCCATCGTGATTGAAAAAGTCGAAGGCAATTTTTCTGCCTAGGTGCCCGATTTTCCAGGCTGTGTGGCCACGGGCTCCACTCTGGAAGAGACGGAGGTGCAAATCCGTGGGGCCATCGAATTCCGTCTTGAAGGGTTACGCGAAGACGGCCTTGTCATTCCGTAGCCGGCAAGCCGTGTCGATTACGTCGAAGTTGTTGCTTAACTACTGGGCCGAGTTGCTGGGCACAGGGCCCCGGCCTGGCGTCGGCCGTTTCGGTTTTAAAGCTTGCCGTGCTGTTTTAGGTCAGCCAGCAGCGCCCTATAGCTGATTTCGGGCTGTGCATCGCGTTGTGCAAATGTAGCCAGGTCTTCCTCGTCTTCGCTCAACATCAGCCTGACTGCCTCGTCCACCAGTCTCGAGACTGAAGTCTCGGCGTTTGTCGCACGCAGTCGCAGCTCGCGGTGAGTTTCCGGGGCGAAATAAATCGTTGATCTTCGGGATAAAGAATTCATGGGCATAAACCTGGGATGCTGGCGTCAGCATGATGACATGCCTTCGTCTTGAATAGGGTCAGTGTAAGATTTCGCGATGGCTAATTATTTTCCCGATCCCCGCTACCTGATCACCGCCCCCGATCTGGCGTCCCGCCTCACTGACGTCACCCTGATCGACCTCCGCCCCGCCGAAGACTTCGCCGTCGGCCACATTCCCGGCAGCACGCATGTCGACATCTACGGCGTCAGCCTCAACGATTCATCTGAAGCACCACTGAATTCCTTTCTCGCGATTTTCCGCGTGTTGTTCGGTTCGCGTGGTGTACGCGCTGACCGGCCGGTGGTGATTTATGACCACGAGTCGGGCGAGCGGGCTTCGCGCGCGGTGTGGCTGCTGGCGGTGCTGGGGCATCCGGATGTGCGACTCCTCGACGGCGGCACCGAGGGCTGGCTAAGGGCGGGGCAGAAACTGGTGCGCCTGACCGAAGCGCCGCCTCCGATGGATCCGACGCAGGCGCCGCCAACCCCGCCGCCGTTCCGCGGCACGATGAACATGGATCTGCTGGCGACGCGCTTCGATGTCGAACGTGCGATCGACGATCCGGATTCGGTGATCGTCGACGTGCGCCGCGAATCGGAATACCGCGGCACCGAAAAACGTGCCCGCCGGGTCGGCACCATTCCCGGCGCGGTGCATCTGTTCTGGCGTGATCATCTGGATGCACAGGGCGCGTTCCGCAGTCCGCCGGAGATTCGCGCGTTATATGAAGCGAAAGGCATCACGCCGGACAAGACCGTGATTCCGCTGTGCCACGGCGGTTACCGCTCGGCCAGCACCTTCATCGCGCTGAAGTCGCTGGCTTACCCGAAGGTGCGCAACTATGTCTCCGCCTGGGGCGAATGGGGCAACCGCGAGGACACGCGGATCGTGATTCCGCTTGTTTCCTGAGAGATTCGCGCTATCGTAAACCCCTTTTCTGTGGATTGAATTCATGAATGCCCTGCTGTTCCTCGGCGGCCTCGCGATACTGGTGCTCGGTGCGAACCTGCTGGTGCGCGGTGCTTCGAAGTTCGCGCTGTCCTTCGGCATTTCGCCGCTGGTGGTGGGGCTCACGGTGGTGGCCATGGGCACCAGCGCACCCGAGGTGGCGGTTTCGGTGGGGGCGGTGCTTGACGGCAACTCGGACATCGCCATCGGCAACGTGGTCGGCAGCAACGTGCTCAATGTGCTGTTCATCCTCGGGCTGAGCGCACTGATCGCGCCTCTCGCAGTCAACGTGCAGGTCATCCGGCAGGAGGTGCCGATCATGATCGGTGCCAGCGTGCTGCTGCTCGTGCTCGCTATCGACGGTGTGCTGTCGTTCCGCGACGGCGCTTTCCTGTTTGCGCTGCTGGTCGCGTACACGGTGTTCGTGGTGCGGCAGTCGCGGCTGGAGACGCAGCAGGCACAGGCTGAGTATGAGAACGAGGTCAGGCCGGCGGAACCCGGAGCCTGGGATGCCGCGTGGCCGGCGCAGCTCGGCCTGATCGCGGCGGGGCTGGTCTGCCTGGTTTTCGGCGCCGACTGGCTGGTGACATCATCGGTCGCCTTCGCCCGTGCGCTGGGGGTCAGCGATGTGGTGATCGGTTTGACCATTGTGGCCGCCGGCACGTCGATGCCGGAAATCGCAACCTCGGTCACCGCGGCAATCAAGGGCGAGCGCGATATCGCGGTGGGCAATGTGGTCGGCAGCAATCTTTTCAACATCCTCGGCTGCCTCGGTGTGTCGGGCATGGTGGCCTGGGACGCAGGCCTGGCGGTGGCGCCTTCGGTGCTGGCCTTCGACCTGTGGGTGATGATCGCGGTGGCCATCGCCTGCCTGCCGATATTCATGACAGGGCGCGAGATCGCGCGCTGGGAGGGCGGGGTGTTCCTTGCCTACTACGTGGCCTATGTCGGCTACCTGATTCTCGCCGCGCAGGAGCATGACTCGCTGGAAGCGTTTTCCGGCGTGATGACGGGTTTTGTGGTGCCGCTCACGGTGGTCACGCTGGTGGTGCTGCTGCTGCGCCGGACGCAAAAACCAGGAGCCTGATCGGGCAGAATCCGCCGGGTACGCCCGCGTTACCGCTGCTCGAAGCGGTCGAAGGCGTAGAGCATCGCCACGACGGCAGCGGAGGCGGGCGGGCCGGCGTAGGGGTGCAGCAGGCTGGCCAGCACCGGCGCGACGAGGATCAGGTGGCGCAGCGCCCAACTGTAGAGCACGCCGGCGCGGCGCACATAGGCGATGCCGGTGGACAGCCACTGCTGCCGCTCCGGAGAGCCAACGGGGATGGCGCTGATGAAGGTGGCGTGGTTGTAGTAGCGGATCGCCATCGCCGAGGCGACCAGCGAGGCGAAGAGCAGGGCCATCAGCACCAGTTCCAGCGTCATGCGCGGGGTCAGTTGCGGAATGCCGGTTGTGGCTTCGCCAAAAGCCATATTCAGCGACGGCGCAGCCAGAGTCACGGTTCCAATTAGGCCGAGCACCGCCGTCGAAGCCATCACGGTGGCCGACATCAGCGAGTTGCGCAGCGCCTGCACTGCGAGGATTTCGGAGCCGGGCTGTCGCGAGACCGCTTCGAACCACTGCTCCCGCAGCCGCGCATGCGCGGTTCTCGCCACGACGACCGGGTTGCGCCGGCCCATGAAGACCTGCGCCATTTCGTAGATCAGCAGCATGGCTACGGTGGTGATCACCGCCAGCCAGGTCGGCAGGCTGCTCATCGCTGTTTTTTCCGTTGCGGGGCTTTGCCGGTGAACAGGGATTCGGCGATCTCGAAAATCGCCATGCCGCCGAGCATCGCGGCGACGAACACCAGCGCTTTCATTTCACCCATGCCGAGCGCGACCAGCGCAGGGCCGGGACAAAATCCGGCGATGCCCCAGCCGATGCCGAAGACCAGGCCACCGGTGATCAGGCGGCGATCGATGTCGCTCGCGGTCGGCAGGTGCATCTTGCCGCCGAGAAAGGAAACCGTGCGCTTGCGGGCGATGAAGAACGCGGCGATGCCGACGAGGATGGCGCCGCCCATGACGAAGGCGAGGGACGGGTCCCAGGTGCCCGCGAGGTCGAGGAATCCGAGGACTTTGGCGGGGTTCGCCATGCCGGAGAGGATCAGGCCGAAACCGAAGATCAGGCCGGAGAGCAGTGCGGTGAAGGCGGTCATGGGGTAATCCTCAGATGGCGAGCAGGTGGCGCAGGACGTACACAGTCGCAAAGCCCGCACCCATGAAGGCCAGCGTGGCCGCCGCCGACCGCGGCGAGAACCGCGACAGGCCGCAGACGCCGTGACCGCTGGTGCACCCAGAGCCGTAGCGTGTGCCAATGCCGACCAGCAGGCCGGCGATGATCAGACTGCCGTAGCCGGCTTCGATCTGCGGCGCGGGTGTGGAGAAGGCGAGCATGTAGATGAGTGGCGCGCCGACCAGGCCGAGCACGAAGGCGATGCGCCAGCCACTGTCACCGGCGGGCAGCCGCAGCAGGCCGCCGAGTATGCCGCTGATGCCGGCAACCCTGCCGTTGAACAGCACGAATATCGCCGCGGCAATCCCGATCAGCATGCCGCCGGCCAGCGCAGACCAGGGTGTGAAGGCGTTCCAGTCGATGGTCATCAGTGTTTTCCTTTTTTGCCAGGAGCTTTGCTTGGACAGTAGATGCGGTACAGCGTTTCGAGGATTTCCAGCATGCGCGGATCGCGGATGCTGTAGTAGACGTTCTTGCCATCGCGCTCGGCGTTGACGATGCCGTCGCGGCGCAGGACGCCGAGTTGCTGTGAGAGCGTGGGCTGGTGGATATCGAGGCTTTCCTCGAGTTCGCTGACGCAACTGCGGCTATTGGCGATCTGGCACAGCAACAGCAGGCGCTCGCGGTTGGCGAGCAGTTTCAGTGCGTTCACAGCCTGCGTCGCGGCACCCCGCAGGGCCTCGGGCTCGATGACGGCTTTACGGGTTTTCATGGATTTGCCCAAATATAAGTTGACAATAATATATCAAAAAATATAATATTCGTAAACATATTGATTTTCAGGAGGCAAGCAGCCATGAACGCGCAAATCCAGGCATTTTTCGATCCAAAGACTTCCACCGTGACTTACGTGGTTGCCGACCCGGTGGCCCGTTGCGCGGCCGTCGTCGACCCGGTGCTGGATTACGACTTCAAGTCGGGGCGCACTTCGACCGCTTCGGCCGACCAGGTGGTGGCCTGGGTGCGCGAGCAGGGCCTGCAACTGGACTGGATACTCGAGACCCATGCCCATGCCGACCACCTGTCGGCGGCGCAGCACATCCAGCAGCAGTTGGGCGGGCGCATCGCCATCGGCGAGCACATTCGCGCAGTGCAGGCGACCTTCAAGAAGCTGTTCAACCTCGAGCGCAGCTTCCTGCCCGATGGCAGCCAGTTCGATCACCTGTTCCGCGATGGCGAGGTGTTTCGTATCGGCGAACTGGAGGCGAAGGCACTGCATGTGCCGGGCCATACCCCGGCCGACATGGCCTATCTCGTCGGCGACGCGGTGTTCGTCGGTGACACGATGTTCATGCCCGATGTCGGCACCGCGCGTGCCGATTTCCCCGGGGGCGACGCGCGCCAGCTCTATCGCTCGATGCGGCGGCTGCTTGAGCTGCCGCCGCAGACCGCGGTCTATGTCTGCCACGACTATCCGCCGGCCTCGCGCGAGCCGCGCTGGAAGACCAGCGTCGCCGAGCAGCGCGCATCCAATATTCACGTGCGTGACGGCGTCAGCGAGGACGAGTTCGTGCAGATGCGCCAGGCGCGCGATGCCACGCTGGAGATGCCGACGCTGATCCTGCCGTCGATCCAGGTCAACGTGCGTGGCGGACACCTGCCGCCGCCGGACGACAACGGCATTGCCTACCTGCGCATTCCGCTGAACGCGCTGTGACGGGCGGGACGGCAAACCTGATGATTCCGCTGGTGAGTGAAGAAATCTCCTTGACTATCCGTGAGGTGAACCATGTTGCGTTTTGATGTTCCGCAGGTCTGGTCCAACGTGATCCGTTGGGAAGCTTTCATCACCTTCGTTGTCTGCGTGCTGGCGCTGGCGGTTTCTCCCTGGGTGATGCTGCTGCTGGTGGTGCAGGGCTCCGTCCGCGGCTTTTTCGGCCACCACCGCTGCCCGGCGCACCTGCTGTGGAAAAAGGTCGCTGAGGCGAAGCAGTGGGGTGGCAAGAAGGAAAACGCCGGCGCCCGGATGTTCGCGAACAAGATACTGTTCGTCGTGAGCTCGATCGCGATGATCCTGTTCGTGTCAGGCAGCCCGCTGTGGATGGTGCCGACAGTCGCGTTGCTCGCGTTCTCGACTATGGAGTGGGCGCTATCTTTCTGCGCGGCCTGCTGGGCCTATGGTTTCTGGTACCAGCGCTTCCCGCCCAAAATGGGCTGAATCCGACCGGCTTTTCGACACTCACCGCCGGCCGTGACGGCCGGAGGTGTCCACATGCTGATAGCGCGGAAACATCCGCACGGCAGGGCCTCTATAATCGGTGACAGAGTTACAACGCTCCCGAAAAAGGAACACACCATGCCGCAGATCGCCGCCTTCGAAGATGTCAAAGTCCGCCGCAAGGAACGCCAGACGCCCACCGGGATCGCATGGCGGACCAATTTCATCGACCCCGACGAACAGGATCCTGCCACCGCGCAAGCCTTCCTCGTCGAGGGCACGCCGGGTCGGGTGATCAGGTCGCATTACCACGACCATGACCAGTATCAGGTCATCGTCAGCGGTGATGGCGTGCTCGGCAAGCACCAGCTGCAGGTCAACGCGGTGCATTTTTCGCGCCGCCACACGCCCTATGGCCCCGTCGTGTTCGGGCAGGGCATGAGCTTTCTGACCTTGCGCGCCCACAAGGATGCCGGCGCGCAGTACATCGACGAACCGGAAAAGCTGGCCAAGCTGAAGTCTGTCGACCAGCGCAAACCCTGGCAGGCGACGGAGTTGCCGAAGTTCGATGCGGCGACCAACAGTGCGGCGCTGCATGCTTTTGAAGAAATTCGCGATGAGGAGGGCCTCGCCAGCTTTTCGATGAGCGTCGCGCCGAACGCGAAGGCGCTGGCGCCGGATCCGGCTGCCAGCAACGGCCAATACCTGATTGTGGTGCGTGGCAGCCTGGAATACGAAGGTCGGGAGTACAAGGCGCTGTCCGTGGTGTTCGTCAAGCCGCAGGAAGGCCCCTTCGAACTGGCCGCCGGCGCCGCGGGGCTCGACGTGCTGGTGCTGCATTTCCCGCGCGCGATCGCCGAAGCCGCCGTGGCGCCGCAAGTGGCGAAAAGCGTGCCGGGCACCCGGGTGTGGCAGTGCATGCTCTGCGCCTTCGTTTATGACGAGGCGAAAGGCATGCCCGAAGATGGTGTTGCACCCGGCACGCCCTGGGAAGAAGTGCCGGAGACCTGGTTCTGTCCGGATTGTTCGGCAGCCAAGAGCGATTTCCAGATGGCGCAGGTCGGCTAGCGCTGCAGGCGATGGCATTAAGGATCGACGACACGCCGGCGAACTGGACGGCGGCGGAGCTCGATGCTGACCGGCGCTGGATTTTCACTCTCGATGAACGCGCGCGCTGCGACCTTGTTGCCGCGCTGACCCGCGCGCTCGATCCCGGCAAGTCGCTGTTCGATTATCGCCGTGAAGATTTCAACCTGGGTTCTGCGGAGCCGGTATTGCGTGCGGCTTTCGCAGAAATGCAGCGCGGCCTTGGCGTGGCGCTGGTGCGCGGGCTGCCGCGTGAGGGTCTCGACGAGAAGGATTTCGAGATCCTGACCTGGGGTATCGGCCTGCATTTCGGCGTTGGCCGGCCGCAGGGCAAGCAGAGCCATTACATCTCCGCAGTGCGCGATGCCGGCAACACCTACCGCACGGGCACCGGTCGCGGTTACAACACCAATGCCGAGCTCGACTTTCATACGGATTCGACGGACGTCGTTGTGCTGAGTTGTTACAACGGCGCGGCGCAAGGCGGCATGAGCATCACCACCAGCTCGGTTGCTGCCTGGCACGCGATGCGGCGTGAGCATCCGGAACTGGCTGAGTTGCTGCACGAGCCCATCCATTTCAGCCGCCAGGGCGAGCAGGCGCCGGACGAGGCACCGTCATACCCGCATCCGGTATTCGATACGGTCGACGGCCGGCTCTGCAGTAAATGGAATCGCAACCGCGTGACTTCCGCGCAGAAAATAGAAGGCGTGCCGCAGTTGTCGGAAAAGCAGTGGCAGGCGCTGGAGTTCTTTGATGCGCTGGTGCGGCGTCCCGACCTCGCACACACCATGTGGCTGCAACCCGGCGACCTGCAGATCATCAACAGCCATGTCACGCTGCACTCGCGCACCGATTTCACTGATCATGAAGATTCAGCGAAGAAGCGCTTGTTGTTCCGGCTGTGGCTGGCGCCGGCTGAGGGCGAGCGCCTGCCCGAGAGTTGGCGCGTGCTGTTCAAGGCAGTGGAGCCGCGCACTGTGCGCGGCGGCATCATCGGGCAGCAGCACGACGCCGTGCGCAAGGCCTACGAAGCGCGCCAGGCGGCGACGCTGGGCATGCAGCTATATCCTTAAAAATATAAATAAAAACAATAACTTATAGTTAATTCGTTCAGGCGAGCTTGATCGCCACCGCACCGGCCACCACCACTCCGATCGCGGCATAACGCGTCCGGCTGACGCGTTCCTTCAGCAACAGGGCCGCGAGCAGCGTGCCGAATACCACTGAAGTTTCGCGCAGGGCAGCAACCAGTGCGATCGGCGCCTGGGTCATCGCCCACAGCGCCAGCGCGTAGGAGGCCAGCGTACAGGCACCGCCGAACAGTCCGCGCCGCCAGTGGTGTCGCGCATAGTCCAGCGTTGCTGCGCGGTCGCGCAACAGAAAAATCGCCGTCAACGGCAGTGCTGTCAGCAGGAATACCCAGCCGGTGTAAACCGCGGCATTGCCCGAAAGGCGTACGCCGACGCCATCGACCAGCGTGTAGATCACCACGACGCCTGCGGTGCCGAGTGCAAACAACGTGGCGCTGCCCTGCAGCGTTGTTTTGCGCCAGGCATCGCCGGCCAGCAGCAGCACGCCGCCGCAGATCAGGGCCACGCCGAGCCAGCCTTGCAAGGCCGGTACTTCGGCCAGCAACAGTGCGGCGGCGACAGCAGACAGCGCCGGGGCGGTGCCGCGCATCAGCGGATAGACATAACTCAGCTCGCCGTGGCGATAGGCACCCGCGACCAGCAGGAAATAGCCGACGTGGATGACGCCCGAGGCGGCTGCATAGGGCCAGCTCGCCGCAGCAGGCAGCGGCAGGAAGGGCAGCAGCAGAATCATGATTGTGCCGGCACCGGCGACCACCAGCACGGTGTCCAGCGTGTGGTTGCCGGAGCCGCGGATCATGGTGTTCCACACCGCGTGCAACAGCGCGCCGAGCAATACCGCCAGGAGAACTTCGAGGCTCATGGATCAGCCTGCACGCAGGCGCTGCAGAACGAAGACCAGCAGCGGCATCATCAGCAGCACCCAGCCCAGTGCACGGATGGCAGCGGGCGGCGTCGGACGCTCGGCGCGGTGCAATCCCCAGCCGCGTCCGATGGCGCGGCTGATGTTTCCGGCGTACCAGATCATGCCGAGAGCGAGGGCCAGCAGTGGCAACAGTGCCAGCACGCCGGCCCAGCCCTCGCGCTGTTCCATCACGGCGAGGCAGCCGAGGGCGATCAGGACAGAGAACAGTTGCGGTCGGTCGGCCACCGCTCAGGGCGTTCCGGAGTGCTGTGCGCAGGGCGTGGCGCAGTGCCGGCTCTCGATCTGCTGCGTGGCAGTGTCGATGCTCAAGGTGCGCCCGTGGGCGGGAAGCGTATGGCTGGCGCCGTGGGGCTCGTGCGCATGGCTGTACGCGTGGCCGTGGCCGTGGTCGTGCGGGTGGCTCATGCCGGCACAGGATACGCGATCCCGGAAAGGGTCAGGCGGCCTTGTCGCGGGCGGCGATGATGGCGTCAAGTACCAAGTGGATGGACTCGGGTTCCTTCGGGAATTTTGCCGGCATGTCCATGCGGATCAGTTCGCGCAGGGTGCCCACGGTGGCCTTGGTGCTGCGGTCACCGGAGCCCATCTCGCGCAGCAGCGCCAGGCAGTCCTGCATTTCGTGCAGGCGTCGCTCGCAGTGCACTGCGGTGCCGCTGATGTAGCGGCGGATGATCTTGTCGAAAGGGATTTCGTTGAAGGTCTTGGCGATGTCTCCGGTCATCACGTCGAGGATGCCGCGGCGGCGCGCTGCTTCCATGCTTTCGATGAGAATCGCCGCGAGGCTCTTGGTGAATGCACTGCGGATCAGCTTCATCGCGCTGGCATCCCCAGCGGCTTCGCCGACGACGCGGATCATCAGGCCGTGCGGTGTCATGCGATCGCGGAACTCCGCGGCATGCGGGCCGCTGGCGACGAAGGGCGATTTCAATCCCTGCAGGTCCACCGGCGCGAGGATCGCAGCATCGACGAACCGCGCCTTGTCACCGACCAGCGCAGCCGCCTGTTCCATGACCTTCGCCGAATTGCTGCTGGCATCGACATACAGCTGGTCGGGGCGCAGGTGCCTGAGGATTTTTTTCAGCGCCGGCAATGCGGCCTTGCCCGGCGTCAGCGCGAGGATCAGGTCGCTGCCTTTGGCCAGCGCAGCGACGGTTTTCGTCAACTTCACGCCGGCGGCCTGTGCCTGTACGAGGGCGGGATCTCCAGGTTGAGCTTTCGCGCCGCGGCGGCTGTAGCCGAGCAGCTTGCCGCGGTATCCGCTTTTAACGAGATCGGTGGCGAGCAGGCGCGCGGCCTCGCCGAAGCCGAGGAAGCCGATGCTGGGGGGCGTTGTGTGGTCGTTCATCGCGGTGTTTTCGTTGACTGTGCTGTGGGAGGATTAACGGGAAAACATGATACCGCCTGCGCGGTCTGGCTCCGCTGCCCGGTCCAGACTATGGTTCGCCCAGCGCCTCGAGTTCGTCGTGCAGCGCCAGCCAGCGCGACTCGGCGGCGTCGACCGCCTGCACGAGTTCCGCCTGACGAGTGGTCAATTCACGCAGTTGCGCAGGGTCGGGGCTGGCGTAAAACGCAGGATCGGCGAGCCGCGCGTCGATGCCCTGTTTTTCCTGTTGCCACTGTGCAAGCCGCTTCTCCAGTTGCTCGGCCTCCTTCAGCAGCGGCCGCCGTGCCGCGAGTGTTTGCTGACGCTCCGCAGCGGCGGATTCGCGCGCTTCGCGCCGCGCCGCGCGATCCTGCCGCGGCGCCGCGTTGCCGGCGGCTGCCCGGCTGGCGCGTCTTGCGGCGAGCCAGCCGATGTAATCTTCGATGGCGCCGTCGAAGGGCGTGACCACGCCGTCGCAGACCAGCATGAAGTCGTCACAGACGGTGCGCAGCAGCGCGCGGTCATGCGATACCAGCACCAGGCTGCCTTCGTACTCGGCGAGCGCCGCAGTCAGTGCCTGACGCATTTCGAGGTCGAGGTGGTTGGTCGGCTCGTCGAGCAGCAGCAGATTCGGGCGACGGCGTACCAGCAGCGCGAGGGCCAGCCGCGATTTTTCGCCGCCGGAGAAGGGCGCCACCGGGCTGTCGGCCATCGCGCCACGGAAGTCGAAGCCACCGAGGTAGTCGCGCAGTTCCTGCTCGCGGGTTTGCGGTTCCATGCGCAGGAGGTGCTGCAGCGGTGATTCAGCGGGTCGCAGTTGCTCGAGCTGGTGCTGCGCGAAATAGCCGATGGCGAGGCCGCGGCCTTCGCTGCGCTGCCCCGATGCCGGCCGCAGTTCGCCGGCGAGCAGCCTGACCAGCGTCGACTTGCCGGCACCGTTGGGGCCGAGCAGGCCGATGCGCGCGCCCGGCGTCAGTACCAGTTCGATGTCGCGCAGCACCGTGGCTTCGCCGTAGGCGACACTGGCGCGGTCGAGACGGATCAGTGTGTCGGGCGAGCGCTCCGGGCGCGGGATGACGAATTCGAAGGGCGTGTCGACATGTGCCGCGGCGATGCGCTCCATGCGTGCCAGTGCCTTCAGCCGGCTCTGCGCCTGTTTCGCTTTGGTAGCCTTGGCGCGGAAACGGGCGACGAAGGATTCCATATGCGCGATTACCCGTGCCTGTTTTTCATGAGTGGCCTGCTGCATTGCGAGCTGCGCCGCGCGCGCTTCCTCGAAGGCTGAGTAATTCCCGGTGTAAAGCGTGAGCTTCGCGGCCTGTATATGCGCGATGTGTGTCACGCAGCCGTCGAGGAAGTCGCGATCATGCGATACCACCAGCAGCGTGCCGCGGTAGCCGGCGAGCCACTGTTCGAGCCAGACCACGGCGTCGAGGTCGAGGTGGTTGGTCGGCTCGTCGAGCAGCAGCAGGTCGGCGCGCGCGACCAGCGCCTGGGCGAGGTTCAGGCGCATGCGCCAGCCGCCGGAGAACTCGCGCACCGGGCGTTCGAATTCGTCATCGGCAAAGCCGAGTCCGGCGAGCAGTGACGCGGCGCGGGCGCGGGCGCTGTAGCCGCCGATGTGGTCGAACTGTGCGTGCAGCTCGGCGATGGTTTCACCGGCATGCGCGGCCTCGGCTTCGGCCAGCGTGCGTTCCAGCGTGCGCAGCTCATTGTCGCCATCGAGCACGTACTCGATGGCGGGAACTTCGAGCGCCGGCGTTTCCTGGGATACCGAAGCGATGCGCCAGGCGGCGGGTAGCGTGCAGTCGCCGCGTTCGGGCGTGAGTTCGCCGCGCAGCAGCGCAAACAGGCTCGACTTGCCGCTGCCGTTGGCGCCGGCGAGGCCGACGCGCCAGCCGGCGTGGATCTGCAGGCTGGCGTCGGCGATCAGCTCGCGGGCACCGCGGGCAAGAGTGAGATTGCGGAACTGGATCATCGGGAAAGTTGTCTTGCGCGGCCGGCATGCGGATGAATCACTTTTGCCGGGAAACCGGATTTTACCGGAGTGTCTGATTTTGGCAGCGATATCGCGCGCCATCGGAGATGAGGGTGTGAAGATACCCGGGGAACAATGCCATCCTCGCGCTGTCAATATCTTACGCACTGCATACGGTGCTTGATGGCTGCCGGTCCGCCGGCAGGGTGCAATGCAATCCGCACTGCGGTATCCTCGCGATGCTGCTTACAAAACTACAGGAGGAATAATGCAATTATCCAAACTCAAAGGTTTCGCGAAATTGCCGCTGCTGCTGGCCGCCGTGGCTGTTTCATTCCCGGTCGCTGCGCAGAACGTCAAGGACTATCCGAACCGGCCCGTGCGCATCGTCACACCGGCGGCACCCGGCGGTACCACGGATTTTCTGGCACGGCTGCTGGCCAACCACTTGTCGAAAGCCTGGAACCAGCAGGCCATCGTCGACAACCGCGGCAGCGCGTCCGGCGTCAACGGCGCGCAGATTGTCAAAGAAGCGGCGCCCGACGGCTACACGCTATTCATTCCGTACCATCAGCACACGGTCAACGCCGCGCTTATTCCCAAGCTGCCTTACCATCCGGTGGATGATTTCACGGCGATTACCCAGATGACCGCCGGCGGACTGCTGCTGGTGGTGAATCTTTCGCACCCGGCGAAGAACGCCAAGGAATTCGTTGAGTGGGCGAAATCCACCAAGGATCCGATCAACTTCGGTTCTGCGGGCATCGGCAGCGGCGGTCATCTCGCCGGCGAACTGTTCAAGCTGATGGCCAACACCAAGGGCCAGCACATCCCGTACAAGGGCACGGGTCCAGCGGTGATAGGCTTGATGGGTGGCGAGTATCACTACAACTTCATGGGCCTGACCGGCGCATTCACGCAAGTGCGTGCCGGCAAGTTGCGCGCCATTGCGGTCAGCGGTCCCGCGCGTATCAAGGCGGCACCGGACGTGCCTTCCCTGTCTGAAGTGCTGCCCGGGTTTTCGGTGGTCGGTTGGTATGGCGTCACTGCTCCGGCCAATTTGCCGAAGCCGCTGCTTACCAAGATCCATGCGGAAATCGCGAACTACGTGAAGTCGGCGGAATTCGGCAAGGTTGCAGAGGCCAACGGTTCCGAGGCTGTGACCAATTCGCCCGAGGAGTTCCGCAAGTTCATGCTCGAAGACATGAAGAAGTGGGCGGACGTGGTGAAGCGCGCCGGCATCAAAGCCTGAGCTTTTTCATCAGCAGCAATGCAAAAGGGGCGGATTATTCCGCCCCTTTTTTTTCAGATGTTTTTCTGAGTCGTGTTTTGGTGCTTAAGAGAATTTCACCATTTGCGGATCAAACTCGAGGCCGAGTCCGGGTTTCTGCGGCACCGTCAGTTGTCCGTTTACCGGCTGCACCACTTCCTTGAACAACCGCGATGACCAGGGCATGTACTCGACAGTGAGGCCGTTGGGCACTGCAGAGACCAGGTGCACATGGATCTCCGGCGCGAGGTGGCTCACTACCGGCAGGTTGAAAGCCTCGGCCATGCCGGCGATTTTCAGCCACTGGGTGATGCCGCCGGCGCGCAGCACGTCGATCATCACGATGTCGACCGAGCGCGCTTCGAGCATCTGCCTGAAGGGCTGGATGCCGTAGACGTATTCGCCACCGGCCACCGGGGTGTCCAGCGCGCGGGTGACCGCAGCGAGGCCGTCGTAGTCGTCGCAGGTGGTGACGTCCTCCAGCCAGTACAGGCGGTAGGCATCGACCTGGCGTCCGATGGATATCGCCTGGCGCACGTCCCAGCGCTGGTTGATGTCGCACATCAGGTCGGTCTCGTAGCCGATGGCTTCGCGGATCAGGCGGATGCGCTCGACTTCCTTTACCGGATTGGTGTCGCCGGGCAGCGCGAGCTGGGTTTTCATCTGTTTGAAGCCGCGCGATTTGAGCAGCGCTGCCGCCTTGACCACGTGATCCAGCGGGAAATGACGCATCAGCGCGCCGCTGGCATAGGTGTCGATGCGGTTGCGATGGCCGCCGGCGAGGGTTGCCACCGGCTGGTTGCAGATCTTTCCCTTGATGTCCCACAGTGCGATGTCGATCGCCGACATCGCCAGCGTCAGGATGCCGCCGGGGCCACCGGGGCAGGACGTGCGCAGCTTGTCCGTGATGTGTTCGATACGACGCGGATCATCGCCGATGGCCAGATCGGCGAGCGATTGCACCGCGGAGAGCAGCGCCGCGTCGAGCGAGCCGCCGAAGAAGGTAAAGCCGATGCCCTCGACGCCCTGGTCGGTGCCGAGCTTCAGTGCGACAAAGTTTTTCGATCCCGGCGTGGTCGGGCCGTCGGCGAGCGGTTCATCTTGAGGCAGGGAGACGAGGGCGGTGCTGGCGTGGGTGATTTTCATAAAGTGAATGGTAAATGGTGAATGGTGAATGGCGAGCAGTAAGCGGTAAATGGGTAGTGAATGGTAAACGGTAAATTATGGCACTGCACGCCTCGGGTTGTGATCCACCGCTCACGGCCTCAAGGCGTAGACCTCATCAAACCGCCGCTCCAGCTCCGGATGAGTTCCGCGCAGGCGGTCGACGACTTCCCTGGCCCAGTCGAAGTACTGGCGTTTGCGCTCCAGCGACCAGCCATCGGGTGCGCGGGTGACGAGGTCACGCACGTTGCAGATCTTGTCGGCGAGCTTGACCAGGCGGGCGCACTCGCTGGAGTGTCTGGCTTTTGCCACCTGCAGGCGCTTGCGCAATTCCTTCTTGATCCACTGCGTGTCGGTGACCTCGAGCACGATGTCGGCGATTTCCTCTCCGAATTCGCCGCGCAGCTCCTGCCAGGAGGTTTCAGTGTCTTCCAGCGTGTCATGGAGCAGGGCTGCGGCGATCACCAGAGGATCGCGCACCTCGCCTTCATCCCACAGCACGTGCGCGAGTTCTATCGGGTGGTTGATGTAAGGCGAGGCTTCCTTGTCCTTGCGTCGCTGGTCGCGGTGCTTGTGCGCGGCGAAGGCCACGGCGCGGAGGACGAGGTCCGTGGTGCCGGGTTCAGTGCGAGGCAGATCGCGCAGGCCCATGGAAGTGTCCGGTTTCAGGCGCTGCGCATCCGCATCATGCGGATCAGGGCAATCGCAGCGAAGGGCAAGCCTACCGCTATGATCAGCTGTACGATCAGGAGTTCACCGAGCTGGCTGTAGTCGGCGGGAACAGTCACCGCTCCGGTCTTGTCCTTGACCTCGCGCGACACGATATAAATCTGGTTGAGGTACTTGGTGCCCAGCGCCGAGGCCGACAGTGCGAGGTTGGTGAAGGAGGCCATCACCGCGAAATAGGTGGCCTTCAGGTGTGCCGGCGCCGAATTGGCGATCCAGGCAAGCATTGGGATCATCGCGATCTGGCCCAGTGGCGATTCCAGAGCGGTGTTGACCAGCGCAATGAAGCGGGCATCGACCACGCCGCCGGTCATCGCTGCGGTCCACTGGTGCAGGCCGAAATACATGCCGACATAGGGCAGGGACAGCAGACCGCCGAGCAGCGTCAACGCGCCGACGACATAGGCGATCGAGTGGTCGGCCATGAAGCGGCGGAAGATGAACATGCCGGCCAGTGTCAGCACCGAGCCGATCAGCGAGAGGATGGCGATGAAATGCTGGTCGAACCTCAGTTCGTCGATGAACCACCAGGTAATGCCTTCGCCGGGACCGGGGATCGCGCGGAACACGAATATGACGATGACCGTGCCAAGCATGGTTGCGCGTATGTCGGGCTCCAGTTCGCGAAACAGACGCAGCAGCAGAAAACTGATGATGCCGAAGGAACCGGCGAAGATGATCTCCTGGTTGTACGGCAGATTGCTGAAGCCCATGGCGAGTGTGAAGGCGACAAACACTCCGCTACCGCCAAGAATCCACCAGTTCGGCTGCGTGGTCTCGATGCGGCCGCTGAGCAGTAATTCGACCTCGGCGCCGCTGCGGCCCTGGGCGCGCAGCCGCTGCGCGTCGCGCCGGCGCAGCCACATCGCCGACAGCACGCCGGCCACCGAAATGGCGGGGATGCACAGCGCCATCAGGTAAATGCGGCGGTAGATGTCGACTTTCTCCGCCTCTGACAGCGCGTGCACGCCGCTGAACAGGTAGAGATTGACGACCGCCACCAGCACGCCGCCGCCGATGATGGCCACGCGCCCCAGCGTCTGCATGGTCGTGTTCATCAGCTTGCGCCGGGCGGGATCGACGGGATTGCCCTGCGCGTCGACGCGCGGCACGGCTTCGACGGTCATCGCGTCGGCGACCACGTCCTGCAGCACATAGCCCACCGAGCCAAGCAGTACGCTGGCCACGTACCAGGCCCCTGGAGACATCAGCGCCGCCATTGCCTCGCGGTCGGTCAGCAGGCCGATCATCACCGACAGGCTGGCGGCGATCATGCCGGCGCCGAGGAAGACCATCGCGCTTTTCCAGCGCCAGATCAGGTCGACGAGGTGGCCCAGCGGCATTTTCAGCGCCCAGGGAATGCCGGCCCAAAAACCGAGTGCGGCAAGGAAGGCCGCTGACAGGCCGAGATACTCCTTGACGAAAAAAGTGCCGACGATGCCGGTGAGGCCGGAGATGCCGGCGGCCATATAGACCATCAGCGGCGGCAGATAAGACAGGCGCATTTCGCGCCCGAGTTCGAAGATGTTGCGGTCCAGCCACGCCCACAGCCCTTGAGAGATATTCATAAGTATTTGTTTTTGTTGAAATTTTATTCGGGCAGGCGGTATCCCCGTTCGCGGAACAAACGCAGGGTCACAGCCACTACCTGGGCATCGTAGAGGCTGCCGGAGTGGGCGAGGATTTCCTTCAAGGCGGCTTCCAGGCCCAGCGCCGGACGGTAGGGCCGGTGGGTGCCCATTGATTCGACGACATCGGCGATGGCAAGGATGCGTGCTTCCATCATGATGTCACCGTCCTTGAGGCCCTGCGGATAGCCACTGCCGTCCAGGCGTTCGTGGTGTTGCAACACAATCTTGGCTATCGGCCAGGGAAAGTCGATGTTCTTCAGGATCTCATAACCTTTCTCGGCATGGGTCTTGACGATTTCATATTCGGCCGCCATTAGTTTGCCCGGCTTGGAGAGGATTTCTGCGGGGATCGTGATCTTGCCCACATCGTGCACCGTGCCGGCGATGCGCAGCCCGGTGATGCGGTGTTCGTCGAAGCCGAGTTCCTGTCCGATGGCCGCGGCAAGGTCGCCGACCCGCCGCTCGTGACCCGAGGTGTAGGGGTCGCGCATTTCGACCATTTGCGAAATCGCCTCCACCGTACGCATGATCGAACGTTCGAGCTGGGCGACATAGTCGGCGAGCTGTTGTTCGTTCTGCAGGCGCTCGGTGATGTCCTGCACGACGCTGATCACCACCGCGCGTCCGGCGTATTCGGCGCGGCTGCCGTGGGCGCCAAGGTGCACAATGCTGCCGTCCTTGCGCAGGGCGCGGAACTCGTGGCGGATGTCGGCAGTTTTGCCCGACAGCACACTGCCGATCTTGCGTTCGACCACCGGCCAGTCTTCCGGGTGAATCAGCAGTGGCAGGCCGGTATCGAGGATTTCGTCTGGCGCATAACCGAGGATTTCCGCGGTGCGCGGATTGGCGTACAGCATCGATTCGCCGTCGACGATGGCGATGCCGACAATCGTCTGTTCGACCAGTCCCTTGAACTTGGCTTCGCTTTCGCGCAGCCGCGCATCAGCTTCGCGGCGCGCAGTGACGTCGGTGTGGGTGCCGATCATCATCAGGGGTTTGCCGTCGGCGGTACGCGTAGTTAGCTTGCCGCGGTCGAGTATCCAGATGTAGGCGCCGTTTTGGTGAAGCATGCGGTGTTCGGAGACATAAATCGGCGTTTTGCCGCCAAGATGCAGCTCGATCTGCCGCATCACCTCCGGCAGATCTTCCGGGTGCACCCTTGATTTCCATGCGTCCAGCGTATTGCCGATTTCGGTTTCGGTATAACCGAGCGTGGCTTTCCACTGTCGCGAGAAAAACACCTCGTCGGTCTGCATGTTCCACTCCCAGACGCCATGTTCGCCGCCCTCCAGCGCGAACTGCCAGCGTTCCTCCGCGACTTTCAACGCAGCCATCGCGTCGGCGCGCAGGCGCTCGTTCTCCAGAGTGTCGAGCGCGTGCGACAGGCCGGCGGCCATCTCGTCGAGCAGATGGACGATTTCGGCGTCGAAACAATCGGGTTGCCGCGCGTACAGGTTGAGTGTGCCGATAACCCTGTCGCCCTGGAGGATCGGGAAGCTGGCGGACGCATGGACCCCGGCCTCGGTGGCGGCCTCGTGCCAGGGCTGCATATAGGGTGCGGCCTGGATGTCGTTGACGATGTGGTGTTTGCCTTCGCGGATTACCAGACCGGTGGCGCCGCGGCCTTCCGGGCGCTGCGAATCGCTGGTGACCTGCAGGCGGTTGATATAGCCCGAGTCCTCGCCGTGGCGGGCCACAGGGTTTACCTTCCCGGTTGCCGGGTCGAGCAGGCCGACCCAGGCAAAGGCAAAGCCGGCTTCTTCGACGGCTATGCGGCAGGTCCGGGAGAACAGGGCGTCACGGTCGCGCAGCCGGATGATTGCCTCGTTGGCGGCCGACAGCGCGGCATAGAGATTGCGCTGCTGCCGCAGCTGCAGTTCACGCAGCTTGCGCTCGGTGATGTCCTGCACGGTACAGATCACGAGCTCGATTGAGCGGTCGGTGCGGCGCACGGCGCGAGCGTCCATGGCCACATGAACTGTGGTGCCGTCCGGCCGCAGAAAGCGCTTCTCCATTGCGTAACCTTCAGCTTCGTCGCGCATCACGCGGTCGAAATTCGCGAGGTCTTCGGCGAGGTCGTCGGGGTGTGTCAATTCCGGCCAGGTTTTCAGCAGCAACTGCTCGCGGGAAAGGCCGAGGATTTCGCAGAGCCGGTTATTGCAGCGCAGCCAGCTCCTGGTTTCCGGCGAAAAAGTGGCCATGCCGATGAACGGCAGGTCGAAGAACAGCTGCAGCAGGCCTTCTCCCTGGCGCTGCGCCGTGATGTCCATCAGGTAGATGTCGCAGTAGTCGGCGTGGGGATTATAGGAGGCGGAATAGGTGCGCGTGCCGACGACAAATTCGCGGCCGCCGGGTCCGATCTCCGCGGCGATGGACTGGATGGCAGCATCAAGCTGTTGTGCGTCAGGCGTGCCGCGGGTGGACTGGAGCAGCTGCCTCGCGGCCTCGTTCATGAACAGCCACTCGCCGCTGTGTGAGACGCTGAGCACGGGATTGCGGTTCTGCAGCGGGTAACGCGCCAGCTCGGCCGCTTTTTTCTGAGATTGGATTCGCAAGCGCAGCTGGCGCAGCAGGATGTAAGCCAGGGCGACCACCACGCCGATGATGATCAGCAGGCTGCCGATACTGATCGCCGCGAGGCGGCGCCATGCTGACAGCAGCTGCTGTTCCGAGATGCCGACGAACACCAGCAGTTCAGGATAACCGGGTACCCGGCCGAAGCCGAAGATCCGCGCTGTGCGGTCGATGCTGCTTGTCGCGCGGTAGACGCCGGCCTCTTCGCGGGGCACGCGCTCCCGCCATGCCGTCGTATGCATAAAGGACTTGCCAATGTCGCCGTCTGCATGCGGGCTGCGCATCAGCAGGATGCCGTCGTCGCGGAACAGCGCGATACTGCCGTCGCGGTCGAGTCCGGGCATTTGCCAGTAGTCGCCGAAACGTACTGCGTCCAGCGCCGCGACGACTACCCCGAGGAATTCGCCGTCCCGGCCGCGCACCGCCCGGCTGGCACTGACGAACCAGGTGCCGGTGGTCAGGCTGCGCAGGGGGGAGCCGATGAGGAATCCGCTGCCCGGATTGTCGCGGTGATGGCTGAAGTAGTCGCGTCCCGAAAAGTCGATGCCGGGTGTGTTGCGGTCGGAGTCATGGATCAGCCGACCATTATGGTCGACAACCCAAATCGCACGAACCAGCGAGGAACGGTCGCCGAGGCGGCGCTGCAGTTCGCGCTCGGTGTCAGCGAGCTGTCCGTGGTCCAGGTCATGCGCGATTTCTCTCAGCGTCAGGTCGACCACGTGCATCGCGCTGCCGGTCTGCGTGGCGATGGCGTGGCGCAGCGCCGAGGCGGACTGTTCGCCGGCAACGAGGGCGTTCTCCCGGGCCCAGGCGAGACCGAGTAACAGCAGGCAGAGCAGCGTGATGATGATGACGGCGAGGCCCGGCGGCAGCCAGCGCAAGATGCGCTCGCTGATGTGGATCGAGTGCCGGAACTCTTCGGCGATCTGGCCGAAGCTGCCGTCGCCGGCGGGCCCGCTGTCCATCCAGCGCAGCACGAGGAACAGCGTGCCGCCGGTGACGGCGATGAAAGCCAGTCCCTTGTACAGCTCGAACAGCGAGGTCTCGCCGCCGTCATCGATAGTGCTCGAGATGAAGAAGCCAATGACGATCCAGCCAGTGCCCACCAGGACATAAGCGAGTGTGGCAATCAGCGACAGTTTTGACGGATTGCGGGTCATTCAGCGCTCCGCTTCGCGCCAGCAGGTCACGCTGTAGCGTCGCAATTCGATGGCGGGATCCCAGAAGTCGGGAGGCAATCCGGCCCGGTACTTGAGATGCGCGAGGAAGTCCGCGGGATCAGCATGCCCCGCCCAGGCTTCCGGCAGGAAAATACCGTGGTGGTGCCCGTAGCGCAGCGCCAGGCCGTCGACACCCGCGCGGATCGCGGCGAGCGCGGCATCCTCGCTTGAGGCGTCCAGCGACTCTGGCGGCGACAGCAGGCTGATTTCGATGAGGGTGTCCTCCAGTTCGCCCGGCTGCAGCGGGCCGAAGCAGGGATCATGGAGGGCGGCTGCCACGGCGTTGGCCATGACATCGTCGCGCAGCGGACGTACCGCATCCAGAGAGCCGCGGCGGCCGCGCAACTGTCCATCGCGGATCAGGCTGACGAAGGCGGCGCCCGGTGCATGCAGCCAGGCGGCATCGCCCGCGCTCAGGCCCGAGTCGTGGCCCAGCGCGCGGGTGATCGCGGTGCGGGCCAGAGGCAGCAGTAGATGTCCAGGAGTGACGGGCATGATTCGATTATCGGTGTTCGCGCGTTGCCGCTTGCTGCGGACGGCATGCGGGCTGCTGATACAATCCACCGCCTGTCCAGTTCCGATTCTACGACGCCGAGTCCGCCGATGCCGCGCCATGTTGCTCTGATTCCTGCCGCAGGCAGTGGTTCCCGGATGGGCGCGGACCTTCCCAAGCAATATGCGCCGCTCGCCGGCCGGCCGCTGATCCAGCATGCGGTGCAGATGCTTTGCGCGCATCCGCGGATCAGTCAGGTGTTCGTCGTGCTGGCACCGGGCGACAGCCGCTTCGCCACTTGTGACTGGAGCACCTGTGGCGACAAGCTGCTGCCCCTCTACTGCGGTGGTGACACGCGTGCGGCCAGCGTGTTCAACGGCCTGCTCGCCGCGAACGATGCCATCGATGCCGCAGATTGGGTGCTGGTGCATGATGCCGCGCGGCCCTGCCTGAGCGCCGGCGACATCGACCGCTTGATCGCGGGAGTCGGTGATGACCCTGTTGGCGGGCTGCTGGCGGTTCCCGTCGCCGACACCCTGAAACGCGCCAATTCCGACGGCGAAGTGCTGCAGACCGTGGCGCGCGAGCAACTGTGGCGGGCGCAGACGCCGCAGATGTTCCGCTACCGGGTGCTGATCGAGGCCTTGCGTCGTGCCGACATCGCTGCGGTCACCGACGAGGCCAGCGCAGTCGAGCAGACGGGCGCGCGGCCGCGGCTGATCGCCGGCAGTGAGGCCAACCTGAAGGTCACGTACCCGGAAGACCTGGCACTGGCCGCACTGATTCTCACACGGCAGGACCGGCAATGATCCGTATCGGACAGGGCTTCGATGTGCATGCGCTGGTCGACGGCCGCCGGCTGATCATCGGTGGCGTCGATATACCTTTCGAACGCGGCCTTGCCGGCCATTCCGATGCTGACGTGCTGCTGCACGCGCTGTGCGACGCGTTGATCGGTGCCGCCGGTCTCGGCGACATCGGCCGCCATTTTCCCGACACCGATCCGCGCTACAAGGGCATCGACAGCCGCGAGCTGCTGCGTGCCGTGATGATGCTGCTGCGGGAGCGGGGGTATACGGTGGTCAATGTCGATGCGACCATCATTGCGCAGGCGCCGAAAATGGCGCCGCACATTCCCGGCATGCAGGCGAATATCGCCGCCGACGTCGGCATTGCCGAGTCAGAGGTCAATATCAAGGCCAAGACTGCCGAGAAGCTCGGCTTTGTCGGGCGCGGCGAGGGCATCGTTGCGGAGGTCGTGGCGCTGATCGAGCGCGATTCCGTACCTGCGCGCGGAACGGACGGCTGAACGGCATCCTGCCAGGCCGCCCGCTGCGGCTTTTTTTTGCGCTGTGGCCGGACGCCAGTTTGCGTTCTGCACTGGCAGCGCAGGCGAAGTCGCTGCAGGATGAGTGCGGGGGCCGCGCCACGGCGGCAAGCAATCTGCACCTGACGCTGGCATTCCTTGGCGACATCGATGGGGCGCGCCTCTCGGAACTGTCGCGCATCGCCGCTGAGGCTGCGAACCTGGCGCCGTTCGCGCTGATCCTCGAGCGCATCGGCTGGTGGCCGCGCCAGCACCTGGTGTGGGCGGCGCCACGGGACTGTCCACCCGGGCTGCAGGCGCTGGTCGAGACTCTGGCCGGCAGTTTGCGTGCGGCGGCCTTTCACACGGAGCGCCGGCGTTTCCTGCCCCATGTGACGCTGCTGCGCGATGTACGTTGCGCGCCTGTGGCGCTGCCTTGCTACCTGCCGCTTTGGCGGGTGTCTGAATTCGTGCTGGTCGCGTCCGAGCGCAGCGCCGGCGGCGCGCGCTACCGCGTCCTCGGGGCCTGGCCGCTGACCCGGGGACTATAATCGGCCACCAAGCTGTATTGCAGGAAAGGATCCTATGAATGGTGCTGATTGGGCTGCGGTGTTCGCTGAGGCCGGGCCCGAGCGTGCCTCACCCGATGCGCTCGTTCTGCCGCACTGGAATTATGAACACTGGGGTGCTTTGTTGCAGTTCACCGCGCCGCGGCCCTTCCGTGCCAGTGAGGTGGTGATCCAGCGCGCTGCCGCGGACCGTACCCTCTATATCGTTGCGGCAGGTTCGCTCGAAGTCGGCGTGACCCATGTCGATGGCGTGAGCATGACATCACTGGCGCGCATCGGCGCCGGCAGCGTGCTCGGCGAACAATCCTTTTTTGACGGCCAGCCGCGATCGGCTAACGTCTGGGCTGTCACCGACGGCACGCTGCTGCTGTTGCCCTTCGAGGATTTCGCCTGTTTCGGCGAGAATCAGCCGGCGCTTGCGCGCGATTTCCTGTTTGCGATGGCGCGGGTGCTGTCGATACGCCTGCGCAATACCTCATTCCGCCTGCGCCGGTAGTTCGATGCGGGCGCGCAGCCCGCCACCGTCACGCGACAGCAAAAGGATGCGGCCACCATGCAGGCGCATGATGCGATCGACAATGGCGAGTCCCAGGCCGGTGCCGCTGGTCGAACGTGCGTCGTCCATGCGCGTAAAGGGCTGCAGCATGCGCGGGACCTCAGACGCAGGTATGCCGGGGCCGCGATCCAGCACTTCGAGGAAGGCGCCGCCGTCGTTGCCATTGCCGCTGCCGGTAACAACCTCGACGCTGTCGCCGCCGTGGCGCAGCGCGTTGTCGATCAGGTTGGCAATCACGCGCTGCATGGCCCGGGTGCGCAGTGGCAGAGGCGGCAGGGGCGCGGGTGTGAAGTGCACTGCCTTGCCGCTGCGCGTGTAGCGCTCGACCACCGACTGCGCCAAGGCGTTGAGGTCGGATTGTCCGGTCACGGCTTCCGCATCCGGCGCGCGCGCGAAGTCGAGGAACTGGCCGATCGCGGCATCAATGTCGCCGATGTCCTGGGCGACGCCCGCTTTCAGATTGCTCGCGCCGCGTTCGTCGAGCATTTCCAGCGCAATGCGGATACGCGCCAGCGGAGTGCGCAGGTCATGCGACACTCCGGCGAGCAGCAGCGCACGTTCCTCGTCCTGGCGCCGGATGTCGGCGGCCATCTGGTTGAAGGTTCGTGCCAGCGAGCGGATTTCCTCGGGACCGGATTCGGCAACCGGGGAGGGCGTCGCGCCGCGGCCGAGTTCCGCGGCCGCACGCTGCAGTTCGCGCAGCGGGCGATTGATGCGGACAACGATGACGAAGGCGCCAATCATGGCTAGCGCCAGCACCAGTGCGCCCCAGCCGATCCAGCGCAGCGAGCTGTCGCGCTCGATGCGCGAGCGCGGCAGCGAAACCCAGAATTCTTCCTCGTCGATGCGGAAGCTCACCCACACGCCGGCAACGCCGTTGCGTTCCAGCGCGAAGCGGGTCTGCGGCCCGAGGTCCTGCTGCAGGCGTGCCTGCATGATGCGCAGAAAAGGGCGCTCGGGCAGCTCCGGAACAGCTTCCTGCGGATCGCCGGCATAGACCTGTATGCCTTCACGCTGCGCCAGTTCGTCGAGCAGCGCGAAACGGCGCCCCGGCTCGGCGGTCACCAGCGCTGCACGCGTAAGGTTCACCACGCTGGCGACCTGCTGCGCGGCCTGCAGCGCGCGCGGTTCCATCTCGGAAGCGCGGAAAATCTGCAGCCAGGCGAGATGAGCGACCGCCAGCAGTGCCGCGATCAGCAGCACGCTGCGCCACAGCAGCGTTCGCGGCCAGGGGGTCATGGTTGGTGAGCAGTAAGGAGTAAGGAGTGAGGAGTGAGCAGTAAGGAGTGAGGGGTGACGGGTGACGAGGGGTGAGCGGCAAGTGGCGGAATTATGCGGGGGAATGGTTTTTCTGTTCACCGTTCACCGTTCACCGCTTACTGCTTACTGCCTGCCATTCACTGTGCACTCGTCCCGCCACCCTTCCCGTCAGGAATGAACACATAGCCAAAGCCCCAGACAGTCTGGATGAAGGCGGGTTTCGCGGGGTCGGCTTCGATCAGCTTGCGCAGCCGCGACACCTGCACGTCGATCGAGCGGTCGAAAGCACCGAATTCCCTGCCGCGCGCGAGTTCCATCAGCTTGTCGCGGGACATCGGCGTACGCGGATGCTCGGCGAGCACTTTCAGCAGCGCGAATTCTCCGGTGGTCAGCGTGATCCCGGCGCCGGCTTTGGTCAGGCTGCGGGTGCCGAGGTTGAGCCGGAAGTCCCCGAACTCGATGGTCTGATCCGCGTTGCCGGGTGCGCCCGGCGGTGCCGGCGGTGGCTGCCGGCGCAGCACGGCCTGGATGCGTGCCACCAGTTCGCGCGGATTGAAGGGTTTGGGCATGTAGTCATCGGCTCCGATCTCGAGTCCGACGATGCGGTCAACGTCGTCGCCCTTGGCTGTGAGCATGATGATGGGCATCGTTTCGCCACTGCCACGCAGCCGCCTGCAGATCGACAGTCCATCTTCTCCGGGCAGCATCAGGTCAAGGATCATCAGTTCAAAACGCTCGCGCGTGAGCTGGCGATTCATCTCCGTGGCATCAGCAACGACGCGCACGACGTAACCCTGCTCGGCAAGGTAGCGGTTGAGGAGGTCGCGCAATCTTGCGTCATCGTCAACCACCAGGATCCGGGTCTTGGTCTGTGTCATGTGCCAATCGTACTCAGTTCGGCGTGGCCTAGCCATGCTTTTGAAACAATCGCTTACAAATGAGCCCGCGTGGAGTGAGTTGCGCGCCATCGCGGCAAGGTCGAAACACCTGCTTACACACTAAGCTTTGCCTGAAACAGTCTGTTTACAGCCGGCGGCGAGAATGGCGTGGCTTAATGCGGGTTAAAGCCTTCCCGTGTCCGTGATTGCATCCGCGCCTGCGGTGGCGCATATACAATCAAGTCATGGTGAATCCGGTGCTTTAATTTTGAACGGAGTACGGTGCATGAAAGTCTGGTTGGCGATTGTTCTGGCGTTTGCGGCCCTGCAGGTTGCTCCGGCTGCTGCCGGACCCTGGCGCGAACTGCGTGCCGCAGAGGGGCGCCCTGACCGCCTTGACCGCAACAGCCCACGCGAGCGGGGTGCGGACCGACCCGAGCGCTTCGAGCGCCAGGAGCGCCCGCAGCGCCTGTCCGACGAGGAACGGCGCGGCCTGCATCGCGATCTCGACAAGGCGCGGCGGGAAATCTACAAGCCACGGCCCGAGCGCTGACCTGGATTCACGCCTGCGGCAGGAGTTTGCCGCGCCCCGGCGGCATTCCTGCGCTGCAATCGGCGCAGACCGCTGATTGGAATGGTTTTTAGTGGGCGTCGGGCGCCGGTTTTTCGCTTGTGGCAGCTTTCATCAGGCCGTATTCTTTCGCATATTGCGAAATTTACCGTTTCAGTCAGCATGGCTATTATTATAAGTAATTGATTATATTAATAAAATTAAAAACATCGGGTTGTGGATGAGTGCAAGCCTCGCTTTTCGGGGGACGCGAACGCTAGAATGACAGCCGAAATCCAGGCGGCATATCCGCAATAGGGGAATTTCTGCGGTCCGCCAAGTACTTACAATACGAAGGGATCAGCCACCATGCTGGCAACGCGCATAAGACAAAAAGACGGCGTGTTCTACTTTGCAAGTTATCCGGCAAAGGAGGTGCTGGAACGGGTCAGATTCATCAGCCGCTTTTATGGCGACGGTGAGCAGATCGAGCCACAAAGCCTGCCCCAGCATGACGAGATTGCCCAGTTCATTGCCCGCGTGGAAAGCACTGACGAGGCCTTCCAGCGACAGATGTCGAAGTCGAAGGTGCGCCAGTTGCGCAATTTCTACGAAATGGCGGTCAGCCAGCCACCGATTCCCGGCACCGTGCTGCTGTTCACTTCCGATGAACTGCGTTTTACCGCGATGTCCGGGCAGGACACGGTGGGGCAGCTCGCCGAACCTGCATCCAAATACCTGATCATCGATGGCCAGCATCGCCTTGCCGCGCTGAAGTTTTACCTGATGGAGCACCCGGCGGAGGCTGCGTCGATCAACGTGCCCTGCGTGATTTTTGACGGCCGCAGCGAGGATTTTGCCGCCGAAATGTTCGTCATCATCAATTCAACGCCGACGCGCATCAACAAGAGCCACCTGGTCGATCTGTACGAACGCGTGTCCTGGGCTGATCCCGACAAGCGCTTTGCCGCGCGCCTGGTGGAAGACCTCTACAGCGAGGACGACAGTCCGTTGCAATACCGCATCAACCGCCTTGGCGGGCGCAGCCAGAAGGACAAGTGGATCCTGCAGGCTGAGCTGTTCAACGAACTGCACCGCTGGGTCAGCAGTGACTGGCGCAAGATCAGCCGCACCAGCAACCTCTATCGCGAGAGCGAGCGCTACTACGAAATCATCCGTGATTTCCTGAAGGCGGCGCAGAAGGTGTGGGGCGAGGCCTGGGGAATCGACCCCTTTCAGGTCACCAAGCCGGTGACGCTGAAGGCGATGATCCGGGTCTGCGCGGATCTTGCCCGTGCGGATGCCGAGCCGGTGCAGGGACGGGTCAAGCGTTGGGAGGAACGGCTGTCACCCTGGGCCGCGCAGAAGGCGCAGTTCAGGGGCGACGGATTCTATGAACGGTTTCCGGCGAAAGGCCAGACCGAAAGGGTGGCCCGCATCCACCGCGACCTGGCGCGCTGGGCAGGCATCGAAATCAAGGCCAAGGCGCGCGCCAAGGCCTGAATCTGCGGGGCGGTTACTTGGCCGCCTGCACCATGATTTCCACCAGCGTGTCCGGCGAGCCGAGGCGGGCCTCGACGCAGGCACGCGCCGGCAGATTCTGCTGATCCGCCCAGGCTGCCCAGGCTTCGTCCATTTCCGGCTTTGCGCGCATGTCGCTGACCCAAATCGTCGCCGACAGCAACTTCGCCTTGTCGGTACCGGCGGTTTTCAGCAGGGCGTCGATCTTGGCAAGGATCTCCGCGGTCTGGGCGCGCATGCCCTTGCTGCGGTCGTCAGCGGTGATGCCGGCAAGATAGACCGTATTGCCATAAACCACGGCGCGGGAGAGTCGCTTGTCGCTGTTGAATCGCTTGATGTCGGTCATTGTTGGGGCTCCTTTAAGGTTTTTGTGATGAGGGGGGCGCTGTCCGGCCAGAGCAGCTAGATGTGGCCGCTGGTGAGCAGCCGGCCGAGGTAAAAAATACCAGTGGCGATGAAGGCGAAGAGGATGAAATCCGGAATCTTGCTTTCGCGCTTGTTGCCGATCTGCGCGCCGCGCAACGCCTTGATCACGAAAAAAGCGGCGATGATCAGGACCACGGTCATCACCGGCGCCTCGTACTGCGCACTCCACAGCGCGCCGAGGCCTTTGGAGAGCAGGCCATTCTCGCGGAACAGATGGTAAGCGGTGCCGCCGATTCCCAGCATGATCAGCGCGCCGACCAGCAGTGAACCCAGCATGGTGAGCAGTGATTTCATGTGTTGGGCGGGTGCTCCGTGTGGATGTTCGACATGCGTTGACCGCTGCAGTATAACGCAGGCCGCATGCCGCGAACGCCGCCGCCGGCTCGGCTACAATCGCCGGATGCGGATGGTAAACAGATCATGAACCTATTGGCCCTCGATGCATCGACCGAGCACTGCAGTGCCGCGGTGTGGCGCGACGGCGCGGTCTTCGAGCGCGCTGCACGCGCCGGGCAATCGCACTCCGAGATGCTGATTGCGATGGCGGATGCGGCACTGGCCGAGGCCGGCCTCAAGCTGCAGGCGCTTTCGGGAATTGCCTTCGGCGCCGGTCCGGGTTCGTTCACGGGATTGCGCGTGGCCTGCGCAGTGGCGCAGGGACTTGCTTTCCCGACGGACATCCCGCTGGCCGGCATCGGCACTCTGCGGGCGATGGCCGCGGGCTGCGGTGCCGATGCGGTCATCTGTTGCCTGGACGCGCGCATGGGTGAGGTCTACCACGCGGCTTACCGGCGCGCAGGCGATGAATGGATAGAGGTGTCGGCGCCGCGCGTGTGTGCGCCGGGAGCGGTGCCGGAGTTGCCGTCTGCGCGCTGGACCGGTTGCGGCAGCGGCTTCGCGGCATATGGCGAAGTGCTGCGGCAACGTTATGACGCGTTGCTGGAAGACGTGATCGCCGACCTCGTGCCCCAGGCCCGGGACCTTGCGCGTCTTGCCGCGCCGGTGTTTGCCGCCGGCGGCGGTGTTCCTGCAGATGCGGCGGCGCCGTTCTATGTGCGCGACCGCGTTGCACTGAAGACCGACGAACGATGAGCGCGCTGCCCGATTCTGTGCGCAGTTTTCGCCCGATGTCGGCGGAAGACATCGACTGCGTCGAGGGCATCGAGCGGTCTGTTTACAGTCATCCCTGGACCCACGGCAATTTTGCCGATTCCATGGACGCCGGCTACCACTGCTGGATCATCGAGAATTCCGGCAGCATGGCCGGGTACTGCGTGGTGATGATCGCTGCGGGTGAGGCGCATCTGCTGAACCTGAGCATTGCAGCGCCACTGCAGCGGCGGGGCCTGGGCAGCGAACTGCTCGTGTTCGTGATCCGGCTGGCGCGTGAACACGGCGCTTCAACGGTGTACCTGGAGGTGCGCGCATCCAATATCGCCGGTCGCGCACTGTATGCGCGCCATGGGTTCGCCGAGATCGGACGGCGTCGCGACTATTATCCGCACGATGCGGGACGCGAGGACGCAGTGACCATGGAGAAAAAACTGTGACGACAGCGGGCGACACGCGTCGCGACCAAATTCTGCGGGAAATCGGCATCGATGTGCGCTGGCGCCTGCGCGGCGCACCCGAAGCCGCGTCTGCGCCTGCTGCCGAGCCTGGCGCAGCCTCGCCTGTGCCCCGGGCACAGTCGGCCCCGGTGCAGGGCCTTGACTGGGCGGAGTTGAAGGCGCAAGTGACGTCCTGCACCGCCTGCGGACTGCACGAGAAACGCAACAAGACGGTATTCGGTGTTGGCGACGAGCAGGCGGACTGGCTGTTCGTCGGCGAGGGGCCGGGCGCGGAAGAGGATGAGCAGGGCGAGCCTTTCGTCGGCCAGGCCGGCAAGTTGCTCGACAACATGCTGGCAGCCATCAATCTGCGTCGCGGCGAGAACGTCTACATTGCGAATATCGTCAAATGCCGGCCACCGGGCAACCGCAATCCTGTGGCGGAAGAGGCGCAGGCCTGCTCCGCTTACCTGCAGCGGCAGATCGAACTCATCCGGCCGAAGCTGATCGTCGCGCTGGGCAAGGTGGCAGCGGTGAACCTGCTTCAGCGCGATGCCAGCATTGCCGTGCTGCGCGGAGAAGTGCATGAGTATCGCGGCATACCCCTGATCGTCACCTATCACCCGGCGTACCTGCTGCGCACACTGAGCGACAAGGCCAAGGCCTGGCAGGATCTCTGTTTTGCAGTGGACACCATGCGCGGGCTGCAGCCGGCGGCGAGGGCCGGAGCGGCCTGATCCAATTTGGTTGTTGCAAGACAGCGGCATGGCAGCAGGTTTTGCGGTAAAGTTCCTGCGCATCCGGGCCAGGCATGCGCAAAAAAAGCGCCCGGCCAGATGCGGCGACAGGAGGAGTCTTTCTTGAATCAGCGCATCGGTTTCATCCGCAACCCTCGGCTGTCAGCGGGAGGTACTGGGCATGATTGACGCCATCGTTGCGGGCCTTGCCGCACTGATGACCCCGCAGGCAATGGTGTTCATGTTCATCGGGGTGATCTACGGCCTTGTCATCGGCATCCTGCCCGGACTTGGCGGCGTGGTGGCCATGGCACTTCTGCTGCCCTTCACCCATGGCTTCGAGGTGGCGGCAACCCTCGCCCTGCTGCTGGGGGCGCATATCGCAACCATCTGGGGCAGTTCCGTCACCGGTATCCTATTCAATGTACCCGGTGCGGCGAAAAGCCTGACTTCCTGCTTCGACGGTTACCCAATGACCAAAAAAGGGCAGGCGACGCGTGCGCTTGGCGCGTCGGCGACCGGCGCGCTGCTCGGCGGCATACTCGGCGCGATATTCCTCGCCGTCAGCATTCCGCTGGTTCGGCCGATCATGCTCGCACTAGGGCCCAGCGAGTACCTGATGATGGCGCTGTGGGGGCTGACGATCATTGCCACCTTCAGCGAGGGATCGCTGATGAAGGGATTGATCGCCAGCGTGCTGGGCATACTGATTGCATTCATCGGCATGGACCCGGTGACGGCGACGCCGCGCTACACCTTCGACATTCTTTACCTGATGGAGGGTATCTCGTTTCCGGTCGCGATGATCGGCCTCTTTGCGGTTGCGGAAATGATGAAGCTCTATGTCAAGGGCGGATCGATCGTCGATCGCCAGTTGACGGAGGAGCGCAGCACCGTCTGGCAGGGCGTGCGCGATGCCTTTGTGCATCGCTGGCTGATTGTTCGTTCGAGTCTGCTCGGTGTCTGGATAGGCGTTCTGCCTGGCGTCGGCGCCACCGTGGGCGGGCTGGCGGCCTATGCGCAGGCGGTGCAGACCTCAAAGACGCCCGAGCGTTTCGGCAAGGGCGCGGTGGAGGGCGTGATCGCGCCGGATGCCACCGTCGGCGCCAACGAGGGCGGCGGCCTGATGCCGACACTCGCCTTCGGCATTCCCGGCGGTGAGGGCATGGCGATCCTGCTGGTGGCCTTCATCGGGCTCGGCATCGTCCCGGGACCCGACATGCTGACCAAGAACCTGGACCTGGTGTTCAGCATGGTCTGGATCATTGTCATTGCCAACATCATTGTGACGATCATCGGGCTGGGTGTGGCGCCTTATCTGGCGCGGCTGCCGGCACTGCATGCGAACCTGATGGTGCCCGCGGTGCTCGCGGTCTGCTTCGTCGGTGCCTACGCGACCCGCGGTCAGATCGAGGATGTCGCGATGGCGGTGGCCTTCGGGATACTGGGCTACCTGATGGACAAATACCATTATTCACGCGCCAATCTCGTGATCGGGATGGTGCTGGCGATCATGATCGAGCGCAACCTGCACCTGTCCCTGACCCTCTATGGCGGCGATTTCCTGCTCGAGCGTCCGGTTGCCGCGGCGATGCTGGCATTCATCATCGTAACCACTGCGCTGCCTTTCGCGCGCCGGTGGTGGAAGCGCCGCAAGCTCGCGTCGGCGGGAGGCCGGGCATGAGCCGCCGCGCACAGGAGAACCTGATCGCACTCATCGTGCTGGGCGTGTTCATTGTCGCGATCGTGATAGCCCTCGACTACGGGCAGCGCGCGCGTATGGTGCCGTTGCCGATCGCGGTGCTCGGCGTGATCCTGACACTGTGGCAGCTGGTGTGGCAGAACATACGGCCGGCCGACGAGCTGCATGTCGATTTGCTGGAGGTGCTGACGCGGCGTGAAGGCGAGGCCGTAGCGCGCAACGTTTCGTCGGCCTTCGACGAGCAGTCGGCGCATCAGCGGCGGCAGGCGGCGGGCCGCGAATCGGTGGCTTGCGGCATGGTGGTGCTGCTGCTCGGCCTGGTGTGGGTGATCGGGCTGCTGCCAGGCGTGTTCCTGTTCATGCTGGGTTATTTTCTGCTGAGCGACCACTATTCGCTGCAGAAGGCGCTGAGCTACAGTCTCGGGCTGGTGGTCACGCTTTACCTGCTGTTCGTGCAGGGCCTCGGCATCGCGCTGTATCACGGCTGGCTGGAGGAGTGGATCAGGAGCCTTTGATGTTTTGCGGCTGAAGATTTCAATCAACAAACCCTGGAGGAGACGACAATGAAAAGACTGGGCGCGGGATTGGCACTGCTGGCGGGACTGACGGCATTTGGCATGGTTCCGGCGGTGGCACAAAACGATTTCTACAAGGACAAGGTCATCAATTTTGTCGTGCACGGAAGTCCGGCTGGCGGGCACACCCGCCATGCGCGGATGATTGCGCCGTACATCCAGAAACACACCGGCGCGAAGGAGGTGCGCATCACCAACCTGCAGGGGGGCGGTGGTCTCAAGGGCGCCAACAGCTTGTGGCGGGAGAAAACCGATGGCTACACGATCGCGTTGTCGAGCATCCCGACGCTGATCCTCGCGCCGCTCGCGGGCAGCGCCGGTGCGCAATTCGATGCCACCAAGTTCACCTACATTGCACGCGTGACCAGCGAGCCGAGGGTGCTTACCGTCGGCGGCAAATCGCCGCTGAAAACCGTTGATGACCTCAGGAAGCTCAACCGCCCCTTTGTATTCCCGTCCCAAGGCACCGACGAGGATTTCTACACCATGGCAGTGCTGTTCGATGTGCTCGGTCTGCCGATCAAGATGGTGACCGGATACGAAGGCAATGCCGATACCGCGCTCGCCGTGATCAAGGGCGACGGGGATGGCCACATCACCAGCTGGAGCCAGACGGTGGGCTCCATCGCCAGCGGCGACAAGCGCCCGTTCCTGATCGTCGGCTCCGAGCGCATTCCCGAGGCGCCGGATGTGCCCACGGTGTTCGAGGTGACGCCGCGGGAGAAACACGCGAGCCTGCGCGCCATTATCAACACGGTTGACCTGCATCGCTGCCTGATCGGACCGCCGAACATGGATGCGAAGGCTGTCGCGGCGCTGCGCACGCTGGTGATGGCAGCGATGAACGACCCGGAACTCAAGGCGGAGTCACTGAAGAACAAAATGCCGCTTACACCCCTCGACGGCGCGAAAGTCACTGAAATGGTCAGCGAGGTGGCCAAGGCCAGCGGCTCGCTGTCGCCGATCCTGAAAGCCGCGGTGAAGACCATCCAGTAAGGACTCCGGCGATGCTGACAGGGCGGCGATGACGCGGGCGATCAGGACGTACACGCCCGCGGATCGCGCCGCCGGGCCTGATTTCTGGATTCGCGACGAAACCAGCATCACCCGCATCGCGGAGGCGCACCGCCATGACTATTTCCAGATCCAGCTGAATCTTGCCGGGAGGACCGAGCAGCACATCGCCGCCGCAGTGCGGCCGCTCGGCCCCGGCGGGCTCAGTTTCGTGCTGCCGTACCGCGTGCACCGGGTGCCGCATCCGCCGCGCTCGAAGTTCTACGTACTGAGTTTCAATCTCCGTTTCCTGCGTCCGGAACTCGACGTCGATCCACTTGATCTCGAGGATGTGCCGCTGTCGCAGGCGCCGGAGCTGGCGCCTTTCCTGTTCCAGGAATACATGGATTTTCGCCTCTCCGGCGGCGACCTGGCGCTGGCGCGTGACGCCTGCCGCCGCATGGCGGCGGAAAACGCGCGGCGGCGTTACGGTTCAGCGGAATTGATTCGCGGTTGCCTGCTGTTGTTGTTGGGTACCGTCTGCGCCAGCCATGAACGCGCGATCACCAGGTTGGCGGCGGGAAAGGCGCAGCGCGCCAGCCGCCGCGACGCACTGGCGCGGGTAATGCGCCATGTCCGCGAAAACCTGGGGCGGCGGCTGCAGCTCGCCGATGCCGCCGCGGCAGCAGATCTGTCGCCGAATTATCTCGCGCACCTGATCAAGAAGGAAACCGGCAGGACCTTTGTCGATCTGGTCACCGAGCGGCGGATGGAAAAGGCACGCGAACTGCTGGCGCACACCGATCGGCGTATCGGCGAGATCGCGCGTGCCACCGGTTTCGAGGACGAAGCCTATTTCGCGCGCCGTTTTCGCCAGTGTTACGCCGTGTCGCCGCGCCAGTTCCGCACTCAACACGCAATGTCAGGAAAGTCCTGAAAAAACACCATCGCGTCACTGGTCTCTGCACGGGGCGGGCCTTAGCATGAAGCCTGATCCGGATACGATGGAGGCGGTGCCAGCATGAGCGCAAGCGGCGACAGGTTCCAGCAGATCGATACCGACGTGCTGGTGATCGGCGGCGGCGTTGCCGGCAGCATGGCGGCAATCCCGGCGCTGGAGGCCGGGCTTAAGGTGGTGATCTGCGAAAAGGGCAAGGTGCTCGACCACTGTGGCAGCATCGGCTGCGGTGTGGATCATTACCTGACGGTCATGGATTCAGGCCCGGAATGGGACACGCCGGAATTCCTGCTGAAGCATGTGCCGGAACTGACCGACGGCATCGTCGACATGGCGGTGGCAGGGCGCGTGATCCACGAAATGCCGCGCATTTTCCGCAAGATCGAATCCCTGGGCGTCGATTTCCGCGACCGCCAGACGGGTGATTATTACCGGCTGCGCTCCTTCGGCCTGCCGGGCACCTACCACATCAACTTCGACGGTACCGATTTCAAGAAACACCTCGGCGAGCGTGTGCGCAAGGGCAAGGCCACGGTGCTGATGCGCACGATGGTGGTGCAGCTGCTGGTCAGGGACAACCGCGCCTACGGTGCGGTGGCCTTCAATTTCCGCAGCGGCGAATGGACGGTGATCCGTGCGAAGGCGGTGGTACTGGCGGCGGGCGATGTCAATCGCATTTCGAAGAATGCCTCGGGCCTTGCCTTCGATTCCTGGCATATCCCGTACAACACCGGGGACGCGCAGGCCATGGGTTATCACGCCGGCGCGCAACTAGCCAACATGGAGTCGGTGGAGGCGACGTTGACGCCGAAGGGTTTCTCCTGCCAGGGGCTCAATGCGCTGGTCAGTCTCGGCGCGCATTTCGTCAACAAGGCCGGCGAACGCTTCATGTTCAAGTACGACAGGAAGGGCGAGAATGCGCGCCGCGCAGTAATCGCCGATGGCGTGATCAATGAATACCTGCTCGGCAACGGCCCGATCTACCTCGATTGCCGCCACCTGCCGCAGGACATGCTCGACCGCATGGAGCACACGCTGCAGGTTGATCGTTACACGCTGCCGGCGTATTACCAGCAGAAGGGCGTCAATTTCCGCGAGGAATTGGTCGAGGTTTCGGTGTCCGAACTGAGCATCCGCCGCAGTGGCGTTTATTTCCGCGGCAGTGGTCTTTCCGTCGACGTCAACGGCGAAACCGCAGTCGAGGCGCTGTTCGCCGCCGGCGACTGCGCAACAGTCAGCGGCGGCATCTCCGGAGCCGCGGTGCTGGGACATATTGCCGGCGAAGGCGTGGTGCAGCGCATCCGCGCAGGCAGCGGGGCGCTGCCTGACCCGGATCTACGCATGCTCGAGCAGATCCGTGCGCAGTCCGAGGCGCATCTGCAGCAGCACAAAGGTATGCCGTGGAAGGAATATGAAGAGACGACGCGACAGACGGTCAGTGATTATGTCGGCGTGCGCCGTGACGAACGCGGGCTGAAGCTGGCGCTGGACACGCTGCGCGCGCTGGCCGTGCGTGATCCGCAGTTGCGCGCCGATGACCTGCACGGGCTGATGCGCGTGCACGAGGCGCAGAACATCCGCATGAACGCCGAAATGATGGCCACTGCTTCGCTGGCGCGGCGGGAGACGCGCACCGGTTCTTCGCACTTCCGCATGGATTTCCCGAATACCGATGACGCCAACTGGCGCAAGTTCGTCATCGTCGAGCGCGGCAGCGACGGTCCGGTGACGCGTACACTGTCCACCGACCAGCCGCTGTCGGCGGCATTCAGCCGCGGCAATGTCGCGGCGGCAGCCTGAGGAGCGCGTGATGAGCACGACCAGCAAGGGCAGCTTCAACCCGATTCGCATCAACCCCGAGACCTGCGTCAAGTGCAACCTCTGCGACTGGATATGTCCTGGCGATCTAATCTACAAGGAAGAGGACAACCGTGAGACTCTGCCGGTCATTCGTTATCCGGACGAGTGCTGGTACTGCGGCCTCTGCCAGTCGATCTGCCCCGTGAATGCCATTACCGTGGTGTTCCCAGAGCAGATGATCCACAACAAGACCGACGTCGTGACGCTGCTCGGCAAAGTCGCCCGATAGTACCCGTCTAAATAAAACCCGCACTACGCAGGCTTTATGCGGGTTCCGGTCTGCCGCTGTCGCCACCGGGCGACAGCGGCAGGAATGCCTTGCCCGCGATGCGGGTCTCCTGTTAAACCATGCCTGTTGGCGGTTTGCGGGGTGAATGGCCCCGCGCAAGTACCGCAGATCGCGGTCTGTCGCAGCATATCGACCACAGGAGGCCATTGCACCATGTTCCGGATTTCATTCCGCTTTGTTCTGGCGCTGATCGTCGCGGTGCCGCTGCCGTCCACCGGCCTTGCAGCCGCGCAGGCGCCGGCCAAGTCATCGGTGATGATCACCCGCAGCGAGCATGCCTGGAGCGGCGGCGGGCGTTCCTCGACTTTCGATGCGCACTGGCACAACGGCGAACTGAAAATGATCCGCGAGGAGTTTGCGCCGTCCTCCGGTTTCATCGAGAAGAACGAGTTTTTTTTCAACGCCGGCGCGCTGCTGCATTACAAGCACGATCGCTATCCGGCGCCGGGCAAGTCCGGTGATGTGATCGCGCTGATGGTGTCCTTCGACAAGTCCGGCAATCCGCAGGTGTCGATGAAGCGTGTCGACGGCAAGCCGGTGGGAGCGGCGAGTCCCAATGAAATTGAGCGCGCACGCATGCACCTCGCCGAACTGCAGGCGATTGCGATGAAGTCCCGGCCCTGACTTTCAACGCCTAAACTCAAAAATATCATTAAAAACAACTACTTATAGTTTATCGTCATTGTCGCGTCGACAGCCCCCGTGTATGCTCACAGCGACACGGAGACGCCGGAAGCTGCATGAACCTGCGTAGCGCAGATGGCGGTCCCGGCGAGCACTATCCTGCGGCGGAGAACTGAAGATGGTCATCCTGTTGAGCCTGTTCGCGGCGATTGCCGTCGCCTGGCTGCTTGCCTATCACCGCCTGCCGGCGCTGCTCTGGTCCGCGGCCTATGCGTTGTTGCTCGGACTGTGTGCCTACCGCGGCTGGTGGCCCGATGCGCTGCTGCAGGCCGGCTGGGGGTTATGGCTGCTGCTGTCGCTGCTGGCGATCCCGTCGCCGCTGCGGCGTGCGCTGGCCGGCGTGCCACTGCTGAAACTGTTCCGCCGTATTCTGCCCGAGGTGTCGCAGACCGAGCGCGAGGCGCTTGAGGCCGGCACTGTGTGGTGGGACGGCGAACTGTTCAGCGGCCGTCCGAACTGGAAAAAGCTGCTGGCCTATCCGGCACCGCGGCTCACCGTCGAGGAAAAGGCTTTCATCGACGGCCCTTTGCGCGAGCTCTGCGAGATGCTCAGCGACTGGGAGGTCACGCATGAAATGAACGACCTCCCGCCGCAGGTCTGGCAGTTCATCAAGGACCAGGGTTTCCTCGGCATGATCATCCCGAAGGAATACGGCGGGCTCGGATTCTCCGCGCTGGCGCATTCGCAGGTCGTGATGCAACTCACCACGCGCAGCGGCACCGCGGCGGTGTCGGTGATGGTGCCCAATTCGCTGGGACCGGCCGAACTGCTGCTGCACTACGGCACGCGACAGCAGAAGGATCATTACCTGCCGCGGCTGGCGAAGGGTCTGGAGATGCCCTGTTTCGCACTGACCAGTCCGGAGGCGGGGTCGGATGCCGGCGGCATTCCGGATTTCGGCATCGTCTGCAGGGGTGAGTGGCAGGGCAAGCCGGAAGTCCTTGGCATCCGCCTGACCTGGGAGAAGCGTTACATCACGCTGGGCCCGATTGCGACGCTGCTGGGCCTCGCTTTCCGCCTTTACGACCCGGACCACTTGCTCGGGCAGAAGGATGACCACGGCATCACGCTGGCGCTGGTGCCTACCGACACGCCGGGCGTGCACATCGGCCGCCGTCATCGCGCAATGAACGCGACCTTCATGAACGGGCCCAACTGGGGCAAGGACGTATTCATCCCGATGGACTACGTGATTGGCGGCGTCGAGCAGGCAGGCGAAGGCTGGAAAATGCTGATGAACTGCCTCGCCGCCGGGCGCTCGATCTCGCTGCCGGCGAACGGCGTGGGCATCTCCAAGCTGTCGGCATTGACCACCGGCGCCTACGGCCGCGTGCGCCAGCAGTTCAAGCTGCCGATCGGCCGCTTCGAGGGGGTCGAGGAGGCGATGGCGCGCATCGCTGGCAATGTCTACGTGATGGATGCGGCGCGGGTGATGACCGCCGGCGCGATCGATCTCGGCGAGAAGCCCTCGGTGATTTCCGCGATCGTCAAGTACCACCTGACGGAACGCGGCCGCCAGGTCATCAATGATGCGATGGACGTGCATGGCGGCAAGGGCATTTGCCTCGGGCCGAGCAACTACCTCGCCAGTGCCTATATGCAGACGCCGATCGCGATCACTGTAGAGGGCGCCAACATCCTGACGCGAACGATGATCATCTTCGGTCAGGGCGCGATTCGCGGCCATCCCTGGGTGCTGAAGGAAATTGAGGCGACGCGCGAGCAGGATCCCGGCAAGGCGCTGCACGACTTTGACCGTGCCTTCTTCGGGCATGTCGCCTTCACTCTGTCGAACGTCGCGCGCGTGTTGTGGATGGGCATGACCGGCGCGCGGCTGACTCCGGTGCCGGGCGCGCCGGAACTGCGCCGCTATTATCAGCAGCTGACGCGGCTCTCCAGCGCCTTCGCGCTGACGGCGGATACGGCGATGTTCCTCTGCGGCAGCACGCTGAAGCGGCGCGAGCGGCTGTCGGGGCGGCTGGGCGACGTGCTGTCCCAGCTCTATCTCGCTTCGGCCGTGCTCAAGCGCTACGAGGATGACGGCCGGCCGAAGGCAGACTTGCCGCTGGTGCGCTGGGGACTGCTCGACTGCCTGAGCCGCATCGAGGAGTCCTTCTACTCGATTTTCGAGAACCTGCCCTGGCCAGTTGCCGCCTGGGTGCTGCGCGGCCTGATCTTCCCGCTGCTGATGCCCTATGGACGCGAGTTCGCACCGCCGCGCGACCCGCTGGGCCATGACGTGGTCGGCCTGATGATGACGCCGGGACCGACGCGCGAACGCCTGACCCGCGGCGTCTTCATTTCGGCCGACGAAAATGATCCGGTGCATACGCTGGAGGAAGCGCTGGCCGCGGCGATTGCTGCGGAACCCGTCGAAGCCCAGCTGCGCCGAGCGCAGCAGGGCGGCCGCATCGCGCGGGGCTACGCCGACCAGCTGGCTACCGAGGGGCTCGACACTGGCGTGATCACCCAGGACGATTTCGACCTGCTGAAACGTGCCGCGGAACTGCGCCGCCGGGTGATCATGGTTGATGATTTTCCCAGGGATTTCGGCAAATCGGAACTGCACCAGACCACGCAAGCCGTGACTTTCGAGGCGCTGGTGCGCAAGAAGTCATGACCGGCCGCAACGGGAGATGAGCATACCGGGCCTGCAGGCCAGGACCGTGTTCATCACCGGCGCCAGCCGCGGCATCGGCCGTGCCATCGCGCTGCGCTGCGCGCGTGATGGCGCCAACATCGTCGTTACGGCGAAGACGGTGGCGCCGCATCCGCAGCTGCCGGGCACCATCCACGAGGTGGCCCGCGAGGTCGAAGAGGCGGGCGGACGGGCGCTGGCGATCGCGCTCGACGTACGCGACGAAGCTGCGATCGCAGCAGCAGCGGCACAGGCCGCCACCCATTTCGGCGGTATCGACATCCTGGTCAACAATGCAAGCGCGATCCAGCTCAGCGGCACCCTGGAAACCACTGCTCGCCGCTTCGATCTGATGTTCGGGGTCAATGTCCGCGGCACTTTCCTCTGCTCGCAGGCCTGCCTGCCGTACCTGCTGAAGGCAAACAATCCGCATATCCTCAACCTGGCTCCACCACTGAACATGCATCCGCAGTGGTTCCGGGACCATGCGGCCTATACCATGGCCAAGTACGGCATGAGCATGTGCACGCTGGGCATGGCGGCGGAGTTCCGCGACCGCGGCGTGGCGGTGAATTCCCTGTGGCCGCGAACGACCATCGCCACTGCGGCAATCGCGGCGAACTTTCCGCCGGAGATCCTCAAGGCGAGCCGCAAAGCGGATATCATGGCTGACGCGGCCTATGCGATATTAAAACGCGACAGCCGTGGCGCGACCGGACATTTCTACATCGACGAAGCCGTGCTGCGCGAGGAGGGTGTGACCGACTTCGAGGTTTACGCGGTGACGCCCGGAGCAGAACCGTACATCGACCTGTTTCTCGACGGGTTCAGCAACGGTCAGGAGGGGAAAACATGAGCAACGGCAATACATCCCATGTGATTTCGATGTCCCAGGCGGGCACGCTTGACGGCCTGTTTCGCGAGCGTGTGAGGCGCACTCCGGAGCTGACGGCGTACAAGGCGTACCAAGAGCAGCACGGTGAGTGGCGCGACTATACCTGGGCGCAGATGGACCGCCAGACCGCGCGCTGGCAGGCGGCGCTGGAGCAGGATGGTCTGAAACCGGGCGACCGCGTCGCGGTGATGCTGCGCAACTCGCCGGAGTGGGTGATGTTCGACCAGGCGGCGCTGGGCCTCGGGCTGGTGACGGTGCCGCTCTACACGCAGGACCGCGCCGACAACGTCGCTTACATCCTCAACAACGCCGGCTGCCGGGTGCTGCTGCTGGAAGGCCAGGAGCAGTGGCATGATTTGCAGGGCGTGCTCGGCGATCTGCGACAGGTCGTGCGTTTTCTCGCGGTCAACGCGCTGCCCGCCGCCGGCAGCGATCCACGCCTGAAATGGATTGGCGACTGGCTGCCCGAAGAGGGCGGCGAGACACGGCACCTGACATCCGCCGGCAATGACCTCGCCACCATCGTCTATACCTCGGGTACCACCGGCCGGCCCAAGGGCGTGATGCTGTCACATAACAACATCCTGTCGAATACCGAGGCCGCGCTGAAGGTGCTGGCCACCGGGCACGACGACATTTTCATGTCCTTTCTGCCGCTATCGCACACTTTCGAGCGCACCTGCGGCTACTACCTGACGGTGATGGCCGGATCGGCCACTGCGTATGCGCGCTCGATTCCGCAGCTTGCCGAAGACCTGCAGGCGATACAGCCGACGATGTTGATCTCGGTGCCGCGCATCTACGAGCGCATCTGGGGCAACATCCGCGCCAAGCTCGACGAAGGCCCGGCGCTGCGCAAAAAACTCTTTTTGCTTGCTGCCAGCGTCGGTTATGCGCGTTTCGAACATGCCCAGGGCCGCGCGCCCTGGAAGCCGTCCTTCCTGCTGTGGCCGCTGCTCAACAAGCTTGTGGCCTCCAAGGTTCTGGCAAGGCTGGGCGGGCGGCTGCGTTACGCGCTGTCGGGTGGCGCCGCGCTGCCGCCGGACATCTCGAAGATTTTCATCGGCCTCGGCCTGCCGATCCTGCAGGGCTACGGTCTCACTGAAACCAGCCCGATCGCCACGGCCAACCGTCCCGAGAACAACATTCCGGCCAGCGTCGGTCCGGCAATACCCGGGGTCGAAGTGAAGATCGGCGACAAGGGCGCTGTGCTGATCCGCGGGCCGAACGTGATGCTCGGCTACTGGAACAACGAGGAAGCGACCCGCGCGCTGATCCAGTCCGACGGCTGGCTCAATTCCGGAGACACCGGCCATATCGGCGAGCAGGGTCACCTGTTCATCACCGGCCGGCTGAAGGACATCATCGTATTGTCCAACGGCGAGAAGGTGCCGCCTGGCGACATGGAGGCGGCGATCGCCCGCGATCCGCTGTTCGATCAGGTGCTGTTGCTCGGCGAAGGCAAGCCCTTCCTCAGCGTGATGGTGGTGCTCAATGCCGACCACTGGCAGAAGCTGGCGAAGGCAGCGAACATCAATACCGATGCCTGGGCATCGAAAGAGGCGGAGCAGGTGCTGCTTGAGCGCATTGCGACGCAGATCACCGAGTTTCCGGGTTATGCCGAGGTGCGGCGGGCGACGGCCATGCTGGAGCCCTGGACCATCGAGAGCGGGCTGCTGACGCCGACGATGAAGCTGAAGCGGGCCAAGGTCATGGAGAAGTTCAATGCCGAGATCGACCGCATGTATGCGGGACGCTGAAGGCAGTGATGAATGATGAATGATGAGTGTTGAGCAATGAACGATGAACGCGGGGACAGGACGAGCCTGCCTGAGGGCAAGCAGCCGGCGTTGCGGGTGATTCCGATGCCTGCAGACGCCAACCATACCGGCGACATTTTCGGCGGCTGGATCATGGCGCAGGTCGATCTTGCCGGCAGCGTGCCGGCAACGCGGCTGGCGCAGGGGCGGGTTGCCACGGTGGCGGTCAATTCCTTCGTCTTTCGTCAGCCGGTGTTTGTCGGCGACGTGGTCAGTTTCTATGCCGAGGTGGTCAAGGTCGGGCGCACCTCGATCACGGTGGACGTGCAGGTCTATGCGCAGCGCCGGCCGGAGCGCGAAGAATGCGTCAAGGTGACGGAAGCCATCCTCACCTATGTCGCCGTCGACAACCAGCGCCGTCCGCGTGTGGTGCCGCAGCCACAGATGGGGAGATGAGCACGGCATTTTTGTTGATATTGCGCGTGCTCTGCGTAACATGTGCGGCGGACAGGCAGCGCGAGGGACATCGCGTGAATTCATAAATCGACAGGGAAAACCCGGGAGAGAAGATTTTGAAAAAATCAAATAAAATCATTTACTTATGTTCATCCATTGCGCTCGCCGCAATGGCAGGTCAGGCTGCCGCCGGTGGCTTTGGCATTGGTACCCAGAGCGGCAGTGGCACCGGCAACGCCTTCGCCGGAGGTGCCGCAACGGCGGATGATTCCAGCGTCGCCTGGTACAACCCCGCAGCGATGACGCTGCTGTCGTCGAACCGCCAGGTCACCACGGCGATCCACCTGATCAAGCCTTCGTTCAAGTTCACCAACACCGGATCGACCGGCAACATGGCCGGTGCCGGAACCGGTGAGGGCGGCGACGGCGGCGACTGGGCTGCGGTGCCCAACGGTTTTTACACGATGTCGATCAACCCGCGGCTGAAGTTCGGCCTCGCGCTGAATGCACCTTTCGGCCTGTCGACCGAGTATGACCCGGGCTGGCGTGGTCGTTTCACCGGCGTCGAGTCGGCGCTGCGCGCAGTCAATATCAATCCCTCGCTCGGCTACAAGGTCAACGACAATTTTTCGGTCGGTGCGGGCATCAGCCTGCAGCGCCTCGATGCCACCCTCTCCGGTGTCAGCACGGCTGGGGCCGGGCTGGTGACCAACAAGGCCGACGATATCGGCTTCGGTTACAACATCGGTCTGATCGCGCAGCTGTCGCCCACGACCCGTCTGGGCGCGAGCTATCGTTCGGCCATCGATTACACACTCGAAGGCAAGGTGACCGTATCCGGCCTGGGTGCGGCCAATGGCAACATCAAGGCCGATTTCAAGGTGCCTGACTCGGCCTCGATCAGCCTGTTCAGCACCGTCAACCCGAAATTGGAGCTGATGGCTGATATCACCTGGACCGGCTGGAGCACCATCCGGCGGCTGGACATCATCCGCACCTCGGCCTCGGCCGGCGGCCCGGCTGGCAGCACGGTATCGACGCTGCTGTTCAACTGGAAGGACACGGTGCGTCTCGGCGTTGGCGCCAATTACCGGCTCAATGAGCAGACCAAGCTGCGCTTCGGGCTCGCCTTCGATCCGACTCCCACCAATGACGTCGACCGCACGCCGCGGTTGCCCGACCAGGACCGCAAGTGGGTCGCTTTTGGCGTGCAGTACAAGCCGTCGAAGCAGGGCATCCTCGACATCGGCTATGCACACGAGTTCATCAAGGACTCCCGTATCAACACCTCGGTCACTGGTGGCACTTTGAACGGGTATTTCAAGAACCGGGTGGACATCCTTTCCGCACAGTATTCGCACTCGTTCTGAGCGGCAGGCGGACGAACCGGGTGGCCTGTGCCACCCGGTTTTCTTTTGCAGAGCAGGGCCGCGTAAAATGGCATCTGCAAGACCCCCACTGCTTTCATCCGAGGTTGCCATGTCCGCAAAATCCCCGCTGCTGGTGCGCAAGGTCGCCGTCCTCGGCGCCGGCGTGATGGGCGCCCAGATCGCCGCGCACCTGATCAATGCCAATGTTCCTGTCGTGCTGTTCGAACTGGCGGCGAAGGAGGGAGACCCCAACGGTAATGTGTTGAAGGCGGTGGCCAACCTGAAGAAGCTGGAGCCGAGTCCTTTGGCGACGAAGGACCGCGCCGACCTGATCGAGCCCGCCAATTACGACCAGCACCTCGACCGGCTTGCCGAATGCGACATCGTTATCGAGGCGATCTCCGAGCGCATGGACTGGAAGGCCGATCTCTACCGCAAGGTCGCGCCGCACCTGGGTGCACACACGATATTCGCCAGCAACACTTCGGGCCTGTCGATCAACAGCCTGGCCGGGGTGTTTCCGGAAGCACAGCGCAACCGCTTCTGCGGTGTACATTTTTTCAATCCACCGCGTTACATGCATCTGGTTGAACTGATCGCCTGCAGCGGCACTGATGCCGGCATCCTCGATGAACTCGAGCGTTTCCTCGTGACCACGCTGGGCAAAGGTGTGGTGCGCGCGAAGGACACACCAAACTTCATCGCCAACCGCGTCGGTGTGTTCTCGATGCTGGCGACGCTGCATCATGCCGAGCGCCTCGGCATCGGTTTCGACACCGTCGACGCGCTGACCGGCCCGCTGGTCGGCCGCCCGAAGAGTGCGACTTTCCGCACTGCTGACGTGGTCGGCCTCGACACCTTTGCTCATGTCGTGCACACCATGCGCGACACGCTGCCCGAGGATCCCTGGCACAAATATTATGCAATTCCGGCCTGGATGCAGAAGCTGATCGAGGCCGGCGCGCTGGGGCAGAAGACGCGCAAGGGCGTCTACCAGAAAGTCGGTCGCGACATCCAGGTGCTCGAACTCAAGACCGGCGCTTACCGCGTGTCCGACGGCAAGGCCGACGAGGCGGTGGTCGAAATACTGAAGAACAAAAACGCGGCGGAACGTTTTGCTCAACTGCATGCCTCGAACCATCCGCAGGCGCAGTTCATCTGGTCGATTTTCCGCGATACCTTCCATTACTGCGCGCTGCACCTGGAGAGCATTGCCCACAACGCGCGCGACCTCGACTTCGCAATCCGCTGGGGCTTCGGCTGGGACAGCGGTCCTTTCGAGATATGGCAATCCGCTGGCTGGAAGCAGGTCGCCGGCTGGATAGACGCCGACATTGCCACCGGCAAGACCATGGTCGCTGCGCCGCTGCCGGCATGGGTGGGCGAAGCCTCGCGCAACGGCGTGCACGGTGCCACGGGTTCCTGGGCGCCGGCAACGCAGGACTATCAGTCGCGGTCGGCGCTGCCGGTTTACCGGCGCCAGCCCTTTCCGGACCGGTTGCTGGGCGAGGAACGGACTTACGGCAAAACGATTTTTGAGACTGACGGTGTGCGCTGCTGGCATATGGGCGACGACATCGCGATTGTCAGCTTCAAGAGCCGCATGCATGCCATCGGCGACGATGTGTTGCAGGGCGTGCAGCAGGCGATCGACGAGGCCGAGCGCAATTACGCCGGCCTGGTGATCTGGCAGATCGAACCGCCGTTTTCGGTCGGCGCCAATTTGAAAAAGACCAGCGGCAGCGGCGCCAAGGCACCGCCGGCGCCGCCCTCGGCGCTGGGCAAGTTGTTCAAGAACTTCAAACGCGAGGCCGAATCGCTGGCGTTGAAGGCGGCACGCCAGTTGGGCGTCGCCGACCAGCTGATGGCGGGCAAGCTGGCCGAGGTCGAACACCTGGTCGAGCAGTTTCAGGTGACGACGCAGATGCTGAAGTACTCGATGGTGCCGACGGTAGCTGCGGTCGATGGGCTGGCGCTGGGCGGCGGCTGCGAATTCATCATGCACAGCGACCGCGCGGTGGCGACGCTGGAGAGCTATATCGGCCTGGTCGAAGTCGGCGTCGGCCTGCTGCCCGCCGGTGGCGGCTGCAAGGAATTCACGATGCGCGCCGCCGCAGAGGCGAAGGGCGGCGATATCTCGCCTTTCCTGCAGAAATACTTCAAGGCGGTGGCAATGGCCGAGGTCGGCCGCAGCGCCGAACATGCGCGCGAGCTTGGTTACCTGCGCGCGACCGACCGTGTGGTGATGAACCGTTTCGAGTTGCTGGAAATTGCCAAGGCCGAGGCGCGGGCGCTGGCCGCTGCCGGTTACCGGCCGCCGCTGCGCGCCAAGGCGATTCCGGTGCTCGGCCGCAGCGGCATCTCGACCATCCGCGCCTTCGTCGAGAATATGCACGCCGGCGGTCACATCTCCGACCACGACCGCCTGATCGCGGCCAAGGTGGCGACGGTGATGTGCGGTGGCGACATCGAAAGCGGCAGCCTGGTCGACGAGCAATGGCTGCTCGACCTCGAGCGCCAGCATTTCATGGAATTGATCGCGACCGAGAAGAGCCAGGAACGGATTGAACATATGCTTAAGACGGGAAAGCCGCTTAGAAACTAGTGAGCAGTGAGCAGTGAACAGTAAGCAGTAAGCAGTAAGCAGTAAGTGGTAAGGCGTGGCGACAATCGGTTTTAGTTTTTTCCGCTCACTGCTTACCGCTCACCAAAGGGATATCCAATGACCCGACAAGTTCAAGACGCCTACATCGTCGTCGCCACCCGCACTGCCGTGGGCAAGGCGCCGCGCGGCATGTATAAAAATACCCGCCCCGATGACTTGCTGGCGCATGTAATCCGCAGCGCTATTGCGCAGTGCCCGGGGCTGGATCCGCGGGAGATCGGCGATGTCATCGCTGGCTGCGCAATGCCTGAGGGTGAGCAGGGCATGAATGTCGCCCGCATTGGCTTGCTGCTCGCCGGTCTGCCGGACACTGTGCCGGGGATGACCATCAACCGCTTCTGTTCCTCCGGCCTGCAAGCAGTAGCCGACGCTGCGGCGCGTATCCGCCTCGGCGAGGCTGAGGTGATGATCGCTGCCGGCATCGAGAGCATGAGCATGGTGCCGATGGGTGGCAACAAACCGAGTTTCAGCCCGGCGATTTTCGAGAAGGACGAGAACGTCGCCATCGCCTACGGCATGGGCATCACTGCCGAGCGCGTCGCCGCGCAATGGAAAATCAACCGCGAGGATCAGGACCTTTTCGCCGCTGAGAGCCACCGTCGTGCGAACTGGGCGACAGACGCAGGAGAATTCCGCGATGAGATTTCGCCTTATGCCATCAGCGAAAGATTGCCGGACCTCGAGCGCCGGCAGATTGCCGTCAGGACCCGCAGGGCCGAGCAGGACGAGGGGCCGCGCCGCGATACCTCGGTCGAGGCGCTGGCGAAGCTGAAGCCGGCCTTCGCTGCCAAGGGCAGCGTCACCGCCGGCAACAGCTCGCAGATGTCGGATGGTGCTGCCGCGGTGGTGCTGATGAGCGAGGCGGCGATGAAGCGCTGCAAACTCGAGCCGCTCGGCCGTTTCCTCGGCTACGCGGTGGCCGGCGTGGCGCCGGAGGTGATGGGCATCGGCCCGGTGCAGGCGATCCCCAAGGTGCTGGCACAGGCAGGGTTGAAGCAGGAGCAACTCGACTGGATTGAACTCAACGAGGCTTTCGCGGCTCAGTCCCTGGCGGTGATGCGTGAACTCGGGCTCGATCCGGCGAAGGTCAATCCGCTGGGGGGCGCAATCGCGCTCGGTCATCCGCTGGGCGCTACCGGGGCGATCCGTACCGCGACGCTGCTGCACGGGCTGCGTCGCCACAAGAAGCAATACGGCATGGTCACCATGTGCATCGGCACCGGGATGGGTGCCGCAGGACTGTTTGAAGCCCTTTAAAAGTTGTATGAAAAAAGGGCTTACGATTTTCTCTCGAACGCTGCCAGATCTCCGATCTGGCAGGGCTGCGCGATGCCGAAGCCTTGTGCATAGTCGAAACCGATCTCCTGCAGCTTCGCCAGCACTTCCGGCGATTCCACGTTACCGGCAATGGTGCGCACACCGAGCCGTTGGCAGGTCAGGCTGATCGCGCGCGCACGCGCGAGGTCGCCCGGATTCTTCAGGATATTCTGCACAATGCTGCCATCGATTTTCAGGAAATCCACCGGCAGGTCTTTCAGGTGCGCGAAGGAAACCTTGACGCTGCCGAAATTGTCCATCGCGAAGCGGCAACCCAAGGGCTTCAACGTGGTGATGAAGGCGCGTGCGGCGGCGGGATGGGTCAGCGTGTCGGATTCGGTGATTTCGAAGCAGATCTGCCGGCCGGGAAATCCTGCTGCGCCAACGCGGCTGCGCACATAACCGGCGAAGGACGGATTGCAGATCGAGTCGGTGGACAGGTTGATGCTGCAGAAACCTTCCGCTGCGGCATACGCGAACGGCGCACGCCAGGCGAGCGCCCGCGCCACCACCCAGCGATCGATGTCTTCCAGCATGTCCAGTGCTTCGGCCACCGGAAAAAAACCGCCCGGCGGCAGCATGTGGTCTTCCTCCTCGCGTAGCCGTAGCAGGATTTCGCAGCAATCGGGCTCGATGCCGATTTTCAGCGGCCGTATGCGCTGGGCGAAGAGCAGGAAATCGTCGCCGGCCAGCGCCTCGCGCAGGCGTTTGCCCGGATCCGACCAACCGAGGATGTCCTCGGTAATCGCACGCAGGTACACCGCGCTTTCGCCCGGTGGTGTCTGCGACGGTGGTTGTAGGCGTACAGGGGCATGGCTCATGGCGGGCTCTAGGGCGGTCAACACGGTGGATAACGGCACCCCGAGGCGCCGGCTTGAGCTGCGGTTCAGCGGATGTCGTCGATCGGTCCGGGGCGGGCGATGCCGAAACCCTGGGCGTAGTCGATGCCGATTTCCCGCAGCTTTTCCAGCGTGCGGTCATCTTCAACGAACTCGGCGATGGTGCGTACGCCGAGTTTCTGGCAGACGCCGACGATCGCGCGCAATTTCACCAGGTCGGCCGGGGTCTTGAACATGTTCTGGATGATCACGCCGTCGATCTTGACGAAATCCAGCGCCAATCCGCTGAGATGCGAGAACGAGAGCTTGACGCTGCCGAAGGCGTCGGCGGTGAAGCGGCAGCCGGCAGGTTTCAGCGCGGCAATGAAGCGGACGACGTTGTCGTGGTTGCTGATGGTTTCCAGTTCGCCGACTTCAAAGCAGAGTTGGCTGGCCGGGAATTTCGTGCGATGCAGTTCGGTGCGCACGAAACGCGCGAATTCCGGATTACTGATCGCCGCATCCGACAGGTTCACGCAAAGCAGCGGCATCTCCCAGCCCGACACTGTCTTCTGCTGCGCCATCGACCAGGCAATCACCTTGCGCACGACCCAGCGGTCGATGTCCTCGGTCAGACCGAACTGCTCGGCAATCGGGATGAAGCCCCCGGGCGGCAGCAGGTTGTCTTCCTCCTCGCGCAGCCGCAGCAGGATTTCGAAGCAGCCGTGTTCGAAGGGAAGGTTGCGCAGCGGCATGATCTTCTGCGCGAACAGCAGGAAATCGTCTTCACTCTTCAGGGCGCGGAGCAGTTTGACGCGCGGGTCCTCGGAACCTGTCAGCTGGTCGCTCAGCGAATGCAGATACATGGTTTCGCCGGTATCGTCGGTGATCGCCGCATGTGGAGTCGAGCGGGTAGTGGTGGCCGGTATCGGGGACTCTGCTTCCGCCGCTGCAGGGGCGGGGACGCCAGCCTGCTCCGGCAGCATCAGGATGTAGAAACCACTGGCATGCGGGCTGTCAGGCGGCCACGGCACCTGCTTGACCAGGTAACTCGCCGAGCTGCCGTCCGCAGCCGACCAGGCCATGCTGTAGCTGACCATGGAGCCGGCCAGTGTCTCGTGGAAACGCGGCAGCAGCGCGGGATATTCGCGCGCTGCGACATCGCGCAGCAACTGCCCGTTGATGCGTTCGGCCGGCCAGTCTGTCAGCTTGAGGAAAGCGCGGTTGTGCTGGCGGATGCGCAGGTCGCGGTCGATGTAGAGCAGGGGCGTCGGCTGCAGGTCATGAATCATCCGCGCACGCTCATCGGCGACCTGCAGTGCGTCCTCGACAGTGCGCGCGCGCTTCTTCTCCAGTTCGAGGAGTTCTCTTGTGCGCTCCAACTGGCGGGTACGGCGTGCGACCACCCATTCCGATTTAGAGGCCTGGCTCGCCAGCGACAGTATCGCTGCGAAAAGGATGCCGCCGAGGAAAGTCAGCCATTGCAGATCGAAGAACGTGAATTGGATGGTGATCACCAGCACCGCGCCGAGGATCAGCGTCAGCAGCACCGAGAGCACCAGCTGCACCGGGCGCCGGTAGAGGAAGGCCAGCAGTCCGTAGAGGATTCTCATGGTGTGCCGTTGCGTGCTGGCCGTGGTTGCGGATTACATATTCGGATAATTCGGCCCGCCGCCCCCTTCGGGCGTTACCCAGACGATGTTCTGCGTCGGGTCCTTGATGTCGCAGGTCTTGCAGTGCACGCAGTTCTGCGCGTTGATCTGCAGCCGCGGGTTGCTGCCGTCGTCATTGCGTACGATTTCATAGACGCCGGCCGGGCAGTAGCGCTGCTCGGGGGCGTCGTAGAGTTCGAGGTTGACATTGACCGGCACCGACGCATCCTTCAGCGTCAGGTGCGCCGGCTGGTCCTCGTTGTGGTTGGTGTTGGAAATGAACACCGAGGACAGGCGGTCGAAGCTGATCACGCCGTCGGGCTTGGGATAGTCGATCGGTGTGCACTCGGTCTTGCGTTTCAGCGTCTCGTGATCGGCGTGGTTGTGGCGCAGCGTCCACGGCGCCTTGCCGCGGAACAGCACTTGATCGATGCCGACCATCAGCGTGCCGGTGTAGAGGCCCTTGCTCATCCAGGGTTTGAAATTGCGCGCCTTGTGCAGTTCCTCATGCAGCCAGCTCGCCTTGAAGGCTTCGGGATAGGCGGCCAGCTCCTCCGGCGGGTTGTCGCTGCCGAGTGCGGCAAAAGCAGCCTCGGCGGCGAGCATGCCCGACTTGATCGCGGCGTGGCTGCCCTTGATGCGTGAGGTGTTGAGGAAACCGGCGTCATCGCCGACCAGGCAACCGCCGGGGAAGACCAGTTTCGGCAGCGACTGCAGTCCGCCCGCGGATATCGCGCGCGCGCCGTAGGCGATGCGCTTTCCGCCCTCGAGGAAGCTGCGGATTTCCGGATGTGTCTTGTAGCGCTGGAACTCCTCGTACGGGCTGAGGTAGGGATTGCTGTAGCCGAGGCCTACGACAAAGCCGATGGCGACCAGGTTGTCCTCGAGATGGTAGAAAAAAGAACCGCCGTAGGTATCGTTCGCAAGCGGCCAGCCGGCAGTGTGCATCACCAGTCCGGGCTGGTGTTTTTCGGGTTTGATCTCCCACAGTTCCTTCAGGCCGATGCCATAGACCTGCGGATCAACACCGTCGCGCAGATTGAAGTGCGCCTGCAACTGTTTGCCGAGGTGGCCGCGACAGCCTTCAGCGAAAAAGGTGTATTTCGCGTGTAATTCCATCCCCGCCTGATGGGCATCGGTGGGCTGGCCGTCCTTGCCGATGCCCATGTCGCCGGTGGCGACACCCTTGACACGGCCGGTCTCGTCGAACAGCACTTCGGCGGCGGCGAAGCCGGGGAAGATTTCCACGCCCAGTGCTTCCGCCTGCTGGCCCAGCCAGCGGGTGACGTTGGCGAGGCTCACCACGTAATTGCCGTGGTTCTGAAAGCAGCCAGGCAACAGCGCGGACGGAACCTTGAAGCTGCCGGACTCGGTGAGGAACATGAAACGGTCCTCGCTGACCGGCGTGTTCAGCGGCGCGTCCTTTTCCTTCCAGTCCGGAATCAGTTCATTCAGCGCGATCGGATCCATCACCGCGCCCGAGAGAATGTGTGCGCCGACCTCGGAACCTTTTTCGAGTACGCAGACGCCGACCTCGCGTCCCTGTTCCGCCGCCAGTTGTTTCAGGCGGATCGCCGCGCCGAGCCCCGCAGGTCCCGCACCGACGATGACAACGTCGTACTCCATGGCTTCGCGTTCTGCCATTGTGTGCTCCATGTTGATGATTTGACGGGAATTATAACCCCGCACCTGTGGCCTTCCAGCGATGGGGCCGTAGCGAGCGATAGCCCGAATTGGGCGCAGCGTAATTCGGGGCAGTCGTTGCCATGGGTCAGCGTGCTCCCGGACTCCGGCCTGTGGCCTTCCTCCGGGCTACGGGTTATCGGCTAGGTTGTAGCTCGGATGGAGCGAAGCGTAATCCGGGACAGGGCCTTAAGTAATCATTCCGGCGGCAGCGATCCCACTGCGTACCGCTCCCTCGATAGTCGCCGGGTAATCGCCGGCAACATAATCCCCTGCGAGATAAAACCCCGGACTAGCGGTGACTGTCTCCGGCCGCGCGAGATTCGGCGTGCAGCTGAAGGTGGCACGTTTCTCCGCGATCACGCGTTGCCATTGCAGAGGCGGCAGCGGACCGAAATGTTTTTCGATGTCCGCAACCACGCGCTGAGCCAGCGCGTCCTGCGCCTCGCCGACATGTTCTTCGGACGCACTGATCACCGCGCCGATCAGCCCGCGTTGACCGCAGATCGCTTCGCGGTCGAACAGCCATTGCGCCGGGCTGCCGGCAAGCCCGATCATCGGTGCCGGCAGTTTCACCGGGCCGTCGAACTGCAGCCAGACCGAATGGATGGGTTCGTACTGCAGTGCGTCGATCTGCAGCCGCGCTGATTCGAGCGCGGGAATTTCTTGCAACAGGGCAGAGGCGCGGTGCGGCGCGACGGCGCAGATAACGCGGTCGAAACGCCGCGCCTTGCCATGCACCTGCACACTGAATCCTTCACCGTCCTGCGCAAGCCGCTCAACGGCGGCACCGGCTTCGACCTGGCCGCCGCGGGCGCGCACGAAATCTGCTGCCGGTTTCGGAAACAGCGCTGTCAGGTCCGTCCGCGCCAGCAGCAGGTCGCTCGCCGCGCGTCCGGCCCCGAGGCTGTCGCGCAGCACATTAAGGAAGACCTGTGCCGATGCGCGCTGCAGTGGCGTGTTGAGCGCGGCGATACACAGTGGCGCCCATAAATATTCAATTAAAACAACAGGTTGCATATTAGTCTTGAGCAGGTTCGCAACCGTGCGGTCGCGCTCGAGTCGGTAACGCCGCGTTTTCATCGCCTGCATGAAACGCACCGCTGCCATCTTGTCGGCGCCGCTGAGGCCTTTTGCAGTGAGCAGCGCCCAGGCCAGATGCAGCGGCGCCGGCAGCTTCGGCGCGCGCAGATGAAAGTGTTGATGGACCTGCAGGTCCAGCGGCAACCGCAGGAAATGTTCACGTCGCGGCGCGACCTGCTCGATCAGGCGCAGGGTTTCAGAGTAGGCCCCGATGAGGATGTGCAGACCATTGTCGAGTGCGGTGTCGTTGATGGTGACACGCCGCGCGCGTCCGCCCAGCAGGGGCGCGACCTCGAATACGGTGACCGGCACATCACGCGCAGCGAGTTCCACCGCCGCGGCCATGCCGGCGTAGCCGCCGCCGAGGATGGCGACTGAGGGATCAGTGGTTGTGTTCATTAACGCGCAGCTTCACGAGTCATCAATTTCATGCTCCCTCTCCCGCCTTGGGGCGGGAGAGGGTTGGGGTGAGGGTAGGGGCTATAAGCAGCCCCTCACCCTGGCCCTCTCCCCGCAGGCGGGGAGAGGGAATGGAGGCTGTGCGATGGCTTCGTTGGGAAAGGCTTGTGTTCAAGCCGCCCGCTTTGTCGCCGCAGATTTTCCCGCCCACACCTTCGACGGCACCATCACCTGCCCCTCGAAGATCCGCCGTGCAGTGCGCACCAGCGCCGCGCGCCGCAGTTCCTGCCGGCCGCCCGAGAAATCGGCTTCGAGATCAATCAGGATCATCCCCGCAGGATGTTCGATTTTCACCATGCCCTGCGGCGCTGGCTTCAACGGCGCGATCTGCGCGGCCAGCGTGCCGGGAATCGCGCAGGACGCGCTGATGCACACCGTGCCGGTGACCGGATGCGACTTGTGGCAGGTCTCGGGCACGAAATAACGCGAGCTGATCGTGCCGCCATTTCGCGGCGGGGCGAGCAGGGCAATCTTCGGCACCACATTCTTCGATACGTCGCCCATGCCCATCAGAACACCGGCCTTGCGACGGATGCCCTCCATACGTTCCATCAGCGCGCGGTCCTTGTCCAGTTCCACTGCGGTCTCGTAACCCGTCTTGCCCATATCGGCGGCGCGCATCATCACCAGCGGCATCGCGATGTCGACGCAGCTCACCTCGACGCCGTCGACGAGGTCGCGCGGCTGGCCGGTGGGCAGCATCTTGCCGGTGACCGCGCCGATGGCCTCGCTGAAATTGATGCCCACCGGCGCCGCAGTGCCGGGCACGCCGTCGATCGATGCGTCGCCCTCGTACCGCACATGGCGGCCGGGCGTCTGCACGATCGCCTCGACCAGTGCGCCGGTGTTGACGCTGTGGATGCGCACCCGGGTTTCACCCTCCTGCGCCGGCACCAGACCGGCATCGATGGCGAAGGGGCCGACGGCGACCAGCATGTTGCCGCAGGTGGGCTTGGTGTCGACAAACTTCTCGCGGATCTGCACCTGCGCAAAAAAATAATCGATGTCGGCATCCGGGCGTTTTGATTTGCTGATCATCGCGACCTTGCTGGTCACCGAATGCGAGCCGCCGATGCCGTCGATCTGGATTTCGTGGGGCGAGCCCATGATCGCGAGCAGCACTTCATCTCGGGTGGCCGGGTCGTCGGGCAGATCATCCAGCAACAGGAAGGGGCCTCTCGAGGTGCCGCCGCGCATGATGACGCAGGGAATTCGGGTTTGCATGTAGGACTCCTCGCCGCCTGCGGCGGCGGTGCTGGCGAAGGAAGGGGTGATTATAGGACGGCGTCCCGCATGTGGCGCAGTCCATTCCATCCCGCGGAACGGTCGAGGAGCGGAAGTTGTTTCAGTCCCTGATGATCACCTGTTCCAGCGGCCGCCGCAGGCTGTAGGGAGCAAGTGGTGCGCGGCCCAGGCGCATCATCAGCAGCGCGTGCATGCCGTTCAGACCCAGCCATGATTCCAGCTGTGGCCGCAATGCTGTAACTTCGACCGGCTGGTTGATGAATGCGCTGCGCAGATCCAGCGCAGTGGCGCGGAGTGCGAGGCGCTGGCAGGCACGGCCGGCGTCGATCCATGCCGCCCGGTCATTGCCTGCTGCGACGATGATGGCGATGGCGCTGGAACTGCGGATATTTCGGATGTCGGTTTCATTCTGCCCCTTGGCGGTCAGCACCAGCCCGATGAGGTGTCGGGCGATCCATCGCGGCAAGGACGGTTGTCCGCTGGTGCGGCCGGACAGGCCGTCTCCGTTGCGTAGCGCTTCCCCCGGGTTGAAGCGTATCCAAGCCAGAAGTTCCCTGCGGAAGGCCCGGTCGTTGAGCTGCGATTCGTTGCCGCGCCTGACATATTCCAGGACTGCCTCGATCCGCGGTTTTGCAGTGAACAGCAGTGTGTGTGCGCAACCCTCGCGGCCCGCCTGTTCCAGTGCGCCGAGTTCATCGCGGGTGAGTGGACTGCCGTCATAAGGCGTTTTGGTGCACTGGCGTTTGAAAATCGCATCAAACAGCGTGTTTTCGCGGACGACGCCGGCCGATTCGAGATGTAGCCTCACGGCGTCCGCTACGGGATCGAAGGCGGCTTCCGCCGTCAGCCCCTGTGCCGCGGCTGCGTGGACAAGATTTTCCGCAGCGCAGCCCAGACTCTTGTACAGGTGCGCATCATCGGGATCGACCACCGGGCAGCGCCGGCTGAAATCGGGGGTGATGGTGATTTCTCCGGCACGGATGCGGAATAGCCAGGGCTGGGTGTTGTGGCTGGATGCGGCGAGGGCGGCGCAGCGCACGAGTTCATCAGGGTCCGGCGCGCCGCCGGGGATGATCCGGGCAGGTTGCCGCAGTGCGTTTGCGGCGCGGTCATAATCTGCGACGGATGCCATGCAGCCTCCTGCAGGTGGTGTGGTGCTGATTATGCTTGAGTGTTTGCCGGTTTGGGCTGCCGGCCGAAGACATTGACCAGGTTCGCCGCGAGGATCAGCGCGGCGCCGGCGGCGAGATACCAGTCCGCCGGCTCGCTGTAGATCCAGTAACCGATCAGCGTGATCAGCGGCAGGCGCAGGAAGTCCAGCGTCACCACCACGGTGGCGTCGGCCAGTGCCAGCGCGCGCACCATGCAGTAGTGCGCGCCGAGTCCTCCACAGGCGATCAACAGCAGCCAGGGCGCGTGCTGCGGCGCCAGCGGCGTCCAGTGCCACAGCGCCGGGATCACGCTGACCGGCACCTGCAGCGCCGACATCCAGAACAGGATGGCCAGCATCGACTCGCGGCCGGTCAGTTTCTTGGTCATCGTGTAGGCGAGACCGAAGGAGATCGCGCCCGCCAGCATCACCAGCGCCGCCGGGTGGATGATGCCGGCGCCCGGCCGCAGGATCAGCAGCACGCCGGTGAGCCCGCAGGCGATGGCGAACATGCGCACCGGCGTAATGCGCTCGCCCAGCAGCAGCGCGGCGAAGATCGCCGTCCAGATCGGCGCCGTGAATTCGATCGCAAAAACCGTCGCCAGTGGAATCGCGGCAATGGCATAGAGCCAGCTGAACTGGCCGCCGAACTGGGCGGCGTTGCGCAGCAGGTGCAGCTTCAGGTGGGTGCAGCGGATCTGCGACCAGCCGCTGCGGCAGAGCAGGGCCGAGACGATCAGCAGGCCGGCGACACTGCGGACGGCGAGGATCTGGATCGTGCTGAGTTCGCTGGAGACTTCACGCACGGCGACGGCCATGCCGGTGAACAGGACCAGCGCGCCGGCCATCCAGGCGACGGCGGCGGGGTGGGTGGGGGAGGGGTGTTGCACTGTTGTTATGCCGGGGATTTGCCCGCGATTATAGGGACTGAATCTTTTTGCGGAGGCATTTGTGCTTCAACTTCGCCGGGGGCAGCCCGGCGGCTGGTTACTTTTCTTGTCTCGCCAAGAAAAGTAACCAAAAGAAGGCGACCCTACTTCGCCGCCCCTGCGGGGTTCCCTGCGTTGCTCGCGCGGCCGGGCGGCTGCGACCCAAGGTGACTTCCTTCGGGGCGCGCAACTCGCGCCAATGATCTATTCGTGGATTGTGGCTTGGGCGCGAATTACTGATGGTGCTTCTACGTCCTGCGCGCTCGCACAGTCCTCGCCGACTGCACCCGGCCGCGCTGCGCTACTCGGCGGCTCAGAAGGGGATTATGGGCGACGCAACTTCCGCGCTAAGTCGTTCGTGGCTGCTTGAACTACGAGCCAGGAAATATTGCATGTGTCGGCATCTGGATCTGCGCGATTGACTATTTGCTCGTAAGGATGAATTAGGTTTCTGAAATCGCGCAATGCGTGAGAGAACTTTTTCACGTCTAGATCTAACCAACTGAGATGGTGTGCAACATCAATCATTTGGGAAAGAGACCATTGTTGGAATGGTAGAACCTTGCCTTCCTTGTCTGATGGTGCACACGGGCACGTATTTGCCTCTCTTGGAAAACTTTGGCAAACACCTAGCAATAGACCTTCAAGTAGACTCCCCATGACGATATTCGCGGCTAGGTATGCTTTTGCATCTACGCACTTTTGGGCTTCGGTCCAGCGGTTGGCTAGCAGTTGTCCAATTCCAGATTCAAGTTGCAGCGAGAGAAAATCAGGGGGAGGCAATGGTTTAAATTCGGGATTCTCAGCTCCTGTATCGAAGGAAACTGTAATCCTTTCAAAATAAGGGTCAATTCCGCGGAGCCTTACTGCGAAACCCTCAACGTAAAGAGCCTCGTTCAGTAACTTTATTGCTTTTGTTGTTTTAGGTTGGTCACCTTGATATTCACGAGGAGACGCTAGCCTTTTTATGATGGAGGCTAATTCCTCTCGAGAGCAAGTTTTCAATGCATTTAAAACCCAGAGTTGCCTAGTGGATCCGTCGTGGATTAGGCGAGGTACGCCGGCGCGCTCAAAGAATGCGGTTATGTGGGAACTGGATCTATAGATGGGGTATTGCTCGCCGTTTCCACATACAAACTCGGCAATCTTGTCGAGCGTGCTGTTATCCATCGGAATTTTTTAATCTGCTGACTGATGCTTCGTAGATTTTAGTTAACCTTCGCCCCCGAAACCTTCACCACTTTCGCCCAAAGCTTCGCCTCACTCGCCAACAGCTTTCCGAATTGTTCCGAAGTTCCGCCTACCGGGTCTGTCCCCAACTGTTTCAGTCGTGCCGCCGTCGCAGGCGTGTTCATCGCCTTGGCCGCAGCGCCGTGCAGCGTGGCAATGATCGCCTTTGGTGTTTTTGCCGGTGCGAGGATGCCGTACCAGGTATCTGTGGCGTAGCCGGGCACGCTTTCGCCGATGGTCGGGATGTCGGGGGCTGCCTGCGAGCGTTTGCTGCTGGTCAGGCCCAGCGGACGCAGGCGGCCGTCTTTGATGAAGGGCAATACTGGTAGCAGGCCGTCCATCGAGAGTTGGATCTGGCCGGCGACCGTGTCTATGCGTGATGGGGTGCTGCCTTTGTAGGGGACGTGGACAATGTCGACGCCGGCCATTTGTTTGAACAGTTCCATGTTGAGGTGGGTCGCCGAGCCGGTGCCGGCGGAACCGTAGGACAATTTTCCCGGACTGGCTTTGGCCAATGCAATCAGTTCTTTCAGGTTTTTCGCTGGCAGCGAGGGATGCGCGACAATGATCTGGTAGGTGTTGGCGATGTGGATTACCGCTTCGAAATCCTTGACCGGGTCATAGGTCTTTCGGGTGTGCAGCGCCGGGTTGATGACGTGTGAGGGGCTGACGTTGATCAGGGTGTAACCGTCGGGTGCCGCGGTTGCCACCGTTTGGGTGCCGATCAGGCCGCCGGCACCCATCCGATTGTCGATGACGATGTTGGTGCCGAGAATCCGCCCCATTTCCTCGCCGACAGTCCGCGCCAGCGTGTCACCGGTACCGCCGGGCGCCAGCGGTACAACCATGCGGATGACCTTGCTGGGGAAAACCTGCGCCGCCTGTGCGACGGCGGCTGTGCTCAGGATCGCGGCGAGCGCGAGGCGCAGGCCGGGGATGTACGGTACGGGCATGGGAACTCCTCCATTGTTTTGTGTTTGTTTTTTATTGCGCGGTTTATTTTAGCGGTTTGAGCGTGCCGCAGTCGGCGCCGAGCCACTTGCCTTGCGCCTCCATCGTCATCCGGTCCTTCTGGCCTTTTTGGGTGACGCTCATTTTCATGGTGTAGGACTCGGGGCTGTGCACGACGATTTCGCCTTCGCCGGTGGAGGGCGGGTTGCTGCAGGTGTAGCGGAACTTGGTGGTGTTGCCGCTGCGCTGCAGTTGCTCCTGCTTGCAGTCGCCTTGCTGCTGGGCCGGGGCTTCGTTGCGCGCGGCCATGTCCTTGCTGACGCAGATGCGGGTTGACATGCCGCCGCCCTTGCCGGGGGCCATGTTGACGCCCTGCTGGGCCATCATTTTTTCCATTTGCTTGCGTTGCTCGGGGGGCATGCCCGCCATTGCCTTCTGCATCTGTTCCTGGGCTGCAGCCATCTTGGCGCCGGTGTCGCCGCTGCCACCCATCTTGTTGTTGATTTCCCAGAGTCCGGGCTTCATGGTCTGCGCGGCGGCGGGGAAAGCGGTGAATACTGCGCAGGCGGCGGCGAGGACGAGGCTGCGGTTGATGCGGATGCTGTGCATGGCGGTTCCCTTTTCTGTGTTCAGACAATGACAGGCACATTTTAGCCCTGAACCGCGGCGAAGCCCCACCCTGGGGCGCCGCTCATACCCCGCTGTGGACCAGGCGGAAGTCGGCTTCGCGTTCCACGTACTGCCACTCCGGGGATGCACGCAGTGCGGCGACCAGTTCGTCAAAGGCGCTGCCATGTTCCGGGGCATATTCGAACCAGGTGATGAAGTCGAAGGGTTCGGCATCGCCGAGATCGCGGCAGTGGTGCAGGCGGCGCGCGATTGCGGGCAGGTATTTCAGTCCGATGGCGATGTGCCGCGACTGCTCCTCGAGTATCTGCCGGCGCTCGTCCTGTACCAGCGCCCACCAGGCAGCATTTTTGCGGATGGGGATCAGCGCGGCACGGGTCGCCTGTGCGCGGCCGAGGCTTTCCTGACGGGCGACCAGCGCGGATTTTTCGCTGCGGGTGACGTAGCGCTCGTTGCTGGTGATGCCGCGCAACGACCAGGAGGCGGCAGCCGATTGAAATCCCGATGTGTCCGCCTGCACGGCGATACGAGTGGCGGCCGGCAGCGGATCGCCGCAGAGGGTTTGCGCCTGTTCGATCTGCCAGGGACCGGTATTGCCGGCGACGAAATGGTAGAGGCGTGCAAGGGCAGCAGCAGTCATCGGAAACTCCCAGTTGTGGACATGATGCTCGGTCGCTGCGCTGCGGAATAACTTACGGTATGTGAGAGGACAGCCAGGCGCACTGCCGCGGTGCGTTTCCGGTCGCGGATCACCATTCCGGTGCTCGCGCTGTGGACTGAGTACCGCGACGTCTGAATTTCCGCGTTATCCTCAGGCTACGGGTGCGCGGCCCATCGCGCACGACAACAAAACAATGCATTGCAAGGAGTGAGCCATGGCGCAGGCTGCCACGATTGCCGTACAGCAGAACGTTCCGGAATTGAATTACCGTGTCGTGCCCGACATTTTCCAGTTGCCGGAAGGCGTGAATTTCGGGCCCTGCTCGGCGGTGGCGGTGCGCGCGAACGGCAACATTCTCGTGTTCAGCCGCAGCGAGCATGCGCTGATGGAGTTCAATCCCGAGGGCATGTACTTGCGTTCGCTGGGGCGTGGCATTTTCGACAACCCGCATGGCCTCAAGCTGGATGCGCAGGGCAATATCTGGGTGACTGACACCGTCGCGCACATCGTACTCAAGATGAATCCGGAAGGCCGTATCCAGATGGTGCTCGGCGTGAAGGGCCGCGCCACCGACTGGCACCAGGCCGGGCATCTGCGCTGTTTCAATGAACCGAACGACATCGCCTTCGGGCCCAAGGGCGAGGTCTATGTGACCCAGGGCCACGGCAAGGGCGAGTCACGAGTGATCAAGTTCGATGGTGACGGCAACTTTTTGACGACCTGGGGTGGCGAGGGCAAGGGCCCGGGCGAATTCAACCAGCCGCATGCGGTGCTGGTTGATCCGCAGGGACTGGTCTATATCGCTGACCGTTCCAATCAGCGGCTGCAGGTGTTTGACGGCGAGGGGAAGTTCCTGCGCGAGAAAGCGCATCCCGGAACGCCTTGCGGTCTGGCGCTGTGCAGCGACCAGAAGCACATCATGATGGCGCACGGCCATGCCGGACGGATCATGAAACTCGACATGGACCTGAACCTGCTCGCTGCCACCGGTGGCCAGGGCAAAGGCCCGAACCGTTACGGCGAGGCGCATTACCTCGCGCTGGATGCGGACGACAACATCTATGTCGCCGATTCGCTGAACTGGAATGTGCAGAAACTGGTCAGGAATAATTCCTGACGGGCGACTGCGCCCGCTTGTGCGTCATTCCGGACGCGCAAAGCGCGCGCCGGAGGAAGTGCCCTTGGGGGCGATCCGGTATCCAGGGTTCGGGGAATCGGAGTGGAATTGGACGACTGCGGACTGGATTCCGGCGTTCGCCGGAATGACGTTTGGGTTTTGTGCGCGGCTGGTGGACAGGGATTCTCCACTGCCGTCATTCCGGACGCACAGAGCGCGCGCCGGAATCCAGCCTGTTGCCGCAACATGCCTTGGCAAGTTTTGTCTGCCAGTGCAGGGATTCCGGCTTGCGCTCTAATGACTATTATAAGTTATTGATTTTATTGATATTTCAATCATCGCCCGAAAAACTTCTTTACCGTGTCATCGGCGATCTGCTGTAGGAAGGCCGCATCTTCCCGGCTGACTTTTCCGTAATAGTCATATTGATTGCCCACCGGTGACTTGCCGTAGACGCTGGCATACACCACGCAGGCGGCGAGGTAGGTGCCGAGGAGGTCGGGGTGGGTGCCGTCGAAGTCCTTATGCAGTTTCATGCCCGGGCGTCGGCGATAGGCTTCTTCGAATGCCAGGCCGACGGGAATGACCAGTGCATTGATCTCGTTGCCGACCGCCAGATGGTGATTTTCGGTGAGGCGGATGTTTTCGGGTTTGGCCTGCTTGTGCGGTGGCACGTAGGCATGACCCATGTACAGTGCGACCTGGCCCCCGCGCTCGCGGATGATGCTGCTGAATTCCTTCATCTTTTCGCGCGACAACGCGCGCCGCTTTTCCGACAGCGGGGCTGCGCTGCCGTCCTGCAGGATGACCAGCTGGAATGGCAGCGTGACGCCGATGCGGCCGGGTTCGGTCAGGTGATCGATGTTGTGGTGCGCGAGGTTGGCGCCGCCGATGGTGGCTGACTTGTACTGCAGCACTTTTTCGAGGGCGGGGTCGTCGGCGATCACCATCCGCCGCACATGGTTGTGCAGGCTGTCGTTGTAATAGAGGTAGCTGTTGCCGACAAACAGCACGCGCGCGGGCGTGTCGACTTGTGGCGCCCTGACTTTCGGTGCGGCGGCTCCGGCTGCCGGGGACAGCAGGAACACAGCGAGCAACAACAGCGATTTCGCGACGGAGATTGCATGGGTTTGCATGGCGGCTCTTTCTTTTTGGTCTAGTGCCGGATCCGGTTCGGCGTGCCCGATTCTACGTCGGCCGGCACTGTTCAGCGCCCGAAAAACTTCTTTACCGTGTCGTCAGCGACCTGCTGCAGAAAGGCTGCATCCTCGGCGCTGACCTGGTCGTGAAAGTTGTAGTTGTTGCCCGCCGGCGATTTGCCGTAGAGCGTGGCATAGATGGTGTAGGCGCCGAGGAAGGTGCCGAGCAGCGTCGGGTGGCTGCCGTCGTAGGGCTGGTGCAACTTGATGTCAGGGCGCCGGCGGTAGGCTTCCTCGAAGGCGAGGCCGACCGGAATCACCAGTGCACCGATCTCGTTGCCCACTGATACATAGAGCTCTTCGGTCTTGCGCATCATCCCGGTATCGGCCGCCCATTTGCTCGGCTTCACATGCGCAGGCGTCATGTAGAGCGCAGTCATGCCACCGCGACCGGTGATCTTAGCGTTGAATTCGATGACCTTCTCGCGGAATGCGTTGCGGTTGCGTTCGCTCATGGCGTCGGTGCTGTTGCCCTGCAGGATCACCAGTTCGAAGGGTTCCTTGACGCCGAGGTTGCCGGGCGTGATCAGGTGATCGATGTTGTGGTGTGCCAGCGGCGCGGCGGCAATGGTTGCGGATTTGTATTCGAAGGGTTTGGCCCAGGCCGGGTCGGCGGCCAGCGCGACGCGCCGCGCGTGGAAGTGCAGGCTTGCGTTGTAATAGAAGTAGCTGTTGCCGACGAACAGCACGCGCTTGGGCGTGTCGGGCTTCGGTGCCTTGATGGCCGGAGTCGCGGCGGATGCGACGGTCGCGGCGACGAGGGTTGCGGCAAACAGCAGGGACTTCAGGGCGGTGCTCAGGCTGATGTGCATCGCGGTGCTCCTTGTGCGGATGGAATGACGGTCGACGGCTTTATTGGCCCGGGTCAGCGCCCGGTCTGACGGATTTCGCAGGCGGCGCTGCGCGCGGCTCCGGCCAACTCACGCGCCATTTCGGCACTGCGGCCGGTGTAGTGCCGGGGGTCCAGTGCCTGCTCGAGGGCCTGCCGACTGACTGCACCGCGAATTTCCTCGTGCTGCCAGAGTTCGTCGACGAGGCTTCCGGGCCGGGCCGCGGCGTGTGCGATCGCGTGGTGCAGCAGGTCGTGGGCGCGGTTGCGGCCGATGGCCGGCGCCAGCACCATCATCGCGTTTTCGGCGGCGATGCAGGCCGCCGAATGGTCGAGGTTGCGGCGCATGCGGCCGGCATCGATGGCGATGCAGCCGAGCATTTCATCCATCGCGTCTACCAGTTCATAGGCCAGCGGGCAGACGGTCTCCATCTGGCCGTACATCATGTAGTTGTTGGCAGCGTCGCCCTCATGCGAGGGCTGCATCGCCTCCAGCGCGAGCGGCACCTGCGAACGCAGCTGGGCGGCGAGGGCGATGACTTCAACGGCGACCTTGGAGTTGATCTTGTGCGGCATGGTGCTCGAGCCGATGACTCCGCCGTCGAGCTGTTCGCTGATCTCGGCGTATTCGTCGGCCATCAGCGAGTAGAGCGCGCGAGCGATCTTCGAGCAGGTCGCGCTGAACAGTGCCAGCAGCATGACGTATTCGGCGACCGGGTCGGTGGCGGCACGCGAAGGCACGGCCATGGGCTGCAGTCCCAGCCGCTGCGACAGCCGGCGGTTGATCTCGGGGCCGTGTGCGCCGAAGGCGTGCATCGCACCGACCGCGCCGCCCCACAGTGACATGAATACCCGTGGCTCGGCAGCGGCAAGGCGGTCGCGATGGCGCAGCATTTCCTCGATCCAGCCGGCGACCTTGAAGCCGAAGGTGATGGGCAGGGCGTGGCGGTAATTGGTGCGGGCGACTGTCAGCGTTTCGGCATGGGTTTCGGCAAGTCCGGCAAGCTTGTCCATCACTTCGCCGAAGCGTTCCATGAATGCGGTGTGGGCGCGCCGCATCAGCATGGTGCGGCCGGTCTGCATCACGTTCTGGGTGGTGGCGCCCCAGTGCACATAGCCGCCGGCCTCGTTCGAGCATGCGGCGCTGAGCGCGCGTGCGAGAGACAGCACCGGGGCCATGGTGCGTTCGACGTCGGCGGCGAGCGCCTCTTCGCTGATTGCGTCGAAATTTGCCTTGCTGCGGATCTCGGCGGCGATTTCCGCGGGAAAAATTCCGAGCTCGGCCTGGACTTCGGCGAGCGTCGCTTCGATGTCCAGCCAGGACTGCCACAGGCTGCGGCGGCTGAACAGGGCGCCGACTGCAGCAACCTTCGCAGGAGAGGTGCTGGGCGACATTGTGCGCGGCATGGTGACGTTCCGTGGATATCGGTTTGCGGGATGGCGGAGCACGCCGCGGCCGGCGGCTCCGTCATGAGCAGGAGAGGTTTTTGAACCTGCTGCCGTGTCGTGATCGTTATTGCTTCAGTCCCGCGCGCTTGATGACATCAGCCCACTTCAGGTATTCCTTGCGGATGAACTCGGTGAACTGTTCCGGCGTCGAGCCGAGCGGATCGGAGCCGAGCGCGGCATAACGTTCGATGACAGCGGTCGACTTCGCCGCCTTCTGCACCTCTTCGCTCAGACGGGTAACAATCTGTCTGGGCATGCCGGCAGGGCCGATGATGCCGCCCCAGGTCGTGACTTCGTAGCCGGGCAGGCCGGATTCGGCCACGGTCGGCAGATTGGCAAAGGCCTTGATGCGTTTGGGTCCGGTCACGGCAAGGCCGCGCAGGCGCCCGCTGGTGACGTGCGGGGCCAGGCTGCTGGTCGGATCAAAAATAAACTGCACAAAACCCGACATGGTGTCGACGGTCGCCTGCGCCCCGCCCTTGTAGGGCACATGCAGGATGTCGGTCTTGCTGAGCGCCTTGAAATACTCGCCCGCGAGGTGGCCGACGGTGCCGTTGCCGGCCGAGCCGAAGGACATCTGGTTGGGGCGCGCCTTGGCCAGGGCGATCATGTCCTTGACGTTTTTGACGGGCAAGGTCGGCGACACCGCCAGCAACAACGGCGAGGTGATCGCCTGCGAAATGGCCTGGATTTCCTTCTCGACGTCGTACGGCAGATTGGCCGACATGCTGCGGTTGATCGCGAGCGGGCCGGCGCCCGCGTAGGCGATGGTGTAGCCGTCCGGCGCGGACTTGGCCAGCGCCTGCATGCCGATGGCGCCACCCGCGCCCGCGCGGTTATCGACGATGATCTGCTGCCCCAGCTGGATGGAGAGCTGGGTGCTGAAGATGCGCGCGGAAGAGTCGGTCGCGCTGCCGGCGGCAAAGGGCACGATCAGGCGGATCGGGCGGTCGGGATAATTCGACTGCGCAAGCACGGGCAATGCAGCCGAAGCCAGCAGGCCCAGGGCGATGCAGGATGAGGCGGTCGTGGCTATTTTCATGCGGCATTCTCCTCGAATCTCGGTGGTGAGCGGCCGGCAGGCGCTGGCTCTGCGCGGGTTGTTATAAGGCACTTTAGTCCTGGTGCAATTACCAAAAATTAGAATTAGATGCCTGTAATTTGCGCTTTTTCGAAACTATTTTAAATAAATGTTTATAATCAAACTATTAGTGTCAATCCGGTAATCTCATGAATGTTCGGGGGCTGCGTCTGTTCCGCCTCGTCGTGACGACGGGTTCGCTGTCGGCGGCCGCGGAGAGCCTGAGCCTGAGCACCTCCGCGGCGAGCCGGCTGATCGCCTTGCTCGAGGCGGAACTGCGGCTGCAACTTTTTCATCGCACGCGGCGGCGCCTGACGCTGACACCGCAAGGCGAGATTTTTTACAGCGAGGCCGAGCATATCCTTGCCGGCTTCGACGAGATTCCCCGGATTGCCGGCGATATCCGCTCGGGCGCGCAAAGCCAGCTGCGGCTGGTCACTGGCCCGCGCATCGGCCAGGGGCTGCTGGCGCCGGCGCTGGGCCTGTTCCGGAAGGCGCATCCGGAGATCCGGGTCTCGGTCGACATGCAGTCGCGCTTCGGCATCGAGGGCATTGTTGGCACGCGGGTCTATGACCTCGGCATTATTTCGCTGCCGGTCGCCCATCCGCTGGTCGATATCGAAAACCGCGGCCTGTTCCGGGTGCGCGTGGAGGCGGTGCTGCCCGAGCGCCACCCGCTGGCGGCGAAGGCGAGTGTGACCGCGAAGGATCTCGCTGCCGAGCCGCTGCTCGGGCTGTGGCCGGGGCAGCGCTGGCGCAAGCAGATCGATGATTTCTTCGGTTCCGGCGGCGTGCGGCCGCGTTACGCGGTGGAGACGCGCTCCTCGCTGATGGCCTGCCAGCTCGCGCGCGAGGGTGTCGGCGTGGCGATGCTCGATCGCGTGTGCGCGCAGGCGATCGACCTGCGCGGGCTGGCGATGCGTCCGCTGGAGCCAGAGCGCTGGATGCTGTTCGGCTATGTGCACCAGGCGAGACAGCCGCTGGGCGCGAACGCGCTTGCCTTTCTCGATTGCGTGCGCGCGGTGCTCGAGCGATTTCGCGCGCAGTCCGCGGAGAACGCCGCTTCGGTGGTGATGGTGTCTCCCGACTCCGGCGTCTGACGGCAAACGCCTACAATGAACGGCCATGGACGCAGGCGTTTCCGGTTTTGATTACATCGTGGTCGGCGCGGGCAGCGCCGGCTGCGTGCTGGCGAACCGGCTCTCCGCCGATCCTGCGGTGTCAGTGCTGCTGGTCGAGGCCGGCGGGCGTGACGACTGGCACTGGATTCACATTCCCGTCGGTTATCTCTATTGCATCGGCAATCCGCGCACCGACTGGTGTTACAAGACGGTGGCCGAGGCGGGACTCAACGGCCGTGCAATCAACTATCCGCGCGGCCGTGTGCTCGGCGGCTCCTCGTCGATCAACGCGATGCTCTATCTGCGCGGCCAGGCGCGTGATTACGACGAATGGGCGCAGCTCAGCGGTGATGCAGGCTGGTCCTGGGCGCAGGTATTGCCGGTCTTCATGGCGATCGAGGACCACTGGCGCGGCGCCGACGGGAAACACGGCAGCGGCGGCGAGCTGCGGGTGGAGACGCCGCGGGTGCAGTGGGACATCATCGATGCTTTTCGTGATGCGGCGATCGAAGCCGGGATTCCCGCGACCGAAGACTTCAACCGCGGCGACAACTTCGGCGTGTCGCGTTTCGAGGTGACGCAGAAGAAGGGCCGGCGCTGGAGCGCGGCGCGTGCTTTCCTTGATTCGGCGAAAGCACGGCCGAACCTGGAGATCGTCACCGGCGCGCTGGTGCAGCGCGTGACTTTTGACGGCCAGCGGGCGACCGGTATCGAGTTTTCCCGTGGTGGTCAGCTCGCGCAGGTGCAGGCCCGGCGCGAAACCATACTCTCTGCCGGCGCCATCGGCAGTCCGCAAATCCTGCAGCTGTCGGGCATCGGGCCCACTGCGTTGCTGCGGCAGCAGGGTATCGCGGTCGTGCAGGATTTGCCGGTGGGCGAGAACCTGCAGGACCACCTGCAACTGCGGCTGGCCTTCCGCGTGCAAAACGCGGTGACGCTCAACACGCTGCTCGATTCCTGGTGGGCGAAGGCGAAGATGGCGCTCGAATACGCGGTCAGTCGTACGGGGCCGTTGACGATGCCGCCGTCGCAACTCGGCGCTTTTGCCAAATCGGATCCGGCGCAGGCGACACCCAACCTCGAATACCACATTCAGCCGATTTCTCTGGACCGTTTTGGCGCGCCACCGCACAAGTTTCCGGCCTTCACCGCCAGCGTCTGCAATTTGCGGCCGACTTCACGCGGCCATGTGCGCATCGTGTCGAAGGATCCGGCAGCGCATCCGGCGATTGCGCCTAACTATCTGTCCACTGACGAAGACCGGCGGGTGGCGATCGACGCGATCCGGCTGACGCGGCGCATCGTCAGCGAATCAAAAACGCTGCTACCGTACTCGCCGGAGGAGTTCATGCCGGGGCCGCAGTTTCAAAGCGATGATGAGTTACTGCAGGCGGCCGGGCAGATCGGCACCACGATTTTTCATCCGGTGGGCACCTGCCGCATGGGCCGTGCAGACGATACGGCGGCGGTGGTTGATCCGCAGCTGCGGGTGCGCGGCATCGAGGGCCTGCGGGTGGTTGATGCTTCGGTGATGCCGACGATTACTTCAGGAAACACCAATGCGCCGGTGATCATGATTGCGGAGCGGGCCAGCCGGATGATTGCCGACCGCTGAATTCGCAGCATTCTCACCAAACTGGGTCTGACGAAGTCGGTTAAGTAAACCCTTGCGTGCTCTTGGGCGTTCAAGAGGTTGTTGCCGCAGGCGACGGGCAGTCATCCGGCTGGCGGAGTCGATGTCAATCAACAGGAGTTGCAAAATGAAGTGTTTGAAAAAGACAGGGGTGGTGCTGGCGCTGCTGGCATGCGGATTCGGCGGTATTGCTCAGGCGCAGCAGAAATCCGGCGAACAGACCTACAAGGACGTTTGCATGGTTTGCCACGCAGCGGGTGTTGCCAATGCACCCAAGCTGGGTGATGCCAAGGCCTGGGCGCCGTTGATCAAGGAAGGTCAGGCTGTGCTGACAGCACATGCCTGGGTGGGGGTTCGCGGCATGCCGGCCCGAGGAGGCAGCCCGAATCTGTCGCAGGAGGATTTTGCGAAGGCCGTGGCGTACATGGCGAATTCAGCTGGCGGCAAGTGGAAGGATCCGGATACGAAACTGATGGCGGCGATTCAAGCTGAGGAGAAAAAGCGTATCGTCGAATTGAAGGTCAAGAAGTAAGGGTTCTGTCCGCTGATCCAATGGAAAACCGGCGCCTGGGCGCCGGTTTTTTTCCTGCAGTTCCGATTCAAACATCAGCGTGCGTTAACCGCCAGCACGTCGCATTTGGAATCCGTCAGCACGTGACGGGTGACGCTACCGAGCAGAAACTCTTCCAGCGCGGAATGTCCTTGCTTGCCGATCACGATCAGGTCGGGCTGGCAGGCCATCTCCTGATCGAGGATCACGCGCGCCGGATCACCGCGCATCACCGTCGGCAGCACCGTGCGCCCTTCGAGAGCCGGCAGGCCGGCGACGAGCCTCTGGATGTTGTCCAGCGCTTCCCGGCGCGCCTCGGCGCGATAACGGTGGATTTCTTCGTCGGCGACGCCGGCCAGCCACAGTTTGCCTTCGAAGGGCAGGTCGAAGGCGTGGCAGATGTGAATCTCGGCTGTGGGCGCAAGGGCAGCCGCGGTCGCCAGCACTTTTGCCGAGTAGGGTGAAAAATCAATCGGTGCAAGCACGCGCCGATAGCTCTCACGGGCCGTCTGCTTGACCACCAGGGCCGGGCAGCTGGCCCTGGAGAGCAGCCGTTCTGCAGTGGTGCCGAGCATGATGTCGCGCAGCGGGCTGTTGCCGCGGGCGCCGACCACCAGCAGCCCGACGCGCGGCATTGCCGCGAGGATTTGCGCGGTGACCGCACCTTCCTCCACGCTTGCTTTCACGATGAGGCCGTCCGCAGACAGTTCGGCGCGCAGGTTCTCCAGTGCTTTCCCCGCATTTTCGGCGATGCCGGCCGCGGCATCGGGGAAAAATCCCCGCAGCATCGCGAGCGATGTACCACTGATGACATGCAGCAGTTCCAGTTCGGCTTTCTGCTCGCGTGCGACCAGCGTGGCGCGGCGGCAGGCGTTGACCGCGTCATCGGAAAAATCGGTGGCGGCGAGCAGTGAGTGGATCGGTTTCATGTGGGTCTCCTGTGTTCTTGATTGTCTCAGGCGATGCCGCGCGGGGTCCAGCCGGTGCGGCGGATCAGCAGTTTTTCCAGTTCAGTTGCGACAAGAACCATCGCGCCAGCCAGCAGCACCAGCAACCACTCGTCGGTGCCCAGTGCGGTGGAGCCGAAAATTTTCTGCATTGGCGGCGCGTACACAAAAGAAAGCTGCAGCAGTGTGCATACAGAGATCGAGATCAATACCTTGGGATTGCCAAAGAGGCCCTCGCGCGAGAGTGCGGTGTGCAACACGTGGCGGCTGCTGAACAGGTAGAACATCTCGGCGACGACGACTGCGCTCACCGCCATCGTGCGCGCGGTTTCGAGACTGGTGCCGCGCGAGGTTTCCCACAGGAACAGGCCCATTGCGCCGGCAAATATCAGGATCGAAATCATTGCCACGCGCCAGGCAAAGAACCAGGACAACAACTGCTCCTGCGGATTGCGGGGTGGACGCCGCATCACATTGTGCTCCGGCGGCTCAAAGGCAAGAGAGATGCCGAGCGTGCTCGAGGTGGCCAGGTTGATCCACAGCACCTGGGCTGCTGTCAGAGGCAATGGCAAATTGAAGAGTATCGAGGCGATCACAAGCAGTGATTCGCCGCCGTTGGTCGGCAGCACGAACAATACGAACTTGCGGATGTTGTCGTAGATTGCCCGACCCTCGCGCACGGCGTTGCCGATGGTGGCGAAGTTGTCATCAGCCAGCACCATGTGCGCGGCTTCCTTGGCGGCCTCGGTGCCCTTCAGGCCCATCGCCACACCGACGTCGGCACGCTTCAGCGCGGGGGCGTCGTTGACGCCGTCGCCGGTCATCGATACAACTTGTCCGTTGGCCTGCATCGCCTGCACCAGGCGCAGCTTGTGTTCCGGACTTGCGCGGGCGAAAACATCGATGTCATCGACCACCTCGCGCAGCTGGGTGTCGTCCATGATTTCGATTTCCGCGCCGGTCAGCGAGGACTTGCCGCGGCCAATGCCGAGCTCAGCGCCGATTGCGCGCGCGGTATCGACGTGGTCGCCGGTGATCATTTTCACGCGGATCCCCGCAGCGTGACACTCGGCGACCGCGGCTACAGCTTCCTCGCGCGGCGGATCGATGATACCGAGTACGCCGAGCAGGCAGGCGCCGCCCTCAAGGTCGGCGAAGCGCACCTCGCGCTGCTCGCCGGGCACCGCCTTGGCAGCGACGGCGAGCACACGCAGGCCACGCGCGGCGAGATCCGTGGCCTGGCGGCGCCAGTAGTCCGGGTCGAGCGGCGCTTTGCCCGAGCCCTGGTGGTCGCAGAATTCAAGTATGCGCTCGGGGGCGCCCTTGACGTAGATGATGCCGCGACCTTCATGGTCGTGGTGCAGCGTGGCCATCAGGCGGTGCTCGGATTCGAAGGGAATAACGTCGGTGCGTGGCAGCACGCCGGCTTCTGCGGCGAGGTCGAGCCCGGCCTTCAGTCCCAGTGTCAGCAGCGCGCCCTCGGTGGGATCACCCTGCATCTGCCATTCGCCGTCGCGGTGGCTCAGTGAGGCGTCGTTGCACAGCACGGCGGCGCGGCTCAGTTCGATCAGTCCGGAATGTTCGCCTGGCTGAACCGCAGCGCCGAGGACATGCAAGGCGCCGATCGGCGCGTAACCCACACCGCTGACTTCGAAAACATGGTCCGCTGTGACCGCGCGCTGCACTGCCATTTCGTTGCGGGTCAGCGTGCCGGTTTTGTCGGAGCAGATGACTGTCACCGAGCCGAGGGTTTCGACTGCGGGCAGGCGACGGATGATTGCATTGCGCGCAGCCATGCGACGCACGCCCATGGCCAGCGTGATGGTCATGATGGCCGGCAGGCTTTCCGGAATCGCCGCCGCAGCCAGCGCGACTGCCATCATGAACATGTCTGCCGGCGCTATTCCGCGCCAGAGCACGCCGAGCGCGAATGTCGTGATGACCAGCACGACAATGACGATTGCCAGCCAGTGGCTGAAGCGCGCCATTTGCCGCAGCAGTGGCGTGGTCACGCTCTCGACCTGCTCAAGCAAAGTGCTGATGCGGCCGATTTCGGTGGCCTTGCCGGTGGCGATGACAACGCCGGTGGCCTGGCCCGAGGCGATCAGCGTGCCGGAATAGAGCATGCAGCCGCGGTCGCCGAGCACGGCTTCGGCGTCCACGGGATCGGGGGTTTTCTCCACCGCCTCGGATTCGCCGGTCAGCACGGCTTCGCTGGCGCGCAGGCTGCGCGCGGTCACGATGCGCAGGTCGGCCGGCACCTTGTCGCCGGAGGCGAGGGCGACGATGTCGCCCGGCACCAGATCCTTGGCGTTGATTTCGGCGCGCGCGGAGTCGCGCATGACGATAGTACGCGGTGACAGCATGTTGCGGATCGCGTCGAGCGCATCCTCGGCCTTGCCTTCCTGGATGTAGCCGATGATGCCGTTGATGATCACGGCGCCGAGCAGTACGCCGGTGTCGATCCAGTGTTGCAGCAGCGCTGCAATGACGGCTGCGCTAAACAATACATAGATCAGCACGTTGTGGAACTGCAGCAGGAGGCGTAACCAGGGTGGCCGCCTGCGGATTTCAGGCAGGGCGTTGGGACCGTGGGCCTGCAACCGCCGTCCGGCCTCGGCAGCGGACAGCCCGGTGCGGGAGTCGCTGCCGAGGCTGTCGAGCACAGCGGCGCTGTCCATCCGGTGCCAGACCAGGGTCTCGGGGACGGGCTGCGATGCGGGTGGCGTTTCGCTCATTTCGACAAGTTTAGGTGGAGTTTCAAAGGTGTCATGCCGTTCCGGCGGATTGTTTATCGGCGTTGCCGGCGGCGACGCGTTCGAGGATATGGCGGGTCATGCCCAGTGCGAGCTCGTGCTCACCCATGAACACCTTGTCGGCTTTTTCCTTGCGCAACAGTTCCGCTTCCTCGTCGCTGTGCGTGCGTACGATGATGTCGATGCCCGGATTCAGCATGCGCGCGGTTTCCATCATCTTGCGCCCGCGCGCGGTGTCCGGCGTGGCGATGACCAGTATGGCGGCGCGGGCGACATGGGCCTGGATCAGCACCGCGGGCTCGGCGGCGTCGCCGGTAACTGCGGCGATGCCGTTCCGGCGCAGCTGTTCGACGGCCTCGCGGTTCTGCTCGGCGACAACCACGGAAACGCCCTGCTGCAGCAGGCTGTCGCAAATGCGTCGGCCGACGCGGCCGTAGCCGACAATCAACACATGGCTGGTGAGCAGATTCTGGTCGGTGGTCATCGGCAGTTCGGCCAGCGGGTCGTCGCGGCGTTCCATCGCGCGCGCGAGTCCGGATTTCGAGCGTATCCATTGCTGCAGCGGTTCGATGGCACTGAACACCAGCGGGTTGAGCGCGATTGAAATTACGGCGCCCGCAAGAATCAGGCTCTGGCCTTCCGGCGGCAGCAGCTTCAAGGCGACGCCGAGGCCGACGAGGATGAACGAGAACTCGCCGATCTGGGCGAGGCTCGCCGACACCGTCAGTGCGGTGTTCAGCGGGTAACGGAAGGCAAGGACGATGGCGAAGGCGGCGAGGGTCTTGCCGATGATGATGATGGCCACGACTACCAGTATTTGCAGGGGTTGCTCGATGATGATCCGCGGGTCGAAGAGCATGCCCACCGACACAAAGAACAATACAGAGAAGGCGTCACGCAGGGGCAACGATTCCTCTGCGGCGCGGTGGCTGAGCGAAGACTCGCGCAGCACCATGCCGGCAAAAAAGGCGCCCAGCGCAAAGGACACGCCAAACAGTGCGGCCGAACCGTAGGCGATACCCATCGCGGCGGCGATCACCGACAGCGTGAACAGCTCGCGCGAGCCGGTGCGCGCGACCTGCCAGAGTATCCACGGGAACAGGCGTTTGCCAACTACCAGCATCAGCACGACGAACAGCACGACCTGGCCCAGCGTCAGACCGAGCGTAGTCCAGACGCTGCGGTCATCGGCGCCGCTACCGGTGAGCCCGCGCGCGTCACCGCCCAGCCAGCCGGCGAGCGGCGGCAGCAACACCAGCACCAGTACCATTGCCAGGTCCTCGACCACCAGCCAGCCCACGGCAATGCGTCCGGTCATCGATTCGAGTACGCCGCGCGCCTCCAGGGCCTTCAACAGCACGACGGTGCTGGCCACCGACAGCGCAAGGCCGAAGACCAGGCCGGCGCCGAAACTCCAGCCCCACAGCTGGGATACGCCGAGGCCCAGGACGGTGGCGACCGTCATCTGCGCGATGGCACCGGGCAGGGCGATCTTGCGCACCGAGAGCAGGTCCTGCATGGAAAAATGCAGGCCGACGCCGAACATCAGCAGGATCACGCCGATCTCGGCGAGTTGGGCCGAAAGATCGGCGTCGGCAATGAAACCCGGTGTGTGCGGGCCGATCAGCACACCGGCCAGCAGGTAACCGACCAGCGTCGGCAGCTTCAGGCGCGCGGCAATGAGGCCAAAGACCAGCGCCAGCCCAAAGCCGGCGGCGATGGTGGTGATCAAGGTGATGTTGTGCGGCAAGACGCGGTGCCCCCTTTTTTGTTCTTAGATAACACATTGCCGTGAACAATGTCCGTGTACGGACTCGCAATCCGACGGCCTCCCGAAATGTAGAGCGTCGTGTTTCGCTGCGAGTTCAAAAAAATTCGCGCGTCAGCGCGAATCTCGGCCTTGGGCGGGCACGGGCCTGCAGTGTCATGGAATCACATCACGGACTGTCGCGGCTATCCGCCTCGAGTATTACTATAAGTAATTGATTATATTGATATTTTACCAATGTCCATCAGAAGGCGAAACGTCGCATGCCGCCATCGACGGGGATCACCGTGCCCGTGATGTAACTGCCGCGGGCCGAGGCGAGGAACACGGCCATCGCGGCGATTTCCTCAGGTTCGCCGTAGCGGCCCAGCGGGATCTCGTGTTTTTCTTCGTGGGCGCGGAACTCGGGCGAATACTTGCGGCGGATCTGTTCGCTCATGATGCGGCCGGGCGCGAGACAGTTGACGGTGATGCCGTGTTCGCCGACTTTGCGCGACAGTCCCTTGGACCAACCGTGGATCGCAGCTTTCGCCGGGGTTGCGGCGAGCAGTGAGTCGGGCTCGGATTTGCCGGAAAGGTTGATCACGCGGCCCCATTTGTTGCGGATCATGTCCGGCAGCACGGCGTGGGTGAGCTGGCGTACGCGCACGAAGTTGAGCGTCATCACGCTTTCCCATTCCTCTTCCGGCGCATCGACGGGGATTGCCGGGCGGCTGCCGCCGGCGCTGTTGACGAGGATGTCGATCTGTCCGAGCGCCGCGCGCGCGGCGTCGGCCAGCTTTTGCGGCGCGCCGTCCTGCATGATGTCGATTTCGACGATGGCCGGCGTCGCTCCGCCGGCGGTGGCAATTTCCTCTGCGAGTTCTTCCAGCAGATGGTGGCGGCGCGCGGCGATGCAGACCTTGACGCCTTCCGCAGCGAGCATTTTCGCAATGCAACGGCCGATGCCCTGGGAAGTGCCGGTCACCAGGGCGGTTTTTCCGGTGAGTTCGAGATTCATTCTGTAGTTACCCATTTTGGTTGTGAATCAAGCGATGCGCGAGGAGCGATGAGTGATGAACGCAAGCAACCCCGGGGGCGCTCATCATTCATCATTCATAACTCATCATTGCCTTTTCGCCCATGTCTTCCACGCAATCCACAGCTTGCGCAGCGGCGTCAGCGAAGTGCGGTGGGTCAGCACACGACAGCCGTCATCGCGGATTTCCTCCAGCAGTGTGCGGTAGATCGCCGCCATGATGATGCCCGGCAGTTGCGGCTTGCGGTCCTCCGCGGGCAGCAGCACGAAGGCGCGGTCGTAGGTTTCCAGCGCGCGTTCGACCTGTTCTCCCATCAATTGGCGAAAGCCGTCCTGCGTCTGCAACTGCGTGCCGCCGTGGACAATCTGCGAGGCTTCGATTCCAGCTGCAGCGAGTTCGTCCAGCGGCAGATAAACGCGGTTGCGGCGCGCGTCCTCGCCGACGTCGCGGATAATGTTGGTCAGCTGGAAGGCGAGCCCGAGTTGCTCCGCGTATTCCAGGGTGCGCGGATCGCTGAAACCGAAAATCTGCGCCGACATCTGACCGACGATGCCGGCGACGCGGTGGCAATACAGCTTCAGGGTGTCAAAATCGGGGTAACGGTTGTATTCCAGATCCATCGCCATGCCGTCGATGACGGTGGCGAGTTGCTCCTCAGTAATGCCATAGGCGCCTACTGCCTCCGCCAGCGCGCGCGTCACCGGATGCTGTGGCTCGCCGGCATAGAGGCGGCGCAGTTCTTCGCGCCACCAGGCAAGCTTGGTCCGTGCGACGCCGGGATCGGTGCATTCGTCGACCACGTCGTCGACCTCGCGGCAGTAGGCGTAGAGCGCGGTGATTGCCCGGCGCCGCTCCGGCGGCAGGAACATGAAGCTGTAATAGAAACTCGAACCGCTGGCGGCGGCCTTGTCCTGGCAATACTGATGGGCTGAGTCGGTCACGATTATTGTTCAGCGGCGATCACGCCGCTGAACACCAATATCTCCTCTCTCCCTCTGGGAGAGAGGTCGGGAGTGAGGGGATGGACCGTGGCTTTATCAAAAGCACCGACATCTCCCTGCTGGAGAAAGGTCGGGAGTGAGGGGGCGGACGTGGCCATCATCAAACCACCGACCGCGCCAACATCAGCGCCCAGTCGGTTTTGGTCAGCACCGGCCGCTGGCGGAACACGTCACCGTTGACGGCGTCTATACGGTCGAGGATGCGGGCGCCGCCGGCGATGATCATGCGCATCTCGAGGCCGATGCGTCCCTTGAGGATGCGGCCCAGCGGCCGGCCGGAGTCGAGCAGGGCGCGGGTGCGTCCGGTCTGGAAGGCCATGAACTCCGTCCAGCGGCCGCTGCCGTCGCCGGCCGCGATCTGCGTTTCGCTGATGTGGTACTGCTGCATTTCGTCCTGCGGGAAATAGACGCGGTCCTTTTTCCAGTCGATCGCCACGTCCTGCCAGAAGTTGATCAGCTGCAGGCTGGAGCAGATGGCACTGGAGTATTCGAGGTTCTTCGGTGTCGCGGCGCCGTAGAGCACCAGCAGCAGGTGGCCCACAGGGTCGGCGGAGCGGCGGCAGTAGTCGAGCACCTCGGCGTAATTGGCGTAACGCTTGACCGTGACGTCCTGAGCGAAGGCCGACAGCAGGTCGTGGAAGGCGGACAGGGGCAGGCCATGCTCGTGGATCACGGCAGCGAGTTCGGAAAACCAGGGAATAAGCGGTGTTTTGCCGCGTTCGATGCGCTGCAGTTCGCGGCTGAATCCGGCAAGCTGCTCCAGGCGCACCTCGTCCGTCGCATCGCCCTCGTCGGCAAAGTCGTCGGATTCGCGGGCGAAGCGGTAAATGAGGGCTACGGGGCGTCGCAGGCGTCGCGGCAGCAGAATCGAGGCGACGGGAAAGTTTTCGTAGTGATCGACGGCCACGGGATCCGGAAAAGAGATTTCCATCAAGGACTTGGCGCGGATTTCCCGCGGAAAACACTGCTCCGGGGCCATGTCGCCGAAGCCGCGAGTATATTACAATCAAGAGGTTGCAAGACGCGTCAGACAGGCGGCACAGGCTCCGGCAGGCCGGATGCATGTTGCAGCGCGAAAGTGGCGGAATTGGTAGACGCACCAGATTTAGGTTCTGGCGCCGCAAGGCGTGTGGGTTCGAGTCCCTCCTTTCGCACCAGACCGCACTGACACCACGGAAACTCAAGAGGGAATGATTAGATGCAAGCGAATCTGGAAACGCTGGGCAGCCTGGAACGCAAGCTGAGCATTGCGGTGCCCATGGCGGAAATCAATGGCGAGGTTGAAAACCGCCTCAAGCGGCTGGCACGGACCGTCAAGGTGTCCGGATTCCGGCCAGGCAAGGTGCCGCTGAAGGTGGTTGCCCAGCAATACGGCCCGCAGGTGCGCCAGGAAGTGCTGGGCGACACGCTGCAGAAAACCTTCGGCGATGCCGTAAACGAGCAGAAGCTGCGCGTCGCCGGTTACCCGAAGTTCGATGCGGTGCCGCCTGTGGACGGCGCAGAGGAGTTTCAGTACAGCGCGACTTTCGAGGTCTATCCTGAAGTTGTGGTGGGTGACATGGCAAAGTCCACGGTGTCGCGTCCGGTGCTTGAAGTGACGGAAGCTGACGTCGACAAGACGCTGGAGATCATGCGCAAGCAGCGCGCAGTCCATGAGAAGGTCGAGCGCGCAGCGGAGAAGGGCGACCGGGTAACGATGGATTACGTCGGCCGGATCGACGGCACGGAGTTTGCCGGCGGCAAGGCTGAGGGCCAGCCGGCGGTGCTGGGCGAAGGCCGTTTCCTGCCGGAGTTCGAGCAGAACCTGCCGGGAATGAGAGCGGGTGAGAGCAAGAGCTTTGATCTGAAGTTCCCGGACGATTACGCCGGCAAGGAAGTTGCCGGCAAGACCGCGGTGTTTGAGGTTAAGGTCATTGAAGTGGCGGCGCCGAAGCTGCCGGTGATCGACGCCGAGTTCGCGAAGACGCTGGGTGTGGAGGATGGCGACCTCGCGAAAATGCGCGCGGAGATCCGCGGCAATCTGGAGCGCGAGGTCAAGGCGCGGCTGAAGGCGCGGGTCAAGGAGCAAGTGATGGACGCGCTGCTGGCCGCCACCAGCATAGAGGTGCCGAAGTCGCTGATCGATATGGAAATCGACCGCTTGCGCGACATGGCGAAGCAGGATCTGGCATCGCGCGGCATACCGGTGCGCGACGATATGCCGCTGCCGGCGGAATTGTTCGAGAAGCAGGCGCAGCGCCGGGTCAGCCTTGGGTTGATCCTCTCCGAGGTCGTGCGCGTGCAGAACCTGCTGGCCAAGCCGGAGCAGGTGCGCGCCGCGGTGGAAGAGCAGGCGCAGAGCTACGAGCATCCGCAGGAGGTGGTGAAGTGGTTTTACCAGTCTGCAGACCGCCTGCGTGACATCGAGTCCGTGGTGCTTGAGGAAAATGTCGTGACCTGGGCGCTGGCGACGGCAAAGGTCGAGGACAAGGCCGTGACATTCGACGACTTGATGGGGAATGCCCAATGAAGCGCAATTTCGAGCCGCAGGCGATGATGGAGCCGCAAGGCCTCGGCATGATTCCAATGGTGATCGAACAGAGCGGCCGTGGTGAGCGCGCCTACGACATCTACTCCCGGCTGTTGAAGGAGCGGGTGGTGTTCCTGGTCGGCCCGGTCAACGAGGTGACGGCGAACCTGATCGTCGCGCAACTGCTGTTCCTGGAATCGGATAATCCCGACAAGGACATCTCCTTCTACATCAATTCACCGGGTGGATCGGTAACGGCCGGCATGGCGATCTACGACACCATGCAGTTCATCAAGCCGGACGTGTCCACGCTGTGCGTGGGACAGGCCGCGAGCATGGGCGCGTTGCTGCTGACGGCCGGTGCCAAGGGCAAGCGTTTCTGTCTGCCCAATTCGCGCGTGATGATCCATCAGCCGATGGGCGGTTTCCAGGGGCAGGCCTCTGACATCGAGATCCACGCCAAGGAGATCCTTTTCCTGAAAGCCAAGCTCAACGCCATCCTGGCCAAGCACACCGGGCAGGACGCCGCCACCATCGAAAAGGATACCGATCGCGACAACTTCCTTTCCGGCGAACAGGCGGTAAACTACGGTCTGGTAGACAAGGTGCTGGTCAGCCGGACGGATGCGGCGTAACGACAGCCACGACTGCAGCAGGGGCATTGCTGCAGAATTTTTACCGCAGCAGGCGGTCGAAGTAAAACAATGAACAAAGGGTTGCGGTAATGACGGAAAAAGTGGGCGGTGAAAAGCTGCTGTACTGCTCGTTCTGCGGCAAGAGCCAGCATGAAGTGCGCAAGCTCATCGCAGGGCCTTCGGTGTTCATCTGCGACGAGTGCATTGAGCTGTGCAATGACATCATCCGCGAGGAGACTCAGGGCGGCGAAACCACCAAGGGTGCCAAGTCCGACCTGCCGGTGCCGCACGAGATCCGCGACATCCTGAACCAGTATGTGATCGGCCAGGACACGGCCAAGCGCATCCTTTCGGTGGCTGTCTATAACCATTACAAGCGGCTGCGCAACGTCAGCAAGAACGACGATGTCGAGTTGTCCAAGTCAAATATCCTGCTGGTCGGACCCACCGGTTCCGGCAAGACGCTGCTGGCGCAGACGCTGGCGCGACTGCTCAACGTGCCCTTCGTGATGGCTGATGCCACCACGCTGACCGAGGCCGGTTATGTCGGCGAGGACGTCGAGAACATCATCCAGAAGCTGCTGCAGAAGTGCGACTATGACGTGGAGAAGGCGCAGCGCGGGATCGTTTACATCGACGAAATAGACAAGATCTCGCGTAAGTCCGACAACCCTTCGATCACCCGCGATGTGTCGGGCGAGGGCGTGCAGCAGGCATTGCTGAAGCTGATCGAGGGCACCATTGCCTCGGTGCCGCCACAGGGTGGTCGCAAGCACCCGAACCAGGAGTTCGTTCAGGTCGACACCACCAACATCCTGTTCATTTGCGGCGGCGCCTTCGACGGCCTCGACAAGATCATCCGCGCGCGTTCCGAGAAAAGCGGCATCGGCTTCGGAGCCGACGTACGCAGCAAGGACAACCGCAAGGACATCGCGATAGTACTGCGCGACGTTCAGCCCGAGGACCTGATCAAGTTCGGCCTGATTCCGGAATTCGTCGGCCGCCTGCCGGTGGTGGCGACGCTGGCCGAACTTGACGAGGTGGCGCTGATCGAGATCCTGACGCAGCCGAAAAACGCGCTGCTCAAGCAATTTCAGAAAATGTTCAGCATGGAAGGCGTCGAACTGGAAGTGCGCGAGGCGGCGCTGCGCGCAATTGCGCGCAAGGCTCTCGAGCGCAAGACCGGCGCGCGTGGCCTGCGTTCGATCCTTGAACACACGTTGCTGAACACGATGTTTGACCTGCCTTCGCTGGAAAATGTCATCAAGGTTGCTGTCGACGAAGGCACCATTACCAGCGACGCACCACCGCTGCTTATCTACTCGGACCAGCCCAAAGTTGCCGGATCAAGCGTCTGACCACCGGATGCGGGTGCAGGCAGCCCGCGCATTTCATTTTCCCGGTATGGACGGAGTGGCGGCGGTGACGCTGCCGCATCGTCGTAGTTTCCCGCCAATGCTTGATTTGCCGGTCCGTGCCCCAAGCTGATCTTATGTTCTCTCTCTCAGGTGACGCCAATGAATGACCAAACTGTCAATGAAATCAGCAAGATGGAGATGCCACTGCTCCCTTTGCGGGATGTTGTGGTGTTTCCCCATATGGTCATTCCCCTTTTTGTGGGGCGACCCAAGTCGATCAAGGCGCTGGAAACCGCGATGGAAGCGGGGAAAAGCATCGTGCTGGTGGCCCAGAAATCAGCCGCCAAGGACGAGCCTGCGCCAGAGGATCTCTATGACGTCGGCAGCATCGCCAATATCCTGCAGATGCTGAAGCTGCCGGATGGCACCGTGAAGGTGCTGGTCGAAGGCAGCCAGCGCGCGCGCATCCACAGTATCGAGGACGTCAAGACGCATTTCACTGTCCAGGTCACGCCGATTGCCAGCGACCCGGCGACCGACCACGAGACCGAGGCGATGCGGCGGACGATGATCCAGCAGTTCGACCAGTACGTGAAACTGAACAAGAAGATTCCGCCCGAAATCCTGACCTCGTTGGCGGGAATCGACGAGGCCGGCCGCCTTGGCGACACCATTGCCGCGCACCTGCCGCTCAAGCTTGAGCAGAAGCAGGAAGTGCTGGAAATGCTCGACGTCAAGCAGCGCCTGGATCACCTGCTGAAGGTGGTCGAGGGCGAGCTCGACATCCTCCAGGTGGAGAAGCGCATCCGCGGCCGCGTCAAGCGCCAGATGGAGAAAAGCCAGCGCGAGTATTACCTGAACGAGCAGGTGAAGGCGATCCAGAAGGAACTCGGAGAGACCGAGGAAGGCGCGGACATCGACGAGATCGAGAAGAAAATCAAGGCGGCGCGCATGCCCAGGGATGCGCGCAAGAAGGCCGAGGCCGAACTGAAGAAGCTGAAGCTGATGTCGCCGATGTCGGCCGAGGCCACTGTCGTACGCAATTTCATCGACACGCTGGTCGGTCTGCCGTGGCGCAAGAAGAGCAAGATCAGCGCCGACCTGAAGAGCGCCGAAAAGGTGCTTGACGAGGACCACTATGGCCTGGAGAAGATCAAGGAGCGCATCGTTGAATACTTGGCCGTGCAGCAGCGCGTCGACAAGCTGAAGGCGCCGATCCTGTGCCTGGTCGGCGCTCCCGGCGTCGGCAAAACCTCGCTCGGGCAGTCGATCGCGCGCGCGACCAACCGCAAGTTCGTGCGCATGTCACTGGGCGGCGTGCGCGACGAGGCGGAAATTCGCGGCCATCGCCGCACCTATATCGGCTCGATGCCCGGCAAGATCCTGCAGAACATGACCAAGGTCGGCGTCAGGAACCCGCAGTTCCTGCTCGACGAGGTGGACAAGATGGGCATGGATTTCCGCGGCGATCCCGCTTCGGCCCTGCTTGAGGTGCTTGACCCGGAGCAGAACAGCACCTTTGTCGATCACTACGTCGAGGTCGAATACGATCTGTCGGACGTGATGTTCGTGGCGACAGCCAACACGCTGAACATTCCGCCCGCACTACTTGACCGTATGGAGATCATCCGCCTTTCGGGCTACACCGAGGACGAGAAAATCCATATCGCCGAGAACCACCTGTTGACGAAGACGATGGAGAACCATGGCCTGAAGAAGGACGAACTGACGGTCTCCGACAGCGCGTTGCGCGACATCGTGCGCTACTACACGCGCGAGGCCGGTGTGCGCAGCCTCGAACGCGAGGTTTCCAAGATCTGCCGCAAGGTGGTCAAGGAACTGGTCAGTGGCGGCAAGGATCGCAAGATAACGGTGTCTGCGCGCAACCTCGAGAAGTACCTCGGGGTGCGGCGTTATTCCTTCGGCATTGCCGAGAAGAAGAACCAGATTGGCCAGGTCAATGGCCTCGCGTGGACCGAGGTTGGCGGCGAGCTGCTGTCGATCGAGGCGGCGACCATGGCTGGCAAGGGCAAGATGACCACTACCGGCAAGCTCGGCGAGGTCATGCAGGAGTCGGTGCAGGCGGCGATGTCGGTGGTGCGGGCGCGCTCGCAGCGTCTCGGCATCCAGCCGGACTTCTACCAGAAGAACGACGTCCACATCCACCTACCGGAAGGCGCCACACCGAAGGACGGCCCCAGTGCCGGCATTGGCATCTGCACCGCGATGGTGTCGGTGCTGACAGGCATCCCGGTGCGTGCTGATGTGGCGATGACCGGCGAGATCACGCTGCGCGGCGAGGTGCTGCCGATCGGTGGCCTCAAGGAAAAATTGCTGGCAGCCCATCGCGGCGGCATCAAGACCGTGCTGATTCCCGAGGAGAACGTCAAGGACCTCAAGGAAATCCCGGACAACGTCAAGAACAAGCTCGACATCCAGCCGGTGAAGTGGATCGACCGGGTGCTCGAACTGGCGCTGGAACGCAAGCCTGAACCCTTGTCGGAGTCTGAAAGCGTGCCGGTGCCGCCGGCCGGCGACAGCACTGCACCCGCGGCGATCAAGCATTGAACCTTGATCTTGAATTTCAGGCTGGAAATCGGGGCCGCATTGGGCTACAATTCGGCCCTTTGTTTCGCGGGGTATTGGCTCGCGAAAACGGCGGATGCAGATGATGGGTGCTTAGCTCAGCTGGTAGAGCGTCGCCCTTACAAGGCGAATGTCGGCGGTTCGATCCCGTCAGCACCCACCAGCAAAAGCAGCGATGAGTTCGGAATTATGAGCGCTGAGCGGATATGGTTGGTTTTTGCTCATCATTCATCACTCATCGCTCATCATTGATTTTGGAGTGGTAGTTCAGTTGGTTAGAATACCGGCCTGTCACGCCGGGGGTCGCGGGTTCGAGTCCCGTCCACTCCGCCAGCTAACGTAAAAAAGGCGAACCCGTTTCGCCTTTTTTCTTATGAGCGCCTGCTCGGGCGCCGCAGCGAGGAGAACACATGATCGGACTGATCGAGAAACACCGCAAAAAGGTCATGATCGGGATTTTTGTGATTGTCATCCCGCCTTTTGCCTTCTTCGGCATCGATTCCTACTTCCAGGGATCCAGCAGCGGCGGCATCGTGGGCACCGTAGGCGACTACCGGATATCGCAGGTCGAATTCGCGCAGGCGCTGAGCGAGCGTCAGGACATGCTGCGCAACATGTCGGGAGGGCGGCTGGATCCGTCGCTGCTCGACAGTCAGGAACTGCGGCTGTCCGTAATGGAGAACCTGGTGCAGCAGCAGCTGCTGGTGCAGCGTGCGGTGCGCACGGGTCTCGCGGTCAGCGACCAGCAGATCCAGGACATCGTCGCCAATGTCGATGCCTTCAAGGAGGATGGAAAATTCTCCTATGCCCGTTACGAGGAGTTGCTCCGGGCGCAGGGCCTGACGCCCATCGGATTCGAACAACGCGTACGCCAGGACATCCTGGTTGATCACGTGACCCATCCTTACACGGGCTCGGCGTTTGTCTCGCGCTCGGAAGCCGCTTTTCTGCTGCGCATTTCCGAGCAGCAGCGTGAAGTCAGCCATTTCATCTATTCGGCCGATCGCTTCCTCCCTCAGGTCAAGCTGGAGCCTGATGCGGCTAAAAAATACTACGATAGCCACCAGGACGAGTTTCGCGTTCCGGAGCAGGTGCGCCTTGAGTTCGTGACCCTCAGCGCCGAAGCCCTTGTCGGGCAGGTGCAGCTCGCGGCCGCCGATGTACGCAGGGCCTACGACGAGAATGCCAAGCGCTTCGAGGTCCGGGAATCGCGCCAGGCGAGCCATATCCTGATCACCCCTGAGGGCGATGGCGCGGAGGCCAAAAAGAAGGCGAAGGCGAAAGCCGATGAGCTGCACGCTCAGCTGAAAAAGAATCCGGCCAGTTTTGCCGCGCTGGCAAAGCAGCATTCCCAGGATCCGGGATCCGCAGCCAACGGCGGCGACCTCGGCTTTTTCGAGCGTGGTGCGATGGTCAAAGCTTTCGATGACGCCGTATTCTCGATGAAGGCCGGGGAAATTTCTGCGCCGGTGGAAAGCGAATTTGGTTATCACATCATCCGCCTGGCTGTGGTTCGTGGCGGAAAGGGCAAGAGCTTCGAGGAGGCGCGTCCGGAGATCGAGGCAGAACTGAAGAAGCAATTGGCGGCCCGCAAGTTTGCAGAGCTGGCCGAAACCTTTAGTAACACGCTGTTCGAACAGTCGGACAGCCTGAAGCCTGCCGCGGAGCTGATCAAGGCGCAGCCACAGACCAGCGGCTGGATTGCCCGAGCCGGCGCGGACAACGCGATGCTGGGTAACCAGAGGTTGCTGCAGGCGGTATTTTCGGAAGACGTGCTGAAAAACGGCCGCAACACCGAGGCTATCGAGGTGGCTCCCGGCGTGCTGGTCGGTGCGCGCGTGGCCGAGCACAAGCCCACGTCGGTTCAGCCTTTCGACCAGATCAGCGGCGCACTGGTCAAGAAACTGACGCTGCAGCAGGCCAGCCAATTGGCGGCGCAGGAGGGCAGGGCCCGCCTCGAGACATTGCGTCAGGGCAAGGATGCGCAGGTGGCGTGGACTGCACCGCAGCTGGTTGGCCGCAACGATCCGAAGGGTTTGTCCGGCGAGGTGATGCGACAGGCATTCAGGACGGACACCGCCAAGTTGCCTTCTTACTCGGGTACTGAAATTCCCGGCGGCGGCTATGCGCTGGTGCGTGTCAGCAAGTTGCAGGAAGTGGAGGAAGGCGCCAAGGACAAGCAGAACGCGATCGCCCAGACCCTGCGCCAGGTCGCGGCTCAGGCCGAACTGGCTGCCTATCTGGACAGTCTGAAGAAGAAGACGGAAATAAAGCTCCGCCAGGAGGCTATCGAGCGGAAATAAGGTCGGATAAAGACCGGAGTGAAGGCGGGAAGATGCGGCGCGGGCCGCGTCCCCCTGGGCCGGTTTCCGCTACTCCCCGCGCATGCCGCCGACGACGGTGTTGAAACCGCAGTCGACGTAGGTAATTTCCCCGGTTATTCCGGCGGCGAGGTCGGACAGCAGGAATGCCGCTGCATTGCCGACGTCGTCGGTGGTGACATTACGCCGCAGCGGCGCATTGTCCTCAACGAACTTCAGTATTTTTCCGAAACCGCCGATACCCGCCGCCGCCAGTGTCTTGATGGGTCCCGCCGAGATGCCGTTGACGCGAATGCCGGACGGGCCGAGGTCACTGGCGAGGTAACGCACGCAGGCCTCCAGACTTGCCTTGGCGAGGCCCATCACGTTGTAGTTGGGCACTGTGCGCTCGGCACCGAGGTAGCTGAGGGTCAGCATGGCGCCGCGCCGGTCCGCCATCAGCGGCACCGCACCCTTGGCGAGGGCGGCGAAACTGTAGCTGCTTATGTCGTGTGCCATGGCGAAGGCTTCGCGGGTCAGGCCCTCGATGAAGTTGCCTTTCAGCGCTTCACGCGGTGCAAAGGCGATTGAATGCAGCATGCCGTCGAGGCCGCCCCACTCGGATTGCAGGGATGCGAAGAGCGCCGCGATCTGCTCGTCGCTGGTCACATCGCAGGGCAGCACCGGGGCCGTGCCGAATTCCGCAGCGAGCTTGACTACGCGTTCGCGGATGTCCTCGCCCTGGTAGGTGAAGGCAAGTTGCGCGCCCTCGCGGCTGGCGGCCTTTGCGATGCCATAGGCGATTGAGCGGTTGGAAAGCAGTCCGGTGATCAGGATTTTCTTGTCTTTCAGGAATGCCATGGTGCGCTTTCTGGGTAGATGTGCATAGTGACTTGCAAGCGATTATAACCAGAAGATGCAGCCGCGATTATCGGCTACACTTTGCGCCAATGATCCGCATTCGCCTCGGTTTGCTGCCACTGGTGCTCGCGTTCGTTGCAGGATGCAGCGGAGCGCCCTGGAACGATCCCTATCCGGCGGCCGATGCCGGCTCCAATACGCTCTACACCTCGTTCTCCGAACGCCCGAAACATCTCGACCCGGTGCAGTCCTATGCCGAAAACGAGTTCGCGTTCATCGCCAACATCTACCAGACGCCGCTGCAGTATCACTACCTGAAGCGCCCTTTCGAACTGATTCCATTCGGCGCCACCGAGGTGCCGCAGCCCGTTTATCTCGATGTGGCAGGCAGGCCCTTGCCGCAGGCAGCGCCGGCGGAACGCGTGGCGTACAGCGAATACACGATCCGTATCCGGCAAGGTGTGCTCTATCAGCCGCATCCGGCTTTTGCAAAGGATGATAGTGGCGGGCCGCGTTACCACGCGCTGACGGCGGCCGACCTGCGCGGCATCGACACCCTGGCCGATTTCCGCCATACCGGTACCCGTGAGCTTGAGGCTGCGGACTATGTGCACCAGATCAAGCGCCTGGCGCACCCGCGCCTGCATTCGCCGATCCTGCAGCTGATGGGTGGTTATGTCGTCGGCCTGCGGGATCTGGCCGATCGGCTGGCGAAGGATGCGGCTGGTCTGCCCGCGGGTGCGGTGATCGACCTCACCGGATATGAGTTTTCCGGCGCGCGCGTCATCGATCGCCACACTTACGCGATACGTGTGCGCGGCAAGTATCCGCAGTTCGCCTACTGGCTGGCGATGCCCTTTTTCGCACCGGTGCCGCCTGAGGCTGACCGCTTTTACGGGCAGCCTGGTATGGCAGAGAAGAACATCACGCTCGACTGGTATCCGATCGGCACGGGACCGTACATGCTGACGGTCAACAACCCCAACCGCCAGATGGTGCTCGAGCGCAACCCGAATTACCACGGCGAGGTCTATCCGGCGGAGGGTGGGCCAGGCGATGCCGAGCTCGGGCTGCTGCGCGATGCGGGTAAACCGCTGCCATTCATAGACCGCGTCATATTCAGCCTCGAGAAGGAACAGATCCCGTACTGGAACAAATTTTTGCAGGGCTACTACGATGCATCCGGCATCGGCTCGGACACTTTCGACCAGGCCGTGCAGTTCTCTGGGCAGGGTGATGTCACGCTGACCGAGGACATGGAGCGCCGGGGCATCCGCCTGCAAACCTCGCTGGCGACGACAGTGTTCTATCTCGGCTTCAACATGCTCGATCCGGTGGTCGGCGAAGCGGCAGGGGAGCGCGCGCGCAAGCTGCGGCTGGCGATGTCAATCGCAGTCGATCAGGAGGAGCTGATATCAATATTCCGCAACGGCCGTGGCCTGCCTTCGCACGGGCCGATCCCGCCCGGAATTTTCGGCTACCGTGAGCCCGATGCGGAGGGGATCAACCCTTATGTCTACGAATGGCGCGACGGCATGGCGCGGCGCAGGAACATTGAAGACGCGAAGAAGCTGCTCGCCGAAGCAGGCTATCCCGGGGGCCGTGACGCGAAAACCGGGCAGCCGCTGCTACTGCATCTGGACACCACCTCCAGCGGCGCGGACAGCCGGGCGCGACTTGACTGGTACGTTCGCCAGTTTGCGAAGCTGGGCGTGCAGCTGGTGATCCGTGCCACCGATTTCAACCGACTGCAGGACAAGCTGCGGCGTGGCACTGCGCAACTCTATTTTCTCGGCTGGAATGCCGACTATCCTGATCCCGAAAATTTCCTGTTCCTGCTGCACGGCGCGCAGTCACGGGCAAAAACCCAGGGTGAGAACGCCTCGAATTACCGCAACGCCGAGTACGACCGCCTGTTCGAGCGCATGCAGCACATGGCCAACGGCCCCGAGCGCCAGGCGATCATCGATCGCATGGTCGAGTTGCTGCGTCATGATGCTCCCTGGGTGTGGAGCTTTTTTCCCAAGGACTACACGCTGCATCACAGCTGGCTCTACAACCGTAAGCCCAATCAGATCGCCAACAATGGCCTCAAATACCAGCGCCTGGATCCCGCAGCGCGCGCGGAGCGCCGACGTGAATGGAATCCGCCGGTGGTTTGGCCGCTGGGGCTGATCGGCGCGCTGCTGGTGCTGACGGTGCTGCCGGCAGTGGCGGCTTTCCGCCGTCGCGAGCGGCGTACTGCCAGCGGGAGCCAGGCATGACTGCCTATATCGTCCGCCGCCTGATCTACGGACTGTTCGTGCTCGTTGGCGTCAACGTGCTGACTTTCGCGCTGTTCTTCTTCGTCAATTCGCCGGATGACATGGCGCGCGCGCAGCTCGGCGCGAAGCGCGTGACGCCGGCAGCGGTGGACAAATGGAAGCACGAAAGGGGTTACGATAAGCCATTGTTTTTAAACGAAAAAATGACGGGCATCGAGCGCGTCACCGAGACCGTGTTTTTCGACAAGTCGCTGCGCCTGTTTGCCTTCCAGTTCGGTGCCTCGGACCAGGGGCGCAACATCGGCTACGACATCCGCACCCGCATGTGGCCCAGCCTCGCAGTGCAGGTGCCGGCCTTCGTGATCGGACTGGCGGTCTACATCTCGTTCGCACTGCTGATGGCGTTTTTCCGTGCGACCTATGTCGACTTCTGGGGAGTCGTTCTCTGCGTGCTGATGATGTCGGTTTCTACGCTGTTTTATATCATCGGCGGGCAGTTCGTGTTCGGCAAGCTGTGGAGCCTGGTGCCGATCTCGGGCTACGACGGAGGCTTTGAGGCCGTGAAATTCCTGGCGCTGCCGGTGCTGATCGGCGTTATCGCCGGCATTGGCGGCAGCGCGCGCTGGTACCGCACGATATTCCTCGAGGAGATCGGCAAGGATTATGTGCGCACTGCCCGGGCCAAGGGTCTTTCCGAGCCGCGCGTGCTGTTCCGCCACGTTCTGCAGAACGCGATGATCCCTATCCTGACCGGTGTGGTTGTGGTGATTCCGTTGTTGTTCATGGGGGCGCTGATCACCGAATCCTTCTTCGGCATACCCGGCCTCGGCAGCTACACGATAGATGCCATCAGCCAGCAGGATTTCGCAATCGTCCGCGCGATGGTGTTCCTCGGTTCGGTGCTGTACATCATCGGCCTGATCCTGACCGATATTTCATATACGCTGGTCGATCCGCGGGTGCGCTTCTCGTGATGCCGTTTCGCGTCGAGCTGTTGTGGAGCGACCTGCTGGTCTGGCTGCTGGTCGCCGGTGTCATCGGGCTCGTGCTCTATACCCGGAAGCGGCCACACCTCAGCGCGCCCTGGGTGCGGGTCGGTGCAAGCGCAAGCGGCATGGCGGCGGCAACGGTGCTGTTCTTCTTCGTGCTGACCGGCCTGCTCGATTCAGTGCATTACCGCAGCGCTTTGCCGGTACAGGGCGGCAAGCCGGCGTGGTCGACCGAGTTGCACAGCCTGCTCGACCGGGCGCTCGAGCCACTGCGCGCCAGCCGCGAAAAAACCTATTCGGCGCCGCTGGCAACCCATCTCTTCGCGAAGGAGACCGTAGTGCTGCCGGATGGCCGCGAGGACCGCCTGTTCCCGCGGCTGCGCCACGGCGGTGCGCATCTCGCGGACCCGCAGGCCGACCGCTGGGCGGATGTGGCAGCGCGGGCCTTCCGTGGCTTTTCACTGGCCCTGCTGCTGTGGTTCGTCGCTGCCATCGGGGTGGCTGCGATGACAGCGCGCCGCACGGAATCGGGCATCGAGGCAGCCTGGCGCGAGGTCTGGAGTGGAAGGACTCCGCTGCAATGGCGTGCCGTGCTCTGCGCGCTGGGTGCGGTGCTGGTGGTCGCGGGGCCGGTGGCCGCGCTGGCGACCCATTACCACGTGCTCGGAACCGACAAGGTGGGTCAGGACGTGCTCTACCAGGCGCTGAAAAGCGTGCGCACCGGCCTCGTCATAGGTACGTTGGCGACGCTGGTGACCCTGCCTTTCGCGCTGGTACTCGGGGTGATGGCCGGTTATTTCCGCGGCTGGATCGACGACCTGATCCAGTACCTGTACACGACGCTGTCGTCGATCCCCGGCGTGCTGCTGATCGCGGCTGCCGTGCTGATGATGCAGGTCTACGTTGAAAACCATCAGGAGCTATTCCCGAGCACCGAGATCCGAGCTGACGTGCGCCTGCTGGCGCTGTGCGTGATTCTCGGCATTACCAGCTGGACAGGGCTGTGCCGGTTGCTGCGTGGCGAGGTGCTCAAGTTGCGCGAACTCGAATATGTCCAGGCGGCGCAGGCCTTTGGTGTGTCGCACTGGCGCATCATGATGCGTCACCTGACGCCGAATGTGATGCACATCGTGATGATCGCGCTGGTAATGGATTTCAGCGGCCTCGTGCTCGCCGAGGCGGTGCTGTCCTACATCGGCGTCGGCGTGGACCCGTCTATGATCAGTTTCGGCACGATGATCAACGGCGCGCGGCTGGAAATGGCGCGCGAGCCTATGGTGTGGTGGTCACTTGCCGCGGCCTTCGTGTTTATGCTCGCGCTGGTGCTCGCGGCCAACCTTTTTGCGGATGCGGTGCGTGACGCGTTCGATCCGCGACTGCGCGCGGCGGGAGGGCGGGCATGAGCGCGCCGCTGCTCAGCGTCGACGGGCTGACTACGATCATTCACGGCGGGGGTGCTCCCTTGCGTGCCGTCGATGGCCTGTCCTTCAGTATCGCCGCCGGCGAAACCTTCGCGCTGGTCGGCGAGTCGGGCTGCGGCAAGTCGATGACGGCGCTGTCGATCATGCGCCTGCTGCCGGATGCAGGGGAAATCACCGGTGGCCGCGTCGAACTCCAGGGCGAGGATCTGCTGGCGCTGCCCGAATCGCGGATGCGCGACCTGCGCGGACACCGGGTGGCGATGATTTTCCAGGAGCCCGGGCTGTCGCTGAACCCGGTGATGACCATCGGCGAGCAGGTCGCCGAATCGGTGCGTCGGCATACCGCACTGCGTGGCGCCGCAGCTGACGCACGAGTGCTCGAACTGCTCGATGCGGTGCGCATGCCCGATGCACAGCGCCGTGCGACGGAGTATCCCTTCCAGCTGTCCGGCGGCATGAAACAGCGGGTAATGATTGCAATTGCGCTGGCCTGTGATCCGGCACTGCTGATCGCCGACGAACCGACCACTGCCCTCGATGTCACGGTGCAGGCGCAGGTGCTCGACCTGCTGCGCGAGTTGCAGCAGTCGCGCGGCATGGCGATGCTGCTGATCACCCATGACCTCGGCGTGGTGGCGCAGGTCGCGCAGCGTGTCGCCGTAATGTACGCCGGACAAATTGTCGAGACCGCGCCGGTTGATGCCTTTTTTGCAAGCCCCGCGCATCCCTATGCAAGCAAGCTGTTTGCTTCGCTGCCCGAACGGGCAGGGCGCGGACACACACTGGCGGCGATTCCCGGAAGCGTGCCGCGGCTGGACCGAGCCTTTTCCGGTTGCCGTTTTGCCGAGCGTTGCGAAGTCGCGCTGCCGCAATGCGCCGGCACGCTGCCGCAATGGCACGAAGTCGGGCAAGGGCGCGCCGTCAGATGCCACTTGTACGGCAGCGATGAGCGCGGAGCTATGAGTGATGAGCGCAAGGCGGAATCCCCGGCAAGTTCGCGCTCATCGTTCATCACTCATCATTCATCGCTGCTTGAAGTCTCCGACCTCAAAGTCTGGTTCCCGGTCCGCAAGGGCCTGTTTCAGCGCACGGTTGGTCACGTGCGTGCCGTTGATGGCGTGTCGTTGAGCATCGCGCCGGGACGCACGCTGGGTCTGGTCGGGGAGTCCGGTTGCGGCAAGACTACCGTTGGCAAGGGATTGCTGCGGCTGATGGAGCCGACCGCAGGCCGCGTGTTCGTCGACGGCATGGATTTCCTTGCCTTGAGTCGGGGTGAACTGCGACAGCGGCGCCGTGATGTCCAGATCGTTTTTCAGGATCCCTATGCGTCGCTCAATCCCCGGGTGCGCATCGGCGATGCGCTGGAGGAAGGCCTGCTGGCGCTGGGCATCGGCGCCGACGCGGAGTGGCGCCAGTCGCATATTGATGCTCTGCTCGAGGAAGTTGGCCTCACGCCTGATGTGAAGGCGCGTTATCCCCATGAATTCTCGGGCGGTCAGCGCCAGCGCATCGCGATTGCCCGCGCGCTGGCAGTGGAGCCCCGACTGATTGTCTGCGACGAGCCGACCAGTGCGCTCGACGTTTCGGTGCAGGCGCAGATCCTCAACCTGCTGAAACGCCTGCAGCGCGAGCGCGGACTGTCCTACTTGTTCATCAGCCACAACATGGCGGTCATCGAGTACATGGCTGACGAAGTTGCGGTGATGTACCTGGGGCGCATTGTCGAGCAGGGCCTCGTCGATGAGGTGCTGCGCACCCCGCGTCATCCCTATACGCAGGCGCTGCTGGCCGCTGTTCCGGCAGCCGATCCGCAGCAGCAGCGCAGGGCCATACGCCTGGCCGGAGACCTGCCTTCACCGTTGAATCCGCCGCAGGGCTGTCACTTTCATCCGCGCTGCCCGGTGGCTATGCCGCAATGCCGCGAGCGATTTCCCGCGGCAAAATCCTGGAGCAGCACGCAGGTGGCGTACTGCCACCGGCACGAATGAAGTCCGGCTAGCGCCGTGACTGGGATGCGACCACAGGAGACTTCGCCGGCTTTGCGGACGGCTTGATCGTCACCTTGGCGCGTTTTGGCGGTGCACGCTTGATAGTGGCCGTGGTTGCGTGCTTTGCCGCGGGCTTTTTCCCCTTGGCGTGATTGGCACGTGCTGCCTTGTAGGCCCTCGGCAGCGTGACCGGCGTTGCCGGGAGGTCGGGCAGGTTCGGTGTCATGCCTGCCTTCACCGGCACCAGCAGGGGCTGGCCCGGGCGAAGCGCAGTCTTGCCGCCGATGCCGTTGACTTCCTTAAGTTCGCTGACGCTGATGCCGTACTTGGCAGCGACCTTCTCCGGCTTTTCTCCCGGTTTCAGTGTATGTGCCTGCCAGGTCACCAGAGGCTTGCCGTGGTTCTGGAGGTTGGCGTGGAAGATGGCGACACGGTTGCGCGGCAAGACGATGGTTTCGGCATAGGCCTTGATCACCCGCTTGTTATGCGCAGGGTTCAGGAAGCTGAATTCATTCAGCGGCATTTCCGCGAATTTGGCGGCGAGCTTGACGTCGATATGCTCCTTGAGCGTGACGGTCTCGAAATAGGGCTCGTTGGCTACCCTCGCCAGTTGGACGCCGAAGCGTGCCGGGTCGGCGATGATGTTTTTTACCGCGATCAACTTGGGCAGGTAGTTGCGCGTCTCCGCAGGCATGGTGAGGCTGGCGTAATCCCCGGGCAGGCCCTTGGCCTGGTTGCGCGCAATCGCGCGGCCGACCGCGCCTTCACCCCAGTTGTAGGAGGCCAGCGCAAGTTCCCAGTCGCCGAACATGCCGTAGAGCTTTTCCAGATAGTCGAGAGCGGCGTTAGTGGCTGCAATGACGTCGCGCCGACCGTCGTACCACCAGTTCTGGCGCAGTCCGAAAACCCGGCCGGTGGAGGGAATGAATTGCCAAAGCCCGGAAGCATGGGCCTTGGAATAGGCCTGCGGATTGTAGGCCGACTCGATCATCGGCAGCAGCGCGATTTCGGCAGGCATTTTCCGCCGCTCGATTTCCTCGACGATGTGGAACAGGTAATGGCTGCCACGGTCGACCATGCGCGAAAAATATTCGGGTTTTGCGGAGTAGCGGACTTCCCATTCGCGTACCAGGTCGTTGTCCATTGGGCGCATTGCGAATCCGCCCCGGATCCTTTCCCACATGTCACGTGGCGGCGCCTTTTCGATGGCGACAGGCTCCGGAACCGGCGCTGCGGGAATAATGGCGGGTTGTTCCGGGACCGCTGCAGGAGCCACCGCCACCACTACCGGCGCGGGCAGGCTTTGCGGGGGAGCCTCGCTGAATTCGACCGTCGGGATCTGGGCGCAGCCCGTGGCGATCAGCGTCGCAGCGAGCAGAAACAGGCGTGCAACGGCATGGGTCATTGCGATAAGGCCCGGAGGCAGGCTCCGGACGCCGTAGAGTTTGCCGGATGGTAGCCTTGGCAAATCTGCTTGTCAAACCTGATATCCATTAATAATCAATATTTTATTGTCATATTTGGAGGCACGGCTTGAAGTTTGTGACAAAAGGCTCAATAGTTGTTTTTCCACTCGCGGATTGCTGCGAGCACGCTGACCGGATCGCTCAGCTTTTTCTCTGCACGTGCACTGGCGCTGCTGACGATTCCGGGCTCGCCGACGCGGAGGAAGGGATTGGTGGCTTTTTCCTGGCCGATGGTCGAGGGGAGAGTCGGCTGGTCGCGGTCGCGCAAAGCCTGCATACGCGCTTCGAGTTCGGGCAGGCGGCTGTTGTCCGGCTCCGCAACCCGGGCGAAGCGGATATTTGACATCGTGTACTCGTGACCGCAGTAAACCCGGGTGTCATCCGGCAGCCGCGACAATCGGGTCAGCGAATCGTGCATCTGGCGCGGAGTGCCTTCGAAAAGGCGGCCGCAGCCGGCGGCGAACAGGGTGTCGCCGCAGAACAGCATGCCGTCACCAAAGAAGGCAATATGCGATCGCGTGTGTCCGGGAATCTCCAGAGTTTCCATGCTGATGTCGAAATGCGGCAGCGTAAATCGCTCGCCGTCGGCGAGCCGCGTACTCACTTCCACAATGCGTTCGTCGTGCGGACCGTAGACCGGAGCTGGATGTTTCGCCAGCAAGGCAGCGTTTCCCCCAACATGGTCGGAATGGTGATGGGTGTTGAGGATGGCGACGAGTTGCAGTTTTTCGCGCTCAAGATAATCGAGGACAGGCTGCGCATCGCCCGGGTCAACCACCGCGGCACGGGTCTCGTCGCGGATGGTCCAGATGTAATTGTCGGCAAACGCGCGCAGCGCCACAACTTGATAGGCAGGCATTCGGTACTCCGGTTCGGTTCAGCAGGCGATTATGATTTAAACTCGCATCATGTCAATTGCAGGCCCTAGCCCCACCGTGGATGAATGGCTGGTGAGTCCACCGGGGCGTTACATGCTGGCGCTAGAGCAGGATTATTTCGACGTTGCAGTGGCCGACATCTTCGGCTATCACGCGCTTCAGCTGGGACTGGTGCAGATCGATCTGCTGCGCACGAGCCGCATTCCGCTGCGTGTCACCGTCGCACCTCAGGGCGCGGTGAGTCTGCGTGCCGATTTCCGTGACCTGCCTGTCGAGTCGAATTCGGCGGACTTGCTGCTGCTGCCGCACACGCTTGAATTTTCGGAACATCCCCACCAGATCGTGCGCGAGGTTGCGCGTGTACTGCGTCCGGAGGGCCACGTCGTCATCGCCGGTTTTAATCCGCTGAGCCTGTGGGGCCTGCGCCGCAGCTTGGGTTCGCGCGCCGGTTTCCCTTGGGACGGCCATTTCATTCACCTGACACGGGTCAAGGACTGGTTCGCGCTGGTAGGTCTTGAGATCGTCGCCGGTTCCATGGCCTGCTATGCACCGCCCTGTGCTGATCAGAAGTGGCTGGACCGCTTCGGATTCATGGAAAAGGCGGGAGATCGCTGGTGGCCGATTGCCGGTGGCGTGTTTTTCCTGCAGGCGATCAAGCGCGTGCGCGGCATTCGCCTGATCATGCCGAAATGGAGCGACCGCGCTGCGCCGAAGAAGAACCTGGCGGCAGTGCCGGAGCGGGTGCGTGAAGAGGAAGGTACGGCGGCGAAGGTGCGCACGCAATGAATGCAGAAAAGTCCGAACAGGTGGTCGTCATCTATACCGATGGCGCCTGCAAAGGCAATCCGGGTGTCGGCGGTTGGGGTGCGCTGCTGATGAGTGGCGGACATGCCCGGGAATTGTTCGGCGGCGAGATGCTGACCACAAACAACCGCATGGAACTGACGGCCGTGATCCGTGCGCTGGAGGCGCTGAAGCGGCGTTGCCGTGTGCGCCTGCATACCGATTCAAAGTACGTGCAGCAGGGCATCTCCGAGTGGATACATTCATGGAAAAATCGCGGTTGGAAGACCGCCGACAAAAAGCCGGTCAAGAACGAGGACCTGTGGCGCCGCCTCGATGAGCTTGCGGTGCAGCACGACATCGAATGGCTGTGGGTCAAGGGTCATGCCGGGCATGACGGCAACGAGCGCGCCGATGCTTTGGCCAACCGTGGAGTGGACAGTATGATCGGCGGTGTCAAACCGGGGGCGGCAGCCTGATGGATAAAAGACAGATTGTGCTCGATACCGAAACCACCGGCCTCGATCCCAAGCTGGGACACCGGGTCATCGAGGTGGCGGGTGTGGAACTCGTTAACCGGCGCCTGACCGGACGCCATTTCCACCGCTACATCAATCCAGGCCGCGACAGCGACGAGGGCGCGCTGCAGGTACACGGCCTGACCTCGGAATTCCTCAGCGACAAGCCGAAATTCGCCGAGATCGCGGACGAGTTCCTCGAATACGTCACCGGCGCCGAGTTGATCATCCACAACGCGCCCTTCGACATCGGCTTTCTCGACAGCGAGCTCGGGCTTGCGCGACGCAAGAAGCTCAAGGTCTATTGTCCGGACGTGATCGACACGCTGCGCATGGCCAGGGATCTGCACCCGGGCAAGCGCAACGGGCTGGACGCGCTGTGCGACCGTTATCAGATCGACAATTCGGCGCGCACACTGCACGGCGCGCTGCTGGATGCCGAACTGCTGGCTGATGTCTACCTGGCGATGACCCGTGGCCAGGACAGCCTGATGATCGAGGACGATACAGTCCGCACGGAAGTGGCGGTGGCGGGATTCAACCGCGATGGGCTCAGGCTGGTGGTGCTGCGCGCGACTTCCGGGGAAGTTGCCGCGCATGAAGCGCAACTGGCGGACATCGACAAGGCCAGTGGCGGAGCGGTGTGGACAACGATGAACGCGGAGTGATGAGTGCTGAACGGAGTTGCTGCGCCGGGAGAATTGTTGTAAGTACTTGATTATATTTATAAATTTTTAATTCTGTCCGGATCAGGCGGTCAGCGCCAGCAACTGCCGGAACGAATCCTCGAACTGCTTCAGACCGTCCTTCTGCAGTTCTTCTCCGGCGGCTTCCATGTCGATGCCCAGTTTCTGCAGGGCGGTGAACTGTTCACGCGCAGCATCCACACCAGTTTCCAGCGTGGCCTCGGCCTTGCCGTGCTCGCGGAACGCCGCCAGCGTCGCATCCGGCACGGTGTTGACGGTCTGTGGTCCGATCAGCGATTCGATATAGAGCACGTCACTGTAGGAGGAATTTTTGGTGCCGGTGCTCGCCCACAGCATCAGCTGCGGGCGGGCGCCGCGTTTGGCGAGTGCACCGAAGGATTGTTCGGAAAATATTTCGCGCCATTCCTGGTAAGCCAGCCGGGCAAGTGCGACGGCCGAGCGTCCGCGCAGCTCCAGCGCTGCTCCACCGAGATCGCCGAGGCGCTTGTCGACCAGAGTGTCGACACGGCTGAGGAACAGGCTCGCCACCGATTTGACCTTGCGCGCATCGCCATTGGCTTCGATCAGGCGCGTAATGCCGCGCAGGTATGCCTGTGCGACGTCGCGCACATGGCGCAGCGAAAACATCAGCGTGACATTGACCGAACAACCGTGGGCGATCAGTTCCTCGATGGCCTTCAGGCCGGCGGCAGTGGCCGGCACCTTGATCAGCAGGTTGTCGCGCGTGACCGCCGCTTTCAGCCGCAGCCCGGCCGCCAGCGTGCCCTCGGCGTCATGCGCCAGCGCGGGTGACACTTCAAGGCTGACATAACCGTCGTCGCCTTTGCTGGACTTGTAGAGCGGCTGCAGGATGTCGCAGGCGGCCCGGATGTCGGCGATGGCCAGCGTTTCGTAACGCTGCTCCGCGGACAGTGACGCGTCGGCCTTGAGCTTCTGCAGCTCTTCGCGGTAAAACGGACTTTCGCTGATGGCCTTGAAAAAAATCGTCGGATTCGAGGTGACACCGGCGATGCGGTCCTCGGTGACCAGTTTTTTCAGCGTGCCTTCCTGCAGCAGTGTGCGCGACAGGTTGTCGAGCCAGATGCGCTGGCCGAGGGCATGCAGGCGGAGCAGGGGATTGGTTTCGATCATGGTGAATGCGGTTCCTGAATGTGTTGTTCAGCGCGGATACTGCTTTGCCAGTTCCGCTGCAACGGTGGTGATCAGCCGCCGCGAAATGCTGACGCTCGGCGGCAGCCGCGGCAGTGCCTCGGCGTCAAACCACGCCGCTTCCTCGATCTCGACGCCGTCTGGACGCACCGGGCCGCCGGCGTATTCGGCGGTGAAGGCGACCATCAGCGAATGCGGGAAAGGCCAGGGCTGGCTGCCGAAATAACGCAACTCGCCGACCTCGACACCGACTTCCTCGCGGGTCTCGCGCACCACGGTGTCTTCCAGCATCTCGCCCGGTTCGACGAAACCGGCGATCGCGGAATAACGCCCCGCCGGCCACACGGCCTTGCGTGCCAGCAGCAGCTCGCGGCCGCGGGTGATCAGCACCATCACCGCCGGCGACACCAGCGGATAAGTCGTGAAGCGGCAGGATGGACAGGCGCGCGCGCGTTCATCGCTGCGCGCCTGCATCGGCGTGCCGCAGCGGCTGCAGAACTGGTGGTTGCGTTCCCACTCAAGAAGTTGCAGCGCGCGCCCGGACAGCGCGGCGAGCGTGCTGTCGACCATGCCGAACAAATCGCGCAGGCCCAGCGGCGCCCAGCCGGCGGGCAGCGGCTGCGCCTCATCGACCTCGGCGGCGTAACAATGCTGTTCACCGAGCAGGCCGAGATAGTGGTGGCGCACCGTGGCCACGCCATGTTCTTCCAGCGTGCAGCAGCAAGGCAGAGCCGCAGATTCCGCGTTGCTGACCAGAATTGAGCCGCGCTGGAAGGCGAACCAGAGGGCGGGGCTGTCCTGGGCGGCGGGTGCAGTGACTAGGGGGATGTACTGGTCGGGCATGGTGTTTTTTCGCCTTGGGATGCGCGAGTATATCCGGCAGTGATTCCGGTGGTTTCCACCTTGTGAATCAGGCTTGGAAGTGTAGAGGCTTTTTAATCAATAACTTACAGATATCGGCTTCAATCCTCAATAACAGATAACGACGACTTGGGAAGCAAGTGATCCTCAAGCTAGAAGTAGGGTTCCCTCCCCATTCTTGGAAATGTGCAGGGTAGCTGTTCTATCTGCATAACTGACATCCTGCCACCGTAGTGACAGGAGTTCGCCTAAGCGTTACACACATCTGAAGGCAACCGACTTGGCATTAAAGCTTGCCTCAGTCCATTGAGGCGCTTTATCGCATTGTGGGGGCTTGTTCGCCATCAGAGAAAAAGGCATTGAAGGCAGTGGTAAAAACGAAATTTACTGTTGGGGATGATGGGTTGTTGCACAACGTGCAGTGTGACGAGGAAATTGAGCGAATAGATCAAAGAATTGAGCAACGCAGGAATGCTGGAAAGATGTCTGCTCAGAGTAGATGGAGGGGTAAAGAAGGTGTTTTAGATAGTAACGATCGTGATAACGAACGTTCAACGGACGTTGTAACGAAATCATGCAGTAAAGAAGTAAAGAATAAAGAATTAAAGAGTAAAGAATTAATTAATAATATTGTTACTCCTCTTTCCCTTCTTAAAGGAAGGGAAGAGGATCTTGCTGTTGATGTTCATGCGCCTCCCTTTATTGAGAGTGTCGGCGCATATATTGATGATGTTCATTCTTCCAGCCCAGACACGAAAGTGTCCTCTAATGTTGTGTCAGAGCACAGTGAAGAGGATTGGGGTGGGGCAACACCAGTTCACAACGTTGGGGTTGAGGAAGTTCAATGGGAGGAGAGTGCGGACTACAACGGAGATATCAATAGGAAACGTAAGTTTAAGGCTGATGGGAATTGGTGGTGCGTTGGCAATTCAGCCCCCAACCTAAGGGTAGGAGATATTGTGTCGTTCAAATATGAGCAGGGAATAATTGGTCAAGATGTAATGCACTTAACAATTACATCTACCAAACAACCTGTGCAGACCTCAAACTAAAATCAATTTCAATCACAATTTCAAAAGCTTGGAGCAAGATATATTAGGGCTATCCCAATAAAAATAGATCAGGATAGCTCATGGATAGCTGGAGATAGCCTGAGGATTGAATTAAACGCGATTGGAGAGTTTTGGGATGTGAGATGCTGGAGGTTAGTTTCCGGCATCGCAAGAACTCAATGGGGCGTGTTTTATTCAATTCTATCCATATTCTTTTTGTGAAGTTATGGACACCGATATGCTTCGGCTTCAACGTTGCCGTGGGTGAACTGGCCCGATTGTTCTAGATCCCGTGCAGTTATAACCATAGCGTTTCCACCCATACTGGCTACTTGGTTTCTGATTTTAATTTGGGCTGCTTGCATTCCGCCCTCAAGTGCCACTCCTCTTGCAGATGTTATTGAGAGAAACTTGCATTTCTCCATTGTTGCGACAGCTGGAGTAATTGTGCGAACTTGCCGAGCTTCGGGACTTAGCTGTACCGAGGCGCATCCCGCCAATGCTGTTGCGATAATGGATGCGGCTATCATTCTCATGGACATTAAAATTTCCCCCGTAGTTTGATGTTATGACGATGAGGCGATTTTGCTTTCTTCTGCTATTTACCACGCATGAAATTAATTGTATCGCATGCGCTTCTGGCTTAAGTGGAGCAGACCGCTCAGGTAGAGTTATTGGGACGGCAACGTGCGATTCCCAAAATGCGAACGCTGAACAAGTGCGCCGTGGCATGGCCTGGGTTTATGATAGCTATGCGCGGCCAGATTCGCCGCTGTATGCGCTGCAGGACCAAGCGCAGAGCGCACGCGCCGGACTATGGCGGGATGCGCAGCCAGTGGCACCGTGGGAGTGGCGACGGTAAATTGGCGCTTCCAGTCAATCGTTTGAGTGCGGGGTGAAGTTTCAGCTTCTAGGCGTAGGCATGATTTGCTCATAAGACTACTGGGAGCAATGAACATGAAGAAAACAATCTTACTTAAAACCTTTTTGCTTTTCGTGATGCTGTCAGTTACGGCACCTAGTTGGGCGATCACAGCAACGGGGCCGACTAACTGCGGGGGGTGGGTGAAGGATCGCAAGGAAGGGAAAGGGCTCGCATGGCAAAGGGAAGCTTGGCTAGCTGGTTATCTGTCGGGGCTTGCCATAGGCACCGGTATAGAGTTCTGGAACAAAGGTGGAAATTTGCTATCCCCCGAATCCGTTTTTCTCTGGATGGATAACTATTGCCAAGCGAACCCTCTCAAAAATACTTTTGACGGCGGATTAGACCTGTTTCATGAACACACGAAGAAGTAGGCTGCGATAATGGGCGCTATCAGATTGCGGCTATGCCCAGCACTGAAATGGTGTGGCGCCTTGACACCAAAACTGGAGAAATATCCAAGTGCATCCGCTTTAGTAGCGCCCCTGGGACGGCGATATGCGGCGCAACCGCCAAATGACTTAGGTCGCGTGATCTACTGATCCCCTGGCTCACGCTCAAAGCCACTGCAGCGCCAAGTCGGGCGCGTATCCATGAACCAGATGGATCCTGTTGCGCAGAATGGGTGCATGCCGAGCGCGCTAAAATTTTCAGCGGCGTTTTCGGCCAACGGATCGACATACTTGCGGCAGGTTTCGCAGGGATGGGGTTGCATGTTCATCATGCAAGAAAACGCTAGCGTATCCAACAAAAATTGTTAGCGACTTTTGAGGGGTAAAATGCAATGTGAGACGCACCCCCACACCCCCCTTATGGGGGGGGCTTCTGCGCGTTCAAAGTAAAGAAGGGGGGGGTAGGGGTGCCCCAACGTCTACGGAACGCGTCAGAGAGCGTTTAATCAATATTGCGAAGGATGTTTGACTCAGCGGTAGAGTGTCACTAGTGAACGGCAGTGAGCGTAAGCGCCACGGAGTGAGCGTTAGGGAACGCAGTGGCTAGCGCTTCACACGGGGATAATAAGGGGGGGGGCCATCACAATCCCATCACACTGAACGCCAAAAGGCAGGGAGTAATGGGACGGTGTTGACAGGGGCCAAAATGTGGCCCTAAATGAATATGCGTGATGAAACAGCTTGTTGCAGAGGGTAGATTGGTGGGCGGTACTGGGATCGAACCAGTGGCTTCCACCGTGTGAAGGTGGCATTGGCTCGTGATTTTCGCGCCCTAATTAAATCAAGGTCTTACGAAAGGCCTCTGGGCAAAAGTATCCCGCAAAGTATCCATCGTGTCTACGGGAAATACTCGCAGCCGAATGCGGTCATGCCATTTATGCGCTGGATTGTTAATCAATCGGCCTAGCTTGACCACAATCTATAACGTTCCATACCTCGGCACCGGGACGCGGTTGGCGTGATTGAAGCATTTCATTCCATTAAAAAGAGGCGGAACGTCGTCAGACTAACGAGATGCTCGGTCTTGATACAAGTTCCTCGCAAGTTCGATAACGAACAGATGGCCCCTATTTCATCAATCAATAATTCCTTTCGAGGCACCTGCAGTACGGGGTGCGAGTTCCTCCACAACGAAAGGATACGAGATGAATGCCGGATTGAAGGGGTTACGCGAGGTCGCAGGATTGGTGTTGCTGATGGGGACGACAGGCGCCGTTGCCTCGACTGGAACTATTTTTCAATCATGTGGCAACACTGTTTCATACGCTAGATATTCCTTCGACGTGTCTCCGTCGGTGATCGCGAGTGGCCAAACAGCAATTCTGTCACTTGGGATTTCCAACGCCGGTATTGGCTGCTCGGGGCATGTCTCAAGTTCGCAATGGTATTCGAGTTCCTCTGTTCCGACAGGAATTAGCGGCGTGTTTTCATCGGGCGATGGTCAGGAAACCAGTGTGACCAACTTTTCAATCGGTCCCGGTCCATTAACGGTTTCGTTTCAATACGACGACCTCGGTTTTTATCAGCCGTCCTTCGTCGGGAATCTCCTATATCGCCACAGTGTCACGTATGGTCCAGCTTACCCCGGGGCGCTGCCCACCAACTATGTTTCGGAAGGAGGGGGGTTTTCATTCTCTGCTTCAGAGCAGTTGGAAGTGAGTGCAATTCCGGAACCGGAAACCTATGCGATGCTGTTGGCAGGTTTGGGTCTGGTCGGGGGGATTGCACGGCGGCGGAAGGCGTAGTCCTTTCTTTGTTGTCGTCGCAGCTCTGGCAAAAAAACAGATGCCCAGCCTCGAAAGCTAACCACAGCTTGTCAACCAATCCCGAACATTTTGGCCGGGAAGGGGGCGAACGGGCATGCAATTGCATAGGCTGCTGGATATGCAGCAAGTGCATCGTAAGGATGCACCCCCGGAGCACCATGGAGGACAGCCGTGGTTACACCGGGAGAATCCTTGGGGCACTATAAGTGGGGACGGCTAGAACTCATCCTCGATAGATGGATTGGGGAACGCGCCAGCATCACCGCTCCAGTAATCGGACAGAAAAGGCCGTAGGCGGGGGTTGTAGATTTCCAAGGCATTTGCGAATGCTTCGAGCCGCAAGTGCGCTCTCTTGCCGAAAGCTTTGGCGAGAGTGTTAGCAAATTGCTGTGCCTCAACTTGTATCTGAGATTCCCAATCAACTTCAGCCTTCTCTTGCCCGCTAGACTCCCTCCGTGCGTCTTCCCAGACAAGCTCACTGAGGTCACGTCCGGGTTCCCGCGCTTCGAGAGTTTTGAAGACCCGCCGCATGTGGGCAACTGATCCGTCGGATACGCTGGTGCTGTGGACGATTTTGGCCTTGGACAGGCTCGTGGCAACTACCAGCCGCCAAGCTGCATTAGCCTTTTCGCCTCGATGCATCGGCAGCTTGTCGTAAGTGTTCATCGCTGCGCGGTTAATGGCTTGATCAAGGGTGCCAGTGAAAGCGAATACGGGAATATTCTTCTTCCAGCCAGCGCTGCGGTAGGCATTGAGGCGGTGATGACCGTCAACGCACAGCCACCCGGTGCCCGCCCAGAACACCGTGATGGCTGTCAGGGGTTGTCCGCTTCGTAGGGCCTTGGCGAGTTCCTTTACGTGATAACTGCTTTGGTGCTCAAGAGGCATCCGATGCTGAAACACTTCAGGTAGTTCGCCTATAACGTCGATGGGCAGTTTGGTGGGGTTGGCTATGGGCTGCGGCTGGCCCCGTTCAATCTGATTTGTAAGTGCCCGTTTGGCTGTGACTAATGACATTTCGGTGTGCTCCACATTCTTCAGTTTGGGTTCTGTGTTCCCGAAGGATCACGGCGAGTATTTCGTTATTGTTGAGGAAATGGCCATGCTGGGCCGCGTAGCTCCTTTGGCAATCCTTCAGCCAATCGAAGGTGCTGACTGGGAAGGCAATCTGCCGGAACACCAGCTTCTCAGGGCTGTTACTCATGCTGGCCCCCGACACCTGGCGGCGTGTTGTCGTGACGCTTGATGTTCTTGGCCAGCAATGCATCAATGTCCGTACTGCAGTAGCGCACCTTCCGCCCGTTTCGAATGCGCGGGAGAGCGAAGCCAAAGCGGTGGAGGCCTTCCAGTACTACTGCTGATATTCCTAGCCTTGCTGCTGCCTCGAATGGCAACAGTAGGGTGACGAGTGGGATGACTGCTGGTAATTCACTCAATGCTGTACTCCTTGGGGTGGTTGAAGATGGAACAAGAATTTCCCTACGGTGGCCGGGACGACGGCGTGCCCCCTCCTATAGGCTGGATACAAAGGGAGCCTTGAGGGGCGCTCAGAAGGGGCGGGAGCGCATTGCTGCGGTTTGTAGGTACCCCCGGGTACCAAAGGGGCTGGGAGGGTCGCCACGGTACCGTTCCGTACCGATTGGCTGCATTGCTTGGGGGCTGGGAACTGCTTGGGGGCAGTCCTAGTTGGTTCGGACGGAGAGCCGACAGGTTGCGTTGTTAACCCAAAGGTAAGGGTTTAGCTGCATCCCTGCTGAATTACTAAGCCGGATCAGATAGTTAGGTCAATTTCTCGACCCACTAGAGCCGCCCCAGCACTCGCTGCAGTTGGATTAGGTGCCAATCACCACCGTTTGACGTCCGGACGCCCAGCCGGTTGAGTTCCTCGACAATGCTCCGCTGCGTCAGCCCCTGTGCCTGCAGTGCCCCCAAGGTGGTCTTCAGGGAGGTAGCGAAGGTGCGGGCATTCCGTGCCTTGGCCTTGTTGCCCCGCATCAACAGGTGAGGATTGCCTAGCTTCTCACCACGCGCAAGCTTGGCCGCTAACGCTGCCTTGGTGCGACTGCTGATCATACGGGCCTCGTGTTGGGCCATAGCGGCCATCAGGTGAATCACCAGCTCATTGGCCTCGGGCATGTCCACGGCAGTGAATGGCACACGGGCCTCTTGAAGGCCGCTGATGAAGTGCACATTGCGGGCCAGTCGGTCCAGCTTGGCAATCAGGATGGTGGCGCGGTGGCGCTTGGCGGTGGCGATGGCCTCACGCAGCTGTGGCCGCTTGTCGAGTGCATCCTTGCCCTTTCCGGTTTCCACTTCGGTGAACTCTGCGACGAGGCTGTGCTCACTGATGCCGCCCAAGTAGCGAGCGACTGACTCACGTTGCGCTTCGAGGCCGAGACCTGATGCCCCTTGGCGGGCAGTGGATACACGGTAGTAGGCGACAAATTTGATGGCCATGGTGTGGTGATTCCCTATGAAGACTACAGTTGCGAACGGAGGTGCGTGTGTAGTCAGCAGGGTAGTACGGTATCGGGTGCGATGTACAGAACTTTGTTTGCGTGGACCTGTGCAGAAGCGGTCTGTGGGAAGTGGAGCGGCTTTCTCTACTGCGCCGTGGCTGAGGCGATTGGTCCTCGATTACCCAGGAATGCAGTCACGTTGTTACTGACTGCTCACGTTGATCGCCTCATTGCTGCGCTCGGAGCCTGCCCCATGCAGCGCATCGTTAGCGATGGCCGCTAGACAACGCTTGATCTCGATGTGCGGTGATGTTGTTCGATAGCATTCCCCCCTCCCCGGGGGGTAATTCGAGTGAGCCGGATTATTAGACCCTCCTCCCATTTTTGTGGAAAAACTTTTGTGGTGTCCCTATGACTCGTTCGCAGCGCTCTGTTCAAGGTTGGAAATGGGACTGTGTAATAGCGTAGGTCAGGGTAAAGCCCCCATATTCCATGGGTTGCCATTAGAATCAGCCACTTACCGTAGAATTCTGTAACAGGGAGTTTGCGGTCGAGAGCGACGGTTGCGCGAGTAGCGGCCGGGCCGTAAGTTCCAATAAAAAATGGGGATAAGCAATGCCAAGGGGACGTCCAAAGAAAGCTGCTACTGAAGCAACTGCAGCCGGTAGGGGCAAGGCCGCGAACAATGGGGCTAACCTCGGCTTCGATGCACAGCTCTTCCTGTCTGCTGACAAGCTCCGCAAGAACCTTGAGCCGTCCGACTACAAGCACGTTGTGCTCGGCCTGATCTTCCTGAAGCATGTCTCAATCGCTTTCGAGGCCAAGCATGCCGCCCTGCTGGCAGAGGACCCTGCCGCCGCTGAGGACCCGGACGAGTACCTCGCAGAGCGCGTGTTCTGGGTGCCTAAGGAGGCCCGCTGGTCGCACCTGCAGGCCAGTGCCAAGCAGCCCACCATCGGGAAGCTCATCGACGAGGCCATGGGGGCCATCGAAAATGCCAATAAGAGCCTCAAGGGGGTGCTGCCCAAGGACTACAACCGTCCGGCGCTCGACAAGGTGATGCTGGGCGAGTTGATCGACCTGATCTCAGGGATTGCCACGGGTGAGCCGAGCGACAGGGCGCGGGACCTTCTCGGGCGAGTCTACGAATACTTCCTCGGCGGCTTTGCAGGCTCAGAGGGCAAACGTGGTGGCGAGTTCTACACGCCCCGCTCGGTAGTGCGCGTGCTGGTCGAGATGCTTGAACCCTACAAAGGCCGGGTCTATGACCCCTGCTGTGGCTCAGGGGGTATGTTCGTGCAGTCGGAGAAGTTCGTTGAGTCGCATGGCGGCCGAATAGGCGACATCGCTATCTACGGGCAGGAGTCGAACTACACCACGTGGCGACTTGCCAAGATGAACCTTGCGGTGCGTGGCATTGACGCCGACATCCGTTGGAATAACGAGGGCAGCTTCCACAAGGACGAACTCAAGGACCTTCGCTTCGACTACATCCTCGCCAATCCGCCGTTCAATATCTCTGACTGGGGCGGCGAGCGGCTGCGGGAGGACGCGCGGTGGGCCTATGGGGTGCCCCCGGTCGGGAATGCGAACTACGCTTGGTTGCAGCACATCCTGTGGCACCTTGCGCCAAATGGGACTGCCGGGGTGGTGTTAGCCAACGGGTCCATGTCGTCGGCACAGTCAGGCGAGGATGCGATTCGCAAGGCGATGGTAGAGGCAGACGTGGTGGACTGCATGGTGTCATTGCCGGGGCAGCTCTTTTACTCGACACAGATACCGGCTTGCCTTTGGTTCCTCACTCGCAACAAGAACCCGGGTCAAAAGTTGCGTGACCGGAGAGGGGAGGTATTGTTCATCGATGCTCGCAAAGACGGAACACTGGTGGATCGCACACGCAAGGAATTTTCGGACGAAGATGTTGCCAAGATCGCTGGTGTCTATCACGCATGGTGCGCCGGAAAGGATTACGAGGACGTCCCGGGTTTCTGCAAGTCTGCCAAGCTGGATGAGATCAAGGGCCACAGTTACGTACTGACGCCGGGGCGGTATGTTGGCGCGGAGGACGTCGAGGATGATGACGTAGCGTTCCCCGAACGGCTAACGGCCCTCCGTACGAAATTGGAGGGGCAATTCACGGAAGCGGACACGCTGACCAAAACGATTCGGGACAGGCTGGCGCAATTTCCATGAGCGACGGCTACCCGCTTCGATGCATCGGTGATATTACCGAAAACCTGGATGCCCGGCGACGGCCAGTGAAGTCAGGCGACCGTCGCCCCGGTCCATACCGATACTATGGCGCTCAGGGCGTTGTGGATCATGTTGACGACTATCTTTTCGATGGTCAGTTTGTGCTCGTCGCGGAGGATGGCGAGAATCTCCGATCCCGGAAGCAGCCGATTGCGCTCTGGGTGCAAGGGAAGTTTTGGGTAAACAATCATGCACATATCTTGCGCGGAAATTCTGAAGTCGATACTCGCTATCTCTTCTATGCAGTCAACGCATCGGACATTTCAGGTTATGTCACTGGCTCCACGATACCTAAACTCTCCCAAGGTAACCTCAACCGCATACTTATTCCCTGCCCGTCCATAAGCGAGCAGCGCGCTATCGTTTCTATCCTCGGTGCCCTCGATGACAAGATCGATCTCAACCGCCGCATGAATGAAACGCTCGAAGCGATGGTTCGGGCAATCTTCAAGGACTGGTTCGTCGACTTCGGCCCTACCAAGGCGAAGATGGGGGGTCGCGCGCCGTACCTCGCACCGGAAGTCTGGGCGCTTTTCCCGGATCGTCTGGATGATGGTGGCCAGCCAGAGGGATGGGGGGTTGATCGCCTTGGCGCATTCACCGAACTGCAAAACGGCTATGCATTTAAGAGTTCAGATTGGCAGTCTAACGGTGTGCCTGTTGTGAAAATTGGTTCTGTCAAACCTGCGGTCGTTGACCTTACGGAGGTAAGCTTTATATCTCCGACTTTAGCGGAAGAGCATGCTGCCTTCCGATTGAATGTTGGAGACGTGCTTGTTGGCTTGACTGGTTATGTTGGCGAGACGGGCCGTATTCCGCCTACAACCAATTGCCCGATGCTTAATCAGCGTGTCGCCCGATTCTCAACGTCGAAGAATTTCTCGCCATTCGTTTGCGCTTGCGTCCGTGATCCTGTCTTTAAGATTTATGCTGAGACAAAGGCGCATGGCTCTGCACAAGCAAATGTCAGCACAAAGGATTTACTGGACTATCCAGTGGTCAATCCAAGTGAGCGGATGATCGGTGCTTTTGATGATCTGGTAGGGGTGCTGTTCGAGAGGAGTTTGTTTAACTTTGGCGAGATATCAACACTCGCAGCTACTCGCGACCTCCTGCTCCCCAAGCTCATGTCTGGCGAAATCCGCGTGAAGGACGCCGAGAAGATGGCGGAGGAAGTGCTGTGAGTTCGGGTATAGCCGAGAGCCACGTAGAAGAAGCCACCCTAGCGTGGCTCTCTGAACTTGGCTATGCCACGGCAAACGGCCTAGACATCGGCCCGGATGGATTGACCCCTGAGCGCGCCAGCTACGGCGACGTGCTGCTGATACAGCGCTTGCATGCCGCCATCGCGAGGCTGAACCCTTCTCTCTCCGCCGAGACCCGCGCTGAGGTGCTGAACAAACTGGTGCAGGCCGAGATGCCCGCACTGGTAGCCGAGAACCGCCGGCTGCATCGCTACATGGTCGAGGGGGTGCCGCTCGAGGTGCGCCGCGCGGATGGCACCATTGGTGGAGAGCAGGCGCGGCTGATCGACTTCGATGACCCGGACACCAACGACTGGCTGGCGGTCAATCAGTACACGGTGATAGAGAACAAGGCGAACCGCAGGCCCGATGTGGTGATCCTGGTTAACGGGCTGCCGCTTGCTGTAATCGAACTCAAGAACCCCGGCGACGAGAACGCGACGATGGATAGTGCGTTCAACCAGTTGCAGACTTACAAGGCGCAGATACCCTCACTGTTCCGCACCAATGCAGCACTGGTGACATCGGATGGCATCTCCGCGCGCATCGGCTCCCTCACTGCTGACCGCGAGCGCTTCATGCCGTGGCGCACCGTGGCGGGCGACGATGTGGCACCTAAGGGCACGCCTGAGCTAGAGACCGTCCTCAAGGGGGTATTTGATCGTCGCCGGTTTCTTGATCTGGTGAAGGACTTTATAGTCTTCGGTGACACCGGGAGTGATGTTGTCAAAATTCTCGCGGGCTACCACCAGTTCCACGCGGTACGGCATGCAGTGACACGCACGTTGGCAGCGACGGCCCCGAGTGGTGACCGTAAGGCCGGCGTGATCTGGCACACACAGGGTTCAGGTAAGAGCCTGTTGATGGCCTTCTATGCGGGTCAGGTGATCAAGCACCCCGGAATGCAGAACCCCACCTTGATCGTTCTGACGGACCGTAACGATCTGGACGATCAGTTGTTCGGCACATTCAGTATGTGCAAGGACCTGCTGCGCCAGACACCCCAGCAGGCCGCAGACCGCGATGATCTACGCAGGCTGCTGGATAGGCCCTCTGGGGGCGTGATCTTCACGACCCTGCAGAAGTTCTCACCGGGGACGGGGGCGACTGACTACCCCGTGCTGACAGACCGCCGCAACGTGGTGGTGATCGCTGACGAGGCCCACCGTAGCCAGTACGGCTTTGAGGCGAAGATCGAACGCAAAACCGGCGATATCTCCTATGGCTTCGCCAAGTATCTGCGCGATGGCCTGCCTAATGCATCCTTCATCGGCTTTACCGGCACACCTATCGAGAAGGAAGACGTCAACACGCCCGCCGTGTTTGGCGACTACATCAACATCTATGACATTAGCCGTGCGGTAGAAGATGGTGCGACGGTTCCCATCTACTACGAGAGCCGTTTGGCACGGATTGAACTCGACGCGGACGAGAAGCCCAAGATCGACGCCGAGATCGCTGACCTCACAGAAGACGAGGCTCAGACGGAGCAGGAGAGGCTGAAGCGTAAATGGGCGAGTGTTGAAGCGCTGGTTGGCTCGGAGAAGCGGATTGCCTTGGTTGCCGACGACCTCGTGAAGCACTTTGAGGCCCGCATGGAGGGGCTGGACGGCAAGGCAATGATCGTCTGCATGAGCCGGCGCATTTGCGTGGAGCTATACGCGGCCATCGTCAAGCTGCGGCCACAGTGGCACAGCGACGATGACGAGGCGGGCGCTATCAAGGTGGTCATGACCGGTGCGGCCTCCGACCCCCCAACGTGGCAACAGCACATCGGCAAGCGCCCCAAGGCCCGCCGGGAGCTGCTGGCTAAGCGCGCCAAGAAGCCTGATGACTCGCTGAGGCTGGTGCTTGTTCGTGACATGTGGCTCACCGGTTTCGATGCCCCCTGTATGCACACGATGTATATCGATAAGCCCATGAAGGGCCATGGGCTGATGCAGGCCATAGCGAGGGTGAACCGGGTGTTCCGGGATAAGCCTGCAGGGCTGGTGGTGGACTACATCGGGGTTGCCCAGAGTCTGCAAAGTGCGCTTGGCCAATACTCACCGGGGGACCGTGACCAGACCGGGATTGACGAGGCCCAAGCGGTCAAGGTCTTGTTGGAGAAATACGAGGTGGTCCGGGCGATGTTCCGTCCGGATACCCAAGGGGGCTTTGACTACCGTCCAGCGCTCCAAGTAGCTACGCCGCCGCAGAAGCGGCTCTCAATCATGGCGGGTGCTATCGACTGGATACTGACGATGCAGCAGGCCGACGCCGCCAAGGAGTCGACCGACGAGGGCAAGAAGCGGGTGCACCGACGATTCGCGGATGCCGTGGTGGCCTTGTCCAAGGCGTTTGCACTGGCGAGCGCGAGCGATGAGGCGCGGCAGGTTCGTGACGAGGTGGGATTCTTTCAGGCCATACGTGCGGCACTGGTCAAGAGTCTGCCGGGGGATGGCAGGAAGAGCACCGCTGAGCGGGAACTGGCGATTCAGCAGATCGTAAGCCGTGCGGTGGTGTCCACCGAAATCGTGGACATCATGAAGGCGGCTGGCTTTGAAAGCCCGGACATCTCCATTCTGTCTGATGAGTTCCTTGCCGAGGTTCGCCAACACGACAAGAAGAACCTGGCGATTGAGGCGTTGAAGAAGCTGATCAACGGTGATGTGCGCTCGCAGGCCAAGCGCAACGTGGTCCAGTCAAAGGCGTTCTCAGACCGCTTAGAGGATGCGATTGCCCGTTACCATTCGAACGCCATCACGACTGCACAGGTGTTGGAGGAGTTAATCCAGCTTGCCAAGGACATCCGGGCTGCCCGCTCACGGGGAGAGGAGACCGGCCTTACCGATGAGGAAATCGCGTTCTACGACGCGCTGGCAGCGAACCAGAGCGCACGGGAGGCGATGGGTGAGCCAGCCCTACGGGTGATCGCTCATGAACTGGTATCGGCCATCAAGGCCAATGTGACGGTGGACTGGATGCACCGCGACTCCGCCCGCGCCAATATCCGCCGGCATGTGAAGCGGCTGTTGAGGAAGTATGGTTATCCGCCGGACTTGCAGGATTCGGCTGTGCAGAACGTCCTGCAGCAGGCCGAGGCGCTGTCGGCTGAGTGGGCGGTTTAGCGTCGAACGTCGGCTGGAGGGCGTTACTCCCCGTCGAGCTTCGGCGGAGGGTGCCCCGAGTCATGCCGGTGGATCGCCGTGCCGTCGATCGAGTAGATGCTGCCTTCCTTGGTTTTCCACAAGCGTTGGCCATTGATGGCGACGGGCTGAACCTTCATGCCCATAAATTCAAATTCGTAGGTTTTTTCTTCAGGTGAAATCTCTGGCGGAGGGGGCGCTCGTGGTTTTGGGGGTTCTTCGGGAGGTGGCTTTCGTCGCGATAAAAATCTATCTACTTCATCGAAGCCGTACCACATGCAAACTAGCAAGAGAGTTACGTAGATGATATGGAAGCCACGAACATTGCCTGCATGAATGCCGTATAGAAATACCAAGGTAACGGCAATTTTTATCTTTTTTTCGGTAGTCATTGGGCTACCCTCAGCGCCGCAGCTCGTTCATCACTCTCAGCTGTCTTGATAGTTCTTTCTCCCTGATTTGTGCCATTCCGGTCAGGCAGATGCCAACTACCGTGCCATACATGCTTCCAGCGGGACGAAAGCCTTGCATATGGGCATCGGCTTCGCATTCTTTCATGCGGAAAGCCTCCCATGATTTTTGCGCGACAGCAACGGCCTTTGCGGCCTCTTTGTCTGAGGTGCGACTGATCAACTGTCGGTACGTTACTCCCATCGAATATTCCGCAAGATCGCGATCACGCCCGATGCACTGGCCCAGCTCCATCCCAGTTAATTCTTCGGTGCGGCTACAGTCGATGCTTCGGTCGTATTCGCGGCGCTCCTGTGCATGTGCGGCGGTGTGTGCGGCAATTCCAAAGATGAGCAGGGCCAGCACGGCTTTTCTGTGGGTCATTGCAGTTCCAGTTTTGTTGGCGGTGTGCCGAGCAGTGGCCACCTCAAATCAAATCGAATCTGCTCCAAGATTTCCATCTTCTGCGCGACCCCAAGCTCCCCGGTATACCCCCTGACAATGGCGCTGGAGGCCCCAGCGTGGCCTGTGAGGATTTCTGCATTTTTTACCTTGAGTGTCCGTGCTTGGCGGAGGAACGTTGACCTGAACGTGTGGAAGCCGACCACACGATTGCCCGGTGTGTTATCCCTCAGCCCAGCGTCCCTCAGGAAGCTACCGAACCAGTCTTCGGCGTTCGGGGATGCCTGTTTCTTAGAGGGTGCCCACTGAGGGAACAGCAGCTTGGCACCGGTGGCCTTCACCGCCTCTACATACGCCATGAATCCTGCATGGATTAGGGCGGGATGAATCGGCATCTTGCGACGTGAGGTGGCATTCTTGATTGACTTGCGGATGCGAGGGTCACCTTCGGTCTCATTAGTGAAGTGGAGGTAGGGGATGCCATCCTCGGTGCCGATGTCCACCTGCGGGTTCACTTGGCATATCTCATTGATTCTTGCGCCAGTGTGCAGGGCCACCATTGGGAGCCACATCTTGTGCATCTGTGCATCATCCTTGGCGAACGGCTGCAAAGCCTCCACGAGGCTATCCAGCTCCGTGGCAGTCATTGCCCGCTGTCTGTTCCCCCCGGCTTTTACGGTGCCGCGATAGACAATGCCCTCGGTGGTCACGTTTGGTGGGAATCCGGAGTCACCGAAGATGCGGCGGGAAGCTGCAATGAATGGCCGCACGCTGGCCATGAAGGTGTCCTCGAAAGTCTTGGGAGCGATGGTCTGCCGGTGTTCTAGTTCGGCCAGTGCCCTGATCGAAAGCTTCTTTTTGCGTGCCATAGGTGCTGCTCTCGGGGGGAGTTTGCAAATCACCCGCGCGAAGTCCTCAAGGTCCATCTGTTTGAGCTTGTCTATGGGGCGGTCGCCAAGGCAATCGAGGAAGACCGGCAGCACAGACCGGTGCTTGCGAAACATCGGGCGCGTCTTGTCGGGATAGTTGTCGAGGAAGTAGGTAATGATCTCGGACAGGAGCGGGGCAGTAGGAGCGGCTGGGGTGTCCGGTCGGGTAGCCCTTGGTGGCCTTGCTGGGGCGGGTGCTTGCGGTGTCTCGACAATCTCGCCCCGGTGCCGTGCCTGCATCAGTTGGGTGGCCTTCAGGTCCGCTGCGGTGAATCGGTAGAGAGCATTCCTGTAGGCCGGTGTAGCTGGATCGACTTCGACCCCATACTGGCTGTGGAGGAACCATTCCATCTGATTCTCCATGAACTCGCTATCACCGCCCCCGCGTGCAAGGTTGCGCTGCCCGATAGCACTGTCAATGAGCAGCTCGTTGCGGAGTTCCTCGTGCTCGGCATCGTCAAGGCCCGCTATGCGCTTCTGCTCATCCTCGGCAAGGCGATAGGCCAACCACGCGTCGGCGTAGCGTTGTAACTCTTCTTCAGTGGGTGTGGCTAGGGTGCCACTGCGAATCTGATCAATGCGCTGGTGGAAAGCTGCCCACTTCTGGCGGACCTGTGCCTTGGCCTCAGCGGGGGAATTTGCGGGGAGTTTTTCGCGGATTACTTCCTTGCCGAACTGTTGCCGACAGTCCTTGGGGACTCTTGCTTGGAAGAAGTAGGAGCCGCCGCGTATCAGCAGGCCGTTTTGCTTGCACATTTCGATGTCCATTCTGAAGCAAAGTATCCCACGAAGTAGTCGAGGGACGTTTCAAAATGGCCTACCGTAGTGCCTTGATTCCACTCGTATAGAGGAGTGGTGGGCGGTACTGGGATCGAACCAGTGGCTTCCACCGTGTGAAGGTGGCACTCTACCGCTGAGTTAACCGCCCGGGCCGGCGCGGATTTTACCACCGGTCGCGCAGGGCTGCCAAACCGCCGGGGCTATAATCCGGCCGTATATGCAAACCCGCAATATCACCGTCATCGGTGCCGGCATCGTCGGCATCACCACCGCCAGCTACCTGCGCCGCGATGGCCACCAGGTCACGGTCGTCGATCAGCGTCCGCCCGGGGAATACTGCTCCTTCGGCAATGCCGGCATCCTCAGTCCCGGTTCCTGCGTGCCTATCGCGATGCCCGGCATCCTGTCCCAGGTGCCCGGTTACCTGCTCGATCCGCTGGGGCCGCTGGCGCTGCGCTGGTCGTACCTGCCCAAGGCGCTGCCCTGGCTGCTGAAGTTTGTCGCGGCGGCCGACGTCAAACGCGTGGAGAAGATTGCCGACGGGTTGCGCGCGCTGCTGAGCCAGACCTTTGACGCCTATGCGCCGCTGGTCAAAAACGCCGGGGTCGAGGACCTGATCCACAAAAGCGGTTACATGGTGGTGTATTCCTCGCGCAAAGCCTACAACTCCGATGCGCTGGGCTGGAAGCTGCGGCGCGATCGCGGCGTGGTGATCGATGAACTCGATGCCGCCGGGGTCAAACGCCGTCTGCCTGGATTGAGCGGGGATTACGAAGTCGGGCTGTTCCTGCATGACCACGGCTGGTGCGCCAATCCGGAGCGCCTGACCAAGTCGCTGGCGGCGCAGTTCGAGCGCGACGGCGGCAAAATCCTGCAGAGGAAGGTGCTGGGCATCGATGTCGGTCCGGACGGGCCGCGGGCCCTGCGCACCGATGCCGGCGACCTGCCGGTGGAGCATCTGGTGATCTGCGCCGGCGCGCATTCCAATGAATTCTCCTCGCAGTTGGGCGATCCGCTGCCGCTGGAGGCGGAGCGCGGTTATCACATCACCTATTCCGATCCGCGTTTCCAGTTGCCGATGCCGCTGATGGTGCCGGAGCAGAAATGTTTTGTGACGCCGATGGAAATGGGACTGCGCATTGCGGGGCAGAGCGAATTTGCCGGCGTCAATGCCGAACCCAACTATGCGCGGGCCGATGTGCTGGGCAAGCTGATGCAGCGCATGTTCCCCGGCATCAGCGATGTCGATGCGACGAAGTGGATGGGGCGGCGGCCATCGATGCCGGATTCGACGCCGGTGATCGGCCCGGCCAGCCGCTTCGGCAATGTGCATTACGCCTTCGGCCATGGCCACATCGGCCTCGTCGGCAGTGCGCCGACTGCGCGGCTGGTGGCGGACATGATTGCGGGCCGACCGCCGCGCATCGATCTGGCGCCCTACAGCCCGGGGCGTTTTTCCCGCTGAGATATCCCGCGTGGCGCGGCCGGCCATGTTGCGGCGTGGCGTAAAATAGCGCCTTTTTCCGACGGCAATCCCATGATCCGCACCCGTTTCGCGCCCAGTCCCACCGGTTATCTGCATATCGGCGGCGCGCGCACTGCGCTGTTCTGCTGGGCCTATGCGAAGCAGAAGGGCGGCAGCTTCATCCTCCGCGTCGAGGACACCGACCGCGAACGTTCGACCGATGCTTCGGTGCAGGCGATTCTCGACGGCATGAAATGGCTGGGCCTCGATTACGAGGGGCCGTATTTCCAGATGCAGCGGCTGGAGCGTTACCGCGCCGCCGTGGACACGCTGCTGGAGCAGGGCCATGCCTATCACTGTTATGCGACACGCGAGGAAATCGACACCCTGCGCGAGCAGCAGCGCGCGCGCGGCGAGAAGCCGCGCTACGACGGACGCTGGCGTCCGGAGAACGCGAAACGCCTGGGTCTGAAGCCGCCGGCCGGCGCGCAGCCGGTGATCCGTTTCCGCACGCCCGACAGCGGCGAGGTGACCTTCGGCGACCTGGTCAAGGGGCCGATCACGGTGGCCAACGCCGAGCTCGATGATCTGGTGATCATGCGCGCCGACGGCATTCCAACCTACAACTTCGGCGTGGTGATCGACGACATCGACATGGACATTACCCATGTCGTGCGCGGCGACGACCATGTCAACAACACGCCGCGGCAGATCAACATCTACCGCGCGCTGGGCGCCAACCTGCCGCTGTTCGCGCACCTGCCGATGATCCTCGGCGCCGACGGCGAACGCCTGTCGAAGCGCCACGGCGCGGTCAGCGTGATGCAGTACTTTGAAGACGGTTATCTGCCGGAAGCGCTGAACAACTACCTCGCGCGGCTGGGCTGGTCGCACGGCGACGACGAGAAATTCTCGATGGCGCAGCTGGTCGAGTGGTTCGACCTGGCCCATGTCAGCCGTTCGCCGGCGCGTTTTGATCCCGAAAAGCTGGGCTGGCTCAACCAGCAGTACCTGAAGGAGGCCGACGACGGTCGGCTCGCCAGCCTGATGTTGCCCTTTCTCGAGCGTGATGGCTGCGGCATCGCCGGTGGTCCGCAGCCGCAGCGTGTTGTTGCGTTGCTGAAGGAGCGGGTCAGCACGGTCGAGGAACTGGCCGATGCCGCGGTCTATTTTTACCGCGCGCTGGAGCCTTCCGCCGAACTGCGCGGACAGCATTACTCAGCGGATGCGCGGCCGGCACTGGAGGATCTGTGCCGGCGGCTGGGCGGCGTGGCCTGGGATCGCGCAAGCATCGCTGCGGTGATGAAGGCCGTCGTGGCGGAGCACAAACTCAAGTTCCCGAAATTGGCGATGCCGTTGCGGGTGATGGTCACCGGCGAGCCCCAAACACCCTCGGTGGACGCTACGCTGGAACTGATCGGGCGCGAGCAGGTGCTCGCGCGCATGGCGCGGGAACTGGCGCTGTTTCCGGGCTGATATCCCGGTTTACAGTCCCGGAACGCATCGGTATAATTCGCCGCTCTCGTGGGGGTATAGCTCAGCTGGGAGAGCGCTTGCATGGCATGCAAGAGGTCAGCGGTTCGATCCCGCTTACCTCCACCAGCAGAACACCTCGCTGTAAACCAGACGCAGTCCCTATCGTCTAGAGGCCTAGGACATCGCCCTTTCACGGCGGTAACCGGGGTTCGAATCCCCGTGGGGACGCCACAAATGAAAACGCCACCCTTTCGGGTGGCGTTTTTGTTTTTGCTTTCCTTCGCAGGATTTGGACCCCTCGTTCGACAACCCGATGTCCGAGGGGGCATCGGGTTGGACGCCGGGTCGTTTCAAGACCCGGCGGTCCAGAGGCAGAAGTTGGCGAGGGATTCATGGGTCGGCGTAAGGCGAGGCGTGAAAAATCCCCCCGCAGGTAGGTCAGAAAAATCAAATACTCGGCTCGGTTCAAATTTTTTATCTGATACGGATTTCCGAGTGCTGACAACCTAACCGGGTATCAGTGCGTATTGGACTTGGCGCACACACTAAAGCAGCGGCCCTGGTGCCGCCTCGTCCGGCGCGAGATCGAATGCGTTGGCGATCATGCTCATCATAACGACGTAGCCGAGCATCGCGGCGGACAGCACTGCGACGGGAACGCCGTGGTGCCCGGTCATCGCTTCGTAGACCGATTCGTCTACGTGATGGTTTCCGCGCATGAGCTGCCGGCAGAAATCGAGCACAGCCAGCGCTGCCGGTGCGATTTCGGCCGGTCCCTCGCCGTGCTCTATCGCTTGGATCACCGTAGCGTCAATACCGGCCGCAACCGCGGCGTCAATCGCTGCGCGCCAGGTGTAAGCACAGTCGAATTCGCGCGCGCCGGCGAGCAATACCAGCGCCCGCACCGCCGGCGGCAGCGCAGACTCGTAGAGCAAGTGGCTCCCGACGTACGCGATGCGCTCGGCAGCGTCGGCTGAATGCATCAGCACCGCGAAGGCCGGCGAGATCCAGCCGCGCGAGCGCACCACCCGATCGAGAAAGTGCTGATGCTCCGGCGCGACGTCGTCGTGCCCGGTAAGCAGCGGCACGCGTGGCGCTGCCGTGTGTCCGCTGCCAAGGGGCGGCAGCGCCCGCGCCGTTTCGCTGTTCAACGTCCAGGGTGAACCATTTACCGCGAGCGGCGTGAATGGTTTGCGCAGCGCGATCTGCTTCGGCGTCATCGCGATCTCGAATGCGTTCAACGGGAGCGCGATCATCGCGAAGTAGCCGAGCGTGGACACCAGATCGACGAGCTGCTGCGGGCCGAAGTGCGCGAGCGCCGCGTCAAACGTGGCGGCGTCGATGCGGTGGTCGCCAGAGACGAGCGCTCCGCAGATCTTCGCGATCAGCGCTTCCTCGGCATCCAGAGACGGGGTTTTGCCTTCGCGAATCGCGTCAATCGTCTCCTGTGGGATGCCGGCTTCGCGTACCGTGTCGATCCACGCGGCGAACTCGTACGGCGCGTCGAGCGCGCGTGAGCCGACGAGTGACACGAAGGCGCGCGCCCGCACCGGCAGCGGTGCCTCATCCGCCTGGCCGCGCGAATGAAAATAATGGCCGAGATGTGCGAAGCGCGCCGCCAGGTCCGGGCTGCTGTTCATCAGCACGATGAACGGCCCGCTCACGGGCCGACCGCGGATTGATTTCACGGCATCGTAGAAGCGGCGCTGCTCTTTTGGCAGTCGCTCGCGCGTGACTTCAGTCAGTCTGCTCAATGGTGTTTCCTCCGTGGTATTCGGCGAGGCGAAGTCGTAATGTGGAATCGTGATGGTGCAGACATATGATAGCGAGTAATACGGCGGGTCGCGGTATAGTTCCGAAGTCGATGCCGTGCACCAAGACCGGCGCAACAACAAGTCAGCCATTCAGCTCAAGAGCCAACCAGGAGGAGATGCAATGGGCAAGAACGAACCGGCCGGGGCGCGCTTCGTCGCCGGTACTGTTACGCCAATCGGCGAGGATCGCAACCCGATGTCGCGGCCGGAGCCACTGCTGCCACCATCAGTCGTGCGCGTAGCGAGTTCGATCGAGATCGCCGACTACACGCCAGACGGCGTCGATCATGCAATTCGCACGCGTTATTGGCCATGTGTCGATGCGCTGGTGCAGCAGGGTGCACAGAGCATCACGCTGGCGGGTTTTCCAATTGCTTCGCAGCTCGGCAGAAAGCGCGTCCTCGCGCTGCAGGAGGAAACTGCGAAGCGCACCGGTGTCATCGCCGACTCGCAGGCGGAGGCGACCATCGCTGCGCTCAAGTACCTGGGTGCAAAGGAGATTGCTATCGCCAGCCGCTGGACGCCGGAGCTCAACAAGGCTTTCGTCGCCTATCTCGGTGAGGCGGGCATCAAGGTGCTTGCGATTACCACCGCCGGTCAGTGGGCGAAACAGGCGTTCTCGATGAGCATCGAGGCGGGTGTCAAGCTCGCCTTCCAGCTCGGCCGTGAGGCGATGCACAAGGCGCCTGAGGCTCAGGCACTGCTGCTCGCTGGCGGTGCATGGCGCAGTCTCGCCGCGGTGCCTATCCTTGAGGAGGACTTCGGCGTGCCGGTGATCACCAATCCGATCGCGCCGGTGTGGCGCCTGATTGTCGCCGGTGTTGCGCCGCCGGTCGTGGGCTGGGGTCGGTTGCTCGCGCTGCGGTGATGTTGCGCGCGGCTCCAGACCGGTTCGCGGGTGCTGTGAGAGTCCATATAATGCAAAGGGAGTCAGCGGAAAAAATAGGCTAAGCTTTGCCCACGCGGGCTTTCGGCGTGTTCACCAGCGCCGCCTTATAAAAAATGTCTGCTTTATGGTAGTGGTGCGCGGGCTAATCCCGGCTGGAACAACTAAAAGTGAGGAGATCGTTTATGCGTAGCGGCCTGATTGCGGTATGTGTATCACTCGTGTTTGCCGGAAGCCTTGCCGCGCACGCGCAAAGCGGCTGGAAGCCCGAAAGGAATGTCGAGGTTATCGTAGGCTCCAGCGCGGGCACCGGTACCGACCGAGTGGCGCGGCTGATGGAGCAGATCTGGCGCGAGCAGAAGGCGCTCGGGGTCCCGGTCATTGTGGTCAACAGGCCGGGCGGCGGCGGCGCGGTAAGCTGGGCTTACCTCAGTCAGCGCGCGGGGGATCCGCACCATCTGCTCATCACTTCGTACAACATCGTCGCCAACTACATCAACGGCACGAGCAAACTCACCTACACGGACTTCACGCTGATCTCGCTGCTTGCGAGCGAGTACATCGCTTATTCGGTACGCGCGGACTCGCCGTACAAGAGCATCAGCGACCTTACCAAGGCGCTCAAGGCTGATCCGGGTTCGGTGGTCGCGGGTGTATCCAGCAGCGCGGGCGGCGCGAATCACATTGCGATTGGGCGACTCGCCAAGGCCGCGGGTGTCGATTTGCGCAAAATGAAAGTTGTCGTGTTCTCCGGCAGTGGGCAGGCCATCTCCGGCCTGCTCGGTGGTCACGTTGATCTGTTCGTGAACTCACTCTCGGCTACCGCCAGCCCGTTCCAGAACATGCAACTCCGGCCGCTCGCGGTTGCCGCGCCCAAGCGCGCCCCTGGCATCTACGCGACGGTGCCCACGCTCATCGAGGCCGGCATTCCGATAGTCGCTGAGAACTGGCGGCTTGCCATTGCGCCGAAGGGCTTAAGCAACGCGCAGGCGGACTATTGGGACGTTTCGCTCAAAAAGCTTACCGCAAGCGACGAATGGGAAAAGGAGCTCGCCAAGCACTACATCCCCAATGAACCGCTCGACCGCAAGCAGACCAACGCGCATATCGAGAAGGAGTTCAAGGAGATAAAGTCGATCCTGACCGACCTCGGGCTGGCGAGGATGCCAGCGCCGTAAGCGGGCGCACGGACCGCTGCGATCCACGGCTGGGAGAACTGCAGTGACCGACTGAGCCTCGCGAGGATCTTTTCTCGCGACGCGCGGCGCTGCTGATTCCTGCGTCTCGGCGCAAGTGGATTACAGAGTTGACGCATTGCGACGCCGCCTCGCATACGCTAAAGTCCTGCGGCGTATTTCGCGAACATTACGAGTGCGTATCAATCGTTTGCAGGAGTCCAACATGAATCAGAAAATTCGTCTGGTCGTTCCGGAGGCGCCGTCGCCGCAGTCTGTGGACACCACCGAAACGCGTGCTGTCGCGAAGGGTGGCATCCGCCTCGGCGTGCTCGACAACAGCAAGGGCAATGCCGACCATCTGCTGAAGTTCATCGTCGACGGCGTCAAGGCGTTGCTGCCGGTGGCCTCGGTGGTGTCGCTGCGCAAAGACAGCGTCAGTCTTCCCGCGCCCGCCGAAATCCTTGATCGGCTTGCAGCCGAATCGGATTACGTCATTACCGCAATGGCCGATTGAGGGTCGTGCACGTCGTGGAGTGTCCACGACATGGCGAACCTCCGGAAGCGCGGTCTGACGACCGCAGTGATCTGCTCCGACCCTTTCCTCAAATTGGGACAGGCTCAGGCACGTGTGTTCGGCGTACCTGATTTGCCGCTGCTGGTCATCCAGCATCCGCTGGGCGGCCAGTCGATCGAGGGCGTCAAGGCGCGTGCCGACCAGGCAGTGCCGCAATTCGTGAAACTGCTGAAGGAGAAGTCGCAATGAGCAACCTTGCACAGTTGCTGCAGGCGTCGGGTGCAAGCATTGAAGCCGACGGCGATTTCGATTCGGTCAACGCGCTGATGATGGAGAAGGGCTGGGGCGACGGGCTTCCGGTAGTACCCCCGACCGAGGCGCGTGTCGCGGCGATGCTCGAGTATTGCGACCGTCCCTGGGACCAGCCGGTGGCCAAGATTCCGCCGCGCTGGGGCGAAGCGACGCCGCTGCGGCTGGCCGCCAATGCGGTAATGGCGGGCTGCGAGCCGCGCTATTTCCCGCTCTACCTGCTGGCGATCGAAGCAATGTGCGAGGAGCCGTTGAACCTCTACGGCGTCCAGGCGACGACACACCTTTGCGCGCCGCTGGTGATCGTCAACGGGCCGGTGACGAAGGAACTTGGCCTGAACTCCGGGCACAACGCTTTCGGTCCCGGCAACAGGGCCAATGCGACGATCGGTCGCGCGATCCGGCTGGCGCTGCTCAACATCGGCGGAGCGATTCCGGCGCTGGGCGACATGTCGACCTTCGGCTCGCCTGCGAAATACAGCTATCTGGTCGCTGAGAACGAGGACGAGAGCCCCTGGGAGCCGCTGCACGTGGAACGCGGCCTGCCGCGGGAAGCGAGCGCGGTGACGGTGATCGGCGCCGAGTGCCCGCACAACATCAACGACCACGAAAGCCTAGACGGTGAAGGATTGCTGACCACCATTGCCGGCACAATGGCCGTTTCCGGTTCCAACGACATTTACTACAAGGCGCAGCCGCTGGTGATCATGGGGCCCGAGCATGCCAGGACCATTGCAGCCGCGTATTCGAAGGACGAAGCCAAACGCTTCCTGCAGCAGCATGCGACCCTGCCCGTGGCCAAGCTGTCGCGTGACAACATCGAGCGTCGGGTGAAGGTCACATGGAAGGACCGCCTGCCGGATCCGAAGCCGGATGACGTGTTGTACGCGGTGCAGCGGCCGGAAGATCTGCTGATCGCGGTGATCGGGGGCGCCGGCAAGCACTCCGCCTTCGTGCCGACGTTCGGCGCCACCCTGCCAGTGACTCGTGCGCTGAAGACGGAAGATGGCAGGCTGGCGAAATCGGTGGAGGATTTCCGGCGGCGCTGAAAAGTAGTTCCGGCCGGTATTCCCGATGAAATACGGGAACGTTTGAATGAAGTCCACTCCGTATCCGATACGGCGCTATCCGATGTTAATCGGATGCCTATCGTTCCAGAACCGCGTGTCTTGCAGGAATTCAAAACGCGGCAGCCAGTCGATACGGCTTAAATAACGTTTAAAAACAAAAAGTTATTTATTTGTTCTGGAGCCAGGAACGGTGCCTTTGCCGGCTGGTGCCCCGGAGTGCCTTGACTTTATCCGGCGTATGGCTGTTTCATGACTGTCCCTGCGGTATTTCCGCCCGATCGGGCCCTCTCAAATGTCAGTCATGCAGCGCGTCGGGCGAGGTGTCGGTGTCACTCTGCTGCTGGTAGCGGTGACGGTGCCTGTGCATGCGGCCGAACCGCTGACCCTGTTCCTGCTGAAGATGCTGCGCGACCAGATCGCGACTTCCGTCATCGAATCTGCCGTGAATTCGGCTAAGCGGCCGACTGCAAGCGCTCCCGTAGTCGCACCGGCCCTCGTCGGCGTCCACGGCGTCGACGAAATACAACTGCGCGGACTGATCGATACCGGCTTTGTCCATCTGTCATCGGCGCAGCGCGACGAGGTCTATGCCAGCTTGACCCGCATGCTGGCTGATCCGAAAAACGCCCTGGCGCGACCGCTGATCATCGAGCAGCTTGCGCAGCAGGCTTCGGCGGTGCGCGTCGCCCATGAGCGGATCGCGCAGCTCAGCAACGCGCAGAAACGCGCCATCGTTGCCGACGCGCGCGCCGAATACGAGCGCCTGCAGCCGGAGGAACGCATCCAGCTGGTTCAGCTGCTGCGTTCCGGAGTCGCGCCGATTCCGCGCGACCTCAATGATCAGATGCTGGCGGCGTTCACGGGGCCCGCACTTCTCCAGGGTAGATGAGAAGTCGGGCTGCAGGCTTTCAGCTTGCCGAGCCGCCTGCCGCCTTCAGGGTGGGCTGGCTGCTACGCTGCGAACGATCATCGGCGCGTGCGATGTCACCGGAGATCTCGCCGCCTTCCTCGATCTTGATCTTTCCGTAACGGATTTTTCCCGATACGCGGCCGCTGGAGTGAATGATCAATTGATCGCGCGCCGTGAGCTCACCGGAGAAGCAGCCGTGGATTTCGGCGATGTCAATGCTGACGGTGCCATTGAACACCCCATGTTCAGCGATCTGCACGACGCGGCTGTCCATCGAGGCCTCGACAGTGCCTTCCACAACCAGCGTGTCGCAGTCGGTGATCTCGACGCCCTTGAGCTTGATGTCGGGGCCAACGATCAGCTTACTGCCGCTACTCGATTTGCTGCGCTCTGTCGCAGACGGTGTTTCGGTACGAGCGGTCGTTGCGGTCACTGTGCTCCGGCCTGCAGGATCCGCGGCGCCGAGTGCGGGGGTGACGTTGACATTGCTGCGCGGCGCGGTGTCTTCGCGTTTTTTGAAAAATGCGTCTCGATTGAGCATGGAGCCTCCGGTGGTGATGCGGCCAGGATGGCCGCGTGGACTGAGCGAAATCGCTGTTACAACAGTGTGGTACTTAGCAACATCGGGGCCAGAATAAAATTATGTTTATAAACAATAGGTTATAAAAATAACTGGATCAAACTCCTGAGATACCGGCACAGTCGCGTCGCTGATGAGAGACGCGGTGCTGGAGATTGCACTCAAGTAATTGTTTTTTATGGTAATTCCGGGTCGTCATCGAGCGACGTCCGAGTGAAGAAAAAACGCGGCGGGCCAGGCCCGCCGCGTCTGCCGGCACCCCTGTCGGGTGCCGTAGCAACCGGGTGGAGGAGGAGGGGTCCCCCCGGCTGGGTGCTGGATACGCCGCGTGGCGTATCAGTGTTTGACGCTGGGCTTCATGAACAGGAAAGCCCCGAAATGTTCGATCTTGCGCGTGACCCACAGGATGGCGTCGACAATGGCATCGGCATCGCGCATCGCATTAATCGCTGCCTGACGCTCGCTGGCGCTCATGCGCACGGTGTGGATCCTTTCATAAATGGCTGAGCCAAATTTGCTATCGGATTTGCTGTTCATCGTATTTACCCTGACCTTTCAAGTAGTTCGCCGTCCCGGCGTTGAGGCCTCACTGCCCTATAAGTCAATGAGATCGGACTGAAGTATAGACTGCACTCGGCCTTTTATGTTGCATCGCAACACCTGATATATTATCAAGAATCGATTAAGTTATGCTAAGCTGAACATCATGTCACAACGCCTGCCCCCACTTAATGCGCTGAAGGCTTTCGAGGCGGCTGCACGTCATTTGAGCGTCAAAAAAGCTGCAGTCGAGCTCAACGTGACCCCGGCCGCGGTCAGCCACCAGGTTCGTACGCTGGAGGAATACCTCAACGTTCAGTTATTCCACCGTTACAACCGTGCCCTTGAATTGACGGACGCCGCCCGCGCCTGCCTGCCAAAGCTGCGCGAAGGCTTTGATTGCCTGGCACAGGCCGTGGACAGGCTGCGCACGCATACCAGCGGCGGCATGCTGACCGTCAGCGCGGCGCCGTCATTCGCCGCCCGCTGGTTGATGCCGCGGCTGCACCGCTTCATCGCCGCGCACCAGGAGATTGACGTGCGAATTTCAGCGCGCATGCGCCGCGCCAGTGTTGACGGCAAAGCTGATGTCGCGGAGCGTGCCACCATTGAAAACTGGTTGGATGATTCGGATGTCGCGATTCTCTACGGGCATGGCCATTACCCCGATCTCGACGTCTACAAACTGCTGCCGCTGGCAATCACGCCGATCTGCAGCCCGCAGGCCCTGACCGGAGAGCATCCCCTGCGTACGCCCGAGGACCTGAAATACCACATGCTGCTGCACGACGACACCGGCGAGATGTATGACGGCGAGTCGTTCTGGAACGTCTGGCTGAAGGCCGCTGGTGTTAAGGACGTGGACGCCAAACGCGGTGCGCGCTTCAGCCACGCCGTGCTCGCCTTCGAGGCAGCGATGGATGCGGTGGGTGTGGTGGCTTCAATGCCGGCGCTGGCCGCCGAAGATCTTGCGGCGGGGCGCCTGGTGATGCCCTTCGAACTGAAAGTCCCTCTTCAGTCTGCGTACTACATGGTCTGCGAGCCACATGCGAAAACCAGGCCCGCGGTCGCCGCGTTCCGCGACTGGCTGATTGCGGAGGCGGCGAAGGATGCCGCAGTCATCGCGCCGGCAGGTTAAACGGGTTTTGTGGACGCGCCGCGATTGATCTGGCGGTCGTCGATCGGCAGGTTAAGCAGGGCGGCGACGATGCCCATGCCGATGGTCAATACCCACATCACCATGTACGACCCGGTGGCATCGAACACATAGCCGCCGATCCACACCCCCGCAAAACTGCCGACCTGGTGGAAGAAGAAGGCAATGCCGGTCAGCGTCGACAGATAGCGGACACCAAAGACATGCGCGATCAGGCCCCCGGTCAGCGGCACCGTGCCCAGCCACAGAAAGCCGATGGCGGCGGAAAACAGATAGACCGTCAGCGGCGTCACCGGCAGCAGGATGAATATGGCGATGACGAGGGATCGCGTGAAATAGAGCAGCGACAGCAGGTATTTTTTGGTGTGGTGCCCGCCGAGCCAGCCCCAGGTGTAGCTGCCAATCATGTTGAAAAAGCCGATCAGCGCGAGTCCCGCCATGCCGGTCTCCGGTGTCATTTTCTGGTCGACGAGATAGGCCGGGAAATGCACGGCGATGAACAGCAACTGGAAGCCGCAGACCGTGTAGGCGGTGCATAGCAGCAGGAAGCCGCGGTGGGCGAAGGCTTCGCGCAGCGCTTCGCTGGCGGATTGTTTGAACAGGCTCACGGCCTGCGCGCTCTTGTCCTCAACCAGCGCCGAGGACAGCGGAATGATGATCAGCACCGTTAGGGCGAGGATGACCAGCGCCTGGTGCCAGCCGACCTGGTTGATCAGCCATTGGCCGTAAGGCAGCATCGCAAATTGTCCGAAGGAGCCGGCGGCACCGGCGATGCCCAGCGCAACGCTGCGTTTTTCCGGCGGGAAGGCGCGGCCGATGACGCCGAAAACGATCGAGAAGCCACTGCAGCCCAGTGAGGCCCCAATCAGCAGTCCAGCGCTCAGCGTCAATTCGATTCCGGTGCTCGACACCGACATCAGATAGAGGCCCAGCGCGTAGAGCAGGGCGCCGCCGATAAGTACCCGCGCGGTACCGAACTTGTCGGCGATCAGCCCGGTGATCGGCTGCGAGATGCCGTAGAGCAGGTTCTGGATCGCAATCGCGAAAGCGAAGGTTTCGCGGCCGATGCCGAGGTCGGCGGTCATCGGCTGCAGGTAGAGGCCGAAATTGTGGCGGACGCCGAGGGCGACGGTGAGAATCATACCGCCGCAGAACAGCACCATCGCGGGCGTGCGCCAGTTGGGTTTGCTCATTGCGGTCCGGCCGATGAAAGCCGGGATTTTAGCGGAATGGTAACCGGCTTATCCGGGGGAGGCGCGTTTTCCGGTAGAATTCCGCATTGCGAATCAGGGTGTAGCGCAGCCCGGTAGCGCGCCTGCCTTGGGCGCAGGAGGTCGTGGGTTCGAATCCCACCTCCCTGACCAGCAACCCCGCATTCTATTTTTTTGTTGGAACCGGTACGCATCATGCTGTTTGCATTATTCACGGGCGCCGTAATCGGCTTTATACCCTTGCCCACGTCCGCCGCATTCCTGCTGCTCCTCGTCCTGCTGTCGCTGAAGGCGATGATTGACGTGCGTTTCGAGAAAATGCCGCTGTTCAACTCACCATCGCCATTCCTGCTCTACTGCCACAACCTGGCCGAGCGCGGCGAAGACACGGGTTATGCCTGGATCAGCTATGTGCTGCAGCTGATCGTGTTTGGCATGATTTTCGGCGGCGCGCTGCTGGCCTTCGGGCGTTTCCTGCGCGCCTGATTCCCGCGTTCAGGGTTTAAGCGCGAAGGGATTGAAGTCGGTGTCGCGATCGTAGTGGTCGACCTGTTCCGCGCGCTTCAGGAAATTGACGATCTTGTAGGTCAGCGGCGTCAGAGCCACCTCCACGCCAACCTTGGCGACAAATTGTGCCGCCATCACCATCGGCAACTGGTCATCGGGAATGATGCCGGCGCCGTAAAAGGCCAGAGGATAGAACAGCGCTGAATCTACTGCTTCGCCGGCGATCGTCGAGCCTATCGTGCGCGTCCACAACCAGCGGCCGCGGGTGGCCAGCTTCATTTTAGCCATCACGTAGGAATTGACAAATTCGCCGCAGAAGTAGGCAATCATCGAGGCGGCGACGATGCGCGGGGTATTTCCAAAGGCAATCTCGTAAGCGGCCTGATGCGTCCAGAACGGCGCCGGCGGCAGCGCGACCACCACGGTGGTCATGAAGGAGGCGAATCCCAGCCCCGAAATCCCGCCCAAATCACCCGCCGCGCGCGGGCGTAGCCATAGACCTCGGTGAGGATGTCGCCGAAAACATAGGAAATGGGAAAGAACAGCACCCCGGCGCCGAAGGTGACGATACCGAGCAGCGGCAGGTCGAGCTGGGCGATTTTCGCCGGGCCGATCAGATTAGCGCAGATCAGCACCGTGACAAAAGCCGCCATCACGAATTCGTAATAGCGGTAGTTGCGCTGGGCGGTCATGGGCTTTGAAAACCTTTAGCCACAGAGGGTACAGAGAACACAGAGAACACAGGGAACACAGAGAACACAGGGAACACAGAGAACACAGGGAACACAGAGAAAACCAAAGATTCAAAAGCGGATTTTCCGCTTTTCCTCTGTGTTCTCTGTGGCCATGATTTTGACTTTGTTTTTTACGTCAACGGCGCCGCGCAGTGCTTTTGGAATCCCGGCCGGGCTGATACCGTCTTGAACCAGCGTTCGTAGTGGGGCAGCGCCGGGCGCTCGATCGGCACGTTGAACCAGCGGTGTGCGAGCACCGCATGCGGGATGTCGGACATCGTGAATGCCGCGCCGGCGAAGTATTCTTTTTTCCCGAGGTGCGCGTCGGCCATCGTTAGATAGCCGGCAAGCTTCTGCCGGTTGTCCTCGACCTCGGTCATGTTGCGCTTTTCCGGCGGCGTTCGGATCAGGATCCAGAACACAGGCTTCATGTGGTTCCACAGCGTCGTGCTGTACCACTCCATCCAGCGGTCGGCATCGGCTGCAGCGCGCGGTTCCGCCGGGCACAGGCTGCCGAGACCGTGTTTGCGCGCAAGGTAGCGCACGATGGCATGGGATTCCCACAGCAGGAAACCGTCGTCGTCGATCAGCGGCACCAGGCCGTTGGGATTCATTGCCCGGTATTCCGGCGTGTTGTTGACACCGAATTGCATGCCGGCGTCGATGCGCTCGAACGGCAGGTCCAGCTCGGCGCAGGTCCACAGCACTTTCTGCACATTGATCGAGTTCGTGCGTCCCCAGATTTTCAGCATGGTCGTTCCTTATTGTTATTCGGATTCCACTCGATGGACCGTAGTCTAGCGCAGGATGACCGCAGGCTATAATCGTCCGCAGTTTACCCACAGCTCGGAGGAATAAAATGGGCAGCATGATCGAACTTACTGCGGCCGATGGCCACAAATTCGCCGCTTACAAGGCGGAGCCCGCAGGCAAACCACGCGGCGGCCTCGTCGTGATCATGGAGATTTTCGGTGTCAACAGCCACATCCGTTCCGTCGCCGATGGTTACGCCGCGGACGGCTACCTGGCGATCGCACCGGCGATGTTCGACCGCGTGCAGCGCGGTTACGAGTGCGGCTACACCCAGTCTGAAATCGAGGTCAGCCGCGGTCTGATGCAGAAGGCCAGCCTCGATGACGCAGTCAAGGACGTTCGTGCCTCAGTCCAGGCTTTGCAGGGAACCGCAAAAATTGGCGTAGTAGGCTATTGCTGGGGCGGTACCGTGGCCTGGAAGGCTGCGGCGGAAGTCGATGGCCTTGCCTGCGCGTCGCCGCATTACGGCGGCGGCATTCCCAACCTCACCAGCCTGCAGCCCAAATGCCCGGTAATGTTCCATTGGGGCGAAAAGGACCAGGGCATCCCGCTTGAGGCGGTGGAGAAGGTCAAAGCTGCGCAGCCGCAATGGGAACATCACATCTATCCTGCGGGCCATGGTTTCAACTGCGACCAGCGCGGTTCCTACGATGCAGCGAGCGCCAAACTGGCGCGCGAGCGCACGCTGGCGTTTTTGCGCAAGCACGTGGGCTGATTCTGAAGCGCGCAAAAAAGCCGGCGCATGCCGGCTTTTTTGTTGCTGCCAGCCTTGCTGCGGGCGCTCAGGCCGCCGCACCCCCGCTGGCGCGCTTGTTGAATGCGCTGAAGAACTGTTCAGCGGTTTTTTTGGCGACGCCGTCAATCAGGCGCGCACCGACCTGCGCCAGCTTGCCACCGATGTTCGCCTTGACGCTGTAGCTCAGCCGTGTGGCATCCGCCTCCGGCGCGAGCCTGACCTGGGCCTCGCCCTTGGCGAAACCGGCGACACCACCCTGGCCTTCGAACTGCAGCGTGTAGGAATCCGGCGCCTGCACATCGAGCAGTGTCATCTTGCCCTTGAACTTGGCGCTGACCGGGCCGACCCTGGCGGTCATGGTCAGCAGGTATTCGTTGTCGGACTGTTTTTCGATCGAGTCGCAGCCGGGAATGCAGTCCATCAGCACAGCGGTGTCGTTCAGTGCGTCCCAGGTGGCCTGCTGGGGCAAGGCAATCAACTGTTCGCCGGTCATTTCCATTGTTGCAGTTCTCCTTGTGTCCAGCTTCCGATGTTACCGCATGCGGAGCGCTACAATAGGCGGGTTCATTGGACGTTAATGTGGACCTTGATTGTGGACGTTAAGGGCTGATCGGAGGATTTGCATGGACAGTGTTGATCTGCAGGTTGTCAGGACAGCTCGCGACTGGCTCGCCGGCGGCCATCGCGTGGTGCTGGCCACGGTGATCCGTACCTGGGGCTCTGCGCCGCGCCCGATCGGCGCGTTGTCGGCGATCCGCGGCGACGGCATGGTGGTGGGCTCGGTTTCTGGTGGCTGCGTTGAGGATGACATGATCCTTCGAGTGAGGGAGGGCCGCCTCGCCGAAAATTCACCGGTAACGACGAAGTATGGTGTGTCAGCTGAAGAGGCGCAGCGTTTCGGGCTGCCTTGCGGCGGCACGCTGGAACTGGTGTTGGAGCCGCTGGCTGCGAAAAGCGGACTCGACCAACTGCTGGCACGCATTGAGCGCCACGAACTGGTGCTGCGCCGGCTCGACATGAAAACCGGAGAGACCATCATCGGGCCGGCGAAATGGCAGGACCAGTTGACCTTTGATGGCGCCATGCTGCAGACCGTGTACGGCCCGCGCTGGCGGCTGCTGATCATCGGTGCCGGCCAGTTGTCGACCTATCTCGCCCAGATGGCGCAGGCGCTGGACTACCAGGTCACGATCTGCGACCCGCGTGAAGAATATAGCACCACCTTCGATGTGCCCGGCGTGGAACTGAAACGCGGCATGCCCGACGACGTGGTCACTGAACTGAACCTCGACGGCCACAGTGCGGTGGTGACGCTGACCCATGATCCGAAACTTGATGACATGGCGCTGCTGGAGGCGTTGAAGTCGCCGGCCTTCTACATCGGTGCCATCGGGTCGAAGAAAAACAACGACGCGCGGCGCCAGCGGCTTGCCGAGTTTGACCTGTCGCAGCAGGAGATCGCGCGTCTGCACGGCCCGGTCGGGCTCAAGATTGGCAGCAAGACTCCACCCGAAATCGCGGTGGCGATACTCGCCGAGATGACTGCGATCCGCAACGGGGTGGACATCCGTAGTTTCGTCGAGCCACCGAAGGCGACAACCGTTGGCTGCGCTGTCGAATGATGTTATAAGTATATGATTATAAACAAATATTTACAGTTCCGTCACTCAATTTTCGGCCCGGCGCCGCAACCGCTGGTGGCAGGTCGAGGTAAGCCGCGCCACAGGAGCCGTATGCCCGATTTCGCCCCACAGCCGCAGCGGCGCCGACAGGTCGATGCGCGCATCAATTTCGAATCGGTCTGATACTAGGCGCAAGCAAGCGTGTCAGCTGGCGGGTCTTGCTTATTGTCATTAATAACAATAGTTGTTAATCCTGTTTGCGGCAGGAATAGCAGGAACCGATCTGCCCTAGTGGGGGAGGGGCAAGGTTTGCCGATATATAAGAAAATTGCAGTTTTGGATTGAAGGCATTTTCATGAAGCTTGGATTCATCGGTCTTGGTGTCATGGGAGGCCCCATGGCTGGGCATCTCGCCATGGCCGGCCACAGCGTCACCGTCTATAACCGTACTGCGGCACGTGCACAGACCTGGCTTGAACGTCATGCGGGCAGCATCGCCGATACGCCGGCAGCCGCGGCGAAGGGCGCGGACATCGTGTTCAGTTGCGTTGGCAACGATGACGACGTGCGCGAAGTGACGACCGGCAGCCGCGGCGCTTTTGCGGCGATGCAGGCTGGTGCGATTTTCATCGACCACACCACGGCTTCCGCGGCGGTGGCGCAGGAACTCAACGCGGCGGCGCAGGCGCGCGGGCTGCATTTTCTCGATGCTCCCGTGTCCGGCGGACAGTCGGGCGCGGAGCAGGGCATTCTCACCGTGATGGTTGGCGGCGATCGCGAACCCTATGCGCGTGCTGAACCGGTGATCGCGCATTACGCCCGCGCGGTGACGCTGATGGGGCCTTCCGGCGCCGGTCAGAAAACCAAGATGGTGAACCAGATCTGTGTTGCCGGCGTGGTGCAGGGTCTGGCCGAAGGGCTGGCCTTTGCACTGCATGCCGGTCTTGATGCCAAGCGGGTTGTCGATGTCATCTCGAAAGGCGCGGCAACGTCATGGCAAATGGAGAACCGCGGCAAGACCATGGTTGACGGCAAGTTCGATTTCGGATTTGCGGTTGACCTGATGCGCAAGGACCTGCGTATCGCGATGGAGGCGGCACGTGGCAATGGCGCGCAGTTGCCGGTGACCGCGCTGATTGATCAGTTTTATGCACAGGTGCAGCGCGAGGGCGGGGGACGCCTGGATACTTCGAGCCTGATCAGCTTGCTCGTCGAAGGCGGTAAGCAGTAAACAGTAAACAGTGAGTGGTGAATGGTGAATAGTGAAGGGTGAACAGTGAGCGCTGAACAGGCGAAAGGCGGAGAGCGCAGCGGCAAACCGGTAGTGCCGATGCCATCGGCGACCGTCACCATTGTGCGCGATGCCAAGGGTGGCATAGAGGTGCTGATGATGCGTCGCAATCTCAAATCGGGATTCGTGCCGGGCATGCACGTGTTTCCCGGTGGCGGTGTGGACGATACGGATTTTTGTTTTAAAAATAATGGGTTATGTACTTGCTTCGATGACGTTCGGGCGAGCGGCGCCTTGGGCCTGAATACCGATGGCCTGGCCTATTGGGCCGCCGCGATCCGCGAAGCCTTCGAGGAGTCGGGCTTGCTGCTCGCACGCGATGGCCGTGGTGCGACCCTGTCCCTGCGCGATGCTGGCATCGCGCAGCGCTTCACCGAACATCGTCGCCGGCTCAATGCCGGGCAACTGGCGTTTCCAGATCTATTGCAGGCTGAAGACCTGCAACTCGCGGCTGACCAGCTGACGTACTTCGCGCACTGGATCACGCCGGTGGGACTGCCACGGCGCTACGACACGCGCTTCTTCATGGCGGAAGCGCCGGAAGGGCAGGAGCCGCTGCAGGACGAGCGTGAAACCATCGCCGCAGCCTGGGTTAGTCCTGGTGAGGCCTTGAGTCGCCACCGTCGCGGAGATTTCGAGATGCGCACACCGACCGTGCGTACCTTGGAAGATTTTGCCGATTACGACAGCGTGGCGAGTCTGCGCCGCGGCCTCGCTGCGCGCCGCGATGTGCGGGTGCAATTGCCGCGCATCGGTCCTGACGGCCGGCGCATCATGCCGGGCGAGCCCGGTTACGAAGAGTTGGGGGCAGAAAAAAAATGAACGCGCCCGCTTCGATTGTGCCCGGTGTCACCGTCACCATTGCACCCGGCGTGCGGCGCATCACCGCGTCCAATCCAGGGATGATGACGGGACCCGGCACCAACACATATCTGATCGGTGACGCCGAGCTGGCCCTGATTGATCCGGGGCCGGAACTCGACGCGCACCGCGATGCGCTGCTCGCCGTCGTTGGTGACCGACTGCACTGGATACTCTGCACCCACACCCATCGCGACCATTCGCCGCTGGCGCGGGCACTGAAGCAGGCTACGGGTGCCGAGGTGCTGGGCCACGGTGTTACGCCGACTGACGGTCGCCAGGACGAGGCCTTCAAACCCGACCGTGTGCTGTGCGACGGCGAGGTTGTCGACTGTGCCGGTGCACGGCTGCGTGTTGTGCACACCCCTGGCCACGCTTCCAATCATTTCTGCTATCTGCTTGAAGGCAGCGGCCTGCTGTTCACCGGCGACCACGTGATGCAGGGCTCGACGGTGGTAATTTCGCCGCCGGACGGCGATATGCAGGCCTACCTCGATTCTCTGGAACGGCTGCTCGAACTGCCGGTCAGCGCTTTCGCGCCAGGGCATGGCCATCTGATCACCACGCCTGCTGAAGAAGTGCACCGCCTGATCGCGCACCGTTTGAAGCGCGAGGCAAAAATTCATGCCGTACTCGCGGAGCAGGGGCCAGCCACGCTGGACGTGCTGGTGCGCCATGCCTATGACGACGTGCCCGAACGCATCCACCCAGTGGCAATGCGCTCGCTGCACGCCCACCTGCTGCGGCTTGAGCGTAACGGGCTGGCAGCGAGCGCAGCCGGCATCTGGCGAGCCAGATGACACCGGCACCGGCGCACGGACTGCGCCGCTTTGCCGACATCAACCTGGCGATAGGCCTGTTCAGCGCCTTGCTGATCGCGGGGCTCTGGTTTTATCTGATGAGCAAGCATTCCGCCGATCGTCAGGAGATCATCAGCGCCGCGGTCAGGCAGAACTCCAACCTCGCGGTCGCCTACGAAGAGCATGTGGTGCGCACGCTGAAGGGGTTCGACAGCACGCTGCTGTTCGTGCGCCACGAGTACCGCAGCCTCGGCCGCGCCATGGATATCGCGCGCTATATTGCTGAAGGCGTTGTCGATGGCCAGTTGTTCAGCATCCTCAGTGTAGTCGACGAGCACGGCGACATTGTGCTCAGCAACCGTCGCTTCGAGCCGACGAACTATGCCGACCGCGAATTCTTCCAAGTACACCGGAGTGGCGGCGCTGATCTGCTCTACATCAGCCGTCCGGTGCTTGGTCGCGTGTCCGGAAACTGGCAGGTGCCGATGTCGCGGCGCATCAGCAAGCCGGACGGCTCCTTCGGCGGTGTCGTCGTACTGTCGGTGGATCCGGGCTACTTCGCGCGTTTCTACCAGAAGTCCGACATCGGCGTGCTGGGTCTGGTGACGCTGGTCGGGTTTGACGGCATTGCCCGCGTGCGGCGCGTCGGTGGCGAATTGAGCTTCGACATCGATATGACCAAGAGCAGCCTGATGCGGCAGCGCGCGCGGAACGAGCACGGCGAGTTCCTCAGCCCTGGCGGCTTCGACGACACTCAGCGTTTCGTCAGTTATCGCACGCTGCCGGGCTATCCGCTGGTGGTGGCGGTCGGAGTTGCCGAGAATGAAGTCCTCGGCGAATTCCGGCGCAGCCGCTATCGGGATTACGTCATGGTGCTGCTGATCAGCCTGATCATCGCAGCATTTTCTGCGATGCTGGTGGTGATGCTGGCGCGGCAGAAACGCGCCCAGGAGGCGCTGGCGAACAGCGAAGCGCGCTTTCGCGGCGCCTTTGAGCAGGCGGCGATCGGCATGGCCCATACCTCGCTCGACCGGCGCTATTTGCAGGTCAACCGCAGGTTTTGCGAGATGCTGGGCTACGCGCCTGAAGAAATCATCGGTCGGCCGGCAGGGTCGTTCACCTATCCGGAAGATCGTGAGGCTGACAACAGCTACCGGCGGAAATTGCTGGCAGGGGAGGTCGACAGCGTAGCCGCGGAGAAGCGTTACGTGCGCAAGGACGGCAGCCTGATGTGGGTCAATCGCTCGGTGTCGCTGGTGCGGGATGCCTGGGGGCAGCCGCTCTATTTCCTGCGCATTGTCGAGAACATCACTGAGCGCAAGAAGCTTGAATCGGAATTGCGCGAACTGGCCTCCACCGACATGCTGACCGGCATCCCCAACCGCCGTGTCTTCATCGCGCGGCTGGAGGAGGAGCATGCGCGGGTTCGCCGCTTCCCGCAGCAGCCGGCCGCGGTCTTGATGCTCGACCTCGATCATTTCAAGAAGGTCAACGACACCCACGGCCATCCTGCCGGCGACAGCGTGTTGCGCCATGTCGCCGAGTTGATCAGCACCCGGATACGCGCAGTGGATGCCTGCGGCCGGCTGGGCGGCGAAGAGTTTTCGATATTGCTTACCGGCGCCACGCTGCCTGCGGCAGCCGAGTTTGCCGAGAGGTTGCGCCGTGGAATCACCGAATCTCCGGCCGTTTACGAGGGTATGACCCTACCGGTTACCGTAAGCATTGGCATCGCGGCGCTGCGCGCAGAGGACGCGAGCTCGGATGCCGCCTTGCTGCGCGCCGATCGCGCGCTGTACCGGGCGAAGGAATCCGGGCGCGACCGAGTTGAGGTCGATGCCTGAAGCCATTTGGTCTGAGCGCGGCAATTCTGCTTAACGGTGGAGCTCTCCGGCGCGTTCGGGCTGGAAGGTGATCGCACTGACCCGCACCGTGGTGACATGGCCGTCCGGCAGTGTCCAGTCCAGCGCGTCGCCGACCGACAGTCCGAGCAGGGCGCTGCCCACCGGCGCGATTACTGAAATGTGTCCTTCGCCGCCTGCATTCTTCGGATAGGCCAGCGTCAGTTCGAATTCCTTGCCGGAGTCCGCGACCGAGAAGCGCACCGTGGAATTCATGGTGACGACGTCGGGCGGCATCTGCTCGGGCTCGAGCACGGTGGCGCGGCCAAGCTCGTCGAGCAGCGCAGCTTTGCCCGGAAACATCGTGTCGGGTGTGGATTCGATCAGGGTTTCAAGCCGCTCCAGATCAAGGGAGGAGACGGTGATAGGTGGTTTTTTGGACATGGCAGTTCTCATTGGGCTCAATAAAAGAAACTGGCGGCCACGGCCGCCAGAAAAAAACCGCGGCCCTTGCGGGCCGCGGTGGTTAATGTCTTTATACCCTGATCGGCGCTTTAAGCCAAGGCCGCCGGCGCTTCAGGCGCTGCGCCGCTTTGGTATAAGCCTCGGTAACTATCTGTTTTTATTTGTTTTTGGTGAATTGGCGAATTTCAGCGGTTTGCCGGCGGCGAAGGCCGCTGCATTGGCAAAGGCTTCGCCGAAGTACGCCTCGTAGGTGCCTTTCTCCAGCCAGGCGCTGTGATTGCTGCACAGTGCGTTATCGAGTTTCAGCAACGGATGGTCGCCGTGCTGCACCGGCTCGTTTTCGTAGACATCCGTGGCTGCCATGCCAGGCCGTCCGGCTTTCAGCGCGGCAACGAGTGCGCCCGCTTCGATCAGTTCGGCGCGTGCTGTGTTAATCAGCAGCGCAGCGGGTTTCATCAACGCGAGGTGCGCCGCCTTAACCAGGCCACGCGTGTCCTTTGACAGCCTGGCCATGATCACCAGCACGTCGGCCTGCGCGAACAGGTCGTCCTGGCTCGCGGCGACGTCGTAGCCTGCAGCTTTTGCGGCGTTGAGCGAATTCTCGCGGCCCCACACCAGCACGCGCATGCCGAAGCTGGCGCCGGTCTGCGCGATCAGCCCACCGATGGTGCCCAGTCCGAGGATCGCCAACGTCTTGCCGTGCAGGCCGGTGTTGAAGCGCGAGCGCCAGATACCCTGGCGCATGTCGTCGCATTCGCGTGCGACATCGCGCCAGCTCGCCATGATCAGCGCCCAGGTGTGCTCCGCCACGGTGTAGGGCGAGGGGTGTCCGCCGGACAGAATCGCGATGCCATGGTCGTTGCAGGCATCGACATCGATGTGGTGGAAGCTGCGGCCGGTCTGGCTGAACATTTTCAGCTTTGGCAGCTGTTCGATGATGCCGCGTGCGAAACGTGTGCGCTCACGGATCGGCACGATGATGTCGGCGTCGCGCAGATTCGCGATCAGCGTGGTTTCGGGTGGCGCCACGTCACGGAAGATGCGCACTTCCTGCCCTTCGAGCAGCTTCATGCAGTCGAGAGTGTGGACCAGATTGTGGTAGTCGTCAGGGATGGCGATGATCATGGGCTGCGAGTCTACCGCGACTGGGCTGCGCGGGCCAGACGCCATCCGCCGCGGCATGGATGTGTCACAATCGCGCCTCCCGCAAAACCGCTGCAGAAGCACGGAAAGGATTCACATCATGGAACTTGGATTGAAAGGCAAAGTCGCCGCCGTCACCGGCGGCACCGAAGGCATCGGCGAGTCCGTCGTGCGGCGCCTGGTCGCCGAGGGCGCGAAAGTCGCGTTCTGCGCGCGCCGCAAGGAACTGATCGACGCGTTTGCCTCCGAACTGAAGAAGCAGGGCGGCGATGTGCTGGGCATTGTTGCCGATGCGTCCAAGGAAGGCGACATGGAGCGTTTCATCGACGACACCGCGAAACATTTCGGCCGCCTCGACATCGTCGTCAACAACGCCGGCGGCTCGGGCCAGATGGCTTTCGACAAGGTCGAGGACAACTTCTGGGACCTCGACATTGAAATCAAGGTGATGGCGCAGGTGCGTACCGCGCGTGCGGCAATTCCGCACATGAAGAAGGTCGGCGGTGGCCGCATCATCAGCCTCAACATGGTCGGCGCCAAGCAGCCCGGTGCCGCGATGTTCCCGACCACTGTCAGCCGCGCCGCGGGCCTGGCCTTGTCCAAGGGCCTGTCCAAGGAACTGGCAGCCGACAACATTCTGGTCAACGTCGTTGCGGTGGGCAAGATCAAGTCGAAGCAGCAGGAACGCGGCGCCGCGCGCAACAACAAGACGGTCGAACAGCATTACGCAGATACCGGCAAGTCCGTGCCGATGAAGCGCATGGGCGAATCGGCCGAAGTCGCCAACGTGGTTGCTTTCCTTGCCTCCGATGCTGCGAGTTATGTCACCGGTTGCTGCATCAACGTCGACGGCGGATTGTCCGGCGTGTTGTGATGTCCGGGGGTGGTCCTTATCGATCACCCCTGACTTTCCTTCGTCGTCATTCCGGCGAACGCCGGAATCCAGTGACTTTGAGTGGCGTGTCTTGGATTCCGGCTCGTGCGTTGCGCGTCTGGCATGACGAGCCATTGGGCCTTCCGTAGTTGAATTCCCACACCGCAGCCCGCGACACCCTCGCCGCCTGGCTCTATTTCGCCGTCGTCGTGCTGGTGATCGCAGCCGTCTGGCTGCCCGCTTATCCCTTGTGGATCACCGGCATCATCGCCTGGGCCGCCTGCCTGTTGCTGTTGCCGAAACTGCCGGGCCACCAATTGAAAATGGTGCTGGCACTCGCCGGCCTCGGCGCGCTGGGCATCGGCTGGAGCATGGCCTATGGTGGTAGCGGGCTGATCGAGATTGCGCTGACCCAGAACGTGCCGCTGGCCGGCATGCTGATCGCGGTGTCCTTTCTGCAACTGATTGCGATGGGCCGCGAGAAGGCGAACGAGCCGTTGCAGCAGGGGCGGGGGGCGCTGTTCCGGACCATGCTCGGCGTGCATCTTTTCGGCGCGGTGATCAATTTTTCCGCGGTGGCGATTTTTGCCGACCGCCTCAGCAGCCGCACCAAGCTGACCATGGAGCAGGCGATGGGTCTGTCGCAGGCCTTCATCGTCGGCGCGGCCTGGTCGCCGTTCTACGGCGCGATGGCGGCGGCGCTGACCGCAGCGCCCGGTGCCAGCCTGACCCAGCTGATCTTCTGGGGCCTGCCGGTCGCTGCGGCCGGCATGACCGTCACCTGGCTGACGCTGACCTCAGAGAAATATGGCCGTGCCCGCGACTTTACCGGTTATCCGCTGCACCTCGAAGCGCTGTGGGTGCCGGCGGTGCTGGCGGTCAGCGTGCTGGCGATCCACGAATGGCGGCCGCAGTGGTCGGTGCTGGCGGTGATCGCGGCGATGTCCTTCCTTGTTACCGTGCTCACGTTGCTGGTGCGCAGCGGAAGACGCACCGGCGAGATTCTGCTACGCCACGGCCGCGCGCGGTTGCCGGCAATGAACGGCGAACTGACATTGTTCCTCGCCGCCGGCATCCTCTCGGCCGGCATGAACGGCGCCATCGACGTGCTCGAGCTCGGCCTGCCGTTTTCGAAGTTCGGCGCCCTCGAGGCCAGCCTGGTGCTGGTGGTCATGAATGTCGCCGCCTGGCTGGGCCTGCATCCGATCATCCTGGTATCGGTGCTCGGCCCCTGGGTGATGCCGCTGCAGCCCGACCAGACCTTGCTGGCGATGGTGTTCCTGATGAGCTGGGGCGTCGGACTGACCGCCTGCCCGATGTCGAACACGATGCTGGCGATGGCGGGGCGTTACGGTTTGCCCTTCGGGGAATTGCTGAAGCTGAACCGGGCGTTCAGCATGAAGGTGACGGCGATCTGTGTCGCGATCATCCACGTTTATGTGGCGGTGACGGCCGGCGGGTGACGCCGCTGGCGCAGCTGATCCGCCCTGTGGCGTTCAACGTTTTGCGACAGCGGGTATCAGTACAGTCCGGATTTTTCCCGCCTTCATTTGTCGGATGGATTCCAGCAATTCCGCAGCCAAGTCGCGTCTGGCCTCGAACCTGCGTAATTCGGCGTTATTGAGCGGCTTCATTGTCGGAGGCATGCTTGCTCCTGAACTGCGGTTGTCGCAGGCCGGAAAATTTTCAGGCCACCGCCAGCAGTGCTCGCGGGTCCTTGTCGGCGATCATCAGCAGGGTTTTTGCCGCGCCGGAAGGTGCCCGGCGGCCTTGCTCCCATTCTTGAAGGGTGCGCACGGATACACCGAGCAGCTCGGCGAAGCGCGACTGAGACAGTCCGGTTTTCTCGCGGATGCTGGATACCGAGGGCAGGGTGCGCACTCGTCCGTGTTCGCCGCGCTTGATCTCGCGGATGCCTTCGAGGATTTCCAGCCCGATATTGCGTTTAGCTTTCGGCATCGATCTCTTCCTTGATCTGTCTGAGGACGTGTCCCGGTATCGAGTCTGTCTGGTTCTTGGCATACAGGGTGAGCAGCCAAACCTGTTCCCGGCGCAGCTTCAGGTAATAAATGATGCGCACACCGCCGCGTTTGCCACGCCCAGGCGCACCCCAGCGCATTTTCCGGACACCGCCTGAACCCACCACCAGGTCACCGGCTTCCGGATTAGCGGCCAGGTGTCGCTCCAGTTCCGCCAGATCGTCATCCGAATAGCGCTCGCTGAATAATCGCGTGAACAGCTTGGTCTGGATGAACGTGAGCATGCCGGATTATACGTCATTGACGTATTCCGTCAATGACGGACTATTGGGCGGGGGATTATGGGGACACGGACACTGCGGATCCCGCAATCCTCTTCGCTACTTACGTGTTGGTGAACGGCGGGCCAGCACGGATAGTTGATTAGCCACGACGCTCGCGGCCCGACCGTTCGACCTGAAGTTAGAAATCTTGGTGCAGTGCTTCATTGAAGCCACCGAAACACGCGCATAAAGCCGACCAGAAACCGATCGCCGAAAAATACGGCAAGCAACCCTGATATGAGCGGCATCGCGACTCCGAGCCACAGCGGCACCAAACCCCAGATGGCGAGAAATGCGACGAGAATTCCGCCGACAACGGCACCAAAGAGAAAGCGTAGACCAATCGTTACGGCATCCATATTCAACATCTTTGACTTCTAACTTTAATTTGGGGCGACAGGTTTGCCGGATAACCTGCAACCCTGTCTCCCTAACTTGCCGACAATTTCACAAGAAAAACCGTTCGTTATCATCGGCTTGAGCTGAGTCCTGTAAGGCTGCATACAGTATTAAATTTCGGCAAAACCGGCAATTCAAGCGATTGCTGATATGTGCTTATGTCGCGACGGTAGCGCGCTGAATGTATTCGACGAAACCTTAACATGTCCCGGCGCAGCGCTCTCCCAAGCAGTCTTGGTCGCCGGCGTCGTTGAATCCACGGGCTTTCCCCGGCAGATAGATTTTAAGTATTTGTTTTTATTGATATTTTTAATCAAAGCTGGCTGAGGATTTCCGCCCCCTTGGCCAGCGTCGCCTCCGATTTGGCAAAGCAGAAACGCAGCACGCGATGCTCAGGTGGCTGGCGATAGAACACCGACACCGGAATCGAGGCGATGCCTTTCTCTTTCGTCAGCCGTACCGCGAGGTCGGTGTCCTTCTCGTCACTGATCGCGTCGTAGGCGAGGTTCTGGAAAAAGGTGCCGCGCGAGGGCAGGGGTTTGAAGCGCGAGCCTTTCAAACCTTCCAGGAAGAAGTCGCGTTTCTTCTGGTAGAACGCCGCGAGATCGAGGTAGGCGTCCTTGTTCTTCATGTAATCGGCGAAGGCGTACTGCAGCGGGCCGTTGGCGACGAAGGCGTTGAACTGGTGGACCTTGCGGAATTCGGTCATCAGTTCCTTCGGCGCGGCGACATAGCCGGTTTTCCAGCCGGTGACGCTGTAGGTCTTGCCGAAGGAGGACACGACGAAGCTGCGTTCGGCGAGTCCGGGAAAACGCGCGACGCTCTGGTGCCGGTGGCCGTCGAAGACGATGTGTTCGTAGACCTCGTCGCTGATGATGACGATGTTCGTGCCGCGCAGCAGGCCTTCAAGCAGACGCAGGTCTTCGGCCGAGAGCACGGTGGCGGTCGGGTTGTTGGGGGTGTTGATAATCAGCAGTTTCGTTTTCGGCGTGATTGCGGCCTGCACCGCCTGCCAGTCGATGCTGTAGTCGGGGTAGCGCAGTTGCACATAGACCGGCACGCCGCCGTGGACCTCGACCGCGGGTGCGTAGCTGTCATAGGCCGGCTCGAACAGGATCACTTCGTCGCCGGGGCGGATCAGCGCGGCGCAGGCGGTGTAGATGCCGTATGTGGCGCCGGGGACGACGGTGATTTCATGTTCGACGTCGTAGTGGGTGCCGTAGAGTGTTGTGATTTTCTCGGCGATCGCCTCGCGCAGTGCCGGGATGCCGGCCATCGGCGGGTACTGGTTGACGCCGGAGTTGATGTACTTCGTCAGCAGCGCCCGCAGTTCCGGCGCGCAATCGAAGTCGGGAAAGCCCTGCGACAGGTTGATCGCCTTGTGTTCGGCGGCGAGCCGCGACATCACGGTGAAAATGGTGGTGCCGACGTTCGGCAGCTTGGAGTCGATGCGTCCGGTATAGGTGGGCATTGCGGTCGACGGGTTGTTCAACAGCTGGCGATTTTAGCGCAGTCGCTTTTCTCGCTTTTGGCCACCGCCGGGCTCTCGCCAGCCAGCGCAATGAAGTCCGCACTGTAGTTCTGCAGTCGCCGCAGCAGGTGGCCGCGCTGGGTTGGGGTGAGCATGTCGTCCACCGCAGCATAGAAGGCGGCGCGTTTTTTCCAGGACTCTTCGAAGGCTTTGGTTAATGCTGGCGGGCGGCCTTGTTCCCAGTTCACCAGCCAGTCGCGCAGCCGTGCGGCGAAGACCTTGCGGTCGCCATCGCGGATTTCGAGCAGCGCGAGAAATTCCTTTTGGCGGCGTAGCCGGTCTTCGTGGCGCAGGCGGTCTATCAGCGGTTGTTCGCGCATCAGTTCCGTGATGCGCTGTTCCTGCTCGACGGACAAGGTGCCGACCCAGTCGCGCAGCTGTTTCAGCGTGCGCCGGTTCTGCGCCTGGCGGCGGTTCTCCGCCGATTCGTTGCTGCGGTGCTCGCGCAGGAACTTGCGATTTTCCTTCTCGAATTCGCGTTTCAGGTGATCGACCTGCGCCGGTGTCAACCCGGCCAGCAGTTCCGCCGCGTCGGGCGCGGCGCGCTCGGCGATGACGCCATAACGTGCCTTGATTCCGTCGATCAGCCACAGGATGTCCTTCGCCTGCAGCCCGCGTTCTGCGCGACTGCGGGTTTCAGTGAGGAAGCGCGCGTACTCCGGCAACTGTTCGCTACGGTGCCAGACATGCAGACGCGCGAAGCGCTGGCCGAAGCTTTCGCGCTGCGCGGTGTCGAAATCGAAATAGCTCTGGGCGCGCCAGCCGGCGAGGGTGTCGAGCTGGCCGTAGCCCAGTCGCACCATGCTGCAGCCGGCAGCGAAGGACAGCAACAGTACGCAGAGCAGCAGGCGGATGTGCATCTCAGAGCGCTGCAAAGTGGGCGGCCATTTTTTTGCGTATCGCCGCGTCCGGCAGCCGGCCGCGGCAGGCTGCCATATTGTCCTCGATGTGGCGGACCAGCTTGGTGCCGGGGATCGCCGCGGTCACCGCGGAATGGCCGATGATCCATTTCAGGAAATACTGCGCCCAGCTCGAACAATCGATGTCAGCGCACCAGGGCGGCAGGGTCTTGCCGCGCACACGGCTGAACATGCCGGCCTGGGAGAAGGGCTTGTTGATCAGCACCGCTGTGCCGGAATCGGCACAGGCCGGCAGCAGTCGGGCATCAGCCTCGGGCTCTTCCAGCGAATAATTGATTTGGACGAAATCAAAATCACCGGTTTTGACCAGCCGCTCCAGCTCGGCGTGCGAACCCTGGGTGTGGTGGGTGATGCCGAGGTAACGGATGCGTCCGGACTTCTTCCACTCGCGCAGCACCGGCAGATGGGTTTTGAGGTCGAGCAGATTGTGCACTTGCATCAGGTCGATGGTCTTGCCAGCCTGCATCAGCTTCGTCGACGTCTCCATCTGGCGGATGCCTGCCTCGCGGCCGCTGGTCCAGACCTTGGTGGCGAGGAACAGCGCAGCGCGGTTTTTCTGCGCGGCGGACAGGGCACCGACGGCGGCTTCGGAATTGCCGTACATCGGCGAAGAATCGATGACCTTGCCGCCGAGTTCGGTGAACCGTTTCATCACTGCGGGCAACTCGGTTTCGGCGAGCCGCGCCGGCGGCACGTCGAAGACCTGCCAGGTGCCGAGCCCGACGGCGGGCAGGCGTTCGCCACTGTGCGGGATCGCGCGTGTGATCAGATCGACGGGGGCGGCGACGACTTCAGGCATGGTAGCGAGCAGCGCAGCGGCGCCGGCTGTTTTGAGCAGCGTGCGGCGCTGCGGGTTGTCCGGAATCGGGCGTTTCATGTTGTGGCCTCGTCATTGCTTCAGTTTGATTCAATCAGTGCTTTCAGTTTGCTTTTGCTGCGCTCTCGCGCAGCGCGTAACCGCGTGCCTGCATGCAGGCACGCAGCAGGTCCTGTTCCGCGATGAAACGCTCGCTGACCTGGCGCGGCGGCTGGGCCGAGATCACGCGACCCTGCGCATCCACGACCACCTGAGGCGGCGGCAACAGCGCCAGATACCGGGTGTCGGCTTGCGCCTTCGCGGCGCAGGCGGTGAAGTCGCGGTCGCGGGTTTCGGCCGTCGCGCCGTCCTTGTGCCATTCCAGCGTTGCACAGCCGGAAAGCAGCAGCGCCGCGGCAAGCGCCCAGGTGCAGAAACGCATCATATTGCTGTTAGAGTAGCACCCCGCCAGCCGGGTTCAGTGCAGGTCCGCATCGCGGCGGTTTTCGTCGAAGACAACACCCGAAATCAGCAGAGGAACAGAGCAAACCATGAGGATACTGGTATATGGCGCCGGCGCGATCGGCGGATTCCTGGGCGCGCGGCTGACTCACGCCGGCGAGGACGTGACACTGGTGGCGCGCGGTGCGCAATACGAGGCGCTGGCCCACCGCGGCGTGATCCTGGAGGGTCCGCGCAGCGGGCTGCCCGATCCGGTCAAGGTGCGTGTATGCAAGCCCGGCGAGGAAAAGGGGCCCTACGACGTGGTGTTTGTGACGCTGAAGTCGCAGCAGATCGCGGCGGTGGCGCAGCACCTGCGTGGGTTGGTAGCAAAGGGCGGCGTTTTCGTGTTTCCGCAGAATGGTATTCCCTGGTGGTACTTCCAGGGTATCGAGTCGAAGTTCAAGGGGGCGCAGCTCAAATCCGTGGATCCGGACGGTGTGTTGTCGAGGACCTTCGAGCCGGAGATGATCATCGGCGGCACCTCGATCAAGCCCGCTGATCTGGTCGAACCGGGCCGCATCCGCCTGCCGGACGCTGAGACCGATGCGCTGGTGATCGGCGAGATCGACCACAGCGTGACGCCGCGGGTGCAGGCGATTGCCGATATGGCGACCCGCGCCGGCTGGACTGGCCGCGTATCGGACGACGTGCGCAAGGTGAAATGGAACAAATTGCTGTCGAACGCGGTATGGAATCCGCTGGGCGCGATTACCCAGTCGACTGCGCGCGAGGCCGCGGAGTTTCCCGGCACCCGGCCGCTGGCGGTTGCGCTGATGCGCGAGGTGATTGCGGTGGCCGCCGCCGTCGGCACGACGCTGGATGCCAATGCACAGACATTGGTCGACGGTGCCGCAAAGCGTGTATCGCTGCCGACTTCGACGCTGCAGGACGTGCGCGCCGGGCGTCCGCTGGAGATGGACGCCATCGTCAATGCAGTGCTTGAGCTGGGGCAGATGACCGGTGTCGCGACGCCGTCGCTGGCGGTGATCGCGTCCTGCGTCAACCTGCTCAACAAGCGGATCTGCGACGATGGTGTGGCGATACGGCCGGTGAAATTACAGCGATGAGCTCGGAACAATGAGTGATGAGCGGAACGGCGGGGCAATGCGACGCCGGTGCTCTGCGTTCATCGCTCATTGTTCATCGTTGATTTTTACGGTTTTGTAGCCTGGATGAAGCGAAGCGCAATCCGGGAAGAAGCACCGCAATGGGGTGCTGCTTACCGCCCCGGATTACGGGTCTGCAGTGAAGAGTGGGGAGCGTATCGGCGGAGCGCCGCGGCGCTTGCACTCCGCGTTCATCACTCATCACTCATCACTTATCACTCATCGCTGACTTTCACAGCCCTTCAATAAACGCCACCATCCGCTTGCGCATCGCCGCATCCGGCAGTCGGCCACGTCCCGCGTTCAGGTTGTCGACCATGTATTCGACCTTGTCGGTGCCGGGGATCACGACGTTGACGGCGTGGTTGGCCAGCAGGTATTTCAGGAAAAACTGGCCCCAGGTCGTTGCATCGAATTCGGCAGCCCAGTCCGGCACCGTCTTGCCTTTGACCGCACGGAACAACTGGGCACGCCCGAAGGGCAGATTGCACATCAAGGCCGTGCCGGTGTCGGCAGCGGCGGCAAGCAGCCGGTCCTCGACGCTGCGTTCTGCCATCGAATAATTGACCTGGATGAAATCGAGTTTGTCCTGCTGCATGATTTCGATCAAGCGTGCATTGGCGTCCGCTTGTCGTTGCGAGTGGGTAACGCCGAGGTAGCGAAAATGGCCCTGTTGTTTCCATTCGCGCACGATAGCGAGTTGCGAGGCCACCATGCCGCGGTCGAGGAAGCCGACGTTGTGCATCAGCATCAGGTCGATTTTCGGCGATTGCAGCCGTTGCTGCGATTGTTTCATCTGCGCGACAAAGGCATCGTTGTCGTTGGAGCGCACCTTGGTCGCGAGGAAAACCCGGTCGCGCAGCTTCGCCGCGGCAAGCAGATCGCCGACCACGGTTTCTGCCGTGCCATAAGACGGTGCGGTATCGATCATCCGGCCGCCGCCATCGAGCAGGGTGCGGATGACCTGTGTGCGTTCGGCGCGTTTTTCAGTGTCGTTGTCGATGTCGAAAATGATTGCGGTGCCGAGCCCGATCACTGGGAGCAGTTCGCCGCTTTTCGGGATCTTGCGGCTGAGCAGGGGTTTGGCCGCAGCCTGGGCCAGCGACAGGCCGGGCAGTGCCGCTGCGGCGGTCAGTCCCGCGCCCATGGCGAGCATGGCGCGACGTGTATATAAATTATTGATTTTATTCATAAATTCATTTCTCCGCAGGGGTGGATGAAGGATCTTTGGGCGAGCGTCGTTCATGTTCGCGGCCGAGCAGCAGCGCGAGCGCAAGCCAACCCGCGGCCACCGGTACCGTGGCCAGTGAGATCGACGAGGGATCCATGCCGCTGCCGCGCAGCGCGTGATAAAGCCAGCCGCTGGCGGCGTCGCCGCCGCGGAATACGACGTTGTCGATGACGTACTTGGCCTTGTATTTTTCCTCGCGCGCAAGCACGGTGAACAGGACCTCGCGCGCCGGGTTCGAGATCGCGAAGTTTGCCGCGCGCTGCAATGCCTGGAAGGCGATCACCACCCACAGCATCGGCGTCAGCGCCAGCGCGAGGAAGCCGGCGGCGAAAACCAGAGGCAGGAAAGCCGCGGCGGGTCCGGCGCCGAAACGCCGGATCAGCCTGCCGGTGGCGAGGAACTGCACGAGGATGGTGAGCAGGCTCACCGCGAGGTCGATGCGCGCGAAGATTGCGGTGCGGCGGTTGGGATCGTCGCTGATTGAAGCCACGATGCCGAGTTGCTGGAAATAGAGGAAGGTTCCGGCCAGCGACAGCAGCGCCACCCACAACGCGATGCCGGCAAGATAGGGTGAACGCAATACCATCATCAGGCCGGAGATCCAGCCGCCGCCGAGCCCGGCTTCTGGTGGCGTGCCCGCGGCAGGCGGCGCTTCGCCTGCGCCTGCCTTCAGTGCCATCGCGGCCGCTTCCAGCCGCATCGCGCAGAACACCGCGACCTCCAGCAGCACGAACGCGATCAGCAGCAGGTTGGCGCGGCCCAGCGATTCGGCGAGCGTTACGGCGATCAGCGGGCCGAGCAGCGCGCCGGCCGAGCCGCCGGCGGCAATGAAGCCGAACAGGCGCTTGCCCTGTTCCGAGCGGTAGAGGTCGGCCATGAAGGACCAAAACACCGATACCGCGAACAGGTTGAAGACGCTTATCCAGACGAAGAATACGCGGGCGGTGTCGGCCATCCCCACCTTGAAGGTCAGCAGCAGCCAGAAGATCAGGATATTGGCGGCGAAGAAGTGGTAGACCAGCGGAATGAATCGGCGTCGCGGTATGCGGGCGACGATTGCACCGAACAGCGGCACCGCAGCGAGCATCACGAAAAAGGTCGCGGTGAACAGCCAGGGCAGGTTCCTGATGCCGCCGGCGAGTCCCATTTCGTCGCGCACGGGGCGCAGCACATAATACGAGGCGAGCAGGAAAAAGAAATAGGCGAAGGACCACAGCAGTGCGCGCGCCTCGCCGGGTTTCACGGCAACGACACGGACGAGCCAGGATGGGGCCGCTTGCAGGGAGGCGTTCATCTCGCGGGGATCTGGGCTTATGGACTGTGCCGAGTATAGAGGCTGTGCGACGGTGCAGGGAGGGGATTGGCCCGGGAATTGAGGGTTGCAAGGTAGGGCTGTGGTTTACAATATGCGGAAAATAACGTCCGCCGGCTTAACCCGCAGCGGACATCGTCCGTGCCCCATACAACGAGGAGCTTCTTAATGCGTCTGGTGACTTTTTCCGATGCCAAGGGCGCACGCGTCGGCGTGCATGACCCAGAGACCAACACTGTCGTCGACTTGTCGGCATCGACACGTCTGCCGAAGGATATGAATGCCTTCGTTGCGCTGGGCAAGAGAGGCCTGTCGCGCGCGCGCAAGGCAGTAAAAAGCGGCGAGGGCCGGCTGCCCTTGTCAGAGGTAAAGCTGCTGGCGCCCTTCCCGCGGCCGGCAAAGAACATCCTCTGTGTCGGCAAGAATTATCACGACCATGCCAGGGAGTTCCACAACAGCGGCTTCGACGCCAGCGCCGGCGCCAATGCGATCCCCGATGTGCCTATCATGTTCACCAAGTGGCCGAATTCGGTGATCGGTCCCGGCGATGCGATTCCCAGTGCCAACGACTACACCAACTCGGTGGACTACGAGGGCGAGCTGACAGTGGTGATGGGCGAGGGGGGGCGCAACATTTCCGAGAAGGCCGCCTACAAACATGTTTACGGTTACACCATCATCAATGACGTCACTGCACGCACGCTGCAGAACCGCCACAAGCAGTGGTTCCTCGGCAAGAGCCCGGACGGCTTCTGCCCGATGGGGCCCTGCATCGTCACCAGCGACGAGATCAAGGACGTCACCCAGCTGCGCCTGATCACCAAGGTCAATGGCGAGTTGCGGCAGGACGCCTATGTCAGCCAGCTGATTTTTGACATCCCGAGGCTGATCGCCGACCTGTCGAAGGTGATGACGCTGGAGCCGGGTGACCTGATCGCCACTGGCACCTGCGCCGGCGTCGGCATCGGTTTCAATCCGCCGAAGTACCTGAAACCCGGCGACCACGTAGCCATCACCATCGAGCCGATCGGCACGCTGGAAAACCCGGTGGCCTGAGCATGCGTTTCGTACGCTACGACCGCAACGGTGTGCCGCGCCTAGGTGCGCTGGATGGCGATGGCGTCGTTGATCTGCTGGACGCTGCGCCGCTGGGCATCGCGCCGGCGCTGCTCGCGGCCTTGGCGGACATGAAGTTGCTGATCGCCGCAGGCGCCGGGGGCCTGCGGTCCACGGCGCAGGCAGTGAAGCAGGCGCCGGCCGCCGCACGCATGCCGCTCGCGAAGACCCGCCTGCTCGCGCCGTTGCTGCCGTCGCTTATCCTGTGCAGCGGCGAGAACTACTGGGATCACCGCGAGGAGAAACCGGAAGTCACGCGCAAGGATCCGGAGTTATTCCTGAAGACCGGGCTCGGTGTCATCGGCCCCGGCGACGCTATTCCGCTTGATCGACGGGTGACCCGAAAACTCGATTACGAAACCGAGCTCCTGATCATCATCGGCAAGCCCGGGCGGCACATACCTGCGACGCGGGCGCATGAGCACATCTGGGGCTACACCGTGATGAACGACGTCACCGCACGCGACCGCCAGGTTACGCTGCGGCCCGACGGCTCCTCGGTCTATAACCTTGGCCCCGGCAAGAACTTCGACGGCTGTGCGCCGATCGGGCCTGCGCTGGTGACCGCCGACGAGGTGCGCGATCCGCAAAAACTCGAATTGCGCACCACGGTCAACGGCGAACTGCGCCAGAACAACAGCACTGCGAAAATGATCTGGACCTGCGCGCAGCTGGTCGAGTTTTTCTCGACTTTCGTCACGCTGCAGCCAGGCGTGGTGATTTCGACAGGAACCCCTGGCGGCACGGCCTGGGGTTCGGACGCCGAACTCGGTGGCAAGAAGCCGATGCGCAAGGACGTGGTTACTGCGACCGGCTATCTGCAGCCCGGCGACGAGGTGGTGTGTGAAATTCAGGGCGTGGGGCGGCTGGTCAACCGCGTGGTTGCGGGCTAAAGCGGATAGGAAAGAAAAAAGCGAATTATCAGGATGTACAGGATAAAAGGGCCAGGCATGCACGCTTATAAGGTTTTAATCCTGTCCATCCTTTAAATTGTTTTTGTGGCCCATAAAAACCCGGAGGAGAAATCATGAATATCCGTTATCTGATGTCCGTAATGCTGCTGGCCTGCGGCGTGGCACAGGCGCAGGATGTTTTTCCCAGCCGTTCGATCACCATGATCGTGCCTTTCCCGCCGGGCGGCGTTGCTGACGTCACCGGCCGTCCGACTGCGGCGGCGCTGGAGAAGGTGCTGAAACAGCCGGTGGGAGTGGCCAACCGTCCGGGCGCCGGTGGTGCGGTGGGCAATGCGGCAGCAGCCAATGCCAAGCCCGACGGCTATACGGTACTGATGGCGCTGTCGAGCATTACGGTGATTCCGGAAGCCGACAAGCTGTTTAACCGCAAGCCAGCCTACACGTTGGACCAGCTTGCTCCGATCGCGCTGATATCTGCCGATCCGATGATCCTGGTGGTTCATCCCTCGCTGCCGGTTAGAACAGTGAAGGAGGTCATCGCGCTCGCGCGCAAGCAGCCGGGCGAACTGTCGTATTCCTCTTCCGGTGTCTACGGCGCGCTGCACATGCCGATGGAAATGTTCCTGCACGCAGCGAAACTGAAAATGCGTCACGTGCCGACCACCGGCGGCGGCCCGGCCATCACCCAACTGCTCGGCGGCCACGTGACCATGACCGCAGGCGGTCCGGCAGCGATCACCTCTCACGTCAAGGCCGGCAAGCTGCGCACGATCGTGACCTGGGGTGCCGAGCGTCATCCGAACTACAAGGACGTGCCCACCTTCAAGGAGCAGGGGATGGACATCGTCTATTACATCTGGGCGGGCATGTTCGTGCCGGTGGCGACACCCGAGCCGGTGGTCAAGGTGCTGCGCGACGCGGTACGCCAGGCAGTCTCCGATTCCGACTTCAAGGGCCAGATGGCGAAGGTGAATTCACCGGTGAATTATCTTGATGCACCGGATTTCGCCAAGTACGTGGATACTGATGCCAAGCGCCTCGCCGCCGTGGTCAAGGTGGTAGGCAAGATCGGCAACTAGGTTCGCGCCATGGCTGAATCATCCGAACCGCCGCAGCAGGAAGTCAGCAGCAGTCTGAAAAGCGATCGTGTCTCCGGCCTGGTGCTGCTCGTACTGGCCGGCTGGATTGTCTGGCTGAACAGCGAGTTTCCGCTGGGCACGCTTGCCGATCCCGGGCCCGGCTACGTGCCACTGCTGCTGGCACTCGGGCTCGGCGTGATCGGGCTGCTGGTGGCCTTCTTTGGCGGCGATTCCGAGCCGCTGCGGGCGATCCGTTGGACAGAGGCTCGGCGCGCCGTGGTGATCCTCATTGCCTGTGCCGTGCTGACTTTCGCGCTGGAGCGGATCGGCTATCGCCTGTCGGTGTTTGCCTTTCTGGTGTTTTTCCTCGGCGTGGTTGAACGCAAGAAGCCTGTTCCCATGCTGCTGGTTTCGGCCGGGTTCAGTATCGTGTCTTTCCACGTGGTCGCCGTCATGCTCGGCGTGCCGCTCCCGCGCGGTCCCTGGGGCTTCTGATGGTGGAGACCTTCAACAGCCTGATGATGGGCTTCGCGGTGGCCTTCGAGCCCAGGGTGTTCATGTATGCCGTCGCCGGATGTGTCATCGGTACGCTGGTCGGCATGTTGCCTGGACTGGGGCCACTCGCCGGCATCAGCCTGCTGCTGCCGGCGACCTTCGGCCTCGATCCGATCATCGCCATCGTGCTGCTCGCCGGTGTCTATTACGGCGCGATGTATGGCGGGTCGACGACCTCGATCCTGATGCGCATTCCCGGAGAGGCGGCATCGGTGATGACCTGCGTCGACGGTTATGCGATGACCCAGAATGGCAGGGCGGGGCCGGCGCTGGCGATTGCCGCGATTGGCTCGTTCTTTGCCGGCACCGTGGGTGTCATCGGTTTGATGCTGATGGCGCCGACACTGGCGTCCTTCGCGCTGCGTTTCGGGCCGCCCGAATACACCGCGCTGCTGCTGATGGGCCTGTTCGTGCTCGCCTACATGAGCGGCGGCTCGATGCTGAAAACGCTGGCGATGGCCATTTTCGGCCTGCTGCTGGGCATGATCGGCATTGATGTGATGACCGGCTATACCCGCTTCAGTTTTGGCCTTGTCGAACTTGGCGATGGCGTCGGCATCGTGCCGGTGGCAGTGGGCCTGTTCGGTATTTCCGAAATCCTTATTGCCGCAGGGCAGGCCGAACCGCCGAAAGTGCAACGCCCGAAGCTGCGCGAGCTGATCCCCTCGCGCGAGGAATTCCGCCTGTCCGTGGGGCCGATCATCCGCGGCAGCCTGCTCGGCTTCGCGATCGGCATCATTCCGGGTTCGGCGCACGTCATTTCGTCCTTCGTGTCCTACGGCGTCGAACGCCGTCTGTCGAAGCATCCCGAGCGTTTTGGCAAAGGGGCGATTGAGGGCGTTGCCGGCCCCGAATCAGCGAATAATTCCGCGGCGACCGGCGCCTTCGTGCCGATGCTCGCATTGGGGATCCCGACCGGACCGGTCACCGCGGTGATGATCGCGGCGATCATGGTGCATGGCATCCTGCCGGGCCCGATGCTGATCGAGCAGCAGCCGGAGCTGTTTTGGGGTTTCGTCGCCAGCATGTACGTGGGCAACCTGGTGCTCCTGATCCTCAACCTGCCGATGGTCGGGTTGTTCGTCAATCTGCTGCGCATCCCGTACGCCTACCTCTATCCCTGTATCCTCGCCTTCTGCATTCTCGGCGGCTACTCGGTCAGCAACAGTGTCACCGATGTCTGGATCATGCTCGGCATGGGTGCGATCGGGTATCTGCTGCGCAAGTTCAGTTTCGATCTCGCGCCGGTGGCGCTGGGCCTGGTGCTGGGGCCGATGCTGGAACTGTCGCTGCGCCAGTCGCTGGCGCTGAGTGGTGGCACATACGCGATATTCCTCCAGCGCCCGATTGCGTTGACCATGTTCGTGCTCGCGCTGCTGCTGCTTGCGCTGGCGCTCAAACCGGTGATGTTCAAGAGCAAGGATTGGCGTTCGAACGTGGGTCTGGAGGATCCACCGGGCTCGTAAGAATTGATATAACCTATTGATTTTAAATGACTTTTAATAAATCTTCGGAACTGTTCCGCAGCCTGATGCTGTGCCTGTTGTTCGCGGGGGGCGGCTCTGCCAGTGCCGCAGACACGGCAGCACTCACCGGCGGACCCTATGTGCCTACGCCGCAGCGTGTCGTCGATGCGATGCTGGCGGTGGCGAACGTCTCCGACCGCGATTTCGTGATCGACCTTGGCTCCGGCGATGGCCGCATCGTCATCACAGCCGCGCAGAAATTCGGTGCGCGGGGCAAGGGTTATGACATCGATGGCGAACTGGTCGAACGCAGCACTGCCACTGCGGCCAGGCTGAAACTGGGCGATCGAGTCCGTTTCGAAAAGCGCGATGTGCTGCTTGCCGACTTGAAGGAGGCGACGGTGATCACCCTCTACCTGCTGCCGGCGATGATGATTGAATTGCGCGCCAAGCTGCTACGAGAACTGAAGCCGGGCACGCGCATCGTTTCGCATGATTTCGATTTCGGCGACTGGCAGCCCGAGCGCACGGTGAATCTAGAACTCGACGAGAAATACGACATCACCGGTTCCTGGTCCTCAACTGTATACCTGTGGACGGTGCCGGACAGGACGAAAAAGTGAGCATGGCGCCGGCGGCCAGCCGGCCTCCTTCCTTTGTCTTCCTGATGGTCACGCTGCTGGCGGGCCAGACCATCGGCACCATGGGCACGACAATCATCCCCTCGGTGGCACCCAAGGTCGCCGAGACCTATGGCATTCCCTCGGCACTGGTCGGCTACCAGATCAGCATGATCGCGGTGGCGATGATCATTGCACTCGCCTTTGGCAGCAAGTTCAATCGCCGCTGGGGTTCGACCCGCATGCAGCAGATCGGTCTCATTCTGGTCGCGAGCGGCGGGCTGATCGCGATCCTGCCGCATGTCGCCTTCTTCTTCCTGTCGTCAATCGCATTGGGCCTGGGCTATGGCATGCTGACGCCTTCTGCCTCCAACCTGCTGCTGCGTTTCACGCCGGCGAAGCGGCGCAACCTGATCTTTTCGATCAAGCAGTCCGGCGTGCCGCTGGGCGGCATCGGCGCCGCGCTGATCGGTCCCGCAGTAGCCGTGCACTTCGGCTGGCAATGGGCCATCGCCTGCAATTCGGTGATTCTCTATGCGCTGGTGTTTGTCCTGGGCCGCGGCCGTCTGCACTGGGATACCGATCGCGACCCCCAGGCTTCAATCGGCGGCAATCCCTTCAGCGGGGTTATCGACATCTGGCGGCATCGCGCGCTGCGGATGCTGTCCCTGTCCGGCAGCTGTTTTGTCATTGTTCAGTTCGGCATCACCACCTTTACCGTGATCCTGTTTAATGAGGAACTCGGCTGGGGGCTGATCGCAGCCGGTCTGGTGCTCACCGCAGCGCAGGTGGGCGGGGTCGCAGGGCGCCTGTTCTGGGGCTGGCTCGCCGATCGCCTCGGCAATGCCTTTTCTTCCATGCTGATTCTCGGCGTGGTGATGATCGTGTCCACGGCACTGTGCATCACGCTGACCTCCGGATGGTCGATGTTTGCGGCCTGCTTGCTGTTTTTTGTGATGGGATCGACGGCCAGCGGTTGGAATGGCGCATTCCTCGGTGAGGTTGCGCGGCTGGCACCTCCGGACCAGATCAGCCCCTTGACCGGGGGCTCGCTGGTTTATGTCAATACCGGCAAGGCAATTGGCCCAATTGCCTGTGCCAACGTGTTTCTGTTGACCGGCGATTACACGCTGACTTTTGCCTTGCTTGCCGTACCCGCCACGTTAGGCCTTGCCTGCGTATGGGCAGCGCATCGCCAGCTGGCTCGTGGTTAGAACGTGTCTCCAAGACGCCCGGCTTGCCGGGTCCGCGTTGCCTGCTGGGTTTTTCTTCGACTTTGCACTCCGGAAATGTTGCATCGAAGCCCCGCAGGTCGTGTTTCCGTTATCGTTCTTCGGCCCAGAACCAGCGGCACTGCAGCGGTGCGGCATTATGGAGGTCTGCACGTTATGCAGGCATTTTCTGCCCATTTCATGCCACAGTGGCAGGCACGGCAATTGCTCTGTAATACAACGGGAGATTTGATTTTTCTGTCCTTGTAAATGAAAGGTGATTCATGAAAACGTTTGCATCGAAGTGCCGTGGCTCGGGCGCTGTCCTGATCGCGCTGTTGGCCTGCCACGGCATCGCCGCAGCGCAAAACTATCCGGCGAAACCCCTGCGCATGGTGGTGCCGTTCGCGCCGGGCGGCCCCAACGACATACTCGGACGTCTGGTCGGGCAGAAGCTGACCGAGGCCTGGGGTCAGCCGGTGGTGGTCGAGAATCGCGGCGGCGCCGGCGGCACGGTCGGGCTCGAGGCGGCATCGCGCATGCCAGGCGATGGTTACGCCATCGCAATGGGCGGTTCGAGCAACCTTGCGCTGGCGCCCAGCCTGTACGCCAAACTGCCCTATGACCCGCTGAAGGATTTCACGCCGATCATCAATGTCGCCGTTGTGCCTTATGCGCTCGCCGTCAATCCGACGGTACCTGCGAAAAATATCAGGGAACTGATTGGCGTCGCGGGCCGCAAGGCAGGTTACCTCAGCTATGGCTCATCGGGCGTGGGCAGCATGTCGAGTCTGGCTGCGGAAATGCTCAAGTCCATGTCGAAAACCGAAATTGTGCATATCCCCTACAAGGGCACTGCGCCGGCACTGACTGATGTGGTCAGCGGCCATATCGACATGATGCTGGCCGACCTCGCTGTGATCAAGCCTCATGCTGACAACGGACGCCTGCGGGTGATCGGCGTCACCGGGCTCAAGCGCTCCGTTGCGGCGCCCGACGTGCCGACCATTGCCGAATCCGGCCTTCCGGGGTACGAGCTCTCGCCCTGGTTCGGCGTAGTGGCACCGGCAGGTGTGCCGCGCGAAATCGTGTCGCGCCTGAATGGCGCGATCGGCGCCAGCCTCAAGGCGACTGACGTAGTGCAGCGTCTCGCCGGCCTTGGTTACGAGCCCCTGGGCGGCAGTGCCGAACAGTTTGCTGCCGCCATCAGGTCCGATACCGCGAAATTCGCGAATATCGTCAGGACTGCCGGCATCAAGCCGCAACCCTGAACGTAAACCGGTGTGGCGCCGTCAGTCCGTTGACGGCGCCAGCGAGGCGACGCCGCGCCCGGCGATGCGTCCGGTGACAAAACACTCTGCGATGTTGCCGCCCGAGAGGTAGAGATGGCCGAACGAACTGCCGAGTTCGCCGGCGGCGTAGAGCCGCGGGATCGGCTGGCCGTGCACGTCGATGACCCGCGACTGGGCGTCGTGCACTGGACCGCCCTGGGTGTTTGAAATGACCGCCCATACCGGCGCCCCGTAGAAGGGGCCCTTTTCAATCGGCAGCATGCTGTTCGCGGGACGTGCATGGTCTTCGTCGCGCCCGGCAACACATTGCGCGTTCCAGCGCGCAACTGAGACATTGACAGCCGCCGTGTCGAGGCCCAGCAGCGCAGCGAGTTCTTCCAGCGTGTCGGCGCGCTTGAGGATGCCGTTCTCCACTTCCTTCAGGTTGTCGTCACTCCAGTCGTAGCGCAATCCCTCATCGTTCGAGGTTGCCTTGCCCAGCGGATACAGCCTGCGGCCGTTGTCGTCGCAGATGATGTAGGCCGGGTTGCGCGGCGCGCGCTGGGTGACCGGGTCGAAATGCGCCAGCGGGCGCACTGCGGTGTCCTGGGTATAGGGCTGGTATTCGGACATGAAACGCTTGCCGGAGGCGTCGAGCAGTATCCACGCCATTTTCAACTTTACCGCGTCTTCTTCCCCGGGAAACCAGTCGGGGAAGCGTTTGACGCGCATGCCGTAGGGATAGGCTGGATCGCTGTGGCGGTAGCCGTAGGCGCCGTGGATATGCCACATATGCCACAACGCGGCGCCGAGGTCCTGCGCCATGCGGATGCCATCGCCGGTATTGCTGCGCGCGGCGGCGTTGAACACCGGGTAGGTCTCGAGGAACTGCGCCTTCATTTCTGCATTGCCCTCGAAACCGCCGGTGGCGAGCACCACGCCGAGGCGCGCGCGGATGTGTCTCGGCTTGCCGTCCTGCATCACGCTGATGCCGAGCACTTCGCGCGTCACCGGATCGTTGATCAGGCGCGTCGCGGCGACGCCGAGGCGCACTTCGACGCCAGCCTCGAGCACGTTGTCGTGGACCACTTTGAACAGCTTGGGGCCGTTGGGCGCGCCATTAGCCCAGGGGTAGGTCTCGCGTGCCTTGAAGCCGGGAATATCGACGACGGAGGTGTGATAGAAGGTGTTGGTTCCGGGCAGTGGATAGTTGCCGCGGATCTGGCGACGGTAGGGATCCCCCGCCTTTTCGCGCTCCGCGTTTTCTTCTACCGAGGTGAGCACGCGGGCATCGCAGATTTGCGCCAGTTCTCGAACATAAGCCTCGAGCCCGCACATGCCTTCGGCCAGTGCGCGCACGACCTCGTCCGGCGTGCGCCCACCGTTGGTGGTCTTGAGGTAAGTATAGGCTTCATCCGGGTCATGCGCGCTGCGCACCGCACCGTAAGAGCAGATCGACAGCCCACCGGGAACGGTTGATTTTTCGATCAGCAGTGTCTTGGCACCGGCCTGTGCGGCGTTGAGTGCGGCGATGCCGCCGCCATGGCCGAATCCGGCAACGACGACGTCGTAGGTTTCTGTGAATTTCATTTTGCTTTTCAGTGTTGGATGATCAGTGGTCATTCAAAAGTGGGCATCGTGGTGCCGGATGCCTGGAACAGCACGAAGCCGCCGACCGCGCCTGACCATTTTAGCAACAAGCGACCGGAGATTTCGCTCACCATGCATTGCGCCTGTTCAAGGTGTCGCCGTGTCGCATGGATGTCATTGCTGGTCAGCACATAACCCGCGATCCACGGTAGCGAAGGTGCTGTCATGCCCAGCGTGCGCTGTAGAGCTTCAGGGGTGAGGAAGAGCAAGGCGCCGCGCTGGCTGTCGATGCGCCACAGCGATCCGCTCACTTGCGCCAGCAGGCCGGTGAACCGCGCGTAGCGCTGCGCTGCTTCCTGCGGGTCTTCAACGCAGATGATCACCGCGGCAAGTCCGCGCGCCCGATTGGCATGTGTAATCCAGCGCGGCTGCCACAGCAGTTCCGGCGTGTGCTGCTGGCAGTACTGGATGCGGCCTTCGGCCATCGTGCCCGGCGGCACGCGGACGACGGTGAAACGCGCAGTGCCGCTGCCGTCGGCCGTGCCGATTTCGCGCTGCAGCGCGACTGCCGGCAGGGGGGTAAAGTCGTTCTTCTCCAGTCGGGCATAGTCGGCGCTGGCATCACCACTGCCAAAGGCGATCAGGTGCACTCCGGTGTAACGCTGAATCGCCGTGCGCAACTGTTGTGCGATCGGCGTGTCGCCCGTCGGGGTGAGGAACTCGAGGTAGCCCTCGCGCAGCATCACGCAGCGGTTACCAGCGCCGGCGGAGACCAGCGGGCCGCCGGGTTCCAGTCGGTGCGACTGCGCGGAAAACGGTGTCAGCGTGAAGCCGGCCTGTTCCAGCGCCGCGCTGGCCGTATCGATGTGTGGCACGAAGTGCGCGACATGGTCGATATTGAGTTTGCCCGCGGACGGGGACTGGGACGAGGGACTTGGGTTGGCGGCCGCCATCAGTAGCCGAGCTTCGGGTCGATGCGCCGCTTCAGCCGCTTGCCGGCGAGAAACAGGGCGAGGTTTTCGAACCAGAGATCGATCGTGATGTCGGCATAATGCTCGCCGTCGTCGCAGGAGACATGCGGAGTGATGACCAGGTTGGGCGCACTCCATAGCGTGGCACCGGCAGGCAGGGGCTCGGGATCGACGACATCGAGCACCGCACCGGCAAGTCGGCCACTGCGCAGGCGTTTCTCCAACGCGGCCTGGTCGATGACCGGGCCGCGCGCGATGTTGATGACGCCGGCCGAGGGTTTCAGCAGATCCATGCGCGCGGCGTTCAGCAGGTTACGGGTTTCCGCGGTCAGCGGCACGGCGAGTACGACGAAATCGGCCAGCGGCAGTACCTTGTCGAGATGTTTGTAGCTCACTACGCGATCGGCATGGCGGTTCTTCTGCGCGCTGCGCCGCACTCCGATGACCTTGAGTCCAACCTTTTTCGCGGCGCGGGCGGCGGCTTCACCGAGGTCACCGAGGCCGACAATCACCGCAGTCATGCCGGTGATGCTCGGCGAGTATAGGGCTTCCCAGCGGCGTGCATGCTGGTTGGTGACGATCGCGGCCATCCGTGAGTTGAGCAGATGATAGGCCATGATCATGTACTGCTCGGCCTTGTGGCCATGCGCACCGCTGTTGTTGGTAAATACTGTGCCGCGCGGCAGCCAGTCGAGCGGCAACACGCCGTCGACGCCGGCCGAGGTCGAATGGATCCATTTAAGCCGTGGCGCGCGGATCGCAAGCCTGTCGCGGTCTGCCGGCAGGCCGATCACCAGGTCGGCGCTGGCCAGCGTCGCTTCCAGGATGTCGCCGTCCCAGCCGAAGCTGACCTTGCCGATGTGCCGGGCCAGAGCCCGGTGGCGCCGGCAGGCTGCCGCCCACTGCGGCGGCAGGATGTGGGAAATGCCGTTTTTCCTGCGAGTGTTCTCGATGTGCAGGTTCAGTTTCTTTGTCGTCATGCCGCTTGGTCAATCTGTTTCGAGTGGTGGTAGGGCGCTATTCCGCGTTCCGCCGTCATATACACCGTCGTGTTCATCTCAAGCACTTTTGACCGGCGGCTTCGCCGCGAAAACGGAATCACGCAGGCACATGCGGCCGCGCGGGTCCTGCCACAGCTTGCCGTCCTCATGCAGTTTGCCCAGCGCGCGGGCCACTGTCTGGAAGTCGTAGTCGGCAAACTGCTCGGCGAGCTCCGAGTAGTACTTCGGCGTTTTTTCGATGACAGCGACGATTCTTGTCGACAGCTCGGCCACCGCCTTGTCGCCGGAAGTCACCGCCGGTGCCGGGTCGGCCTTGCCGGTGTAGTAGTCGGCGATTTTGGCGCGGTCGGTGTAGGCATAGGAGATGCGTTCGAAACGTTCTTTCGGGATGCCTTCTGAAATTGTGGCGTCGATGCCGACCTTGGCTCCTGTCGGCACCACGCCATGGGGCATCACCGGAAGGCTGGGATCCAGCGGCTTGGCGCGGCTGCCCGGAATGACCATCACGTCTTTGTCGCCCTGCACGCGGGTGGCGATCGCCCACTCGACGTCCATTGCGTTGAATACGTCGATGTCGTCATCGACAACGACTACGTGTTTCAAGTCCATCACCGACAGCGCGGCGAGCAGGGCGTTTTTGCCTTCACCGGCCTGCTTCTTGATGGAAATGATGGCGTGCCACATGCCGCAGCCGCCCAGCGTGACGTTGATGTCCTTGATCTGGATTCCGGCGGTCTTCAGCGCGCGGCGGATCTGGGTGTACCGCGTCGGCGCCATCAGCCAGGTGTTCTCCCAGGGCATGTGTAGCGCGTAATAGATCGCGTCCTTGCGCATGGTGATGGCGTTGATGCGTACTACTGGATTCCAGTGCAGGCCGCCCATCAGCCGGGTGAATTCGCCGAAACGGCCTTCGGGCTGGGTCCAGCCGGTCGGAAGGATCTCGCCTTCAAGCACGATCTCGGAATCGGCGATGCAGGGCAGGTCGATGGTTTCGCACTGCGCGAGTTCGATCGCCGAGCCGCGGATCCCGCCGGCGATGCCCATCTCGTCGGTACCCAGCGGCGCGCGGAAGCCGGAGCCGAGGTTCTCGAAGGGGTGGTTGCCGATCGAAATCGAGATCGGGCAGGGTCGGCCGGCCTCGTAGGCGCGCTGCGCGAAGAGCCGCATGTTGTTCGGCGTGACAATGTCGATGCCGGTCAGGTTCTTTTCCTTGACCATGAAGCGGTAGATGCCGGAATTGAGGCCGAACTCCGGATCCTTGGCGATAGTGATGCCGGCGGTGATCATGGGTCCGCCGTCGTAGATCGAGAACATGGGGATCGGCAGGCTGAACAGGTCGACGTCCCTGCCGGTCTTGATCACCTGTTTCAGCGGCGCGTTCTCGACGTAACGAGGTGCTATCGGATTTTCGATGCCCCGTTGCAGCCGGAATTCGATTTCGGGATAAGTTTCGCAGCCCATCGACATGATCGCGCGTTTCTGCGAGCGAATGATGCCGGAGACTACCGGCATGTCGTAGCCGATGACATTGTGGAACAGCAGCGCCTTGTCGGACTGGTCGACCAGCGTCGCGATGTGCCGGCTGTCGACCGGCTGTTTGATGTCGACGAGTTCCTTCTCGGTGCGCAACCGGTCGAGGAAACCGCGGAAATTTTCGTTGGCGTAGGGCAGGGGCTTCATAGCTTCTTGTTGTCCTTCGGTGCGGCCGGGCCGGTGACGCCAGCCCAGCGGTTGATGGTGTCGTGTTCGACCTCGAACAGGTCGAGTACGCGGCCGACTGTGTGGTTAACCAGATCGTCGATGGTCTTGCCGCCGCTGTAGAAGGCCGGCACCGGCGGGAAGATCACGCCGCCCATCAGCGTCACCGCCTCCATGTTGCGGATGTGGGCGAGGTTCAGCGGTGTCTCGCGGGTGATCAGCACCAGGCGGCGGCGTTCCTTCAGGATCACGTCGGCGGCGCGCGTGATCAGGTTGTCGGAGAAGGCGTGGGCGATGCCGGCCAATGTCTTCATCGAGCAGGGCGCGACCACCATGCCGGCGGTAATGAAGGAGCCGCTGGCGATGGTGGCGCCAATGTCGCGCACGTTGTGGCTGACATCGGCCAGTTTGTGCAAGGCTTTGCGGTCCATGCCGTATTCCTGGAAGGCATTGAGCACACCGGCTTCGGACACCACGAGATGGGTCTCCCAGCCGCCGATCGCACGCAGGCGTTCGAGGATACGGATGCCGTAGACGGAGCCCGAGGCGCCGGTCATCGCCACGATCAGGCGCCGGGGCGCTGCCTTGCGAATTGCATTCATTGCGCGGCCTCTTTTTTCCAGCGGAACAGGTGATTTATGAGCGGGCGCGGGATGTCCATCACAAGGACGGGCATCATCACCTCCGGTGTCAGCGTCCGGGCAAACCCCTGGTCGGTCTGGATTGGATCCGCCGCCTGGCGCAGCCGGTATCCTACATCCACGACGGGAGAGGCGTTGACGCGGGTTTTGAGGACTTCATGCATTTTCAGGGGGGGGCGTGGGCGGGGGACAGTGAATGGTAAGCGGTGATTAGGGAGCTTGGTGACTAAGCGATTGAGCACATGTTCTGGTTAAACTTAATCATTCAATCACTGTTCACCTGATTACCTCATTTGGGTGGAGCGGTGAAGTAAGTGCCGCGACCGCTGGCGACCAGTGCACCGTCCTTGTCGTAGACGTAGGCTTCAGCGGTTGAATACTGGCTGCCGCTGCGCACCACGCGTCCTTTGGCTGTGAGGTCACCGGGCATCGCGGCCTTGTGATAGTCGACACGAATGTCGATGGTCGGTACCGGGCGGCCAAGCTGGGCGGCAATCGCGTAATCGGCGACCACGTCGATGATCGCAGCGAGGATGCCGCCGTGTGTGTAGCGGCGCTCGGGATTGACCACCCATTCCTCGCGCCAGGTGGCCTTGACCTCGATGCCGTCTTCACCGGCTCTGAGGAAGGTGAAATTCAGCCACTGGTTGAAGGGCCCGCGGCTGATCAGTTTCTGCAACTGTTCAAGGCTGGGAAGGGTCGGTTTGCTGTCGGTCATTGTATTGCTCCGGATAAGCTGGGATTGAAGACTGCGGGTGGAAACTGTACAACATCATAATAGTCATGCCGTTGATGAATTCTCCTCGGCATCCTGCGCTGCGATTTCGCGCAGCCGTCCGCGGTCGACCTTGTTGGTGCCGGCAAGCGGCAACTGGTCGAGGAAAAACACACGGCGTGGATGCTGGTAGGCGGGGCCGTGGTCGATTGCGTGCCGCTTCAATTCCGCCTCGGTCGCCGTGGCACCCGCGCGCAATACGACGAAGGCATAGGGCACCTGGCCTTTCAGTTCATGGTTGAACGGCAACACGCAGGTCTGGTGTACCGCGGAGTGCTTCTCCAGCATGCGCTCGACTTCGATCGGGAATATGTTTTCGCCGCCGCAGACAAACATGTCGTCAGTGCGGCCGACGAAGAAATAGAAACCCCCGGCATCGCGCCGGCAGACGTCGCCGCTGTGATACCAGCCGCCGGCCAGCCGTTTCGCCGTTTCCTGGGGCAGGTTGTGGTAGCCGATCAGGATGCCGGGGTTACGCAGCAGCAATTCCCCTTCGTCAGGATGCGGCCCGCCGACGAGTTTCGCTTCGGTGCCGGGGTAGGGCACGCCGATCGAACCCGGCGGCCGCGCTTTGCCTTCCGGATGCGGGCCCAGCGGCACCGGGCCGCCTTCAGTGACGCCGTAGACCACCAGCGGTTCGGCATTGGGGAAATGTTTGCGGATGTCGGCGAGCAGCTGGGGCGAGGACGGCGCTGAGCCCATCATCACCGTGCGCACCGAGGACGTGTCGGTTCTGGCCATCAGGTCGCCGCGGGCGAGCAGCATCGAGATCATCGTTGGCACGCCGGAAACCACGCTGCAGCGGTAACGCGCCAGCGCGGAGAGGTAACCCTCGACGCCGAACTGCGGCATCAGAACCAGCTTCGCGCCGCCGGTGAGACCCTGCTTGATCGCGTTCAAGGCGTTCTTGTGGTAAAGCGGTGCGGCAACGAGGATCACGTCCTTGCCGGTGGTGCCGCGGGTATGGGCGAGGATGCGCCGGCTCCAGTTCTGGCCGTAATGGGTCAACAGTACGCCCTTGGGTTTTCCGGTGGATCCCGAGGTGTAGGGCTGAATGGCCACGCTTTCCGGAGCCGGCTCGAAGGGGTTATACGGGCCTGGGTCGAGAAAACGTGTCCAGGCATCGCCGTCGTCGTAGATCACGGTGCGTGCATCGATCGGCAGCAGATGCGTGTATGCAGATTCGCAGAACACCAGCTTCGCATCGGCATCGGCGATGATGTAGCGCACGGTGTCGGCGGCGAGCTTGATGTTGATCGGCACCGGCACCATGCCGGCACGCATCGCGCCCAGTAGCGTGATAACGAATTCGGCACTGTTCAGCGACAGGATGACGATGCGGTCGCCGGGCTTGAGGCCACTGCGTTCAAGTCCGCGTGCGAGTGCGTTGCAGGCGGCGTCCAGTTCGCTGAAGCCGTATTCACGCGGTGCCGCAGCATCACGCAAGTCGACCAGCGCCGTGCGTGTGAGTCCGGCATGTTCGGCAAATGGCAGGCCGAGGTTGCCGGGATAACCGCGGGGTTCGGGGCAGGGGATGGTCATGCGGGGTGTGTGAAAGTCAAGTCAAAAGCGAAAGTCAAAAGCCAGCCACAGAGACCACAGAGGACACAGAGATAAAACCTGGCAAAGAAGCGCCAGTCACATCCGGATGCTTCGGGGTTTCTCTATGAACTCTGTGTTCTCTGTGGCTAAAGGTTTTTAAGTTCTGATTCTTCAAGGAGTGATGACTACCTTGCCGAACACTTCGCGGTCCTCGATCAGCTTGAGACCCTTGGCCGCGTCCTGCAGCGGCATCACTTCGTCGACGACCGGCTTTATCTTGCCCTGCTGGATCAGGTCCATCAGCGCCTTCAGGTTTTCATCATAGAAGCTGTTGGAGCCGATGATCTGCAGTTCGAAGCTCCAGACGTAACGCAGGTCTTCCTTGGGGTCGTAGCCGGCGGTGGCGCCACAGACAAGAATCTTGCCGCCGCGCTTGACGCATTTCAGCGTTGGAGCCCAGGTGTCGCCGCCAGTGAAGTTGATCACCACGTCAACGCCGCCCTCGTAGTTGCGGCGCTGTGGCTTGCCGAACTTTTCGATGGCCCACTTCGAGAAATCGGTGGTCTTGTAATTGATCACGTGATCGGCGCCGAGGTCCTGCAGGCGCTTAATTTTATCGTCGCTCGAGGCGCAGGCAATGACTTCCGCGCCGAGCATCTTGGCAAGCAGAACGCAGCCGGTGCCGACGCCGCCGCTGGCGCCCAGCACCAGAACCTTGTCGCCCTTCTTGATCGTGTTGTGGGTGATGATCATGCGGTGTGCGGTGCCGTAGGCGACTGGCAATGAGGCCGCCTGCTCGAAGCTGACGTTTTCGGGCATCTTGATCAGCTGGTCGGCGGCGACCAGGCATTTTTCCGCAAGTCCGCCGTGCATCATTTCACCCATCAGGCCCTTTTTCTTGTTCAGCGGGTTGACCAGCACGCGGTCACCCGGTTTCCAACCGGAGACTCCGGAACCAACCTCAAGAATCTCGCCGGCAAGATCGAGGCCGATGATCATCGGGAAGGGCACCTTGATGCCGGGCATCCCGCGTACCGTGAACACGTCGTGGTAGTTGAACGAGGTCGCCCGGACCCGGATCACCACGTGGCCTTCACAGACCACCGGATCGGGAAAATCGGTCATGTATTCCAGTTTGTCCAGACCGCCATGTTCCCGAAGTACGACTGCTTTCATTGCATTTCTCCGTTGGGTGATGATTGCTGATGCGACGGCTGTGCCGCCACCGTAATTATGAACCCTGTACCCGATGCTTGTCCCGTCAGCCCAGCACGCGGTTGACGCCAGTGCCTACCTCCGACGCTCCTATGCCGTAGACGTGGATCGATATTGCAATGTCGCCGTCGGGGTTGGCGATACGATGCACACCGGCGTCGCCTTCGTCAAAGCTCAGGGTGCCCGTCTTCCGGCGCACCGTACGCAGCGGAACTGGTGCGCCGTCGTTCGCTGCATAGAAAGTCTCGCTGATTTCCCCGCGGTACACGGCCACGCTGCACCAGGTGTGGTGGGCGTGTATAGGACTGTGCTGGCCGTTACCCCAGACCAGTGACACCAGCGTGTAGCGGCCCAGCGGATCAGCGTAGAGCAGGTGGCGGGCATACTGCGAAGGGTCCACGCGAGTCTGATCCGTGTCCAGCCAGTCACCGGAGGCCAGGGCTTCGCCAAGCGCCGCGGTGACCGTGGCAGGAAGCGCTTCGCGGGGAGCGGTGAGCGCTGCATCCAGACGGCGCACAAGTTTCTGCAGTGTGTCGGGCATGGCTTAATGGTTCTCCGCGACGATGGCGAGGTTCATTACCGCATCGCTGTTGAGGATCGCTTTAAGCACCATGTCACGAGCCGCCTCGATCTGCTCCTGGCAGATTTTTTCCGCAGTCACGCCGTCACCACGGACCAGTGCACGTACCAGCGAGCGGTGCTCGTGCTGCATTTCCTGGGTGCGGTTGCGAAAACCGAGTCCGAGGTGCAAGAGGCGGGTCATTTCGTCCAGCAGCTGGGCGATCGCATGGGCGAGCCGGGCGTTGCCCGAGGCTTGGGCGATCAAGACGTGAAATTCCTTGTTCGCTTCGAGGAAGCGCACGGTGCTTTTCGGATCACCGGACTGGTAGCCGGCGCGGCAGATTTCATCAAGCACGCGCAGCCGCTTGGCGTCGACCCGGCCCGCGGCGAGTCGTGTCGCGCGTGGTTCCAGCAGCAGGCGCAACTCGAAGACGTCCTGTATGTCCTTGAGGGTGACCGGCGCCACCATGTAACCGCGGCGCGGCATCGCGCGCACCAGGCCGTCATGGGCGAGACGGGAAAGCGCCATGCGCACCGGCGCCTTGCCGAGTTTGTATTGCTCGCAGAGCTGGGCTTCGGACACCTCGGTGCCCGGTGCAATCAGGCAGCAGATGATGTCGTGCTTGACGCGTTCGTAGGCGCGTTCGCTAAGCAGGGGGATGGATTTTGCGGCACTCATTCTGATGAAATATTAGAAATGAATATCTGACATGTCAATAACTTATATCTGATATATTTTATTGCAGTACCGTGGTGCGCAGACCGCATCGTGAGCGGGCGGCTTGCACCATTGCGGCGCAGTCCACACAATGCAGCGTGTCTTTCCGGCAACTTTTTCCCAGTAAGGTAATTTCGTGACCGGCGCGCTGATGCCCGGTCCGTGGACGGTCGTCGCCGTCGCTACCTTCGCACAGATGATGATCGCGATGTCGAACATCCTGCTGCCGACGATTGCACCGAAACTGGCGGAAGCACTGGGCGTCAGCCCGATCCTGATCGGTTACCAGGTCAGCCTGACCTTCGGTGTGGCGACGCTGGCTACGATGGTCGGCGGCAAGGCCGTTCTGCATTTCGGTGCGGCTCGCGCCACCCAACTGGCGGTGTTGTGCTGCGGCGCCGGGCTGGTGCTGTTCGCGTTTCCACACCTCGCGGCGATTGCGCTCGGATCGGCCTTCGTCGGCATCGGCATGGGCCTGATCAATCCCGCGGCTGCCCATCTGCTGGTGTCCTACACGCCGCCTCAGCGGCGCAACATCATGTTTTCAATCAAGCAGACCGGCGTGCCGGTGGGTGGCGTGATCACTGCGCTGACGGCGCCGGCGATCGCAGTGCATTTCGGCTTTCGCTGGTCACTGCTGATGGTTGGCGTGATGATCCTCGCGCTGGTGCTGGTGATGCAGCGTTATCGTACGGCATGGGATGCCGACCGCGGCAGGATGCAGCAGGGGAGCGGGGCGGCCTTCGGCGGCGTGCCGCTGGTCTGGGGGCAGGCTGACCTGCGCTGGATTTCCCTGGTGTCGATGATTTTTTCCGCGATCCAGCGCGTGGTGCTGAGTTTCACCGTCATTTACCTGGTGGCCGAGGGGCGTTATGGCCTGGTCGAAGCAGGGGTCATGCTGTCGGTAGTGCAGATCGGCGGCTCTGCCGCTCGAATCTTCTGGGGTTGGCTCGCCGATCGCCTCGGCAGCAGCCTGCAGGTGCTGATGATCATTTGCGGCATCACCATCACCTCGACGCTGTTGCTGGCACTGTTCGATCCGGAGTGGAACAGGGCTCTGGTTTATCTCCTGTTTTTTGTGATCGGCACGACCGCAGTGGGCTGGAACGGCGTATTCCACGCGGAGGCTGCGCGGCTGAGCCCCCCGGGGATGGCCAGTGTAGTAGCGGCAGGTACCACGTTTTTCGTGTTTGCCGGCGTGTTGATCGGGCCGGCGGCTTTCGCCGCCGCTTACGGCGGCATCGGCAGCTACGCCAATACCTTCATGCTGGTGACGGTCTCGGCCGTGGCCGCTTTCGGCCTGCTGCTGATGGCGCAGCGGGCGGCGCGGCAAGCCCCATGAACGCCTCCGCGCCTTCCATCGTCATGGTAGTGCTGGCGACCACTGCCGCGCAGATTGCCTCGGCGATGGGTATCGCGATTTTCCCAGTGCTGGCGCCGCAGCTCGCACACATGCTCGATGTCGACGCTTCGGCGGTGGGCTATCTGATGAGCATCCTGTTCGGTGCGGCGATGCTCGCCTCGGGCGCCGTCGGCACTGTGGTGCTGCGCTGGGGTGCTTGCCGTGCGATGCAGTGGTCACTGTGGGTCTGCGCGGCGGGTATGGTCGCGGGGCTGGCCGGCAAACTGTGGCTGATGCCGATAGCAGCGGTGTGCAGCGGCATCAGTACCGCGCTGGCGGCGGCCGGCGCTGCGCATCTACTCTACCGCTTTGGTCCGCCGGCGCGCCGCAACCTGATTTTTTCGATCAAGCAGACCGGCGTGCCACTGGGCTGGGCGGCCATTGCGCTGCTCGCGCCCGTGCTGACTGTGGCTTTCAGCTGGCGGGTGTCGATGTTCGCGGTGCTGGCCTACTCGGTGGCCGGTGCGCTGCTGCTCGGCCGCTGGCGGAAGTGCTGGGACAATGACCGCGATCCCGGCGCGGCTTCCCGCACCAACCTGCTCACCGGCATCGGCGTACTGTGGCGTTATCCGACATTGCGCTATCTGGCGATGGCAGGCTTTTTCTTCTCCTTCGTCCAACTCTGCCTGGGTACTTTCACGGTAAATCTGCTGGTCCAGGAAGCGGGTTATGGCCTGGTTGCCGCCGGTGCCATGTTGTCGCTGGTGCAGATCTCAGGAATGGCGGGACGCCTCGCATTCGGCTGGATCGCTGATCGCAGCGGGATGGCGCTCACGGTGTTGGCCTTTACCAGCCTCGCCGCCGCAGTGGGCTGCGTGGCCAGCCTGTGGATCGCGAGCCGGCCGCCGGTCGCGGCACTGGCGGTGTTCTACGCCTTGTTCGGCGTGGCGGCTTACGGCTGGAATGGCGTGATGCATGCGCAGATCGCGAGGTTGAGTCCGCCGGGCATGGTCAGCGTGGCGACCGGCGGCATCATGGTGTGGATTTTCGGCGGCATCCTCGCCGGCCCCGCGTTGTTCGCGGCGACGTACCGCGGCATCGGCAGTTATACCGACACCTTCGGACTGCTTGCGGTGGCAGCGCTTGCCAGTGCCGCGCTGGCGACGGCTGCGGCGCGCGCGGAGCGCGGCTCGTGACTCCCGCATCTTCACAGCCCTTCGCTACGGTGGCCGCAGTCGTCGCCGCGACCACTGCAGCACAGGTTGCCGGCGCGATGGGTGCGGCGGTTTTCCCGGTGATCGCGCCGGAATTGGCACGCGTGGTGGATGTTGAGGCGTCGCTGATCGGCTACCAGATGAGCGTGATCTACGGTGCGGCAATGCTGGGCTCGATGTTGTTTACCTGGATGGTGGCGCGTTATGGCGGCTGCCGTACCACCCAGATTGGCATGATTTTATGTATCGCCGGCATGTCGATCGCCTTGCACGGCAGCATCATCGCGCTGGCGATTGCGTCGGTGTTCATCGGCGTGGCGATGAGCATCAACCTGCCGGCAGCTGCGCACCTGCTGTTCCGCTACAGCCCGCCACAGCATCGCAATTTCATTTTTTCGCTGAAGCAGACCGGCGTGCCGCTGGCCTGGGCGCTGATGGCACTGATCGCGCCGGCGGTGACGCTCAGCTTTGGCTGGCGCTGGGCGCTCGCGCTGGTGCTGGCCTCGGCACTGGCGACGCTGCTGGCGATGCAGCCGGCGCGCCGCCGTTGGGACGATGACCGGCGCCCCGACTTGCCGGTGCAGGCGCGGGTGTTCGACGGCGTGTTGCTGGTATGGCGAATGCCGGCGCTGCGCTGGCTCGGCGTGGCTGCCTTCTGCCTCGCCTTCATCCAGCTTTGTGTCAGCACCTTCACCGTGGTGATGCTGGTCGGCGAAGTCGGCTACACGCTGGTCGAAGCCGGCCTGATGCTGTCGGTGGCGCAGATTTTCGGCGTGCTCGGGCGCATTGCCTGGGGCTGGTTCGCTGATCGCAGTGGCGATTGCCTGGCGGCGCTGCAGTACCTGACTCTGGGATCAATCGTCTGCTGTGGCGCAGTGTTTTTCCTGCAATCCGGATGGCCGGTGGCAGTGACCGGATTGTTGTTTGCGGTGCTCGGCGCGACCGCGATCGGCTGGAATGGACTCTATACCGCAGAGGTTGCGCGGCGCAGTCCGCCGGGCCAGGTCAGCCTCGCCACTGGCGGCGCGATGGTGTGGAACTTCGCCGGCATCCTGACCGGTCCGACGGCGTTTACGCTGGTCTACAAGCTGACCGGCAGCTACACGGCCACCTTCGGCATGGTCACGGTGGTTGCGCTGCTCACGCTGGCGGCGCTGCATGCCGGCCGGCGCGTGCTGCGCGGGGAGGGCCGTGCCGGTGGATGAGCTGTCGCTGTGGCAGATATTGTTCTGCGTGGGGGTGGTAACGGTCGCCTTCGCGGTGCGTGGTGGCACCGGCTTCGGCGGCGGCGCGGTGGCGGTGCCGCTGCTGGCGCTGGTGTTTCCCGTGCCGGTGACGGTGCCGGTGGTGACCGTGCTCAACATGCTGTCATCCGTGGGACATGGCGTGCTCGACTGGCGCCACATTGTCTGGCGTGAGATATGGCGCATCCTGCCGGGCAGTCTGCTTGGCGTGTTCGTCGGGATTTACCTGCTGACTCTGATTGATCCGCAACCGCTGGCGCGCGCGCTGGGCGTGTTTGTTGTGCTTTATGCGCTCTACGTGATGGTGTTCTCCGGGCGCACTCTGGCGATTCCGCCACGCTGGATGCTGCCGGTGGCCGGCGTGACGAGTTTCTCGGCCGGCATCGTCGGCTCGCTGTTTGGTGGGGCGGCGGGGCCGATCTACGTGATTTACCTCAACGCCGCGCGCCTTGGCAAGGACGCCTTCCGCGTGACCATCACCATGGTGATGCTGTTTCAGGGGCTAACGCGTGTTGCCGGTTACGCCACGCTCGGCCTCTACGACCGGAATGTGATGCTGCTGCTGGCGGCGGCATTGCCGATGATGATCATCGGTTCCTGGCTGGGCGCCCGGTTGGTGCGGCGCATCGATCAGCAGCTGTTTCAACGCGTTCTCGGAGTGGTGCTGCTGGTCAGCGGCACCGCGCTGGCGCTGAAGTAAGGCAATGCCGGGATTCGATACTTTCCAGCTGGCATGGATCGCCGGATCGATTTTCATCGCTTTCGTGGTGCGCGGCATGTCCGGTTTTGGCGCCGGCATGATTGCCGTGCCACTGCTGGCCTTCGTGATTCCGCTGCAACTGGCGGTGCCGCTGTGCAGCCTGCTGGTGTTCGTGCTGTTCGTGATCCTGGTTATCCGCGATCGCCGGGAAATCGTCTGGGCCGAGCTGCGCCTGCTGCTGCCACCGACCATTGCTGGCGCGCTGGTCGGCTTGTGGCTTTTCGCGGTGCTCGACAATCAGGTGCTGGTGCTGCTCCTGGGCGGCTTCCTGATACTGTATTCGATGTACATGCTGGCAGTCAGCACTCTGGGCCTGCCGCAGCTGCGCTGCTCGCAGCGCTGGGCGCTGCCGGTGGGTTTCACCGGAGCCTTTTTCGATACGCTGTTCGGCGGGGGCGGCGGAACCCTGGTGGTGATATATGTCAATGCCCGCGGCATAGGGCGTGCGGGATTTCGTGCGACGGTGGCGGCCTTGTGGTTTGCTGAGATGGTCGCGCGCATCGGCGGCTACACCTGGGCCGGCTATTACGACAAAGGCACGCTGCTGCTGTTCGTGATGCTGCTACCCCTGATGTGGATAGCGACGATGGTCGGGGAACGGCTGGGCAACCACGTCAGCAGCGAAAACTTTTCACGGATACTGGCACTGATGCTGTTCGCCAGCGGCGTGAGCCTGCTGCTGAAGTGAGCGGGGGTTGAGGCTGAGCCTGCGCTGCGTTCAGCGCAGGAAAATCACAACGGGGAATACGGCGACAGCGAGTGCGAGTACCATCCATTCGAGGTTGTTGCGTTTTAGCCAGCCGGTGAAATGCAGGATCAGCACGACGATTGCAATCGCGTAAAAGGCATAAAACGCCATTTCAAACACCCCCCTGTAATTTGCTGCGAGGATAACCGAATTCAAAGGCAGTCGCCATGGATTGCCGACGCCGTTTCAGGTTGTTGAGCAGTCTCCGCGGTGCTCCTTTATGGTGCGTTTGCGTCGTGCTCGCTTCAAGACTCGCCAGTTGCGGGCGGTGCACCCGGGCGCAGTGCGGCTTTGTGTTTTGGACATGGCTCGCGACACCCACTCTGATCAGTGACATCCGGAATTAATAAGTAATTGTTTTTATTTGAATTTCTATAATTCCTGCGCCTTCTCTGTAGCCCCCTAATCGAACCCGGACAGCAGCTTGCCGCCAAGTATTGATGCATTGTCAAAGAAGCGGTTGCCAATTTCCTGATTCACAGCGCAAAATTGCCCAATCCATGGCCGGCTTGTGGCCTTGCGGAGGTTTCGGTGGCACGCATCGCGGTATTCAATCAGAAGGGCGGAGTCGGCAAGACAACGACGACGCTGAACCTTGCCGGCCTGCTGGCGCGGCGCGGTGCGGACCCGTTGGTGATCGATCTTGACCCACAGGGTCACCTCACCGATGTCTGTGGCGTATCGGTGTCGCGCGCGGATGCCAGCCTCTACGGACTGTATGCGCATGGCGTGCCCCTCGCCGCGCTGAGCATGAGCACGCACAATGGCTGGCGGCTGGTGCCTTCGCATATTGAACTGTCCAAGGTTGATACGCAGTTCGGCAAGGGACCGGCGGTGCTGACGCGCCTCGCCACTGCACTCGAGAAGGAACCGGCTGCGCGTCCGGTGCTGATGGATGCTTGCCCAATGCTGGGCGTACTGTCGCTGAGCAGTGTATTTGCGGCAGACGGGGTGATCATCCCGATTTCGACAGACTACCTGGCGATGAAAGGCGCGCTGCAGATGGAGCGCACGCTGAAGGCGCTGGAGCAGGTGCTGAAGCGCCGCGTGCCGCGCCGCTACCTGATCACACGCTACGATTCACGGCGCCGCATGTCGCTCGATATTGAGAGTCAGCTGCGCAGCCGTTATGGCGATGAGGTCTGTGCGACGCGCATCGCCGAGAATGTCAGCCTTGCAGAGAGCCCGGCTTCCAACCAGGACGTTTTCGAGCACGCCCCGACAAGCCGCGGTGCGCGCGATTATGGCAGCCTGCTCGAGGAACTGCTGGCGACCGATTTCATCCGCCTTGCGCGGCCCGCTGCCGTAGCGGCGGTGCGGACGGTGCCGCAAGGGGCGCGCACCGCACTGACGTCGGGGCAGGAGGCGGCGCTGCGCCGGGGTGTGGTCTCCGGACTGCGTCTGGTACACGCGCACCGCTCCGGCTCCTGAAGTACACCGCAGGACGCTGCGCTAGCGCGTATCGTCCTGTCGGCTGATCAGCGAAATCATCCCTTCGAGATCCATGCCTTCACCGCGTGTGTCCGGAGCCAGCGCGTTGCACTCGAGGATTTCACAGTGATGGTAGATCTGGCGGATGCGGTTTTCCGCCTCGGTCTGCTCGCGCGCCTGCACCACCAGGTTCTCCACTACCATGCCGCCACGGGTCTTGATACGAAACCCGAATTTGCTCATTGCGGTCATGGCGGCGCCCTCGTGGTGCTCAGGATTCGTCGGGCCGCAGCTCGGCGAGATAGCGTTTGAAGTTTTTCACGTAATGCTCGGAGATGCGGTTGATACCCTTGATCTGATCGGGTGTCAGTTGCTTCACCACCTTGCCCGGCATGCCCAGCACCATCGAACCGTCCGGGATTTCCTTGCCTTCGCCGACGAAGGCGCCGGCACCGATCAGGCAGTTCTTGCCGATTTTTGCACCATTGAGAATCACTGCCTTGATACCAACCAGGCTGCCTTCGCCGACGGTGCAGCCGTGCAGCATGGCCATGTGGCCGACGCTGACGTTTTTCTCGAGCGTCAGCGGGAAGCCGGGATCGGCGTGCAACACCGATCCGTCCTGCACCTGCGAGTTTTCGCCGATGGTGATGGTGTCGCTGTCGCCACGCAGTACGCAGTTCCACCAGATGCTGGCGTTGTTCTCCAGCACCACGCTGCCGATGACGGTGGCGTTGGGGGCGATCCAGTAATCGCCCTTGCAGACCACCTTGCGCTCTCCGATCGAGTATTTCATTAGTCCGTTCCTGTGCTCAGAAACCGACAGCCTGACCGTCGGTGCGGCGTTCAGAGGCGGCGAAGTAGCCGTCTTCCATCTTGTAGATCAGCTGGGCGCGGCCGAAATCGGTGGACCAGCGGTCCGCTTGCGGCATGTCGTGGCCGCGCGCGATTAGCTCGGCCACCGTTTCCGCAGCTACACCGTATTCGATGCCAACCTTAAGCCCGCTGTCGATGCGCCAGCGCGGTGCGTCGGCAGCGGCCTGCGGGTTCTGGCCGTAGTCAACCATGCGTGAGACCACCTGCATGTGGCCCTGCGCCTGCATCGAGCCGCCCATTACACCGAAGCTCATCAGCGGCTTGCCGTTTTTTGTCAGAAAACCCGGGATGATGGTGTGGAAGGGGCGTTTGCTCGGGGCGACGATGTTGGCGTGGCCCGGTTTCAGGCTGAAGCCGAAGCCGCGGTTCTGCAGGCTGATGCCGGTACCGGGCACGACGACGCCGGAACCGAAACCGGCGAAGTTGGACTGGATGTACGACACCATCATGCCGGACTCGTCGGCAGCGGTCAGATAAACCGTGCCGCCTTTCGCCGGATTGCCGTGCGCAGGCTCCTGCGCTTTCTTCATGTCAATCAGCTGCGCGCGCTTCTTCAGGTAATTCTTGTCGAGCATCTCCGACGGCTTCACGCGCATCGTCGCCGGGTCGGACACGTATTCGTTGATGTCGGCGAAGGCAAGCTTCATCGCCTCGATCTGCAGGTGCATGCTGTCGGGCGAATCGACTGGCAGCTTAGCGACGTCAAAGTTCTCGAGGATGCCCAGCGCAATCAACGCGGCGATGCCCTGGCCGTTGGGGGGGATTTCGTGCAGCATGTAGCCGCGGTAATCGATACCGATAGGTTCCACCCAGTCGTTCCTGTGGGCAGCGAGGTCATCCAGCGTCATCGCGCCGTCGTGCTGCTTGGCCCAGGCGACAATCTTCTCGGCGAGGTCACCCTTGTAGAAGGCTTCACCCTTGGTCTCGGCGATGCGTGCCAGCGTCTTGGCTTGTGCCGGGAAGGAAAACTTCTCGCCGGGCAGCGGTGCGCGGCCGCGCGGCATGAAGGCCTCGGCATATCCGGGCTGGTTTTTCAGTTCCGGCGCCTGATTGGCCCACAGTCGGGCGATGGTGGGCGTCACCATGTAGCCTTCAGTGGCGTACTGGATCGCCGGCTCAAACAGGTCGGCAAAAGGCAGCTTGCCGAACTTTGCGGACATCTCAACCCAGGCTGAAACGCAGCCCGGCACCGTCACCGAATCCCAGCCGCGCTGCGGCATCGCCTGCGCGCCCTTGAAACGTTCCGGCGTCCATGCCGCCGGGGAGCGGCCGGATGCATTCAGGCCGTGCAGCTTCTTGCCGTCCCACAGGATGCAGAACGCATCGCTGCCGATGCCATTGCTGGTGGGTTCGAGCACGGTCAGCGAGATTGCGGTGGCGAGGATGGCGTCGACCGCGTTGCCGCCTTTGAGCAGCATGCGCAGCCCGGCCTGGGCGGCCAGGGGTTGCGAGGTGGCGACGGCATTGCGCGCAAGGACGGGCATGCGCTGGGAGGTGTAGGGGAACTGGAAGTCGAGTGGGGTCATGAGATGTCTCTGGATGAAAAACGGGACTGCGGAAATCGCGGACAAAAAAATACGGGGCGCGCGGCCCCGTATTTTAACGCACTGACCAACCGCTCAGTTCGGCTGGATGCCGGCTGCGCGTGCGATCTTGATCCATTTCTGGATTTCGGTGCGGTTGAACTTGTCGTGCGCTTCCGGCGTGCTGCCGTTGGGCTCTGCGCCCTGGTCAAGCAGGGTCTTGTTGACCTTGGGATCCTTCAACGCCTGCACCAGCGCCGAATTCACGCGGTCAACGATGGGCTTGGGCAAATTGGCAGGACCGAACATCGAGAATCCGCTGGACACAACGAAGTCCTTCAGGCCCTGTTCGATCATGGTGGGCACGGTCGGCGCCGCCGGCGAACGTTTCTCGCCGGTCTGGGCGATCATGCGCAGGCGGCCTTGGGCCACGTAGGGCACCGCGGCAGGCATGCTCGGGAATTGCATCTGCACATGGCCGCCGACGAGGTCGATCATTGACGGGCCGCTGCCCTTGTAGTGCACTGCGGTGATCTTGATGCCGGCGGTGGAGATCAGCAGTTCTGCAGCGAGGTGACCGACGGTGCCCTGGCCCGCAGTGGAGTAGAAGATATCCATCGGGCGGGCCTTGGCCAGCGCGATGAATTCCTTCATGTTCTTCGGCGGCAGTGACGGATGGATCACCAGGGCAGTGGGTACGTCGGCGACGATACCGATGGGGGTGAAATCCTTGACCGAGTCATAGGGCAGCTTCTTGACCATGGCCGGGTTGATGGTATGGCCGGCTGAGGCCATCAGCAGCGTGTAGCCGTCGGGCGCTGCTCGCGAGACTACCTCGGTGCCGATCGAGCCACCAGCACCACCGCGGTTGTCGATGATGATCTGCTGGCCGATGATCTCTGCCATTTTCGGCGCGAAGATGCGGCCGATGATGTCGGTGTTGCCGCCGGCGGCGAAGGGGATGACCATCCGTATGGTCTTCGCGGGATAGTTCTGTGCGGACGCCGGGGCGGTGGCAGCCAGCAGGCCGGCCGCGGCAGCGATCCAGAATCGGTTCAATGTCATCCAGTTCTCCTCGTGATTAAGTGGTGTGCGCGTCGCGTCGCCCACAGTTGGTTTGATTGTGGAGTTTATCAAGCCTGAAGCGTGCGCGCATCGTGCCATTGTTGTCCTGCGTCCAATTCGTGATGACGCCGCAGTCCCGGCAGGCGCTGCGGGGTAGAATCAGGGAATACCGTGGGCACTTCGCCGCGGACACTTCGACCGCGGGCACTTTGCGGCAGCAATGGAGACTGAGCAATGACGATGAAACGCATGACCATCATGGGGACACGCCATGTCGTCGCGGCGGGGCATTACCTCGCCGCACACGCGGCTTTTGAAATTCTCGAAGCCGGCGGCAACGCGATTGATGCCGGTGTTGCCGCCGGGCTCGCCATCGGTGTGCTGCAGACCGAGAAGGTCAACATCGGCGGCGTCGCACCGCAGATCATCTACACCGCGAAGGACCGCAAGGTGCATTCGATCGACGGCCTCGGCGTGTGGCCGGCCGCGGTGACGCCGGATTACTTCATGAAGAAATACGGCGGCAAGATCCCGCCTGGCGTTGAACGTTGCGTGGTGCCCGCGGCGCCGGACGCATGGATCACCGCACTGTCAAAATTCGGAACCATGAGTTTCGGTGAGGTTGCCTCGGCGGCAATCCGCTTCGCCAGCGAAGGTTTCCCGATGTATCCGCTGATGGCGGACTTCATTGGCGCCAACACCGAGTATTACGGCCGCTGGCCCTCAAGCAAAAAAGTGTTCATGCCGGGTGGCAAGCCACCGGTGCCGGGCAAGGTTTTCGTGCAGGCCGACCTCGGGCGTACACTGAAATACATGGCCGACGAAGAGCGCCGCGCGGCGAAACGCAAGGGCCGCAAGGCCGGCCTGCAAGCCGCGCGCGACGCCTTCTACAAGGGTGACATCGCGAAGACGGTGACCCAATGGATCACCGGACAGGGCGGCCTGATGCGTTATGACGATTTTGCAAACTTCAAGGTCAACTTCGAGCCGACCGTAAAATCGAAGTTCGGCAACATTGATGTGCATGCCTGCGGCGCCTGGTCGCAGGGCCCGGCGCTGCCGATGGCGCTGAACATCCTCAAGGGTTACGACCTGAAGGCGCTGGGCCACAACACTCCGCAATATATCCATGTCGTTACTGAAGCGCTGAAGCTTGCTTTTGCCGACCGCCACCAGCACTTTGGCGATCCGAAATTCGTCAAGGTGCCGCTTACCGGCCTGCTCTCGGAGCGCTACGCTCAATGGCGGCGCACACTGATCCGAGACGACAAGGCCTGGCCGGAAATGCCGCCTGCGGGGGATCCGAAAACACTGTCTGCGTTGGAGAACATCTGCATGCCGGTGCCGCAGGCCGACGAAGCTCCGGGTCCTGGCGATACTTCCTACGTCTGTGTCATCGACCACCACGGCAACGCCTTCTCGGCGACACCTTCCGATGGCTCCGACAAGACGCCGCTCGTGCCTGGCGTGGGCATTATCTGCTCGGGCCGCGGCACCCAGTCCTGGGCCGATCCCTCGCACCCGTCTTCGGTGGCGCCGGGCAAACGGCCGCGGCTGACACCGAATCCCGCACTGGCACTGAAGAACGGCAAGGCCTATATGCCCTTCGGCACGCCGGGCGGCGACGTGCAGATCCAGGCGATGATCCAGGTCTTCCTCAACATCAACGTCTTCGGCATGTCGGTGCAGGATGCGGTGGAAGCGCCGCGCTTCGCCAACTACAGCTATCCCGGTTCCTTCGAGCCGCATCCATACTTCCCGGGCCGCTTGTACCTGGAGTCGCGCATCGACAAGTCGACCGGCGAGGCGCTGGCGACGCTGGGGCACAAGGTTTACTGGTGGGACGACATGACCTGGCTCGCCGGGTCGGTGTGCACCATCGTCAGCGACCACGCTCAGGGTGTGCTGCACGGCGGCGCCGATCCGCGGCGCCCGGCCTATGTGCTGGGCTGGTGATGCCAGGGCAAGGTATTGGCACGATTGCTGCTAACACCTGTGCCTGCAGTGCATGAATCCGACAACAATACGAGGAGCTGAAATGAACATTCACATTCGACAGGCCATTGCAGCCGTTACCGCAGCAGCAGCCGCCACCATCGCATTCCCGGCCGCAGCCGCCTATCCCGAGCGCCCGGTACGCCTGGTGGTGGGCTTTCCGCCAGGCGGCGCGGCCGATATCCTCGGCCGCATCGCTGCGCAGCAGCTTTCCGAGCGCATCGGCCAGCAGGTGGTGGTCGACAATCGTGGCGGCGCTGGCGGGCTGATCGCGACCGAGATTGCGGCCAAGGCCAATTCCGACGGCTACACGCTGCTGTTTTCCTCGATTCCGCATGTGATCAATCCGCATCTCTACAAGAAGGTTTCGTACGACGCCATCCGCGATTTCACACCGGTGGTGCAGTTCGTTGCAGTGCCGCTGATGCTTGCCGCAGGCCCTTCGCTGCCGGCGAAAAATGTCAAGGAACTGATCGATTACGCGAAGGCCAATCCGGGCAAGATCAACTACGGCTCTGCCGGCAGCGGCTCCTCGAGCCATCTTGCAGTGGAACTGTTCAAGAGCATGGCTGCCATTCGCATGGAGCACATTCCGTACAAGGGGACGGGGCCGCTGATTACCGACATGCTGGGCGGCCAGATCGGCGTGACCATTGCCAGTGCGGTGCCGTTGACTCCGCAGGTGCGTTCCGGCAAGTTGCGCGGCCTCGCGGTGACCGGGCCCAAACGCTCGGCGGCTTTTCCGGAACTGCCGGCGATTGCGGAAACCGTGCCTGGTTATGAAGTGGTCAACTGGTTTGGCATCTTCGCGCCGGCGGGCACGCCGATGGATATCGTGAAGCGCGTCAACGCTGATTTGAACACCGCGCTGAAGAATCCGGAGTTGGTGAAACGGCTCAATGCACAAGGCGCCGATGCCGTAGGCGGCAGCGCCGAGGCATTCACGCGCGTGGTCAAAGCCGACTTCGCGAAATGGGCGAAAGTGGTCAAGGATTCAGGCGCGAAGGTGGAGTGACGAAAAGCGGTGACGTAAAAGCAGCAACGAAAAAGTGATGACGCCACAGCGATGATGGAGTGGCGCCATGATGGCGTGACCCGAAACGCAGGGGTCGAAAACGGCGTGCCGTCGTCGTCGGGTGTCGCAGGGCACTCGCGGCGGCGGCTTTGTCTGCTCTTAACCGGAGGGGAAAATATGTTAAAAATCAATAAGTTATATAAATACCTGCTGCCGGCAACTGCACTGCTGACGGCTGCCGGTGCAGTGCAGGCCCAGAGTGCAGCGAATTATCCCAACCGTACCATTCGCTACATTGTTGGTTACACCCCCGGCGGAACATCGGACATGCTGGCGCGCGCAGTGGGCCAGAAAATTTCCGCGGCCTTTGGCCAGCAGGTGATCATTGATAACCGTCCCGGCGCCGGAACCAATATCGGCACCGAGCTTGGCGCGAAGGCGCCGGCCGACGGTTACACGCTGTTCATGCCGACGGTGGCCAACGCGATCAACCCGACGCTCTATCCGAAACTCGGTTACGACATGCTGAAGGACTTCGCCTATATCACCAACTTTGCCAAGGTACCGGGCATTGTCGTCGTGCATCCCTCGCTGCCGGCGAGGAATGCGAAAGAACTGATTGCGATTGCCAAGGCAAATCCGGATTCGCTGCGCCACGGCTCTACCGGCATCGGCAGCCCGCACCACCTTGCCGGCGAGATATTCAAGTCGATGGCGGGCGTGAAAATGGTCCACGTGCCCTACAAGGGCGCAACTCCGGCGATTGCTGACATTATCGCGGGGCACATTGAGGTCTATTTTGGCGCGATGGTGTCGACACTGCCGCATGCGCGCAGCGGACGCCTGCGCGCGCTGGGGGTGACCAGCCTCAAGCGCGTCGATGCAGCGAAGGATATTGCCACTCTCAACGAGCAGGGCTTGAAGGGTTTCGAGACCGGTTCCTGGTTCGGCATGGCGGTGCCTGCCGGTACGCCGCGCGACATCATCATGAAGCTGCATGCTGAATCGACCAAGGCCTTGCAGGCGCCGGATCTGCGCGATCGCATGATCGCTGAAGGCGCCGAGTTTGTCGGTGATACCCCGGAGCAATTCACCGCCTTCATCAAGGCCGAGATCGACAAGTGGGGCAAGGCCGTCAGGGCCTCGGGGGCGAGAGTCGATTGAACGCTTTTGCAGTTCTGTCTGACCCGCGGGAAAGCCCAGCAGATGCTGGTCATTCGCTGTTCGCTGCAGCGGATCGGGCCGATGATGCCGCGTTGCAGGTGGCGCTGAACGCGGCACTGGCCGCCGGCGAAGATGCCGGCATCCGTGCAGCACTCCATGCCCAGCCGCCGGCCCGTGCACGGCGCGTCGCGCGCGCGCTTGCCGCCGCGCTCGATTCACAGGGAGAGGGCATCGGCCTGCGTTTTTTTGCGATTCCACTGGTGATCGTCGCCGGCGCGCGCAGCCGCAGCGCCGTGCCTGGCGTGCTGCCCGAAGTGCATGTGCTGCGCGGCCTGCTCGAGCAGCACGGTGCCGTAGGCGTTACCCGCAACTTTGGCCTCGGCAACGCACTGGTCAGTGCCGAAGTGCTGGATGCACTATCGCCCTCGGCGCTATGGCGCGCAGCGGCTGATCCTTCGCAGCGTGCGCCACTGGATACGCTGATGCCGGAGCCTGTCGAGATAGCGCCCGGCCGCGAGCAGGTGCATTTGCGGTTCATCACCGGTGCAGGCATTACGCCACAGCACCTGCCAACATTTCTCGAATCGGCTTCCAATATCGGTACATGGGGCATGGCAATGACCAAAGAACTTGCGCGCCAACTCGCCCAGCCCGGCGTCGAAATCCTGCCGATGCCGCGTCCGCCACAGCCGCTGCTGCTCGCTGCCCATGCCGGACGCCGCGCCCAGCTTGAAGCCGCGCTGAGTCTGTTCCTCGGCAACACACTGCGCCGTTTCCGCATGGCCGTCGGCGATCCCGAAGCCGTGCTCTCGGCGCACAAACTGGACAGCGGCGCCGGCGAGCTGCGGCTGAGCCTCAGCACGCCATTCGACGATTCGCTGTTCGAAGGTTTCGCCTGGCCGCTGCAGCCGCAGGATGAAGTGGCAGAGGTGACACAGTTGTTTCAAAACACGCTGGCGGAGTGCCGCGTGCCCGCAGTGACCGTGTTGCAGAAGGTGCTGCCGGACCGGCTGCCGGGCGGGTCGGTATTTGTGGCGGGGCGGATGCTGGAGGCGCTGGGGCGGGAGCCGGCGCGGCATTGAGTTTCCTTGATCCCGGGTGCGGACCTTGACCGCACCCTCCAACGAACGCCTGCCATTACGCAGCCTGGGTGAATTGCATGCCCAACTGACGGGGTTCGTGCGTGCCCGGCTGTGGTTGCAGGTGCTGATTGCCATGTTCCTGGGTATTGCGACCGGCATTGCGATGGGGCCGGGCACCGGGTGGCTGGAGCCCGCCACCGCGCACACCATTACGAACTGGATGGCATTGCCCGGACATGTGTTCCTGGCGCTGGTCCAGATGATCGTGATACCTCTGGTGGTGGCCTCCATTGTTCTGGGGATGGCGGCAGGGGGCAGTGTTACGCAGTTGCGCGACACCGGCATGCGCGTTGTGGTGTTCTTCCTTTTGACGACGGTCGCCGCAGTTGTGATCGGCGTTGCCGTGACCTTGTTGATCCGCCCCGGTGATTATGTCGACCGTGAGCTGATCGCCAGTGTTTCGGAATCGGCACCTGCCGATACGGTTGGCGAGGTTCGCGAGCTGAAGCTGGGGGATTTGCCGGAACGTATTGTCGATCTGGTTCCGAGTAACCTGCTGCGAGCAGGAGTTGAGCAAAACATGATGCAGGTCGTGTTGTTTGCCGCGCTGCTGGGAATTGCGCTGATGACTTTGTCAAAGGACAAAGCCCGACCGTTGCTCGAGCTTCTGCGTGCGGTGCAGGAAGTAGCGATGGTCGTGGTGCACTGGGCCATGTTCCTCGTGCCACTGGCTGTATTCGGGCTGCTTGCACAAATTACCACGCGGCTGGGACTTGATGCATTGCTCGGCATGGGCGTCTATGTACTGACTGTGTTGCTGGGACTGGCAATTGTGGGTGTCATGTATCTGGTTATTTATGCCTTGAAGCGTCGCGAATCCCCGCTGGTTTTTTTGCGCGCCTCGTCGGAAGTGTTGCTGCTGGCGTTTTCGACATCCAGTTCTGCCGCCGTGATGCCGGTGTCGCTGCGTACTGCCGAAGACAAGCTGGGCATCAGCCCGAGCCTGGCGCAGTTTGTGATCCCGCTTGGCGTCACGATCAATATGGCAGGCACGGCTCTCTACCAGGTCGTCGCGACGCTGTTTCTGGCGCAGGTTTTTGGTGTGAATGTCGGACTCGGCCAACTCCTGTTGATCGTGGTGCTCGCGGTCGGCGCGTCGATAGGCTCGCCGGGCACACCCGGAGTCGGGATTGTTATTCTCTCGATGATTCTCGGCAGCATCGGCATCCCGGCAAGCGGAATTGCGTTGATCATCGGTGTGGATCGTATCCTCGACATGTGCCGCACCACAGTGAACGTCGCCGGTGATCTGATCGCGTGTACAGTGCTGGACCGAAAAGAGCGGGATTCGGAAGTCATGCCGCAGGCGGGATAAGCAGTTCCCCTAGAGGACATGCTCTGCATCGGCTGGGGGATGTGTCGGTGTTTGTCGCGGGGCGGATGATGGCATGGGGGGGCAGGAAGGCCAGGCTTTGAGTTCGGCTGGGTATCACTAAGTAGTTGTTTTTATTGTATTTTAAAAAATACAGGTGATATCAAGTGCCGCTGCGGATTGACGGCTATAAACAAGATGTTTATGATCGGCTGAATGATCCAGTCCTTTGCGGATTCCGAGACTGAACGATTCTTTGCGAGTGGCCGTTCCCGGCGCTTGCCTTCCGAAATTCGCAACCGCGCGATCATGCGTCTGACGCAGCTACATGCGGCGACGCGCATCGACGATCTGCGTTCTCCGCCGTCAAACAGGCTGGAACCTCTCAAGGGTGACCGCAAGGGGCAATGGAGTATCCGGATCAACGAGCAGTGGCGAATCTGTTTCCGGTTTTCGAACGGTGATGCATTCGATGTCGAAATCGTTGATTACCATTGATTGGAGCTTTTATGGTCAAGAACGGACTACCTGCAATTCATCCAGGCGAATTTCTTCGGGAAGTTCTGGAGGAGCGTGAAATTTCACAGGCCGAATTCGCACGCATGCTGGGGGTTTCGCCGATGCGCATCTCGCACATTGTCAAAGGCGGCAGGCCGGTGACCGCCGAGATGGCGCTGCTGTTCGGGCGCGCTTTTGCGCAGTCGCCGCAGTACTGGCTCAATCTGCAGTCGACCTACGATCTCAAGCTTGCGGAGCGGGCGATTGGCAATCGGTTGAAAGCTGTTTCAGAGTTGGCGCCGGTTTGAATCGATTCCGGTACCTTTGGTTATGAAAAATAACTGCTTGAACGCGGATCACTAAGAGCTCTTCCTTATGTCATATCCTGCATTCAATTTCGAAAATCGACTTCCGTCGATTCGGGTAACCAAGGATTTCTTGGGAGCGCTTGAGAGGTATTTATTAAAAAAAGTTGTTGAAGTTGGTATGGTTGACGAAGATAAGGCGCTTTCGTGTATCGAAATAAAGATTGAGGATAGTCTTGGATCCGAACGTCTAAGTTCTATTAGCCAATTTGAATCGTCACGTTTTTCTGATAGCACTAGCCGAATCGAGATTGAATTTGAGCGCCCATATATCGGCGATGGGAAGAGATTAAAAATCCGTCTAAATTTCACAAAAAATCGACTTTTCACTAGCTTGGCAATTTCTGCCTCTGCGCCTAATGCGCGGGAACTTGTTCTCGGTTTACGAGACGGGATTCTCCGGACAATCGAGCCGCAAAACACTTGGCACTGGATTTTTCATCCAAATGCAGCAATCTCGGGGTTGATCTTCGGGGGCGGAGTGATCTTGGGAGTTCAGATGTTTCGCATTGGTCCCACTGATCCGTCTCAATTGTTTGTGACTGGGGGTTTCATTTTCGTATGGATTTATCTTTTTCTTTTAGGGGCGTGGTTTCCTTATACGGGTTTTGATTCGAAATCAGCCGAGCGTGCGGGCAAAATTTTTAATTGGTTGCTAACCGGTGTTGCAACCTTTTTGGTCTTTGGAACGCTTTTCACAATGCTACGAAGACCACTGCTTGGTTTTTAATGCTTCTTGAAAATTTTCTCTGAAGAATGTTGTTAACCCTTTGGGTATGTAGGATGTATGTCGACGCGACTCACAACCTAAAATCAAGTCTTTTTAGTCGATAATTCTGAAGCTGTTACAGTGCGCGCCATGAAACCCTATGCCGCACTGAATCCCGAAGTCATCCTCGACGCTATCGAATCCTGCTGCGATTTGCGCTGTGATGGCCGGCTCCAGGCTCTCAACAGTTACGAAAACCGCGTCTATCAAGTTTGGCTGGACGATGGCGTGTCGGTGGTTGCCAAGTTCTACCGGCCGCAGCGTTGGAGTTCGGAGGCAATCCAGGAAGAGCACGATTTCGCCGCGGAGTTGGCTGCGCGCGAGTTGCCGGTGGTGGCGCCGCTGGTGTTCAACGGCCGTACGCTGCACGAGCATGGCGGTTTTCAGTTCGCATTGACACCACGTCGCGGCGGCCGCACGCCGGAACTGGACGACCCGGACACGCTGCAGTGGATGGGGCGTTTCATCGCGCGTATCCATGCGGTGGGGCAAACGAGATCTTTTGAGCATCGCCCGACTCTGGATATTGAATCCTTTGCTTACGAGCCGGTGCAGTTTGTGCTCGACAGCGATTTTGTGCCGGATGATCTGTATGACACTTATGCCAGCGTCGCCGAGGATGTGGTCGAACGTATCGAGCGGCGCTGGGCAGATGCCGGTGCGCTGCGCCAGATCCGGCTGCACGGTGACTGCCATTCCGGCAATGTGCTGTGGACTGACGAGGGCCCGCATTTTGTCGACCTTGATGATGCGCGCATGGGGCCGGCGGTGCAGGATTTGTGGATGTGCCTGTCGGGAGACCGCAAGTCGCAGCAGGCGCAGTTGCTGTCCGTGCTTGAAGGCTATTCCGAGTTCCGCGAATTCGATGCGGCAGAGTTGATGCTGATTGAAACACTGCGCACGCTGCGCATCGTGCATTACGCCGGCTGGCTGGCGCGGCGCTGGGATGATCCGGCCTTCCCGGCGAGTTTCCCGTTTTTCAATACCCAGCATTACTGGCAGGACCACATCCTTGCGCTGCGCGAACAGGCCGCGGCGCTCGACGAGCCGCCGCTGCAATGGCTGCGCTGAATTCCCTGCTGCGCATCTTCATCATCGGCTTCTCGGCCTGGGTCATCGTTGTCGCCTGGGTCTGGCTGACGCAGGATCGGATGGTGTATTTCCCGCAGGTCGGCCGCGACAATCCTGCGACGCCGGCTGCGGTGGGACTGCGCTTCGAGGATTTACGCCTGCAGACCGAAGACGGCGAGACGCTGGCGGCGTGGTGGGTGCCGGCGCCTGCGGAAAAGGTGCGCGGCGCGGTGCTGCTGCTTCATGGCAACGCCGGCAGCGTCGCTGACCGCATCATGTACCTGCCGCATTTCGCGGCGATGGGTTACGGCGTGCTGCTCATCGATTACCGCGGCTACGGCCAGAGCAGCGGATCGCCCTCTGAAGAGGGAACTTATGCCGATGCGCGCACGGCCTGGCGCTGGCTCAACGAGCGCGGTTTCGCTGCCGGCGACATCGTGCTGGTGGGCGAATCGTTGGGGGGCGCGGTGGCGGCGGAACTCGCGGCACGCGTGCAGCCGCGGGCGCTGCTGCTGTTGTCGACCTTCACTTCGGTCAATGATCTCGGCGGCGAACTGTATCCCTGGCTGCCGGTGCGGCTGCTCAGCCGTTTTCGTTACGATACATTGCAGGGTGTGACGGACTACCGTGGGCCGGTACTGGTCGTGCACAGCAGGGATGACGAGATTGTGCCCTTCGCGCACGGGCAGCGCCTGCGGGCGGCTGCGGGTGCGCGCGGCCAATTGCTGGAATTGCGCGGCGGACACAATGACGCTTTTGTGTTTGGCAAGCCGGAGCAGGTGGCGGCGGTGGCGGAGTTTCTCCGAGATGCTGCCTTGAGATAATTGTAAGTGTCTGATTTATTTATAAATTAATGAAAAGCGAACTCAAGATCGGTATCGCCCTCGGCGCCGGATCGGCACGCGGCTGGGCGCATATCGGTGTGCTGCGTGCGCTCGACGAGGCCGGCATCCGGCCGCAGATCGTTTGCGGCTCCTCGATCGGCGCGCTGGTTGGCGCGGTTCATGCAGCGGGGCAACTCGATGCACTGGAGGAGTGGGTGCTGGGTCTGAACTGGCACAAGGTGCTCGGCTTTTTTGATATCAGCTTCGATGGTGGTTTCCTGAAAGGCGCGAAGCTGATTTCCTATCTCGAAGATCATCTACTCGATCGTTCGATCGAGCAACTGAAGTTACCCTTCGGCGCGGTCGCCACCGACCTGCGCAGCGGCCGAGAAATCTGGCTGCGCGAGGGGCGGGCAGTCGATGCCGTGCGCGCCTCGATTGCGCTGCCCGGGCTGTTCACGCCCTGCGAACTCGACGGTCGCCTGCTGGTGGACGGCGCGCTGGTGAATCCGGTGCCGGTATCGCTGTGTCGCGCAATGGGCGCCGACCTGGTAATCGGCGTCGACCTCGGCGGCGGACGCATGGCCCGCCGCGCCAGTGCTGCACGCCGTGAGAAATCACTCAACATGATCGAAGTGGTTGCCGAGAGCATCAACATCATGCAGGTGCGCATCACCCGCAGCCGCCTCGCCGGAGAACCCGCCGATGTGTTGGTCGCGCCGTTGCTCGAGGACATCGGTATCATGGAATACCACCGCGCGGCGGAGTCCATCGCCGAGGGTCGCGCTGCGACGGAACTCGCGTTGCCGCAGATCAACCGGCTGCTGTAAGCATGAGCGTACGGCTCAGTCGAGGCCCAGCGCGTCGCGAGTGTTGCGGACCAGGGCTTTCGGCGCGATCGGCTTGTTGAGGTAGCCGGATGCGCCGTAGGCCAGCGCGGCAACGATGTCGTCGCGCTCGGCACGTGCGGTGACGACGAGGATCGGCGTGTCCTTGAATTCCGCATGCTCGCGGATTTTTCCGAGGACGTCGAGGCCGACGGTATCACGCAGGTCGACATCCATGATGATCAGGTCGGGCAGCGGCGTCCTGCCCAGCGCCGCGGCGATCTCGCTGCGCGTGCCGGCGCCGCGCACGTCGAAACCGTTCTGCATCAGGGCGCGGGCGGCTACCAGCGCTTCGGCCTCGTGGCTGTCGATGACCAGCACGACATGCTTGTCGTCACCGCGTGGTGCTACGGGTTTGCCGGGACGATTGAGGATGCTGATCTGGTAACCGGCCTTGAGCCGGCGGGCGCCGGAGATGGTGGATTCGGCTTGCCGCAACTGTTCCAGCGTCGGTTCCTTTGGGCGCTCGCTAAGGAAATTTTCCAGTTCGCGGACGGTGGGCGGTGGCACTGACGCCTTCTCAGGCAGCAGTTCGAGATAACCATCCTTGACCAGCAGCGCCAGCGCGCCGCCGATGTCGCCGGCACGCGGGAAGCGTGCCCGCAACTCGGTGACTGACGCGCGCCGGCCGACGGCTGCAAGCAGGCCCTTGGTTCCCGGTTTCAGTGCGCCAGGCTTGGCCGCGATTTCGGCCTTTCCCTTGGTGGTGGTGGTGTAGGCAATGTTGTCGGTCATGGTGGCTTCAGTGATTGAACAGGCTCGGGGCACCGGCGATGGCTGGCAAGTATGTCAAATCCAGCATGTCAAAGCCTTATGTTTGCTGCTTCGATATCGCTGGATTGACCGGCACGGAGAGGCTGTGTTCCCGCCGGGCCGGAAAGAAAGTCTGCGAGTGTACTGCAAAGTCGGCGGCAAATGACGGCAGCCATCGTACACTTGGAGCCATGGATGCATGGCGTGACGGCTTTGCCGAAGGTTTTCCGCTGCTGTGGCCGCTGCGCGAAGTGGCCGCTGCAGCCCATGGCCCGGACTGGCCGTCCCGCGCCACGATGCAGCGCGCGCTGGATGCCGCCGGGATACGGACGACTTCAGGCCTGCCGCTGAGATTGGTCGCCTCCATGGTGGACGGGCTGTCCTACGAGCAGCGCCTGTTTTGCCGTGGCGAACTCGAATTTCGCGAACGCAACTGGCATGACTTGTTCAATGTTCTGGTGTGGCTGAGCTTTCCGCGAGCGAAAGCGGCGCTCAATGCGCGGCATCATGCAGCGCCTGCGGTGTCACTGGGGCGTGGCCCTGTGCGCGATGCGCTGACGCTGTTCGACGAGAGCGGGCTGATCGTGTTGTCGGCGGACGGGCATCTGCTGGAAATGATCCGCGGTTTTGGCTGGAAGGAGCTGTTCTGGACGCACCGCGCTCGAGTCATCGACGGCATGCTGTGCCTGCCGTTCGGACATGCGCTGTGTGAAAAGGCGCTGTCACCGTATAAGGGCATGACGGGGCACAGCCTGTTGTTCACTGTCGAGCCGGATTTTTTCCGACTTTCCCCGGCGGCGCAGCTGCGGGAGACCGATGCCCGCGTCGCTGTCCATCTTGCCGATCCGGGTGCCATTCTCGATACGCGGGAACTCGCGCCGCTGCCGCTGCTGGGTATTCCGGGCTGGTGTGTGGCAAACGGAGACGAGAGCTATTACGATGACCGCCAGCAATTCCGGTTGGGTCGCAGAACGCGGCAACAGCGACATGTGTCGAGTCCGTTGGTAATGAAAGGACGGGCATGATTGCACTGCTGCAGCGGGTCAGCGCGGGTGAAGTTGTGGTTGAGGGGCGGGTGGTCGGCGCCATCAGCCGCGGTCTGCTGGTATTGCTGGCTGTCGAGGCGGGTGATACCCGGAAGGAGGCGGACAAGCTGCTTGAGCGCCTGCTGGATTATCGGGTGTTCGCCGATGCCCAGGGCAGGATGAATCTGTCACTGCGCGATGTCGGCGGTGGCCTGCTGCTGGTGCCCCAGTTCACGCTGGCTGCGGATACGCGCAAGGGTTTGCGCCCGAGCTTCTCGACAGCGGCGCCGCCGGAGGAGGGAAGGCGGCTGTTCGAGCATGTCGTTGACACTGCGCGTGCCCTGCATGCGCCGGTGGCGCAGGGTGAGTTCGGCGCGGACATGAAGGTCACGCTGACCAACGACGGCCCCGTGACGTTCTGGCTGCAGTTGCGTGCGCCAGTTTGAATTGAGGGTACAATCCATCGCGAGCATCTGGCGCCGAGATGAGCGAAAATTAGCCAAAATAAACAAATACTTGCGGATACTCACTGTGTGCCTCAAGAGACTTGAACTTGCGCGGTCCGGCCTCATCTAAGGATCGTTGCCTAAATCCATCTGGAGCCTGTGAACCTATGAAACGTGTATTTCTGCTGATTGCCACCAACTTCGCGATTCTCGCGGTGCTCAGCCTGACCATGCAGTTGCTGGGGATCGATGCTGCTCTGGAAAACGAGACCGGGCTCAATCTCCCGGGCCTGCTGGTCTTCGCCGCCCTATTCGGTTTCGGGGGTGCGTTCATTTCGCTGTTCATCTCGAAATGGATGGCCAAGAGATCGATGGGTGTGCACGTCATCGAGGTGCCGGCGAACTCGACCGAGCGTTGGCTGGTCGACACCGTCAAGCGCCAGGCTGAGCGTGCCGGCATCGGCATGCCGGAAGTCGGCATTTACGAGGCACCTGACGTCAATGCCTTTGCCACCGGCTGGAACCGCAATGATGCGCTGGTTGCGGTCAGCACCGGACTGCTCAACAACATGACGCAGGAAGAGGCCGAAGCCGTGCTCGGCCACGAGGTGAGCCACGTCGCCAACGGCGACATGGTGACGCTGACCCTGATCCAGGGCGTGCTCAACACCTTCGTCATTTTCCTCTCGCGCGTGATCGGCTTTTTCGTCGACCGCGTGCTGCTGAAGAACGAGCGCGGGCAGGGGCCCGGCTTCTTCATCGCGACCCTCGTCGCTCAGCTGGTATTGGGCGTCCTGGCGAGCATGGTCGTCGCCTGGTTCAGCCGGCAGCGTGAATTTCGCGCCGATGCCGGTGGCGCCGACCTGGCCGGTCGCCAGAAGATGATCGCCGCGCTGGAGCGCCTGAAAGGGAACCACGAACAGTCGGCACTGCCGGCGCAGATGGCGGCCTTCGGCATCTCGGGCGGTGGTGGCATGGCGCGGTTTTTCATGTCCCATCCGCCGCTGGATGAACGTATTGCCGCGCTGCGCAACAATCGTTAACTGGCCGCTGCTGCCTTAAAAAAACCGCGCCGGGCGCGGTTTTTTTTGGTGCCGAACTGCGGCTTATGGGCGCAACACGGGGTCGCGCAGGACGCCGGTGATGCCGAGGTTGCCGCGCGCCACCACCAGACCGCGTGATCCGAGTTCCGCATTGACGCGGCCGGCCAGTGCACTGTCGGTGCCGATGTTGAGCGCGCCGCTGGCATTCAGCGGGCCTGAGGTCAGTTGCACTTGCTTGTAGGCGTAGCGGCCGCCATTGGCGCTGAGGGCGCCGCTGATTGTGTCGAAGCGGGTTTTACCGCCCCGGTTGCCGCTGGCAGTCGGCGATTGGATGGCGCGCACCAGATCAACGTTGTTCAACTCGCCGGCGCTGACGGTGAAAGAAAGTTCCGCTGCGCTGCCGTCGAACAGGCTTTTAAGGTCTTTGCCCTGCAGCGCATAGCTGCCGTTGGCATTGATTGACCCGGTGGCAGAGAAGTCGCGGGTGAACGCCGCCAGCAACTCCTGCAGTCGCACGTTGTCGAGACTGAATTCGCCTTCGACGGCAATGCCCGATTCCCATGCTGCCTTCAGCGCACCCTTGACGCGGCCGCCACCGACACGCCCGTCGATGCTGCTGACGGTGGCTTGATTGCCGCTGATCTGGGCTGAAGCCGAGAGGTCGCTGAACTGAAGCGCGGGCCCCAGCGGCAGTAGCCATTCGCGGGCTTCGATGTTCAGCGCCAGGCCCTTGTCCTTCGGTGTCAGTTCAACCGTGAGCTTGCCATCCTGCATGCGCATTCTTTGCATTGCGCCGTTGCGTCCGAAGGTGATGCTTGCGTCGAACTGCGGCACCTCAAGCGGCATTCCGCTGACCTTGACGCCGGTCATGCGCAGCTGCCGCAGCTGCAGTTCCGCACCGTCCACACCGCTGGCGAGCGCCGGCAGCAACCGGGCGCCGGCCGCGTCCATGCTGACTGCGTTTGCGGTAACGGTGTCGAAATCCCGCGCGCCAAGCAATAAGCTCCAGGGCATCATCGGGATGTTCACCGTGTCAGCCTTGATCTGCTGCGCGTTGCCGATGCTGATGCGTTCCAGCTGCAGCATCTGCTCGGGGTACACCGTGTAGCGCATGTTGGCGATGCGTACCGGCTGGCCCAGTCGCTGTGAAACGAGGTCCTGTACGGCGGGTATCTGCGCGGTCAGCGGCATCAGTTGCAGGGCGGCCAGCCCGATGACGAAGATCAGCACGAGGCCGACGGCGGCGATCAGGCCCATGCGACGCGGTTTCCGGTCGGCCCGGAAGGAGGAGGCGGCATCACGCGCCTCGGACTCCATGCGCAGTTTGCGGTCGGCGGCGGCGGCCTTCGCGCGTTCTTCCGCTTCTGCTCGGTAGCGCGCATCCGCCTCGATCTCGGCGCGCGCGCGCGCGCGCAATTCTTCCTCGACCCGCGACTTGACGTTCTTTTCGGCGTTTTCGCGAAGTTCCTGCTCGCGCACGACGCGCGCGACAGCTTCGGTCTTTGCGCGTTCCTCGGCATCTGCACGCGCCTTGCGCTCCGTTTCCATCTGCGCCTTGGCCTTGGCCATCGCCGCCTCGGCAAGCATTGCGCGCTGTTCGGCGTCCTCGCGCGCGCGCTTCATCTCGGCGCTTTCCCCGGCTGCGGCCTGGCGCGCGAGGCGCTCCGCGTCCTCACGTGCCTTCTGCGCGATCTCCAGCTGGCGATCGGCTTCTTCGCGCGCCTTGCGTTCGGCTACGGTGCGCGCAGCAATCTCGGCCTGTGACTTCTTCTCGGCTTCCTCGCGCTTGCGGCGCTCTGTCTCGATGACAGCCTCGACTTCGGCGCGGGCCTTCTTCTCGGCATCAGCCTGCGCCTGGCGCACGGCTTCCTCGCGTAATCCACGTTCAGCGGCAACCTTGGCTTCGGCTTCTTCGCGGGCGCGGCGTTCCTCGGCCACCTTCGATTCCATTTCCTCGCGCGCGCGCCGCTCTTCATCAGCGCGGGCTTCGGCTTCAGCGGCTGTCTTGCGCGATTGTTCCTGCAGCAGGCGCAGTTCCGCCTTCGCCCTGGCGTCCGCTTCGGCGCGGGCTTTCTGCGCGATCTCTTCGGCTTTACGCCGCTGTTCCTCCTCGCGCTGGCGGGCATCGGCCTCGGCCTTCGCGCGCACTTCGGCGGCAACCCGGGCTTCGGCCTCCACGCGCGCCTTGGCCTTGGCTTCTTCGAGTGCTTTCATTGCAGCCGCAGCCTTGGCCTGGGCTTCAGGGTCCGGTCCCTGACTGGCGACTCGTGCTTCCGCCACGGCCTTGGCTTTTGCGGCTTCCTCAGCCATCTGCCGCGCCTGCGCGACGGCGGATTCGGCGGCGCGCGCGCGGGCTTCGGCTTCCTCCAGCGCTTTGCGCTCGGCCTCAAGGCGCGACTTGATTTCCACCTCCATCCGCTGCCGTGCCTCTGCTTCGCGCTTCGCCGAATCCTGGGCGCGGGCGAGGGCTTCTGCCATCGCCTTCATCTGCGCCTCAAGCGCCTCGCGCGCCCTGCTCTCGGCAGCTGCGTGCGCATTGGCTTCCGCCTCGGCTTTCTCCTGTGCTTCGGCTTCGGCTTTGGCGTGAGCTTCCGCCGAGGCTTTCGCCAGCGCTTCGGCCTTGGCGCGCGCCTCGGCCACGGCGCGTGCCTTGGCTTCCGTAGCGGCCCTGGCAGAGGCTTCTTGTGCCAGCTTGAGACGGGCGTCGGCTGCGGCCTTGGCGGCAGCGTCGGCTGCGGCCTTGCTCTCGGCTTCTGCCTTGGTGCGCGCTTCAACCGCGGCTTTGGCGGCGATGTCGGCCTTGGTCTTGGCTTCTGTTTCGGTTTTCAGGCGTGCCTCGGCTGCGGCACGGGCCTGTGCTTCAGCCTGCTGTCGGGCCTTGGCTTCCATCGCCGCCTTCGCGGCAGCCTGGGCTCGGGCCTTGGCTTCTGCTTCCTTCTGCTTGCGCTGTTCAGTTTCCGCGTTGATCTTGGCGACGGCTTCGGGCGAAGTGAAGTCGAGGTCCATTTCACCTTCATCCGCAGGCGGTGGCGGTGCCGCAGCCGGACGGCTGGGCACGGCGGAGGTTGCTGCCGGCTTCGCCGCCGGCGGTGCAGCAGGAGACGAAAATACCTTGACGTAGCCGGACTTGGTCAGGTCCTCGAGAATGGCCTCGACCTCCTTGGCCTCGAGCTTGCTCTTGGCGACCAGTTCGGCAACCGTGGACTTGCCGTCAACGGAAAGAAAAATGTTTCCGGTGTTGCGGTCAAGCTTGGCGGTCTTGTTCTTGAAATCGAGGACGCCTTTAGAGGTCTTGGCGTAGACGGTTTGCGGGTGCATGGCTTAACACCGTGATTTATTGGACAGTTTTTCGAAGGCCGGCTGTTGGCGCGGCGTCCCGCACCCTCCGGCCATCTTTGGGGGACGACAGCAGCAGGCATTCCCGGCATTGCTAGTGCCGGGACATTATAGTTACTATAACCGCATACAACAAAAATGACTCATATGCAGCCGGATTCACTTTCCTTTGCGCTTGACGGGCGCCACGCCACGCGCGACGTTACCAATCAAGTAGATACGACGGATCCGCTGCCGGTCTCTTTTGAGGTGGCGCAGATTTACGAGCGTCTTTACCGCCGTGAATTCCCCTCTGGGCTGTTGCGTGTTTTTGCCGACATTGGTCGTCTTTATCGTGGTGAATTCCCCGGTTATCACGCCTGCGAGACCGATTACCACGACATCCAGCACATCCTGGAAGTGACGCTGGCGATGGCGCGGCTGATGGACGGCTGCGTGCGTGCGACCAGCCCGCTGATCATGAACGAACGTCTGTTCCAGCTGGGTACGGTCAGCGCGCTGTTTCACGATATCGGTTACCTGAGGCGCCTTGATGACGTCGAAAAGCGGCATGGCGCCGAATACACACGGACCCATGTCGGTCGCGGCGCGGAGTTCATGTCCTGGTACCTGCCTGAAGTGGGGCTGGGCGAACTGGCCGGTCCGGCGGCCGGGATCGTGCACTTCACCGGTTACGAAGTGCCGGTGAACAGCATCAATATCGATCCCCAGTACCGGATGGTCGGCAACCTGCTGGGCAGCGCCGACATCCTCGCGCAGATGGCCGATCGTTGTTATCTCGAGAAATGCCACGATCGCCTGTATCCGGAGTTCGTGCTGGGCGGGATCGCCCGCCAGGTCGACGAGAAGGGTGAGGAAAAAGTGGTGTTTGAATCTTCGGCCGACCTGATTTTCAAGACCCCCGGGTTTTTCTCCGGCGCCCGCAAGCGGTTGGAGCAGGATCTCGCTGGCGTCTACCGTTTCGTCGACCGGCACTTCGAGGGGCAGAATCTGTATTACGCTTTTGCGCGCCGGAATATCGATTACGCGCGGACCGTAGCTGAGGCACGGGACATTTCCCTGCTACGTCGCAGGATGCCGGACAGCAGCTCCTTCGAAGCCGCTTAGGCGCACTCTGCCTGCCGCCCCGGCAGGCCCCCGGTTCAGGATACCTTCAGCAGGATTTTTCCAGTGTGCTGGCTGGACTCCATCAGCGCATGCGCCTTCGCTGCGTCAGCCAGCGGCAGGGTGCTGTGGGTGACCACGCGGATTTTCCCCGCAGCGATCAGCGGCCACACCTGTGACTCCAGTTCGCGCGCGATGCGCGCCTTGAAGGCGTCAGGGCGCGTGCGCAGCGTCGAACCGGTATAGACCAGTCGCTTCAGCATTACCGGCATCAGGTTGATGTCCACCTTGGAGCCGGCACCGAAGGCGAGCTGAATAATGCGCGCGTCGTGGCTCGCCGCCTTGAAGTTCTTCTCGATGTTCGGTCCGCCGACGATGTCGAGGATCACATTGGCGCCGCCTTCGCTGCGCACGACTTCGACGAAATCCTCCGCGCGGTAGTCGACGACGCGGTCGGCGCCGAGGTCGCGGCAGATGTTGCAGCGTGCTTCGGGGCTGTCGGTGGCGATGACTTTGGCGCCGAAAGCCTTGCCGAGCTGGATGCAGGTGGTGCCGATTCCGCCGGCGCCGCCGTGGACGAGGAAAGTTTCACCGGCCTTGAGCCCGGCGCCGATGAAGACATTGCTCCAAACCGTGAAATAGGTTTCAGGCAGGCCCGCGGCATCGACGATGTCGAGGCCCTGCGGTACGCCGAGGCAATGCTCCGCATCCGCCGCCACATATTCGGCATAAGCGCCGCCGTTGGTCAGTGCCAACACGCGGTCGCCGGCTTTCCAGCGCTTCGCGTTGGCGCCCAGCGCGACGACGGTGCCGGACACTTCAAGGCCCGGCAGGTCAGAAGCACCGGCGGGCGCCGGGTAGAGGCCTTTGCGCTGCATGATGTCGGGACCGTTGATGCCGGCAGCGGCCACCTTGATCAATACCTCGTGCGGCTTCGGCACCGGCAGCGGCCGGGTGACGGGTTTCAGGACTTCGGGGCCTCCGGGTGCGGAGATTTCGACGGCTTGCATGGTGGCGGGCAGTGTGTTGCTCATGGTGTTTTCGATTCCTTTATTTTCCGGATTCCCGGTATCTGCGTATGCGTTCCCTGAGCCCCGGCGTGCTGACGGAGCGTGAGAGTTCGGCCATGTCTTCAGCGCGACTGTCCTCGACGGTGCGCCGGTGCAGGGCGGCCGCGGCCGCCGGGGTCAGCGTATCGGCAGCGGCTTTTGCGTCCGCGATCAATGCCGGCCATACCTCGCGCGCGGCGATGCGGGTCAGGAAGCCGTCGGCGAGCGCGGTATCGGCATCAAAGCTGCGCGAGTGGGACAGGATGTCACGGGCGCGGTCGGCGCCGATGCGCTGAACCAGGCGGCGCGTGCCCAGCACCACGCCGAAGCGCAGTCCGGGCATGCGGAAGCTGGTGCCCGGTTCGGCGATGCGCAAACCGCAACAGGCAACAAGGTCGGCGCCGGCACCGAAAACACGGCCGTGGGCCAGGGCCAGCGTTTCATGCGGCGCGTGATACAGCGCCTGCAGCAGCGTCTCGATGCGGATGAAACGCAGCGCGAGATCGCCTTCGCTCTGTGTCTGGACATCGGTGAAATCGAAGCCGGCGCAGAAATGCGGGCCTGCGCCATCAAGTATCAGCAGCCGCGTGCCGTCAGTGGCAGCGTATTCCACGGCGTCGAGCAGCGCCTCGACCAGCGAAGCCGACAGCGCGTTGGCTTTCTGCGGCCGGTTCAGTGTCAGCCGGGTGACGTGACCATCGTGGCTGCGCAGCAGTTCGTCGCTCATGGGTTTGATTCTAAAAATCTGGCCACAGAGGGCACAGAGAAGAAAATGAGAACACAGAGGAATTCATGGCAGATGGCATTTTTTTTCGGGGTTCGGTTTTTCTCTGTGCTCTCTGTGACCTCTGTGGCTGCCTTTGACTTTATCAGCTCTGAACCCCCGCACGCACTTCCGCAGAGCGGTCCCAGAAGTTCGGCAGCTGCGGGCTCGAGTAGCCGGAGACGAAGGGTTTTTCGACGCCGGTGGCCGGATCGAAGACATGGCGGCTGACGGCGCCGATGTTGGCGCCGTAAACGTGGATGCTGATTGACGGTCGGTCAGCCAATGCGTTGGAGACCTCGTGGATGTCGCCTACGGTCGGCGAGACACGGTCAACCTCACCCGGCAGCAGGCGCTCGGTTTCTCCGACTTCCATCGCTTGGCCGGGCCTCGTGTGCGAAAAACGCCGCGCGTTTTCGGCGCCGCGCATCATGCCCACCAGCCCCCAGACGGTGTGGTTATGCACCGGCGTTTTCTGACCGGGGCCCCAGACGAAGCTGACTACCGAAAAGCGTTCCAGTGGGTCGCAATGGAGCAGGTATTGCTGATAGAACTGCGGATGCGGCTGCGCGCACTCGTCGGGCAGCCAGTCATCGTGTTGGATCAGGTCGCCGAGCAGGCGACCGCCTTCTTCATGCATGATTTTTTCATCATTGCCGCTGCGTTCGACGAGCCGTGTCATTTCGGCGATGAAATGGCGAAACCGTGCCGTGTTTTTCATGATCTGTCCTTGAGTTCGGAAAGCACTTCTGCAGTATGCGCACCCAGCGCCGGCGGTCCGCGGCGCACGCCCAGGCGCTGCCCTGAAACATGCTGCGGCGAAATCACCGTCTTGCTGGCGACGCCGTTGGGCAGTTGCAGGTCCTGCACCCACGCCATGTGTGCAACCTGCGGGTCAGCCAACACCTGCGAATAATTGTACAGCGGTGCGCAGGGCACGCCGCGCGCGTTCATCCGTGCCAGCAGGTCAGTGGCGTCGTACTTGATGAATTCCACTTCCAGTAACTCGCGCAGAACGTCCTGGTGCTGAGCGCGCAGCGAGGGCGATGTGAAGCGGTCGTCCTGCGGCAGATCGTTCCTGCCGATCACTTCGCAGGCGGCTTCCCACAGCTTGTTGGTGCCGGCAGCCAGCGCGAAATAGCCGTCGCGGCAGCAGAAGGCAGCATAGGGCGCATTCATCGGGTGCGCGGAGCCCAGTCTTACCGGATCGCGCCCGGTGCCGAACAGCTCGCTGGTCTGCAGGTTGGCGATGCCGAGCATGGCTCCCAGCATCGATACGTCAACGTAATCACCCTGACCGGTGCTGCGTGCCTTGTGCAGCGCGGCAGCGACGCTGAATGCCGCATAGAGGCCGGCGGAGAAGTCGGCAATCGGGATGCCGCACTTCGCCGGGCGGCCGTCGCGCTCGCCGGTGACGCTCATCACGCCGCTCATCGCCTGCACCGTCATGTCGAAACCGCCGTCGCCGGCGCGCGGTCCTGTCTGGCCGAAGGCGGAGACCGAACAATAGACGAGGGCAGGATGCTCCTTCACCAGCGTCGCGTAATCGAGGCCGAATTTCGCCATCACGCCGGGGCGGAAATTCTCGAGCAGGATGTCAGCTGACCGCGCGAGACGGCGCGCATCAGCGCGGCCTTCAGCGGTTTTCAGATCGAGTACGACCGAGCGCTTGTTGCGGTTGACCGAGGCGAAGTACTGGCTGTAGCCGTCGAGGATCGGCGGCCACTGCCGCATCAGGTCGCCCTCGGGCGCTTCGACCTTGACCACGTCGGCGCCCATGTCGGCGAGCAGGCAGCCGGCAAAAGGCCCGGCCAGCACCTGGCAGAACTCGACGACGCGGATGCCTTGCAGGGGAAGCATGAGGATTACGATGGGTTGCGTGGCCACGAGGGGCCGTGAATGTCGCGGCCGGGGCCGCATCTCAGTGCCATATGCTAGCACGCACCCCGCGGTACTTCAGCCATTGACGGCTGCTGAAAAACGGCCGCCGGCGTCGAGCATTTCGAGTGCCTGTTGTTCGCCTGCGGTCATCGGCATCGCCGGTGCCGCGCCTTCATGGCTGAAGTGGAATCCGGTGCGGGCAACGATGTCCTCAACCGTGGTTTGCGGATTAAAAACCTCAAGCCGGAAGCGCGACCCGGCCTGCGCTTCACGCAGGAACACCGCCATTGGCGTCACCAGCGCCGTCATGTTGCCGGAGGCGGTGATGAAGTCGAGTTTGTCGACCAGCGCGCGCGGCGTGTGGTCCGTGCGCCAGGTGACGACGCGTTTTGCGGTCGGCAGCATCACTGCCGCACCGCCGCCGCCGGGCAATCGCACTGTCGGATTCTCCCAGGAGCCAATCGCCGATACATTGGTGCGGCCTTCGGCGTCGATCTGCGCGCAGCCGAGGTAGACCAGGTCGAGGCCACCGCGCGCACAGAGGTCGTAGAAATCCTGATTGGCGAAAATTGCCGGCGAGCCGTGGACGATTGCCGGGTCGCTGCTCGACAGCGGCACATTGACCGGCTGCGGTTCGACACCGCCGGCAACGTTGATGTAAGTGAAATCAAAATCAAAGGCACGTTTGGCAAGCAGGCAGGCGAGCATCGGCAGCGTCGAGTTGACGCCGCTGAAGGTGATTTCTCCGGGGCGGATTTGCCGCGCAAGGTGGGTCACGATGAAGGAGAAGGGTGTCCAGTCCATGGCCGTAGTATATCGGTGACGTGTCAGGACATGCGCCCGCTCGCCAGCCAGGCGATGGCTGCAACCGTGATGACGGCGCCGGCAATGATGCGCGCATTGAGAATTTCGCCGCGCAGGAACAGCGCGGTGGCGAGTGCAGTGACCAGCGGGTAGGCGGCAATCACCGGCGCCACCGTTGATACCGGCGCGATGGCCAGTGCGGCGTACATCAGCAGCATTGCGCTGCCGTTGATGAGGCCGGTCAGCACGAACCAGAGCAGGCCACTGCGCGAAGCCTTGCCGCGCGTGCTGCCGCGCAGGCGATCGCTGCCAGTCACCGCGACGGAAGACACCAGGTAGCCGATGACACTGGCGGCGAAGGGATTGCCCCATAGCAGGAGCCCCGCTTTGGCGCCGGCCTGGGCGACGCCGCGGACAATGGCGCCGGCCACCGGCCACAGCAGACTGCGTGCAGAAAATCGTACGCGTGCCGAGCCGGGCTGCCAGGACAGCAGCGCGACGCCGGCGGCCACGCCCATTGCGGCCATCGCTGCCTGCGGCGGTATGTGTTCGCCGAGCAGTAGAGCCGCTGCCAGCATCGCGAATAGCGGTGCGGTGCCGGAGATGGCGCTGGTCACCGTCGGACCGAGTTCCTCGTTTGAGCGGAAGGTCAGCAGCGTGACCAATGCCGGATAAAACAGGCCAACGACCGCGAATATCAATGCGGCGCCGAGGTGGAAGGTGGACATCTCGATGGTGAAAGGCGCGGTGGCGACGAACAGCAGAGTGGCCGAGGGAATGCTGATAGCTGCACCCGCGCGCGCATCCAGTTGTCGCAGCCCGATGCGCGAAGTGACCATGCCCAGTCCGAAACACAATGCGCTGGCCATTGACAGCAGCAAGGCGTCGTTCATAAGTATTTGTTTTTATTGATATTTTTTATAGTTTTAAGGATGGCGCGCCAGGCCTGCAGCTTGCGCCGGTAATCCAGCGCGGCATGCGCCGGACTGGTCGAGGGCAGCCGCTGCAGGTGTAGCGCGTCGGTGTCCAGCGTGGGCTTAACGTGAATGCGGAAGCAGCGTTCGGCTGTGGCGCCATTGAAAAACACGTGCGTAATTCGCGGATGGCGGGTGAGGAAGGACTGCAGGTCGTTGGCGATGATCGAGTCCGTGTCGATGTCGGCGTCGAGACTGCCTTCGCGCTCGCAGGCGGCGAGCACGTCCCACAGCGCGATGCCGGCGGATTTGAGTTGGCGCGTGCGTGTTGTGTACGGCAGTTCAGGTGATGCGCCAATGAGGTCGCCCATGATGCGCCAGAAAGCATTGCGCGGATGAGCGTAATACTGACGCGCACGCAGGGATTCGATGCCGGGCATGCTGCCAAGCACCAGTACGCGCGCCGTGGCGTCGGCGACGGGTACGAAACTGCGGATGACGGTCACGGTTTCAGCGCGGCGCCGTTTCCGGCGCGGCGGCGAGGTGTTGTTCCAGCACTCCGTCGCGGTCTTCCATATAGCGTTCGACTGCGGGGTAGTCGATTTCGTAGTACGGATGCATCGAGCCCGGCCACGCGCCCTGTGGCACGACGGCCGCGGCTTCGACCATGAATCCGGGCACCAGGGTCAGTTCGGGTTGTTCACGCAGGCGGTCAGTGGGCACGAGTTTTTCGGCAGTGACCAGCACGCGTTTTGCCGCACGGGTCAGCGGATGATCCCAGAACGGCGAGCCGTAGACGCGGGCGTTGCCCTGTTCGTCGATTTCCGCGGCATGGATCACCGCGATGTCGGGGTGCACCGCGGGTATGACGTAGACCTCGCTGCCCGAGCCGTAGGGGTCGCGCAGGATCTGCCAGCCGTTGATGCGCGCCAGTTCGCTGCCGTGCACGCCGGCTACCGGTTGGAAGGGGATCCCGTAGGAGGCTGCACGCAGCCCCGCGACCAGGGTCATTCAGGCATGTTCCTCGAGACGGGCTTCCTTACGCTCGATCGCCTTGCGGTACCAACGGGCGAGGCCGAAATTGCCTTCCATCGCGACGATGCCGGCACGCACTTTGGCAACTGCGCCGGCGCGGCACAGCAGGTCGAGGTCATAGCCGGGTGAGGGCTTGATGATTTCGAGATTCCTGCGGCCCTGCCTTACCAGTTCGCGCACCAGTGCGAAGGGTCCACGATGCAGGAATACGCCGCCCAGGCCCAGCGCGGCGCCGTCCGGGATCAGGCTGGCCAGCGCAGACAGGCTGATGATTTTTGAGGGTGCGGCGCTCATGGTTTACTCCCTGACATTTGATGCTGCGAGTGTACACTGCGACCAGCATTCGGACTGCACTGCGGCGGCCGTTTCTGCGGTGCGATAATCGGCGCTCAATTCAATCAACGGAGCATGGCATGGCGCAAATCAAGGCCGAGGAATACCAGGCGCAAAAAGGCAAGGTCAAACTGTATGTGTACCGCAAACGTGTGGCAGACGCGCCGAAGGGTGCGCCGGTACTGTTCCTGGTGCACGGCTCCTCGGCCTCCGGTCGCTCGAGTTTCGATCTGAGCGTACCGGGGCGCAGCGATTATTCGCTGATGGACCATTTCGCCGGACTCGGTTACGACGTGTGGACCATGGACCACGAAGGTTACGGCCGCTCCGATCGCACCGACAGCAATTCGAATATTTCCTCCGGCGCGCAGGACCTTGCCGCTGCAATGCAGATCGTCGAGCGCGAGACCGGACAGAGTGAGGTCTGCATGTACGGCGGTTCGTCGGGCGCGTTGCGTGCAGCGCTCTATGCGCAGCAGAATCCGAGGCGGGTCAAACGGTTGATGGTGTCGGCGCTGGTCTACACCGGCGAAGGCTCGCCGACGCTGGCCAAACGCAAGGAGAAGGTCGAGGAATACCGTGCCAGCCCGCGGCGCAAGGTCGACCGCGCCTTCATCCACAGCATGTTCACCCGCGACAAGCCCGGCACTTCCGAGATGATTGCCGCCGACGCGCTGGCCGATGCCGAATTGCCGCTAGGTGATTCGGTGCCCACCGGAACTTACCTCGACATGTGCGCGCACCTGCCGGTGATCGATCCGCAGAAAATCGGCTGCCCGGTGTGCATCATCCGCGGCGAGTACGACGGCATCGCGGCTGAACCGGATCTGCTTGATTTCTTCGGCAAGCTGCCGAGCAAGGACAAGCAGTTCGTATTCGTGTCCGGGCTCGCGCATGCGGCGACGCTGGGCATCAATCGCCACAAGTTCTGGCACGCGATGGAATGTTTCATGAAGGTTCCGGAAAATCGCGCGCTGGCAGCTTGACTGAATCGCCTGACAGATGGACCAGGTGCAGTTAACCGCCGATAAACGCCGATGAACGCAGATTAAACCGGCTCTCAGAAAGTTTCGAAGGTAGGCAACGATACTGACTTGAAAAAAATACACTGATTCCGCGAAAAATTTGCTGGCCATTTTGATTTTTATCGGCGTTAATCCGCGTTCATCGGCGGTTGACGTTTTCTGTTTTTTTGTTTGTGCTCTAAAAGTGCAATTCATTGGAGGAGTCATTCATGGCATCCGGAGTATTTGACGACGCACTGATCCAGCACCTGTGGAGCACTGAGGAGCTGCGCGCGATATTCAATGACCACAACCGCGTGCAGAAGTGGTTCGATTTCGAGGCGGCGCTGGCGATCGAGCAGGGCGAACTGGGCATTATTCCCAAGGCCGCCGCAGCGGACATCGCTGCCAACGCCAAGGTCTCGAAAATCGACATCAACGCGGTCTGCGTGGAAATCCGCCGCATCAAGCATCCGCTGGTGCCGGCAGTGAAGGCGGTGCAGAAGCTGTGCCAGGGGGGGCAGGGTGAATACATTCACTTCGGTCCGACCACTCAGGACGTGCTCGACACGGCCGTGATGCTGCAGATCAAGGAAGCGCACGCGATTTACCTGCGTGACATGAAGGCCATCGGCAACGCGCTGGTGAAGCTGTGCGAGGCGCACCGCGACACGCCGATGGTCGGGCGTTCCCACGGCGTGCAGGCACTGCCGATCACCTTCGGTCACAAGGCAGCGATCTGGTTGTCGGAAATGGGCCGCCATTACGAACGCATGCGTGAAGTCGAGCCGCGGGTGTTTGTCGGCGGCATGGTCGGCGCGGTCGGAACCCAGGCCTCTTTCGGTCCGAAGGCGAAGGAGCTGGAGCGGCGGCTGATGAAGCGGCTCGGCCTCGGTGTCGCCGACATCAACTGGCAGCCGGCGCGCGACCGATTTGCCGAATACGTCAACCTGCTGGGCCTGATCAGTTCGACGCTGGCCAAGATCGCCAACGAGATCATCATTCTTGAACACACCGAGATCGGCGAACTCTACGAGCCCTTCAGCGCCGGCAAGGTGGGTTCGTCGACAATGCCGCACAAGCGCAATCCCTCGAGCTGCGAGGCGGTGGTCGGCGCCAGCCGCGCGCTGCGCTACAACGTGCCCTATATGCTGGAGTCGATGCTGATCGAACATGAACGCGACGGCTCGGCCTGGCGCGGCGAATGGAAGGCGATTCCGGAATCCTGTCTGATCATGGGCGGCATGCTGGCGATCATGAAATACGTGCTGAGCGACCTGCATGTCGACGTGAAGCAGATGCGCGACAACCTCAATCGCCTCGGCGGTTTCCTGCTGTCGGAGCGGGTGATGTTTGTATTGTCCGAAAAGGTCGGCAAGCAGACCGCGCACGACCTGGTGTATGAGATTTCCATGCACGGCATCGAAAACAACATCTCCTTCGAAGCTGCGCTGATGCAGAACGCGCAGGTCAAGGCGGCGCTGTCGGCGGAAGAGGTGAAGGCAGCGCTGGATCCCACCACCTATGTCGGGCGCGCGCCAGAGATCGTCGACGAGGTGGTGGCTGCACAGCGCGCCAGTGGCTGGTTAAAATAGTCAATATAATCAATGGCTTATAAAATACCTCCGGAGCGACATGAATGAAAATTGCGATTCTCGATGACTACCAGGATGTCGTGCGCAGGCTGGACTGCTACTCGAAGTTGCAGGGCCACGAGGTTACGGTCTGGAACGACCATACCAAGGACGTCGATGTGCTGGCGCAACGCCTGAAGGACACCGAGGCGCTGGTGCTGATCCGCGAACGCACGCCGATCAGCGCGCCGCTGATCGAACGCCTGCCGAAGCTGAAGCTGATCAGCCACCACAGCGTCTATCCGCACATCGACGTCGAGGCCTGCACCCGGCAGGGTGTGGTGTTGTGCAGCAATCTGCATCCCGGACAGCCTTCGTACGCCACCGCCGAATTGACCTGGGGCCTGATCATTGCCGCGATGCGCAATATCCCGCAGGAGGTGGCGGCGCTGAAGGCGGGGCGCTGGCAGTCGACGGTGGGGCTGGGACTGCGCGGCAAAACACTGGGTGTCTACGGGTACGGCCGCATTGGGGCGGTGATCGCCGGCTACGGCAAGGCTTTCGGCATGAAGGTGCTGGTGTGGGCGCGTGAAGCCTCGCTGGCACGGGCACGGGCCGACGGTTACGCTGCGGCGCGCAGCAAGGAGGCTTTTTTTGAGGAGAGCGATGTGATATCGCTGCACCTGCGGCTGATTGCCGAGACCCGCGGCATCGTGTCTGCTGCGGATCTCGCGCGGATGAAACCCACTGCGCTGATCGTCAACACCAGCCGCGCCGGGCTGATCGAGCCGGGCGTACTGGAAAAGGCCTTGCAGCTGGGCCGGCCGGGTATGGCTGCCGTCGACGTCTTCGAGGAGGAGCCGGTGCTGGGGGCGAACCATCCGTTGTTGAAACTCGACAATGCGCTGTGCACGCCCCACATCGGTTATGTCGAGCGTGCCGGCTACGAGCGCATATTCAGCAGCATCTTCGAACAGATCAGCGCCTATGCCGGGGGCAAGCCGATAAACGTGATCAACCCGGACGCGCTGACGCGCGCCTGAGGACCAAGCCGCGGCACTGCGGCGTCTACGACCAGAAGGAGGATGACCATGAAACGGAAACTGTTCTCAGCAATTGCCGTCATAGGACTCATGCAGTTTGCAATGCCGGATGTGGGTGCGCAGGGCGCGTCTGCCTATCCCGAGCGCCCGGTGCGCTGGATCGTGCCCTTCCCGCCGGGCGCGTCGAACGACATCACGGCGCGACTGTTTGCGCACAAACTGTCCGAAGGCCTGGGGCAGCAGTTCGTCATCGACAACCGTTCCGGCGCCGGCGGTTCGATCGGGGCGCAGATTGCCGCAGAGGCCGCGCCCGACGGCTACACGCTGCTGCACGCCAATCCCGGTCCCAGTGTCAACAACATCATCATGCGGCGCAAGTCGCCGTACCAGATCAGCAGTTTCGCGCCGGTATTTTTCATCGGCTATTCGCCGCTGATCATCGTCGCCAGCCCGAAATTCGGACCGAACAATGGCCGCGAGCTGCTGGCCTATGCCAAGGCCAATTCTGGCAAGCTGACCTGGGCTTCGTCGGGCAACGGCAGCAGCCTGCACATCGGGCTCGCGCTGTTTGCCGCCGCGACCGGGACCGACATTGTGCATGTCCCGTACAAGGGCACCGCGCCGGCGCTCACCGACGTCATCGGCGGACGTGTCGATGTCACCTATACCACTGTGGTCAGCGGAGACGCGCACATCAAGGCGGGACGCATCAAGGTACTCGCGGTTGCCGCGCCGGAGCGCCAGGCAGTGTTGCCTAACGTACCGACTCTGGCGGAAGAAGGTATCAAAAATGCGGAGGCCACCGTTTGGTTCGGCGTGCAGGTTCCGGCCAAAACGCCGCGCGCCGTCGTCAATCGCCTGAACAGCGAAATGAATCGCGTATTGCAGATGTCCGATGTGCAGGCGCGGCTGGACCAGCTTGGTTTGGTCAAGGCCGGCGGCACGCCGGAAGATCTCGGTAAATTCATCAACGGCGAAGCCGATAAACTGCGCATGTTGATCAAGACCCGGCGTGTCGAAATGATGGATTAAGCCTTGACTCGAAGTGCACCGAAGTTTTCTTTTTATGCACCATGCTGGCGCATGGTGCCGCGCGCTCTGCAGTAATGACTTCCGTAAGTGGGCAGGGGAGTCCGGTCCGCGTTTGAGGGGGGTAAAAAAAGATGGTATTTGCAAGCCTCGCGCAAGACTTTGACTTTAGAATCCGCGCCGGCTTTTTGTAATGAATCCTGCTTGGTGCAATCGTTCTACGCATCCCGAAAAGTGATTGTGCAGCGCACAATGATGACGTAAAAAAGCTTTGTTAGACAGAGTGCTTCGTGTAAAGTCCGGTTCGCGTAATTTACAAACCTGATTAATACAGGGGTCAATGAAGAAGGCAGCATTGCCGGGGGCTGATCTGCAGCCTGAATTGGGTGCGCGGCACACCGAACCGGAAGTGAGGCACGTTCCGGTATCTTGTTTCTGAAATCAGGAGGGAGTTCAGTTGAAAATCACAAGTCAGGAAGACTTCTGGGCCGGGATAATGTTCATCGCCTTCGGGGCCTTGGCGATCTTCATCGCCTCGGATTATCCGTACGGTACTGCCGCAAGAATGGGACCCGGGTACTTTCCCACATGGATCGGCATTGTTATGGTCATACTGGGATTGATGATTGCCGTGTCCGGCTTCAGGGTGCAGGGTCAGGGCATCGGCAAGTGGCCGTGGAAGGCGATGATACTGATCAGCCTTGCGTTCATATTCTTTGGCTGGGCCATCGACAACCTCGGATTCATCATTGCGCTTTTCGTCATGGTCACGCTCGCCGCCATGGCCGGCAGGGACTATCGCTGGCTGGAGGCGGGCATTGTCGCAATCGTGCTGATCATCGGTTCGTGGGCCCTGTTCATCAAGGCTCTGGAACTGTCATTCCCGCTCTGGTGGTGGAGATAAAAACATGGATAGCTTTGCCGCACTCCTGCCCAACCTCGCGTTGGGTTTCCAGACAGCCGTTTCGCTGCAGAACCTGACCTACTGCTTTATTGGCGTGTTCGTCGGCACGCTGGTCGGCGTTCTGCCCGGTGTAGGTCCGTTGGCCGCGATCGCGATGTTGCTGCCGGCAACTTTCAACCTGCCGCCCGTCGGTGCGTTGATCATGCTGGCCGGCATTTATTACGGCACCCAGTATGGCGGCTCGACAACTTCGATTCTGGTGAATCTGCCCGGCGAATCGGCCTCGGTGGTGACCTGTCTCGATGGCTACCAGATGGCGAAGAACGGCCGCGCCGGCCCTGCGCTGGCGATAGCGGCGATTGGATCGTTCTTTGCCGGCACCGTCGGCACGCTCCTGATCGCGCTGGCGGGCCCGCCTCTGGCGGAAGTTGCGCTGAAGTTCGGCGCACCGGAATATTTCTCGCTGATGTCCATGGGCCTGATTGCCTCGGCGGTGCTGGCCAGCGGTTCGATGCTGAAGGCCATTGCAATGATTTTCCTCGGCCTGCTGTTCGGCATTGTCGGTACCGACGTCAACTCGGGCATGTCGCGCTACACCTTCGGCATGTCGGGCCTGGCGGACGGACTCAGCTTCGTCGTGGTGGCGATGGGTCTCTTCGGTTTCGCCGAGATCCTGAACAACATGGAGAAGGGGTCTGACGCCGCTGGCAGGGAACTGCTGACGAAGAAGATCGATCACCTGTATCCGACGATGCGCGACCTGAAGGTTTCGGTGGGGCCGATTGTCCGTGGTACCGCAATCGGAGCGTTCTTCGGCACGCTGCCGGGTGCGGGCCCGACGATCAGCGCCTTCTCCAGCTACGCGATGGAGAAGAAGATGGCGAAGAACCCGGAAGAGTTCGGCAAGGGTGCCATCCAGGGCGTGGCGGGTCCGGAGTCTGCCAACAACGCTGCCGCACAGTGCGCGTTCATCCCGACGCTGACCTTGGGCATTCCGGGCAGCGGCACGATGGCGCTGATGCTGGGTGCGCTGACCATTCAGGGCATTGCGCCGGGACCGCAGGTCATGACCCAGCGTCCGGACCTGTTCTGGGGCCTGATCGCGAGCATGTGGATCGGTAATGCGATGCTGGTGATCCTGAACCTGCCGCTGATCGGTCTCTGGGTCAAGATATTGCAGGTGCCTTACCGCATCCTGTTCCCGGCGATCCTGACGTTCATGGCGATCGGTGTCTACAGCGTCAACAACCTCGACCTCGACATCTACATGACGGTGTTCTTCGGCCTGATGGGTTACGTCTTCATGAAGCTGAAGTGCGAGCCGGCGCCGCTGATCCTGGCCTTTGTGCTCGGACCGCTGATGGAGGAAAACCTGCGCCGTGCGCTGTTGATTTCGCGGGGTGATCCGACCGTGTTCTTCACGCGCCCGATCAGTGCCGTGTTCCTCGGCCTGACGATCCTGTTGCTGGTGGTCATGGTGTTGCCGGCGGTGCGCAAGAAGCGCGAGGTCGCTTTCCAGGAACCTCCGGGAGCCTGAGTTCAAGGGGGAGAACAAGATGCCGGCATACCGGCGACGGAGTGAATAGCATCAAATCTGACACGCGGCCCAGGCCGCGTGTTTTTTTTGGGCATGTTGCGGTGACGCGAGTGGCGACTGCCAGCCCGGAGCAGACTTGCCCTTGGGCGCAAGGCTGAGGATCAATCAGGCTGCATCGATCCGGGCAGCCACGGACTTACGTGAAGTTTCCGTCAGACCTTGTCGCGGTCGTTGTGAGTCAGCCAGCCGCTGGTGAGCAGGATCGCGGCGCTGGCCCAGAACACCGGTGCGATGCCGAGCAGCGCGCCCACCGAGCCTGCGGCCAGCGGCACCGCGATATGGGTGACGTTGTTGATGGTCAGGCGCAGGCCCGTGACTTCGCCGGAGCGGCCGGCCGGTGAACGGTTGTAGGTGAGATTGAGCGTCAAAGGCTGGCTGACGCCCAGCGTGAGGCCGATGCCGAAGGACAGCGCCAGCAAGGCGGGCACGAACTCAATGAAGGTAAAGGGCAGGAACAGCAACGCGGCGGTGCACATTGCCGTAGCCAGCACCGTCTCCACGCTGTAGCGCCGGGTCAGCACGGGCAGGCCGACACGGACGATGAAACTGGCGGCGGCGAAGGCGCCAAGGATGGTGCCGATGGTCGATGCCGAGAGGCCGATGGAGTGGCCGTAGATCGGCACGTAAAACACGTAAAGATCCCAGCCGGTAGTGACCAGGCCGCTGACGATGATCATCCGCCGCAGCGCGGGCACGCGCAGCAGGTCGAAGGCACTGCTGCCGGCCGGCTCCTTGCGTGCGCCGCTGGCGCCCAGTGAGGTGGACAGCGCAAGCGTCACAATCGGCCCCAGCGTCAGCACCGCGAAAGCGATGTAGGCAGAGCCGAAGCCGAAACGATCGATCATCAGACCCGCAATGATGGGGCCGATCATGTGGCCGCTGGAGTAGCCGAGGCTCAGCGTGGAGAAGTTGCGCGTGCGCTCGCCGGCGTTGCCAAGGGTGCCGGCGAGATTCTGCACGGCGACGTTGAAGAATACGAAGCCGATACCGATCAGGGGCGCGGACAGGAACAGGCCGGTCAGCGTCGGCGACACGGCGGGGATCGCCAGCCCGGCGCCAAAGGCGATGGCGCCACCCAGCATCGGCCAGCGCGAACCGTAGCGGTCCGAGATGCGGCCCACGACCAGTGCGAACCCGAGCTGGAAAACCGAGTAGGAGGCGATCAGCACCCCGATCAGCATCGGGCCGGCGCCGAGACTCAGCGCGAGCAATGAGGCGACGACGCGGCTGCCCATGTGGCCGCCCTGCATGGCCAGCGTCAGCAGGGTGACGACGGTTATCGGTTTCAAAGCCGGACTTTCAAAAACGAGCGCCTAAAAACGGACTCTAAAAAGGCGGGGCGCCGCCGCCGGTCAAGGCAGGGGCGCCCCGCTGCAGCCGATGGGAAAGGGAAATCAGGACGCGTAGCCGGGAGACTCGCGGTCGAGCTTGCGCATCAGTGCCGCCCACATCAGTGTGCCGCCAGCGCCGCGGCCGCTCTCGCCGTAAATGAACCGACCCTGCTCGATGGTGTGGTTGACCACTTCGTCGGGAAGTCGATTCAGTTCGGCGCCGCCGGTCATTGCCGTGATTTGCATCTTGCAGGCGCGCTCGATGCGATACATACGGGCGAACATTTCGCCGATGCTGCGGCCCACGGTCAGCGTGCCGTGATTGCGCAGGATCATCATGCTGCCATCACCGAGGTCGCGCACCAGGCGCTCGCGCTCATTGTGGTCCTCGGCAACACCTTCGAAGTCGTGGTAGCGGACCTGCGACAGTGCGGTCAGTGACATCTGGGTCAGCGGCAGCAGCCCCTGTTTCTGCGAGGCCACGGCAACGCCATACTGGGTATGACAATGCATCACCGCTTCGGCGTCCGGGCAGTTCATGTGCACCGCGCTGTGAATGGTGAAACCGGCTGAGTTGATCTCGTACGGCGACTTCGACAGTTTGTTGCCCTCGATGTCGCACTTGATCAGGTCCGAAGCTGACACCTCCTCGAACAGCAGGCCGTAGGGGTTGATCAGGAACTGGTCATGGCGGCCCGGTACGCGGCAGGAGATATGGGTCCCCAGCATGTCGGTCCAGCCCATCATCGCGGTGAGGCGGTAAGCGGCGGCGAGTTCGACGCGGGCCTGCCACTCGGCGGCACTGACGCCGGCAGGGCGGGTGTTGCGCTTGCGGGTCGTTGTGGTCTTGCGCTTGGCGGGCGTGGCACGTTTTTTCATATGGTGGATTCCTGTGCGGTAATTGCTGCGGCGACAACTTATGCGCCGCCAGCTATGGATGAATGCCGCTAGAATACCGCAATCGCTAAATAAGTTGAATTCAGACGCGGCTGAATCGTGATGAAATCCATATCATGAACCATGCCATCCGGCATGGACCGCCAGCGCAACCGTTACCGATTTCGCCTACGAGGAGAGAACCGTGAAGCAGCTCAAGATTCCCGCGGTGTTCATGCGCGGCGGCACCAGCAATGCCGTGGTCTTCAAGCAGCAGGATCTGCCGCAGGACCGCGCGTTGTGGGACGAGATTTTCCTGTCCGCCATCGGCAGCCCTGATCCCAACGGCCGCCAGCTCGACGGCATGGGCGGCGGCGTCTCTTCGCTGTCCAAGGTCTGCGTGGTCGGTCCATCGACGCGGACCGACGCCGACATCGACTACACCTTTGCCCAGGTGCAGGTGAAGGACGCCAAGGTCGATTACGGGGCCAACTGCGGCAACATGTCTTCAGCGATGGGGCCTTTCGCGGTGGATGAGGGTCTGGTCCGGGTGTCCGGGCAGGAAGCTCTGGTGCGCATCCACAATACCAACACCAGGAAAATCATTCACGCGCTGTTCAGCATCGACGACGGACTGGCGGCAGTCGACGGTGACCTGGCGATACCCGGCGTATCCGGTACCGGCTCGCCGGTGAAGCTGGAATTCCGCGATCCGGGTGGCGCCACCACCGGCAAGCTGCTGCCCACGGGCAACGCGGTTGATGTGCTCGAGGTGCCGGGCATCGGCAAGGTGCGCGCCTCGCTGGTCGACGCCGCCAACGCGACGGTATGGATCAACGCCAAAGACCTCGGCCTGACCGGCACTGAGCTGCCCGAGCAACTCGATGCCAATGCCGCCGTGATGCAGAAACTGTCGGCGATCCGCATCGCGGGTTCGGTGGCGATGGGTATCGCGGCGAATGCCGAGGAGGCTGCGAAAAACAAATCAGTACCGTTCATCGGTTTCGTGTCAGCGGTGCAGGATGCCAGGTTGCTGTCAGGCGAAACCATCTCGGCGAACGACATCGATCTGACCGGTCGTGTCATTTCCAGCGGTCAGACGCACCGCGCGTTGCCGTTGACGGTGTCACTGTGCATGGCTGTGGCTGCGCGCATTGAAGGCAGCGTGGTCAACGAGGTGTTGCGCAAGGGCGGTGACGTCGAAGCGCCGATCCGCATCGGCATGCCTTCGGGCATCCTCACGGTGGCGGCGACGGTCAAGCGCAAGGACGGCGGCTGGAACGCCGAGCAGGGTGCGTTCTACCGCACCCAGCGCCGCATGTTCGAGGGGCAGGTGTTGCTGCGTGCTTCGCGGGTGCCGGGACTGGCTACACCAGGCTCCCGCAGCACAGCATAAAAATGTTTATAATCAAGTACTTATAAAAATTATCACGGGGAGATCAACCCTGTTTCACGAGACTGAGCAGGCGCCCCGCATCCAGCGTGCGCGCCTGCGCCTGCATCTCCGGTAAATAACGCCCCTGCAGGTTTTTAGCTTCGCCGAGCATGTCGTTGAAGGCTTCGCGCAGCATCTGCGCATTCAGCGTGCGGCCACCGGCGTAATAGCGGCGCGCGACATGACCCAAAGCCCAGGTACTGGCAAAACTCATGCCGGAACTGACGGCCTGTTTGCCGAGGCCACTGAGCAGGCCGCCACCGACGCTGCGCAGCAGTCCGCCGAGCAGTTTGCGTCCCGCCTGCTCCAGGTACTGCGAAGTCAGGCCGACACCCGCGGTGGCGAGAAAATCCTTGATGTGGCCACGGTCGAGCTCGTAACCATAGGACTTGCCGATGCGATAGACCAATTTCATCTGCAGCGGAATGATCACCATGGTCGCCAGCGATTCGGGTAGCAGCTCGATCGCGCCGTTGAGGATTGCGGCCTTCAGGATGGCGCTGTCCATCTCCTCGCGGGTCATCGTGGATGCGGCGGTGACTGCGGCAGCAGCGGGTGTCACCGGCGCGCTGGCGATTGCCTCGGCCTGCGCACTGAAATTGTTTGCTTGTGCCGCATCGAGGCCCAGCGCGCGGCGCAGCGCATCGAGGAATTCGTGCTCCGCCGAGGATTGTGCACCGTCGGCATCGCAGACGCAGACGGCCATCTCGAAGGCGAGCTGGCGCGATTCCGGCGTGACCAGCATGGCCGCAACTTCGGGCAGCGAGGCGCGTTTCAACAGCACGTCCTGGACCAGCGCCGAAATGTTGATCGAGGCTTCGCCGGCGAGGGCCTCTGCAATGCTTTTGACTTCAGCCCGTTCGCGCTCGTGTTTGCTGCCGTCAGCGAATGCGGCCATCAGGCATACGGTCAGTACGGCCTTGCGTTCCTGCTCGTTCATCGAAAATTTCCTTTTTACGCGCCGCGGGTTGGGCAATCCGCGGCGCGACAAGTTCCGCGCCGCGCAATCGCTCAGCCGGGCCGGGCCGCGGTCAGTCCGCCGTCGACGACGAGGTGGGTCGCCGTGATGTAACGCGCTTCGTCGGACACCAGGAACAGCACTGCGTGCGCGGTGTCCCAGGCATCGCCCATGCGTCCGATCGGCACCGCGGCATGGCGTTTGGCGACGAGATCCTTTGCTGCCTCTGCACCGAGTTGCTTCATCAGCCGTTCCTCGACCAGCGGCGTGTGCATGGTGCCGACCACCACGAGGTTGCAGCGGATGCCTTTCTTGACATAGGCGATGGCGGTCGAGCGGGTGAAGCCGAGCAGGCCGGACTTGGCGGTGCTGTAGGCCACATGCACACGGCCGTCGACCTGGTGGGCGAAGCCCGCCACCGAGGAAATGTTGACAATCGCGCCGCTGCCCTGTTTTTCCATTACCGGCAACACGTGTTTGCAGCCGAGGAAGGCGGTTTTGAGGTTGTGCTCGAGCTGGCGGTCCCAGACATCGACGTCCATGCTCACCGGATCACCCGGTGCCGAGCCGCCGACGTTGTTGACCAGGATGTCGATGCGGCCGTGCAGCGCAAGGCAGGCGTCGACCGCAGCCTTGACTGCTGCCGAATCGGTCATGTTGCAGGGGTGGGCTGTGAATGTGCAGCCTTCCTCCGCGATGATGCGGCGAGTTTCCTCGAGCGCTGCCGGGTTGAGGTCGGTGCCAAACACGCGGGCACCCTGGCGGGCGAGCAGGACTGCGGTGGCCTTGCCATTGCCCCAGCCGGCGCCGATGCTGCCAGCGCCACCAATAAATGCGATTTTCCCCTGTAGATCCAGCATCAGAATTTCCCGGTTGGTTTGCGAGTTCGGATTATCCCGCGCAATACGCTGCTCGCGAAACCGCAATTCAATAGGTCAGGCGCATCGTGGCCTGAATTGCCGCAGGTCTTCGCCGGCGACCGGACCAGCCGAGCGTGCCGTCGCGGAGAGCAGACCGGTGTCAGTTCATCAGATGCGCACGGGCTCCGCGGTTATGGCCGGACGCAGCAGCGCAGTGAGCGGAAGTACCAGGAAAATCGCGAGGCCCATCAGCGTCACGGCGCCGCTGACACCGACGTGGTCGCCGGCCAGTCCATAACCCAGCGGGGCCGCAATGCCGCAGATCGATCCTAGGGTATAGATCAGGCCGAAGGCGCGCGGCAGGCGGTCCTGCTCGACGAGATCGCCGGTCGTTGCATACAGCACTGACGAAGTTCCCTGCAGCACGATACCGAGCAGCGGCAGCAGCAGAAAGGCGGCGATGCCCGGCAGCGCGACCGCGCCGAGTATGCCGACGCCGGTCGCCACTTCGGTGATGACAATGGTGCGGACAATGCCGACGCGCTCGGCGAGCAGGCCGCAGGCGAGTTTGCCGGCCATGCCGCCGACCAGCACCAGCGGAACCGACAGCGCGGCCCAGCCGGTGGACAACCCCTTGTCGATCATCAGAAAGGCAATCAGCGTCAGGAAGCCAACCCGCGTGCTGCTGTCGACGATTTCGATCAGGCACAGTGCCGTGAAACCGCGGCGGTTACGGATGCCCCAGCCGCCGCGTGGCGACGGCCGGCCGGCCGTGGCCGTTGCAACGACCGGGCTGCTGGCAATCCAGAAAAAGCTTGCTCCGGCCACGAGCATGCCGGCGATGCCGTAGAGCGTGACCGGTCCCTGCCAGGAATAGCCGGCCATCAGCAGCAGGCTCAGCAAGCCGCCGAAGGCGAACTTGCCGACATCGCCGAACAGATTGTAGGTGCCCAGTGCAGCGCGGCGTCCGGCTTCGGGATAGGCCTTGGAAATGATGGTCGAGCACAGCGGATGCTGCACCGCAGAGCCGGCGCCGGCAAAAAACAGTGCGAGCAGGAGCATCCAGAAACCGGAGACGTGGCCGAGCGCGGCGAATCCCGCGCCGGCGAACAGCGTGCCGGCGGCGAGCAGATTACGTTCGCCGAAACGTTCGGCGACCAGTCCCGCAGGGATCTGGAATGCCGCCATCGCCGTACGATGCGCGGCGCGGATCAGGCCGACCTGTGCCAGGGTCAGGCCGAAGGTCTGCGCCAGCAGCGGCAGCAGCACATAAGTCAGGTCGGAGAGGCCATCGTGCAGTGTGTGTGCCGCGCAGCAGGCCTTCAGTGCGCGCCGCGATTTTGGCGGTGTCAAGGCTGCGATCTTCCGGTGCTTATCGGCATGCGGGCGCAGATGAAATAAAATCAGCTGTATCCACAGGAATTGCCAAAATGCTAATCGTCACTTACGTATTCTCCTTTGTATTCGCGCTGCTCTCCGCCGCACTGCTGTTCACCTGGTGGCGACAGCGCCACAGCGGCGCGCTGCTGCTGGCCGTCACTTATGCCACGGCCGCCGCGCTCGCGCTGATGTTCCAGGCCTGGTGGCCGCTGGTGATCGGTTTCCTGTCAGCCTGGGCGCTGCGGCTGCTGGGGCTGGATCCCGGCGCCGCGCAGCGGCAAGACAAGCCCTGAGCGAAAAAACGCCGTTTAAACCGTCGCCCTGCGGATGCGGTGTAGCCGGCTGTAGCGACGGATCACGACCATCGAAGGCTGCAATGCGTCGCAACGATCGGTTTTTGCTTTTTTTAGTCATGGTCGACTCCTCCTGGTCGGTTGACGGGTAAATTTTAGCGCGAAAGGACGGCTGGCCATCGCGGTAGTTAACCGGCGCCGGTCCCCTGGCTACTCCGGTGGCTCACCGTAGCCGCCGCCGCCCGGCGTCTCGATGATGAAACTGTCACCCGGCTGCATCTGGATGCTGACGCAGGCCCCGAGTGTTTCGATGCGCCCGTCGGCGCGTTCGACCGCGTTGCGGCCAGCAGCGCCCGGCGCGCCGCCCGCCATGCCATAGGGCGGCACGCGGCGGTGACCCGAGAGGATGGCTGCGGTCATCGTTTCCAGAAAACAGATTTTGCGCACTGCGCCGTCGCCGCCGCGCCAGCGTCCGGCGCCGCCGCTATTGCGGCGAATCGCGAAACTGTCGAGGCGCACCGGGTAACGCCATTCCAGTACTTCGGGGTCGGTGAGCCTGGAGTTGGTCATGTGGGTCTGCACGCAGGCGGTGCCGTCGAAACCAAACGGATCGCCTTGTGCGTTTTCCAGAATGCCGGCGCCCGAGCCGCCAGCGATGGTTTCATAGTACTGGTAACGCGCGTTGCCGAAGGTGAAGTTGTTCATCGTGCCCTGCGCAGCGCCCATCACCCCGAGCGCGCCGTAAAGCGCGTCGGTGACGCATTGCGAAGTCTCGACGTTGCCGGCAACCACTGCCGCGGGATGGCGCGGGTTGAGCAGGGAGCCTTCCGGCACGATGACCGTCAGCGGCTTCAGGCAGCCGGCATTGAGCGGGATGTCGTCGTCGACCAGCGTGCGGAATACGTAGAGCACGGCGGCCATGGTCACCGCGAAAGGCGCATTGAAGTTGTCGGTGCCCTGGGACGAGCTGCCGCTGAAGTCGATCACCGCGACGCGTGCAGTGCGGTCAACGCGGATCGCCACGCGGATCACCGCGCCATGATCCATTTCATAGCTGAAACTGCCGTCGTGCAGCCGGTCGATGACCCGGCGCACCGCTTCCTCGGCGTTGTCCTGCACATGCCGCATGTAGGCCGAGACGACATTGAGCCCGTATTCCGCGGTCATCCGCTGCAATTCGGTCGCACCTTTGCGGTTGGCAGCGATCATGGCCCGCAGGTCCGCGATGTTCTGGTCGATGTTGCGGGCAGGGTGCTTCGCTGCGGCGAACAGCGCGCGAGTCTCGGCTTCGCGCAGCCGGCCGTCGCGGGCCAACAGGAATCCGGAAATCAGCACGCCTTCGTCGTCGATGTGGCGGCTGTCCGGCGGCATCGAGCCCGGCGTGATGCCGCCGACATCGGCGTGGTGACCGCGCGAGCCGGTATAGAACAACACCTCGCGGCCCGCTGCGTCGAACACCGGCGCGATCACCGTGATGTCGGGCAGGTGGGTGCCGCCGGCATAGGGATCGTTGAGCATCCAGGCGTCACCCGGCAGCAGGTTGCCGCGTGAGGCGGCGATCACCGCCTTCACGCTTTCGCCCATCGAACCCAGGTGCACCGGCATATGCGGCGCGTTGGCGATCAGGTTGCCCTGCGCGTCGAACAACGCGCAGGAAAAATCGAGGCGTTCCTTGATGTTCACGGAGTACGCGGTATTGGCGAGCGTCGCGCCCATCTGCTCGGCGATCGACATGTACAGATTGTTGAAGACCTCCAGCCGGACCGGGTCGGCATCCGTGTTCCGGCGCATGGACGGGCGCGGCACAGCGCGACTCAACAGCAGCTCTGAACGGGCGGTCACTTGCGCCTGCCATCCGGCTTCGACGACGGTGGTGGCGTTGTCATCGATGATCAATGCGGGGCCGTCGATGCGGCTGCCGGGTTGCAGCCTGTTGCGGACATGGACCGGGGTGTCGTGCCAGTGGCCGTCGGCATAGGTTTTTACGGTAGTGGAATGGGGCAGCAGGCCTGCAGCCGGCGGCAGGCCTGAGACTCCAAGGTCAGAGTCGCCGCGACCTATGGACTCCACCGATACGGCTTCCACGACCAGTGCCCGATCCGGCATCAGGAAGCTGTAGCGTTCCCGATATTGCGCCGTGAAAGCCTGCTGCATGGCATCCACAGTGCCGTATGGCACGCCGATCGCGCTATCGGTGCCGGCATACTTGATGTGGGCACGCGGGTGCAGGGTGATGTCTGCCGCAACGACGCCCTGGGCAATGAGCTCGTGCTGCGTTTCCGCGCGCAAGTTCGCGAGTTGTGCATCCAGCGTCGCAAGCGATGCAGTGTCGAGCGGCATCTCTACGGTTTGCTCGCGCATCGCCGTGATGTCGGCGAGTCCCATGCCGTAGGCCGAGAGCACGCCAGCCAGGGGATGGATGAATATGCGTGGCATGCCGAGGGCATCGGCGACGCGGCAGGCATGCTGTCCGGCAGCGCCGCCGAAACAGGCCAGCGTGTAGCGGGTGACGTCGTGGCCGCGCTGCACCGAAATCTTCTTGATCGCGTTGGCCATGTTTTCCACGGCGATCTGCAAAAATCCTTCGGCCACTTCCTCGATTGATTGTAAGTTATTGTTTTTATTTGATATTTTATCGTGCAATGCCGCCAATTCCTGGCGTGCCGCAGCAACGTCCAGCGCCTGATGGCCATCGCTGCCGAGGACTCGCGGAAAAAATTCAGGCTGGATGCGGCCGAGCACCGCATTGCAGTCGGTGATGGTGGCCGCTCCGCCCTTGCCGTAACACGCGGGTCCCGGACTGGCGCCGGCAGAATCCGGGCCGACGCGCATGCGCGCGCCATCGAAATGCAGGATCGAGCCACCGCCGGCAGCGACAGTGTGAATGGACAGCATCGGCGCACGGATGCGCACGCCGGCGACCTGCGCATCGAATGTGCGCTCCAATGCCGACAGGTCACTCCCGGCGAAATGCGCAACGTCGGTGGAGGTGCCGCCCATGTCGAAACCGATGATGCGCTCGAAGCCTGCGTTGAGCGCGCAGCGCGCAGCACCGACAATGCCACCGGCAGGGCCGGAGAGGATGCTGTCCCTGCCACGGAAGCGTGTGGCGTCGGTCAGTCCGCCGCTGGACTGCATGAACAGCAGGCGCACGCCCGGCAGTTCGGCGCGCACCTGCTCGACATAACGATGCAGCACCGGCGTCAGGTACGCATCGGCCACCGTGGTGTCGCCGCGCGCCACCAGTTTCATCAGCGGGCTCACTTCATGCGAGACCGAAACCTGAGTGAAGCCGGCTTCGCGGGCGAGCGCCGCGGCGGCCTGCTCGTGGGCGGGGTATCGGTAGGCGTGCATGAAGGCGATGGCGACCGCGGTGTAGCCGCGGGCACGTGCGGCCGCCAAATCGCGGCGCAGGGCAGCGGCATCCGGTGCGCGGATGACATCGCCATGCGCGCCGCAGCGTTCGTCGACCTCCCACACGTCGCTGTAGAGGCAGTCGGGGAGCACGATATGACGCTCGAAAATGCGCGGCCGGTTCTGCCAGGCGATGCGCAGCGCGTCACCAAAGCCGCGGGTGATGAACAACGCGGTGGGTTCGCCCTTGCGTTCGAGCAGCGCGTTGGTGGCCACCGTGGTGCCCATGCGCACTCCCGCGATGGATGCCACGGGGATTGCCGCGTCGCGCGCGATGCCGAGCAGGTCGCGGATGCCGGCAAGCGCGGCATCACGGTAGCGCGCGGAATCTTCGGACAGCAGTTTGCGGGTAACGAGGCTGCCGTCCGGACGGCGGGCGACGATGTCGGTGAAGGTGCCGCCGCGGTCGATCCAGAAATGCCAACGTCCTGTTTCATTCATCGTTGAAGTCAACGCCTGAGCCGTTCTCGCCATGCGTCGCATGTTAGCGCATTGTCCGGTTGACGCTCGACGGACGACGGGTTCTAATCAAGCCTTCCGTGCGCCGCTACTTTGCGCCGGACTGCGCCTGTAGCGCGGAACAATTTCAAGAAAAGGCGGCAGTCCATGGCGGAACCGGTCGTCAACAAGATTGGCAAATACGAGGTTGTCAAAAAACTTGGCGACGGTGCCACCAGCACGGTGTTCCTCGCGCGCGACGCTTTCAACAACCGCGAAGTCGCGGTCAAGCTGGTCTCCCAGACTGCGCTGAAGGACGAGAACCGGGGGCAGTTGATGCACCGCCTGTTTCTGACCGAGGCCTCGCTCGCCGGCAAGCTGATCCATCCCCATATCGTCGAAATCTACGATGCGGTGGCGGACGAAGACAATGCTTACATCGTGATGGAATACGTGTCCGGGGGCACCTTGCAGCGCTTCACCCGCGCCGACAACCTGCTGGCCCTGGGAGACGTGATCGAGGTGATCTACAAATGTGCGCGGGCGCTCGACTTTGCCTCGCAGCTGGGTGTGATCCACCGCGACATCAAGCCGGCCAACATCATGGTCAAGGACAATACCGACATCAAGGTCACCGATTTCGGTTCGGCAGCGCTGCTGATGACCGAGCGCACGGTGGTTGATGGTATCGGCACGCCGGCCTATATGTCGCCGGAGCAGCACATGAACAAGCCGGCCAACCTGCAGACCGACATCTATGCGCTGGGCGTGGTGATGTTCCAGATGCTGACGGGGCGTCTGCCGTTCACCGCCGACAACATCGCCGGCCTTGCGCACCAGGTGCTCAACGCCGATCCGCCGCTGCCTTCGGAGTTTCGGACCGATGTGCCGACCGAACTCGACCTTGTGGTGCATCGCGCGATGGCGCGCGACCAGACCGTGCGTTACATGACCTGGGAGCATTTCGCCAACGACCTGGCCGCCATCGCCTCCGGCGCGCCGTTGCCCAAACACGGCGTGCTGGATACCGAGAAATTCAACATCCTGCGCACTCTGTCATTCTTCAAGAGTTTCGGCGACGTCGAGTTGTGGGAGGTGCTGCGTTTTTCGGAATGGGTCGATTTCGCCAAGGATGAGGTCATCATCAACGAGGGCGAGCCCGGAGACTTCTTCGGCATCATTGTTTCGGGCGAGGCGCGGGTGCTGCGCAAGCGCCGCCTGCTGTTAAGCCTGCTCAAAGCGGGGGAGTGTGTCGGCGAGATGGCCTATCTCGGAGAATCCGGCAGCCTGCGTTCGGCCGACGTGGTTGCGGCAACCCCCGTACGCATGATCAAGATCAGCGTCAAGGCGCTGGAGCATGCCTCGGAACTGTGCCGGCTTAATTTTGACCGAACTTACCTGCGGATACTTGTTGGCCGCCTCGCGGCGGCCAACTCCAAACTTGCGGGGATCTAGGACGGGTTTCAGGGTATGGAGTCGTCGGTCTTGATGTCTTCCAGCACGTTGTAGCCGGTGGCCTTGCCGTCGGGGCCGAAGCGCACGATGAAAACCCCTACTTCAGGCGGCAGCGCGACGCGCCATTCCCATACGGTTTCACCGGCGAGCTTCATGATTTCGCGCGGCTTGCCCAACAGCATTTTCACATCATCCGCAGTGGAGACGCCGGGCACCACACGGTAGAGGCGTTCCTGCGTCAGCAATTGCGTGGCGCTGCCGATCTTGCGGTTGCGGTCAATATCGAAACGCCAGGTCTCGAGGCCTTCAGGGCCTGTGGCGTAATCCCAGAGTTCGCCGCCCTGGGGACCCTTGAGGACTTCTGTCGGCTTGCCAAGCCGCTGCTGGACTTCATCGGCCGAGGCGCCGACCGGGATCATCGATGGCGCTGCACAGCCGACAAGACTGCCGATCAGCAGCAGTGTCGTGGACAATCGAATGTGGAAATTCATGATGCTTTCTCCGGTTGATGAAATGCCGTGTGTCGCGACAGTTTCGTGGCATTGATCTTCGTAAACAGGGCTGCCAGCCCATTATTCCCGAACCTGTATCCCGGCGACATGTTAGCGCGGATCAGACTGCGGGAATCCGCTATCTGCGTCGTATCTGGGTGACGCTTTTTTCTCCGCGCGCGAGCAGATAGAGTCTCGCCGTGGCTTCAAGTTCCTTGATCGCGTCGGCGGCAGCATGCGGTAGTTGCTTCCTCTGAGCACGGTTTATCCATCGAGCGTGCAGGTTTGATGGTGGGTAACGCCGCTCGCGCGGCTAACCCACCCTACAAAAATCGCCCGCGACCACCGCTTTGTAGGGTGCAATAAGCGCAGCGCATTGCACCAGTTGTGCAGATGGTCACTTGGTTAGTCCTGAGACCGCCAAGCCCCCAATCGGCCCCCCAGATAAATAAGGCAACCGAGGAAAATAACCATCCCGGCATCGGAAGAGTTGCCTATCCATGCCACTACACCGATCACCATGAGCAAGCCGCCAATAAGCTGGACGATTTTCCATTCCTTGCCCGCGGGGGACGTGACGTCTTCTGCGGGCGTCATGGTCTTTATTGAAGGGGAAGCATTCGCAGCAGCGTTTTGCATTTTTGCCGCTGGTTTTTTGCAATGCGGGCAAACCGCGGCTTTATCGCTGATTTCTTTGGCGCATTCGGGACATGCGATCATGGACATATCGGCTCCCCCTCTCTGTGTGCATACTTTTCTATATTACCTGTCGTTTCCGCAGAGACGCCGCAGACGGGCATGCCCATAAGTCCGCAGATTTTCATAGGGTAGCCGCAAAGCGGCGTAACCCACCATCACGCGTTTCGCCACCGATGCTGCATGCCCGACACCACAACCGGTGCAATGCGCTGCGCTTATTGCACCCTACGGTGAGTGACTCAGAACCATGCTGACCCTTTTTGCATAGGCTAAAGATTTCGCAGATTGGACTAAGTTCTTTAAAGCATTTGATTTGAGGTTAGAGTAAGACTAAGAAAGCACGGATCGAGGCGCAGCCAGACACCAAAGGCTAAGTGTCCTTCCGGGTTGACACGGCATGATCAATCGCTGGTCGATTGATTTCGAGAGGTTGGCTGAAATGGAGGAGAGACAGATGCATCGGTTCGCTCGCACCTCAATCGCTGTATTGCTGAGTTTCTACTTGCCGAATTGCTTGGCGGCACAGGCAGGTGGCAGTGCATCAAATTACCCCAACAAACCTATACGCATAGTCGTTCCATATGCGCCGGGCGGAATCTCTGACCGACTTGCACGACTTGTTGGCCAAGAACTGACGGCGGCTTGGTCACAGCAAGTGATCGTGGATAACCGCCCTGGAGCCGGGACTAACCTCGGTAGCCAACTGGTTGCCAAATCCAACCCCGATGGATACACCTTGCTGTGGGCAGGAATCGCCAATACCGTCGGACCTGCCTTGTATAAGGATCTGCCTTATGAGCCGCTAAGAGATTTTGCTTGGGTCACGAATATGGCAAAGGTCCCAGTACTCGTTGCCGCACATCGATCTTTTCCAGTCAAGAACGCAAGGCAGCTTATTGATCTGGCTAAGCGTCAGCCAGAGGCGATTGCATTCGGTACTGCGGGCATTGCCACTTCTGGGCATCTGGCGGGGGCGCTTTTCAATACCATGGCTGGCGTGCGCTTGACACATGTGCCCTACAGGGGGGCGGGGCCGGCGCTAATCGATGCGCTGTCGGGTCAGGTGCCGCTATATTTTGGTGCTATGGCCTCGCCCATGCAGCACGTGAAATCTGGCCGGCTTAATGCAATTGCGGTTACCACTCTTAAACGCTCCAATGCACTGCCTGAGGTGCAAACTCTGCACGAGCAGGGATTGAAGGGTTTTGAAGCGGCTACTTGGTATGGTGTTGCTGCTCCAACGGGTACACCTAAGGATATTATTTCCAAGATCAATATCGAGATTGTGCGAATCATTAATTTGCCTCAAGTTCGGAAGGGGCTCGAAAGTGAGGGGGCGGATTTTGTTGGTGATTCCCCTGAAGAGATTACGGCATTTGTGGTGCAGGAAATAGAGAAATGGGCGAGGGTGGCTAAGCAGGCTGGATTAAAGGCGGATTAATTTTAAAGTTGATGGGAATTGCATCCATTACGAAGCATATGAAAACGACACCATCAAACTCTCGACGTAGTAAAAATCCAGATCTAACGCGTCTGATCGATCCCGCTGCAATTGCAATTGTTGGTGCATCAAGCAACCCTAAATCAATCAGTGGTCAACCACTTGCTCATATGCTGGCCAGTGGATACAGCGGCAAGCTGTATCCCGTCAATCCGAAACGCGCGGATGTGCAAGGAGTCAAATCCTATCCAGATATTCTTTCGCTCCCTGGGCCCTGTGATGCGGCAGTGATTGCCGTCGGGCGTGAACATGTGCCAGGAGTGCTCGAGCAGTGCGGTGATGCAAAGATTCCCTATGCGGTCATTCTGACCGCGGGTTTTTCGGAAACAAAGGATGAATCTGGAGCGGAGATGCAGCGCCGTCTTGATGCTGCCATCGCCAAGAGCGGAGTTAGGGTTGTCGGGCCTAATTGTGTGGGCGTGATGAACGTGACAAAGCGTGCCTATATGGCGTTTGGAGGTGCGCTTTCAGACAAGTCATTGAAATCCGGGCCCCTTGCTATTGTTTCGCAGAGCGGTGGTTTTGGGCAATCCATGATGACATTTGCCAACGCTCATGGTGTGGGTTCGAATTACGTAGTCTCGTGCGGTAATGAGGCAGACCTGAGTTTTTTTGATTTTGCACATGATTTTCTTGACCGCGATGATGTCAAGATGATCGCGACTTATATGGAAGCCACTACTGAAGGCATGCAACTGCGTGAACTGGGACGTCATGCGATGGAGGTCGGCAAACCCATTCTGATGCTCAAGGTCGGCAATGGTGGTGCCGGAAGACGTGCTGCAAGCTCGCATACTGGACAGCTCACGGCGGATTACACGCTTTTCCGGACTACATTCAAGGAAGGCGGATTCATAGAGATTAATGATCTGGATGAGCTCGCGGATGTGGCGCGCCTCATTATGGGTGGGAAATATCCCAAAGGGCGAAATATTGGGGTATTGACGGGCTCAGGTGGCTGGGGAGTCATCCTGGCGGAACAATTTGAGAAAAATGGCATTTTCTTACCGAGGACTTCTGCAGAGAATCAGAAAAAATTGCATGCGCTGAACTCAACTTTCTCTTCTGTGGAAAATCCCATCGACATGATGGCCAATTATGGCGATCAGCATAAGGCCATTGAATGTGTTCTCGATGACCCGGCTTTCGACATGTTTCTAGTGCGCTCCGCAGCGGGCCCTGATGTGGGGGTTTGGGCAGACCGATTCATCGAGACTGCTGCAAAAACAGAGAAGCCAATGATTGTGAATTGGGCATCGATCCCGACGCGAGATGCCGATGTGCGTGAGAAACTCGAGCATGCTGGGTTTCTGTGTGCAAACTATGCTGGGCGTGCGGCTCGTGCAGCGGCAATATTTGCCGGTTTCTCAATCAAGCGGGATCAATTTAGAAAAAACTCTAATTCGACGCTGCGTCCAGTCGAACGCAAAGGTCTGGATATCACTATTGGTGGAGGTGCGCTTTCAGAGCAGGCTTCGAAAGCATGCGTCGCACAATATGGTGTTCCCGTAACTAAAGAAATCTTGCTATCCCTAGAGGCTGTACGGGCCCTAAGAAGTGCGCCGATCAATTTTCCGGTTGCTGTTAAATTGGCGTCACCCGATATTTCGCACAAGACAGAAGCGAACGCAGTGCAGTTAAATATTAATTGTCTTGCTGACTTAATACGTGCGGCCGAGGAAGTGCATGAGAGTGGCCGGAATTACGATCCTTCGGCGCGTATCGACGGCATTTCGATTCAGGAGATGGCTGGCGGTGTTGAAATTATTATCGGCGCTGTCAATGATTCTCAGTTTGGGCCTTATGTCATGGTCGGACTGGGAGGAATTCTTACGGAAGTCCTTGGAGATGTGGCGCATCGCTTTGCTCCTGTCGGCAAGACGGATGCTCGGGATATGTTGAACGAACTGCGTGGACAGCAGATTCTAAAAGGTATTCGGGGCGCTCCATCCGCCGACGTCGATGCTCTGATCGATGTGATTGTTCGGGTGTCATGGCTCATACATGACCACGCAGATTCCATTGCGGAAATTGACATCAATCCGTTGTTTGTGCGGGAGAAGGGGAAAGGCGTGGTCGCCGCGGATGCATTGATTGTCCCGATCAATAAACTGGGCCCCCAAGAATCGTAGAGGAGCGGGTTATGAGTTGGAAGGCGGAGGTAGAGGAGTTGCACGAGCGCCAGCGGCTGGCGCGCGAGATGGGCGGTGCGGAGCGCGTAGCCCGGCATCGTGCAGCAGGCAAGTTAACTGTGCGTGAACGCGTTGAAAAATTTCTCGATCCCGAATCGTTTCACGAGGTCGGCAGTGTAACCGGTAAGGCCGAATACGATGACAAGGGAAATATCCTGTCTTTTACATCCAGTTACCTGGTCATCGGCCGTGGGCGCGTAAATGGCAAGCCGGTAATTGTCGCAGGAGATGACTTCACTGTCCGAGGCGGTTCTTCGGAGGGGGGCGTCAAGGATAAGCTTCTTCGCGTTGAAATTATGGCGCGTGACTTGCGGTTGCCCCTGATTCGCCTTGTGGATGGCACGGGTGGTGGCGGTTCGGTGCGGACAACAGAAGTGCTTGGATACATGAAGTGCCCGAGCCTGTTGGGTTGGGGTTTTGTCGTGCAGAACCTATCGACAGTGCCGGTTGTGAGTCTTGCGTTGGGTTCAGTAGCTGGCTTGGGGGCCATGCGCGTGGCGGCTAGCCACTACTCGCTGATGGTGAAGGACACGTCGCAAATCTTCGTCGCTGGTCCACCAGTCGTAAAGCGCATCGGGCAGGACTACACCAAGAACGAGTTGGGGGGGAGCCAGATCCATGCCCGTAACGGAACAGTTGATGATGAGGCTGGCTCCGAAGTCGAGGCATTCGAGATGGCCCGGAGGTTTCTGAGCTACCTTCCACAGTCCGTCTATGAGTTAGCCGAGCGTACTGAGTGCAACGACGATCCTGAGCGGTTGGTCGAGCCTTTGATTGAGGTGATTCCCAAGGACCCGCGCCAAGTCTACAAAATACGACCCATCATCAAGTCGGTTATTGATAAGGGTTCTTTTTTTGAAATCGGGCGGCTGTGGGGCCGCTCAATCGTCACGGGGTTTGCACGTCTGGACGGATGGCCAGTGGCATTGATGGCGAGCGATCCGTTTTTCTACGGAGGTGCATGGACGGTAGATGCCGCCCGGAAGATACGGCGCTTCGTTGACCTCGCGCAAACTTTTCATCTGCCGATGGTTCATTTGGTGGATTGCCCGGGATTTATGATTGGCCTTGAAGCTGAAAAAGGCAGTGCAGTGCGATATGGGATGGAAACAATTACCGCGATTAATGAAAGCTCCATACCCTGGTGCGGCATCATTATGCGCAAGTGTTTCGGCATCGCTGGCGGAGCTCATGTAAACAATGCGCGGTATTCGATGCGTTATGCCTGGCCGTCGGCTGAATGGGGTTCGCTGCCAGTACAGGGCGGGCTTGAAGTAGCGTATCGGTCAGAGATCGAGGCGGCGCCGGACCCGCAGGCAAAAATAGCTGAAATTGAGGAAAGGTTGCGACTTTTACGTTCGCCGTTCCGTAGCGCCGAAGCATTTAATATCGACGAGATCATTGACCCACGAGAAACGCGGCGAATCCTATGTGATTTTGCCAAGGTTTCTGCTGGAGCTAGAGTTCCTGGCCCACCCCGTTTCGGCTATCGGCCTTAACGTCAACCCAACGGAGCAAGCATGGACTTCCTGAACTATGGCCGCAATTTGATCATTGCACTACTGGGGTTTGCAGTTATTCCGGGATATGCGCAAAGCTACCCTGATCGAGCGGTGCGACTGATCGTCCCGTTTGCGCCTGGCGGAACTACTGACGTCTTGGCGCGGATACTTGGGCAGCGCCTTGGTGAAAACCTCGGGCAGCAGGTGCTGATCGATAGCCGAGCGGGCGCAGCTGGTAACCTCGGCACCGCGCTTGCAGCCAGAGCTGCACCGGATGGGTACACCCTGCTATTGGGCGTTGTCTCGCCGCTCGCCATTAATGTCAGCTTATATGGTTCCAAGCTGCCCTACAGCCCTGTTCGTGATTTCGCTCCAATATCCATGATTACGAAGGTGCCACAAGTCATTGCTTTGCATCCATCTGTGCCTGCGCGCACTGTCCGCCAGCTCATCGCGCTTGCTAAGGCGCATCCTGGAAAGATGACCTTTGGCAGTGCCGGTGCTGGTACCTCAAATCACCTAGTGGGTGAGCTATTGAAAACGGTTACCGGTATCCAGATGGTGCATGTGCCGTATAAAGGCGCTGGCCCTGCATCCATTGCGGTGTTTTCGGGTGAAATTGACATGATGATTTCTGGCCCACCCGCAGTGATGAATTTCTTCAAACAAGGGCGCCTGTACCCATTGGCCGTTACCAGCGCAACGCGATCTCCCGCGCTGCCTAATGTGCCAACCATGATTGAATCGGGTCTCCCGGGTTTCGAGGCGACAGCTTGGTATTGCCTGATGGCGCCAGCCGGAACGCCACGCTCGATCATTGACATAGTGAATGCTGCACTCGTGAAGGCACTTGATACACCACAGATAAGACAGCGTTTGCTCGATGAGGGTGCGGCGCCCGAGTCATCGACTCCAGAGGAACTCGGTAATTTTATTAAAGCGGAGATCGAGAAGTGGGGTAAAGCAGTAAAGCTTGCTGGGGCGCAAGTAGGCGGGTGAAGTTAACCGCCCACTAAATTGCCCCGGGTTTCGTGGAGGCCGTTTGGTTCAAGCATCCTGGATCAATTAAATGCATGTTGTTAGCGGATTCAGCTCCAATATCGACACTGGGGTATGTTCAGTCTATAAGGACACCAAAGGAGATCGTTGCCAGATTGAATCAGTTGCTGGTAAGCGCATTAAGGCGCCTGATATCCAGGCGCGACTGGATGATCTGGGTTTAGATCCGATTGGGAATTATGCGTAAGCATTCGCTGAACACGTAAAAAAGAAATTCCTCGTTGAACTGAGGTAGTTAAAGCGAAGGGTGCAAAGATAGACTGAGGGGCGAGGGTGTGCTTATTAACTTCTGAAGGAGGATAAGCCGTGATTTCGATAGCACCTGTAAGGCCAGACTTTGTTGCAGTAATTAGTAACGTTGATTTAACAAGGCCGATCTCTGACAAGACGTTCAGCGAAATTGCCAAGGCTTTTGAGAAATATGCGGTTTTGATTTTTCATGGACAGCCGCTTTCAGAAGATCAACAAAATTCGTTTGCTAACAAATTCGGGCCGTTGGGACTGCCCGCCGCTCCCTTTCGTCCTGCAAACACAGAGCGGCTTTCCCGCCCCGAATCAGCAGATATCTCAAACGTTGATGAGCATGGCACCGTTCTTCCCAACGGTGATGTGAGACTTTTAATTAACCGCGCAAACGCGCTCTGGCACACAGACTCAACCTTCAAGCGAGTTCCGGCAAAGATGTCGATGCTTTGTGCCCAAAGTGTTGTTCCGACTGCTGGGGAAACCGAGTTTGCCGATATGCGAGCAGCTTGGGATGCGTTACCAGAGGCTCGTAAGCTGGAGTTGGAGGGGTTGGTGGCCGAGCATGATTATTTTCATTCCAGGTTAAAGGTTGGATTGGATCCAAATTCTGTAAGCGCTGAACTGCTTATGGAAGGCATTCAGAAGGTTCTTGTCCGAAAAAGAAATCCTCTTCCAAAAATTGAATGAGTGCATGGAATACGCATTTGTCATTTGAGTTTTAATCAAGGAAGAGAACCCGCTTCGCCTCCTGTGCCATCGTAGCCAGCTTTTCGGCGGGATACTGCCGCATGAAATCCATGCTCTCTGATGGACCAGCTGCAAGCCAGTCCCCGTATTGTTCCTCGGGCAGGATCACCACCATGCGTTTCTCGTCTGCAGGCTTGTGGAACTGCTGCATCAGAGGATGCTGGTCAGCGTTGACCGTCAGCATGGTAAAGCTGAGGACCGAATCCCCTTTATCGGGCTGCCAACAATCCCAAAGCCCTGCAATGCCCATCGGGTGGCCATCTGCCCGGTAGATTCGTGTCGAAATTGCTTTGCCGGATCGCCAGTCGGGCTCGTATATGGCCGCGGCAGGGATGATGCAGTGCTGGCCTTTCTTCCAGGCCTCCCGGAAGCTGGGCTTGCTGGCTACGGTCTCCGTGCGGGCGTTGTAGGTGTGCCGGGAAATCTTGGTATCCGATGCCCAGTGCGGAATCAGCCCGAAAGCACCTGATACGGCCTCCCGCCCTGAGCCTGCGGCAGGCCGGACCAATAAACCCTTGTATCCCGGCCAGATGTCGGCCTTTGCATCCTCGGACGTCACCTCGGCATCAAAGTGCTTCTTGATGATTTCCTTCTTGGTTACGGATTCGAAGTGGCTGCACATGGCCTGTCAGTGATCGTGAAACTCGCGAGCTTGACGGTGATTTTCGGGATACTGGTATTATATACAGTATATGGCAACCATCGAATCCATCCCGCTCAGCCTGAGCCAGTCCCCTGAGGCGCTCCAACGAGTACCTCAATCGTTCGAATTTAAGCTGCTCAAGCATAGGCTGTCGGCCGGTTTTCCCTCACCAGCGGCTGATTATGCCGAAGATGGCTTGGACCTGAATGACTACCTCGTGCGGCGAAAGTCCGCGACCTACATGTTTACGGTCAAGGGCAATTCAATGATCGGCGCCAGCATCGAGGAGGGTGACAAGGTTGTTGTCGATCGCAGCCTGCGTCCTCGCCATAACGACATCGTGGTGGCCGTGGTCGAAGCGGAATACACCATTAAACGGCTCTACAAGCACCGTGGTCGCGTCGAACTGCGTCCGGAGAACCCTGCCTACCAGTCCATGGTTTTTGAGGAAGGTGCGGAGTTGGAGGTCTGGGGCGTGGTCGTGGGTGTCGTCCGGCGTTACCCCCAGCGGGGCTGACCGTGGCTCCCCAGTTTGCGCTGGTGGACGTGAATAACTTCTACGTCTCCTGTGAGCGTGTCTTTCAGCCCAAGCTGCAGAAAGTTCCCATGGTCGTGCTGTCGAACAACGATGGCTGTGCTGTGGCACGGAGTAACGAGGTCAAGGCACTTGGGGTAAAGATGGGCACCCCGTGGTTCAAGATGAAGGAACTCGCCCGGAAGCACGGCATCCTCGCGTTCTCCTCGAACTACACCCTCTATGGGGACATGAGTAACCGGGTAGTCAGCATCCTGACTGACTTCAGCCCGGACATCGAGGTGTACAGCATCGACGAGAGTTTCCTGCGGGTCGAGAGCGTTGCTCATCTCTATGGCGGACTGGCCTCAATGGGGCAGCAAATCCGTGAACGCATCAGGCAGTGGACCGGCTTGCCCGTATGCGTCGGTTTCGGTCCCAGCAAGACCCTGGCCAAACTTGCCAATCACATGGCCAAAAAGAATCCCGAGTTTGGCGGGGTATGTGATCTGCACGCCATGAGCAGACTGGAGCGCCGGCAATGGATGTCCCGGATCGAAGTGGGCGAAGTCTGGGGGGTAGGGCAGCGGATCAATGCTCGACTGGCGACGATGGGCATACAGACGGTTCTGGACCTGCGTAACGCCTCACCGAAGGTGATCCGTGCCCAGTTCGGGGTGGTGATGGAAAGGACCTGCGAGGAACTCCGAGGCGTGTCCTGCCTGGAGCTGGAGGAGATTGCGCCACCGAAGCAGCAGATCATGAGTTCCCGGAGCTTTGGCAAGCCCGTGGAGTGCATTGAGGAGCTACAGGAGGCCGTTGCCACCTACGTTGGCCGTGCGGCTGAGAAGCTGCGACAGCAAGGCTCTGTGAGCGGGGCGGTCTATGTGTTCGTCCAAACCAATCCGTTCAAGGAAAACGAGCGGCAATACAACGCCGGGTTGACTATCCCATTGCTCAATCCAGATGACGATACGCGGGTGCTGATCCAGGCTGCTCTCAGGGGGCTGAAGATCATCTACCGAACCGGTTTTAGATATAAAAAGGCCGGGATCATGCTGACGCTTCTGTCGGACAAGGCCACGCAGCAAGTGGCACTGTTCAATGAGCTTGGAGGAGGGCCGCGATCGGCTCGCCTGATGGCGGCCATGGATGCGGTCAACCGGGAATTTGGACGAAATACCCTTCGGGCGGCCGTATCGGGAATTTCTAATACGTGGGTTATGCGGGCGGGGAGTCGGTCGCCGTGCTATACGACGAGGTGGGAGGAATTGCCTGTAGTAATTTGAGGTTTAGTGCTGAGGCAAAATCCTACGCTGGCCCGTAGCGAATTTTTGGGAGCAGGTCACACTTACCAAAGTAACCGATACCCGGAAATTCTCCTGAGTCATTGTTTATTGGCGCCCCGGAGACGAATCGAACGTCCGACCTGCCCCTTAGGAGGGGGCCGCTCTATCCACTGAGCTACCGGGGCGGACGCGCATTATACCGTCGGCGATTTCCACTGCGGCATCTGCGTGTCACGGGAGCGTCATCTGCATGACCGATGATTCGCCTCGAAAATTCCGTATTTGCATTGAACGGGAGTTCGAGGATGGACATGGATCGTGATGACTGGGATCTCGATTTCGAGGACGACGCTGACGAGTCCGAACTGGACGATGCGTTCGAGGCCGCTGCAGCCCTGGAATTCGATGCTTCGCTGAACAGGCACTGAGCGGTCGCGTCTGCACGGCGGGTCGCTGCCGCCGCCGTGGCATAATGCCTGCTGGATCGGGCATTTATCATGGATTTCTGGCAGCGCTGCGGCTTTCACCTGCTCGATCGGGCGCCCGATGGGCGTCTGCTCGTCACTGACGATTATCTTCGTCTCTATTACGTGCGCCCCGAACTGGCGCCGGTGGCGGAATCCTGCGCGGCCGAACGCCGCTTGCATGAATCCCTGCTGGAATCACCGCGCCGCGCCGTCGGTGATGCCGAAATCGAAGCCCTGACCGACCCTGATGCCCGCGAAAATTACCGCGTGATGCTGCGTTTCCGCGGCCAGTTACTGGCGGCACAGACGCTCGAGGCCTTCTACAGCGGCCTGTTCCGGGACGATGTCGCGGTGCCGCCGCCGTTTGTTCACCATACCGTCGAAGTCATCCTGCGCGGCCTGCTTGAGGGCTGCGATAGTGGACTGCTGGCGCGGGCCGCCGAAGTGTTTTTCCGTCAGCAGCGGGTAAGTGTCAACGACGGCGCGGTGATGCTCGCTGATGCCGAGACGGTGAACCTGCATGCGGAAAGCGGTAGCCTCGGCAACCTCGGTCGCATGCTGCGCGAAGTCGCTGCACCGCTGCGTTCGATGGACCTCGATGTGCTCGACGACAGCAACCACATGGAGTATTTCAATCGCGACGAACGTCGCGATACCGCCCTGCAGATCAATCCCGGGCTGCCCGGTTCGCTGGCGCTGTGCGGGCTGCTGGAGCGCTGGGTCGGGCATTTCCACGGTACAGCGGTCAAGGTGACGCCGGTCCGCGAGATACCTGACGAGGACTGGATCTGGCATGTCGGGCTCGATGTCGAGGCGAGCGCGATGCTCAACGAAATCTACACTGGCGGGGAGGTGGACGAGGAGCGCATGCGTCGCATCGTCGGCCTGTTCCGCATGGATTTCACGGATGCCGGAGCCCTGCAGCCGGAAATGCGCGGGGCACCGGTGTTCCTCGGCATGGCGATGACCGCAGACGGCAGCCTGCGGCTGAAGCCGCAGAACCTGTTGCTGAATCTGCCGCTGGCGAGGCGGACATGAGCGGCGCGGCGCCAGGTTATTCGCCCGAGGCGCGCGCCGCCGCAGAATGGCGGCGCATTGCGCGAATGCCCGACGAGGACGTGTCGCTGGCCGAAGGCGCGTTGTGGATTGCAGCGGCGGAGTATCCGGATCTGGAAGTCGATGTTTATCTCAAGCGCTTGCACGAGATGGCAACGACACTGCGCGGCCGCCTGCGTGCCGATATCGCGACGGCGGAAAAGCTGCTGGCGCTGAACCATTACCTGTTCAACGAGTTGGGGTTTGCGGGCAACGCCGAGGACTACTACGATCCGCGCAACAATTTTCTGAACGACGTGCTGGAGCGTCGCCTGGGCATCCCGATCACGCTGGGCGTGGTCTATATTGAAGTGGGGCGGCGCATCGGCCTCGGCCTGCACGGCGTGTCCTTTCCCGGTCATTTTCTTGTCAAGTGCGCGTTGCGCGACGGCGTGGTGATTCTCGATCCGTACAGCCGCGGCCTGTCGTTGGGCCTGGACGACTTGCGGCAGCGGCTGCAGGATGCGGGCGGTGACGCGGATGTCGACGAGTCGATTCTCGGTCAGCTGCTCGGCGCCGCACCAAACAAGGAAGTCCTGGCGCGCGTGCTGCGCAACCTGAAGGCAGTGTATGAGCGCCAGGACGACTGGCTGCGCGCGCTGTCATCGAGCGAGCGGCTGATCGCCCTGCATCCCGATGACGCAGGCGAGGAATACCGCGATCGTGGCGGCATTTATCTCAAGCTTGAGTGTTTTCGCGCGGCCCTGAGTGATTTCCGCACCTATCTAAGGCAATGTCCCGGTGCAAGCGATGCCGATGTGGTGCGCGCACAGGTGAGTGATCTCGCTACCGTGGTGGCCAAGCTGAATTGAGCGCCGGCAACGGAAAACCGCATTGCATTGTGCGCCGCGCGGTGAAAGATCGTGGTCGTGCGCCGCTGTTGTTCGTGCATGGCGCATTCACCGGTGCCTGGTGCTGGGACGAGCATTTCCTGGCGTATTTCGCAGAGCGTGGCCATGATGCCTGGGCCGTGGATCTGCGCGGACACGGGCTCGATGGCGAAGAGGCCGGCTTTTCCTCGATCGAGGATTACGTCGACGATGTGCTGGCTGCGGTGGAGCGCATTGGCGCGCGGCCGGTGCTGCTGGGGCATTCGATGGGGGCCATAGTCGTGCAGCGCGCGTGGCGGCGCGCGCAGGCGCGTGCCCTGGCACTGCTGGCACCGGTGCCGCTGCAGGGTCTGCTCGGGAGCAGCCTCATGCTGGCTTTGAATTCCCCACAAATATTCATGGAAATCAATGGCTTGCAGAGCTACTCAGGGTTGCACCCCGGTTCTGACCAACTACAGCAGGCGATTTTCTCACCGGAATTGCCGGCGGCGGACGCCCGACGTTATCTCCTGCGCATGCGCCACGAATCGCAGCGCGCGCTTTTCGATCTGAGCTGGCCGCAGCAACCCTGGATCGAGCGGACAGGCATACCGCTGCGCGTGTTTGCGGCCGAGCGGGACCGGCTGTTTCCACCCCAGTCCGTCGCGGAAACCGCGCAATGGCATGGTGGCGATGTGGAAATCCTTCCCGACGTGGCGCACGCGATGATGCTGGATGCCGGCTGGCGGCACGCTGCGTCGCGCATCGCCGGTTGGCTCGACGGGCTGCCGGACTGACGAGCAGCGTGGACGCTCGGGCACCTCGCGCGCACCGACAACACGCTGATCGTGCCGGCCAACGTGGCCGATGTGGCAACCCTGGTGAGTTCGGCGATGGCGGTGAGGGACAACGTCAAGAAGGCGACGCCGGGTAGCGTGCCAGCGACCGGCACCCCGTCCTGAGCGGGGACGGGCGGGTCGCGGTCAGTGCCGGCTGACGCCGGAGTTCGCTGCGGACATCGCGGTGACGCCGGCGGGCCCGGGTTGTGACATTGCCGGGTCACGACGAGCCGCTTCTTCCTCGGCCGGTGTCGGCAGTCCACTGGTCCACGTGGTCACGACTTCAGTGGCCGGGAAGAGAACACCGGGCAGCGAAGAATTGTCGAGTTTTTCCCTGGGCGGGTTCCCGTCGTAGATCAGGTTGCGGCGGCGCTGCAGGTAGGCGTCGCGCACGAATTCATATTCGTCGAGCGCCGCAACCGCGAGTATGCGGCTGGCGCTGAGCAGTTCGGCGCGGCGGTTGACGATGCGCAGGGCTTGCACGATGTTGCGGTCTCTCGTGGGGTCGATGTAGGTCACGGGATCGACCTTGTAGTCTCCGACACGGCCGACGGTGTCGCGCAGATTGCTGGAGCCGAGTAAGGGCAGCACGAGGTAAGGACCATCGCCGATGCCCCACCAGCCCAGTGTCTGGCCGAAATCCTCGTCATTTTTTTCCAGTCCGGCCGGTGTCGCCACGTCGAAAATGCCGAGCAGACCGGCAGTGGTGTTGAGAAGCACCCGGCCGACGTCGGAGAGCGCAGCGTGGAACTTGCCCTGTAGCATGTTGTTCAGCGCGACGATGACATCGTTCAGATTGGAAAACACGTTGCTGACGCCGGTGCGCACGAGGCCCGGTACCACGCCCTGGTAAATCTCTGCGGCAGGTTTGACCAGCATGGTGTCCACGCCGTCATTGAAGGTGTAGATCGCCCGGTTCATCGGTTCCAACGGGTCGCGCGGATCTCCACTGCCGGTGGTGGCACAGCCACCCAGCACGCCGAGACCGAGCACTGCGCAGATGAGAGCAGACCGCAAGCGGCGTGCAAGAGAAAGCATTTATCCGGTCCTTGACTTGTTTTTTTTGCCGCAACAGGCGGTTTCGCGATTATATACAAGCTGTTGCGGCAGATGCATGTGGCGCTGCGGCTGTTGCAAAAAATACATCGCGCGTGACCGACCTGGCGGGTTCCGGCAAATTCGCGCTGGTTTTATGAGTCGGGAGGGGCCGGGGATGTGGCCAATCCCCTTTGTTATACTCGATAGTCTGATTTTCCAGCGCAGTTCTTCGGGACTGTTCAGGACAAATCTCCCATATCCGCAGGAGCTAAATCATGTTGCAGAAAGCGCAGCCGCCCGTCGAATTGAAAGATCCCAGCCTATTCCGCCAGCAATGCTACATCGACGGTGCCTGGGTCGATGCCGACGACAAATCGACCTTGGCAGTGCCCAACCCGGCCACTGGCGAGCAGGTCGGGACAGTGCCGAAGATGGGGGTTGCAGAAACCCGCCGTGCGATCGAGGCTGCCAACGCCGCGTGGCCGGCATGGCGGGCGAAGACTGCAAAGGAACGCTCCATCATCCTGCGCAAGTGGTTCGACCTGATTATGGCCAACCAGGAAGACCTGGCGAAACTGATGACCGTGGAGCAGGGCAAGCCGATCGCCGAGTCGCGCGGTGAAATTGCCTACGGCGCATCGTTCATCGAGTGGTTCGCCGAGGAAGGCAAGCGCATCTATGGCGACACCATTCCTACCCATGCCCCGGACAAACGCATCGTCGTCATCAAGCAGCCGATCGGCGTCTGCGCCGCGGTGACGCCGTGGAACTTCCCCAACGCGATGATCACGCGCAAGGCCGGACCGGCGCTGGCCGCCGGCTGCACGATGGTGATCAAGCCGGCATCACAAACGCCGTATTCGGCGCTGGCGCTGTGCGAACTGGCAGAGCGCGCCGGCATTCCGAAAGGTGTGCTGTCGGTGATCACCGGCTCCGCCGGTCCGATCGGCAAGGAACTGACGACCAACCCGATCGTGCGCAAGTTCACCTTCACCGGCTCCACTGAGATCGGCAAGCTGCTGATGCAGCAGTGCGCCAGCACGGTGAAGAAAGTGTCGCTGGAACTCGGCGGCAACGCGCCTTTCATCGTCTTCGATGACGCCGACCTCGCGTCCGCGGTCGAGGGCGCGATGGCCTCCAAGTTCCGCAACACCGGACAGACCTGCGTCTGTGCCAACCGCATATTTGTGCAGGATGGCGTTTACGACAAATTCGCGAAAATGCTGTCTGAGAAGGTTGCTGCGATGAAGGTCGGCAATGGCCTTGAGGACGGCAACCTGCAGGGCCCGCTGATTGACATGAAGGCCGTGGAGAAGGTCGAGGAACATATTGCCGACGCGCTGGAGAAGGGTGCGAAAGTTTTGACCGGCGGCAAACGCCACGAAAAGGGCGGGCAGTTCTTCCAGCCCACCGTGCTGGCGGGCGTCACCACCGACATGAAAGTGACGCATGAAGAAACCTTCGGCCCGGTAGCGCCGCTGTACCGCTTCAAGACCGAAGACGAACTGCTCAAACTGGCGAATAACACTGAGTACGGCCTTGCCGCATATTTCTACAGCCGCGACATTGGCCGCATCTGGCGCATCGCCGAAGGTCTCGAGTCCGGCATCGTCGGCATCAACGTTGGCATCATTTCCAACGAGATCGCGCCCTTCGGCGGCGTCAAGGAGTCGGGCATCGGCCGCGAAGGGTCAAAATACGGGATCGAAGAGTTTGTCGAGGTGAAATACCTCTGCATGGGCGACATCAACAAATAATATAATAAAATCAAATACTTATAAATACTCGCAATATTTTGCCGATCTGTATCAACCATCGTATCGCCGCAGCACGTGCTGCGGCGGTTTTCTTTGTGAGACCGGAACATGTTCAGCATCCTCGGGCTTGACCACGTTGTATTGCGCGCGGTGAACCTGCCGCGAATGGTGAGGTTCTATTGCGAGGTGCTCGGCTGTACGCTTGAAAAGGAGCGTGAGGACCTCGGCATGACGCAGCTGCGAGCGGGCAGTGCACTGATCGACCTCGTCGCGGTGGATGGCGAACTTGGCCGCCGCGGCGGTGTTGCGCCTGGAACGGAAGGACGCAACATGGATCACTTCTGTCTGCGCATCGAACCCTTTGATCCGGGCGCGCTGACTGCGCACCTGCTGCGCCACGGCGTGGTGCCCGGCGAAATCAAGCCGCGTTACGGCGCCGATGGCACCGGACCGTCGCTCTACCTGCGGGACCCGGACGGCAACACCGTTGAACTGAAGGGGCCGCCGGGGGCCTGATCCGCCTGCGTGAACTGCGCGTTCAGTCCTTGCGCAGCTTGCTCAGCCAGTATTCCATCTGCCTGCCGGCCGCTTCCCGTCCGCCGAGTCCGAAGGACAGGGCAACAGCCACCGCAACCGCGCCAAACGCCAATGCGAATGCCAGATTGACGATGTCATCAGCGATGCCCATCGCACGCAGGCCCATCGCAATGACCAAGCCGAGGATCGCGATGCGCGCAATGTTGGCAAGGGTTGCGCTGCTGGTGTTCGAGACCCGGGTGAGGGCGGCGTGCGCGACATTGGCCAGCCAGAACCCGATCAGCAGAATGACACTTCCCAGCAGGATGTTGCCGGCGAATCCGATGAATGTCGTCACTACTTCGCGCACCTGGGTGAACTCGAGTTGGTTCGCTGCCTCGACGATGGCAAACAGCATCGCGAAAAACATGATCAGCATGCCGGCCAGTGCGGAGGGTTTCAGTTCCCCACCGATGGAGCCGGAAAAGCCGATTTTTTCCGGCACGCTGTCGAGTCCCATGCCGTTGAGCAGACGGGCGACCAACGCCGATGCGAATTTCGCGACATACCACGTCACCACCAGGATCAGTCCGGCCGCGATCAGGTTGGGCACGGCGCCCAGGATGCGGGTGAGCATGTCGGTGGCCGGACGCGAAATCGCCTCGATCTGGAGTGCGTCGAGCGCGGCAATCAGGGTCGGGATAAATATGAAAATGAAGACCAGGGTGCCGGTGACGCGGGAAATCTGCACCGAAGGTTCGAGGCCGGCCTTGTGCCCGGCCTCGTCAGCGCCGGCCGCAGCGAGCAGATTGACCACCAGACCGCGCATGACCTTGGCCACCAGCCACCCGACGAAACCGATGGCGACCGCGGCAAGTATGTTGGGCAACACCCCGAGTGCCTTGTTGACCATGCCCTGCACCGGCGCGAGCAGTCCTTCCAGGTTATAGGCGCCGAGTATGGCGGGGATGAACAGCAGGATGACCAGCCAGAACAGCACGTTGCCGACGTTCTTGCTCATTGGCTCCATGCCGGCGCTTTTCGTCAGATGATCATCGAGTGTTGACTTCTCCAGTCCGCGCGATACCAGCGCGCGCAGCATGGTGGCCAGCAGCCAGGCGACGATCACCAGTATGGTGCCGGCGGCGAGTCGCGGCAGATAACCGAAAATCTGCACGACCAGCACTTGGAGAGGATCGGAAACCAGTTCGAGGTCGAGCGCATTTAGTACGCCGAGCGCAGTCAGCAGCAGGAATACCCAGAACACGCCGGTGGCAATGCCGCGCTCAACATTGAGTTTTTGCCCGGTGCTGTCATGTATGCGTTGATTGACCTTGAGCAGCAACAGCAGGCGCATGGATCCAGCGCGTGCCACCACGGCAATGATCCAGCCGAGGATCAGTATCGCGAGAGCGCCAATGATGTTCGGCAAGTTTGCGCCGAGCGTGTTCGACAGGGAGTTGACGAGGGCGGTGAGATCCATGGTTCCTCCGTTAAAGATCATTTAAAAGAGTACCCCGGTTGCGTCGCCGCACGGATGGTACTACTTGAAGGATCAAGTTCGCGCACGGACCTGTGACGGTGCCGGACCGTATGCAATAACCATACAGGATGCGGGCGGAAGTTGGCAACCATACGTGACGACACACGAATAGCGCGCCGTTGCGCGACTGATGCACTGCAAAAAATGACGTGTGCGGGTGCTGCGATTGCCCGTCAGGGCTGAATGCGCTTGGCGATTTCCGCGGCAAATGCTCGGGTGCCGAGTTTGCCGCCGAGATCCAGAGTGCGGGTTTCGGGGGACTGCAGCGCGGCATCGATTGCGGCTTCAATGTCTTTCGCGGCTGCATTGAATTCAGGGCGCGGATGTTTTGCTGCCAGCCATTCCAAGAGCATTGCCGTTGACAGCATCAGCGACACCGGATTGGCTGTGTCCTGACCGGCGATGTCAGGGGCGGAGCCGTGCTGGGCCTGGGCGCAGCAGGCGGTGTCGCCGGTCATCGTCGAGCCGGCAATGCCGAGGCCCCCGGAGAGTTCGGAGACTTCGTCCGAGAGGATGTCGCCGAACATGTTGCCGGTGACGATGCAGTCGAACTGGTCCGGAATGCGCACTAGCAGAGCGGCCATGGCGTCGACGATCTTTTCATCGAGCTGCACGTCGGGATAGTTTTTTGCGACTGAACGCACTTCGCGCAGGAACAGGCCGTCGGACATGTGCAGCACATTGGCCTTGTGCACGGCGGTGACTTTTTTGCGCCGCTTGCGCGCCCACTCAAAGGCGACTTCGGCGATGCGTCGCGACTGCTTGGCAGTGACCTTGCGGATGGCGATGGCAACGTCCTCTGTCGGCATGAACTCACCGCGGCCCATGAACATGTTGCGGTCGCCGTAAAAGCCTTCCGTGCATTCGCGGAAAATCACCAGGTCAATCGGTTTGCCGGTAAGGCCCAGGCCCATGCGTGATTTTGCCGGCCGGATGTTGGCGAAGAGGTCGAGCTGCACACGCAGCCAGCCGGAAGGGTTGATGCCGCCCTGTTCTTTTGCCGGGTAGTCGAGGTGCGACACTGGTCCAAGGATGATGCCCGGGGCCTGACGCGCGGCGTCCTGGATTTCCAGCGGGAAGGTTGAGCCGTGTTTTTTCAGGGCACCGAAGCCGATCTCGCGAATGTCCCATTCGAGCCCGAGTTTGTATTTCGCGTTCGCGCGGTCAAGGACGGCAAGGGTCGCGTCGGTAATTTCGGGGCCGATGCCATCGCCGGGCAGGACGAGGATTTTCATTGCGATACCTGTTATGGTGAAGCAGGAATTGTAGCAGCGCCGCCGGATGATCCGGTGCGCCTTAACCCGCCAAAGACCATCACATGCCGCGCGTTGTTGCCCTCTATCGTTATCCCGTCAAAGGTTTCACTCCCGAACCTTGTACTGCGCTGACCGTGCTGCCCGAAGGCCGGGTCGCAGGTGACCGCGTGCTTGCATTCCGTTTTGCCAATGCACCGGTCGCCGATGACCAGTGGTGCCGCAAGTACGAAGGCATCGTGCTGGCCAACACGCCGGGGCTGGCGCGGCTGAGCACGCAGTTTGATCATCACCAATTACGTTTGAAAATTTCTCTGGATGCTCAGGTGCTTGCAGACGAGGGCCTTGATGAGGCGGGGCGCAAACGCATGGTCGAGGCACTGACCGCTTATGTACTGGACTTGAGGGAGCATCCGCTACGCAATCATCCCGACCGCCTGCCGTTGAAGCTGATCGGTGATGGCGTGACACCGCGTTATCAGGACAACCAGGCCGGGCAGGTGACATTGCACAGCCGCGAGACTATTGCCTCTGCTGCAACTGCACTGCGTGAGCCGAAGCTGAGCGAGCACCGTTTCCGCTCCAATATTGCAATCGAAGGTGTGGAGGCCTGGGCCGAGCAGTCATGGCTCGGGCGCAGTATCCGTATCGGCGGTGTCGAATTCGATGTGGTGAAACCCAAGACACGCTGCCTGGCGACGCATGCCAACCCGCTGACCGGTGAGCGTGATCTGACGGTGATGCAGGGGCTGATGAGATCGTTTGCGCAGAAGGAGTCCACGCTGGGCGTCGGGATGCTGACGCGCGGGGCCGGCGGCGAGATCCACGTCGGCGACAGTGTCAGCGTCATTTCCTGAACACCGGGCTTGCAGTGTTTATAACCCGCCTTTGCAGATTTGAACCGGTCGCGCTTTGAGTCGGGGTTGTATGAATTGTATTCACTGTATACAATTTGTCGGCCGACCCATCAAGGAGACAAGCCATGGAAGCCACGCAACGCCAGTCGCCCGTTAATCAGAACCTGCCCGAACAGATTCAGGTGGTGCCCAGCGGTGCCGCGCTCGGCGCGGAAATCCGCGGCGTGGACCTCTCGCAGCCAGTGCCGGAAGCAACGCGCCAGTTGTTGCGCCAGGCTTGGGCCGATCATCTGGTACTGTTCTGGCGCGGCCAGAACCTGCCTGATGAATCGCTGCTGGCGGCCGCGAAAATCTTCGGCGTCACCAAAGAGCCGGCCGCACGCAAATATCAACTCGCCGGCGGCTACAGGATTGGCGGCAAGATCGTACCCCTGCATCCTCACCTCTCACTGATCAGCAACCTCGACGAGAACGGTTCGCCGGTCAAAGACAACGGCGCGTTGGGCAGCTATGAAGTGGTCTGGCACAGCGACAACTCCTACGTTGCAGTGCCGCCGGCCGGCAGCATGTTGTATTCGGTGGTGATTCCAACCAACGGCGGCGGTGATACCTGGTTCAACAACCAGTACATGGCTTACGAAGATCTGCCCGACGAACTGAAAGCGGCGATCAAGGGCAAGTCACAGATTCACGACGCCAGCCGCAACAGTGCCGGTGTCCTGCGCCCAACAGTGAACATGCCGACACGGCCGGAAGAAGTGCCGGGGCCGGCGCATCCGCTGGTGCGCGTGCATCCGGTCACCGGCAAACGCGCGCTGTACCTGGGCCGCCGTCGCGACTGGCCGTCGAATTACATTATCGGCATGTCGAACGAGGACAGCGAAGCCTTGCTCGACAAACTCTGGGCGCATGCCACCCAGCCCAAATACGCCTGGAAACACAGCTGGCAGGTCGGCGACCTGGTGCTGTGGGACAACCGCTGCGCGATGCATTACCGGTCCGAGGTCGATTCCAGGCAGCCGCGTGTACTGCACCGCACCGTGATCAATGGTGAAGCGGTGATTCCCGGCTGATGGCATCGCGTAGCCGCAGCAAGCGGGCTGTCCGCAGCATGCCCGACGAGGGCGCGTTGCAGCGCATCAGCGCGCGGCGCAGTCCCGCCGCCGGAGATGCTCGCTCCCTCGCTGAAGTGGCCTGCGATGAAATCCGCCTTGCCATACGCGAAGGCCGCATTGCCACCGGTGCGCACCTCACTGAGGTTGACATCGCGAGTTGGCTGGGCATGAGCCGCACTCCCGTACGTGAAGCGATGCGTCACCTGCAAAGCGAAGGTCTGCTGCTCAACCAGCCATTCCGTGGTGCGCTGGTGATGCGCCTGGACGGCGAAGACATGCGCCAGATGTTCGCGGTGCGCGAACTGCTGGAACCGGCGGCTGCAGCGGCCTGCGCCATGCGCGCGGGTCCGGCGGAAATAGCGGCGCTGCGCGCAATCCTCGACGAGGAGGCTCTGGCACTGGATAATCCCGCTGCGCTGATTCCGCTCAATCGGCAGTTTCACGACATCATCCTGGAGTGCGCGCGCAACCAGTTTCTGAGCAAGGCCATCGCAGCGGTGTATGCGCTGATTCCATTGCTGGGCGATTCGAATCTGCTGGACGGGCCGCATGCCCGCGAAGCGCACGCCCAGCACCGGGCCATCGTCGACGCGATCGAGCGCCGCGATGCCGTGCGCGCCGAAGCGGTGGCGCGTGAACACGTAAGACATTCGCTTGAAACCCGCTTGACCCGCGTCGGTGGCAGCAGCGTAGAGAAGTCCCGAAGAAAATAACGGAAGAGGTTCGCAATGACTGCAACAATCAGCAAGATAGAGGTTTTCTGCATAGGCATGCCTTTGGTGGGCACGTTCACCAGTGGCGGCGTCTCCAAAAAAGTTACCAAGTGCGTGGTGGTGCGGGTAACGGATTCGGACGGTGCGATCGGGATCAGTAGTATCGACCCGTCCTCCACGGCAAAGTCGCCGCACACCGCTCCAGAGCTGGCCGTCGCCATTCGTGACCGTATTGTTCCGGCCCTGATCGGGCAGGATCCGGGTAACGCCAACCGGATCTTTGAGATCGCCTCCAAGCTGACTCCAGCGCAGCCCGGAGCGGTAGTAGGCGTGGAACTGGCCTGTATCGAGCTCGTCTGCCGGCGGGCGCAAATCGCCCTTTACGATTACCTCGGCGGCGCCATCCTCGACCGGATCTTGTTCAACGGCTGGGTCGGGGAACTGCCGCCGGACGAAGCGGTTACGGAGGCCATGCGATGGAAGGACGCCGGTTTCAAATCGATGAAGATCAAGGTCGGCAACGATGTCGGCAAAGACAGCGCCCGGGTGAAGGCGGTGCGGGATGCCGTTGGTAAAGACATAAAACTGCGTATGGATGCCAACCAGCAATGCACCGTGGATCAGGCGCTTGCCTTGTGCCGTGCCGTCAAGTCCTGCGACATGCAATTGTTCGAGCAGCCGACGCCCAAGGACGATCTTGCGGGCCTGGCGCGGGTGCGGCGGGAAGGCGGAATACCCATCATGGCCGATGAATCAATCAGTGATCACCAAAGCCTGATTCGTGTCATCAAGGCGGACTGCGCCGACTTCGTGAAGTTCGGCATCAAGCAAGCCGGTGGCCTGTTGCCGGCCGCGCGTATGTTGGCCACCGCGGAGGCAGCGGGCCTCCCGGTTGTGCTGGGTCACGGTTTTGGGCTGGATCTCAGCACGACGGCGGAAATCATGCTCGGAGCCACTTCGCGCAATGTCGTGCCCGGACTGGAATGTGTGGGGCCTCTGAAAGTGGTCGATACCGTGGCCACGACCCGGCTCGACATCAGCAGTGGAAGCATTGCCCTGCCATCCGGGCCCGGGCTGGGGATAGCTCTCGATGAGGAGAAGCTTGCGCGTTACAGCTTGACGATGGATCACTGAGCTTTATTCACAGTATTGCTCGCAGTAAAAAAACGGCGCACCTTGATGAAAGTGCGCCGTTTTTTATTATGCGACCTGCGGCTTATTGATGGCCGTAGAGCTTCTTGCCGGCGAAGGGCACCTTTGCCGTCAGCACATCGCCCGACAGTGCTTCGGTGATGAAAATCTGCTTGTGGTCCGGTCCGCCGAAGGCAACGTTGTCGAGGTGGTGGTGCTTGCCGTGGTCCTTCGACGAAATGAGATGCGTCGGCAGCATGTTCGCGTCGAAGCGCCAGATGCCCACGCCGAGCTGGCAGACCAGCAGGCCGTTTTCGGCATCCATCTCGATGCCGTCCGGGCCGGCCACGCCGCCGGAGAGCTGAATGGCGAGGCCGGTCTTGGAGACCGAACCATCCGCCATCAGTGGCAGGCGCCATACCGAGTTTGAACGTGTCATGCCGACATAGACATGCTTTTCGGTGGTGGCCAGCGTGATGCCGTTGGGGCTGGGGCCGTTTTCGAGCAGGCGGCGCAGTTCGCCATTGGCTTTCAGGCGGAACACGCGACCGGTCGGGTCGGCAATGCCGGTCTGGCCCTGGTCGGTGAAGTAGAGGTCGCCGTTAGACGCGAAATGCAGGTCGTTAAGGCCCTTGAAGCTTTCGCTGTAGGCGGTGCGCAGCACGTTTTCCAGTTTGCCGGTCTTCACGTCCAGCGTCAGCAGGCCTTCCTTGTAATCGCAGATGAAGAGACGGCCGTCCTTGTGGAACTTCATGCCGTTGGGCCAGCCGTCGTACTGGACCACGAGTTCCCAGTTGCCTTTCGTGTCGATGCGGAAAATACGGCCGAAGGGAATGTCGCAGACGTAGAGATTGCCTTCGCGGTCGAAGGCCGGCGCTTCGAGAAAACATTCCACTTCCGCATTCTGGCGATTGGGATCCGACCAGCTGCTGCGGCTCTTCTTGCGAAACTTCCCGGGCATGGAGGTAAAAACTTCGGCGTGGATGTGTTCCAGCGGTTTGAACGGATTGAACATGACGCGATGATCCTTCCTTATTATCGTAAGTATTTGATTTTATTGATAATTTTAGAGGGTGCTGCGGCAGGGCAATTACCGGCACCAAGGCGCCCGGCGCAGTCGCAGAACGCATGCTGATGTTATCACGCGGGGCTCCGCGAGCCGACATCGCGTCGTCCATATCGCGGCAGGGAAAACGTATAGATGAAGTCAGTGCGGTAGCATCGGCGGTTCATCACAGAGGAGCAATGCCGTGTTCGAAGGTTTCAAGCATGTTCAGATCCAGACCAGCGACCCCGAGGTCAAGATCAACCTGCGCTACGGCGGCAATGGCCCGCCCATCCTGCTGATCCACGGCAATCCGCTGACCCATGTGCACTGGCACCTGGTGGCGCCGCGACTGGCGCAGGAGTTCACTGTGGTATGCACGGACCTGCGCGGCTACGGCGACAGCGGCAAGCCGCGTGGCCTGCCCGACCACAGCAATTATTCCTTCCGCCGCATGGGGCGGGATCAGATCGACGTGATGACCGCGCTCGGCTTTGACCAATTCTGCGTCGCTGGCCACGACCGCGGCGCGCGCGCCGCCTTCCGCATGGCGCTCGACCACCCGGAGAAAATCAAAAAATTCGCCAGCTTCGACATTCTGCCGACGCACCATCTACTGAGCAACGCGACCTGGCAGTGGGCGCTCAATTCCTACCACTGGTTTTTCATGGCGCAGCCTTATGACATTCCGGAGAAGCTGATGGAAGGCAAGGAGGATTTCTACATCCTCAAGAAACTCACCAAGATGGGCATCGGCAAGGGCGGATTTTCCGAGGAAACGTTGAAGGAATATGCGCGCTGCTGCACGCCGGAAAACCTGCACGGTGTCTGCGAGGATTACCGGGCAGGCGTGTCGGTGGACATGGCGATGGACACCGAGGACTTCAAGGCGGGACGCAAGATACAGTGTCCGACGGCGGTGTACTGGGGCGAGCAAAGCCACACCGAAAAATTCTTCGATCCGCGCAAAGCCTGGCCGCAGTATGCCGAGAACATCGCGCGCATCAAGTCTTTGCCCTGTGGCCACTATCCGGCGGAACAAGTACCCGACATGGTGTACGACGAACTCAGTTCTTTTTTTCGCGATTGATGGTCACCCAGGGGTAAAGAAAAAGGGGCGGAAATTCCGCCCCTTTGGTTCTTGAGTTAACAAGCATAGAATTCGTGCCATTGGTTGTGCTCAAGTTCGGTGAGTTTCCCGTATTCTATGCCCATGGACTTGCAGACGGCTAATTGGCCATCTGCAATAGAAAGCGTTGAGATGAAATATCTGGGATTGGTTGCCCTGATTTTTTGCGGAGTTGCTTACGCTCAGGGGCCGCGCATTGGTCTGGAATACGAGGCGGAGAAAGATAATATATCAGGCATGAGGAATGATGCATTTACAATAAAACCCGGCTGGGAGTTTTCGAAAGACAGCCCCATAAATTTGGTTGAGTTGCTTATAGATAACAATCAAGATGCCGGTATTGGTAACAATGGATTTCGTGCCAAAGGGACCAAGCTTTTTGTCCGTATCCGTCATGGCGGAGATTTTAACGACAGCATTTCTTACTACTTACGCGGTGGAGTGGGGCGCAGCAAAAAAAATCAGCGCAAATTTAATTACGCTTATATCGAGCCCGGTCTGAAGTATAAATTTAATGACAAGTGGGAATGGGTAACTGCCGTCCGAGAAGGGGATTCAATTGACGGAACCAACGGGCAGCGCGTGAGAAAATTTCTCATTGGCCCCAGTTTGAGTGTGGACCGAAAAAACGAATTTGAAGTCCGCTATATCAAAGGGTATATAGACAAAGATGTGGGGTCTTGGCAGATCGGCTATACCCACAGATTCTAGCGAGCAACTTTTAGTCCACCGGTGTCCCCTGGAAGCGTCAGGCGAAGTAAAGCCGGAATGCGGTTTCCCCGCTGATGACCCGTCTTGCGTTCTCGTCGGGCACCCATAGTTTGAAACTGGCTATGGCCTGTTCGTAAGTCATCGAATCCTCAAATGCCGCGAAGGGCCAGTCGCTGCCCCATAACAGCCGTTCCGGCCCGGCGTGAGCCAGCAGTGACTTTGCACAGTCCAGCGCGACCTGCGGCGACTCGAAGCGATAGCCCGCTGACAGTTTGACCCAGGTGCGGCCGTGATCCACGGCGCGCATCACCGACTGGAAACCCTCGCAGGCGGCACCGCCTTTTTGCGGGTGACCGAAATGATCGATTACCAGCTTGACGCCCGCGGACTGCAGTGTCGTGATTGGTGCAGCCAATTTGTCGGCGGTCTGGTTGATGTGCACATGCCAGTCGAGGTCGCGCACGCGGCGGAAAAACTTGGTGTATTCCGGCGTGGTGATGTCAGGCAGGTTTTTCACGTTGCGCCACTGGAAGCGCACGCCGACCACGCCGTCATCCTTCATCATGCGCATCACGTACGGATCTGTCGTCGGCTTGACGATGGCGGTGGTGCGCAGGCGCTTGTGTCTGCGCGTGGCTTCGATCGAATACTCGTTGTAGTCATCAAACAGGCTGGCGGCGGCGAGCACGGCATATTTCACGCCATGTTTATCGAGGGTGGCAACATACTGTTCGATGGTTGCGTCTGCCGGCGGCTTGTGCCAGGCCGTTGCGGAAAGCGGCATGTCAGTGGTATAGACGTGGGCGTGGCTGTCGACGATCGGTGCGTCGGATATGGTTTCGGATGTCATGGTCTGTGTAAATTGGCAGTCGGTGGATGCGCGCAGGCTAACACAGGAGAATGTTGAACATCGACAATGCGGACGCGTGTTTGACCCGGTGGAGGACCTGCATATACAGTCGGTCGATCATAAACACGGTGCTGCCACGAACATGTCGACTCAGGATTCTGCGGATACGCTGTGCATTTACGGAAATCTGTCCTTGCTGGAGATGGCGCCGGTATTGCTCGCCGCCGAGCAGATCTATCCCGGCAAAACCCGGATTGAACATGGCAGCGTGATGGCACTCTGGGGCAAGGCCAGCGATCTCGCCAGCCTCACATCGGTAGGGCAGGCTGACCTCGCCACCAATTCCGAAACGCAGGCACTGCGCGGTTCCGTTGCGCATCCCGACCTGAGGTTCATTTTTACCGTTGCCGAATGCCCGTACCGCATCGTGGCCCGCCGCTCCGCGGGCATCGAGCGGCTGGCTGACCTGCGCGGCAAACGGATAGGTACGCAGTTGGAGTCATCGGGCGAGTATTTTCTGGACACCCTGTTGCGCACAGCCGGCCTCACGGCGAAGGATGTCACCCTGGTGCCATTCATGGCGCATACCGATGCACCGATCAGCCGGTTACCGGAGGCCTTGTGCAGCGGAAAAATCGATGCCGTGGCACTGTGGGAGCCGCAGGTGGAGCGGGCTCTGCGCGCCATTGGCAGCGATGGGATAGTATTTTACGATCCAGCGATTTACACCGAGAAATTCAATCTCTGCACCAAACAGGCCCATCTGGATGATCCCGTGATGCGGCCACGGATCGTGGCCTTTGTCGCGGCCCTTATCACCGCCGCAAGATGCTTGAAGGTTGAGCCCGAGGCTGGTTGGCGGCTGGTCGCCAAAGCGGCGGAACTGGATGTCGAAACCGTCCGCAACGCCTGGCCCAATTTCAACTATCCCGGCACACTGGCCACGGACCTGCTCGATATTTTCATGCGCCAGGAGCCATGGATCGCCAAGGTGCAGGGGCGGGCACCGCGCGTCCGGGAAGTGCTTGCCGGGTTCATCGATGGCAGTGTTGTGCAGGAAGCGCGGGCGCTTAGCGTGGCTTGAGATTCAGTGCGCGGATAACCTTTCCCCAGCGCTGCATCTCGGACTGAATCAGGTTGCCGAATTCTTCAGGCGAGCTGAGTGCAATATCTACGGCCATGGCGCGCATGGCATCCATGCTGCTTTGCTGATTCATCACTTTATGGGACTCGGCATTAAGCCAGCTGACGATCTCGCGAGGGGTGCGAGCGGGCGCAAGCAGTCCGAGCACGGCATCTGAACGGAATCCGGGGACACCCGCCTCCGCAATGGTCGGCAGGTTGGGGGCGGATTTGGAGCGCTGAGCACTGGCTATGCCCAAGGCGCGCAAGCGGCCGCTCTCGATATGGGGCTTCACCGTGAGCGCATTGCCAAACACCATTGAAATTTCTCCGGTCAAGGTGCCGATCAGCGCCGGTCCCGCGCCTTTGAACGGAACTTCACGGGTTTTCACGCCCGCCATCTGGTTGAACAGTTCGGCGGTCAGGTGTGCGGAACTGCCGCTGCCGCCCGAGCCATAGAGAATCTGATCCGGCTGCTTTTTTGCCAGAGTGATGAGTTCCCTGACGTTGCGCACCGGTAGGGAAGGATGGACTACCAGGAAATAAGGCGATGACGCGATCATTGATACCGGAACGAAGTCACGCAGCGTGTCGTAGGGCAGCTTGGCATACATGCTCGGATTGACGGAGTGTGGGCTCGACACAAAGAGCAGCGTGTACCCGTCGGCCGGAGCCCGCGCCACAAGCTCGGTTCCTATGATGGCGTTCGCCCCAGCCCGGTTTTCGACGATGAATTGCCGCTTCACTGATTCGGAAAGTCCGGTGGCGAGAAATCTGGCAATGACATCAGTGCCGCCTCCCGGTGCAAATGGCACCACGATGCGGACCGGTTTTGTGGGGTAGGTTTGAGCTTGCACCGCGCTTGTGGCCAGACAGGCAAGGGCTGCGGCAATGGTGGATTTCCAGTGGATTTTGCGCATGTGTTGATGCCTGTCCGGTATTGATAGGAACTTTAATCTTAGCGCCAATTTACATCAGTGTGTGCCGCATAAAAATGCGGTGGCAATAATCGACGCCGCCGCAAGATGTCAGTAGTATCGGCGTGCATTGCACCGGCTGCTGCAAGAGGCGTCTTTCGATCGGTAAAAGGAGAGGCCGATTAATTGGGCGCGTATCCTGAGCGCCGTTTACTTGTTTTGATGAACACCAACATTCATACCCCTGACGAAGACGCGCAGCGCTATCCGTACTGGCGGCGCAACCGCTTCGTGATCGCCTTTGCCAACTTCGTCTGCGGCATGGGTTTCAACCTGGTCTGGCCTTTCGTGCCGCTGATGGTGCGCGGCCTCGGGGTGCGTGAAAACCTTGAGACCTGGGTCGGCTACATGCTGATGGTGTTTTATCTGGTCAGCTTTGCGGTGAGTCCGATCTGGGGCGGGATTGCTGATCACTACGGCCGCAAGCTGATGGTGCTGCGCGCGATGATCGGCATCGGTGTGGCGATGCTGCTGATGCCCTTGGCGGAGACGCCGCTGGCTTTTGCGGCGCTGCTGATGCTGATCGCGGTGTTCAATGGCTTCACGCCGGCCGGCGTGTCGCTGCTGGTGGCCAATACGCCGCCGCAGCGGATTGGTGGCGTAGTCGCTTTGGCGCAGACCGGCGGGCTGGTGGGTCAGGCGCTGGGGCCGGCATTCGGCGCGGCGCTGATCGCGCTGTTCGAGCCGCAGCATCGACTGTTCTGGATCAGCGCCGCGCTGATGCTCGGTGGCGGGGCGCTGGTCGCGGCCCTGGTTGGCGAGGTCAAGCATCTGGCTGCAGGGCCCTGGCGGGTGCGCTGGATCGGTGGTCTGCGCGACATGCTGGCGGTGCCGCGCATCGGCCTGCTCTACCTGCTCAATTTTCTGTTCATGATCATGTGGTACGGCGGGGTGACGGTGGTCACGGTGTTCGTGATTCAGATTCTCGATGCGCAAGGCGCCGATGCTGCGGAGGAAGCGTTCTGGGTGGGCGCGGCGGCGATGGCGATGGCCGTGGGCACCGTGATTGCGCTGCCGTTCTGGGGGCGGGCACTCGACCGCATCGGGCCCGGGCGGGTGCTGGTGTATGCCACCATTGCAACGGTTGTCACCCACCTGCCGCTGCTGGTGGTCGAAACGCCGCTGCAAGTGGCTATTACACGCGCGGCATTCGGACTCGGCGCGGCAGCAATGCCGACTGCGATCGTGCAGCTGATCCGCATTCATGCGCCGCCGGGCACCGATGCGCGGGCGATTTCCTACTCCACGGCCTTCCAGTTCTTCGCGATGGGTATTGCACCTTTTGCGGCCGGGCTGATCGGGCCGGTGCTGGGTCTGCGGGTTTATTTCGCGCTGACGATTGTTGCCATGGCCGCCGGGTTGTGGCTGTGGCAGCGCGCTGCGGTGCGCGATCGAGGCTGAACGCGGGCGCCCGGTTCGGACTTCAGATCAGTTCGGTTTCAGATTTGCCGCGCGGATCACCTTTTCCCATTTCGCTGTTTCCGACTGGATGTAGGCGGTGAACTCCTCGGGCGTCGAGGTATCCGGGTCGATGCCGCGGGAGAGCAGTGCATCCCGGACATCGGCCGCTTTCAGCGTGGCATGGAGCTCGTTCTGCAGGCGCTTGATGATCGCTGGCGGTGTGCCGGCAGGTGAAACCATCCCGTACCAGTTGCTGGCTTCGTAACCTTTCAGATCCAGGGTTTCGGCAACCGTTGGCACCCCGGGCAGGGCGGAAGAACGTTTGGCGCCGGTGACTGCGAGCGCCACGGCGCGGCCGGCCTTGACCGGCGGCACACCCGTGGAAATCACTGCGACGAATACCGGCAGCTGACCGCCGAGCAGGTCGGCCAGGGCGGGGCCGCCGCCCTTGTAGGGGATATGGGTCATTTCCACTTTTGCCATGGTCTTGAACAGTTCGCCGGCGAGGTGGCCTGGGCTGCCCAGGCCCGAGGAGGCGTAATTCAGTCCGCCGGGTTTCTGTTTGCTGAGAGTGATCAATTCAGGGATGGTCTTTGCCGGCAGTGACGGATGGACCAGGAACATGTTTTGCAATTGCACCGTCATCGAGATAGTCGCAAAGTCCTTCAGCGGGTCGTAGGGCACCTTGGTGATGGTCGGGCTGATCACCAACGCGCCCAGTGTGGCGAGGTGCAGGTTGTAGCCGTCGGGTGTGGACCTCGCGGCAATCTCGGCGCCGATGGTGCCGTTGGCGCCGGCGCGGTTGTCGACGATGATCTGCTGTTTCAGCGACTCGCCCAGCCTCGGGGCGATGATCCTTGCAACCAGATCCGTGGCGCCGCCCGGAGGGAAGCCGACGATGATGCGCAGGGGGCGTGTCGGATAGTCGGCAGCGCCCGCGGCTGGCAACGCCACGAGCGCGAGCAGTGCGGCGCAGGCTGCTCCCAGTGGTGTTCGAATTGCGGGCTGTTGGGTCATGCGGTGTCCTCCGGTGTTATCTTTCGGGGCGGCTCGAACTGGCGGCTCACCACGATTATACGAGCGCCCGGCGCAAACTGCATGGCGCCGCAGTGGCTGCCGTAATGCTTCGAAAGGATGATCAATGAGTGCGGTTCTGCCCCTGAAGCTGAAAGCCATGTTTGGCGATTACCCCAACACTGCAGCCCTGAAATCGGGCGGGATTTCCTCACCCCGATTGCAGTTCGAATTTGCCGAAGTCAAGCTCGCACAGACCGCGTTCAAGGCGGTGGTGCGTGGAGAGTTTGACGTTGCCGAATTGGCGATCGTGACTTATCTGCAGGCTTTTGCCCACGGCAAACCGTTGACGTTGCTGCCGACAGTGGTGATGGCAATCCCGCCGCATCCCTGCCTGGCTTACAACACCACGCGCAGCAAGCTGGGACCGGGAGACCTCGCCGGCAAGCGCATCGGCATCCGCGCGCATTCGGTGACCACCGTGACCTGGGTGCGCGGCATCCTCGCCAACGACTACGGTGTAAATCTCGACAGTATCCAGTGGGTCGCCTTCGAGGATCCCCATGTGCCCGAATGCGTCGAACCCGCGAATGTCAGTCGCGCGCCGGCCGGCAAGACGCTGGCCGGCATGCTGCGCGCCGGCGAACTTGACGCCGGCGTGGTGTCACTGGCCGATCAGAAGGATGGCGTGTTGGCACCGGTGATTCCCGATCCTGCGGCAGCACTGGCGCGCTGGCGCGAACGTTACAAGGTGCGCCCGCTGAATCACGTGGTGGTGCTGCATCGCGACCTCGCGCGGGCCCAACCCTGGGTGGCGGATGAAGTGCTGCGTCTGCTGCAGCAGAGCGCGGCGCGCGCGCCCGACATGCCTGGCGCAGACAGCATACAGTCCGGCATCGAAGCACTGCGGCCGACTCTTGACCTGATCATCCACTATGCGTTTCAGCAAGGCCTGATCCCGCGGCGTTTTGCCGTGGACGAGTTGTTCAACATGTGAGCTTCTCCTCATCCGGGGTGTGAGGCGGCGCGCCTGCGCGGTTATAATCCGCGCACCTTTTTTGAGAGCCGAAAGCCACCATCCATGCTGGATACCTCCAAAACCTGGGATCTGCTCGTTGTCGGCGGCGGCAATGCGGCGCTGTGCGCGGCGCTGATGGCGCGCGAAGCCGGATGCAGCGTCATCCTGCTCGAAGGCGCGCCGAAACCGTTCCGCGGCGGCAACAGCCGCCACACCCGCAACCTGCGCTGCATGCACGAAGAGCCGCAGGACATCCTCACCGGCGCCTATTCCGAAGAGGAATACTGGCAGGATCTGCTGAAGGTCACCGGTGGTTTGACCAACGAGAAGCTGGCGCGCATCGTGCTGCATCACACCTCGTCCTGCCGGCCGTGGATGATGAAGCACGGCGTGCGTTTCCAGCCGCCGCTGGGTGGCACGCTGCACCTGTCGCGCACCAACGCCTTTTTCCTCGGCGGCGGCAAGGCGCTGATGAATGCCTACTACTACTCGGCGGAACAGCTCGGCATCGACATTCATTACGAAGCGCAGGTCACGGACCTTGAGATCGAGGGTGACAGCTTCAGGTCGGCGACTTTCACCCTTGGCGGCGCCACGCACCAGGTGCGTGCCAAGGCCGTCGTGATTGCCTGCGGCGGCTTCCAGGCCAACCTTGAATGGCTGGAAGAGGCATGGGGTCCGGCCGCAAAAAACTTCCTCGTGCGCGGCACCCCCTACAACCGCGGCGATATCCTGAAGCTGCTGCTGGCCAAGGGCGCGAAGCAGATCAGCGATCCGCTGCAGGGCCATTGCGTGGCGATCGACGCGCGTTCGCCGAAGTACGACGGCGGCATCATCACCCGCGTTGATGCGGTGTCGCTGGGCATCGTCGTCAACAAGAACGCCGAGCGTTTCTACGACGAAGGCGAGGACTTCTGGCCCAAGCGTTACGCGATCTGGGGCCGGCTGGTGGCGGGGCAGCCTGACCAGATTGGCTACTCGATCGTCGATTCCAAGGTCATGGGCAAGTTCATGCCGCCGGTGTATCCGCCGATCCGCGCCAGTTCCCTGCGCGAGCTGGCGGCCAAGCTGGAACTGGATCCGGATGCGCTGGAGAAAACCGTGCGTGAATTCAACGCCGCTGTGCGTACCGGCACCTTCGACCACACGATCCAGGACGATTGCGTCACCGAAGGCATCACACCGTCGAAGACGCACTGGGCGCAGAAGATCGACACGGCGCCGTACTTCGGCTATCCGCTGCGGCCCGGCATCACCTTTACCTATCTGGGGGTCACTGTAGACGACAAATCGCGGATGATCCTGCAGGACGACAAACCCTGCAAAAACATATTTGCGGCGGGAGAGATCATGGCGGGAAACGTATTGGGCAAGGGATACCTGGCGGGCATCGGCATGTCCATCGGCACCACGTTCGGACGCATCGCAGGCGAGGAGGCGGCAAAACATGTACGCGGCTGATGAAAAACCGATGCCTCTGGACGCGCTGATCGAGGATGCGCAGCGCGTACTGCGCGTCTGCAACGCCTGCCGCTACTGCGAAGGCTATTGCGCGATGTTCCCGGCGATGGCGCGCCGTCTCGAGTTCACCGAGAACGACATCCATTATCTCGGCAACCTCTGCCACAACTGCGGTTCCTGCCTCTACGCCTGCCAGTTCTCGCCGCCGCATGAATTTCAGGTCAACGTACCGCGGCTGATGGCGCGAGTGCGCGGCGAGACCTACCGTCGTTATGCCTGGCCCGGTTTCCTCGGCAGGCTCTATGATAATAACGGCGTCGCGGTGAGCCTGATTTCGGCGTTCAGCATCGCGCTGCTGTTCTGGATCGCCGGCGCGTTGTCGAACCCGGAGCGTTTTTTTGCGGCGCACAGCGATGCACAGGGCTCCTTCTACGCGCTGATGCCGCACGACCTGATGGTCGCCATGTTCGGCGGGGTATCGATTTTCGTGCTGATTGCGCTGCTGGTGGGTTTCTTCCGCTTCTGGCCGTACATGGGCGAGGATCTGGCGGATTTCTTCAAGAAGCCGCTGGCCGAGGGGCTGCACGATGCCTTCACGCTGAAGAATCTCGGCGGTGGTGGGGAAGGCTGCACCTATCCCACCGAGCAGAAGTCCTTCGCGCGCCGGATATTCCACCATTTCACGTTCTACGGATTCATGCTGTGTTTCGCGGCGACCAGCGTGGCGACGGTTTACCACTACGCGCTTGATTACCCGGCACCCTATCCCTACCTGAGCCTGCCGGTGATTCTCGGCACTGTCGGCGGCATCGGCTTGCTGATCGGTCCGGCGGGGCTGCTGTGGATCAAGGCCAAGCGCGATCCGGAACTCGCCTACCGTGCGCAGGACGGCATGGATGCCGGCTTGCTGGTGTTGCTGTTCATGGTCAGCCTGACCGGCCTTGGCCTGATGATCTGGCGCGAAACCGGTGCGATGGGCACCTGGCTCGCAGTGCACCTCGGCTTCGTGCTGGCACTGTTCCTGACCATGCCCTATGGCAAGTTCGTGCACGGCATGTATCGCCTGATGGCGCTGGTGCGTCATCACCTCGAGCGACGGCGCCCGGTGCCGGGTGTGGCGCCGGAATAAAAAATATTTAAAAACAACAGGTTATAATTTATTTACGAGGGCCGCTTAAGCGGCCCTCTGTTTTTCCGGGAAACAGTCCTCATGCGAGCTGCGGGCATTGCGCTTGCTGCAATACGGTTGAATACTGTTGATATGCGAGCGGCGCTGCTGTGCAGCAGATGAGGCGATGCGATCGCGAAGGATTTTCGCAGACAGGTCTACACGGGACGGACGAATGAAGAAAGCACGGGTCAGCCAGGCTGCCGCAGAGCAAGAGACCCCTTCGGCAATGACGCAATGGGTAGAGCGGCTGGAGCAATTCCGACAGACGCTCGACCCCTTCGGCATCACAGCCTCGTTTCGCCAGGTGGCCGAGGGTTGGCTCGCCAATCCCGACAAGCTGGCGGAGCAGTGGGCTCAACTGACTCGTGACATGCAGGCCTTGCAGCTGAATGCCTGGCAGGTCGCCGCCGGACTGAAGCCCGAACCGTTGGTCAGGGCACGGCCGGATGATGAGCGTTTTGCCGATCCCGCATGGTCCGAGGTGCCGGCCTTTGCGGCGCTCAAGCAGCACTACCTCCTCTACACGCGCTGGCTGGAGGACGCGCTGTTTGATGCGCCGGACACGCCGGCGAAGGAACGGCGCCATGCGGCGTTCTGGGCCCGCCAGTGGCTGGATGCCGTGGCGCCGAACAATTTCCTGTTCACCAATCCCGTTGCACTGCGCAAATTCCATGAGACGTCGGGAGAAAGCCTGATCAAGGGACTGAAACTGTGGCTGGATGACCTGCGCAACAACGATGTGCAGATGGTCGACCGCACGGCCTTCGAAGTCGGCAGGAACCTGGCGATGACTCCGGGAAGCGTGGTGTTCCGCAACGAGCTGATGGAACTGATCCAGTACGCGCCGGTGACGCCGGATGTGCATGCAGTGCCCATCGTCATCGTACCGCCGTGGATCAACAAGTACTACATTCTTGATGTCAACGAGAAGAAAAGCCTCGTGCGCTACCTGGTTGCCCAGGGTTACACGGTGTTCGTGATCAGCTGGCGCAATCCGACCGCGGCGCAAGCCGCCACCGCCTTCGATGATTACCTGATCCACGGACTGCATGCGGCGATCGACAACGCCCGTGCAATCTGCGGGGTGCCGCAGGTGCATGCGGTCGGTTATTGCATCGGCGGCACTGCGCTGGCCGCGCTGATGGCCTGGTACAACCGCGAGCATGCCGATGCCGCTGATGTTCCGGTTGCGCACTGGACGCTTTTTGCGTCACTAACCGATTTTTCACGTCCGGGCGCGGTTGAGGTATTTCTTAATGAGGAAACCATCAATTCGCTGGACCAGATGATGGCCAGGCAGGGTTATCTCGACGGCCGCGACATGGCACGCTCGTTTCGCATGCTGCGTCCGAACAGCCTGATCTGGCATTACGTCGTGCACGGCTATCTCTACGGGGAGGCGCCTCCGCCTTTCGACGTGCTCTATTGGAACACTGACGTCACGCGCATGCCGCGCGCGATGCACTCCTTCTACCTGCGCGAGTTCTATCTTCACAACCGTCTGATCCGCAAGGACGGACTGACACTGGCCGGACATCCGGTTGACCTTGGCCGCATCCGCCAGCCGCTGTATGCGGTCGGCTGCGAGGAAGATCACATCGCGCCGTGGAAGGCGACTTTCAGGATCGCCGCGCACCTCAAGGTGCCGGTGCAGTACACGCTGAGCAGCTCTGGCCATATCCTCGGCATCATCAATCCGCCGGTCACGCCGCCCAAGCGCAGCTACTGGACGGGACCGGCCGGCAGCAAGAGCCCGGATGAATGGCGACACGAGCTGCGCGAGATTCCAGGCAGTTGGTGGGAGCACTGGAACAGCGTTCTGGCGAAGCAGTGCGGTCCGCGCGTACCCGCGCGCGCGCCGGGCGATGCAAAACATCCGGTGCTGGTGCCGGCGCCCGGGCTCTACGTGCACGAAATTTAGCAGCGCCGTCACGCTGGGGCGGCGATCGACTGCAGCGTCCATAATTGTGGCCATGAAGCCCCCGATACTCAGACCTCATCCCGCAGCCGAATTTTTTACCGAAGAACGCTGCCACATCCTCGAGCTTTCCAACGACGACAGCGATCCCGCGATGTCCATCGCACGTGCGCGTGTGGAGTCGGGCGTCACTACGCGCTGGCACCGGGTCCTCGACACTGTCGAGCGTTATGTGATTCTCGACGGGGTGGGGCGCATGGAAGTCGGCGACTGGCCGGCACAGGAGGTGCAGGCTGGTGACGTGGTGATGATTCCACCGTCGGTGCGCCAGCGTATCGCCAATGTCGGAGAAGGCGATCTGGTCTTCCTTGCGATCTGCATGCCGCGTTTCCGGCCCGAGGCCTACGAAGATGCCGAGGGCCAGTCGCCTGCGGAGAGCACCTAAATATGTTTTAAAAACAAATAGTTATGAAGTATTGGCAAACTGCAGCGCAGCTTCAGCGCGCCGCTCATACGAACAGATCTTCTGCGGCAGGAGAGCCGTTCAACAGCCCCTGCTGCCGGCAATAGCGGATCATCGCTTCAATCGCCGGGCGATTGGCTTCCAGACCGTAAGGCAGCGGGTCGCCGACGATGGCGGTCATGCGGCGATAGTAATCGTCGTGCTCTGATACTTTTTGGCCGGCCTCGAGTTGCTCGAGATAACGTGTCCTCGATTCGTCAAAGGCCTCAAACAGCGCCTGTGCCAGCCAGGGATGCTGTTCGAGCAGCGCATCCCTGACCGCGATCAGCCCGTGCACCGGGTAGATGCGTGTGTGCTGAAACCAGTCTGCTTCCAGTTTTTGCGCGTCTGCAAACAGATCGACATAAGGGGTGGCGGGCGCAGCACCGGTTTTCCAGTTCTCCTGTGGCGGCCCGGCACGGCCGATGCCTGCGTTGTCGGTAAAGGCGGCCTGGATCTCGCCGGCGGCCATCATCGCAGCCAGCGAACGGCCCGCAGGCGCCTGCAGTACATAGGGAGGCAAACGCAGGCTCTGCACGTGTTCCTCGTCGTCGACTACCCAGGTGATTTTTGAGAGATCGACGCCGTACTCGTTCTGCAGGATGCCACGGGTCCAGATGCCTGTGCTCACCGACCAGGCGCGGACCCCGGCCTTCTTGCCTTCAAGATCCTTGGGTGTTCGTATTCCGGCGTCCGCGCGACAGACAAAGCCGGAGTGGTGAAAACGGCGATAAGTGAATACCGGAAGTGCGGTGACCGGCAGGCCGGCCTCGCGCGCAATCATGTAGGTGCCCGCAGCCATTTCACAGACATCGAATTCCAGGCTGCGCACCATGCGCCGGTAGGCGGCGACGATCGGCTTGACGTCGACGAATTCTGCCGAGATGCCGCGGATCGGCGCGAGCCCTTGTTTAAGAGCGGCGGTGTGCCCGTAATCGGCAACCGCAATGAGCAGCGGAATGCTGGCAGACATCATCGATGGCCCGAAGCGTCCGCCTGTCTGGCGTGAATGCCGCTGTCTGCAGGGCGAATCATCAACGGGCCGCGACGGCCTTGGCAAAACGCGGATAGACCTTGTGCACGTTGTCCTCGAAGATCTTTTTCTTGTCTGCCGCGCTGAGTGTCGTCACGGCGTCGATATAGCGCCGGGTGTCGTCATAGTAATGGCCGGATTCAGGATCAATGCCTTTAACTGCGCCGACGATCTCGGAGGCGAACAGGATATTGTCGGCCGGGATGACGCGGGTCAGCAGGTCGATGCCCGCCTGATGGTAGACGCAGGTGTCGAAGTACACGTTTTTCATCACGTGCTCCTGCAGCGGCGGCTTGCCCATGTCCTGGGCGAGTCCTCGGTAACGGCCCCAGTGATAGGGAACCGCGCCGCCGCCGTGCGGGATGATGAATCTCAGCGTCGGGAAAACCTTGAAAAGGTCGGAGTTGATGAATTGCATGAAGGCGGTGGTGTCGCCGTTGATGTAGTGCGCGCCGGTGAAATGGAAGGCCGGGTTGCAGGATGAACTGACATGCACCATCGCCGGCACATCGAGTTCGACCATGGCCTCGTACAGCGGGTACCACCACTTGTCGGTCAGCGGCGGATCGGTCCAGTAGCCGCCGGCGGGATCGGGGTTCAGGTTGCAGCCGATGAAGCCGTATTCCTCGATGCAGCGCCTGAGTTCGGGAATGCAGTTGTCGGGACGCACGCCGGGACTCTGCGGCAGCTGGCAGACACCGACGAAGTTCTTCGGGAACAGCGTGCAGACGCGGTGGATCAGCTCGTTGCAGATCCCGGTCCACAGCTCACTGGTGGCGGCGTTGCCGATGTGGTGAGCCATGCCGCCTGCACGCGGCGAAAAAATGGTCATGTCCGTGCCGCGCTCGCGCTGGATTCGGAGCTGGGCCTTTTCGATGGTCTCGCGCAGCTCGTCGTCCGTGATTTTCAGCGAATCCTTTACGGGGCTGACGGCGGGGTTTTTCAGGCCCTCGATCTGTTTCTGGCGGAAGGCTTCGAGCGATTTCGGAGCGGTAGTGTAGTGCCCGTGGCAGTCGATGATCATTCCGGTTGTTCCTGTGGCGTTATGGTGGGTGCGCCGCCCTTGCGACGCACCTTCCGATTTTACTGCGCGGTAATGCCTGCCGCCTTGATGATCGGCACCCAGCGCTTTTCCTCGCTGCGCACGTACTGCAGGTACTCGGCGGGACTTGAGGGTGATGCATCGATGCCGCTGGCGCGCAGCTGCTTGACGACATCGGGCGACTTGAGGGCTGCATCAAATTCCCGGTTCAGGCGCGTCACCACTGCCGCCGGCGTTTTCGCCGGAGCCAGCAGGCCGTACCAGTTCACGGCGAGGTAACCCTTGACGCCGGCCTCCTGCATCGTCGGAACTTCGGGCAGTGCGTCCGCGCGGTTGTTGCCGGTGACCGCCAATGCGCGCACCTTGCCCGACTTGACATGCGGCACCGAAGTCGAAATCACGGCAAAGAACGCAGGCACGTGGCCGGCGATCAGGTCCGTGATGGCGGGTCCGCCGCCCTTGTACGGCACATGGGTCATCGGTGTTTTGGTGAGAGATTCGAACAAAACGCCGGAGAGGTGGCCGGGGCTGCCGACGCCGGAACTGGCGTAGTTGACCTTGCCCTGCTGAGCCTTGGCATGGGCGATGAACTCGCTGATGTTTTTCGCCGGCACCGAGGGATGAACGATCAGGATGTTCTGCAGCGAAACAAGCATGCCGATATAGGCGTAATCCTTGTACGGATCATAGGGGACCTTCTGAATTGCCGGGCTGATGATCAGTCCGCCGATGTGGCCCATTCCGACGGTGTGGCCGTCAGGCTCGGAGCTCTTTAGAATCTGCAGCGAGATCACGCCGTTGGCACCGGGGCGGTTGTCGACGATGACCTGGTTGCCAAAAGCGGCGGAAAGCCTGGGTTGCAGAATTCGAGCGACGAGGTCGGTGGCGCCGCCGGGCGGGAAGCCAACGATGAACCGGATCGGCTTGCTGGGTTTCCATTCTGCGGCCGGTGCCGCCGCGATGGCGGTCGTTGGTATCGCGGCAGCGGCGGCGAGCAGCAGCGCGCCCCTGATGATTTTCCTTGTATTCATGTTTACTCCTTGTTGGCTGAGCAGTGGTTCAACGAAGGGCGACCGGTCAGGTCGTCGTGGTGCCGTATCTTGCGTCCGGTCGTATCTTCGCGGGCGCTACTGCGTCCGCGAAGAGTTCTTGTGTGATGACCGTTTTCAGCAGGTCGATCGCGTGTTGGGCGAGGCGGGTCAGTGGCCTTTGCTTAGCGGTCGCGATCACCCACCGGCTGATGACTTCGGGGGAGACGATGCGCGCCGCATGCAGCTTTCTGCGCATCGCATGGTCCCGGATGGCGTGCCGAGACAGGATGGCATGGCCAAAACCCCTGGCGACGAGATCAATGACTGCCGGAATCGAGTCGATTTCCAGTGCGGCGTTGAGCGGCAACCGCCTTCGATCGAATTCGGATTCTATGAAGCTGCGCAGGGCATTGGGCCGGCTGGGGATGATCAGCGGCAAGCCTGCGACGTCGGCCATGCGCACGGTGTCTGCTGGCTTGCGGGCGGCGGTGGACCGGCTGATCAGGTACAGCTTTTCCGCGCCCGCATCCTGGTATTCGAGTTCAGCGGCCGGCTGGGGATTGTAGAGCAGCGCACAGTCAAGGCGGCCGAGCAGCAGCCACTCCTGCATGGTCGTAGTCAGGCCCTCGGTGATGCCGATTGATGCCTGAGGATATCGCGCCCGGAATTCGGTGACGGCACGCACGGCGACGATCTTGCCTGCAGTCGGCGGCATGCCGATCACGACCTTGCCGACGGGGGCGTGCGCCGTGTCCTGCAGTTCCTGTCGCGCGAGATCCAGTTGATGCAGGATACCCCGACCATGGGCGAGCAGGCGCCTGCCATGATCGGTCGTTGTCACACCGCGGCCGTTACGATGCAACAGGTGTTTCTTGACATCCAGTTCGAGCCGGCGGACCTGACGACTCAATATCGATTGCGAGATGCCGAGCATTGCAGAGGCTTTGGTGAAGCTGCCGAGTTCCGCCACGCGGACGAAACATTCCAGCTGCCGGAGATCCATGCTTTAAATAAGTATCTGATTATTGGGCAATGGCGCCCGGCGACCAATACCGGAGGCGGGAAATCTATTTTGCGAATTCAGCATAACAGAAGGCTGTGATTTGCGTCTTGATCAGGATCATGCGCACTCAAGCCTCTTCGCAATTGGGGGGGGCGCCAATAGCGCGCTCAGCATGAAAAACCGTCCGCGGCGCGATTGCGCGACGGGCGGCTGTGGGGGCCAGCGCTTCCGGCCGTGCTCAGCTCGCTTCGATTTTTGCGTGTTTGATCACGGGTATCCAGCGATCCTGTTCGCTGCGGATGAATTTCTGGTAGTCGCTGCCGCTGGATGGTGACGCGTCGATGCCGCGGTCTTTCAGCTGCTTGATGACATCCGGCGCAGCGAGTGCGGCGGCAAAGTCCCGATTTAACCGGGCGGAGATGGCCGACGGAGTTTTCGGAGGCGCGGACAGGCCGTACCAGTTAATCGCCTGGTAGCCCTTGACGCCAGCCTCGGCGATGGTCGGAACGCCGGGCAGTGCTTCGGCGCGCTTGGCTCCGGTGACGCCCAGCGCACGTGCTTTGCCGGATTGCACATGCGGCACTGCGGTCGAGATGACGGCCATGAATGCCGGCACGTGACCGGCGATCAGGTCGGTAATGGCCGGTCCGCCGCCCTTGTAAGGCACATGGTTTAGCGTGATGCCGGCCATGCCTTCGAGCAGCGCGACGGCGAGATGTCCGGGACTGCCGATGCCCGAGGTGGCGTAATTGACCTTGCCCGGCTGGCTCTTGGCATAGGCGATGAATTCGCCGATATTTTTTGCCGGTACCGAAGGGTGGGTGATCAGGATGTTCTGCAGAGTGACCAGCATGCCGAGATGCACGAAATCCTTCATCGGGTCGTAGCCGGTTTTCTGGATCGCGGGGCTGACCACCAAGGAACCAATGTGCGACATGCCGACGCTGTGGCCATCGGGTTCCGCGCGCGACAGAATCTGCATCGAAATCACGCCGTTGGCGCCGGGACGGTTGTCGACGATAACCTGATTACCGAGACTGGCGGCGAGTTTGGGTTGGAGGATGCGCGCGACGAGATCAGTGGCGCCACCGGGCGGGAAACCGACGATGAAGCGAACGGGCTTGGTCGGTCCCCATTCGGCAGCCAGTGCCGGTGCTGCGAGCAGTCCGGTGGCCAGCAAGGCGATGACACGGTGCGGGAATTTCATGGAGGTCACTCCTGATGGATTTATATGCGACGCACCATTTTCGCAAAAAAAAAGACTGCGAAGCGAGCGCTCCGCGGTCTTTTTTGTCAGGAAACGATTTAGTTTTTCTGTCAGTTTGTGTGATACAGGCCGGCGGCCTTGATCACTTTTTCCCACTGTGCCTTTTCAGACTTGATGTAAGCGCCGAAGGCTTCCGGCGTGCTGGTCGAAACATCCAGGCCCTGCTTGAACAGCAGGTCCTTGACGTCCGGCATATTCAGCACGGCAATCGACTCCTTGTTCAGGCGGTCGATCACGTTGCGCGGAGTTTTCGCAGGAGCGAGCAGGCCGTACCAGTTGTTCGCCTCGAAACCTTTCAGGCCGGCTTCCGAAACGGTCGGCAGTTCAGGCAGCAGACCTGAACGTTTGGCCGTGGACACCGCCAGCGCGCGGATCTTGCCGGCCTTGATGTGGCCGACGGCGCTCGCCGCAGTTGCGAAGATCAAGTTGATCTGACCGCCGAGCAGATCGACCATCGCCGGTCCGCCGCCTTTATAAGCGATATGGACGATCTTGGTGCCGGCCTGCAGGTTGAACAATTCCAGCGCGAGGTGCCCGGCGCCGCCGACGCCCGAGGAGCCGCCGTTAAGCGGATTGGTTTTTGCCAATGCGACCAGTTCCATGACGTTTTTGGCGGGCACCGAGGGATGCACAACCAGCGCGTTGGTCGAGTCCACGGCGCGCGTGATCGGTATCACGTCCTTCAGCGGATCGAAGGGAAGTTTCTTGTAGAGCGCGGGATTGATGGCCAGCGCGGCAATCGTACCCATCAGGATGGTGTGCCCGTCGGGGGTCGCCTGCGAGGTCAGGTCGGTGGCGATGTTGCCTGCGGCACCGGGACGGTTGTCGATGATGACCTGCTGGCCGAGACGCTCGCTCAGCTTGGCGCCCATGGCGCGTGCCGTGGTGTCGGTGCCGCCACCGGGAGCGAAACCGACGAGCATGCGGATGGGCTTGGTTGGCTGCCACTCGGCAGCAAGGCCCTGCGTGGCGAACGCCCCCATTACGGCACCCGCCATCAGGCTCTTGATCAGTTGTCGGTTCATTTTCTTCTCCTCCGTCTTTATGGATGGTTTGGAAACTGCTCTGTTGCAGGTTATGCCGCGGTGCTTGTGGCGGCAGCCGCCTTGCGACCAGCGGCGAGCCGGGCGGCGAGAGTAAAGGCGTGCTCCATTGCGCCGGGGTCAGCTTTGCCCTGGCTGACGATGTCGTAAGCAGTGCCATGGGCGGGTGTCGTAAACACGGTTTTCAGCCCGGCGGTGACGGTGACGCCCTTGTTGAAGCCCAGCAGTTTGGTCGCGATCTGGCCCTGGTCGTGGTACATCATCACCACGCCGTCGAATTTTCCCTTCAGCGCTTGCAGGAAAATCACGTCCGAGGAAATGGGGCCCTCGCAGTTGATACCACCGGCCTTCAGCTTGTCAACGGTAGGGCGAATGATGCGGATTTCCTCGTCACCGAAGAGGCCGTTTTCACCATTGTGCGGATTGAGCGCGGCCACGCCGATGCGCGGGTTGTTTGATTTGCCTGCTGCGCGCAGCGTGTCGTTGGCGAGATTCACCGCCGAGGTGATGCGTTCCGGGGTGATCATGTTCACGGCCTCACGCAAGGCGACGTGTGAGGTCACGCGAAAGGTGCTGAACTGGTCAATCACGTTCATCTCGCCGAAGAAGCCGCTGTGCGAGGTGAGGTGGGCAAACATCTGGTGTTCGTCGTTGAACTTCCAGCCGCCGCGGTTCATCGCGCCCTTGTTCAGCGGGGCAAAACAGATGCCGTCGAGTTTGCCGGCCAGCGCCAGGTCGATCATGACCTTGAAGGTGTCGCCGCACAGTTTGCCGACTTCATCGACCGGCTCGCCGCGCTTGAAACGCGCGGGATCCATGTTGCCGAGGTCGAGCAGCGGAATGTCCTGCCGTGGCCAGCTTATTTCGTCGATGCTGCGGTAGACGGTATGCGGGACCTTGACGCCGGCATCGCGCATGCCGAGTTCAAGCACGCGCCGGTCGCCGATGATGACAACCTCTGCGAGTTGCGCGGGTTTGCCTGATGCCAGAAGTTTTGCGGCGATTTCAGGACCGATGCCGGTGATGTCGCCCAGCATGAATCCGATTCGGGGTAGCTTGCTCATAAATGGTCCAGTGGGTGCTTTGGATGAAGAAGACCCAGTTTAGTCTATTTTTTTGCTCTGGCCGACACTTTGCGCCGCGGAGCCGGCACCAGTAGCCGCGTCAATTCGCGCGCCGACTTGAGTTTCTCCAGATTGAATACCCGTCCAATGACCTGGTCGGCCTGCGTTACCGGAAGTCCGCCCCATGCCGCGCATTCGCGGAACTTGCCGGCGACTTCATCGTCGCTCATCGGATTGGCAGGACTGCCTTTGCCGAAATCGGCGCGGCCGCTGATCACGCGGCCGTCCTTCATTTCGATGTTGATGATGGTAGTCATCTTTTCGTAACCGGCGGCTTCGGCCTCGGGATGAACGCTGAATTCGACCAGGCGCATCATGCGCTGCACGTCAGCGCGACGGACCACGGCATCGGTAAATTGTTCCAGGCCGGCCCTGCGTTCGAGCAGCAGTATCGCCATGCAAAACTCCATGCTGAACTTGGCCTGCAGTTCTGTCTTTGGACGGTGGTGGATCAGCGTGTTGGGCATGTGGCGGTTGGTGCCGACGCGGATTTTCTGCACCTGTGTTGGCTTGATGTCGTGCCGCAGCACGAGCTCGAGCATGACGCCCATGCCGGGATGGGTCAGCGAGCCACTGGGATGGGGTTTGATTGAGACGCCGGGCATTGCAAAGGTCCACGGTTTGCCGAGTTTTCCAAGGATGGCCTGCGGGTCGTAACCGCCGCCGGCGGCGTTGAAGAAGCCGCGCTTTGCTTCGAGCGCGTCCGGTGCAGCGCTCCAGCCAAGGCGGATCAGTTCCGCTGCCATCACCCCCGATTCCGCAGAACGACCGGGATGGAAAGGCTTGGTCATGGTGCCGAAATTCTCGCGCAGGCCCGCAGCCTGGCTGGCGCCGAGGCTCAGTGCCTGTGCGGTCTGCGCGGCGTCGAGCCCGAGCAGACGTGCAGCGCCGGCAGCGGCGCCGATGGCGCCGAAGGTTGCCGTCGAATGAAAACCGTCAGCGTAATGCCGCGGGTTGATCGCTTCGGCGAGTTTGGTTTCGACTTCGACGGCGATCTGGTATGCCGTCAGCAGATCAAGGCCAGAGCGGTTGTCGTATTCAGCCAGCGCCAGCACGGCGGGCAGTGCCGGTGCCGTGGGGTGGGTGAGCAGGCCGTAGACACGGTCTTTGGCCACGGCGAGTTGTGTGTCGTCGTAATCGTCGGCGTGAATCGCGATGCCGTTGGCGAAGGCCGCGAATCGTGGCGGCACTTTAAGCGGGGTGCCGATTACGGTCGCGCCGCGATCCAGTCGCAGGCCCAGCGTCTTCAGGTACCGGCGTACGACATGGCCGGACTCGGCGGCGTTTCCGGCCAGCGCGAGACCGAGGCCGTCAAGCAGGGAGCGTTTGCCGTGGTGCATCACCGCGCGCGGAATCTGCGCGGGACGGGTGCGGGTGATGAAGCGGGCGACCTCGGCGGTCAGTGCTATTTCTCGGGGCATGGAAAACCTGTGCGGGTGAATGGCGAAGAGTCGCTTGATTAACACATTCCCGCAGGCTTGGCCACGCGTCGGGGGCGCGGGCCTGGACGTTAAAACAAGCTCAACCGGTGAGGCCGAGTTCGCCTTTGAAATCGGCGAGCACTTGCTCCCGGCTGCGCAACAGTCGCGGCGGGCGTTGTCCCATCGGACGGTTCTCGATTTCAGGAACGATTTTCATCGCAACGAATACCGGGCCGGGAACGGCGAGGATGCGGCCGATGTCGATTGTCAGGCTTTCAAGGTTCGTGTACGCGTGCACGGACGGATATCCCGCCGCACGTGCAATCTGGTCGTAGGCGACGTTCGCGGCGTTGGGCACCGGTTGGCCACCTGTGGTGGCGTAACACTCGTTGTCGAGCAGGAAATGGTAGAAATTTTTCGGTTTGTGCTCGGACACCATCGCCAATACGCCCATGCTCATCTGCAAGTCGCCTTCCGAGTCAAAAAGCACGATTTTTTCGCGAGGCAGGGCCAGTGCCAGTCCGAGCGCAAATCCGGCATGACCGCCCATCGCCGGATCGCCCAGCGGCAGGTCGCGGCGGGGCTGTGTGCTGATTTCGTGCCACTGGCGATTGCCGCGGCCGGGAATCACGATGGCATTGCCGCGGTGTTGTTCGAACACACTGAACATTTCCTTCAGGACGATCATGTTTGGTTCCCCCGTGGTGTTCAGCTGTTGAATCCGTGGTACTCGTCCCCGACCAGGACCGCGACCGGGCGCTGGTTCTTGCGCGCCTCCTCGAAGGCTGCCGATATGCGCGGGGCGTCTTTGTCATTTTCAACGAGGTAATAATTGATGCCGAAAGCATTGAGAAAACGCTCGGTATAGACCGCCGCAGTGTCCTTGGTCACGCCGTGACGCGTCCATCCGCGATAACCCACCAGCATAACGACGGGGATGTTGAGTCCGAGTCCCCAGCCGCGCAGCGAGTCGCCGGCTTCCATCATGCCGGTGTTCTGGATCAGGATGATCGGTACCTTGCCGCCGGTGTGCAGTCCTGCAGCGGTCGAAAAGGCGAGGCCTTCGCGCGCTACGGCGATCAGGGTCAGCCCGGGTTCCGCCTTCATCAGCGTGTAGAGCCAGTTGGTCTCGCTGTCCGGGAGCCAGACCACGTGGCTGACGCCGTTCTTTTTCATTTCGCCAAGCACCGTTTCCGGGCCCAGGTGGGCTTCGTGGTTATCGCTCATCTGCGTTCTTCCCTTTTGCGGCAGCGGCAATACCGCAGCCAGTTTGCAGGCGCCCAGTTCTATCATAATTCCGGAGCAGGGTTGCCCTGAGTTCCGGATTCTGGTCGCCAGCGAAGTCGGGCAGCCTTGCCGCGAGCCAGGTCGGGGGTTACTCTCGCAGGACTGTCCGCAACGAATTCATTCTTCCTCATGAAAAATCCAGTCCGTGCTGCGCTTGCCCGCGGTGAAACCGTTACCGGAATCATCCTGTTCAGCGGCAGTCCGATGATCACGGAACTGGCTGCCGCCGCTGGCATCGATTTCGTGATCATCGACATGGAGCACAGTGCGCTTGATTTCGACACCTGCGCCCATGTCATTCGCGCGGCCGATGCCGCCGGCATCACGCCCTTCGTGCGCATCGCCGATGTCGAGCGCACGCTGATACTCAAGCTTTTGAACATGGGTGCTGCCGGCATCGCGATATCGCATGCTACGAAGGAAAACTGCATGCAAGCCCTGAGTCATGCGCGTTACGCCCCGGCTGGCGAGCGTGGGGCCTGCACCATCGTGCGCTCGGCCGGCTATGCGCCGGGCGACTGGGATACGCACGTACGGAGCAGCAACGACGAGCTGATGGTGATTCCGCTGATCGAGGATGCGGCGACGCTGCGGGATTTTGATGCGCTGGCCGCGGTGCCGGGGCTGGAGGTGTTTTTCATCGGCCCCACCGACCTGTCGATTGCGCTGGGTGTGCCGCATGCCACCTTTGATGAACCGAAGATGGCTGCGGCGCTGGAGCAGGTGGTGAGTGCCGCGCGCAAGCATGGCAAGTTCGTGATGACCACCATCGGCAACAAACCTGACCAGGTCTACGGCAGATCGGTGCGCGACCGCGGCGTGCAGGCCATCGTGCTCGGCACCGACGGGCATCTGTTCCTCGATGTCTGCCGGCGCATGAATGCCGTTAAAACCGAACGAAAACAGAGCTGACAGCCGATGAACGCCGATAGAGTGCAGCATCATGGTTTGGAGGTATCGGCGTCTATCAGCGTTCATCGGCGGTAAATAAGGGGTTTATGCATAAAAAACTCATCATCACTGTGCGCGTCAATGAATACATGTCGCGCGATACCAATTGCAACGTGCCCTTCACGCCGGACGAGATCGCCGAGACTGCGGCGGAGTGCCGCGCGGCGGGCGCCTCGATCATTCATTTCCACGCCCGTACGCCGGATGGCGGCAAATGTCATGAGCCTGAGGTTTATGCCGAGATCGTCGCGAAAATCCGCGAGAAATGCGACATTCTGATCGATTCGACGCTGGGCCAGATCACCGTCAACGAGGATGAGAACCGGCTGGCCCACATCAAGCTGATGGGGCAGAAGAGCAGCACCCGCCCGGATTTTGCGGCGGTGGACACCGGCAGCAGCAACATCGACGCTTACGATCCGCTGCAGAAAAAATTCCTGACCACCAACAAGATCTACAAGAACAGCACCGAAACCTGCCTGTTCCTGGCCAGGGGTATGACCGAGGCCGGCGTCAAACCGCATCTGTCGGTGTGGGCGGTGCCGTTTGTGCGCATGGTCGAGGCTTTCCTCGACATGGGTGCGGTACGCGAGCCGGCCTATGTGCAGTGCGTGCTGGCGGAAGGTGGCATCGTCGGCGCGCATCCCTGCAGCACGCGCGGACTGGAGGCGCTGATCGACTTCCTGCCACCGCAGCGCCGCATCGAATGGACGGTGGCCTGCAAGGAAGGCAATCTGTTCAATGTCGCCACCACGGCGCTCGAACGGATGGGGCACCTCGCGCCGGGTATCGGCGATTATCCTTATCCGGAAATCGGTTGCCCGAGCAATGCCGAACTGGTGCGGCGCTTTGCCGAACTGGGGCGGGCGGTCGGCCGGGAGCCGGCGACCACGGATGAGGCGCGGGCGATGCTGGGGATTTCCCGCAATTAGTTTTTCCTGTGCAGCATACGGATGTCTTCGGTGAAAGACGTCTCCGGAGAGGCTTGGACGCCGCTCATATGGTGAACATCAGGGCGTGTGCTGTCCGGGGCTGGGTTAAAATCCACGTCTTCGTCGCTGCGATTCGTCTTGCGGCGGAATCCCACAGGAGGACAGCCCATGGGGCATACCATCGCCGAGAAGATTCTCGGCCAACACGCGGGCGGCAAGGCGGTCAGGGCCGGTGAAATTGTCATCGCGGACGTCGATTTTGCAATGATCCACGACGCCCGTGCCGGCAACGCGCTGAAGATGATCGAAAAGCTGGGTGCTAAATCCCTGCCTCACGTCAAACGCACCGCCCTGGTGCTGGACCATTATTCGCCGCCGCCGAACATGGAGGCGGCCAATACCCATGTCGAGATGCGTGCCTTTGCCGACAAACACGGTTCGCCGATCTACGACGTTGGCGACGGCATTTGCCACCAGGTGCTGCCCGAAGGTGGACATCTGACCTGCGGCGATCTCGTGGTGGGCACCGATACCCATTCGACGACCTATGGCGCCTTCAACGCCTTTGGCACCGGTGTCGAAGGCACGGACGTGTCGGCCGTGATGATGACCGGCAAGCTGTGGTTCCGCGTGCCGGAGACCATCCACATTGAACTGCAGGGGGCATTGCAGCCGGGCGTCTGGGCCAAGGATGTCACGCTGAGCATGCTCGGCAGGCTGGGGGCCGAGGGCGCCAACTATCGGGCCCTCGAATATGCCGGCAGCGGCGTGGCGGCAATGGCCATCGACGACCGCATGACGCTGTCGAATCACGCTGCAGAACTTGGCGCGAAGGCAGCGTTGCTGGAGGCCGATGAAAAAACGCTGGCCTGGCTCAAGGCCCACGGCGCGGCTGCGCCGAAACCGGTGAAGGCCGATGCCGATGCGGACTACACGCAGCGCATCGTCATTGACACCGCGAAGCTCGCGCCGCAGGTGGCACGCCAGCACCGCATCGACGACATTGCCGCGGTGCCGGACGTGGCTGGCCAGAAAATCCAGGTTGCGTTGATCGGCACCTGCACCAACGGCCGGCTTGATGATATCCGCCAGGCCGCAGCGATCCTCAAGGGACGGAAGCTGGCGAAAGGCGTGCGCATGATTGTCACTCCGGCGTCACGCGCGATTTACCTCGACGCGATGCGTGAAGGTCTGTTCGAAATCCTTACCGAAGCCGGCGCCTCGGTGGAGGCGGCGGGCTGTGGCACCTGCGTCAACATCACCGGGCATTACATTTCCGGCGACGGGCAGGTTGTGATTTCCAGTGCCAACCGCAATTTCAAGGGCCGGTTGGGCAACCCAAGGTCGGAAATCTGGATCGGTTCGGCGGCCACTGTGGCCGCCTCGGCATTGACCGGCGTGATCACCGATGCGCGCACTGTTGCAGGCGGCGACTGGCGTGCGGCGGCTTGAACTTAAAAACCTGGCCACAGAGGGCACAGAGAACACAGAGAATTACAAACCCGAAACCATGAGTATCGGATAAGCCATGGTTTTCTCTGTGAACTCTGTGTCCTCTGTGGCTGCATTTGAATTTGATCTTGCAGTTTTAGGACCCAAAAATCATGAACATCATCAAAGGCAGTGCGCGGGTACTCGGTGACGAGGTCAGCACCGATATCCACTGCTCCAGCAAGTATCTGCCAGGCAAAGACACGGCTTACATCGCGACGGTGGCCTTTGACCAGGTCGCGCCGGGCTTCGCGAAGGCTTTCGTCAAGGGAGACATCATTGTTGCCGGAAAGAACTTCGGCATCAATTCCTCGCGCGAACAGGCGGTGCACATCATGCACCGGCTGGGTGTGGCGGGAATCATCGCGCCGAGCTTCGGTCGCCAGTTCTACCGCAATGCGATCAACAACGGCATGCCGGTGGTCGAGTGCGACACCAGTGGAATCACCGCGGGTGATGCTGTCGAACTGGACCTCGCTGGCGGTCGAGTCAGCGTGCCTTCGCGCAACATCGCGCGCTCCGTGCCGCCGCTGCCTGCTGTAGTGCAGGCGCTGCTCACGGCGGGGGGGCTGATCCCTTTTCTGCAGAAACATCCGGACTGGAATCTCAAAGAGCTTGAGGCATGAACCTCAAGATTGATCGTGTTGAGGTTTTTGGCGTGGCCATGCCATTGGTCATGGAATTCAAGAACGCCTACCTGTCGAAATCGGTGGTGAAGAGCGCAATCGTGCGCATCACCGCCACCGGCGGCGCCATTGGCTACGGCAACATCGATCCGACGCCGGGTTATTCCAAGGAAAGCATCGAGGACAGTCTGGCGATGATCCGGTCGCGGCTGGCGCCGGCGGTGATGGGCATGGACCCGACCAATCTCCACCGTATTGCCGCCAAGCTGGAATCCGTGGTGCCCGACTTCCTTGACGCCAAGGCCACTATCGACATGGCCTGCACTGACCTCGCGGCACGGGTGGCCGGCGTTCCGCTGCATACCTGGCTCGGCGGTGCGATGAAGGACACGCTGCTGTTCAACGCCTGGATCAGCATTCAGTCGCCGGAGGACGCGGCGAAGGAGACGCTGGACTGGCAGAAAAAGGGTTTCCGTTCCTGCAAGATCAAGGTCGGCGGCGACATCGTGGCCGACCGCGACCGTGTCAAGGCGGTGCGCGAGGCCTGCGGTCCGGAGTTCAATATCCGTATCGATGCCAATGCCGGTTACGACGCCGACACTTCCATCAAGCTCGCGGAAATGGTTGCGCCCTATGGCCTGCAACTGTTCGAACAACCGGTGCCGGCCGACGACATCGCCGGCATGGCGCGGGTGCGCAAGGCCGCCAATGCGGTCGGTGTGCCGATTATGGCCGACGAGTCGGTGACCGACCATGCCAGCCTGATCAACATCATCCGCGCCGATGCCGCGGATATCGTCAAGGTCAAGGTCATGAAGCAGGGCGGTTTCCTCAACACCCGGCGCATGATTGCCACGGCGGAAGCTGCGGGCATCCGCTGCGTGGTCGGCCACGGTTTCGGCCTCGGCGTCAACACCATGGCGGAAATCATGCTGGCGGCCACCTCGGACAACGTGATTGACGGCCTCGAGTGTGTCGGACCGCTGAAAACGAAAGACGACATCGTTACGCAGAAACTGGACCTCAGCAAAGGCAGCATTCCGCTGCCGGGCGGGCCAGGCCTCGGTGTGACACTCGATGACGCAAAGCTCGCGCAGTACAAATTTGAAGTTAAAAAGGCGGCCTGAACCGCCTCAACCCACGGGCACCTGCCCTGATCGAGGAGAACGATGATGAAATTGATGCAGAAAATGGAATTGATGCGGTATGCAGTGGCTGCCGCGCTGGCCGGATTTGCCGTGCAGTCAGCGGCGCAGGCCTGGCCCACGCGCCCGGTGACCATACTCTGCTGGTCGGCGGCGGGATCGCCGGTGGACATCTATGCACGCACGATGGCCAAGTTGCTGATTGCGGAGCTCGGGCAGAACGTGGTGGTCGAGAACCGCACTGGCGGTTCCGGCATCATCATGACCAATGCGCTGGTGCGCGGCGCGGCCGACGGCTACACCATCGCCGCGAACACGCTGACGCTCGCCACATTGTTCAGCGAGCCCAATGCCCAGTTCAAGCCCGACGATCTGCAGATGGTTGCGCGCTCGCAGATTGATCCCTACGGCCTGATCGTGCACACCTCCACGCCGTTCAAGACCATCGAGCAGCTGGTGGCCTTTGCCCGCAAGAAACCGGAGTTCATCAATATCAGCGGCCCCTTCGCGATGAGTTCGCACCGCGTGGCCTGGGAGGTGTTTTCGGAGGTGGCGAAAATCAAGACCACCTGGGTGCCTTACCCGGGCGGAGGTCCGGCGTTGACTGCAGTGGCCGGAGGCCATGTCGATGCCGCGGCGACCAATCCCGGCAACGTCAAGCCAATGATCGAAGCCGGCAAGGTGCGTGTGCTGGCCGTGTCTTCCGAAAAGCGGCTCGACGACTTCCCGGACGTTCCCACCTACAAGGAAAAGGGCTGGGACGTGGTGCGTTACCAGTGGCGCGGCATCATGGCCAAGGCGGGCACGCCGAAGCCGGTGGTGGAGCGCCTGGCCTCCGCAATGCAGAAGGCGCAGCAGACCGAGGAATGGAAAACCTATCTGAAGCGGGTCTCCCAGCTCGACGGTTACCAGGGCCCCGAAGCCTTTCGCGCGCAGTTGATGCAGGACATCAAGGAAACCGAAGTCGTCAAGAAAAAGCTTGGACTCTGAAAGCAGCGATGAGCTATGAGTGATGAGCGATGAGTAAAAAAAATCAGTAAGGCAGCAGTTGCGTAAACGGCTGACTGAGGGCGGCAGGGTGCGCCACCGAGCAGGGGCCCCGCGTTAGCGGGGATGCGAGCAAGGCGCATCCCTGCCAGCCGCCCGGAACAGAAAATGAAGCAGCAAACACTTGAACGGAAATAATGATGGCGAAGTTGACGGTACGACAGCAGTTGCGCAAACGGCTGACTGAGGGCGGCAGGGTGCGCCACCGAGCAGGGGCCCCGCGTTAGCGGGGATGCGAGCAAGGCGCATCCCTGCCAGCCGCCCGGAACAGAAAATGAAGCAGCAAACACTTGAACGGAAACGATGATGGCGAAGTTGACGGTACGACAGCAGCTGCGCAAGCGGCTGACTGAGGGCGGCATGATCGTGGCGCCCGGCATTTACGATGCCTACGGCGCGCGCATGGTGCAGCAGGCTGGATATGAGGCGGTGTACATGACCGGCAATGGCGTGTCCGCCTGCCTGCTCGGGCAGCCAGATGTCGGCATGGTCGATCTGACGCTGTTTGCGGCGCATGCGCACCGTGCGGCGGCCTGCGTCGACATTCCGCTGATCTGCGACGCCGACACCGGTTACGGTAACGCGGTGAACGTAAAACACACAGTGCGCGAGTTCGAGGCAGCCGGCGTCGCTGCGATCCATATCGAGGATCAAGTCGCGCCGAAGCGTTGTGGGCACCTGCCAGGCTCGCGCCCGGTGGTGTCGCTGGCAGAACATGCCGGCAAGATCGAGGCGGCAGTCGCGGCGCGTCGCGATCCGGATTTCATCATCATTGCGCGGACCGACGCCGCGACCGGGCTGGGGCTGGATGAAGCGATACGTCGCGGCCAAGCCTATCGCAAGGCGGGGGCCGATGTCGTTTTTGTCGAGCTGAAGAACAGCCCGACCATAATCGAGGACCTGAAGCGGGTCACTGCCGAGTCCGGCGCGCCTTGCCTGGTCAACATCGACGGCGGCGGCAAACTAGGCGAACTGGCGGTGCCGGAAATTGAAGCGCTGGGTTTTCGCATCGCGATATTTCCGGGACTCGCGCGCAACGCCGCGGGTTTTGCGATAAAGGAAGCGCTGAGCACACTGAAGCGCGACGGCAACACCCAAGCCGTGCGCGAACGCATGCTGACGATGAAGGAATACAACGAAATCCTTGATCTCGGCGTAGTGGAAGAGTGGGAAAAGCGCTACATGAAAAACCGGTAATACTTTACATGTTTATTTAAGTTATTGATTCTAAATATAATTTTATAATCACTCGAGTGGGCTTTGCTCATCGCTGGAGCTTCAGAAATGGCCGTATCCCGCAGCAAGAAAAAAACTGCAAGCAAGAAACCGGCAGCTTCCAAACCCCGGGCCGCCGTTAAAACCGCCGCCGCGCGCAGGATCCCCGCAGCAGCGAAAGCGGCGAGGAAATCCACCAATCCGCTGGGTCTGGAGAAGAAACCGTCCGGCCAGTTCGACACGCTGCAGGAAATTGCGCTCGAAGCCTGGCGCAAAATGCCGGCCCCGGTATGGGATCACCTGATGGGGGGATCCGATTCGGAGATGACGCTGCGCCGCAATCGCGCCGGGCTTGACGCGCTGGCGCTGCGCCAGCGCGTTCTGGTCGACGTGCGCAACATCGACATGAGCACGACGCTGCTCGGACAGAAGCTGGACATCCCGGTGTTTCCGGCACCGGTCGGTGGTTTCCTCAGCAAGGTGCACCACGAGGGCGGCCCGGCAGTGGCCCGTGCCGCGATGTCACGCGGCACCACCGCATTCATCGCCACCGCGGCAAAACCCAGCCTCGAGGCAGCACAGGCTGCAGTGGACCGCAGGCTGGTGTTCCAACTCTACGTGCGCGGCGACCGGACCTGGATTGAAGGCATCCTCGACCGTGTGCGTGCTGCAAAATACGGTGCACTGTGCGTGACCGTGGACCGCAATTACTACGGCCGCCGCGAGCGCGACATCATCAGTGGGCTGCCGGTGAAGGAGGGTTTCGGTGACCAGTCGTACCAGGCCAGCCTGAACTGGAAGGACTTGGTATGGATGAAGGAACGTGTTGGCCTGCCGCTGATCGCCAAAGGCATTGCCACGGCGGAGGATGCCGAATTGGCGGTTGAACACGGTGCTGACGTGGTCTACGTTTCCAACCATGGTGGCCGCCAGCTCGATCACGGCCAGGGCAGCATCGAGGTGCTGGAGGAAGTGGTGAAGGCGGTGGCCGGCCGCGCCGAGGTGCTCGCCGATGGCGGCGTGCAGCGCGGCACCGACGTGGTCAAGATGCTGTGTCTCGGCGCACGCGGCGTGGGCGTCGGCAAGCTGCTCGGCCTTGCGCTTTCTGCCGGTGGCGAGGCCGGCGTGGCGCGCATGCTGGAACTGATGGAAGTCGAGATCCGCCATGTAATGGGCCTGATGGGTGTGACCTCGATCAAGCAGCTCGGGCCGCAGTGGCTGCGCGAAGTGCCGGTGCTGGGCACGCCCAGTCCGGTCAGCGCCTATCCGTTGCTCGAAACGGCGGTGCGCAATTCGCGCGACCGGAAATAAATCGGACTCAAACAACAAGTTTTGCAAGGAGCGACAGTGTACAAACTGGGAATACTCGAAGGTGACGACATCGGACTGGAAGTGGTGCCGGAATGCGTCAAGGTGATGAAGGCCGCTGCGGCGAAGGCCGGCGTGCAGATCGAATGGCTGCCGCTGCCGATCGGCAGAAAGGGCCATGAAAGCCACGGCCACACGATGCCGCAGGTCACGGTGGATGCACTGAAGGGCGTTGACGGTTGGGTGCAGGGTCCCATTGGCCACAATGCCTATCCGCGCAATGACGACACCTGGATCAATCCGCCGCTGCGCAAGAAGTTCGAGCTCTTCGCCAACGTCAAACCGGTGAAGTCCTATCCCAGGCTGCCATCGTTGCACAAGGACGTGGACATCGTGTTCCTGCGCGAGACCACCGAGGGCATGCAGTCCAGCAGCGTGGTCTATGCCGGCAGTGGCGAGTTCCAGCCCAACGATGAAATCGCCATTGGCATGCGCGTGGTCACGCGCAAGGGCGCCAGCCGCGTTGCCAAAGAAGCCTTCGAGATCGCGCGCACGCGCAAGCGCAAGAAAGTCACTGCGCTGCACAAGGAGCCGGTTTACCGCCTGGTCTGCGGCATGTTCGCGCGCGAATGCCGCGCAATGGCGAAAAACTACCCGGACGTCGAGTTCGAAGAGGTGCTGATCGATGGATTCGCGATGAAGGCTGTGATGCGGCCGCAGCAGTATGACGTGGTGGTCACCACCAACCAGTTCGGCGACATCATGACCGATCTCGGTGCCGGACTTGTCGGCGGCCTCGGTCTCGCGCCGGGCCTGGTGGTCGGCGAGAAACAGGCGATGGCCCAGGCTACTCACGGCTCGGCGCCGGACATTGCCGGCAAGAACATCGCCAATCCCTACGCCATGATCATGTCGGGCAAGATGCTGTTCGAATGGCTGGGCCGCACGCGCAATGATCCGCAAGCGACAGCTGCCGCAAAACTTATCGAGGCTGCCGTGGACCGGGTGATTGCGGAGGCGAAACACCTGACCGGCGACCTCGGTGGTAAGGCCGGCACCACCCAGATGGGGGATGCGATAGTTTCGGCCCTGTGAACCGCGGAGCGGCGATAGCGAGGAGGTGTTTTGCTGAAAAATATAATAAAAACAATTACTTATTCATTGACTCTGTTTCTGGCCGTGCCGCTTGCTGCACAGCAGCCGGCGGCGCCGTCTGCCAAGCCGGGTGCCGCGATGCAGAAAAAGCAGGGGCAGAAGGCGCAGCCCAAAGGATCTCCGCAGAAGCGCGCCGGACCGCGCCGGGGGAGGCTGGAAAAGCTCGCCTGCAAGCTTGGTACCGAAGACCGCCACGCGCGCATCGCCGTCGAGTTGATCGGGGGGCGTGTCGAGAGCATCGCCTATTATTCCAAGTGGAAGCCGCGCACCTGCTCGGTACACATCGTGCGCGATGACGCTTTCAGCCGGTGGGAGGACACCGGGCATGTGACGGTGGTCACGCTGCATGAGGAGAAGGGCGCCTTCCTCATTGACCACGACCGCCGCGCGGTCAAGTTTCTGTTTCGCGAGATCGACCGCGAGCGCTTCTGCGGCATGCCCGGCAAAATCACCGGCAGCCTGACAGTGACCCGGGGCCGCGATCAGTGCGAACTCGAAGGCGTAATGGATTACGTGGAAGAACCGCCGGTACCAGCACCGGCACCGCCAGTTACACCGGTGGAACTGCAGAGCACACCGAAGGAAGCGCAGGGCACATCCCCGGAAGTGCCGGTCATACCCGCGGAAGTGCAGGGCACACCATTGACCTGAACGCGGTTCAGCCGTTCCCGGAGACCATTTTCAAACCAAAGATTCCGGCCACGATCAGGCCGATGCAGGCGAGCCGTGCCGCGGTGGCCGGCTCACTGAAGAGCACGATGCCGAGGATCGCCGTGCCCACCGCGCCGATGCCGGTCCATACCGCGTAGCCGGTTCCGACCGGAATTCCTTTCAGCGCCAGCGCGAGCAGCCAGACACTGACGATCATCGCGGCAATGGTGAGTACACTCGGCACCAGGCGGCTGAAACCGTCGGTGTATTTGAGTCCAATCGCCCAGGCCACTTCAAACAGGCCGGCGACCAGCAGCAGGATCCAGGGCGTCGTCATGGCGTTCCGGCCTCAAGCGGTGTGCTTACTGCGATACTTGTCGTAGATTACGCCTTCCGCGAATAACGCGGCGATCTCCGCGTCGCGGTAGTCGAGGCCGCGCACGGTTTCCTCGGTGTGCTGGCCGAGCCAGGGCGCGGAGCGACGGATCGAGGTTAGTTCGCCGCTCGATTTGACGGGGATGCCCAATGATTTCATGCGCCCGATTTTCGGGTGGTCGTACTCGACGACCATGTTGCGCGCCTTGATGTGCGGGTCGCCGAGGATCTGCTTGTAGGTGTAGACCGGGCCGCCCGGCACCTGCGCGGCGTCGAGTTTTTCGACCCAGTGCGCGGTCGGCGCGGTGGCGAAGACTTTTTCGATCTCGGCTTCCAGTTCGTCGATGTTCTTCAGCCGCGAGGGCAGGTCCTTGAAGCGGGGATCGTTGAGCCACTCCGGTTTGTTGCAGGTGATGGTGCAGAAATTGGCCCACAGCTTGTTGTTGTTGGCGCCGACCGTGACATAACCGTCCTGGGTTTTGTAGGCCTGATACGGCGTTGAGCGGCGGTGGCGGGTGCCGGTGGCCAGCGGTTCTTCGCCGCCGCCGAAGAAGGCGCCGGACTCCCAGTGGGTCCAGGCGAGCCCTGCCTCGAGCAGCGAGGTCTCAACGTACTGGCCTTTGCCGTGGCGCAGTTTGCCGATGTAGGCGCCGAGAATGGAGTAGAGCGCGGTGACGCCGCTGGCGATGTCGTTCATCGCGATGCCAACCTTGGCCGGGCGGCCGCCGGGGGCCCCGGTCATCATCATGATGCCGGACATGCCCTGGGCGACGATGTCGAAGCCGCCCTTGTGACCGTAGGGTCCTGTCTGTCCGAATCCGGACATCGAGGCGTAGATCACACCCGGATTGATTTTGCTGACGCTGTCGTAATCGATGCCCAGCTTCTTCACCACGCCGGGCCGGAAATTCTCGGTAATGATGTCGGCCTTGGCGGCGAGCTTCATGAAGATATCCTTGCCGCGCGGATCCTTCATGTTGATGCCGATGCTCTTCTTGTTGCGGTTGAGCACGGCGAAGCAGTACGACTCGTCGTTGACTTTGGGTTCGAAGCGTCGCGAACCATCGCCTTCGGGAAAATTTTCGACCTTGATGATGTCGGCACCCATGTCACCCAGCACCATGGTGCAGTAGGGACCGGCCATAACGGTGGTCAGGTCGAGAACAGTAACGCCTTCAAGTGGAAGAGCCATTCGAATATGCTCCATATCGATGCAAAGCCGGCTGTGGCGATGTCCGGGTTCGGACACGGGAACAGCAGGGTTGTTCATCAGTAATTCATGAAAAACCGTGTGTTCGGCGCATTTTATCGTGGTCCAGGGGTAGGGGAAATCGCCGTTGCCTCACCACCTCATGTCACACATAATGAAATCGGCTTCAAGCCCATAATCAAAAAAGGAGGAGTGAGATGATCTCAGCCGTTCGTTTTGCCGCGCTGCTGGTAGCTGGCGCCATGGTGTCGCCGATGATCGTTGCGGCGCAGAAATATCCGGAGAAGCCGGTGCGCGTGGTGATCGTGTTCCCGCCCGGTGGTTCCAACGATGTAGTCGGTCGCATCGTGTTCCAGAAAGTGTCGGAGTTGGCCGGGCAGCAATTCATCATCGACAATCGGGGCGGTGCGGCCGGGCAGATCGGCTCGGAAATCGTCGCCAGGAGCCCGGCCGATGGCTACACGGTGATGGTCCAGTCGACGACGCATGTCGCCAATTCCCATCTCTACAAAAAACTCAATTACGATCCGCTGAAGGATTTCATCGGTGTCACCACGCTCGCGCGTCAGGTCGGCATGCTGGTGGTGCATCCTGCGCTGCCGGTGAGAAATGGCCGGGAACTTATCGCTTTGGCGAAGAAGCGGCCCGGTGAACTCGTCTACGCTTCGGCCGGCAATGGCAGCTACGTGCACCTGTCGATGGCGCTGATGGCGGAAATGGCCGGAATCAAGATGGTGCACGTGCCGTACAAGGGCGGTGGCCCGGCCGGCACAGCGCTGATCGCCGGCGAAACCCAGGCCATGCTGGCGACCATAGGGACTTTGTTCCCGCACATCATGTCAAAGCGCTTGCGGCCGATCGGTGTGGCCACCGAGAAGCGGGTGTCGCAGTTTCCGGATGTGCCGGCGATCGCTGAGTTTGTGCCGGGTTATGACTTCACGGCCTGGGTGGGTAGTTTTGTGCCGGCGGGCACGCCGAGAACGGTGGTCGATACTCTCAATGCCTTGCTGGGCAAGGCGCTCGCCGATCCCGGTGTCATGGAAAAACTGGTCGCGCAGACCCTGGATCCCATGCACATCAGCCCGGAACAGTTCGCCGCGCGACTGAAGTCAGATTACGACAAGTACGAGAGGGTGGTGAAAATCAGCGGCGCAAGGGTCGACTGACAAGCCTGCCGGACGCGTACTTTCTACTTCGCCTGGCCTGCTGCGGAACAATCCTTTCCGGCACCTGTCTGATATTTGTCTGCTGGCATTGCGGGGCCGTTGTCGGAAATTCGACAACATCAGCGTCTCGAAGCTTCCCAGCCTCGCAGCTTTTGTGGCTGGCGCGCTGATGATTGCGCCGGCGTTCGTGATCTCGCTGAGCTAACCGTGCTGACTTTGCGGACGCTGGCCTCGATGTTCATGAGCCATGAGCCGTTTGTCGTGTGTCTGAAGTCGGACTAAGACAAGTCGGCGAAAGCGATCAAGGAAGCAGGAGCCGAGGTCGACTGACCGGTGATGTTAAGGCCAAAGTTGGCTGGCGTTTGTCATTGAGTTTTTTGCGTCCGGTTTGTGGTCTCCGCGCATTTTGTCCATAATGTGTTCAAGCCGGCATCGATACCGGCACGCTTTCCCACAATAATAGGAGGAGGTGGATAATGAACAGCAATTGCGTGATCCGCCGCGCACCGCTGCTTGCGGTAGTGGCAGTAACGACTTGGGCGATTTCACCCGCACTACAAGCGCAGAACTATCCGTCAAAACCGGTGCGTGTCATCGTTGCCTGGCCGCCGGGTGGTGCGAACGACATCGCAGGGCGCATCGTCGCGCAGAAACTCACCGAGAACACCGGCCAGCAGTTCATCATCGACAACCGTGGCGGCGCATCCGGCATCCTCGGCTCTGACGTGGTGGCGAAGAGTGCGGCCGATGGCTATACGATCCTCGTGCACTCGGCCACGCATATGTCCAACCCGCACCTCTACAGCAAGGTGCCTTATGACACATTGAAGGATTTTGTCGGCGTCTCGCCGCTGGGTCGTCAGGTCGGCATGCTGGTGGTTCATCCCTCGCTGCCGGTGAAGACGGTCAAGGAATTCATCGAGCTTGGCCGCAAGCGCCCCAACGAAATCACCTATTCGTCGTCGGGCAACGGCAGTTTTGTGCACCTGGCAATGGCGCTGATCAACTCGATGAGCAAGACGCAGATGGTGCATGTACCGTACAAGGGTGGTGGGCCTGCCGCGGTGGCGATTTCCTCGGGTGAAGTGCAGGCGATGACTGCTACCGTTGGATCGGTGATTCCGCACATCAACTCGAAGCGTCTGCGCCCGGTTGCGGTGACTTCAGAGGATCGCATCACGCAGTATCCGGATGTTCCGGCGATAGCAGAAACCATCAAGGGCTATGAGTTCACGGCCTGGGTTGGCACCTTTGCGCCGGCGAACACACCCAAGGCGATTGTTGACCGTCTGAATGCGGAGATACAGAAGGCGATGAAGGACAAGGGAGTTGCGGACAGATTGGGCGCGCAGACGCTGGATCCGATGTTCATGACGCCCGAACAGTTCGCTGCGCGCCTGAAATCCGATTATGACAAGTATGGCAAGTTGATCAGGGAAACCGGGGCCAAGGCAGGCTGAACGTCGCGACGACCATATCGTGCAAAAGCCCGCGCTGGTCGTCGGAATTTTTGCCCCGAACATTGTAGAGGGCGGCGATTTTCCGGATAATTGACAGCAGTCTCGCGCGATGAGCGCAGGGGCACATAATGAAGGAGGACATCTCTATGAAAGCAGTACTCAGCATTGCCAGCGTTGCGCTGGTTGTTGCGTTTGGCGCGCCACTGGCTGTTCAAGCGCAGAATTATCCAGCCAAGGTCGTTCGCGTAGTCATTCCCTGGCCGGCAGGTGGTTCCAACGACGTGGTTGGCCGCGTAGTGATGCAGAAAGTGTCCGAAGCCCTCGGCCAACAGTTCGTCATCGACAACCGCGCAGGTGCTTCGGGTTCGATCGGCGCCGATGTTGTTGCGAAGGCTGCGCCCGATGGCTATACCATCATGGTGCATTCGACGACCCATGTCGGCAACGCTCATATCTACAGAAAGCTTGCCTATGACACGATGAAGGATTTCACCGGTGTCGGCATGCTTTCGGCACAGCCGGGTGTCCTTACTGTGCACCCTTCGTTGCCGGTCAAGACGGTCAAGGAATTCATCGCACTGGCGAAATCGCGGCCGGGCCAGATCAACTACTCCTCGTCGGGTAACGGCAGCGCGCCGCACCTGCAGATGGCCCTGCTGATCTCGATGACCGGAATCGACATTACCCATGTGCCGTACAAGGGCGGTGCGCCACAGGTCACGGCGCTGATGGCTGGCGAAACCCAGGCTTCGTTCGCGACGGTGGGTACGGTGATCAACCACATCCGCGGTGGCAAGTTGCGTCCGCTGGGCCTCGGTTCAACCAAACCGAGCAAAGCGCTGCCGAACGTGCCGACGCTCGCAGAGTCCGGAGTGCCGGGATACGACATGAGCCCGTGGATTGGCGTCTTTGTGCCGGCCGGTACGCCGCGTCCGATCATCGACCGCCTCAATGCCGAGATCAACAAGGTGCTGGCAATGCCCGATGTGATCAAGATCCTGGAAAATCAGGCGCTGGATCCTTCGCCGAGCACGGTTGACCAATTCAACAGCATTTTGAAGGCCGATTACGAGAAGTACGGCAAGCTGATCAAGCTGACGGGCGCGAAGGTCGAGTAAGACTCGAGATAAACCGCGCTTTCAGGCATCACCACGCGGGCGTCGACGCCGGGGCACTCCGCCTCGGGCGTCGGCGCCCCGTCTTTTTTGGGGAGTCAGGCAAACATGGATCTGGGCATCAAGGGCGAATGGGCGCTGGTCGTCGGCGCCAGCGAAGGTATTGGCTACGAATGTGCGCGAGCGCTGCTGGAGGAGGGCGTGAAGGTAATGATCTGTTCGCGCAGCGCAGACCGGCTGAAACAGGCTGCGCTGGAACTGGAGCGCGCCACGGGGCATGCCGTGCGCTGGTTTGCCGCGGACGTGACGAAAGCCGGCGAAGTGGCCGCCCTGCAGGCGTGGCTGCAGCAGCAGACTGACCGGCTCGACATCCTGGTATCCGCGGTCGGCGGCAGCCAGCGCGCGCTCTTCGACGAACTCGACGACGCGGCCTGGTACGCCAATTATGAATTCAACGTGATGGGCACCGTCAGAGTGATCCGCGCCGCGCTGGAGCCGTTGAAAAAGTCGGACAAGGGCGGGCGCATCGTGATCCTCGGTGCGGCGGGCCCGCGCATGCCTTATCCGCACCAGCTGGTGTCCAATGTACACAAGGCCGGGTTGATCGCGATGGTGAAGACGCTGGGCGTGGAGTTTTTGCCTTTCAATATCCGGGTCAATTCAGTGTCGCCGGGGCGTACGATGACTGGCCTGTGGACGAAGCGCATCGCTGGCCTGTCGCAGGAACGCGGTGTGCCGGCCGACCAGATTGCTGCCGAGTTCACGCATGAAATCCCGATGGGGCGCTTCGGCAAGCCGGAGGAGATCGCGCCGATGGTGGTGTTTCTCGTCTCGCACAAGACCAGTTACGTCACCTGCCAGTCGATACTGGTAGACGGTGGCATCGCGCGCGGCTTGATTTGACCTGGACATCGGCTCTGGTGCCACCGTCCGTATCGTGGCGGGCGGCACCCTACAGTTGCCGCTGCGCAGCGATTTGTGCATTATCTGGGCGCGCGCAGAATACAAAAAACATTGCGTGCCTGTCGGAGGAGTGTCGGCTAGTGCTGCCGGCATTGATCCGCATCGAACCGTACTACAAACTGTATCAGCAGGATTAACAGGACAGACAGGAAAAACCGAATGCACGACTTCAAACTTACGGCGGAACAGCTAGAGTTCCGCGATGCCATCCGCGATTTTGTTGACCGCGAGATCAAGCCCGCAGCGATCGATCCGAAACGACTCGAACCCTTCGAAAAACCGTTGATGAGCGGCTTTCTCGACCAGCTCTCGCAGATGGGTCTGCGTGGCCTGGCGCTGCCGGAGGACGCGGGCGGTGCCGGCGCCGACCTGCTGACCCAGTGCGTGCTACTCGAAGAAATCGCCGCCGGAGATGTTGACCTCGCGATGGTGCTGGGTGAGACCGCGCTGCTGGCGCGCGCGGCACACGGCGCGATGAACGAAGCGCAGCGCTCACGCTGGTTGCCCAAATTTGAAGCTGATGACCGTTTTCACCTCGCGCTGCTTGCGCGTGACGAGACGGCCGGGCGCGCGTGGAGTTACCACCAGGCGGTGCCGGAGGACGCCGAAACCATCGGCGAGCCGGAAGTCGTTGCCACACGTGACGGCAAGGGCTGGACGATCAACGGGCTGGCGCCCTTCGTCTCGAACGCGCCGGTGGCCGGGCTGTTCATCGTGCAGGCGAAGATCGACGGCGAACCGGGCACGGTGACCGTGTTGCTCGGGCGCGACGCAAAAGGGCTGGAGGTTGACGAAGCGCTGCCGTCGTTCGGCGATGGCGGTGAACGCGCACGCTGGCACCACGGCGCAGTAGCGTCGGTGGCGCTCAACGACTGCAAGGTCGGCGCCGATGACGTGCTTGCCGCCGATGCGGCCCACCGCATGCTGCAGTCCGATTTCGCCGCGCGGCGCATGCTGCAAACTGCGGCGGTTAATGTTGGCGTTGCACGCGCCGCCTACGAGGCGGCGGTGGACTACGCGAAAATGCGCTGGCAGGGCGGGCGCCATATCGTCGAACACCAGGCCATCGGCATGAAACTCGCCGATGTCGCGATCCAGCTTGAGGCCGCACGCGCGCTGACACTGAAGGCCGCCTGGATCACTGATCACCCCGATGCCGTCGGCGAGCGTCATGTCAGCGACCTGCCTTGGCATGTGGTGGCGCGCAGCTTCACCGCGCAGTCGCTGCATCGCGCGACGCTGGAGTCTGCAGAATGTTTCGGCGCAATGGGCGTGATGCGTGACATGCCGCTGCAGAAGTATGTGCACGACACGCTGGTGCTGCAGCATTCAGTCGATTGCGACCTCGCCGCACCGCTGGCGGTGGCCGAGGCAGTGGCCGGTTACTCGCGGTGATGGTGTAAGTATTTGATTTAATTTATAAATTTAAAGGCACATCATGGATTTTTCTCTCAACGAAGAACAGCGTCACTGGCAGGCTGAAGCGCGGCGTTTTGCCGATGAAGAAATTCGTCCGCTGTCGCTGGCGCGCGACCAGATCGCCGACCCGAAGGCGACTTTCGATTGGGAAATCATCAAGCGCGGTTCCGAACTCGGATTCCGCACGCTGGCGGTGCCCAAGGAGTGGGGCGGCCATGAGGCCGATTTCGTGACCCAGACTTTGGTGATGGTGGAACTCGCGCGCGGCGACAGTTCGGTTTCGAAAACCTTCAGCCAGTGCTGGAAGTGGAGCCATCTGATCGCCGCCTCCTGCACCAAGGACCAGAAGGAGCGCTTCCTCAAGCCCTTCATGGCTGACCACGGCTTCGTGCTCGGCAAGGGCGGCACCGAAGCCAATGCCGGTTCCGACAACCGCATGCCGCCGGAGAACGATCCGAAGTCGGGCTGGCGCCTGCGTGCCGAGCGCGACGGGGACCACTGGGTACTCAACGGCAGCAAGATGTTCATCGCCAACGGCAGTGTCGCCAAATTGTTCTTCGTCGATGCCCGCACCAACCCCGATGCCAACATCCGTGAAGGCAGCACGATGTTCATGATCCCGAAGGACACCCCGGGATTCCGCATCGGCAAAGTGTTCAACAAGCGCGGCTGGCGGTTCTACCAGAACGGCGAACTGGTATTCGAGAACGCCCGTGTGCCGCATGCCAACGTCGTCGGCGAGATCAACGGCGGCGTCAAGGCGCGCGCTACCGACAAGTCGGAGTTCGGCGACATCGAGTTGGCCGCCAATGCGCTGGGCATCTGTGAGGACGCCTGCGGCATGGCGATGAATTTTGCGAAGACGCAGAAACGTGCCGGCAAGCTGGTCATCGACCACCAGTTGGTGCAGTTGAAGCTGAATGAAATGTACATGCTGACCGAGGCGCTGCGCGCTTTCGTGCTGCGCGCCGCCTGGGAGCGTGATCGCAAGTTGCCGGATCTCGGCAACAACGTGCTGGTGATGAACTACTCGCAGGAAGTCGTGCAGCGCGTGACCCGCGCCAACATGGACATCCACGGGCCCGAGGGCTGCATGATGCATGCCCGCGTCGACAAGCTGGTGCGCGACGCGATGGTATGGACCCATCTTGCCGGCGATACCGTGCAGCGGGTCAAGGTCGTCAAGCGACTGCCGATGATGCCGCTGCCGATGTAAGTCTGGTTTCTACAGCAGGCGGGTTGCGACGCCCTCGACCATCGCGTTGAGGGTGTCGTAGACCGCTACCCCGGCAGTCTCCAGCACCGCGCGTTTTACGACATAACCGCCATGCGAGCCGTAGGTCAGTGCGCCGGCGAAAAAGATCATCAGCATCTTCACCTGCTTGCCTACGCGCATCCAGTTCAGCACGTTGACCAGGTGCCTCGTTTCGCCGCGCAGTCCGCCAGTGCGAATGTCGAGGAATTTGTAGGGTTTCAGTCCCGCACCGCGCATCTCGTCGATCAGCATCATCGACAGCCCGGCGCCGCTGGTCAGCAGTGCGATTTCTCCGTCGGGATCGACCACCACATAGTCGCACCTGCAACGGCAGGGTCGAGCATCATTGCTATATAGGCTTCGCTGGCGTTGTGGACCTGCTGTTCGACACGCACGGCATTGACAGTGCGGCCCTTGGCTGCTTTGCCGATGATGTCTGCGGCGCGCGCCGAAACATCGGCGGCACTGTCGGCCTTCTTGATCAGGCCTGCCTTGCCGCGGCCGCAGCGGTGATCTGGCCTTTGACCACCCACGGGCCTGCGGGCAACGCAGTGACTTCGGTCGGATTGGTCAGCAGGCGACCTTGCGGCGCCGGAATGTTGTGACGGGCCAGCAACTGCTTCGCGTCGTGTTCAAGTAAATACATGATTTAAATTATTTATTTTTTTTCTTGCGATTGAGGAAGGATTGCATCATGCGCCGCGGTTCGTCGCTGCTGCGGGCTTCCACGCAGGCGCGTATGCCCGCCTGTATGGCGTCTGCAAGCGGAAGTCGCTCCCAGTCGCGCAGCAATGTTTTCTGCAAACGCATCACGCGCGGCCCGCCGAGCAGTATGGAATCGATCCATTGCCGAACCTTGGCATCGAGACTGTCCGCAGGTGTCAGCGCCTGCAAAAAGCCGATGCGGTGAGCCTCATGGGCGTCGATGATGTCGCCGGTAAACACAAGTTCGGTTGCCTTTCCCCAGCCGACGAGTCGCGGCAGCAGTGCCGCTTCCATGCCGGAAGGAATGCCTACGCGCACTTCGGGCATGCCGAACTTTGCTGTATCGACGGCCACGCGCAGATCGCAGGCGGCGGCGAGTTCCATGCCAAATCCCAGGCACCAGCCGTTGATGCGCGCAATCACCGGAACAGGGAGTGCGCGGATGGATTCATTGGCCACATGCGTGAGGGTGTGTTCAATTTCCGCGCCGGCGGCATCTAGATCCTTCATTTCATGAATGTCGGCGCCGGCGATAAACGATTTCTCACCCGCGCCGGTAATAACTACCGCGCGCAGCTGCTCGTCACGGGCCAGGTCCGAGAACGCTGCGGCAATTGCACGCTTGCCGGCCATGCCCAGCGCATTGCGTCGTGAAGGATTGTTGACTGTCAGCCAGGCAATGCGACCGGCTTCGCCCCGATCTTCAATGCGACTGAGCAGCAGCATGTCCTGTTCGCTCATGAGACGGATATGCGTTTCATGGAGGTGGCCTGTTCATGGCTGACCGCCGGCGCGATCAGCTGGTACAGCGCGCGCCGGGTGTTGCTGAACAGCGAACGCATTTTCTCGGTCCACGGTGTTTTGCGCGCCTGCAGCGCGGCCGGGCTTTCCCAGACATCCGGGCCGGTCATTTCGTAGGCGGTCAGGTATTTCGGTCCGTCGGACGTGCCGCCGAATATGCCCGTGGACATATAGCGCCGCGCGCGCAGCACGCCGGGAATCGCCGCGCAGCGCGGCAAGTGCTCGCTGTCGTACCAGGCGTTGTATTCTTCGACGATGTGGTCGGGAATGTCGGTGTGCACGATGTACATCCACGGGGCGTCGGGCGACGGCGTGCTGCCGACCTCGCACATCAGCTGGAAATTCATCCGTTCGCGTTTGTCGCCGTAGAGCGTGCGCATGCGCAGTGACCACGGCGTGGGGCAGGTGACGATGCGCTGGAAATCCGGCCCGGCTTCGATCGTTTCGTCGGCGGTTTCATACCAGGCGAGATAGCGGATGTCCGCACTTTCGCAGAAATAGCGCCGCGTGCGGATGAAACCGGGCATCGCAGTCAGCTGGGGCACGTGTTCGAGGCGGTACCAATCGTTGAACTCGGCATCGTGATTGGGGGCGACGTCGAGGCGGACGGTGATGAGGCCGGTGGATCGGGATTCTTGGGTCAAGTTAAAAAAATCCTGAAAAAATAGAGGTCAGGGGTTACCCCTCACCCCAACCCTCTCCCCGCATTGCGGGGCGAGGGAGCAGGGCGGTGGCTGACTGACTGAACAGTTCATGCTTAACGATACCCTCTCCCCGAAGTCTTTCGGGGAGAGGGCGGTGGTCAAGGGCACACTTGTAGCGAAGCAGAGGGGCTGCGAAGGTGCAAGCCTGTTCAGGCCGGCACCTCGAGATCCACCAGCGGCCCGTACTGCTGCCCGCCAAATACATCGCCGTCGTTGATGTCTCCCGAAATCACCGGCCGTGGGATGGTGATCTTGATCGCGTTGGCAGCGTCGTAGTTGATGATGGCGACGACTTCGGGTTTCAGGCGGTAGGTTTTGGCGAACCAGTCGGCATTGATCAGCTTGGCGTCACGGACTTTCTCGTAGACCGCGCGCTCCTTGAAAATGACGTCGAAGGTCAGTTCGAAGGGGCCGGAATTCTTGCTGCGGATGAGTTTGGTGACCTGCCAGAGTTTTGTCATGTTCACACCTGTTCGTATGCGATGCGGAACATCTCCAGCGGCGAATCCGGCTCGACCACATGGTTCATGTTGAAGCGGTAACTCGCGCCCTTGTCGATTTCGGCGGGGGAGTAGGGGAAGGCGACCGAGGTGATCAGGCCCGTCCACTCCGGCACCGGGTAGTGCACGGCGATGTGGCTCAGGGATTTGGCCAGAGAGTTCGCCAGTTTTTGCGTCGGTGCGGTGATCTGGAACAGCAGGCCGACTTCGTGGCCGATGCTCATGTCCGGCTCCAGTACGCCCATCGCCGCGTTGCGGCCAAACTGGCGAATGTCGAGCCGGTACTGGCTGTCGATCGATTCACCCATCACCGCGCGGATGCGGTCGCGCGCCGCCTTGACCAGGTTCTCCAGCCAGTGATCGAACTGGCGCAGGATGATCGGGTCGCGCACCGAGCCCAGCACGATGCTCTGGTAGCCGGCGAGTTCAGCACCCTCGAGCTTGATGGTGTAACGCTCCGCCTTCCTGAAGGTGCTGCCGGAGACCTTCACTGCGCGGTCTGAAATGGCTTCGTAACGCGCATTGACGGTGTTGAGCACGCCGGAGGGCTCGACCAGTTCGTAGGGCGTCGAGTTCTCGTAGAGGTTGTGCGAGGCCACGCTGGCCGGGTCGCAGCGGTAATCCGGGTTCGGCGGCTCGATGATGAAATGGTCATCGGTGACGATCGCAAAATTGCAGTCCGGATACTTGCGCAGCACCACGCTGGCAGCTCCGCATTCCATGATTTTCGCCATGTGCCAGACGGTCGCCGGATTGAAACCCTTCATCACCGGCATTGCGGCGAAGATCGAGGTGTCGCTGGAACGGCCGGCAATGACCACATCGGCGCCGTTCTGCAGGGCTTCGATATAGGGCTCGGCGCCGCACATGCCGACGATATGGCTGCTGCGATCGATCACGCCTTCGTCAAACTGCGGCGCATTGGCCAGCGGCTTGATGCGGCCTTCCTTCAGGCGCTTCTTCAGATAAGCCTTGTCCTGCTCGGAGGCGATGGTCGCCATCTTGAAACTGAGTTTTTCCTCGCGCGCGATCTCGCGGGCGATTCCGGCGAGGCGTTCGAGTTGCGCATCGGTGCCGGCGGTCATCGCCGAACCGACAAGCACCGGAATCTTCGCCGCGCGTGCCGCCATGATCATCAAGCGCAGGTCGCGTTTGCAGGCGGCGTCGGAGAACTGCGGTTCGCCGGAACCGAGGTGGTGGGGGCCGGGGTCGGTGGAACCGCAGTCAGCGCCGATGAAATCGGGCTTCAGCCCCATCGCCCGCTTCAGAGTCTCCTCGCGAAAACCCGAGCCGAGGATGCCGGTGGCCGAGAGGACGCGGATTTCCTTCATTGCAGCACGATCGAGTCGGTCACCGCCGGTCCGCGCACGGTCGTGCGGTAGAGCAGACGCGGCAGCGGATCGTAATCGAAGGTGGCCTTGTGCTGGACGGCGATGTTGTCCCACATCAGCAGGTCGCCGGGCGTCCAGTGGTGGGTGTAGATGAATTCAGGCTGAATGATGTGATCGTAGAGTCGGCGCAGAAGGGCGTCGCCTTCATCGAGCGGCATGTCGTGCATATGGGAAGTATGCCCCTCGTTGACGAACAGTCCCTTGCGGCCGGTCACCGGGTGCACGCGCACCACGGGCGTTGCCATGTCAGGCACGCTGGCCAACTGCTCCGGTGTCGGCGCGTGTTCCTGTACGGTGCGGATGCCGAGCCGCTCGTCCTTCTGCTGGGCGGCGTAATTCTTCAGACGGTAATCGCGGTAGCTGTGGATGTTCTTCAGTCCGGCGAGTTTCTGCTTCAGGTCGTCGGGCAAAGCATTGTAGGCAGCCGTGCTGCTGGCAAAATGGGTGTCGCCCAGCGGCTTGCCATCCTTGAACGGAATTTCGATCGCGTAGAGCGCCGACAGCAGGCTGGGTTGGGTCTTGTACGACAGATCGCTGTGCCAGAAGCGGCCGGCATCCTGGGCGCCGATCGCTTTGCCTTGCGCATCCAGCTTGTTGGAGAGGATGAAGATTTCCGGATGGTCGCCAAGCCGCGCTTCCTTGCGTACATGATGCTCGAGCACGCCGAAACGCCGGGTGAAGGCAATCTGCTGATCCGGCGTCAGCTTCTGGCCGGGAAACACGGCGACCTCGTTGTCAAAGAAAGCCTGGCTGACCTGGGCGAAAGTGTGATCGTCGAGGGGTTGCGAGAGGTCGACGCCGGTAATGGCGGCACCGATGTGTTTGCCGAGTTTGGTGACGGTGATCATGATTCTTTCCGCTGTTGCACAAAATGGACCCATTGATGGTAGCAGCGTGCCTGCCCCCGATAAAGCGACATTCCATGTTGCGGATTGACGTAAAAGCAGGGCTCGCCGCCGGCCTGTTAAAATCGCGCTTTGGCCACCCACCGAGGGAGTTGCAACACCATGAAGCTTTACGGTTCACCCACATCGCCGTACGTGCGCAAGGCGCGCGTGCTGATCCATGAAAAAAGCATGCAAGTCGAGTTTGTTGTCGAGGATCCCTGGACCGACGACAGCCCGATCATCGTTAAAAACCCGCTGTCCAAGGTCCCCGTTCTGGAGATCGGCGCCGACAGCTATATGTTTGAATCCCAGTTGGTGGTGCATTACCTCGACCATGCTGACGGCAAGTCCTTCAACCCGCGCGATCCTGCCGGCTACTGGCAGTCGCAGTGGTGGCAGGCGCTGGGCAACGGCATCATCGACGCCGGCATCGCCCGCGTCTTCGAGAACCGCCGCCCTGAAAACATGCAGATGGCGGAGAAAAAGGAGCGCGAGGAGAAGCGCATAGACCGCGCGATCGACCTTGCCGAGAAAACCCTGAAAGAGGGCAATGAGTTCCTGCTCGGCAACCGTTTCGGCCTCGCCGACATCGTGATGGGCGTGGCGCTGCAGTACACCGACTTCCGCTACCCCAACGACTGGCGCAGCCGCGCGCCGAAGCTGGCGAAATGGGCCGCCGGCGTGCATGCGCGGCCGTCCTTCGTCGAAACACAGCCGCCGGGATTTGTTCCGCCTGCGGCCTGAGGTCATGCTCAGTTTCGAAGAAAAAGGGCGCTGCGGCGCCCTTTTTTGTTGTTCCAAGGTTTTATGATTTTTACCCTCTCCCCGCCTGAGCGGGGAGAGGGCAGGGTGAGGGGCGGTGCAAATGCTGGTTGTTGCCCCTCTGCTTCGCTCCAAGTGTTCCCTTGACCTTGGACTTCTCCCCACGAAGGCGTAGGGAGAGGGAATAAAGGGGGTTAGCGCAACACGAAAGGATTCGGTACCTCGGTCGCCGTGGAAATCCACACGCTCTTGGTCTGCAGGTACTCGTAAATCATGTCCTGCCCGCTTTCGCGCCCGATGCCCGAACGCTTGTAGCCCCCAAAGGGCGACATGAAGGACACCGCGCGGTAGGTGTTGACCCACACCGTGCCGGCCTGCAGTTTCTCGCTCATCAGGAAGGCGCGGCGCATGTCCTGCGTCCACACGCCGGCGGCGAGTCCGTAGACCACATCGTTGCCGATTGCGATTGCCTCCTCTTCATCGTCGAAGGGAATCACCGACAGCACCGGCCCGAACACTTCCTCCTGCGCGATGCGCATGCCGTTGTCGACGCCGGTGAAAATCGTCGGCTCTACAAACCAGCCGTTGCCGCATTCCGGGCGTTTCGCCGGGCCGCCGCCGAGCACGGCCTGAGCACCTTCCTTTTTTGCGACGTCGATGTAGTGCAGGATTTTTTCATACTGCGGCGCGTTGGTGACCGGGCCGACCTGGGTGGTGGCTTCCATCGGATTGCCCATTTTTGCGGTCTTCGCCAGTGCCACCAGTTTGTCGACGAACTCGTCGTGGATCGAACGCTGCACCAGCAGGCGTGAACCGGCGATGCAGGTTTGCCCCGTGGCGGCGAAGATGCCGGAGATCACGCCCTTCACCGCGTTGTCGATCCGTGCGTCATCGAACACGATGTTCGGCGACTTGCCGCCCAGTTCCATGCTGACACGCTTGAGGTTTTTTGCCGCGGCTTCGTAGATGCGCTGGCCGGTGGCATCCGAGCCGGTGAAGGCCACCTTGGCGACTTTCGGGTGTTCGACCAGCGGCATGCCGACCTCAGCGCCGAAGCCGGTCACCACGTTGACCACGCCCGGCGGGAAACCCGCGGCCTCGATCAGCTTCATGAACTCCAGCGCCGAGGCCGAGGTGTATTCCGAAGGCTTGATCACCACGGTGTTGCCGGCGGCGAGTGCCGGCGCCAGTTTCCAGGCCAGCAGCAGCAGCGGCGAATTCCAGGGAATGATCATCGCCACCACGCCGATCGGCTCGTAACGCGTGTAGTTGAAAGTGTCGGGCTTGTCGATTGGCAGCACCGCGCCCTCGATCTTGTCGGCGAGGCCGCCGAAGTAGTAGTACCACTGCGCCATGTAGGCCGTCTGCGCGCTCATCTCCGCCCACAGCTTGCCGTTGTCGCGCACTTCGGTTTCCGCCAGCGACTGCGAGTGTTCGGTGATCAGGTCGCCGAGCCTGCGCAGCAGCGCACCGCGTTTCGTGGCATTGCACTTCGGCCATTCGCCGGTGGTCAGTGCCTTGTGCGCTGCCTCGACCGCGCGTTCGACATCGACTTTGCCCGCACGGGGGATCAGCGCCCAGGGCTGAGCGGTGAACGGGTTGTCACTGGGGAAGGTCTCGCCGGAAGCGGCGTCGCCCCACTCGCCGCCGATGAACATGCGGTATTTCTTGAGGGATTCAGTAGGTGTATTCATTCCGGCTGCTTTCAATCGTTGGAACTCCCTCTCTCCACGTTAGTGGGGAGAGGGTTGGGGTGAGGGGAAACCAAAATGGCATCAAATATTGCCTGCATCACGCTTTCGGTTCGCAATAACACGTCGTTATCCCAAAACCGCAGCACCCGATACCCCGCCTGCTCCAGAAACGCCGTGCGCTCCGCATCGTAGTCCTGATGCTGCTGATGCTGACTGCCATCGAGCTCGATGATCAGTTTTTCATTTATGCAAATAAAATCAACGATATAAGGTCCGACGGGGTGCTGGCGGCGAAACTTGGCGCCTTTCAGGCTGTGACCGCGCAGCTGCTGCCAGATTTTGCGCTCGGCATCGGTTTCGGATTTTCTGAGGTTACGCGCGAAGGTTTTGCCACGCTGTGAATTTCCCTTCAAGGGTTGCCCCTCACCCTAACCCTGCTTCGCTTCAAGTGTTCCCTTGTCTCCCCATCAAGAGATGGGGAGAGGGGATAAACCAAACTCCCTCTCCCCGTAGTCTTACGGGGTGTGGGCTGGGGTGTGGGGAAACCACGAAAGCAAGTCATATCCCAAATGCCAAGAGGGCATGCAGATTGGGGCGAGGGGCGATCACCATCTCTTCACTCTAGTGCTTTTGAACCCAACAGTGCCGTCCGAAACCGATACTTGATCGCCGTGCCATCCCGCAGCGGCAAGCGCATCGGCGCCGGATCGGCGGAGACCTTGATGTCGGCGAACACCGGTCCTGTCTTGCCATGGCACTCCGATAGCCAGCGCTGCACGCCGGCCATGCTGTCGATCGTCGCTGCAGACTTGAAACCGGCGGCCTTCGCAATGCCGGTGAGATCGACGCCGCGCGCGGTGTGCGCGCGCTGCATGCCCGTCTCGCCGTAGTGGCCGTTGTTGATGACGGCGATCACGAGGTTCTTCGGCGCTTCGCAGGCGATGGTGGCGAGTGACCCGATGCCCATCAGCATCTCGCCGTCGCCGGTGATCACCAGCACGCGGCGTTTCGGCTGTGCGAGTGCCAGGCCGAGGCCGGCCATCGCCGCGCCACCCATCGCGCCCCAGAGATAGAAGTTTAGGTCGTGGTCGCCCGCGGCATAGGCATCGTAGGTCGGCGAGCCAAGCCCGGTGACGACCAGCGCGTCGCCGCGTTCGGCGAGGAGGGCGGCGACGACCTTGCGGCGGTCGAGTTCTGCAGATTTTTTTGCGGCCATGTTTATTTGCTCCAGTTCTTGAAGCCTATGACCCTTTGCTGGATCAGCACCGCGACCGGGCGTTGGGTATTGAAGGCGAGGGTGGCGGAAGCGTGAACGGTTTCCCTGATGTCCTCGGCGCGATCCGCCGAATGCACGATCACGCCGGCGTTCTCCAGCGCCGCGGCGGTGCTGCCGCCCATCGGCACCTGCCAGGGATTGAACTCGCCCCAGACACCGCGCATGGTGACGATCATCAGCAGCGGCAGCCGGCATTCCTCGAACAGCGACAGCATGTTGATGCAGTTGCCGACGCCGCTCGATTGCATCAGCAGCACGCCCTTGGCGCCGCCCATCCAGGCGCCGGCGAGCATCGCGACACCTTCCTCCTCGGTGGTCAGCGACACCGCGCGCATGGACTTGTCGGCATGGCAGCGGTTGATCAGTTTGGCGTGGCCGGCGTCAGGGACATAGGCCACCTGGGTGACGCCGGCGTCCTTGAGGACGTCGTAAATCTGGTCCGGCCACACGGTGGCGCGGGTTTGCTTGTCGGTTTGCACGGTAGCTCCTTGTTGCGGGCCCCCGAGTGTAAAACGATTACGTATGCCTTCCAATGCAAAGGCGTTCGGAAGTCCATCCTTTATAATCGGGTGAAAATCCCAGCCTCTGCTGCCCCTCTGGTTTTGGTTCCCTCTCCCCGTTATTACGGGGAGAGGGTTAGGGTGAGGGGTTGCGACGGCGCCTGTTGTTGCCCCTCACCCCAACCCTCTCCCCACCAAGCGGTAGGGAGAGGGAGTGTGGTTGCAGAGGCCAGCTGGCATAACGTAACTGCTTATTTCACCAGACTCAGGCCAATCCATGCTCTCCATCCCTCAACCCACCGATTACACCGACCTGCGCGATGGCGTGCGCGCCGTGTGCAACCAGTTCGACAATGCCTACTGGCAGCAGATCGACGAGGCGCGCGGTTACCCCGAAGCCTTTGTCACCGCGCTGACCGAGGCCGGCTGGCTGTCCGCATTGATCCCCGAGGAATTCGGCGGCTCGGGCCTCTCCCTGACCGAAGCCTCGATCATCATGGAAGAGATCAACCGCAGTGGCGGCAACTCCGGCGCCTGCCATGGCCAGATGTACAACATGGGCACGCTGCTGCGCCACGGTTCGGCCGAGCAGAAACAGAAATACCTGCCGAAAATCGCCACCGGCGAACTGCGCCTGCAGTCGATGGGCGTCACCGAACCCACCGCCGGCACCGACACCACCAAGATCAAGACCGTCGCCGTCAAAAAAGGCGACAAATACGTGGTCAACGGCCAGAAGGTGTGGATTTCGCGCATCCAGCATTCCGAACTGATGATCCTGCTCGCGCGCACCACGCCGCTGGACCAGGTCAAGAAAAAATCCGAAGGCATGTCGATATTCATCGTCGACCTGCGCGACGCGATCGGCAAGGGCTTGGAAGTAAAACCGATCCGCAACATGGTCAATCACGAAACCAACCAGCTGTTCATCGACAACCTCGAAGTGCCGGCCGAGAACCTGATCGGCGAGGAAGGCAAGGGTTTCAAGTACATCCTTGACGGGCTGAATGCCGAGCGCATCCTGATCGCCGCCGAATGCATCGGCGACGGCTACTGGTTCATCGACCGCGCGACGAAATACGCGAAAGAGCGCGTCGTCTTCGACCGTCCCATCGGCCAGAACCAGGGTGTGCAGTTCCCGATCGCACGCAGCTATGTCAACGTCGAAGCCGCAAACCTGATGCGTTACAAGTCGGCGGCGCTGTTTGATGCCAAACAGCCCTGCGGTGCCGAAGCCAACATGGCCAAGCTGCTGGCGGCGGATGCGTCATGGGAAGCGGCCAACGCCTGTCTGCAGACCCACGGGGGTTTCGGTTTCGCTGCGGAATACGACGTCGAACGCAAGTTCCGCGAGACACGGCTGTATCAGGTGGCGCCGATTTCGACTAATCTGATCCTGTCGTATGTCGGGGAACATATTCTGGGTATGCCGCGGTCGTTTTGAAAATATCAATAAAAACAAATATTTATAGGATAACCCAAAGAGATTAATCTCATATTACATCCCTTGGTGATGTGTCTAAATGTTGACAGATAATAATATCTGCCTACAATTTGGCACATGTCTTCATCCACCGCCCAAGACGCAGTTCTGAAACTCGCGCGCCGCAGCCAAGGTGTGACCACGCGCGAGTTGACGGAAGCCGGCATCCATCGCCAAACCTTGAGCCGGCTGGTTGCAGCGGGAGAACTCGAGCGCATCGCTCGCGGCATCTATCGCCCGCCTGAACATCCGATCACCGAGCACCATGGCCTGGCCATCGCGGGCGCGGCTGTGCCGCAAGGCGTGATCTGCCTGATCTCGGCATTGCGCTTCCATGAACTGGGCACGCAACTGCCGCACCAAATCTGGCTGGCCATCGATCGGCGTGCCCGGCGTCCGGCGCTGCAATACCCGCCGCTGCGCATCATGCGTTACTCGGGGGCGGCGCTGACCGAGGGCATTGAAATACACCAGATCGAGGGCCAGTCCGTGAGGGTGTACAACGTTGCCAAGACCCTGGCCGATTGCTTCAAATACCGCAACAAGATCGGCCTCGACGTTGCTCTGGAAGCGCTGCACGAAGCCTGGCGCGCCAAGCGATTCACGATGGCCGACATACATCACTATGCCGGCATCTGCCGCGTGCAGCGCGTGATGCAGCCTTACCTTGAGGCGATGGTGGCATGAGTAGCACGCGCGACGGACTTGCGCGGTCCCTGCAGGTACGGCTCGCGCGTCATGCCAAGTCGGCAGGGATGGACACGAACCTCGTACTCACGCGCTATGCGGTTGAGCGTTTTCTCTACCGCCTGTCACGCTCGCCGCACGTCGAGCGTTTTGTGCTGAAGGGAGCGTTGCTGCTGCTGGTCTGGCTGGGCGATGCCTTGCGGCCAACGCGCGACGCCGATCTGCTGGGATTTGGTGACCTCTCCGATCAGGAACTGGTGAACATATTCAGGGAAATTTGCGAAACGCCGGTCGAGATTGACGGCATGACCTATGCAAGCGACAGCGTCAGGGTGGAACCGATACGTGCGGACGACAACTACGGTGGTCAGCGCGTGACCCTGCGGGCGCAGATGGGAGCGGCACGGGTGACCGTGCAGGTGGACATCGGCATCGGCGATGCCGTGACGCCGGCGCCCGAGTGGCTGGAATATCCCAGCCTGCTCGATTTGCCGCGTCCTCGCTTGCGCGCCTATCCGCGAGAGACGGTTATCGCGGAGAAGTTGCATGCCATGGAATATCTTGGCCTGCGCAACAGCCGCATGAAAGATTACTTCGATGTCCATGCCTTGCTGCATGAAGGCAGGGTTGATGATGTGCGACTGGCTGTTGCCATTGCCGCCACTTTTGCGCGCCGACAGACCGGCTTGCCTGACGGCATGCCACATGGGCTTGGCGATGGCTTCGCAAGTGATGAGGCCAAGAGAGCGCAGTGGCAGCAGTTCCTGGTCAGGAACCGGCTTGATGTGTCCGCCGATTTCGCACGGATCATCGAGGAAATTCGCGATCGGATCACGGCGCCTTTGCGTCAGGCCCGGCAACTACGGAATGATCGCGCCACGCAATGACTCGCCCTGATCTCGACCAAGCTGATCCTCCGTCAGCGAACATATTTTTGACAGGCTGCGGCAGCCATCAAAATATAATAAAAACAAGTACTTATGATGATTTTCAGAGGGCGGCCGAAACTATCGCAAGGAAGCGGTTGCCTTCCTTGTTACAGGTTACTTTTCGTATAAGGGCTGTACGGCGAAGACGTAGCGTTAATTTACGATAAGTCCCGAACGTAAAATAACGGCACTGCTTATTTTAAGTTCGTGCCCAGCAGCCAAGCTGCATCGTGGAGGTCGATGATTCGCAAGGCATTTTGGTGAATCCGGCTACAATCCCCGCATCCTTCATTGAACCGGCTTTCAGTCGAGACCGCCGTTAATGAACAGCGACGACAAGAAAAAACTCAGCGAAAGCGACATCTGCGACCTGTTAATCACGCCCGCGATCAAAAGCGCCGGGTGGGACCCGGTCAAGCAGATCCGCCGCGAGGTCACGCTCACGCCCGGCCCGGTCGTCGTGCGCGGCAATATGTCCTCTCGCAACAAGAAGAAAAAGAAATTTGCCGACTACGTGCTGTCCTGGGAGCCGGGTGTTCCCATCGGCGTGGTCGAAGCCAAGGACAACCACCACAGCGTCAGCCACGGCATGCAGCAGGCGCTGGGTTATGCCGAAATCCTTGAAGTGCCCAGCGCCTTCAGCTCCAACGGCGACGCCTTTGCCTCGCATAACAAGGCGCCGGCAACGGGTGAGGACATCGAAACCCAGTTCGCGCTCGATGCCTTTCCGGCCCCTGCAAAATTGTGGGAACGTTATAAGCGTATTCGCGGCATTGAAGATACGGCGGAAGCGCTGGTCGTCCAGCCTTATCACGACGACCTTACCGGCAAGGAACCCCGTTATTACCAGGTTGAAGCGATCAACCGTACGGTTGAGGCGGTCGCCAGCGGCAAGCGCCGCGTGCTGCTGGTCATGGCCACCGGCACAGGCAAGACCTACACCACCTTCCAGATCATCTGGCGGCTGTGGAAGGCGGGAGCGGTCCGGCGCGTGCTGTTCCTGGCCGACCGCAACATCCTCGTCGATCAGACGCTGGTCAATGACTTCAAGCCCTTCGGCTCGGTCATGACCAAGATCAAGAACCGCAAAATCGACCCATCCTACGAAATACACCTCGGCCTGTATCAGGCCATCACCGGCCCGGCGGAAGAAGACAAGATTTTCAAATCGGTGTCGCGCGACTTCTTCGACATGATCGTCATCGACGAATGCCATCGCGGCAGTGCGGCTGACGATTCGGCCTGGCGTGAAATCCTCGATTACTTTTCCGGCGCGGTGCAGGTCGGCCTGACCGCGACGCCCAAAGAGACCAAATACGTCTCCAGCAGCAGCTACTTCGGTGAGCCGGTTTATACGTACAGCCTGAAGCAGGGTATTGAAGACGGTTTTCTCGCGCCGTACAAGGTTGTGCGCATTGATATCGACCGGGACGTCGACGGCTGGATTCCGCCGGCGGGCATGAAGGATGACCTCGGGCAGGACATCGAGCAGCGCGAATACAACCAGAAAGACATGGATCGCATCCTGGTGCTGAACCAGCGCACCAAGCTGGTAGCTGGCCGCGTCATGAAGTACCTGCGTGCCACCGATCCTTACTCCAAAACCATCATCTTCTGCGAAGACATTGACCACGCCGAGCGTATGCGCGTGGCCATTGTCAATGCGGCCGGCCAACTCGCGCTTGACAACCCGAAATACGTGATGCGCATCACCGGCGATAGCACCGAGGGCAAGAATGAACTCGACAACTTCATCGACCCCGAGAGCAAATTCCCGGTCATCGCCACCACTTCCGAATTGCTGACCACCGGCGTCGATGCCAAGACCTGCAAGCTGATCGTACTCGACAAGACCATCACCTCGATGACGGTGTTCAAGCAGATCATCGGCCGCGGCACGCGGATCGACGAGGGCAACAACAAGTGGTTCTTCACCATCATGGATTTCAAGAAGGCCACCACGCTGTTCCGCGATCCGGAATTCGACGGCGAACCGGCGGTGATCTACGAACCCGATGCCGACGATGACCCGGTGCCGCCCGATCCGCCGGAGGAGGGCGATGAACCTCCGGTGGCCGAAGAACCGGAAGGTGTCTACAAGGTGCGTGTCAGCGGCGTGCCCGCCAGGATCATTGCCGAACGTATCGAATACATCGGCCCGGACGGCCAGCTGATCACCGAGTCGTACAAGGATTTCAGCCGCAAGCAGATCCGCTCCGAATTCGCGTCGCTGGACGATTTTCTGGCGCGCTGGAACCGTGCGAAAAAGAAGCAGGCGCTGATCGATGAGCTGGAGGAGCACGGCATCGTGCTCGACAACCTCGCCACCGAGGTCGGTGGCGACTACGGCGATTTCGACCTGATCTGCCACATTGCATGGGACCGGCCGCCGCTCACGCGCAAGGAGCGGGCGAACAAGGTCAAGAAGCGCAACTACTTCACCAAATACGGTGAAAAGACGCGGGCCGTGCTGTCGGCCCTGCTGGACAAGTATGCGGACGAGGGCATCGCCAGTCTCGAAGACGCGAAGATTCTGCGCAACGCGCCGTTTACCACCATCGGTACTTCGGTGGAAATCATCAACAACATCTTCGGCGGCAAGGAGCAGTTTGACCGTGCCATCGAGGAACTCGAACAAGAGCTGTACAAGGAAGAAAAATCGGCATGAGCAATGTTTCAGGTGTCATCAAATCCATCCAGGACATCATGCGTAAGGACGTCGGCGTCGACGGCGACGCCCAGCGCATCAGCCAGTTGGTGTGGATGTTTTTCCTCAAGATTTTCGACGACCGCGAAGCCGAACTGGAGCTGATCGAGGGCGGCTACAAATCACCACTGCCCAAACACCTGCGCTGGCGCAGCTGGGCGAAAGACCCGGAAGGCATCACCGGCGAGGCGCTGTCGGACTTCATCAACAACCAGTTGTTCCCGACGCTGAAAGACAAGCTGCCGACCCACGGCGCGGCGGGCGAGCGCGCCCGCGTCATCCGCGGCGTGTTCGAGGATGCCTACAACTACATGAAGTCGGGCACGCTGATTCGGCAGGTTATCAATAAAATCAATGAGATAGACTTCAATAACACCGAAGACCGCCACACCTTCGGCGGCATCTACGAGCAGATCCTGCGCGACCTGCAAAGCGCCGGCAACGCCGGTGAGTTCTACACGCCGCGCGCGGTGACCCGCTTCATCGTCAACCGCGTCGATCCGAAGCTGGATGAGATAGTTCTCGATCCCGCCTGCGGCACCGGCGGCTTCCTCGCCTGCGCCATTGATCACAAGCGCGAGCAGTACGTCAAAACCCGCAAGGACGAGGAGGTGCTGGTCGATTCCATCCGCGGCGTCGAGAAAAAGGCGCTGCCGCACATGCTGGCTGTGACCAACATGATCCTGCACGGCATCGACACGCCGACGAACATCAAACACGACAACACCCTGTCCCGGCCGTACAAGGACTACGGCAACGCCGACCGCGTGCACGTCATCATCACCAATCCGCCCTTCGGCGGCATGGAAGAAGACGGCATCGAGAACAACTTTCCCGCACACCTGCGCACGCGCGAGACCGCCGACCTGTTCATGGCGTTGATCGTCAAATTGCTGCGCGACGGCGGCCGCGCCGCGGTGGTGCTGCCCGACAGTTTTCTGTTCGGCGAGGGCATGAAAACCCGCCTCAAGCAGTCGCTGCTGGAGGAATGCAATCTGCACACCATCGTGCGTCTGCCCAACGGCGTGTTTGCGCCCTACACCGGCATCAAGACCAACCTGCTGTTTTTTACCAAGGGCCAGCCGACGGAGCGAGTCTGGTACTACGAGCATCCTTATCCCGAAGGCGTCAAAAGCTACAACAAGACCAAGCCCATGCGTTTCGAGGAATTCGAAACCGAAATCGCGTGGTGGGGCAAGGAGTCCGACGGTTTCAAGAAGCGCAAGGAGACCGAGCAGGCCTGGTGCGTGCCGGTCGCCGACATCGTCGCGCGCAACTACAACCTCGACATCAAGAACCCGCACGTCGGCGAGCAGGTCAGCCACGATCCGGATGAACTGCTGCGCCAGTATGAGAAGCAGCAGGCGGACATCGCGAGCCTGCGCAACCAGCTCAAGGCCATCTTGCACGAAGCGCTGAGTCGGGAGGGCGCGTGAACGATCCGCGTATTTTCGGAACTAACCGGAATCCAGTGACTGACCATCTCGACCTCTGGACCTCGGCGCTGCTGGTCAAGTCCACGGCGGGGCGGGGCAGTGGCGGTCCGCTGGAGGCTTACGGCGTAAATAAACTGCGCACGCTGATTTTGGAGTTGGCCGTTCGCGGAAAGCTGTTGCCGCAAGACCCAAACGACGAACCGGCGACTACCCTTCTGAAAAGAATTGCAGCAGAAAAAGTGCGGTTAATTAAAGAAGGGGTGGTCAAGAGAGTAAAGCCACTGCCTGACATTGTAGAGGCGGAAAAAGACTTCGAACTGCCTATGGGTTGGGTTTTCGTCAGACTTGGCGATATCGCATTTTCTCAAGCTGGATTTGCCTTTAAGTCGCGATATTTCAACGAAAGCGCGGAAGGACTCCCACTGATTCGTATACGTGACGTAGGGCAGCCGTTTACGGGAACTTATTACTCTGGTGAATACAGGGATGAATTTATCGTTGAGCAAGGAGATTATCTAATTAGTATGGATGGCGAGTTCCGCGTGTCTCCCTGGGCGAATGGCAGGGCGCTATTAAATCAACGGGTGTCCCGCTTGATTTTTTTTACAGAAAACTTGGGCAAGCGCTTTATCGCCGACAGCCTTCAGACTCGACTGCGGAAACTGCAGGGCGTTAAGGCATATACAACGGTTGATCATCTTTCGGGCGCGCAAATTACCGAGTCAGTCATTGGTTTGCCCCCTCTCGCCGAACAACGCCGCATCGTTGCCAAAGTAGACGAACTCATGGCGCTTTGCGACCAACTGGAGCAGCAGCAAGGCATTGGCATCGAAGCCCACCAGACCCTGGTCGAAACCCTGCTTGGCACGCTGACGCGCGTCGAATCCGCCCAGGAATTTGCCGCAGCCTGGAACCGCATCGCCGAGCACTTTGATACCCTGTTCACCACCGAACACAGCATCGACCAGCTCAAGCACACCATCCTTCAGCTTGCGGTCATGGGGAAGCTTGTGTCCCAAAACCCAATTGAGGAACCGGCCAATGCGCTGTTGGCGGCAATTGCTAGTGAAAAAGAAGCCTTGGTGGCAGAGGGGCGCATTGGCAGACAAAAGCTATATCCCGATATTTCTGAAGAAGAGCGGCGATTTGTGGCGCCTTTAGGTTGGCAATGGGTACGTTTAGATTCTCTTTTCAACGTCATCGTGGATTGTCCACATTCAACCCCAAAATTCACTGATTCAGGTTTTTTGTGCCTTGATACAAATTCGTTTAAACAAGGTGCCCTTATCGAATCGAAATTTCGATATGTTGACGCAGATACATTCTCTGAACGAATTGCCCGGATTTCTCCGGATAAGGGGGACATAGTTTTCGCGAGAGAGGGGAGTGTCGGAGAGTCAGTGGTATTGCCCGAAGGGCTCCGCTGTTGTTTAGGGCAACGCGTAATGCTTTTTAGGCCGTCGAGCCGGCTCAACTCAGAGTTTTTGCGTCTAGCAATATCTTCTCCTCGATCACTTGAGGCTCTGCTGGAACTGCACAAAGGAATTGGTGCAAAGCATGTGAATGTTGGGGATATGAGAGGGTTTGCGATTGCGTTGCCGCCGGCTGCTGAGCAACACCGCATCGTCGCCAAAGTCGAAGAACTGATGGCCCTCTGCGATGCCCTCAAGGCCCGCCTCGCCGAAGCCCAGACCACCCAGATCCGTCTCGCCGACGCCATCGTCGAGCGGGCCGTCGCTGCGCCTGAGGTGGCTAGCGTTTAAAACAGCGGGCGTGTAATTGCTGTTCGACTTCGTTCCAGGGCAGGCGGCTACGCGCTGCTTTCATGTGGTCGTAGGCTGCAGCAGCCTGCGGCACAGTCAGGATTCCGGCATCCATCAGTTGTTTCATCAGCCAGACAGTGCCGTGGACGGTAATGCCTTCGGCTTCGGCAACGCCGCGCAGCTTGCCGTCGCCGGTGAGCAGGGTGGTTTGTTCCTGTCGGGCAAGGGCCAGCGCCAACAGGTCATTGCTGCTGGCACCGGTTTTCCTGTAACGGACGATCAGTTCGGCCGCCCAGGCAACCGTTTCTTCGGTTAATTCCAGCGTCCGCAGCCCGAGTTCGGGCAACTGCGGGTGTTCTTCCCGCAGTTCGTCCTCGTAGAGGGTGTTGGGAACGGCAAAGACCGCATCGAGCTGGAACATCTGGCGCGTGACGCCACCTTTTTCCATGTCGATGAGGATATTGGCGTCACTGATCAGGAGTCGCTGCGTCACCCTGCATGTTCCGTTCTTTTTGGAATTGCGACAGCGGCTTGCGCAGCAGTTCCGCGGCCTTGGATTCGCTGATCAGGTCCTGGCTGAGCGCGCGGTACACCAGTTGTTCAAAGAGTTGCGGGCGTTCCTTGGGGTATTGCTCGCCGGGTTCGGTCTTGACCCAACCTTGTGCCGAGAAGAACTTGCGCATCTCGACGTAGGCAAAGCCGGGGAGGATGCCGAGGTCCTTGGCGCGGTGCATCCAGCCTTGCATGCTGAGGCCGTAGGCCTGTTTCAGGGCGGCGAGTTCCTTCGGTTCCAGCCAGTCCCGTTTTTCGCCCAGTTCTTTGCGCACCTCGGAAGCGGGCGCGAGGAAGGCGCCGGCGAAGCGGTTGCAGGCGGCTTCGATATCCAATTCAGGTGAGATGCGTCCCTGCAGCATCAGATGACCCAGTTCGTGGGTCATGGTAAAGCGCTGGCGGTCGCCGGGCGCCTGCGCGCTGACGGCAATGACGGGAATGCCATTCACATTGCAGGCGAGGCCGTCGAAGTCGCCGGGAATGGCGTCCGACTGGATGACCTTGATGCCGCGTTCTTCGAGCATGTCGGTCACCACCGGGATGGGGTCGATGCCGAGCTGCCATTTTTCCCGCAGTTTCAGGGCGATGTCTTCGATCTCGTCCAGCGTATTGATATGTGCGGGCAGGCCGGCGGGCAGCTTGAATGGTGCGACCGGGCCGTTGGGCAGCAACTCTTCCAGTTCAATGAAACGTTCAAGCTGCTCGATGGCGTCGCCCTTGATGTGATCCAGAACCTTGACGCCCAGTTTTGAGTGCTTGCGGTAGTTGACCTCGTGCATTTCCACCTTGACCGGGCGGAAGAAGTATTCGGTGCGTACGCCCAGCGCCTTGGCCAAGTTGAGCAAAACGCCGGACGAGGGGGTGGATTTCCCGGTCTCGTACTTGGAAATCGCCATCGCGGTGATTTGCGCGCGTTCGGCAAGCGCGCGCAGAGACAGGCCTGAAGCCTTGCGTGCCTGTTTGAGCCGTTCGCTGATCATGTGACCTCCGTGGTTTACAAAATTGACTTTTAAAACTTATTTTTGTAAACTATGCATCAACTGTTGGTTAATGTCAATTAATTTGTTTTATATCAATAGCTTAGAGGCATAAATCATGGCTAAAAATGCACCTGCCGGGGACAACCGGCGCGTCGGAGCGGTCCGCGACCGCACCCAGGTCTTCAATCCCCACAACCAACGCTGGGTGAAGCGCAACGATGACAGCGGCCGTTTCATGGACCAGAAGGCGGACAAGGCGCCGTTCAAGGGTGTGAGGCGGGAAAAGTGAATTTATTAGGGCTCTTACGGTCGACTACGCTGTAATTGTCCGCAATATTGCGTATGCCCTAGAATGAACCCATGACGAAATCCCCGGCAAAAAAAGAGACTCAAAGCGATGCGCTCAGGCGCTTGGGGAACCCGTACGCTAAATTGCAGTTGCTGGACAACGTGATCGAAACTGCACGTTTGCTCCAGAACCCTTATGCTAAAGAGCAGATGCTGTTTGACGATCACACTGAAGAGGTTGTGGCCGGTGCTTCTACCAGTTCGATGGCTGAAGTTGTAGCTGAGTCAGAAGCTACTCAACGCGAATTTGAGTCAGAATGCCGCCGGATCTTCCGACAATACATTCCTGCGGTCGAGAAGGGGCGCATTCGCGATCATCACCGAACTTTTATTGATCGGAATCGATCGCGTTCGGCAAAACAACGCTCCCGTCTGCTTGTCGAACTTCGGAAATACGATATCAGCGGAATCAAAGGTATTTCCGCTCAGTTTAATCGTGAGCGTGACAAGTTGACGGCCGATAAATTGGCCAGGATTGAGCGCGACGCACTCCGCGAACAATCGTAGTCGTCGTTCGCTGAATCATGACCCCCAGCGCACTCACTCAGATCGCGCGCGTCTGCGTCGATATTTCAAACGAAGTTTCCGACGAACTAGGTTTTGTAGCCATACGCAGACTTCTCGTGCGTTTTCATGCACGACTAATTATCCAGCCGTTACTCGTCGAAGGAATGCTGGCATCGGTGCAATCCGATGCCAAATCCGCGAGCGATGGCGCCGAGTGGGCGGTGTTGATCGACGCTGAAACTTATTCAGTCGATGCGGGCGATGTGGAAAATGAAGATTCCGCGCGGCCCTTGCCTACCAGATTACGAAATACAATTGCTCACGAATTGATTCACTCCTTCGCATTCCGACTCTCTGAATTTGGTTTGCGCCTTAACGTGGATTCGAAGCGGAAGATGGGTGCGGAAGAGCTGGTGAAGGAGCTCGAGCAGGAGACTGAGCGATTTTCCCCGCTACTGCTGCTTTCAGAGAAAGCGTTGTCTCAATTGCTTACCAAAAAGCAGGCGCCAGTTTCCATTGAGGAGATTTGTGCGTTTAGGACGGGATTCGCTGTATCTCGGTATGTTTTGATTAATCGACTGAATTTGCTAAAAGCCATAGATGATGACGCGCTGCTTTCAAAGATGCCATTGCGAAACATTGCTATAGGGCTGGCGGAGTGGGGCGGGGGAGGAAAGGCGGTAATTCGGAAGTGGCCGCTCTTTTTTAATTTTGAAAATGGAATCGTGCCGGCATTCCTTTTGGAGGCAATGCAAAAGGATTACTTGCCGATTGAGGCTGTCGTTTCAGATGGTGAATTCATCATGTGTGGTGGTGTCATCAATAAGATCGAGCTTGTCGTTGACGCTGGCACCAAGGCCACTCCACGTCAGCGACGCTTGAATTGTGAAATCTCGGCAGAATCAGGGAGTAGGAAAGTCGGGACACAATTTTTATTTTCTGTGCATGCGACGTGATTATTAAAGTAGTTTAAATTTCCGTTCTTTTCAACTTCTCAAACTGCTGTTTCATGTCTCAATCCAAGCTTCCGCTTTCTGCTATTACCGTCATCGCCCTCGATCAAGCCGTCGCCGCGCCATTCTGCTCGCGCCAGCTCGCCGACCTCGGCGCACGGGTGATCAAGATCAAACGGCCGAAGGTCGGTGACTTTGCGCTTGATTACGATAAAAAGTGAGCACACAGAGCAAGATAGAGTGGACCGAGCAGACCTGGAATCCGACAATCGGGTGTACTAAGCTGTCGCCGGGATGCAAGCACTGTTATGCAGAATTCATGGCCAAGCGGCTGCAAGCCATGGGGTTACACGGCTACGAGAACGGTTTCCAGCTGACCCTGATGCCGGAGCGTCTTTCCGAGCCATTGGAGCGGCGGAAGCCGACGGTGTATTTCGTCAATTCGATGTCGGACCTGTTCCATGAAAAGGTTTCTTTTGATTACATCCGTCGGGTTTTTGATGTCATGGCGGAGGCCAAGCAACATACTTTTCAGGTGCTGACCAAGCGCGCTGCACGCATGGCGAAGTTCTGCAGGGGCGTCGAAGTGCCGCCAAATGTCTGGCTCGGCGTGTCGGTGGAAAACCGGAAATACGGCGTGCCGCGCATCGACGTGTTGCGTGAGGTTGATGTCTTCATCCGATTCTTGTCCGTGGAACCCTTGCTGGAGGATCTGGGGGAAGTCGATCTGACAGGCATTCAGTGGGTCATCGTCGGCGGCGAATCGGGACGCAAGGCGCGACCGATGAAACCGGAATGGGTCGATGGCATCAAGCGGCAATGCGACCGCGATGATGTCGCGTTCTTTTTCAAGCAGTGGGGGACTTGGGGTGCCGATGGGCAGAAACGGTCGAAGGGCGCGAACGGCCGCGAATATCAAGGGCAGATTTGGGATGGCATGCCTGAGTTAAATTCGGCGCTTTGATTTGTTCTGATGGCTGCGCGGGCGTTGAGTAAAAATACTCAAGGTATTGAGTAAAATCCTGCGGGCTTCTTTGTATATTCATAAGTAATTGTTTTTAAATATAAATTTATAATTCTGTTGTTGCCCCTCACACTAACCCTGCTTCGCTTCAAGTGTGCCCTTGTCTCCCCACCAGGAGGTGGGGAGAGGGGATAGAACACTTGGTTTAGCGCTCATGTCCAAACACCCCTTATCCAACATCACCGTCATCGCCCTCGAACAAGCTGTCGCCGCCCCGAAAGCGGCCGTGGTATGAGCGGTTTCGATTGTTTCATCGGCATCGACTATTCCGGTGCCGAGGTGCCGACCTCCCGCCTCAAGGGGTTGCAGGTTTATGCCACCGCACCAGGCGGGTTGCCCACGCAGGTGCCGACACCGGCGATTGCCGCGGCGCGCGCGGCAGGTGTCACCGGGTCCCTGCCACGCTACTGGACGCGCAAGGAGATTGCGCACTGGCTGATCGAGCGTGTCGAGCGCAGTGAAACCTTCATCGCCGGCATCGACCATGGCTTTTCCTTCCCCGACAGCTATTTCCGCCGCTACGGCCTGACGGACTGGCCGCAGTTCCTGGACGATTTTCAGCATCACTGGCCGACGGATGGCGATTTCGTCTATGTCGATTTTGTACGCGACGGCAGTCTGGCCCGCGACGGCAAGGCGCCGCCGCCGGGCACGCGCATCGGCGACAGCCGCGAGTTTCGACTTTGCGAACGCTGGACTTCCTCGGCGAAAAGCGTGTTCCAGTTCGACGTGCAGGGCTCGGTGGCGAAATCCACGCATGCCGGCATTCCCTGGCTGCGGCACATCCGCGCGGCGGTGGGCGACCGTGTGCACTTCTGGCCCTTCGACGGCTGGCAGCCGCCTGCGGGCAAGTCGGTGATCGCCGAGGTTTACCCGTCGATCTTCCGCAAGCGTTATCCGGAGGCTGACGCTGTGTGCCAAACGGCTGATGAGAATGACGCCTATGCCGTCGCGCGCTGGCTGGCGGAGATGAGCGGGCGGGGTGAGTTGGGGCGTTACTGGAACCCGCCCTTGAGTGAGGCCGAACGTGCTGTGGCGGAGCGGGAGGGGTGGATACTGGGTGTTGGGTAAATGCGTAATGATTACCGCTGATTCAGCAAGGTCAGCAGTGCATCAATCGCCGGTTCAGTTTTCCGGCTCGCCTGCAAGATTGGGTCGCCGAAATGCTTTGCGTATTGGGTAGGGTCGGTTGGTGCGTTGTTGACGTAAGGGGCAAAGCGTTTCTTCAATATGCGGCTGTCTCCGCTGCTGTTCTGGCCGAGCATCCTGAGCAGCAGTGCCTCGATACAGGGTGTTGATTCCATGACGGTTATCTTTTTCTGCCGAGCCCGTTTTTCCACGGTGGGTGTCCAGTCGGTATCGGTATCCAGCAAGACTGCGACACTGTCATATTGAATATTGTCTATTTGCCGTCTGGTCCATTCGACCACGTGACTGGCCCCCTTGCCGTGGGCATTGCTGACCTTGACGCTCAGGCCACATCCACGCGGCACATAGAGAGTTTTGGCATGAGTCAGAAAAGCTTCCTCCACTGCGCCCTCACCAACGATCAGCAAGGTACGTTGAGCTTTCCAGATACGCATAAGAACTTGTTTTAGAAGTTCGGCACAGCGCCATAGGCGCCTGCCATGTATTTGGCGTAGAAATTGTCATCGCTGCGGATGCCCTGGACGGCATCCATCCGGCATGCACTGCTTTCGCAGTTCTGATCTTTTTCGACCAGCATGACCTGTGATTTGCCAACAAGATTGAGCACTTCGATCGCATGGCAGGTAAACAGCAGTTGCGCATGACGGGGATTTGTTTCCGGATTGGAAAACAGACCCAGTATCGGTTCCAGCATGTGCGGGTGCAGGTCGTTTTCAAATTCGTCAATGATGGCGAGGCCGCCTATTTCAAGCGTGTACAGCAAACGGGCCAGTTGTACGAATGCCGCCTGCGTGCCGCTCGACTCATAAATAAACGGCAGGGTATAGGCCTTGTTGTCGATCAGGTGTTTGCCGAAGGGCATCCATATCTTCTGGTCAGGTTCTTGGGGGTTGTTGACGGTTACTTCTTGCAGTTCTACGCCGCTCAAGCCGAAATCCCAGCTCGACAAAAAACGTTCCATGTGGGCACGTTGCGGCGCGTGCTCGGAAAAATGTCTGGCGGCTACAGTCAGCGCCTGTTCGCCCATTGGTATGCGGCCCAAAATGTTTACATTGGTCATTACATGGGTGGTAGCCGAAGCTATTTTTTGTGCCAGCGGTACGCCGTATTGCGCGGCAGTCGAAATCAGGGAGGCATTCGGCCGCACTTTGCGGGCTTCCTGTGCAGCCAGTCCGAAATCTTGCTGTTTGACCGAATAGCTGGCGCTTGATGCCTCCCAATCCCGAATGAAGACATAGCCAAAGCGTTCGCGCTTGACGTAGAGCGCCTCATGCAGAACCCGTTCCGGTGTGCAGCGCAGGACATAGCGCCAGAGCTTGCCGTCGAAATCGGCGGTGACTTCGAATTCCGAAGGTTCGCCTGTTGCCGCAAAGTGCTGTGTGACCGGGATGCCAGCTTCGGGCTTGTTTTGGAAAGACTGGCCAATAAACCAGGCCAGAAAAGCTGCAGGTTTGATGAGGGCGGTCTTGCCGCTCGCATTGGGGCCGATCACGGCCATGAGTTTTGAAACGCGCTCGCCAGTGGGCGCGTCAGTCATCCAGTCGGTGAGAGGCACTTTCCGCGATTGGGTGAAATCAATCTCTGTCCGCTCGCGGAAGGACTGAAAATTTGAAAACGCGTAGTTATGAAGCACAATGGCGCCTTTAATTTAGAGTTTAAACGAAATATTGTTTATTATTGCATTTAACATCATTAAATGCCTAGTTGAAAGAGGGCTGCACGGCTGACGAGTGGGCGGTGGCGGAGCGGATATGATGGATTCTGGCTGCTTTATAAAATACATTTAAAACAATGAGTTGATATAATTTATACCTTATTTAATTTTATATTAGGTATAATTCGCTGCATGCAAAGGCAACCCCAGGAAATCCAGACGCTCTACGCCGAACTGTCGGAACGCCTCGCGGCGTACGAGGCGGCGCGCTCGTTTTCGACGCTGAAGGGCAGCTTTGCGACCAAGCACGTGTCAGGCGCGAACTACTGGTATTTCAAAACCAGCGCCTCGGCTTCCGGACAACGCGAATATTCGGTGGGACCCGACACGCCGGCGACACGCGCGGTGATCGAGGCCTACCAAAAAGACCGTGCCGCGGTGGTGGAGGTCGAATCGAACATTTCGCGGCTGTGCGCGATGTTGCGCCAGGGTGGCGCCATGATGACCGACACGGTGTCGGCCAAGGTGATTTCCGGGCTGGGCAACGCGGGCGTGTTCAGGCTGGGCGGCGTGCTGGTGGGTACGCACGCCTATGTCGCGCTCGGCAATGTGCTGGGTGTGCGCTGGCAATCGAGCCTTTCCACGCAGGATATCGACATCCTCGCCAGGCCGGTGCTGGAAGTGGCTGTCGGCGAAGTCGAGGCCGATCTTCCGGCGACACTGGAAAGCCTCAACATGGGTTTCCTGCCGGCGCCGGGGCTTGATCCGCGCCGGCCTGAAACGTCGTTTGTCGTGCGCGGCAAGACGCTGCGCGTTGATTTGCTGACACCGGCGCGTGGCAGGCGCACTGGCGCGCCCGTGCGCATCCCGCGGCTGAAGGCATCGGCACAGCCGCTGGAGTTTCTGGATTATTTGCTTGAAGCAACCGTGGATGTGCCCATCATCAACGGTGGTGCGACGATGGTGAAGGTGGCCGATCCAGCGCGCTTCGCGCTGCACAAGCTGATCGTCAGCATGGACCGGCCGGTTGCTTTCCAGGCCAAGGCCGCCAAGGATCGCCAGCAGGCTGCGGAAATGATCGAGGTGTTGATGCAGGACAGGCCTGGCGACATCGAACTCGCAGTGGAAAACATCAATGCGCGCGGCCCGGGCTGGCGCAAACGGCTCAAGGGCGGTGTTGCCCGGCTGCCGGATACGCTGGCCGATGCGAAACAAAAAATCAACGGATTGCTTACCTGAGAGAATGGATTGTGGGACAGGTTAAAGTCCCGTTCCACAATTACAACGAATACCAAAATGTCCAACGCCTCCCAGCAAATCGTCAACAAGACCTGGAACTTTGCGCATGCGCTGCGCGGTTAAGATGTTGTGAATTTGAAGTCTCCCCGTTAATTTGATCCGGTTTGAAGTAGAGTTTTCCCTGAAAGGAGCTCTACGTGAAGAAATCAAAGTTTAGCGAGACCCAGATCGTGTCGATCCTGCGCGAGGTGGAGGCTGGTGCAAAGGTAGCCGAGACATGCCGGAAGTACGGCATATCTGACGCTTGCTACTACCAGTGGAAATCCAAGTATGCCGGCATGGACGTGCCGCAACTGGCCAAGATGCGGGAGTTGGAAAAGGAGAATGCCCGACTCAAGAAGATGTATGCCGAGCTGGCGTTGGTGCACAACGCCTTTCAGGATGCTGTTGCAAAAAAGCTTTAGCCCCGGCGAAGAGGCTGGAATTGGTGGCGCACATGCATGAGGCGCACGGGGTGTCGGAGCGGAAGGCGTGTCAGGTGGCGCGAGTGTCCCGCTCCCAGCGGTACTACCGGGCGGTGGTCCGCGATGACGGTCCGGTGATTGCGGCCATCCAGGGGCATATGCAGGACAATGGTCGGGATGGCTTTGGTCTGTTGTATGACACCCTGGGCGCCAACCGGCCCTGCGGCAAGACGCGGCTGTGGCGGGTCTACTGCGAGCTCAAGCTCAACTTCAAGCGCCGGGGCAAGAAAAGGCTGCCTGGCCGAATCCGCGAGCCCTTGTTGGTGCCGGAAGGACCCAATCAAACCTGGTCGATCGACTTCATGGCTGATGCGCTGTGGAACGGTCGGCGTTTTAGAACCTTCAATGTCCTGGATGACTTCAACCGCGAGGCACTCAGGGTCGAGATCGATACCAGCCTGCCGGCAAAACGCGTGGTCAGGGCCCTCACCGAATTGGTCGAACTGCGGGGTAAACCGCAACGCCTGCGGATGGACAACGGGCCTGAGCTCATCAGCCGTGAACTCGCCACATGGGCGGCTGAACGGGGCATCGCCCTGCAGTTCATCCAGAAGGGCAAGCCGACCCAGAACGCCTACATCGAACGATTCAATCGGACTTACCGCACGGCAGTGCTCGACTGCTACGTGTTCAACAGCCTGGAGGAAGTCCGGGCGCTGACGCAGGAGTGGCTGCATCACTACAACCATAAGCGACCCCACACGGCGCTGGGCAGGCTTCCCCCGGTTCCTTATGCCATGACAAAATCCCCATAACCTCTACTTCTAAATGGCTCAAGAAAACGAGGAGACTTCAAATTCATTGAGTAAAAATACTCATCGTATTGAGTAAAATCCTGCTGGCCTGTGCGATACTCTGTAACTATTTGTTTTTATTGATTTATCTATAAATCCTGCTGTTGCCCCTCACCCTAGCCCTGCTACGCTTCAAGTGTGCCCTTGTCTCCCCAAAAGCATTTGGGGAGAGGGGACTAAAAGCGGGGTGGGTGGTGCTGAAAATTCAATCCATGTCCAAACTTCCCTTATCCAACATCACCGTCATCGCCCTCGAACAAGCCGTCGCCGCGCCGTTCTGTTCCCGCCAGCTCGCCGATATCGGCGCGCGGGTGATCAAGATCGAACGTCCGAAGGTCGGCGATTTCGCGCGCGACTATGACCAGACTGTCAAAGGCCAGTCGGCCTATTTCGTCTGGCTCAACCGTTCGAAGGAAAGCCTGACGCTGGATGTGAAGCATCCCGAGGCGAAGAACATCCTGGCGAAGCTGATGGCCGAGGCCGATGTGTTCATCCAGAACCTGGCGCCGGGTGCGGCGAAACGTCTGGGGCTGGGTGCGACCGAGCTACGCGCCAAACATCCGAAACTGATCGTCTGCGATGTGTCGGGTTACGGCACGACCGGGCCGTATTCGAAAAAGAAAGCCTACGACTTGCTGGTGCAGGGCGAGGCGGGGGTGCTGTCGCTGACCGGTACGCCGGAGTCGCCGGCCAAGGTTGGCATTTCGATCACCGACATCGGCACCGGGCTGCATGCCTATGCCGCGATTCTTGCCGCGCTCTACACGCGAGAGCGCACGGGTGAGGGCGCGCATATCGACCTCACCATGTTCGAGACCATGGCGGAGTGGATGGGGCATCCGCTGTATTACACGCACTACTCGGGCAAGGCACCGCGGCGCAGCGGTCCGGACCACGCGACCATCGTGCCCTACGGCCGTTTTCGCACCAAGGACGGCGATGTGCTGTTCGGCATCCAGAACGAACGCGAGTGGGTGAGCTTCTGCGACAAGGTGCTGGGCCGGGCGGAGCTGGCGAAGGACCCGCGTTACGACAACAACACCAAGCGCACGGCGGCACGCGCCGAGGTGGTGGCCTTGATCGAGAATACTTTCGCGCCGTGGACCAGCGAGGAAGTGGTGGCGAAACTGGATGCGGCGGACATCGCCAACTCAAGGCTCAACACGCCGGACCAGGTCTGGGATCATCCGCAGTTGCAGGCGCGCAAGCGCTGGAGAGAAGTGGAAACGCCGGCCGGGCCGATACCGGCCTTGTTGCCGGCGGCGACTTTTGAAGGCTTCGAGGCGCGGATGGATCCGGTGCCGGCGGTGGGTGAGCACAGCGAAATCATCCTCGCAGAACTGGGCTACAGCACGGCCGAGATTTCAGCGCTCAAGGCGGCCGGCGCTGTTTGAGTCCTTGCCGGATGCCCGGGTAACCCTCTTCCCGCAGTAGTGCTGCAGGGGCGGCGATCTTCGCGTCCTATGTTGGATTCCGAACGGAATGCCCCTGCATTTCCCCCCGACAATGATTTGCCGATGCTGCTGTCCTCAACTGAATTGAGGGCGCTGTGAGCGGTTCGCGTGCCAACGGGTGCGCCAAACATTGTCGCTGTCTGGAGGTTCGGGATGAATCATTACATGGCGCTGGCGGTCGGTGCCGCGGTCCTTATCGTCGGTGGTTGTGGAAAAAATGAAGATGTGAAACCGGCCCGGCCTCAGCCGTCCTTGATGCAATCTTCGCCTCAGCCGCCCATGATGCAGCCGGGGGATCCAATGCCGGCAACTGAGCCGACTCCGCCGCTACCGGCGCCCAATGTGGCCAAGGGCACCGTTCCCGAGTTACCCAAACCCGGGCAGGTGAATGACCATTCGAGCCCCGCGTTCAAGAGCGGTGGAGAGACGGACAAGACGAAGTAAATGAGTTATGCGGAAGCATTGTGCGGCGGCGGGATGTCAGACTTCTTTCTGCTTGATGAGCCTGCCGATTTTTTGAATTTTTAATGGAAGGTGGCGGATATGGGATTCGATCAAAAAGGCGAGACTGTTTTTACAGTAGCCCTCGGTAAAAACAACAAATGGGATGTCAGCTCAACAGGCTTTGAAAAACCACTGGCCTCGTTTGATACCGAGGCCGATGCATGCAATTACGCTGAAGGATTGGCCAAGACCAAGGAGGATTCAACGGTCGAGCACACGGACAAGGCTGTCAGCTGATTGGGCGCGGGGCAGATTGTTTAGTTGAAGGCGGCGGGTGCGCTGTGACCGCAACTCGTCGAGGTTTTGCAATTCGGGGAATTGCGCCAGTGGTTGATGCGCTGGGCCTCTAACCGTCATTCCGGCGCACGCCGGAATCCAGGGGTTTTTGCATTGAATGCACTGGATTCCGGATCGCTGCGCGTCCGGAATGACGAAGGGGGGGGAGGTGTGAGGAAATAAATAAGTATTTGTTTTTATTGGTTATTTTTAACGCCCGCCGTCTGCCAGTTGTAAGCCCGCAGATCCAGCAGCAGTTCCGGCTTCATCTCCTTCGGCGAGTTCACGCCGATCAGCGCCATGTCGGTCATCAGCTCGCTGCGCAGCAGGTTGATGACGTGCTGCGCGCCGTGTTCGGCGCCGATGGAGATGGCGTAGAGGAAGGGGCGGCCAACGAAGACGAAGTCGGCGCCGAGTGCGAGTGCTTTCAGCACGTCGGTGCCGCGGCGGATGCCGCTGTCCATCATCACCGCCATGTTGCCGGCATTGGCTTTGACGCCGGGCAGCATGCGCAGCGGGCTTACTGCGCCGTCGAGCTGGCGGCCGCCGTGATTGGACACCATCACGCCGTCGACGCCGGCATCACGCGCGCGCGCGGCGTCCTGCGGATCGAGGATGCCTTTGAGCACCAGCTTGCCTTTCCACATCTTGCGGATCATGTCGATGTGCTGCCAGGACAGGCGGTCGCGGCGGCCGGCCTCGCGGTTGAGCGCGGAGATCATCGGCACGCGCGGACCCATGTTTTCGAAATGCGGCATGCCGTGGGTGAGCGTGTGTTTCAGCATCGACAGGCACCAGCGCGGGCGGATGGCCATGTCCCAGGCGAGGCGCAGGCTGGGGCGCAGCGGCGTGCTGAAGCCGGTGCGCACGTTGTTCTCACGATTGGCGAGCACCTGGACGTCGACGGTCACCACCAGCGTGTCGTAGCCGGCCTTCTCGACGCGGGAGACCTGTGCCTTGATCACGTTGTCGTCGCCCGGCAGGTAGGCCTGGAACCAGGCGGTTTTGCCTTCCTGCTTGATACGTTCGAGCGAAGTGAGCGCTGCGCCGCTGACCACCATCGGAATGTTGTTGCGCACAGCCGCGCGGGCGAGTGCCACGTCGCCGTCGGCGCAGGCCATCGCGGTGCCGCCCATCGGCGGTATGCCGAAGGGGAGATCGTACTGCGTGCCCATCAGCGTGGTTTTGAGGCCGCGGTCGCCGGTGTCGACCAGCGATTTCGGGATGAACTGCAGTTCGTCCCACACCGCGCGGTTGTCGTGCAGCGAGGCATTGGTTTCGGAACCGCCGTTGATATAACCGAAGATCGGGCGCGGGATGCCGCGGCGCGCGGCATCCTCGAAGTCTACGAGGGCGAGCATCTGCTGCAGGATGCGCGGGGCGGAGGAGGGCAGGGCCGCAGTGGCGGCGTTTTCGTAGCTGGCGGTGGTCATGGTTATGATTGTGATGGATGGACGGGCCGATGATACCGTCTGCGGGGACGGTTCGCGTCATTCCTGGTAGCCGGTTGTTTTCGGTGCCTGCGCCGTCCCGTAATCGATGCGGCAATTGGGTGTCTGTCAAGCTGTTGCCGCGTGAAGTGCGTCCGTATAATCGGCCGCTTCGCAGCGATCCGCCTGTCTTTTCCGTTTACCTATTCCCCATGTGGCTCAAGAATCTCGTGGTCTACCGCCTGCCGGCGGAATGGTCCGCTGACGCGGACGCGCTCGAACAGAACCTCGCGCAGCAGCCGCTGCAGCCCTGCGGCGGTTTTCAGATGGAAAGCTCGGGCTGGGTCTGTCCGCATGACGACGGCCGTTTCCTCTATCAACTGCAGCGCCAGTGGCTGCTGGCGCTGGCCACCGAGCAGAAGCTGCTGCCGGCCTCGGTGATCCGCCAGGAGGCGGAGGACCGCGCGGTGCAGATTGCCGCGCAGCAGGGGCGCCCGGTCGGACGCAAGCAGATGCGCGACCTGAAAATGCAGGTCACCAACGAGCTGATGCCGCGCGCGCTGGCGCGCCGGCGCACCACCCACGGCTGGATTGATACCGCGCAGCGCTGGCTGGCGGTGGATGCCGCGGGGGATGCAAAGGCGGAGCAGTTCATGGAAGCGCTGCGACGCAGTGATGACGACATCCTGGCGTTGCGGCTGGAAACCCGCCGTTCGCCGGCCGCGGCGATGGCCGAATGGCTGCTTGCCGGTGATGCGCCGGGCAGCTTCACGATTGATCAGGACCTCGAATTGCGCGCTGCCGATGGCAGCAAGGCGAGCGTGCGTTATGCGCGCCACAACCTCGACGGCAAGGAAATCCGCGACCACATCGCCGGCGGCAAAACCGTTGTGCGCCTGGGACTCACCTGGAACGACCGCATCTCCTTCGTGCTGACGGAGCAGTTGCAGGTCAAGCGGCTGGTGTTCCTCGACATCCTGCGCCGCGAGTCCGATTCGGAGGCGGGTGACGAGAGCGAACGTTTCGAAATCGATTTTGCGCTGATGACTGGCGAGCTGTCGTTGATGCTGGCAGACCTGGTCAAGGCATTGGGCGGAGAGCAGGCAGAAGAATGAGCAACACCACCACAGTCACCACGGCAGCCGTGCAGGAGCGCATCAACAGCCTGATCGCCGGCGAAATCAGCGTCGCCGCGCGTCAGATCGCGGCGGCGGTTGCACTGCTCGACGAAGGTTCGACCGTACCCTTCATCGCGCGTTACCGCAAGGAGATGACCGGTAACCTCGACGACACCCAGCTGCGCACGCTGGAAGAGCGCCTGGGTTACTTGCGCGAACTGGAAGCGCGCCGCGCCGCGGTGATCGCCTCGATTGAGGAGCAGGGCAAGCTGACCGATGTGCTGCGCAAGGCGATCGAGGCGGCAACGACCAAGCAGGTGCTGGAGGACCTCTACCTGCCGTACAAGCCGAAGCGGCGTACCAAGGCGCAGATCGCGCGCGAGGCGGGGCTGGAGCCGCTGGCCGATGCGCTGCTGGCCGATCCCGGGCTGCAGCCGGAGGTCGAAGCGGCAAAATACATCCGCGTCGAAGCGGCGACAGAAGGAGTCGAGGCGATCAATGTGCCCGATGCCAAGGCCGCGCTCGACGGTGCGCGCGACATTTTGGTCGAGCGTTTTGCCGAGACCGCGGAACTGCTGGCGAAACTGCGCACGCGGCTACAGCAGGAAGGCATCCTCGCCTCGACGGTGATTCCCGGACAGGAAGCGGCGGAGGAGGAAAAATTCCGCGACTACTACGCGTATTCGGAGCCGTTGCGCGCGATTCCCTCGCACCGCGCGCTGGCGCTCTTTCGCGGCCGCACGCAGGGCGTGCTGAGCCTGCAGCTGGGGCTGGGCGAGGCACTGGAGGCGGAGAGCCCGCATCCCTGCGCGGCGATGGTGGCGGCGCATTTCGGCATCGAGAACCGCAAGCGGCCGGCCGATGCCTGGCTGGCGAATGTCTGCCACTGGACCTGGAAAGTGAAACTGCAGCTGCACCTCAGCACCGAGCTGATGGTCGAGCTGCGTGAGCGCGCCGAAGCGGAGGCGATCCGCATTTTCGGGCGCAACCTGCATGACCTGCTGCTGGCCGCGCCGGCTGGCCCGCGTGCCGTGCTCGGGCTCGATCCGGGGCTGCGCACCGGCTGCAAGGTGGCGGTGGTCGATGCCACGGGCAAGCTGCTGGACACCGCGACGATCTATCCGCATGCGCCGCGCAACGATATCGAGGGTTCGCTGGCGACATTGGGGCGGCTGGTGGTCGCCCACGGGGTCGAGCTGATCGCCATCGGCAATGGCACCGCGAGCCGTGAAAGCGACCGTCTTGCGGGAGAGCTGATCAAGCGTGTGAAGGCGGTGAAGCCGGAGCTCAAGCTCGCGCGCATCGTGGTCAGCGAGGCCGGGGCTTCGGTCTATTCGGCGTCGGCTTTCGCGGCGGCGGAGTTTCCGGAGCTGGACGTCAGCCTGCGCGGCGCGGTGTCGATCGCGCGGCGCATCCAGGATCCACTGGCGGAACTGGTGAAGATCGATCCCAAGGCCATCGGCGTCGGCCAGTACCAGCACGACGTCAACCAGCGCGCGCTGGCAAAGTCGCTGGATGCCACAGTGGAGGATTGCGTGAATGCCGTCGGTGTTGACGTCAACACCGCCTCGGCGCCGCTGCTGGCGCGGGTGTCAGGCCTCAATGCGACACTCGCCCGCAACATCGTCGATTACCGCGACGCCCATGGACCGTTTCCGGACCGCGCCACCATCCGCAAGGTGCCGCGACTGGGCGACAAGACCTTCGAGCAGGCGGCGGGATTCCTGCGTATCAACAATGGCAGCAATCCGCTGGATCGCTCGGCGGTACACCCCGAGGCTTATCCGGTGGTTGAACGCATCCTCGCCCGCATCGGCAAGGACGTTTCAGCAGTGATGGGGCAGACCGCGCTGCTGAAAACGCTGTCGGCGGCGGATTTTGCCGACGAGCGTTTCGGCGTGCCGACGGTGCGCGACATTCTTGCCGAACTAGAGAAGCCGGGCCGGGACCCGCGTCCGGAATTCCGCATGGCGGCTTTCGAGGACGGGGTGGAGAAACTGTCCGACCTGCGCCCCGGGATGATCCTGGAGGGCGTGGTAACCAACGTCGCTGCCTTCGGCGCCTTTGTCGATATCGGCGTGCATCAGGACGGTCTGGTGCACATCTCCGTGCTGTCGAACCGTTTCGTCAAGGACCCGCACGAGGTGGTAAAGCCGGGGCAGATCGTCAAGGTGCGGGTGCAGGAAGTTGATCTCAAGCGCCAGCGTATCGCGCTGAGCATGCGGCTCGAAGAGTCCGTGTCACGTGAGGGTGGATCGCAGCGGCGCGCGCCGGATTCGCGGCCCGGCAATACAGTTCCGGCAAAGTCGTCGCGCGAGGAAAAACCGACCGGTGCGATGGCGCTGGCTTTCGCCAAACCCAAGCGTTAGCGCGGGTCCGGCGTTTCCTCAGGTTTATTGCGACTGCCCGATGTCGTGAGGCACCTGGGCCCGGCAGGGGCCCAGGATCGCTACGGCGACCATGGCATCTTGCGTTCGTTGTTTGCTGCCGAAGAGGGCTTCCCGGGAGTAGCGCTTCCGCGTGCGGGTCGGCACGAGTTCCGATACCGCAGGTCTACGCGACTTGCTTACATGTGTGGTGATTTCGGGAACGGGTTGCCACACGTGCTGCTCGGGCGCAGGCGCGGAAGTCCTGAGAAACGGCAGGTCGTCGGCTTCCAGGTCCTGCGCCTGCTGAGCAGATTCCTTCTGTACGTCGTCCTGCCATTTTTCCTTGTTTCTCTTGAACCACTGGATCAGATACTGGCCGACGATGATCGCTGCAAACAGCAGCAGGTAGAGCAGTTCAATGGAAGTGTCCTTCATTGCCGCTGCCTCACCTTTTCGGGTCGGTCGGTGACTCGTCACCGCCATGCGCGATCTCTTCCCGCATGACCGTGTCGGCCTGCATGTTCTTCATGCGGTAGTAATCCATGATGCCCATATTGCCCTGGCGGAATGCTTCGGCCATGGCACGCGGCACTTCGGCTTCGGCTTCGACCACCCGGGCGCGCATTTCCTGTTCCAGGGCAACGGCCATCGCGCGACGTTCCTCGGCCTTCGCCTGGGCAATCTGCTTGTCTGCGTTGGCCTGGTCGATCTGCAGCTTGGCACCGATATTTTCGCCGACATCGACGTCGGCAATGTCGATCGACAGGATCTCATAGGCGGTTCCCGCATCGAGCCCCTTGCTGAGCACGTGTTTGGAAATGTGGTCCGGATTCTCCAGCACGTCCTTGTGTCTGTTGGCGGAGCCGATTGTGCTCACCATGCCTTCACCGACGCGGGCGATGATCGTCTCTTCGCCCGCACCGCCGACCAGCCGGTCAATGTTGGTGCGTACCGTCACGCGGCACACCGCAATCAGCTGAATGCCATCCTTGGCCACCGCGGCAATCTTGGGGGTCTCGATCACCTTGGGCAGGACGGACATTTGCACGGCTTCAAGCACGTTGCGGCCGGCAAGATCGATCGCTGCGGCGCGTTTGAATGGGAGGGGTATGTTTGCCTTGTCAGCAGATATCATCGCGTTGACAGTGCGCACGACGTTGCCGCCGGCCAGAAAGTGCGCCTCGAGGTCATTGACGGTGACTTCGATGCCGGCCTTGACCGCGCTGATACGCGCGGTGATGACGATCCCGGGCGGGACACGCCGCAGCCGCATCCCGATCAGATCGAGCAGGCCGACGTAAGCCCCTGATGCCCAGGCAGCGACCCACAGGCGGACCGGAACCAGGTAGAGCAGCAGGGTCAGCCCGGCAACAATCAGGATCAGCAGGCCCAATCCTCCGGTAAGTCCCGTTTCGATTTGCATGGTTCTATTCCTTTTGCGGTAAGTGTTTCAAAGAGCGCACGACAACCCTGTTGCCATCCACCCGCACGACCAGTATAGCTTCACCGGTATCGATTGGCTCTCCGGTGGATACCACGTCCACCCGTTCACCATCGATTTCAGCAATGCCGGCGGGGTGAAGCGGAGTGCTTGCATGACCCGTCTTGCCCAGCCAGTGACTGTCGCTTTCAGGCGCAGAGGCATACCCTTGCCGCGCAGAGAGCCCTGTAGCGAGAACCAGGCGGCGCCCGGCAGCGGTGTGTGGCAGGAAACGCATGAGGAGCAGGCTCGCGATGATTGCGGCAATCAGCGCGAACACCACGCGCATTGCTGCTGTGATTATAACTACATAGGAGTCCTGTGCGCCGACCATGCTCAGTGCGAGGCCCCCCAGCAAGGTCACGATGCCGAGTGCACCGACGAGACCGAATCCGGGTATCAGGAAAGCCTCTATGGCAATGAGCGTGGCGCCGGCTACCAGCAGCAGCAGTTCTTCCCATCCGGCAAGCTGTACCAGCCAGTGGCCCCAGAAGAACAAGCCAAGACTGGTGACGCCCAGCGCGCCCGGGATGCCGAAGCCGGGCGTGCGAATCTCGATGATGATGCCGAGCATGCCGATGGTGATCAGCAGGGAACTCAGGATCGGATGCGTCAGGAAACGCACCAGGTTTTCCGCCCAGTTGGGCGCGGCACGACTGACTTCAGCTCCGGCGAGGCCGGACTGCTCGAGGACGATCTCCAGAGTATCGGCACGTGAATCTGCCACCTTGTGCTTCAGCGCTTCATCCGTGGTGAGGGTAAGCAGCTTTCCCTTTTCAATGAGTTTTGGAATCACCACATCCGCGTCCACCATGGCCTCTGCGATCAGCGGCGGTCGCTTGCGACTCTCGGCCGTCGCGCGAAACTCCTTGCGCATGTAGGAAACCGTTTTCTCATCGACGGGCTGTGCTGCGGCGCCAGGCGCGCCAACCTGCACCGGTGTCGCGGCCCCTATCGTGCCACCATCCGCCATCACAAGTTTTCCGGCCGCGAGGCTGATCAGGGCGCCGGCCGAGATGGCGCGTTTATTGACGTAGGCGATGGTCGGGACCTTGGCGCGCAGCAGCGCGTCGCGGATCTGCACGGCTGCATCAACCCGGCCGCCGAAGGTATTGATTTCCAGAATTACGGCGGCTGCCCCGTTTTTTTCGGCTTCATTGAGCACGCGCTGTACAAACGGAGCGAGTCCGAGATCGATGATGCCCTCGATCGGGACGACGTAGACGGCACCGGGCGAGTCGGCTGCAGAAACACGCCCGAGTTGAGTGGAGACCAAGCCCAAGGCAACCAGGACCAAGCCGAGTATCCACCTGAACATGGGTGGCGACATGTCGTCTCCTTTAATCCGCCATTGTGATGGTTGACACGCACCGAGTAACGACGCAAGCCAACTACTAAAACAAGCCGGTCAGTAGACAGGCCATCAAACGCCCATCATACGCGCTTATCATAAATCCGAGTCGAAGTGGTCGTGGTGATGAGTGTCTGATGCGCGGTGTGGCAGTTCTCCTGAGTGACTGCAAGGTATTGCATATGTGGCATCGGGATTCTGTAGTGGGGGAGCGCACATACATCGTCGTTCTTGCACTATAGGGTCCAGGATGAAACTTAGGCTGTTGAATGCGGTCACACCCAACAGGTGGTATTGGCCTGGTCGCCATCGTTGAGTAAAAAAGTCTTGCTACTCATGCACGACCCCTTCCCTTATTTTTTGGAAAGCATATGCAAATTCAAGTGAATACGGATGACAACGTCAAAGGCCGCGACGAGTTGGCCCGCCGCGTCGAGGCGGAGGTCAGTCATACACTGAGCCACTTCAGCGAGCACATCACGCGCGTCGAAGTGCACCTGAGCGATGAGGACAGCGACAAGTCCAGTCGCAACGACAAGCGGTGTCTGATGGAGGCCCGGCTTGCGGGACGTCCGCCGGTTGCAGTGACAAATCTTGCGGGATCTCTCGACGAAGCGTTTGGTGGTGCAGCCGCGAAACTGAAGCGCTCTCTCGAAAGCACGCTCGGCCGACTCAAGGATCACAAAGGCCGTGACTCCATACGTGGCAATGACAGCCCCGTAGGTCCGCAATCCGATGAACCTGGAGGGGATAAGTAATGGGGACGCTTCTCAATGAGCACCTGATCAAGCTTCTTGATGCGCAAGAGCCGCCATGCCTGTCGCTGTACCAGGGAACGCACCGTCGCCACCCTGAGAATCAACAGGACCCCATCCGTTTCCGAAATCTGCTCAAGGCTCTGGAGGAATCGCTGCGGCAGAAGTACGCTACAAAAGACGTCACGCCGTTGCTCGAGCCCTATCGGGCTCTTGCGGATGACGCCGATTTCTGGAATCACACCCTTGACGGACTCGCAGTTTTCGGCGGATCTGCGCACTTCCAGGTTTTCAGGCTGCAGCGCTCCGTCGGCGATCTTGCGATCGTGGCGGACAGCTTTCACATCAAGCCCCTGGTGCGCATTCTGCAGTCGGCAGATCGTTACCAGGTCCTCGCCCTGAACCAGCGCGAAGCAAGACTTTTTGAGGGTAATCGCGACATGCTGGACGAGATCGAACTCGCGCCGGGCGTTCCGCGCACCATTACCGAGGCCTTGGGCGAGGAACTGTCCGATCCCCGACTCACGGTCTCATCCTATGGCGGCGCAGGGGGAGCCGGTATGCGTCACGGGCATGGTGGCAAGAAGGACGAGGTTGACATAGACCGTGAGCGATTCTTCCGGGCAGTGGATCGGGCTGTCCTGGCACACCATACCCGGCCCGCGGGACTGCCCCTGATATTGGCTGCGCTGCCGGAGCACCATGCGCCGTTTCACAGCGTGAGCCAAAATCCCTTTCTTGCTGCCGACGGGATCAGGATCGATCCCGGTGCGCTCAGCGCGGATCAGCTGCGCGAGAACGCCTGGCGCGTTGCCGAACCTTCCTTTCGGGCGCGCGTGGCTCAACTCGTTGACGCATTCGGCGCAGCGCGCGGCAAGGATCTCGCAAGCGCCGATGCGAGCGATATTTCCGCAGCGGCCGTATCCGGCCGCGTGAATACGCTGCTCGTCGAGGCCGACCGCCGCATGCCGGGCCGCCTGAATGCCGACGGCGGCGGGATCCATCAGGCTTCGGGTGTGGATCCCGAAATCGACGATCTGCTGGACGACATCGCTGAAGTGGTGCTGAAAGCCGGGGGCGAGGTCATCATCGTTCCTGAAGACCAGATGCCCACGGACTCGGGCCTTGCGGCGATATACCGCTTCTAAACGGAGCGAAAACAGGACCCCGGGAATGCGGAGGTAAAAGCAATCATGAGACCGATTTTAATTGTACGCTCCGGAATCCTCTTGCTTCTGATGACGGCCATGCCGATCGTCTGGGCAGACGATAGAGCCGACTACAACGCCCGTGTGGCGGCTCGACTCGAGAGTTTGTTCCAGACCCTGGATCGAAATGCCGACGGCGTAGTGACGCGGGAAGAGTCGCAAGGAGACCTCAACCTCGGACCCCGCTTCGACGACATCGACGTCAACCGCGACGGCATCATGACGCGGGAAGAATTGAGGGGCTACATTGAACGCCGTTACGGTACCCCGCCTGCACTTTGATTCGCTGGACGTTATGCGCTGACCGGAATGTTGCGTCCGTACCCGTCCAAGCGATGAATGGTGGATAGAGGTGAAACTTCCTTTGCGGACCTGGGGCGAAGCGTGAATCCCAACAACAGTGGTGCGACCGCTAATCGCGTTTATTCATCATTCATGTTCGCCGTCGCGATTCTGCTGAATTTGGCTGCGGGTGAGACCAGTGCGGGCGACAGGGTCATTTTGCAACTGGCACCGGATGTGGTGCACTACAACCACAGCCCCAATCATGCAAAGACTTCGTGGCTTATCGGCAGTGAGTATGTCCGCCAGGACGGCTGGCTGGCGGGTTACGCCTACTTCAACAATTCTTTCGACCAGAAGTCCCACTATATGTATGGCGGTCGTACATGGAAGCTTGGCGGCGAGGAGTCGTCCTACTGGTATCTCAAACTCAGCGGTGGAGTTATCGTCGGATATCGCAAACCATACGAAGACAAAATTCCGTTTAACCACAGGGGAGTTGCTCCGGCAATAGTCCCGGGCATTGGTTATCAATACGGTCGGTTTAGCCTGCAAATGAACATGCTCGGCGTAGCCGGCCTGATGTTCACCCTGGGCTATGACATTTCTCGATGAGCGCGTTGGGGTGCGAAGCGTGCTGGGTCTAAACGGCCCAGTCGTCGGTGCGAATGGACTTCACCCACTTTTCCGGACACATTTGGTAAGTTAATCAGCTTATTGGAGGTTTCCTTGCTGCTTATTAAGCGAAGTACCACTACTTACCTATATGGCGGAGAGGGAGGGATTCGAACCCTCGTTACGGGTTTCCCCGTAAACACGCTTTCCAGGCGTGCGACTTAAACCACTCATCCACCTCTCCGAGGGGGCGGATTTTAGCACGGGAGCATCCGCGGCCTTAACGGGCTTGTCCAAAAAACAAGGCCCGCCGAAGCGGGCCTTGTTACGAGCACTTGTTGGATCAACCGGCTTGCGTCGAGTAGGTGCTGCCCTTGATGCTCGGGTAGCGCACATGCTCGACCAGTTCCTGGATTTCCCTGCTTGGTGCCGGCGTGAGCAGGCTGACGACGATGATGGTCAGCATGCCCAAGGGCAGGCCGAACACACCGGCGGAGATCGGGTTCATACCGAACCACATGTACTCCGCGACCGGCCGCGTGATGCCGAACAGGTCGCGCAGGAACGGGTAGGTGGTGCTCATGTAGTAGAAGCAGACACCCAGACCGACCAGCATGCCGGCCACTGCGCCGGCTCGGTTGGCGCGCTTCCAGAACACGCCCAGTACCAGCGCAGGGAAGAACGATGAAGCTGCCAGCGAGAACGCCGCGCCGACCAGGAACAGGATGTTGCCCGGTTTCAGCGAGGTGACGTAGGCCGCGATCAGCGCGACGACGAGGAGCAGGATTTTCGACACCGTGACGCGACGTGAAGTCGTGGCTGAGGGGTCGATCATCTTGTAGTAGACGTCGTGGGAGAGCGCGTTGGCGATGGTCAGCAGCAGTCCGTCGGCAGTGGACAGCGCCGCTGCGAGACCGCCGGCAGCAACCAGCCCAGAGACCACATACGGCAGACCGGCAATCTCCGGTGTCATCAGCACGATCAAGTCACCGCCGATTACGATTTCCGCCAGTTGCACGATGCCGTCCTTGTTGACATCGGTGATGCTGAGCAGGGTCGCATCCACCGTCTGCCAGGCCGCCGCCCATGCCGGCAGGGTCGCGAACTGCGTACCGACCAGGTTCGAATAGACCTCGAACTTGGCCAGCACCGCGAGGCAGGGCGCCGTGAAGTAGAGCAGGAAGATGAAAAACAGCGACCAGAACACCGAGCGCCGGGCTTCACGTACGCTGGGCGTGGTGTAGTAGCGCATCAGGATGTGTGGCAGTGCCGCGGTGCCGAACATCATGCAGAACACGATGCCGAGGAAGTTCAGCCTGGCAGTGTCCCGCGCCGCTTCGTCCTTGCCGGGGAAGGGGTCGGCGTGTTTGCGCGGTGGTGCGGCACGAGCGGCAGCGCCCTTGTCCTTGTTCCACTGCGCCTTGGCGGCCTCGACGTCCTTGGCGTAGCCGGCCAATGCCTTTTCTGCGGCCGACACCTGGTCGGCCGGTGCGTTGGCCGCCTTCAGGCTGTTCAGGTTCTGCTCAAGCGCGGCCCTGCCGTCGGCATGGGCCTTGGCCGGATCCTTCAGCGCCGCGTTTGCCGCGTCCGCGCGATCCTTGAATATCTTGCGGACTTCCTGTTCCTTGGGATCGGCCGTCAGTTTTTTCTCAAGCTCGGTGACTTTCGCCAATACCTGGCCATACGCCACCTGCGGAACCGGGACGCCGGTATGTTTCATGCCCAGCCAGATCACCGGCGTGAGGTAGGCAATGATCAAAATGATGTACTGCGCCACCTGGGTCCAGGTCACCGCGCGCATGCCGCCGAGGAAGGAGCACACAAGGATGCCACCCAGACCGACGAACACGCCGATGCCGAACTCCAGACCCGTGAAGCGGCTGGTGATCAGGCCGACGCCGTAGATCTGGGCGACGACGTAGACGAAGGAGCAGAGGATGGCTGCGAAGACGCCGATCGACCGCGCGGCGTTGCCGCCGTAACGGGCGCCGAGGAAGTCGGGGATCGTAAACTGGCCGAACTTGCGCAGGTAGGGTGCGAGGAACAGCGCCACCAGCACATAACCGCCGGTCCAGCCCATGACGAAGGCCAGTCCGTCGAAGCCGGACAGGTACAGCGTGCCGGCCATGCCGATGAACGAGGCGGCGCTCATCCAGTCCGCACCAGTGGCCATGCCGTTGAAGAACGCGGGCACGCGCCGTCCGGCAACATAGTACTCGGATACTTCCACGGTGCGACTCATGATGCCGATCATCGCGTAGAGGCCGATGGTGGCGACGAGGAAGGTGTAGCCGATGTACTTCCGTGGCAGTCCCATCTGCTCGGCAATCGCCAGCAGGATGACGAAGGCGAGGAAGCCGCCGGTGTAGAGGGCGTAGTATTTCTTGAGCTGTTGGGTGAAGCTTCTCTGGCTGAAGGCGGCCGTGCTCATTTTTCATCCTCCTCTTGTACGCCGTACTCGATGTCGAGCTTGTTCATGTACCAGGCGTAGAAGCCGATGATCAGCACGTAGATTATCAGCGAGCCCTGTGCGGACATGTAGAAACCGAGCGGGAAGCCAAGGAAACTGAAGTTGTTGAGGTCGCGTGCGTACCAGCCTTCGACAAAGGTGGCAAGGAACCAGATCGCCATCAATATGGCCGTGACGACCAGATTCTTGCGCCAGTACTCCCGGTGCTTGTCGGACAGTTCCATGCAGTCCTCCTTTGGTTTGAAGATCGGCAGGACGGCTGCGTTTTTTTGCGGCGCCCTGATTTGTTGTGATTTTTGTTTCGGGCCATCGTAGTGAAAAATACTTACAAAATCCTGAACCCCGGCCCTACAATGTTTGTAGGATCGTGTTGCTGATCGGAATAGCCCGTCTATAAAAATAACTTAAAAATCAAATACTTATGATTTACCTGGGAAGGAGGGGATCATGCGCATACTGATCAGCGAGGATGATTCTGCACTTGCGGAAGCGCTGCGTTTTGCGCTGACCCAGTCCGGTTTTGCGGTGGACTGGGTGGGCAACGGTCTGGCGGCGGACGAGGCGCTGAAGACTGCGGGCTTTGGCCTGTTGATTCTTGACCTCGGACTACCCAAGCTCGACGGACTTGAGGTGCTGCGCCGGTTGCGCCGCCGCAACGATCCGCTGCCGGTGCTGATCCTGTCGGGCCGCGAGCAGCCGGAGGAGAAGGTGGCAGGCCTCGATCTCGGCGCCGACGACTATCTCGTCAAGCCTTTCAGCCTCAACGAACTGCAGGCGCGGGTGCGCGCGCTGCTGCGCCGTGGCCATGGCACGGCGTCGCCGGTGCTGAGTTATCGCGATCTCAGTTTCGACCCGGTAGCTCGCGTGGCGACAATCCGCGGCCATCCGCTGTCGCTGTCGACCCACGAACTGAGCGTGCTGGAGGTGCTGATGCGCCGTTTCAGCCGCGTCGTCAGCAAGGAGCAACTGGTCGAGCAGGTCTATACCTACGATCAGGAAGTCAGTCACAACGCGATCGAAGTCTATGTGCACCGGCTGCGCAAGAAAATCGGCGATACCGGGCTGGTTGTGCGTACTCTGTATGGACGTGGATACGCGCTGGACTACCTCGAGCACTAGGGTCTGTTAACCATCATTTCATGAGTGCGACGGCGACGATTTGGCCTCAAGGCTGGAACGCCTGCACACGCCTGGACGGCGTCGCCCGTTATGCTTCTCTTCGCTGGCGCGGACTTTGACTTTACGGTCTCAGGCGGCCGGGTTACGGGGGGCGGTGAGCAGGGCGCGGACCTTGTCCATCAACTCGCGAGTCGAGAACGGCTTGGTCAGGTAGGTATCGGCGCCGAGTGCGAGGCCGCGGGCGATTTCGGTTTCACGGCCGCGGGCAGTAACCAGCATGATTCGCGTCGCGGTGAGTGCCGGCATCGCTCGGATACGGCGGCAGAGTTCGAAGCCATCGATCAACGGCAGCATGACGTCGAGCAGCACAAGGTCGGGCGTCTGTTCTTCCAGCAGGCGCAGCGCCTCGGCGCCATCGCGCGCAGTGCTCACGGTATAACCTTCCTTGCCGAGCAGGAACTCGAGCGACAGGAGAATGCTTTCCTCATCCTCGACGATCAGCACGCGGGCGGTCATCGTGGGCTCACAAGGCACCGGCGGTGGCACTGCGCTGCAGTGGCAGGGTAAAAAAGAAGGTCGAGCCCTGACCCGGAGTGCTTTCCACCCACAGCCGGCCGCCGAGGCGACGGACGATTTCCCGCGAGATCACGAGGCCAAGGCCGCTGCCGCGGGGCTTTCCAGCGGCGCTGTCGCTGACCTGGCGGAATTTCTCGAATATCACTGCCTGGTCGGCGGGGCTGATGCCGATGCCGTTGTCGGCGACGGCGATGCGCAGCGCGGATGATTCCACAGTCACGGAAATCGTGATGCGGCTGTCGGGCTTGTCGCAGAAATTGACGGCGTTGGACAGCAGGTTGAGCACCACCTGCATTACGCGATCGCGATCGGCCATTACCTGTGGCAGCTGCCCGGGCACGCGCAGTTCCGGCACGATGTTGCGGTCCTTGCAGATCTGGCTCAAGGCGGCAACTGCGTCGTCGAGTACTTCGCGCATGTCGATCTCGCTGGAGTGCCAGTCCGCGGCGCCGGATTCGAGCTTGGCTAGGTCCAGCACCTGGTTGATCAGCCGGGTCAAACGTTCCGATTCGCGGGTGATGATGCCGAGGAACTTGCCGCGTTGCCCGGAATCCAGCTGCGGGTTGTCACTGAGAATTTCGGAGAAGGCGCGGATCGAAGTCAGCGGTGTGCGCAGTTCGTGGGTGACTGTGGAAATGAAATCGTCCTTCAGGCGGTCGAGTTCCTGCAGCCGCTGGTTGGCGCCACGCAGCTCGTTGGTGGCAGCCTCGAGTTCGCGCGACTTCTGCTCCAGTTGGCGGCTGTAGGCGAGCGCCTGCGAGGCTTCGTCGATAATGGCCATCACTTCGTCGAGTGCCAGCGGTTCCTCGACCACCACTGAGGCCACCATGTCGCGCGCTGACGCGCTGCCGATGGCGCCGGCAATCTGCGATTCGACGTAATGCACCAGCACCGCGTTGGCGGCGATCTGCTCGCTGTCCAGGATGCCCTGGCTGCGCGCATAGGCGGCGAAGGATTCGCCGGCGCGCTCCGGGCCGATGAAGCGGCCGAGGAGGGTCTGCAGGTCGGCGACCGTTGCGCTGCCGCGCCAGAAGCGCGAGCCGCTGCCGGGAGCGACGTGGCGCAGGACGTCGACGAACAGGTTGGCCTGGCTGTGTTCGGCGGCGGTGGGTCGGCGCCATAGTGAGAATCCGACATAGCAGCCGATGTTGGCGATCATGCTCCAGAACAGGCAGTGGCTGATGTCGTCTAAGCCATCAAGGCCGAACAGCTGCTGCGGTTTCAGCAGGTCAAATCCGAAGATGCCCTCGGTGAGGAAGGTGATTGGCAGCCAGCCCGATTTGGCAAAAGAGGGCAGCAGCAGCGAGTAGAGCCAGACCAGGAAGCCCGCGCCGAGGCCGAGCAGCGCGCCAAGTCGGGTGCCGCCTTTCCAGAACAGGCCGCCGATCATCGCCGGTGCGAACTGCGCGACTGCAGTGAAGGAAATCAGGCCGATGGAGACCAGTGCATAAGCCTCCCCGGCGAGGTGAAAATAACCATAGCCCAGCACCAGTATCACAACAATGGCGCTGCGGCGGATGCCGAGCAGCAGTCCCGAGAGATCAGGGCGCTCGGTCAGGCGCAGGAATTTCCAGCGCAGCAGGATTGGCATTACGAGGTCGTTGCAGACCATGGTCGACAGTGCGATAGCCTCGACAATGACCATGCCGGTGGCTGCGGACAGCCCGCCAATGAAGGCGAGCAGCGCGAGCCAGGTCCTGTGTTCCGCCATCGGCAGCGTCAGCACGAAGGTGTCGGCGTCCACCGTGCCGGGCGGGAAATGCATCAATCCGCCAAGTGCGATCGGCAGCACGAAGATGTTGATCGCGAACAGATACAGCGGAAACAGCCAGATTGCCTTGTTGAGGTGGCGCTCATCGACATTCTCGACGACGGCAACCTGGAACTGCCGCGGCAGCAGGATGATGGCGAGCATCGACAGCACCGTCAGCGACGCCCAGGTGGTGTAACTGCCGGAGGCGCCGCCCAGCACCAGCAAGGCGTTAAGTTCCGGGCTGGCGGAGGCCTTGTCGAAGATGTCGGCGAATCCGTCAAACATGCCCCAGGTGACGAACACACCCACGGCGATGAAGGCCACCAGCTTGACGATGGATTCGAAGGCGATGGCGGCGACGAGGCCTTCGTGCCTTTCGGTGGCATCGAGGTGGCGGGTGCCGAAGAGAATCGTGAATGCGGCCAGCAGCATCGCGATATAGAAGGTGTTGTCCTGCAGGAAGGGCGGCGAGTCGGCGGAACCGGAGGCTAGCGTGTTCGGATACTGCAGCATGGTCGAGAAGCTGGCCGAGATCGCCTTCAGCTGCAGCGCGATGTAGGGCACGATGCCGAGCACCGCGATCACCGTCACGAGTCCGCCGAGCAGGTGGCTCTTGCCGTAGCGTGAGGCGATGAAGTCGGCGATCGAGGTGATGCGATGCGTCTTGCTGATGCGCACCATCTTCAGCAGGATGTACCACCACAGTGCTGCCATCAGTGTCGGCCCGAGGTAGATCGGCAGGAAACCGATGCCGCTGGTGGCGGCGCGGCCAACGCTGCCGTAGAAGGTCCATGACGTGCAATAGACCGCGAGTGACAGTGTGTAGATGTAGGGGTTCGCAATGATGCTGCGCCCGGCGTCGGCGCGCTTGTCGCCCCAGTAGGCGATTGCGAACAGCAGCCCGACGTAGGCGAAGGAAAGAACGACGATCAGAGCGCCGCTCAACACAGCTTACTGGTCCTTGCGCTCGATGATCAGTGCCATCAGCGCGATGATGGCGGCCCAGGCTGCGAAGACATAGAGGTAGATCAGGGGAATTCCCCAGACGCGCGTGCTGCCTGCGAACAGCGACAGTACCGGGAAGTTGAACAGCAGGCAGCCGAGCAGGAACAGCGCCACCAGACGCTGCCCCTTCAGCAGCGGTCGGTTCATGGCGCTCCCACGATGGCGGCGCGCAACGTGTTCACCGGATCAGCCTACTTCGGTGCCTTCTTCAGTTGATCGAGGATCGCCGGGTTCTCCAGAGTCGACACGTCCTGCTGGATGTCCTCGCCCTTGGCGATCGAGCGCAGCAGCCGGCGCATGATCTTGCCGGAGCGGGTTTTCGGCAGGTTGTCGCCGAAGCGGATGTCGCGTGGCTTGGCGATCGCGCCGATTTCCTTGCCCACCCAGTCCTGCAGTTCCTTGATCATCTTCTTCGCGTCTTCACCTTCGGGGCGTGCATGCTTCAGCACGACGAAGGCGACTACTGCTTCGCCGGTGAGGTCGTCGGGGCGGCCGACCACTGCAGCTTCGGCAACGAGGCCGGTGTTGGCCACCAGCGCTGATTCGATTTCCATGGTGCCCAGGCGATGGCCGGAAACGTTAAGCACGTCATCGATGCGCCCCATGATGCGGATATAGCCGTCCTCGTCATAAGTCGCGCCGTCGCCGGCGAGGTAGTACTTGCCGTGGAAATCCTCGGGGAAATAGGTTTTTTTGAAACGTTCCGGATCACCCCAGATCGTGCGCAGCATCGAGGGCCAGGGTTTCTTGATGACGAGGATGCCACCCTTCCCGTTACCGACCGATTGCCCGGTTTCGTCGACGATGTCGACGATGACACCGGGCAGCGGCAGCGTTGCTGAACCGGGCTTGGTCGGTGTAGCCCCGGGCAGGGGGGTGATCATGTGGCCACCGGTTTCCGTCTGCCACCAGGTATCGACGATCGGGCAGCGACCGCCGCCGACGGTGTCGTGGTACCACATCCAGGCTTCAGGATTGATCGGCTCGCCGACGGTGCCAAGGATACGCAGGCTGGAGAGGTCGTATTGCTTCGGCAGATCGCCGCCGGCCTTGATCAGTGAACGGATCGCCGTCGGCGCGGTGTAGAAGACGGTGACCCTGTGGTCCTGGATCATTTTCCAGAAACGGCCGGCATCGGGGTAGGTGGGCACGCCTTCGAATACGACTTCGGTGCCGCCGCAGGCGAGCGGGCCGTAACAGACATAGGAATGGCCGGTAACCCAACCGACGTCCGCCGTGCACCAGAAGACATCATCCGGCTTGTGGTCGAAGGTCCATTTCATCGTCAGGATGGTCCACAGCAGGTAGCCGCCAGTGGAGTGCTGGATGCCTTTGGGCTTGCCGGTGGAGCCCGAGGTGTAGAGGATGAACAGAGGATGCTCGGCGCCGACCCATTCCGGCTCGCACTGGTCGGGCTGGTCCTGCATCAAATCGTGCAGCCAGACATCGACTTTGGGGTTCCACTCGACCTTGCCGCCGGTGCGCCGGTAGACCACCACCGTGTGGATTGAGTCGCAGCCGCCCATTGCCAGTGCGTCATCCACGGCGACCTTCAGCGGCATGGTCTTGCCGCCGCGCAGCTGCTCGTCAGCGGTCAGCACTGCCACCGCGCCGGCGTCGATGATGCGTTCATGTATGCTTTTGGCCGAGAAGCCGCCGAACACCACCGAGTGGACCGCGCCGATGCGGGCACAGGCCTGCATTGCGACGATGGCCTCGATCGACATCGGCATGTAGATGATGATGCGGTCGCCTTTTTTTATGCCGCGAGACTTCAGGCCGTTTGCCATGCGGCAGGTGCTGGAATGGAGGTCGCGGTAGGTCGCGCGGGTGATTTTGCCGTCGTCAGCCTCAAAGATGACTGCGGTCTTGTCGGGCTGAGTCTGCAGATGGCGGTCGAGGCAGTTGTACGAGGCGTTGAGGACGCCGTCATCGAACCAGCGGAAGAATGGGGCTTTCGAATCGTCCAGCGTCCGCGTGAAGGGCTTTTTCCACAGCAGATGCTCGCGGGCGAGCCGGGCCCAGAAACCTGTGTAGTCGTTCTCGGCTTCCGCGCAGAGCGCACGATAGGCGTCCATACCGGAGATGTTGGCTTGCGCGACCACTGCCGGCGATGGTGGGAAAACGCGGTTTTCCTGCAGGACGGATGTGATGGTGGCGGACGGTGTGGTCGTCATGGTGCTCCTCCGGTTACAGGTAATCCTGATTGACGGTTGTCGGTTGGCCGGCGCACACAGGCTGCGGCCGATGTTTTGTTTGAGTGTTATGGAAGCACTAAGCCTGCGCCTTGTAAAGACGGCGGCGATCCATTAACGTGGCAGAAAATGCCTTGAGCGTGCATACTTACGACTTTCTTACGGCGGGCCTCCCCGCATCGCATGGTAGTGAATCTGGTCAGGTCCGGAAGGAAGCAGCCACAGCTATTCTCTGCGAGTGCCGGGGGTCAGGCTCGCCACCCATTTTGCCGCGGCGGCATGGCCGCCGCGGCTCCCCGCTGTCACTGAGCGCGGTTTGCAGTGAAGCAGTCGCGACCGTAGCAGGCGTTTTCAATATTCAATAAACAGGCAGCTCTGCTGCCACAGCTGACAGGGGAGCGGGTGATGCGTAGTGTCAAGCGCATGCCGGCGATGATCGCCATGGCGATCATGCTGGCGACCGCAGCGGCTCCGGTGCTGGCTGTGGACGGGATGTCGGCGGAGTTCGGCAATAACGGCAGCTATGAAATGGCGCGCATGGGCGCGTTATGGCATTGGCAGAAACGCTGGCTGGACTCCGGTAGCCGGCACATCGGCGGTTATTGGAATCTGTCTGCAGGACAGTGGCGTGCCGACGTGGCAGCAGGGCAGAACGACAGCCTGATCGATGTCGGCCTCACGTCCACGCTGCGCTGGCAGGCCAACGACCTGCGGGGTTTTTACCTGGAAGCCGGCATCGGCCTGCATTTTCTCTCGCGCACTTCTCTTGGTGGTCGGCGTTTCAGCACCGCCTTGCAGTTCGGCGATCATATCGGCTTTGGTTATCGCTTCGGCGCGAAGGGTGCTTACGACCTCAGTTACCGTTTTCAGCACCATTCCAATGCCGACATCAAGAAGCCCAACGCCGGCATGGATTTCAACCAGATTCGCCTGCAATACTGGTTTCGCTGAAAACGGTGCTGTAAAACGGCGCCGTTGCGGGCGCCCTTGCCGCTAAGCCGGTAAAATGGCAGCTTCTGTTGTCCATCAGTCCATCATCCGCCGTTCATCATCAATTACCGAGCGCTGAATCCCGTGACCCAGGTTCTGGCCCGCAAGTGGCGTCCCCGCAGTTTTACCGAACTGGTGGGGCAGGAGCACGTCGTACGCGCGCTGAGCAACGCGCTGGAACAGCAGCGCCTGCATCACGCCTACCTGTTCACGGGCACCCGCGGCGTCGGCAAAACTACGCTGGCGCGCATCCTCGCCAAGGCGCTCAACTGCGAGACCGGCGTCACCGCGGCGCCCTGTGGCAAATGCACAGCCTGCAGCGAAATCGATGCCGGACGCTTCGTCGACCTGATCGAACTCGATGCGGCATCGAACACCCAGGTCGACAACATGCGCGAGCTGCTGGAGAACGCGCTCTACGCGCCGACCAGCGGCCGTTACAAGGTCTACATCATCGACGAAGTGCACATGCTGTCACGCTCGGCCTTCAACGCGATGCTGAAAACGCTGGAAGAGCCGCCGGGCCACGTCAAGTTCATACTCGCAACTACTGATCCGCAGAAAATACCGGTGACCGTGCTGTCGCGTTGTCTGCAGTTCGGCCTGAAGCAGATTCCCCCGCAGCAGATCCGTGATCGCCTGACCGAGGTGCTGGCGGCGGAAAACGTGCCGGCGGATGCCGGCTCGGTGGCGCTGATTGCACGCGCGGCCGAGGGCAGTCTGCGTGATGCACTGAGCCTGCTCGACCAGGCTATCGCCCATGGTGGGGGCAAGCTTGATGAAGTCTCGACTCGCGCGATGCTCGGAGCAGTCGACCGCACTTACCTCTACACGATACTGCGCGCGCTGGCAGTGCAGGACGGACCGGCGCTGGTGACGGCAGCCACGCAGATGGCCGAGCGCAGCCTGTCTTTCGAGTCTGCGCTGCAGGAACTCGCTTCGCTGCTGCACCGGCTGGCACTGGCACAGGTGGTACCGCAGACGATTGCCGACGACGATCCGGATGTGGCGGCGATCCGCGAACTGGCGCAGGTCTTTGCCGCGGAGGACCTGCAGCTCTATTACCAGATTGCCGCTCAGGGGCGCGCGGAAATTGGCCTGGCGCCTGACGAGCATGCGGGCTTCATGATGACGCTGTTGCGTATGCTCGCCTTTGCACCGGCCAGCGCCGTGCCTGCCGCGATGACCGCGCCATCGGCTGCGCCGCCACGGGCGGCGGCTTCCACGGCAACGTATGCCGCCGCGCCAGCGCCCGCTGTGGTAGCACCTTCGGCCTGGACGGAGCTGGTGGGCCGGCTGGGCCTGAGCGCGATGGCCAACCAGCTCGCACTGCGCTGCGAGATGACTCAGCGCACGGAAGAGATGATCGAGCTGCGCATTTCCGCGGCTGACGAGCGCCTGTTCGACAAACCACACCGCGACAAGCTGAGCGCTGCGCTGCGCAAGGTGCTGGGCGCAAAGCTGAAGGTTGTCTTCACTGCCGGCGAGGTGGCCGGCGTGTCGCCCAAGGCCATCACTGACCGCAAGGCGGAACAGCGCCAGGCAGCGGCGGTGGCCGAAATACGCGAAGATCCTTTCGTACGCGAGTTGATCGAAGACTTCGACGGCTCGCTCGAGGAAAATTCGATCAAACCGAAATAACGTATCGAGGAATGCAGACATGATGAAAGGCCAGCTTGCCGGACTGATGAAGCAGGCGCAGCAGATGCAGGACAACATGCGCAAGATGCAGGAGCAACTTGCGCAGATTGAAGTCGAGGGCCAGGCCGGCGCCGGCATGGTCAAGGTGGTGATGACCTGCCGCCACGACGTGAAGCGGGTGACCATCGATCCCACGGTTATCGGGGATGACAAGGAGATGCTGGAAGACTTGATTGCGGCGGCGGTCAACGATGCCGTGCGCAAGGCGGAAGCGACCAGCCAGGAAAAGATGGCCAGTGTCACCGCAGGCCTGCCGCTGCCGCCCGGCATGAAACTGCCGTTCTGAAAATATTAATAAAAACAAGTATTTAAAATGAACGCTCCGCCTGCGCTGCAATCCCTGATCGAAGCGCTGCGTTGCCTGCCGGGTGTCGGACCGCGCTCGGCGCAGCGCATGGCCTTCCACCTGCTGCAGCGCGACCGTCCCGGCGCCGAACGTCTGGCGCTGACGCTCGGCTCGGCGCTGACGCGGGTGCGCCATTGCGAGCAGTGCAACAACTTTTCCGAAGAGCCGGTGTGCGCGCTGTGCCTGTCGCCGCGGCGCAATCGCGGGCTTTTATGCGTGGTAGAGACTCCCGCTGACCTGCTGATGATGGAGCAGGCACAGTGCCACGAGGGCCTGTATTTCGTGCTGATGGGCGCACTCTCGCCGCTCGATGGCATCGGACCGCGTGACATTCATCTCGAGCGCCTGCTGCAGCGGGCAGCCGATGGCGTAGTGAAGGAAGTCATGCTTGCCACCAACTTTACCGTCGAAGGTGAAGCCACCGCGCATTATGCGGGAGAGCTGCTGCGCGCGAAGGGTGTCAGGGTCACGCGCATTGCGCGTGGTCTGCCGGTGGGTGGAGAACTGGAGCATGTCGACAGCGGCACGCTGGCGCAGGCGGTAATGGAGCGACGCAGCGTATGAAACAGAAGAACACAGGAACCAAGAACAGTGGCGCTGCCGGCGGGCAGCGGCGCGGTCCCCTGCGGCCACCGGCATCTGCAGTCGCGCGCAAACCTGGAAATCCGCCGCGTTCTGCCCCGGTGGTGATGCCTGCCGCGGACGGCCTGCGCGGCGACAAGCTGCACAAGGTGCTGGCACAGGCCGGTTTCGGCTCGCGGCGTGCGATGGAGGAGCGCATCCGCGCCGGAGAGGTGACCGTCAACGGCAAGGTTGCCGGTATTGGCGACCGGGTTACGGCGGTGGACCGCGTCAAGGTTGGGGACCGCGTCCTGCATTGGCAACAGGCAGACCAGTTGCCCCGTGTGCTCCTGTATCACAAGCCCGAGGGTGAGATCGTCAGCAACGATGACCCGCAGGGGCGCCCGACGGTTTTCGCGAAGCTGCCGCCGGCAAAGGGCGCGAAATGGCTCGCCATTGGTCGCCTGGATTTCAACACCAGTGGCCTGCTGATTTTTACCACCTCCGGTGATCTCGCGAACCGGATGATGCATCCGCGCTTTGAGGTGGACCGCGAATACGCGGTGCGCGTGCTGGGTACGGTGCATCCGGCAGCGCTGGATACGCTGCGAGCCGGCGTGCGCCTCGAGGACGGCGTCGCGCGCTTCGAGCAGTTGGAGGAAGAGGGTGGCGAGGGCGCCAACCGCTGGTTTCGGGTACTGCTGAGGGAAGGACGCAACCGCATCGTGCGCCGCCTTTTCGAATCGCAGAACCTGACCGTCAGCCGTCTGATGCGCGTGCGCTTCGGCGCCGTGGCGCTGCCGCCGCAGCTCAAGCGTGGTCAGTTCATGGAGCTGCCGGCCGCCGAAGTCGAACGCCTGCTGGCCTGGGTTACGAACCCGGAGCAGCCCCTTGCTGCAGCGTCTCCCGCTGCAACAGCAACACGCAGTCGTCCCCGCCGCTCGTCTCCGCCCAGATAAACGGTAACCGCGGAAAGGCGCGCTCGACGCGCGCGCGGTAATGCCCGACTTCCATCACCAGCCAGCCACGCGGCGCCAGATGATGCGGCGCGTCCGCGAGTATGCGTCGCACCAGATCCAGTCCGTCATTGCCGCCGTGCAGGGCCAGTTCCGGCTCGTGCCGGTATTCCGCAGGCAGGCGGCGCATCGCCATGGCGCCGACGTACGGCGGGTTGCTGATGATCAGGTCATAACGCCGACCGGTGAGCGCCGCGAACAGGTCCGAGCGCAACAGGTGCAGGCGCGTGTTGAGTCGGTGTGCGCGGACATTGCGCTGTGCGACAGCCAGCGCGTCGCTTGAGACATCGGTGGCCTCGACCTGCGCCCGCGAAAAGGTGTGCGCCGCGATGATGGCAAGACAGCCGGAGCCGGTGCAGAGGTCGAGGACCGTTGCTGGCGCACGGGCCAGCCAGGGACGCAGGCGGTCGCGCAGCAGTTCGGCGATGTATGAGCGCGGCACGATGACGCGCTCGTCGACGTAGAAGCGGTGTACGCCGAGCCAGGCTTCGCGGGTAATGTATGCCGCCGGAATGCGTTCGGCGATGCGGCGATCGAACAGGCTTTGGGCGCGTCGCGCTGCCGCAGGTTTCAGCGCTTGATCGATCCGTTTGGGCAGATCTTCGAAGTCGCATTTGAGGGCATGCACCATCAGCCAGGCCGCTTCGTCATCGGCATTCAGCGTGCCGTGGCCATAGGCAAGTCCCGCCTTGCGGAAACGGGTGGCAGCAGCGGCGATCAGTTGCCGCGGAGTGATGGGCGGCAATCCGGGCACTTAACTAAAAATATGTTTAAAAACAATTAGTTAATTGATCAACCCAGGGCGTCGAGGTTGAGCTTGATGCTCGACAGGTCAGTGGTGGTGGTGCTCGACGACCGTCCGGCGGATTGGCCGGGCGTCTCATCGGGGGCGCTTTCGGCCTTGCTGGCATTGCTGATCAGCCAGTGCAGGTTGGTCGGCGAATCGGCATTGGCGAGCGCCTCGTCCATGGTGATGCGGCCGTTGCGGTAGAGCTGGTAGAGGGACTGCTCGAAGGTCTGCGATCCCGGCGAGAGGCTCTGTTCCATCGCTTCCTTGATCTGGTTGATTTCTCCGGCCTTGATCAGATCCTGGATGTGTTTGGTGTTGAGCAGCACCTCGATGGCAGGGGCGCGCTTGCCGTCGACGGTCTTGACCAGTCGTTGCGAGATCACCGCGCGCAGCGCGATCGAGAGGTCGGCCTCCAGGCTTTCGCGCGCCTCGCGCGGGAAGAAGCCGATGATCCGGTTCAGCGCGTTGTAACTGTTGTTGGCATGCAGTGTCGACATGCAGAGGTGGCCGGTTTGGGCAAACAGCAGTGCACTTTCCAGCGTTTCGCGGTCGCGGATCTCGCCGACCATCAGCAGATCCGGCGCCTCGCGCATTGCGCTGATCAGTGCGGCGTCGTAGCTGTGAGTGTCGACACGCACTTCGCGCTGGTTGACGATGGATTTCTTGTGCTTGAAGGTGAATTCGATCGGATCCTCGATGGTCAGGATGTGGCCGGTCCTCAGCGTGTTGCGGTAGTCGATCATCGAGGCCATCGTCGTCGACTTGCCCGATCCCGTGGAGCCGACGATCAGGATCAGTCCGAGCTTCTCCATGATCACTTCCTTCAGGATCGGCGGCAGTCCCAGGGAATCGATTGGCGGCACATCCGGCTTGACGAAGCGTATGACCATCGCCACCGCGTTTTTCTGGTGGAATATATTGACCCGGAAGTTGCCCATCTCGCCGCCACCCTGGGCGAAGTTCATCTCGTGTTTGGTCTCGAATTCCTGGATCTGCGCCGGGGTCATCAGTTCGTAGCAGATCTTCTTCACCTGCTCGGGATCGAGCGCCTGGCTGTTGATCGGCATCACTGTGCCGTTGATCTTGATCTGGATGGGCGCGCCGGCGGTGAAGAACATGTCCGACGCCTGCTTGTCAGCCATCAATTTAAACAGCGGTGTCACAAACATGTTGCCTATCCCCGGTTATTCCCCGTTATGCCCGTTGCGGGCGGCCGCCGTGCAAGGCGAGCGGACCATTCTGCCCCAGTTTCGTCGGCCTAGCCAAGCAGGGCGGCGCAGATGCTCAGTCGTCGCTGCGCAGCAGGTCGTTGATGCTGGTCTTGGCGCGGGTCTTGGCGTCGACGCGTTTGACGATCACCGCGCAATACAGATTGCACTTGCCGTCAAGCGAGGGCAGGGAGCCCGACACCACTACGGAGCCGGCTGGTACCCGGCCGTAAAGGACCTGGCCGCTGGCGCGGTCGTAGATTTTCGTGCTTTGGCCGATGAACACACCCATCGATACCACGGAGCCTTCCTCGACGACGACGCCTTCGACGATCTCCGAACGCGCGCCGATGAAGCAGTTGTCCTCGATGATGGTCGGGCTGGCCTGCAGCGGCTCGAGCACGCCGCCGATACCGACGCCGCCCGACAGATGCACGTTCTTGCCGATCTGCGCGCAGGAGCCGACGGTTGCCCAGGTATCGACCATCGTGCCCTCGTCGACATAGGCGCCGATGTTGACGTAGGAGGGCATCAGGATCACGTTTTTCGCAATGTACGAGCCGCGGCGAGCGACTGCGGGCGGCACTACGCGGAAGCCGCCAGCGCGGAAGGCAGCTTCATCGTAGTTCGCGAATTTCGGCGCCACCTTGTCGAAATATCGGCTGGTGCCGTCCTGCATTACCGCGTTGTCCTGCAGGCGAAAGGAGAGCAGCACTGCCTTTTTTGCCCATTCGTGGGTTTGCCACTGGCCGTTTATTTTCTCGGCGACCCGCAGTGTGCCGGCATCGAGCATGGCGATGGTCTCGTCAACGGCCTTGCGTAGGTCGGCGGGCGCCTTGGCGGGCGAGAGGTCGGCGCGGTTTTCCCAGGCCTGTTCGATGGTGTTCTGCAGTGTTTGCATCTGGATTTCCCTTGAATGATCAAAGTGACTCGGCAAAGCGGCGCAGCCGGTGCGCGGCCTCGGTGCATTCGGCGACCGTGGCGACGAGTGCGATGCGCACCCGGTTGACGCCGGGGTTGATGCCACGCGCTGCGCGCGCGAGGTAGCTGCCGGGCAGCACGCTGACCCCCTCCGCAGCATACAACCGGCGGGTGAATTCGACGTCGTCGATGGGCGTCTGCAACCACAGATAGAACGCTGCGTCGGGCCATTCCGCCGGCAGCGCCGGTTTCAGAATGCCGATCACGGCCTCGAATTTTTCGCGGTACAGCGCGCGGTTGGCGATGACATGGGCTTCGTCCTGCCAGGCGGCGATACTCGCGGCTTGCACCGGCGGGCTCATCGCGCCGCCGTGGTAGGTGCGATAAAGATAATATTTTTTCAGGATGGCCGCATCGCCGGCGACGAAGCCCGAGCGCATGCCGGGGACGTTGGAACGTTTCGACAGACTGGAGAACACCACCAGGTTGCGGAAGTTGCTGCGTCTCAGCTTGACCGCGGCTTCGAGTGCACCCAGCGGGGGCTGTTCCTCGTCAAAATAGATTTCTGAATAACATTCGTCGGCAGCGATCACGCAGTCGTAGCGGTCGGCGTGAGCGAACAGAGCTTTCCAGTCGGAGAGGCCGAGTACCTTGCCCGTCGGATTGCCCGGCGAGCAGATGATCATCAGCTGGGCGCGGCGCCAAACCTCGTCCGGCAGCTGTGCCGTGTCAAAGGCAAATCCGTTTTCCGGCAGGTTATGGATGAACTGCGGTTCGGCGCCGGCGAGCAGCGCAGCGCCCTCATAGATCTGATAGAACGGGTTGGGGCAGATCACCGCAGGTGTGCCACCGCTGGTGTCGATGACGGCCTGCACAAAGGAAAACAGCGCTTCGCGGCTGCCGTTGACCGGCAGCACCTGGGTTGCGGGATCCGGCGCGGCAATGCCGTAGCGTCTGGCGATCCACGCGGAGATGGCCTGACGCAGTGCGTCGGTGCCCAGCGTAGCCGGATAGATCGAAAGTCCGTCGAGGTTCGCGATCAAAGCCTCGCGAATGAAGGCCGGGGTCGGATGTTTGGGTTCGCCGATGTAGAGCGGCACGGGTTTGACGCCGGCCGGCGGCTGATGGTCGGCAAGCAACGCGGTGAGGCGCTGAAAAGGGTAACTCTGCAGCAGTTCGAGGCGCTTGTTCAAGATCGTGATGGTCGTAATGAGGGATGCACGTCCCCGTTCAGCGGGTTGGCGCGCCAGGCTCGAGAAGCGGCATTTCAGGCGTCTCTGCCAGTCTGAAGCCGCGCTTCAGATGCTGTGCGGTGACCGTTGTGAATATGCCGCCGCGCACGTAGAAGCGCGCGGTCAGGCGCATCCAGCGCGGCCGTGTCGCGCGCACCAGGTCGTCGAGGATGCGGTTGGTCACGGCTTCGTGGAAGGCGCCTTCGTTGCGGAAGGACCAGATGTAGAGCTTGAGGCTCTTCAGCTCCACGCACAGCCGGTCGGGTACGTAATCGAGGATCAGTGTCGCGAAGTCGGGCTGCCCGGTTTTCGGGCACAGGCAGGTAAACTCCGGTATTTCCATGTGAATCCGGAAATCGCGTGCAGGCGCCGGATTGGCGAAAGTTTCGAGTTGTCGCGAAGGCTGCTTCGGCATGGGCGAGCGGTATCTTTCCGGCGAGTCAATTCAGTTAAAATGCGCGCTGAATTCTACCCGTTTGGCCTTGCCTTACAACTTTTTCTTGGCAGAACAGCACCTTGCGTCTAAAGCAAATCAATCTCGCCGGTTTTAAATCCTTCGTCGATCCCACGCACATCCCCGTTCCGGGGCAACTCGTCGGCGTAGTCGGGCCCAATGGCTGCGGCAAGTCCAACATCATCGATGCAGTGCGCTGGGTGCTTGGCGAGACTTCGGCGAAGCATTTGCGCGGCGCAACCATGCAGGATGTGCTGTTCAATGGTTCGGGTGACCGCAAGCCGGTGAACCGCGCCAGCGTCGAGCTGGTATTCGACAACAGCCTGGGCAAGGCAGCGGGACAGTGGTCGACTTATGCCGAAATTTCGGTCAAGCGCATGCTCGAGCGCGACGGCGATTCCGCGTATTACATCAACAACATCCATGTGCGTCGCCGTGATGTGGCGGACATTTTTCTCGGCACCGGACTCGGTGCGCGGGCCTACGCGATCATCGAGCAGGGGATGATTTCGCGGGTCATCGAGGCCAAGCCGGAAGAACTGCGGGTTTTCCTGGAGGAGGCCGCGGGCGTGTCCAAGTACCGCGAACGCCGCCGGGAGACAGAACTGCGGCTGCGCGATACCCGTGAAAACCTGTCGCGCGTTGAGGATATCCGCCAGGAACTGGACAAGCAGTTGACCCACCTGCAGGGACAGGCAGAGGTGGCCACGCGTTACAACGCGCTGCAGGCCGAGGTCACTGCAACCCAGCAGCTGCTGTGGTTCGCACGGCGCCAGGAATCGGTGGCGACGCGTAACCGCCACGCCCGGGATATCGAGCGTCTGGGCACCGAGCTCGAAGCGGAAACTGCGCGTCTGCGTGATGCCGAACGCCGTCTCGAGGAATTGCGTAATGGCCACTACCGTGCCGGCGATGCGGTGCATGCGGCACAGGGCGCACTCTACGAGACCAATGCCGAGATTGCGCGCCTCGAGCAGCAGATCGGACATATCCGCGAGAACCGCGGACGCGTCGAGCAGCAGATCGGCAGTCTTGGCAGCCAACTCGCGGCGGCCGAGGGGCAGTTGGAGCAGGCGCAAGCCGGTCTCGCGCAGTGGCAGGACGAGCAGGCGCAGGCCGGGCAGCGTATCGCCGATTGCGAGTCCCGCATTGCCGGGGAGCGCGCCAAGTTGCCGCTGGCTGAGGACGCATGGCGGGCAGCCAGCCTGCGGCGCGACGAATTGCAGCAGGCGATGGGACAGGTGGAGCGTTCGCGCCAGGTCGAGCAGACCAAGCTGGAGCATGCGGCGCGGGTGCTGGAACGGCTGGCGGTGCGCAATGAGCGCTTGTATGAAGAACACAACGGCCTGGAAAAACCCGATACCGTCGCGCTGGAGGCGCTGCGCGCGCAGGCTGCTGAGGTCGATGCCGAGCTCGCTGCCCGCCGCGAAGCGCTGGCGGCGAAGGAAACCGGGTTGCCCGGGCTGGAGCAGGCTCTCGAGGCCCGCTCGGTCGGGCTGGACCAGGCGATCCAGTCCATCACCGCGATCGAGGCACGGGTGGAGGCCCTGCGCCAGCTGCAGGACCGCCTCGCCCATGGCTCGGACATGGATGAATGGATTTCATCGCGGGGAATCGCCGGCGCGCAGCGCCTGTGGCAGGGCATTGCCATTGATAACGGCTACGAGGATGCACTCGAGGCTGTCCTGCGTGAACGTCTCAATGCGGTGATCCTCGACGGGCTGGATGCCTGCGGCAGCTGGGACATGCCGCCGGGCAAGCTGGCGATCGTCGAGAGCGACGATGGTGAAGTCGACGGGTCGGCGCCGGTGCCGGCCGGTGCCGTGCCGCTTGCACGCTTCGTGACCTGCCGCGATGTGCGCCTGTCGTCCGCGCTGGCGGACTGGCTGGGTGGTGCATTCGTCATCGATAGCCTGGCCTCCGGGCTGGCGTTGCGCAGCCAGCTCGCTCCGGGAACCGTGCTGGTGACTCGCGACGGACGCCTGTTGACGCGGCACACACTGACTTACCATGCGCCGGATTCGGAACTTCATGGCGTGCTTTCGCGTCAGCGTGAAATCGAGGCGCTGGACGGCGAAGTCGCCACAAAAAGGGCAGCTCTGCAGACGCTGCAGTCGGCGGTCGATGGCCAGGCTGCCCTCATCGCGGAGGCGAAGTCGGAACTGACGGTGCTGCGCCAGGACGTCGCCGGACTGCAGCAGAGGCACCATGCCCTGCAGGTTGAGAGCGTACGCCTGGCTGAGCAGACCCAGCGCCTGACGCAGCGCGGCGAACAGATTACGGCCGAACTCGCGGAGATTGCCGAACAGGTGATGGCCGAGAGTACGCAGCGCGAAGAAGCCTCCGCCAATCTGATTCAGCTCGAAGAGCAGGCCGCGGGCCACGCCGGCGAACTGGAGGGGGCGCAGGCACAGTTTCGCGACACGCAGGCTGTGCTCGACCGGCAGCGCGAGATTCTGCGGGACGCCGAGCGGGAATTCCAGGACGCCGGATTCCAGGGCAAGACGGCCGCAGCCAAGGTGGAAGAGGCGAGCCGCGCGATCGCCGCCTCGGGCGAAACGATCGAACGCCTGCGCACGGTGCTCGCCACCGAGCAGGAAGCGCTGGCGCGGCTCGACGAGTCGCCCTGGCAAAGCCAGTTGCAGATCGCGCTGTCGCTGCGCGGCACCAAGGAGCAGGCGCTGGCCGAGGCCCGCGACCTGCTGGAGTCGACCGAGGCGCAACTGCGGGCAGTCGAGCAGGAGCGCATGGCCGCGGAGCAGAAGCTCGAACCTTTGCGCAACCGCATCAATGAAGTGAAGCTGAAGGAACACGAGGCGCGGATCAACGAGGAGCAGTACGCGCAGCAGCTGGCCGAAGCCGGGGCCGACGAGGCGGCGCTGGCGGAGCAGCTGGAAAAAGGACGGCGTGCGAGTTCCCTGCAGTCGGACATCAATCGCCTGAATGACGAGATCAGGTCGCTGGGCGCAGTCAACCTTGCGGCGCTCGAGGAACTCGAGGCCGCGCGCGAGCGCAAAACCTATCTCGATGCGCAGTCGGAAGACCTGACCTCTGCGATGAACACGCTGGAAGATGCGATCCGCCGCATCGACCGCGAGACCCGCGAGCGCCTGCAGAGGACATTCGACGAGGTCAATGCCCATTTTTCGCGGATGTTCCCGGCGCTTTTCGGCGGCGGCAACGCGAAGCTGCTGCTGACCGGCGAGGAAATCCTCGACAGCGGCATCCAGGTCATCGCCCAGCCCCCGGGCAAGAAGAACAGCTCGATCCACCTGCTGTCGGGCGGCGAGAAGGCGTTGACAGCGATGGCGCTGGTGTTTTCGATATTCCAGCTCAATCCGGCGCCGTTCTGCATGCTCGACGAGGTCGATGCGCCGCTGGATGATCACAACACCGGACGCTTCTGCGAACTGGTGAAAAAAATGTCTGAGCAGTCGCAATTCGTGTTCATCAGCCACAACAAGATCACGATGGAAATTGCCAACCAGCTGCTGGGCGTGACCATGCAGGAGCCCGGCGTTTCGCGCATTGTCGCGGTGGACATTGATGCGGCGATGAAACTCACGGAGGAGGCTGCCTGAGGGCGGCCTGAACAGCGATGAGCGACCTGCAGATCGCGCTGGCAGCAATCGGACTGGTCGTGGTCGGCGGCGTCTATGCGTTCAACATTTGGCAGGAACGCAAGTTGCGTCAGCGCCTGCAGAAGGCATTCGAAGGCGAACACGCTGATGTTTTGCTGAAGACTGCGGAAGCTGAGCCGGTCGAGCGTGCCGAACCGAGGATCGAGCCGCGAATCGGCGATGAAGCTGAGCCGGTTGCTGCGCCGGGTCCGGAACCGGCCCCGGGTGTGGCAGCGGCGAGCGGCGGCGCCGATCCGCTCATTGAGTTCCAGGCTTCTGTCAACGCGGATCAGCCTGTCGGCGACGCGGCGCTGCGGGAACTGCTGTCACGGCTGGCGACTTTTGGCAAGCCGGCGCGGGTGCTCGGCCGCGATGGCGGGACGGTTTGGCGCGTGCTGGACCGCGGCAGCCATGCCGGATGCCGCGAACTGCAGGTTGCCCTGCAGCTGGTCAATCGCTCGGGCCCGCTGCATGCGCCGCAACTCAACGGATTCTGCGATGCCTTGCGCGAGTGGGCGGCGAAGCACGGCGCCACTGTCGAGTTGGGTGACACCACCGTGGCGCTGGAAGCCGCACGGGAGCTCGACGCCTTCTGCGGGGATATGGATGTGGCGATCGGTGTCAACGTGGTGGCGCTTGCCGGGGAGGCGTTTTCCGGCGAGCAGGTGGCCGAGGCTGCGGCTGACGCGGGTTTCACCCTGGAGCCGGACGGCCTGTTCCACCTGCATGATGCGGCCGGCCACACGTTATTCACGCTGGAGAACCACGAAGCCGAGCCCTTTGCGGAAGGGCATCTCGTCGCGATGCAGACCAGCGGACTGACTTTGCTGCTGGACGTACCGCGGATCGCCGATGGCGTGGCCGTGCTCGACCGCATGGTAAAAACCGGAACGGCGCTCGCGGCAAGCCTGGGCGGCCAGCTTGTCGATGACAACCGGACTCCGCTGCAACAGGCGGGACTCAACCGCATCAGACAGCAACTGCAGGACATCCACGCCGCGATGGCGGCACAAGACATCGCGGCGGGAAGCCCGCGGGCGTTGCGCCTTTTTGCATGAACTCCGGCGCGCTGCTTGAGCGCGTTGCGCGCCTGCGCGAACAGCTGGAACTGCATAACCACCGGTATTACGTTCTCGACAGCCCGCTGGTTTCCGACGCGGAATACGATGCGCTGTTCCGCGAGCTGCAGCAGCTCGAGACCGAACACCCGGAACTGATTTCCGCGGACTCGCCGACCCAGCGTGTCGGCGCCGCCCCGCTGTCCGAGTTTGCGCCGATATCCCATCGCCAGCCGATGCTGTCGCTCAACAACGCCTTCGGCAGTGAAGAGGTCGAGGCGTTTGACCGGCGGGTGCGCGACGCCGTCGCTGCGGAAGAGATCGAATATGCGGTAGAGCCGAAATTCGACGGCCTGGCCGTCAGCCTGGTCTACGAAGACGGGGTGCTGGCGCGCGGTGCAACGCGCGGTGACGGCTACTCCGGTGAGGATGTCACCGCCAATCTGCGCACTATCCGCTCAATTCCTTTGCGGCTATCCGGCAGTTCGCTGCCGCAGGTGCTCGAAATTCGCGGCGAGGTGCTGATGCTGCGTGCTGATTTCGAGCAGCTCAATCGCGAGCAGGCAGCGCGCGGCGAGAAAACCTTCGTCAACCCGCGCAATGCCGCGGCCGGTTCGCTGCGCCAGCTTGATCCGCGGGTCACCGCGGGTCGGCGCCTGACCTTCTTTGCCTATGGTCTGGGCTTGACGGAGCCTTGGCCGCGACTCGATCGGCAATCTCAAGTTATTGATTTTATTGATAAAATTGGATTAAGGGTGGCGCGGGAGCGCGATCGTGTGCGTGGCGTATCCGGATTGCTGGCGTATTACCGCCGGATCGGTGAGGCGCGCGCCAAATTGCCTTATGACATCGATGGCGTGGTCTACAAGGTCGACAACCTCCTCTGGCAGCAGCAGCTGGGTTATGTGTCGCGCGCGCCGCGTTTTGCAGTGGCGCACAAGTTTCCCGCGGAAGAGGCGACCAGCGTGGTGCTCGGCATCGACGTGCAGGTCGGGCGAACCGGCGTGCTGACGCCGGTGGCCAGGCTGCAACCGGTATTTGTCGGCGGCGTCACGGTGACCAACGCCACGCTGCACAACCTCGACCAAGTACGCGCGAAGGATGTGCACGAGGGAGATACAGTAGTCGTGCGGCGGGCCGGCGATGTGATTCCGGAGGTCGCGCGGGTGGTCATCGACAAGCGCCCGGAGCAGGTTCGGCGCTTCGAGATGCCGGAACAATGTCCGGTGTGCCAGTCGCGGGTGGAGCGCATCGAGAGCGAGTCGGCGTACCGCTGCACCGGTGGCCTTTACTGTCCGGCGCAACGCAAGCAGGCTCTGCTGCATTTTGCTTCGCGCCGGGCAATGGACATCGAGGGACTGGGCGAGAAGCTTGTGGATCAGCTCGTTGACAGGGGCATGGTTGCCACCCCGGCCGACCTTTACGACGGCGGGTGCCTGACAGTTGAAAAGCTTGCAGGCCTTGAACGCATGGCCACGAAATCCGCCGAAAACGTCATCGCAGCCCTAGACAAGAGCCGCCGCAGCACACTGGCGCGCTTCATTTACGCGCTCGGCATTTATCATGTCGGGGAGGAGGTGGCGAAGATACTGGCTCGCCACTTTGGAACGCTCGATGCGCTGCTGGCCGCGGACTGGGAGGATCTGATCGCGGAGAAGGAGCGCCTGCAGAAGGAAAACACGAAACGGCGTGCGAAGGGTTTGGAGGCAGAGGAGCCCCTGCTCGCCGGCATAGGCCCTGAAATCATGCGCAGCGTTGCCAATTTTTTTGCGCAGCGTCACAACTGCGATGTCATTGATGATCTGGTGCGGCATGGTGTGACCTTCGAGACGGAAGGGCGCGCCGAAAGCGGCGGATTGTCTGGCCGGACTTTTGTGTTGACCGGTACTCTGCCTGGCCTGAGCCGGGACGAGGCGAAGGCGCGGATCGAGGCGGCAGGCGGCAAGGTCAGCGGCAGCGTGTCAAAAAAGACTGATTACGTAGTGGCCGGCAGCGAGGCCGGCAGCAAGCTGGACAAGGCACGGGCGCTGGGCGTGCGGGTGATGGATGAACAGGGCCTGCTGGAACTGCTGGGTCCGTGAACGGAGAAACGACGTGGTGAAAAAAGCATCGATACGCAAGGCGGTGTTTCCGGTGGCAGGCCTCGGCACGCGTTTCCTGCCCGCAACGAAGGCGAGCCCCAAGGAAATGCTGCCGGTGGTCGACAAGCCGCTCATTCAGTACGCCGTGGAGGAAGCCGTGGCGGCGGGGGTGACTGAGCTGATTTTTGTCACCGGCCGCGGCAAGCGCGCGATCGAGGACCATTTCGACCAGGCCGTGGAGCTCGAGCTTGCACTGGAGAAGAACGGCCGCAAGGCATTGCTGGCCGAAGTTCGGGGCCTGTTGCCGAAGGGGGTCAGCTGCATGTTCGTGCGCCAGGCGCAGCCGCTGGGCCTGGGGCACGCGGTGCTGTGCGCGCAGCCGGCCGTCGGCGACGAGCCTTTTGCGGTGCTGCTGGCGGATGACCTGATCGATGCGCGGGTTCCGGTGCTGACGCAGATGGAAAAGCTGCATCGCGTTGGCGGGGCCTCGGTGATCGCTGTGCAGAAGGTTTCCCGGTCGGAGATTTCGCGTTACGGGGTCGTGGCGATTCCGCCCCGCTCGAGGTCGCCACATACCATCAGCGGCATCGTCGAGAAGCCGCCGGCGGCACAGGCGCCGTCGCGGCTGGGCGTGGTCGGCCGCTACATCCTCAGCCCGCGGATCTTTGGAGAGCTGTCGCGTTCGCGTGCCGGTGCCGGCGGCGAGATCCAGCTGACCGATGCAATCGCGCGGCTGCAACAGCGGGAGACAGTGCTGGCCTGGGAGTTTGCGGGCCGCCGCTACGACTGCGGCACCAAGCTCGGTTACCTCGAGGCCAATGTCGAACTCGCACTGAAGCATCCGGAGGTCGGGTCTGCGTTTCGCCGCTATCTGCGCGTACGATCACAGCGCGCCGGCTGAGCGGCAGAACTGTATATCACCGCGTGCTAATATTGCGTGCGGAAAACAACCATCCTGCGAGGCAAGACATGGCAAACAAGCTGATGATCATCATGGTCAATACCGATCCTGCCAACGGCTCCGAACTCGGCGCGCCTTTTTTTCAGGCCACCGTGGCTGCCGCCATGGATTACGAGGTTGAAATGATCCTGACGGCGCGTGCCGGCGAGCTCGCAAAGAAGGGCGTCGCGGAAAAGCTGTTCGTCAAGGAAGGTTCGCCCAAGAGTGTCTACGATTTCATCAAGGATGCCCACGAGGCCGGCGTAAATTTCAAGGTCTGCACGCCGACCCTCGAGCTCTGGGGTGATGACCTGATTCCCGAAATCACTGAAACGGTGGGTGGAGCCTACGTCATCGAGCAGGCGATGGACGATGACGTCGTGACCTTCACGTATTGAGCCGGTGCCACCGGAGACACCCGTTCCGGCGCCGGAGCTGCCGGAAGGCGCTGAGCAGCTGGTCTCGCCGGAGCAAATCCGGCTTGCGCTGGACCGGGTTTCGCGGGAAGTCGCGACGTCCCTGGCCAGCCGGCACCCGTTGGTGCTGGCAGTAATGCGTGGCGGCGTAGTTTTTGCCGGCCAGTTACTGCCGCTATTGCCCTTTCCCCTTGATTTTGATTACGTTGATGCGACCCGCTACGGCGCGGAGGTCCATGGCGGCGACTTGCACTGGCGTGTCGACGTGCCGCAATCGGTTCGCGGCCGCGTGGTACTGCTGCTGGATGACATCCTCGACGAGGGCTGGACACTGGCCGCCATCCGCGCAAGGCTGCTGGCGGCCGGGGCGCTCGAGGTCCTTATCGCGGTTTTTGCGGACAAGCAGCTGCCTCGGGAGAAACCCGTGGCCGCGGATTTTATCGGTGTGCAGGTCCCTGACCGCTATGTCTTCGGCTATGGCATGGACCTGCGCGGGACATGGCGCAACCTGCCGGCCGTTTATGCCTTGCCTCCGGCGAAGGGTTCATGACCATGTTCGCCATCATCGGTGGCAGCGGGCTGAATCGAATCGAAGGTTTGGAAGTGGTACGGCGGGAGAAGTTGAGCACGCCTTACGGTGAACCCTCGGCGGCGCTGACCTTCGGCAAACTTGATGGCGCGGAGATTGTGTTCCTTGCGCGTCACGGCGATGCCCATGTGCTGGCGCCGCACCTGATCAACTATCGAGCCAACATTCGTGCATTGCATGACTGCGGCGCGCGGAATGTCATTGCCGTGGCTACCGTCGGCGGCATTCGCGAAGATCTCATTCCGGGCGCCCTGGTGGTGCCGGACCAGATCATTGATTACACCCACGGCCGAGCCTCCACTTTTTTCGACGGCGTTGAGCAGCCCCTGGCGCATGTCGATTTCACGCAGCCGTTCAGCGGAGCGCTGCGTGCCCTGCTGTTGCAGGCGGGTGCGGCTGCCGGAGAAAGCCTGTATGACGGCGGGGTCTACGGAGCCACGCAGGGGCCGCGCCTGGAAACGGCGGCCGAAATCCGCCGCATGGCGCGTGACGGCGCCGACCTCGTCGGCATGACTGGCATGCCGGAAGCCGTCCTGGCGAGGGAGATGGGGCTTTGTTACGCGATGCTGGCGGTGGTGGTCAATGCTGCCGCCGGCATCGGCGCCAACCGGGATGGTGTCGCGATCGAGGAAATCCGTGCGGTCTCCGCGGCTGCGATGAAGCGGGTGGCAACGGTACTCGCTCACGTGGCTGAGTGTCATGGCCGTTAGGACTGTATTGCGCATGGGCGACCCGCGGCTGCTGCAGGTCGCGCGGCCGGTCGAGCGTTTCGGCACGCCGGAACTCCGCGAGTTGATCGCTGACATGGAAGACACCATGCGCGCACTGAACGGCGCCGGACTCGCTGCGCCGCAGATTGGCGTCGGCCTGCGGGTGGTGGTTTTCGGCCTGTCTGCGAATCCGCGCTATCCCGACGCGGAGCCGGTGCCGCGGACCGTGCTGCTTAATCCGCAGATCACGCCACTGGATGAGGAGTTTGAGGACGGCTGGGAAGGTTGCCTCTCGGTGCCGGGGATGCGCGGCCTGGTGCCGCGCCACCTGCGGGTGCGCTATTCCGGATTCGATGCCGAGGGAGGGGCCATCGAGCGCAGCGTCGAGAGTTTCCATGCCCGCGTGGTACAGCATGAATGCGATCATCTGGACGGTGTGCTTTATCCGATGCGCATCCGTGACCTGCGCGGTTTCGGCTTTACTGATGTGCTTTTCCCCGATGCTGCAGCGGAAGACGAGTAAGGGAAGCTCGCGCTCGCGCCGCTTACTTGATGCGCAGCTGCTCGAGCAGTTCGCTTTCGAAGCGCACCGTGGTTTTCGGGTTGTTCAGCGCCGCGCCGCTGATGACGAAGGTGTCCTCGGCACGCGCGCCCAAGGTGTTGATTTTCGCCGAATGCAGATTGATGTCGAATGCGGTCAGTGTGCGGGAAATCCGTGACAGCAGGCCGGACCGGTCACCGGCGAGTATTGACAGCACACGGTAGTTTCCGCGTTCGTCGGACTGAATGTTGACTTCCGGCGTGATGGGGAAATGACGCAGCTGGCGCCCGACCCGCGGCCGCGTGAGGGGGGGGAGCGGTGCCTTGCCGGAGATTTTTTCTGTCAGCTCGTACTCGATATAGCTGATCAGGTCGCGGTATCCGGGCTGACGGTTCGAGCTGTCCTGGACGTGGAAGGTGTCCAGTGCATAGCCGTGGCGCGTGGTGTGGATGCGCGCTTCGAAGATGTCGAAGCTGATGCTCTCGAAGAAACTGCAGATGCGTGAAAAAAGTTCACTCTGGTCGGCGACATAAACCAGAACCTGCAGGCCTTCCCCGATGGGCGAGAGACGCGCCTTGACCACCGGCGTCTTGGAGTCGACACGGCGATGCAGATGGCGGGTATGCCATGCTATTTCCTGCGCTTCGTGGCGCAGGAAATAGGCGGTATCCAGCTGCTTCCAGAATTCACCGTAATCGGTTTCCGGTATCGCGTACAGGCGCAGACGTGCCATGGCATCTTCCTGGCGCGCGCGCTGCCCGTCCTGGCGATTGCTGCGCTCTCCGGTAAGCAGGCCGCGGGTGGCTTGGAACAGGTCTTCCAGCAGTTTCGCTTTCCAGGCATTCCAGACTTTCGGGCTGGTGCCGCGGATGTCGGCGACAGTCAGCAGGTAGAGCGCGACCAGCCGGCGCTCGTTTCCGGTGCGCTGCGCGAAGGCGCGCACGGTTTCCGGATCGGAGAGATCCTGTTTCTGTGCCGTTGACGACATCACCAGGTGCTGCTGGACCAGCCAGGCCACCAGTTCTGCGTCGGCAGACGGCAGCCCATGGGCTTTGCAGAAACGCAGGGCGTCAACTTTGCCCAGCTCGGAGTGGTCGCCTCCGCGACCCTTGGCAATATCGTGGAACAGGCCGGCGAGGTAGAGCAGTTCGGGCTTGTCGAATTCACTCATCAGCCGACTGCACAGGGGGAACTCATGCGCCAGTTCCGTTACTGCGAAACGGCGCAGGTTGCGTACTACCTTGAGGATGTGCTCGTCGACGGTGTAGACGTGATACAGGTCATGCTGCATCTGGCCGGTGACGCGGCCAAATGCCGGGATATAACGGCCGAGAATATCGAACTGATGCATGCGCCGCAGCTCGCGGACCATCCGTGTCGGACTGCGCAGGATGTCCATAAACAGCGCGCGCATCCGTGGATCCCGGCGCGCAGCAGGGTTGATGCGACGGCGCGCGCGCCACAGGGCACGCAGGGTCACAGCACCGATGCCGCGGATTTCCGGGCGCTGTTGCAGCAGCGAGAAGGCTTCGAGGATGGCGCAGGGATCGCGTTCAAAGATGGTTTCGTCAGGTGCCGACAGCAGCTCGCCGCGCAGCTCGAACCGCGGATTCAAGGTCGTGGCCAGTGTCGGATTGGCGGACGGCGCGATCCGCCGCGCGAGATTCTGCAGCAAGATGGTGTTGAGCTGGGAGACTGATTTTGCGGTCTGGTAATAGCGCTGCATCAGGCGTTCGCTTGCCCTGCGTCCACTGCGGTTGACGAAGCGGAGTTGTGTGGCCAGTGCGGTCTGGTGGTCGAACAGCAGGCGGTCCTCGCGGCGTCCGGCGAGATAATGCAGGTGGATGCGCAGGGTTTCGAGCGTCCTTTCGTGTCGGCTGATCGTACGCGCCTCGTCCTGGGTGATGAAGCCCCGGCGTGCGAGTTCGAGCCAGGTACGCCCGAGATCCGCCGCGCGCGAAATCCACAGTATCGTATTGAGATCGCGCAGCCCCCCCGGACTTTCCTTGAGGTTGGGCTCGAGGTTAGTAGACTGGTGGCGGGAGTGCCGCTCCTGCTGCTCGATGCGCTTGGCGCGAAGGAATGCGGCCGGGTCGATGGACCGCTGCAGTCGCCGGACAAATTTTTTGTAGAGCTCGCGGTCGCCGCACAGCAGGCGCGATTCCAGCAGATTGGTTTGCACGGTCACGTCGCCCGCTGCGACTTCGAAACATTGCTCCAGCGTGCGCACGCTGTGACCAACGTCCAGGCCAATGTCCCAGAAAGCGCCGACCAAGCGCTCGAGTTTTTCCTGCAACGCTTCGTCCGGTGCAGCCGGCAGCAGGATCAGGATGTCGACATCGGAGTGCGGGAACAGCTGTCCGCGCCCGTAGCCACCGACTGCAAGCAGCGCGGTATTGCCGGGCATGCCCCGTCCCTTCCAGGCCTGGCGCAGATGGCGGTCAGTTAGCAGCGCCAGGCGGTGTAGAAGTTCGTGTCCGAGGTCTCCGGACTCGAACTGCCGCTGCAGCGCCGCGCGTTCTTCCGCGATGGCGCTGCGCTGGGCGCCGTGCTCTATCGTGCGACGGGCGATGGCGGTTCCGCTAAGCATGGGGCGCGCCGTAGAGGGATGTCAGGCCGGTGGCGCCGGCATTCCGGCGGAAACTGTGAGCACCTCGTGGCCGTCCTCCGTCACCAGCACGGTGTGCTCCCACTGTGCGGAAAGGCTGTGGTCCTTGGTGACAATGGTCCAGCCGTCGGCCATCTGACGGATGTCAGGTTTGCCGGCATTGATCATCGGCTCTACGGTGAAAATCATCCCCGCCTCCAGGTGCATGCCGGTGCCCGGCCTGCCGTAGTGCAGGATCTGTGGCTCTTCGTGGAAGTTCCTGCCGATGCCGTGTCCGCAGAATTCACGCACCACGCTGCAGCCATGCTGCTCGGCATGGGTCTGAATGGCATGGCCGATATCCCCCAAGGTGTTTCCCGGCTTTACGGCGCGTATGCCGCGCCACATGCATTCATAGGTCAGTTCAACCAGTCTGCGCGCCTGTATCGGTGGCTGTCCGACGAAAAACATGCGGCTGGTGTCACCGTGAAAGCCGTTCTTGATAACCGTGATGTCGACATTAATGATGTCGCCGTTGCGCAGCTTTTTTTCGCCCGGCACGCCATGGCAGACCACGTGGTTGACCGAGGTGCATATGGATTTGGGATACGGCGTGTAGCCGGGCGGGGTGTAGTGGAGCGGGGCGGGCACGGTTTGCTGCACCTCGACCATGTAGTCGTGGCAAAGGCGGTCGAGTTCGCCGGTGGTGACGCCGGGCTTGATGTGTGGGGTGATGAAATCCAGGACGTCGGCGGCCAACCGGCCGGCGATCCGCATCTGTTCGATTTCTTCGCGTATTTTCAGGTGTACGGCCATTGCGGGGCGGGCACTGCGCAGCGGACGGCAGTGCGGCGGCTTGGGTTGTTGCGGGGAGGGGCGATTCTAACAGTTTGTAACCATTAGAAAAATTCAGATTTTTCCGGAGACCGGGGCGGGGTCGGGAAGCCTTCAAGCAGGAGGAGGGTTGGCTTGAGGGTATATGTCTTTGCGTGTTAAAATAAAGAGTTACCTCGATAACCGGCGTCTTGTTTTCGGGATCTTCCCGGGCGGGGTAATCAGGGCAGCAAAAAGCAGCAAACCCACACACCTGCCGTCGTTAAGGGTGCCCGGATTTCCGGGTCGCAATGGGCGGGTGGCGGATTCAACCCTAACTGGAGATTTTCATCATGTCAGTCACCATGCGCGAAATGCTGGAAGCCGGCGTTCATTTCGGCCACCAGACGCGTTACTGGAACCCGAAAATGGCACCGTACATTTTCGGACACCGCAACAAGATACACATCGTCAACCTCGAAAAGACGATGGCCATGTACCTGGACGCAATCAAGTTCGTGCGTCAGCTCGCTTCGAACAAGGGCACCATCCTGTTTGTCGGCACCAAGCGCCAGGCGCGCGACATTGTGCGCGAGGAAGCGCAGCGTTCGGGTTCACCCTATGTCGACCACCGCTGGCTAGGTGGCATGCTGACCAATTACAAGACCGTTAAAGGCTCCATCCAGCGCCTTAAGGACATGCTGGCGATGCGCGAGGATGGCTCTTTCGAGAAGCTGTCGAAGAAGGAGGCACTCCAGTACGAACGCGAGATTGCCAAGCTCGACCGCAGCCTCGGCGGCATCAAAGACATGAACAGCTTGCCGGACGCGCTGTTCGTGATCGACGTTGGTTACCAGAAGGGCGCCATTACAGAAGCGAAGAAACTGGGCATTCCGGTCATCGGCGTTGTCGACACCAACCACTCGCCTGATGGCGTTGACTATCTTATTCCCGGCAACGACGACTCCAGCCGCGCAATCAAGCTTTATGCGCGCGGTATGGCTGACGCAGTGCTGGAGGGACGCAATAACAGTATCAAGGAAATTGTCAGCGGTGGTTCCGACGAGTTCGTTGAAGTTGAGGAATCCGAAGCCGCAGCGTCCTGAGGCGGCTCCCTGATGCATCCAAGGGGCTAAGCAGCCCCTTTTTTTTAAATTGGCGTAAGAGGAATTGCAGCAATGGCGGAAATAACGGCAGGCATGGTGCGGGAGCTCCGCGAAAAGACCGATGCCCCGATGATGGAGTGCAAGAAGGCGCTGACCGAGGCCGGCGGCGATCTGGCCAAGGCCGAGGAAATCCTGCGAGTCAAGCTGGGTAACAAGGCGAGCAAAGCCGCCTCCCGGGTGGCTGCGGAAGGCATTGTTGCGACACACGTGGCGGGTGACGGTAAGTTGGGGGCAATCATTGAAGTCAATTGCGAGACCGACTTCGTGGCCAAGAACGAGGATTTCCGCGCATTTGTCGCGGCATTGGCCTGTCTGGTTGTGGAGCAGAAGCCGGCAGACGTTGCGGCACTTTCGGCTTTGACGATGGACGGCGTACTCGTGGAAGAGCGGCGCAAGGCACTGGTCGGCAAGATTGGCGAAAATCTCTCGATACGCCGTTTCGAGCGCATTGAGGCCAAGGGCAGGCTGGCGTGTTATGTCCACGGCGGCGCAAAAATAGGCGTGATGGTGGACATCTCCGGCGGGGATGATGTGCTGGGCAAGGATATTGCAATGCACATCGCGGCGAGCAAGCCGAAAGCACTCGATGTTTCCGGCGTGCCGGGCGAGGCCATCGAGACCGAGCGTCGGGTTGCCACGGAAAAGGCTGCTGAAGATGCCGCCAAATCCGGCAAGACGATCCCGCCCGAAATCATGGCGAAGCGCGTCGAGGGATCGGTGCAGAAATTCCTCAAGGAGGTGACCCTTCTCGGCCAGATCTTCGTCAAGAACGACAAGCAGACCATCGAGCAGTTGCTGAAGTCCGCGAATGCCAGCGTTGCTCGTTTCGAGCTTTATGTGGTGGGTGAGGGCATTGAGAAGAAGAAGGATGACTTTGCCGCCGAGGTGATGGCGCAGGTAGGACAAGCCAAGCAAAAATAGTTAATAAAAACAAAGGGTTATAAATGTCAAAATCCCCGGCCTACAAGCGCATCTTGCTTAAGCTGAGTGGCGAGGCGCTGATGGGTGATGACAACTATGGCATCAACCGCGACACCATAGACCGCATCGTTGGCGAAATCGCGGAAGTTGTCCGGCTTGGCGTTGAGGTGGCCGTTGTCATAGGTGGCGGCAACATTTTCCGTGGCGTGGCGCCTGGTGCCGCACACATGGACCGCGCCACTGCGGACTACATGGGCATGCTGGCAACGGTGATGAATGCCTTGGCAATCCAGGATTCGATGCGCCAAATCGGCCTGATGAGCAGGGTGCAGTCCGCGCTCAACATCGAGCAGGTGGTTGAGCCGTACATACGCGGCAAGGCGATGCGCTACCTTGAGGAAGGGAAGGTCGTTATTTTTGCCGCCGGCACCGGCAATCCGTTTTTCACTACGGACACTGCCGCTGCTTTGCGCGGAATGGAAATGAATGTCGACCTGGTGCTCAAGGCGACCAAGGTGGATGGGGTTTACACCGACGACCCCAAGACTCATCCGGAGGCGATGCGTTATCAGCGGCTGACGTTCGACGAGGCGATTATCAAGAACCTGAAGGTGATGGACGCGACGGCGTTGACGCTTTGTCGCGACCAAAAGCTGCCGATCAATGTATTCAGCATTTTCAAGCCGCAGGCGCTGAAACGGGTGGTGATGGGCGAGGACGAAGGTACGATGGTGCATGTTTGACAGGAGGCGGCGATGATTGCTGAAGTGAAGAAGAACGCTGAGCAGAAGATGGGGAAGACGGTTGAGGCGCTGAAGGCCGACCTGGGGAAGATCCGGACCGGGCGCGCGCATACCGGTTTGCTGGACCACGTCATGGTGGATTACTACGGGAACCCGACGCCTCTGCCGCAGGTGGCCAATGTGACCCTGCTGGATGGACGCACGATCGGCGTCAATCCGTGGGAGAAAAAGATGGTCACCGTGGTTGAGAAGGCTATCCGCGATGCCGACTTGGGTCTCAACCCCGCGACCCAGGGCGACATCATCAGGGTGCCCATGCCAGCGCTGACCGAAGAGCGGCGCAGGGATCTGATCAAGGTTGTGCGGCACGAAGGCGAAAACGCCCGGGTGGCCGTGCGCAACATCCGCCGTGACGCCAACAACCAGCTGAAGGACCTGCTCAAGAAAAAAGCAGTTGCGGAGGACGAGGAGCGCCGGGCGCAGGACGACATCCAGAAGCTGACCGACCGTTCAATCGCCGAAATCGACAAGGCACTGGAGGTCAAGGAAGTCGACCTCATGGCGATCTGAAGCGCCGACGTGTCGAGCTCAACGCAGGCGATACCAGAGGCCAGTGGGGTTCCGCGTCACATCGCCATCATCATGGACGGCAACGGGCGCTGGGCGAAACGGCGCTTCCTGCCGCGAGTGGCCGGGCATCGCCGTGGCGTGGATGCGGTGCGCAACACGGTGCAGGCCTGTGCCGAGAAGGGTGTCGCGGCGCTGACTCTCTTTGCCTTCAGTAGCGAGAACTGGCGGCGTCCGGCTGAAGAGGTGTCTCTGCTGATGCAGCTTTTCGTCAATGCGCTGCAGCAGGAAGTCGAGCGTCTGCACCGGAACGGCGTACGTTTTCGTGTCATTGGTGACCTGTCCCCGTTTGATCCGCTGCTGACCGGGCTGATCGACGAGGCGCAGCGCTTGACGGCCGGTAATCAGGGTCTTGTGCTGACAATCGCTGCCAACTACGGCGGACGTTGGGACATCATCCAGGCGGTCAATCGCATGCGCCTTGCCGCAACTGATCACGACGTGCCGTGGACAGAGGGCGACCTTCTTTCATACCTCTCGCTGGGCGACCTGCCGGAGCCGGATTTGTTCATACGCACGGGGGGCGAACAGCGCATCAGCAATTTTCTGCTCTGGCAACTGGCCTATACCGAGCTCTATTTTACCGACACCCTGTGGCCTGATTTCAACGTCGCAGCCCTTGATGAGGCAATCGCCTCGTACCGCCGGCGTGAGCGCCGTTTTGGTCGTACCAGCGAGCAGCTCTCCTCCGTGTCTGTGGCGCGCGGCGCTTCGGGCTGACGCCGACGCGATGCCGATTGCATCAGAGATGCTGCGCGCGAGAGTTGCCACTGCTGCCGTTCTGCTGCCATTGTTCATTGGCGGCATGTTCTTCCTGGATTCGGACTGGTGGGCCCTGCTGTTGCTGCCGCTGCTGCTGGCCGGTGCCCGGGAGTGGGCGGTACTTGCCGGCTTCGGTCGAAACGGCAGTCTTGCCTTTTGCGGCGTACTGGCACTGTCCGCACTGGCCCTGCTGTTCGGTCACGAATTCCAATGGGATGAGGCCGTACTGGAGGCTGCGATTTTCAGTGTTGCAGTGGCATTCTGGTTTCTAGTTGCACCGGTTTGGCTCTGGCGCGGATGGCGCCTGCGTGACCCGCGTATCCTCGCACTGACCGGCTGGATCCTGATCGTGCCGACCTGGCTCGCTCTGGTACGGCTTCAGCAGTGGCCTTGGCTGCTGCTGGCGGTGCTTGGTGTGGTCTGGGTCGCGGACATTGCGGCGTATTTTGCCGGCCATGTCTGGGGACGGCGCAAGCTTGCACCGTCAATCAGTCCTGGAAAGACCTGGGAGGGCGTTGCCGGCGCCGCTTTCGGGGTCGCGGTGTATCATGCATTGGTGTGGAAATTGGGCTTTTCCGGAATCGCGCCACAGGCAGCAGGAGCAGCAGCGCTTCTGGTTGCCTGTCTGCTGCCACTGAGCATCATCGGCGACTTGTTTGAGTCATGGATCAAGCGTCAGGCTGGCGTCAAGGACAGCGGCAAGCTGTTGCCGGGCCATGGCGGCGTGCTGGATCGCATTGATGCGCTGACGGCTACATTGCCCCTGGCGGCATTGGTCCTGCCTTGGCTGCTCCTAAGAACGTGACAACATGGAATATCTGACCATACTGGGATCAACGGGCAGCATAGGCGTCAGTACGCTGGACGTGGTCGCGCGCCATCCGCAGCGGTTCGGAGTGGTTGCGCTCACCGCGCGATCGCAGGTCGATCTGCTTTATCAGCAGTGCTGCCGCTTCGAGCCCCTTTATGCAGTCCTGCTCGATGAAGACGCAGCGGAAGGCCTGCAGGCCAGATTGCTGGCGGCAGGCGCAAGCACCCTTGTGCTGAGCGGAACATCTGCGCTGGAGAAGGTGGCTGCTCTTCCCGAGGCAGGCATCGTGGTTGCCGCAATCGTAGGCATTGCGGGATTGCGCGCCACACTGTCCGCTGCCCGCGCAGGCAAGAAAATTCTTCTGGCCAACAAGGAATCCCTGGTTACGGCAGGGGCGCTGTTCATGTCGGCCGTGCATGACAGTGGCGCCACGCTGCTGCCGATCGACAGCGAACACAACGCGATTTTCCAGTCAATGCCCCCGTCCAGTGCTGGATCGCTTGCCGAGCGTGGTGTCCGGCGCATCCTGCTCACAGCTTCAGGCGGGCCTTTCCGGACCTTGTCGCCGGCGAGGCTGGCAGCGGTGACGCCGGAGGAGGCCGTCGCGCATCCCAACTGGGTCATGGGTCGCAAGATCTCGGTAGACTCGGCAACCATGATGAACAAGGGTCTGGAGGTCATCGAGGCGCATTGGCTGTTCGCCGCACCGCCGGATGTCATTGAGGTCGTGATTCATCCGCAGAGTGTCGTTCATTCGCTGGTGGAATACTGTGATGGCTCGGTGATCGCGCAGTTGGGCAACCCGGACATGCGCACGCCGATCGCCCATGCCCTGGGTTATCCGCAGCGTATCGCCTCAGGCGCGGACTTTCTGGACCTGGCTCGTGTCGGCAGCCTCAGCTTCGAAGCGCCTGATCACTCGCGTTTTCCCTGCCTGCGCCTCGCCTACGATGCACTGCGGACGGGTGACTCCACCGTGGTGGGGCTGAATGCGGCCAACGAAGTGGCCGTGGCTGAGTTCCTGGACCGCCGGATCGCTTATACCGACATACCTGTGGTCATCGAGCAGGTTCTGGAAATGACGCCGGCTCGAGCAGTGGATTCAATTGAAGATGTGGAGCGGATTGACCGCGATGCGCGGGACCTGGCTTTGGCCGCCTGTGCCGGCCTGGGTGCCGGGCGTTCTGCCCGTGCCGGTTGAGGAGTATCAATGCTGACTGTCATTGCATTCATCGTCGCCCTCAGCCTGCTGGTTGTTGTGCATGAGTTCGGGCATTACTGGGTAGCGCGTCGCTGTGGGGTAAAGGTTCTGCGGTTTTCGGTCGGGTTTGGCAAGCCGTTGTGGTCCAGGACCATGGGGCGTGATGGCACTGAGTGGGTTGTTGCAGCAATTCCGCTGGGTGGTTACGTCAAGATGCTCGACGAGCGGGAAGGCGAGGTTCCTGCCGACGAAAGACACCGCGCATTCAACCGCAAGTCGGTATGGCAGCGCTTTGCGATCGTGCTGGCCGGCCCGGCAGCCAATTTTGTGGCTGCCGTGGCGCTGTACTGGGTGCTTTTCGTCTACGGCATTCCGGGATTGGTTCCTGTGGTCGCGGCACCGCCGGCAGGAACGGTGGCTGCGCAGGCCGGATTCGAGGCTGGGGAGACGGTTTTCGCCGTCGATGGAACACGGGTGAAAACCTGGCAGGATTTCCGCTGGGTGATGCTGCAGCGGGCGCTTGACCGAAAGCCGGTCACGATCGAGTTGACGGGTGCGCAGGGCGAGTCGGTAGTGCGCCGGCTGGGTTTTGACAGTCTGGCGTCCAGTGACATCGAGGGTGATGTGCTTGGAGCAATGGGCCTGTCGCGCCAGCGGCTGGTGTTGCCACCGGTTATCGGCGAAGTTACGCGGGACGGTGCGGCCGCAAAAGCCGGTCTTCGCGGAGGGGATCGCATCATCGCGATCAATGGCGAGCGTCAGGACACTTGGGATGACGTCGTGAAGTTGGTTCGTGCATCGGCTGGTCGCGCCCTGCAGTTTCGCATCCAGCGCGGCGAGGTTGACTTGCCGGCACTTGATGTCACGCCCGACCTGGTCGAAGAAGGAAGCGCGCGCTTCGGTCGTATTGGCGCGTCGCCACGCATGGACCCGGGCCTCATGAAAGGCATGATCGCCGATGTCAGTTACGGGCCGCTGGAAAGCGTTTGGCGCGCGCTGGCCAAGACTTGGGAGACCTCGATATTCAGCCTGCGCATGCTCGGCAAGATGGTGACCGGGGAGGTGTCGATGAAGAACCTCAGCGGGCCAATCACGATCGCCGACTATGCCGGCCAGTCTGCGCAGAACGGGTGGATACCCTATCTGCTGTTTCTGGCGCTGATCAGCATCAGTCTCGGCGTGCTGAACCTGCTGCCGATTCCGTTATTGGACGGTGGGCACTTGATGTATTATTCGGTCGAGATTCTCACCGGCAAACCGGTGCCCGACAAGGTCATGGAGGTTGGACAGCAGATCGGCATGATGCTGCTATTCGCCCTGATGGCCTTTGCGCTGTACAACGACATCAATCGCCTGATCGGCAGTTAAAAAAAATGGCATTTCCGCGCCGGCTATTTGCTTTCCTTGCTTTTGTGGCGATACCCGCATGGGCCATCGAACCTTTCGTCATCAGGGACATCCGGGTCGAAGGTATCCAGCGGATTGAGGCGGGAACGGTATTCAGTTATCTCCCGGTCAAGGTCGGCGAGACCATGACAGACGAAAAGGCGGCGCAGGCTATACGCGCCCTTTTTGGCACCGGATTTTTCAAGGACGTCTCGATCGAGGCCGACGGCAATGTGCTGGTCGTGGCGCTGCAGGAGCGTCCGTCGATCGCACAGGTGGATTTTGTCGGAGTAAAAGAGTTCGACAAGGATGCCCTGATCAAGAGCCTGCGCCAGATCGGTCTGGGCGACGGACGCATATTCGACCGCTCGGTGCTGGACCGTGCCGAGCAGGAGCTCAAACGCCAGTACCTCAGCAGGGGGCGTTACGCAGTCACCGTGACCACGACGGTCACCCCGCTGGAGCGGAACCGTGTTGCCATCAACTTCGGCGTCGATGAGGGTGAAGTCGCAAGGATCCGGCAGATCAGCGTCATTGGCGCCAAGTCGTTCCGGGAAAAGGATCTCGTCGATCTTTTTGTGCTGCGCACGCCCGGCTGGATGACGTGGTGGAGCAAGCACGACCAGTATTCACGGCAAATGCTGTCTGCCGACCTGGAAAGCCTGCGTTCACATTATCTCGACCGTGGTTATCTCGAGTTCAGCGTCGATTCCACGCAGGTAACGATATCGCCCGATAAAAAGGACATCTTCATCAGCGTCAGCATCACCGAGGGGCCGAAATACACGGTTTCCGACATCAAAGTCGCTGGCGAGCTGCTGTTGCCCGAAGAGGAAATCCGCAAGCTCATTACAGTCAAACCCGGTGAAATTTATTCCCGGAACCGCATCGCCGAATCAACCAAAAATATCAGTGACCGCCTGGGCAACGATGGTTATGCCTTCGCAAACGTCAACGCGGCGCCGGAGCTCGACCGCAGCAAAAATCAGGCATCCTTCACCTTTTTCATCGATCCGGGCCGGCGCGTGTACGTGCGCCGCATCAACATAGCGGGGAATAACCGCACGCGGGACGAGGTGATTCGCCGCGAAATGCGCCAGATCGAGAGTGGCTGGTATTCCGGTGAGCAGATCAATCTTTCGCGTACCCGGGTCGATCGCCTGGGATATTTCACTGAAGTCAACGTTGAAACGCCATCGGTGACCGGAACCACGGACCAGGTCGACGTGAATTTCTCGGTGGTGGAAAGGCCCACGGGCAACATCCTGCTCGGCGCCGGCTTCGGCAGTGGCGAGGGCGTGACGCTTTCCGGCGCGGTGTCGCAACAAAATATCTTTGGTTCCGGGAAATTTGTTTCACTCCAGCTGAATTCGGGGCGCATAAACTCCGTGTACGCCTTGTCCTACACCGATCCTTACTTCACGGTTGACGGCATCAGCCAGGGTTTTGATATTTATTCTCGAAAAATTGACGCTTTTCAGGGTGGTCTGGGACGTTATTCTGCCAAGTCGGACGGTGCCGGCATTCGTTTCGGTGTTCCCGTGACCGAACTGGATACCATCAACTATGGTCTGGCTTACGAGGAAACCAAGATCACGACTTTCGCCGACAGCCCGCTGTTCTATCGCGATTACGTGGCGACTTTCGGCAGGCAGACGGATGCGATAATTGCCAGCGCAGGCTGGGTGCGTGACGGCAGGGACAGCCTGATCTACCCGACCAAGGGGGTGATGCAGCGCGCCAACGGCGAAGTTGCGGTTCCCGGCGGATCATTGCGATATTACAAGGCGACCTACCAGTACCAGCGCTATGTTCCGCTGACGCGTCACTACACGCTGATGCTTAACGGGGAGCTCGGATATGGCGACGGACTGGACGATAAGCCGATGCCGTTTTTCAAGAACTTTTTTGCGGGCGGTGTAAACTCCGTGCGCGGCTTCCGTTCCGGGACACTCGGTCCCAAGGACCAGAATGGAGATCCCCGGGGTGGCAGCCACAAGATGGTGGGTAACGTGGAGTTCCTGTTCCCGTTTCCCGGCATGCAAAACGATAAATCGGTGCGCATGAGCGGCTTTGTCGATGCAGGGATGATCTCGGAGAAGTATGATGTCGGCCAGTTCCGCTATTCCAGCGGCCTGTCAGTGTTCTGGTCGTCGCCGATGGGGCCCTTGAAAATCAGTTTTGCCGTGCCGCTGAATGCGCAAAGCAATGATCGCAGGCAGGCGTTTCAGTTCACATTTGGCGGTGCGTTTTAGGAAAACAGGGCGGGTCCAAGGAGTTTGAAGGAGAGCATGTTGAAGAAATTACTGATTTGCGGAATCGCCGGAATCGCAATGTTCTGCGCAGGCGCGGTTGCAACGGCCGCCCAGCTCAAGATCGGTTTCATCGACCAGGAGCGCATCACCCGGGAAAGCGCACCCGCCGAGCGGGCGAGCAAGCAGCTGGAGAAGGAATTCGCGCCCCGCGCCCAGGAATTGCAGCGGCGGGAAGCCCAGATCAAGTCCTTGCAAGGGCAGCTCGAAAGGGATGCCATGACAATGAGTGATAGTGATCGCCGTGCCAAGGAGCAGGAGCTCGGCCGGGTTTCACTGGATTTCCAGCGCATGCAACGGGAATACCGCGAGGACTTGAACCTCCGGCGCAACCAGGAACTGGGTGCCCTGTTTGAGCGCGCCAATCGCATCATCCGCCAGATCGCCGAAGCGGAAAAATACGACATCATTTTCCAGGAAGCGGTGTATCGCAATCCGAAAATCGATATTACCGACAAGGTACTGAAGGCGCTGGCAGACAGCAAATAGCCATGCCCGAGCATCGATCTGCGATGCCCGTGACCGACTTTGACTGACCGATGCGTAATCCGCAGCCTTCGCCCCTCAGCCTTAGCGAAATTGTCAGTCGCCTCGGGGGGGAAATCATCGGCGACTCCGCGTTGAAGGTGCGGCAAGTAGCAACACTGGAAACCGCCGCACCGGACACCATTGCTTTTTTCGCAAACGAACGCTACCTCGCGCAACTCAGGTCGACGCAGGCCGGCGCCGTTATCGTCGGATTGCCGTTAAGCGGCACCCTCGACATCCCGCACATTGTCGCCGCTAACCCCTATGCCTATTTCGCGCGGGTTTCGGCGCTGTTTAATCCGCCTGATGCGCATGCCGCAGGTTGCCATCCTGCGGCAGTCATCGATCAAGCTGCACGGATCGGTTCCGGCGTTCATGTCGGGGCGCATGCGGTGATCGAAGCGAATGCGGATATCGGCGACGGATGCAGCATCGGCGCGGGCAGCTATGTTGGCCCGGGTGTCGTGATCGGTGCGGAAGGCGAGATTTATCCTAATGTGTCGATTTACCAGGATTGCGTGATCGGCAGGCGCGTCATCATCCACTCGGGCGCAGTTATCGGTGCTGACGGCTTCGGCATCGCGATGGAAGGTGAGCGCTGGCTCAAGGTGCCGCAGATTGGCCGGGTCAGGATCGGCGATGACGTTGAAATTGGCGCCAACACGACGATAGACCGGGGTGCGATAGACGACACGGTGATTGAGGAGGGAGTCAAGCTCGATAACCAGATTCAGGTCGGACACAATGTGCGCATTGGTGCCCATACCGCAATTGCCGCCTGCGTCGGCATTGCCGGCAGTTCAAGGATCGGCCGTTTCTGCCGCATTGGCGGCGCATCGGGCATTGCGGGACACCTCTCGATCGCTGACCGCGTGGAAATATCGGCGCATACCCTGATTACCAAGTCGATTACCGAGGCCGGCACTTACACCGGTGCATACCCGTTCGAAAGCAACCGTGACTGGCGCCGCAACGCCGCCAGCCTGCGCAGCCTCGGCGAACTTGCCTCGAGGGTTCGCGTGCTTGAGCGTGAGCTGCAGTTGCGCAAAAAAGGAAAAGCATGAACAGCATGGACATTAATGAAGTACTGCGTTACCTGCCGCACCGCTACCCCTTTCTGCTGATAGACCGGGTGCTGTCGTACGAAGCGGGGAAAGATATCGTGGCGCTGAAGAACGTCACTATCAACGAGCCTTTCTTCAATGGCCATTTCCCTCACCATCCGGTGATGCCGGGAGTGCTGATCGTCGAGGCGATGGCACAGGCCGCGGCAATCCTGTCGTTTGTCACAATGGGCGCCAAGGCAAACGACAAGTCGATCTATTACTTCGTTGGCATTGATAATGCCCGCTTCAAGCGACCGGTCACAGCAGGCGATGCCTTGCATTTGCATGTTGCGCTGACCCGCCACACGCGCGGCATCTGGAAATTTTCCGCTGAAGCGCGCGTCGGCGAGGTGGTTGCCGCCGAGGCGGAACTGATGTGCACTGTGCGCGACCTTCCGGGCAGCGCCACCTGAGGAAACGCGGATGGTTGCATGCATTCATCCCACCGCCATCATCGACCCGAGCGTGCGCCTCGCGGCGGACGTTACGGTCGGTCCTTATTCAGTGATTGGCGCCGGTGCGGAAATAGGCGAGGCAAGCCGCATAGGACCGCATGTCGTGGTCGGAGAACACACTCGCATAGGCAAGCGCAATACGATTTACCAGTTTTGTTCCATAGGTGAGGCGCCGCAGGACAAGAAGTATGCCGGCGAAGCCACGCGCCTGGAGATTGGCGACGACAACACGATCCGCGAATTCTGCACCTTCAATCGCGGTACCGCGCAGGATGCCGGTGTGACGCGCGTGGGCAGCCACAATTGGATCATGGCCTATGTACACCTCGCCCATGACTGTCAGATCGGCAACCATGTCATTTTCGCCAACAACGCACAGCTTGCCGGGCACGTGCATGTCGGGGATCACGCGATACTGGGCGGGTTCACGGTGGTGCATCAGTTCTGTCGCATCGGTGCGCACAGCATTACCGCGATGGGCACGATCCTGCTGCAGGACCTGCCGCCGTACGTGATGGCATCGGGCAACACGGCGCAGCCGCACGGCATCAATGCCGAGGGACTGCGCCGGCGCGGATTCGAGCCGGAGGCGATCAGCGCCGTCAAGCGTGCCTACAAGACACTGTACAAGGCGGGGCTGTCCTTGGCTGAAGCGAAATCCCGGATAGCGACTGAAGGCACCGCGCAGCCGGTGCTGCTGCCGCTGGCTGAATTCCTGGCGACGCCGGGGCGCGGCATCATCCGCTGAGCGCCGTGGCACCGGCACCGGCAGATCCCCTGATCGGCATCGTTGCCGGAGAACCTTCCGGTGACTTGTTGGGCGGCGCCCTGGTTCGAGCGCTTGTGAAGAGGGTGCCGCGCGCCCGCATCGTCGGCATCGGTGGTCCACAGATGATTGCAGCCGGTGTGCAATCGCTGTTTCCGATGGAAAAACTCTCGGTGCGGGGATATGTCGAGGTGCTGCGGCATTACCGCGAAATCACCGGCATCCGTCGCCGTCTGAAGGCGCATTTTCTTGCCGAACCTCCTGCCGTGTTCATCGGCATCGATGCGCCGGACTTCAACCTCGACCTCGAGGCCGGTCTCAAGGCGGTTGGCATTCCGACAGTGCATTACGTAAGCCCCTCGATCTGGGCCTGGCGTCGCGGTCGCATCCGCAGAATTCGCAAATCGGTGTCGAGGATGCTTACGGTGTTTCCCTTCGAATCCGACCTGTACGAAAAAGCAGGAGTGCCGGTCAGCTATGTAGGCCATCCTCTGGCCGACATGCTCGCTGCTGCGCCGTCACGCGAAGAGGCACGCACCAGCCTGAAAATTCCAGCGAAAGCCCCCGTGGTCGCGCTGCTGCCGGGCAGTCGCGTCAGCGAGCTCGAGCAGCTGGCGGACCTGTTCGTGGCCACCGCAGAACGAGTCGCGACGGCCATCGACGGCGTGCGCCTGCTGGTGCCGCTGGTGAATCGCCGCACTCGGGAACTGTTCGAGGCTGCACTATATCGCCGGCAGAGCGGTGAGCTCGATATCAAGCTGCTGTTCGGGCATGCGCATGAGGCCATGGCAGCGGCCGACGTGGTGCTTGTGGCCTCGGGTACCGCTACGCTGGAAGCGGCGCTGCTGCAGCGTGCGATGGTCATCACCTATCGCATGCCGCGGCTTAGCTGGTGGATCATGAACAACCTGCGTTATCAGCCCTGGGTGGGTCTGCCCAATATCCTTGCAGGGGAGTTCGTCGTGCCCGAACTGCTGCAGGACGCGGCAACCCCGGAGGCACTGTCGGCGGCAGTCATCGATCTGCTGTGTGACGTGAACAAGCGCAAGGCGATCGAGGAACGCTTTGCCCAGATGGCTGTTGAGTTGCGCCATGATGCCGCAGAGCGCGCCGCGGACGCGATCATGCCCTATCTATTGCCGGCCAAGTCATGAAAACACTGGTGTGCGGTGTTGACGAGGCGGGGCGCGGGCCGCTTGCCGGGCCGGTGTTTGCTGCTGCCGTGCTGCTTCAAGACCCACCTCCGGTGCAGGGACTGGCGGACTCTAAGAAGCTGACGGCGAAGCGCCGCGAGGTTCTCGCCGGCGAGATCCGCGATCGCGCGTTGTGCTGGGCGGTGGCCAGCGCGAGTGTCGAGGAGATTGACGAACTCAACATTCTGCAGGCCAGCCTGCTGGCGATGCACCGCGCCGTGCTTGCATTGCGGGTCCGGCCGGAATCAATAGTGGTCGACGGCCTTCATGTTCCGAAAGTGGACATGCCGGCGCGAGCGATGGTGCAGGGTGATGCGCGGGTGGCGGCCATTTCTGCGGCGTCGATTTTGGCAAAAACTGCACGTGATGCGCTGATGCTGGAATTGCACGCGATCTATCCTGATTACGGCTTCGACCGTCACAAGGGTTACGGCACTGCCCTGCACTTGGCGGCCCTGCGCCGCCTGGGGCCGATACCGGCACACCGGCGCAGTTTTTCGCCTGTCCGGGATCTCATAAAATAGTAATAAAAACAATGACTTATAAATATATATCTGCTGCAAGGGCAGCCTTCAGCGACCGCTTTTCACGCACAGCGCTGATCAGCGGCCGTCGCGCAGCGCATTGACGTCGCAAGGTGGTTAGAAATTCAACATCGCATTCGGCTTTGCGCAGCAGCTTCGCGAGTGCGCCGGCGTCGCCCGCCGGGAAATATCCGCGGTAGCGGTTGCCCAGCATGCCGATGTTGCCGGAAATCTTCGAGGCAATAACCGGCACTCCCGCTGTCAGCGCCTCGCTGATGACGTTCGCGCCGCCTTCCATCCATGAGCTGATCAGCATTGCCCGTGCACGCGCCAGCGTTGCCAACGCCTGCCGGTGGGTGAGTTCGCCGAGCCAGGTATAGCGGGGCTCCTTTTTCATCCAGCGTTTCGCTGCGGCGGCCATTGCGGGATCCCTTGCGCCGCCGATATGCGTGATGCGGATGCGGCTTTCCGGGGGCAGGTATGACAGTGCCTCGGCACCGCGGAATGGATCCTTCTCCTCGCGCAGATGGCCACTGATGACGACCTCGAAACAGGAGCGGACCGGTGGTGTCCGCTGAACGGGCCCGCAGGACTGGTAAATGACACTGGTCTTGCGGCGCATGCGTGGTGCGAGCTCGCGCAGTCCCATGTCCTGGAGCACAATCAGGTGGGTCGCCAGATCAAGGGATTCCTGAGCATTGATGTCGTCGCGGATATCACGGTACAGATCGGTGCCGGTCAGTGCGAGGATCAGCGGACATTCCGGATGGTGCTCGGCATAACGCGCGATGGAGTCATGGCTGCGGCGTGCATGCAGCGCAAGCATCGCATCGGCGCGGCGCCCGTTCCAGACCTGCTGGACGATCACCTGATGTCCGAGTTCACGCAGCAGCCTTGCCCAGCGCACGGCAGTGTTGCGGTTGCCGTAACGGGACCGGACGGCTGCCGGGGTGACAATCGCGATTTTCATCAAAGGGTTATCCGGATACACTCGGCAGGCACTATAACAAAGCCGCTTCATTCATAGATGCAGCTCCGATGCAATATTCAATATCCGACGGAATTTCAGATCTGACCGCGTTGTCTGCCGGGACGCGGGCACGCCTGCTGGGACTGATCGTTGGTCTGGACAAAGCGCAGTGGCTGGGGCCGAAGCTGCCGATCGTCAATCCTCCGCTGTGGGAGATCGGTCATGTCGGGTGGTTCGAGGAACGCTGGTGCCTGCGTTACCGACCGGATGGCGGCCTGTCAGCGAGCCTGATGCCGCTTGCGGACGCACTCTACGATTCCGCGCGTGTAGATCACAACACCCGCTGGGACCTGCCGCTCCCGGACGTGGCCTTGACTCTGGATTACCTCGCGGCGGTGCGGGAGGCCGCTGAAGCGCGCTTTCAGCAACAGGCAGGGGATCGCGAGGCTGCTTATTTCCGGACGCTCAGCATTTTTCACGAGCAGATGCATTGCGAGGCACTGACTTACACGCGGCAGACATTGGGGTATCCGGCAGTGGACAAAGGCGGAGTGGCTATACCGGAGTCATTGCATTCCTCCTGTGCGGGAGATGTGGAAATTCCCGGAGGACGGTTTGATCTCGGCGCTGTGGAGGACGCCGGTTTTGTGTTCGACAACGAGAAATGGGCGCATGGGGTGGACCTCCGCCCCTTCCGCATGGCGCGGACGCCTGTGACTTGCGCGCAGTTCGCCGAATTTGTCGATGCTGGCGGGTACCGGGACCGCAGTTTCTGGAGCGAGCAGGGGTGGTCCTGGCGCATGCAGGAAGGGGCACTTGCCCCTGTGTATTGGCAGTGTGAAGGCAATACCTGGTGTCGCCGCGTCAATGACCGGCTGGAGCCCCTGGTTGAGCGCGAGCCAGTGGTGCATGTCAACTGGTACGAGGCTGAGGCCTGGTGCCACTGGGCTGGCCGCCGTTTGCCCAGCGAAGCGGAATGGGAGTTCGCGGCCTCCACGGTGCCAGATTCGCCGCACATCAAGCGCAAGTATCCCTGGGGACAGACAGCGCACTCACCCGTGACTGCAAACCTGCATGGCGGAGCAGGGCGCTGCGCAACGGTGGATGCCCTGCCGGCCGGGGATAGTGCCTGGGGCATCCGCCAGATGATCGGTAATGTCTGGGAGTGGACTGCGGATTGGCTTAAGCCCTATCCGGGCTTCGTGCGCGATCCCTATGCCGAGTATTCGGAACCCTGGTTTGGCAACCACAAGGTTTTGCGCGGCGGCTGTTATGCCACCAGTCCGGAACTGATCCGCAACACCTGGCGCAATTTCTACACGCCGGACCGGCGCGACGTGATTGCCGGGTTCAGGACCTGCGCCCTGTGAAAATCATAACCTCTACTGACAATACCCGGTTCCGCGCACTGCTGAAACTTGCCCAGTCATCGCGTGAACGGAAAAGCGCAGGCCTGTCGCTGCTCGATGGTGTCCATCTGGTTACCGCATATGCCGAGCACGTCGGCCCGCCGGCAGAGATCGTGCTGAATCGCGGCGCTGCGGAGAATCCCGAGGTGTGCAGCCTGCTGGCGAAACTTGATTCGAGCCCTGCTCTGCTGCTGTCTGACGCGCTGTTCCGCCAGCTGTCCTCGGTGGCGACGCCTACCGGCATTATCGCCGTGGTGCCAACGCCGCAGGTTGCTGTGCCGGATAGGCTCTCCGGTGCCAGCGTCTGGCTGGAAGACATCCAGGACCCCGGCAACGTCGGCTCGATACTGCGTTCGGCAGCTGCGGCCGGGATTGAAACGGTTTGCCTGTCACGGCACTCGGTGCACGCCTGGTCGCCGCGCGTGTTGCGTGCTGGCATGGGTGCTCATTTCGCCTTGCGCATCATCGAGGGCCTGGACCTGCAGGCGCTTGCGGGTGTTTATTCCGGAACTATCGTAGCCACGGCATTGGATCGCGGCATGCCGGTGTTTGATGCGGTGCTGACGGGTGATGTTGCCTTACTTTTCGGCAACGAAGGCGCCGGGCTTACGCCGGGGCTGGCGGCGCTGGCGCAGCAGACCGTGTACATCCCGATGCCCGGTACTGCGGAGTCTCTGAACGTTGCTGCTGCAGCCGCTGTCTGTCTGTTTGAGCGCATAAGGCAGCAACAGGCTTAGTAAATGCGTCGTTCCAGCTTGGCTTCCTGCAGGATCGTGGTGGCGAGTTCCTCAACCGACTTGCTTGTTGCGTCGAGATAGGGAATGCCTTCCTGGCGCATCAGCGCCTCGGCCTCGCGGATTTCGAACTCGCAGTTGTCACGCGTCGCGTATTTGCTTCCGGGGCGCCGCTCATTGCGGATCTGCTGCAGGCGTGCGGGCTTGATGGTCAGTCCGTAGAGTCTGTTGCGCAAGGTTTTGATCTGCGCTGGCAACTGCATGGTGCTGAAATCTTCCGGAATCAGCGGGTAATTGGCGGCGCGGATCCCGAACTGCATCGCGAGATACAGACAAGTCGGTGTTTTCCCGCAACGTGAAACGCCGACCAAAATGATGTCGGACTCTGCCAGATTCCGTTTCGACACGCCGTCGTCGTGGGACAAGGCGTAATTCACCGCCTCTATGCGGTGATGGTAATTAACGAAGTCTTCAGTGCTGTGGGAACGGCCGATGGCGTGGGAGGCCTTGACGCCCAGTTCCTTTTCCAGAGGCGCAATGAAAATCTCAAAGGAATCAAGGAATAAGGCGCTGGCGGTGGCGACAATGCCGGCAATCTCGGTGTTGACCAGGGTGCTGATGACAATGGGCCTAACGCCGTCAGTGGCCCCGGTGTCATTGACCCTTCGTACGAAACCGTGTGCCTTGTCCACGGTATCGATGAACGGCACCGTGATTTCCTTCAGATGGACTTTGTCGAACTGGGTCAGCAGGCTGTGGCCGAGCATTTCAGCAGTGATGCCGGTGCGGTCGGATACAAAAAAGGCCGTACGTTTTGAGTTCATGCTCGGAACCGGAGACTGGATTCGGTAAAATAGCCGCTTTTGATGCGGCACACAATCGAAGGAAGCAGGTATGGGCGGCAAAGAGCTTGTGGTTGATCTGAGTGCGTTGCGCATGAGTGATGTGGGGCGGGTCGGCGGCAAGAATGCGTCGCTCGGAGAAATGATCAGCCAGCTTGCCGGCGCCGGCGTGCGGGTGCCCGGCGGATTTGCGACCACTTCCGACGCCTATCGGCTGTTTCTGGCAGAGAACGGCCTTGCAGACAGGATTTCGAAGCGCCTGTCCACGCTCGATGCCGATGACGTCAATGCGCTTACTGCCGCAGGCGGCGAGATCCGCGGCTGGATCCTTGCACAGGAATTCAGTGCTGACTTCCGCAAGTCGATCGAAACAGCCTACGAGAAGCTGGTTGCGGATTCCGGCGCGGACATGTCATTCGCGGTGCGCTCCTCGGCGACTGCGGAGGACCTGCCGGATGCCTCTTTTGCCGGGCAGCAGGAAACTTATCTCAACGTGCATGGCCTCGACAACCTGTTTGAGGCGATCCGCCATGTCTTCGCATCGCTCTACAACGATCGGGCCATTTCCTACCGGGTGCACAAGGGCTTCACCCACGACGAGGTGGCGCTGTCGGCGGCGGTGCAGCGCATGGTGCGCAGCGACAAGGGTTCCAGCGGCGTGATGTTCACGCTCGACACCGAATCCGGCTTTGACCAGGTGGTGTTCATCACATCCGCCTATGGGCTCGGCGAAACGGTGGTGCAGGGGCAGGTCAATCCGGACGAGTTCTATGTCTACAAGCGCGGCCTCAAGGAAGGCAGGGATGCGATCCTGCGCCGGGGACTGGGCTCAAAGGCGCTGCGCATGGTGTTTACAGACGATCGTGCTGCCGGCAAGTCAGTGCAAACCATCGATGTGCCCGAAGCGGAGCGGCGCAAGTTTTCGATTACTGACGCCGAAGTCACCGAACTGGCGCGTTATGCCGTGATCATCGAATCGCACTACCAGCGGCCGATGGACATCGAGTGGGGTAAAGATGGCAATGACGGCAAGCTTTACATCCTCCAGGCGCGCCCGGAGACCGTGAAGGCCAGCGAAAAGGTCGACACCCTGCGTCGCTACCGTCTGAAGGAGCGTTCGGAAGTGCTGGCGACCGGCCGCGCCATCGGCCAGCGCATCGGCAGTGGTCCGGTGCGGCTGATCAAGAGTTCAACGGAGATGGACCGCGTAAAGCCCGGGGACGTGTTGGTGACGGACATGACTGATCCGGACTGGGAGCCGGTAATGAAGCGGGCCTCGGCCATTGTCACCAATCGCGGGGGTCGCACCTGCCATGCAGCGATCATCGCGCGTGAACTGGGCATTCCCGCGGTCGTCGGCTGCGGCGACGCCACCCAGGTGCTGAAGGAAGGCAAATTGGTCACGGTGTCCTGTGCGGAGGGTGACACCGGTTTCGTCTACCGCGGTGAACTGCAGACCGAAGTGATCGATCTTTCGCTGTCGAGCATGCCGAAGTGCCCGGTGAAAATCACCATGAACGTCGGCAATCCCGAACTCGCTTTTGAATTCCAGCGCCTGCCCAACGAAGGTGTTGGCTTGGCGCGGCTGGAATTCATCATCGCCCGCATGATCGGCGTTCACCCCAAGGCTGTGTTGGCCTATCCCGACCTCAGTGCCGATCTCAAACTCGCGGTGGAGGAGCACAGTGCCGGTTATGCGGACCCGGTGAGCTTTTATGTCAACAAACTGGCTGAGGGTGTGGCCACGCTGGGCGCGGCATTCTGGCCGAAGCCGGTAATCGTGCGCCTGTCGGACTTCAAGTCCAACGAATACTCCAGCCTTACCGGGGGCTCGCGCTACGAGCCGCGCGAGGAAAATCCGATGCTCGGCTTCCGTGGCGCCTCGCGTTATGTGTCTCCTGCCTTCAAGGACTGCTTCGAGCTGGAATGCCGGGCGATGAAAAAGGTCCGCGATGAAATGGGGCTGACCAACGTCGAGATCATGGTGCCATTCATCCGCACCGTCGATGAAGGCAAGCGGGTAGTCAAGCTACTGGCGGAAAACGGGCTGGAGCGTGGCAAGAACGGTCTGCGCATCATCATGATGTGCGAAATTCCATCGAACGCGATTCTCGCCGACCAGTTTCTTGAGCACTTCGACGGCTTCTCGATCGGTTCCAACGACATGACGCAGATGACGCTGGCCCTCGACCGCGATTCGGCAATCATTGCCGACGCTTTCGACGAGCGTGATCCGGCGGTCAAGCACATGCTGCACTTGGCGATTGTGGCCTGTCGCAAGGCCGGCAAGTATGTGGGCATCTGCGGACAGGGCCCTTCGGATCATCCCGACCTTGCCGAATGGCTGGTGGAAGAGGGGATCGAGAGCCTGTCACTGAATCCCGATACCGTGGTTGAAACCTGGCTCTATCTGGCACGGGGCGGCAAGCCGGCGTGATTGGAAGGCGGCGGGATTTGCGATAAAATGAGAAAACGTCGGCTTACATGAGATGACCAAATATATCTTTGTGACTGGTGGTGTAGTTTCCTCCCTGGGCAAAGGTATCGCTGCCGCCTCCCTCGCCGCAATCCTCGAATCCCGCGGCATCAAAGTTTCGATGCTCAAACTGGATCCCTACATCAATGTGGATCCGGGGACGATGAGTCCTTTTCAGCATGGCGAAGTGTTCGTTACCGAAGACGGTGCGGAGACCGATCTGGACCTTGGACATTACGAACGCTTCATCGATGCACGGATGGGCAAGCGCAACAACTTCACTACCGGCCAGATTTACGAGAGCGTCATCAAGAAGGAGCGTCGCGGCGATTACCTAGGCGGCACGGTGCAGGTGATCCCGCACATCACTGACGAGATCAAGCAGTATGTTCGGCGCGGTGCGGGTGATGCCGAGATCGCGCTGGTTGAAATCGGCGGCACGGTCGGCGATATTGAGTCGCTGCCCTTTCTGGAAGCGATCCGGCAGATGGGGATCGAGGACGGCCGTGACAACGCCTGTTTCATACACCTGACGCTGGTGCCGTACATCGCCTCGGCCGGGGAAATCAAGACCAAGCCCACGCAGCATTCTGTCAAGGAACTACGGGAAATCGGCATCCAGCCTGACGTCCTGCTGTGCCGGGCCGATCGTCCCTTGCCTGACGTCGAGCGGCGCAAGATCGCCTTGTTCACCAACGTTGGCGTCGAAGCGGTTATTTCCGCGGTCGACGTTGACAGCATCTACAAGATACCGGGGAAGCTGCACGAGCAGAGGCTTGACGATATTGTCTGCAAGAAGCTAGGCATCAATCCGCCGCCTGCCGACCTTTCGACCTGGGATCGCGTGATCTACGCGCTGGAGCATCCGCAGCACGAGGTGAGTATCGCCCTGGTCGGGAAATACGTGGATCTTACCGAGTCCTACAAGTCGCTGTCGGAGGCGCTGATTCACGCCGGCATCCATACCGGCTCGAAAATCCACATCAATTACGTCGATTCCGAGAGCATTGAAAAGAACGGTATCCGCTGCTTGGACGGCATGGACGCAATTCTGGTGCCCGGCGGGTTTGGCAAACGCGGCGTGGAGGGCAAGATCAGCGCGATTCGTCATGCCCGCGAAAGCGGTGTGCCGTATTTGGGCATCTGCCTCGGCATGCAACTGGCAGTGATCGAATATGCACGCCATCTTGCCGGGCTTGCCGGTGCCCATAGTACCGAGTTTGATGCGGAAACGCCGCATCCGGTGGTGGCGCTGATTACCGAGTGGCAGGATCGCGACGGCAAGGTCGAACGCCGTGATGCCACATCCGACCTCGGCGGCACGATGCGCCTGGGCGGGCAGGAATGTGAACTTAAAGCGGATTCGCTGGCACGTAAAATTTACGGTGCTGACCGCATCACTGAGCGTCATCGGCACCGTTATGAAGTCAATAATCACTACCTGCCCCGGTTGCAAAATGCAGGACTCAGCGTCAGCGGCCGGTCGCTGACCGGCGACCTCTGCGAGATGATCGAGATTCCCGGGCATCCCTGGTTTGTCGGCGTGCAGTTTCATCCGGAGTTCACTTCGACACCGCGCGGCGGGCACCCGCTGTTCAAGTCTTTCGTCGAGGCAGCCCTGAAATATGCTGGCGCCCGGCATGCGGCCTCGCGGCCCGTGCGCGCTTCGGCGGCGACCTGAGAGCATTCCGGACTGACTCATGAAACTCTGCGGATTCGAAGCCGGTCTCGACAGGCCTATGTTCCTGATTGCCGGGCCTGATACCCTCGAAAGCGAGCAGATGTGCCTTGATGTTGCGGGCCATCTGAAAGAGCAGGCGGCCCGTCTGCGCATGCCCTATGTGTTCAAAGGCTCGTTCGACAAAGCCAACCGTACCTCGGGCAAAAGCTACCGCGGACCTGGCGTCGAAGAGGGCTTGCGCATACTCGAAGCGGTGAAGCGGCAGATTGGCGTGCCGGTGCTGACCGATGTGCACGAAGACACACCGCTCGCGGAAGTTGCGGCGGTGGTGGACGTGATCCAGACCCCGGCTTTCCTCTGCCGGCAGACCAATTTCATCCGTAGCGTGGCCAGCCAGCGCAAGCCGGTGAACATCAAGAAGGGCCAGTTCCTGTCACCCTGGGAAATGGCCAACGTCGTAGACAAGGCGCGCAGCACCGGCAACGATCAGATCATGGTCTGCGAGCGCGGCTTTAGCTTCGGCTACAACAACCTGGTCGTCGATATGCGGGGGTTGGCTGTGATGCGCGGTACCGGCTGTCCGGTTGTATTCGACGCCACCCACTCCGTGCAGTTGCCGGGCGGGCAGGGCAGTGCCAGCGGCGGTCAACGCGAGCATATCCCGGTGCTGGCACGCGCAGCGGTAGCCGCGGGCGTCTCCGGTGTGTTTATGGAAACACATCCGAAGCCGGACGAAGCGCTGTGCGATGGCCCGAATTCGTGGCCGCTCGCATTGATGGGCGAGTTGCTGGATACCCTTCACGACCTCGATGCGACGGTCAAAAGCCGTCGCTTCGTGGAGCAGCATGTATAACCTCAAGCAACAGGACACAACATGAGCGCAATCGTCGACGTCATAGGCAGGGAAATTCTGGATTCCCGCGGTAACCCGACCGTGGAAGCAGATGTGCTTCTGGAGTCCGGCATTTTGGGGCGCGCGGCGGTGCCTTCAGGTGCGTCCACCGGAAGCCGTGAGGCGATCGAATTGCGCGATGGTGACAAGCAGCGTTATGGCGGGAAGGGCGTGCTGCAGGCGGTGGAGCACGTCAATACCGAGATCTGCGAGGCAGTAATCGGGGTCGATGCCACCGAGCAGACCTTTGTTGATCGTACACTGCTGGATCTCGACGGCACGGAAAACAAGTCGCGGCTCGGAGCCAATGCAATGCTGGCGGTCTCGATGGCCGTGGCCCGCGCTGCCGCCGAGGAATCGGGATTGCCACTGCATCGCTACCTCGGCGGAGCCGGTGCGATGGCGATGCCGGTGCCGATGATGAACGTCATCAACGGCGGTGCCCATGCAGACAACGGCCTGGACATGCAGGAATTCATGATCGTGCCGGTAGGCGCGCAAAGCTTCCGCGAAGCGCTACGCTGCGGCGCTGAAGTGTTTCACGCACTGCGCAAACTGCTGACCGATCGCGGCTTGGCAACCGCCGTTGGCGATGAAGGCGGCTTTGCACCGCGCCTGCCAAAACACGAGGCTGCAATCCAGGTGATCCTGGAGGCGGTCGAGGCCGCAGGTTACCGGCCCGGTGATGACGTCGCGCTGGCACTGGACTGTGCGAGTTCCGAGTTTTTCGAGGACGGCGAATATACGCTGCGCTCAGAGGGTCTCAGCCTGAAGGCACCGGAATTCGCCGATTACCTGGCGGCCTGGGTCGACAAGTATCCCATCGTCAGCATCGAGGACGGTATGGCGGAGAATGACTGGGAGGGCTGGAAGGTACTGACGCAGAAGCTCGGCAACCGCGTGCAGCTCGTCGGCGACGACCTTTTTGTCACCAATACCCAGTACCTGAAGCGCGGGATCGAGCAAGGTATTGCGAACTCAATCCTGATCAAGGTCAACCAGATCGGAACCCTGACGGAAACGCTGGCGGCGATCGAAATGGCCAAGCGTGCGCGCTACACCGCGGTAATCTCGCATCGGTCCGGAGAGACCGAAGACACCACCATAGCCGACATAGCAGTGGCCACGAATGCCATGCAGATCAAGACGGGTTCGCTGTCGCGGACTGACCGCCTTGCCAAGTACAACCAGCTGCTGCGCATCGAGGAGGATCTCGGTGATACCGCGACTTACCCCGGACGTGACGCTTTTTATCAGCTGCGCTAGATTTTTCCTGCGGGGCGCAGGCTTGCCTTGCTGAAGTCATGCGACTGCTCGCCATCCTGCTCACCGGTTTGCTGCTCCTTATCCAGTATCCCCTGTGGCTGGGCAAGGGCGGCTTGCTGAGGGTGTGGGAAATGGAGCGGCAGATTGCAGCTCAGCGCGAGACCAATGACAGGATGCGCGCGCGTAATGAAGCTCTGGATGCCGAGGTCGGCGACCTCAAACAGGGGCTGGAGGCCGTGGAAGAGCGCGCACGCAATGAGCTCGGCATGATCCGTCGCGACGAGGTTTTTTTTCAGGTCCTCGAGAGTGTTCCGGCCGGTCGACCGGTGGAACCATCAGGGCAATAGGGCGGGCCTCGCAGGCCTGCATGACAGAACTTTCAACCGGATTGGGTGCGATGGGTGCGATTGTCATCGACGGTGCTGCAATGGCGCGGCAGGTGCTGTGCGAACAGAAGGACGCCGCGCAGCGTCTTGCGGCACGCGGCTTTGTGCCGGGACTGGCTGTGGTGCTGGTGGGGGATGATCCCGCTTCGGCAGTTTACGTGCGGGCCAAGGAGCGTGCCTGTCGCGAAGCCGGTGTCAGTACCTTTGATTACCGCCTGCCGGCGACAACCACCGAGACGGAACTGCTGCAAAAAATCGATGCCTTGAACAGCGATTCCCAAGTGCACGGTATCCTTGTGCAACTGCCGCTGCCCGCGCATATGAAGGCGGTTTCGGTGTTGCAGCGCATCGATCCGGCAAAGGACGTCGACGGATTCACCTGGCGCAGCCTCGGCGCCCTGCTTGACGGACATGCCCTGCTGGCGCCGTGCACGCCCTCGGGCTGCATGCTGATGCTTGAGCGTGCCGGAGTGCCGGTGGCCGGCAAACATGCCGTAGTCATAGGGCGCAGTAGCATAGTCGGCAAGCCGGCTGCCCTGATGCTGCTCGAACGCAATGCAACGGTCACGATCTGCCATTCGCGCACGCCCGAACTGGCGACGATTACGCGGGAAGCCGACATCCTGATCTGTGCGGCTGGAAAGCCACGGATGGTTACCGCGGATATGGTCAAGCCAGGTGCCGCGGTCATTGATGTCGGCATCAACCGGATGCCTGACGGAAAACTGTGCGGGGACGTCGATTACGATGCCGTGCAGGCGCGGGCTGGATGGATCACCCCGGTTCCGGGCGGTGTTGGTCCGATGACCGTGGCGATGGTGATTGCCAATGTCATCACGGCTGCGGAACGCCTGGCAGCCTGAGCTCTCTGCGTCGGGCTTGCTGCTGCCGTGGCCTCGGCGAGAAAGTCAGCAGGAAAAACTGTTGGCGAAGCCCAGCAGCATTTCCGGGCTGAAATAGCCGCGAAAGGCAGCATAGCTCAGCGATGCTGCGAGGATGGAGAGCAGGATCCAGACCAGCATTTTTCGCTGCAAGGCGCTCATTGCGATGGCCATAGGGGATGCGTTTGAGGGCGCGTGTCTGTAGACGCAATTATGGCACGGGGCGCCGGTTGCTTGGCCTCGGCCTGATATTCCCGGGAACGCTGAGCACATAACCAGCTGCATCAAGGGCGAAATTCGCGGTTGATATAATCACCGCTTTAACGTCCACATCGAATATCTTGAGTCCCACCTCCCAACTCTCCCTCTCGTCCGGTCTTTCATTCGCAGACCTCTACGCCCGCGAGGGCCTGCTGCGCATTGATCAGGCATTTCTCGATGACATCACGCAGACCGATTCCGAACTGCACGCACAACTGCTGGCTGCACGTGCCGGAGCCGCATCGCTGACGGCCAAGGCGGAGTCGGAACTTCTGCTCGCACTGGCGCCGTATCTGGATGATTTCATCGCTAAGTTATTCGGCATACAGCCTGAAGTTAATGCACTTTCGGCGCGGCATCATGCACTGGCTCCGCTGTACCGGGTTAAGCGTCTCTTCGTGCAGCGCAAAGCGATGCACAAGTACAAGGCGGGGGTTGCGGCCGAGATTGACGGTGAGGCGGTTGGCGTGAAGCTGGCAGCATTGCTTGGCGAGCCGCTGACCGAACTGACTTTTGCCCGCCACGTCGAGCAGTGGCAACAGGATGAGCAGGTCCATTCCGGAGCGCTGGACCTTGCGCTGCAGTACGCTGCCTGGGCGGCGCATACGAAATCGGGCCGGGCGCGCCACGGCGATGGCGTACTGTTCAAGGCACCGCACAAACTCGATATGCAGAACCTGGTGCCGGTGCAGACCGATGCAGGCAAGGGATATACCGAACACCGTTTCGACGTGTCGAAACTGCGCCTGCGTGAGGGATTCAAGCTGACCGATCACGGCAGTGACCTCACCGGAGCACTCGACGAAGCCAACTACTGCATCTGGTGCCACGAACAGGGAAAGGATTCCTGTTCCAAAGGCCTGCGCGAGAAAGCTGCCAGCGGCCGCGGTGAGGCTTCATTCAAGAAGTCGCCTTTTGGCATCACGCTGGCTGGTTGCCCGCTGGAAGAGAAGATATCCGAATTCCATAAAGCCAAGACCGAGGGCCTCGCGATCGGCGCGCTGGCGATCATCGCCGTCGACAATCCGGTGGTTGCGGCGACCGGGCATCGCATTTGCAATGACTGCATGAAGGCCTGCATCTATCAGAAGCAGGAACCGGTCAACATTCCGCAGGCGGAAACGCGCACACTGAAGGATGTGCTCGAACTGCCCTGGGGCTTCGAGATATACAGCCTGCTGACGCGCTGGAATCCGCTCAACCTGCGCATTCCCGTGCCGAAAGCGCCGACCGGAAAACGGGTTCTGGTGGTGGGCATGGGGCCCGCCGGATTCTCGCTGTCACATTTTCTGATGAACGACGGCCACACGGTGGTCGGCATTGACGGACTGAAAATCGAGCCTTTGCCGCCGGAGCTGTCGGGCGTCGACGCGGCGGGCGGGCGCGTGCCATTCAAACCGATTCGTGATGTGCGTGAGCTGCATGAGTCACTTGATGAGCGGGCGATGGCCGGATTCGGCGGCGTTGCCGAATACGGCATCACCGTGCGCTGGGACAAGAACTTCCTGAAAATCATTCGCCTGCTGCTGGAGCGGCGCGCGCAGTTCGCGCTGTTCGGCGGTGTGCGCTTCGGCGGTACTGTCACCGCCGAGTACGCTTTTGCGATCGGTTTCGACCATGTCGCGCTGGCGATCGGCGCCGGCCGCCCGACGGTGCTCGACATGCCCAACGGTCTCGTGCGCGGGGTGCGCACCGCGTCGGATTTCCTGATGGCGCTGCAGCTGACTGGTGCTGCGAAGGCTGATTCAATAGCCAACATGCAGCTGCGGCTGCCGGTGGTGGTGATCGGCGGCGGCCTGACCGCGATCGACACTGCAACCGAGTCGCTGGCCTACTACCCGCTGCAGGTCGAGAAATTCCTGCTGCGCCACGAAACCCTGATCAGGGAGCGCGGCGAAGATGCCGTGCATAAGGGCTGGAGCGCGGAGGAGTGCGAAACCGCCGCCGAATTCATCGCCCATGCGCGGGCGATCCGCGCCGAACGCAGCGCGGCGGCGCAGGAGGGGCGCGAACCGCGCATCCTGCAGCTGCTGCAGTCCTGGGGCGGTGCGACGATTGCCTATCGCAAGCGCCTGGTCGACAGCCCCTCGTACATGCTGAACCACGAGGAAGTGCACAAGGCACTGGAAGAGGGAATCAGCTTTGCCGAGTGCCTGACGCCGCTGGCCATCGAAACCGATCACTACGGCCATGCCAGTGCGCTGAAAGCCGCTGTGCAGGCGAGGGGTGACGATGGTGTCTGGCGTGATGCGGGGCAGGTGATCCTGCCGGCGCGGGCGATCCTGATCGCTGCCGGTACCCAGCCAAACACCGTACTTGCCCGGGAGGATGCAGAGACCTTCGTGCTCGACGGTCGTTATTTCCGTGCCGTCGATGTCGACGGGCAACCGGTGGTAGCGGAGAAATCGATTTCCAAGCCTGATGCAGTCAGCGTGCTGTTGGCGAAACGCGCCGACGATCGCTACATCAGCTTTTTCGGTGACGTGCATCCCTCATTCTTCGGCAACGTGGTCAAGGCCGTGGGCAGTGCCAAGCAGGGTTATCCGGTGGTCAGTGGCGTGCTGAGCAAGGTGCAGCCCGCCGCAGCCGTGGACGACGCGGCTTTTCTCGCGGCGCTGCAACGTGATCTGCGCGCGACCGTACACGAGGTGAAGCGGCTGACGCCGACTATCGTCGAAGTTATATTGCGCGCGCCACTGGCTGCGCGCCGTTTTCAACCCGGCCAGTTCTACCGGCTGCAGAATTTTGAGTCACAAGCGCCGCGCGTCGCCGGCAGCTCGCTGGCGATGGAGGGCCTGGCGCTGACCGGTGCGTGGGTGGACGCTGACGCGGGGCTGCTGTCGACGATCGTGCTCGAGATGGGCGGGTCCAGCGACCTCTGTGCCGAACTGAAGCCCGGCGAGCCGGTGATCCTGATGGGTCCCACCGGCACGCCAACCGAAATTCCCGCCGGTGAAACCGTAGTTCTGGTCGGCGGCGGACTCGGCAATGCAGTGCTGTTCTCGATTGGCCAGGCGATGCGCAAGGCCGGGTGCAAAGTGCTCTATTTCGCCGGCTATAAAAGCATGGGTGATCGCTACCACGTCGAAAACATTGAAGCGGCCAGCGACATCGTCATCTGGTGTTGTGACGAAAAACCCGGATTCACACCGACGCGACCGGACGACCGCAGCTTCGTCGGGAACATCGTGCAGGCGATGCAGGCCTATGCCTCGGGAGCTCTCGGCGGGCAGGTGATTTCCTTCGGTGATACCGATCGCCTCATTGCCATCGGTTCCGACAAGATGATGGCCGCGGTAGCGCGTGCGCGGCACGAGGTGCTGAAGCCGTATCTGAAAGCGAAACACCACGCGATCGGTTCGATCAATTCACCGATGCAGTGCATGATGAAAGAGGTCTGTGCGCAGTGCCTGCAACCGCATGTTGATCCGCAGACCGGCAGGACGAGCTATGTGTTTTCCTGCTTTAACCAGGATCAGCCGCTCGATTGCGTTGACTGGAAGGCACTGGACCAGCGGCTGAAGCAGAATTCGACCCAGGAAAAGCTGATGGCGCAGTGGCTGGAGCGTTGCCTGACTGCGCTTAAGGTTTAATCGACTTTATATAAGCTATTGATTATAAACAACTTTTTGTAACTCTATCCGGAGTCTTCAAGGCGCCAGAGGCTGCGTTCGATCCGCGCGCCCGGCACCGATGATCCTGCGCTATCCGGGGCCAGGTCGCCAAAGACGATGAATCTCGGCACGTCCTTGCCGCCTGACTGGAATTCCAGCGCATTCAATCCGGCGCCTGAGAAGTTTTTGCGCACGACGGAGCAAGCTGCTTCAGCGCAAAAGATGCCCGACCAGACTTGCACATCTCCACGCAGGAGCGTGTTGCTGGCGTCTTCACTGCCCGTATAGAGGGGGCGCTCGAAACGCCGGTAGAGCTGGCGCATGCCGATCCGGATCGCTTCAAAATCTGCGCTCGCTGCGCGCACGGCCATGTCGGCGTTCTGGGCGGTCATGTCCGGAAAATCGAGGCGCCACAGCGTGTCCGGCCAGTCGTCGCTGCCCTTGATTTTTGCCCAGACCTGTCCACGCGGGAGGCCGAGAGCCGAGCGCACCTCGCAGGCCTTGATGCGCTGGTGCAGCACCTCGGCTTCCTTGCCGGAGTGCGCGTAGTAGAAATTAAGCGAAACGATCAAGCTGCGGACATCAGGGATTGCGTCCGACCTCGCGCAGCGCATCACCGAGCTTGCCCACCAGTTCATCGATCTGTGCCTTGCTGATGATCAGGGGTGGCGACAGCGCAATGATGTCGCCGGTGGTACGGATAAGCAGGCCATTCTCGTAGCACTTGAGGAAGGTTTCAAAGGCGCGTGCCGTCGGTGCACCCGGTCGGGGTTCGAGTTCGATTCCGGCAACCAAGCCCATGTTGCGCACGTCGATGACATTGGGCATTTCCCGCAGGGACTGCACGGCTTCTTCGAAATAGGGTGCAAGTTCCTCGGCGCGCTGGAACAGACCTTCTTCCTCGAAGGTGTCGAGGCTGGCCAGGGCGGCGGCGGTGGCCAGCGGGTGTCCGGAATAGGTGTACCCGTGAAACAGTTCGATGGTGCCCTGCGGCGCGTTGTTGACCACGGCGTCGTAGATGCCGCGGCGGGCGATCACCGCGCCCATGGGCACTGTGCCATTGGTCAGTCCCTTGGCTACGATCATCATGTCCGGCACCACGCCCACGGCATCGGCACCGAAGCAGGGACCGATTCGACCGAAACCGGTGATGACCTCGTCAAATATCAGCAGCAGGCCGTATTTGTCGCAGATCTGGCGCAGGCGCTCGAGGTAGCCCTTCGGTGGAACCAGCACGCCGGTGGAGCCGGCCAGCGGTTCGACGATGACGGCGGCAATGTTGCTGGCGTCGTGCAGCGGAATGATGCGTTGTTCCAGTTCATCGGCGAGGTGTGCTCCCCAGGCCGGCTGGCCACGGCTAAAGGCGTTCTCCTTGAGGTTGTGCGTGTGGGCGAGGTGGTCGACACGGAACAGCATGTTGCCAAAAGCCTTGCGGTTGGCGGGAATGCCACCGACCGAAATGCCGCCGAAACCGGCGCCGTGATAGCCGCGTTCGCGGCCGATCAACACGTTGCGCTGGCCTTCACCACGGGCGCGGTGATAGGCCAATGCGATTTTAAGCGCGGTATCGACACCCTCAGAACCGGAGTTGCAGTAGAAGACGTGGTCGAGGTCACCGGGCGCCAGTGCGGCCAGGCGCTCGGCGACGCGGAAAGCATCCGGGTGGCCGAGCTGGAAGGCCGGGCTGTAATCCATCGTCGCCACCTGTTTCTGCACGGCCTCGACGATTTTCGGCCGGCAATGCCCGGCATTGACGCACCACAGTCCGGCCGTGCCGTCGAGCACTTGCCGGCCATCGTCGGTGGTGTAGTGCATGTCCTTCGCGGCGACCAGCATGCGCGGCGACTGTTTGAAGGCACGGTTGGCAGTGAAGGGCATCCAGAATGATTGGAGGCTGGCAGGGCGGGCAGTCATGGTCTTAACCTTTGGCGAAAACGGCCTCTAGGGGCAGCTGTTGTGCACGATTGTAATGTTGCGTCCATGCTACCATTTTCACGCCATGAGACGACATTCCTCCCGACGCAAAATCGGATACTGAATGGCATTCCCGCAATGTGTTCGTGCGCTGATTGCCGGCATTTTGCTGCTGGCAGCGGCAAGCGCCGTCGCAAGCGATGTCCTGCGGGTCGGTTCCAAACGTTTCACGGAGTCTTATGTGCTCGGTGAAATCATTACCCAGACCGCCAGCGCATCCGGGGCGCGTGTCGAGCACAAGGCAGGGCTGGGAAATACGGGAATCCTGTTTGCAGCACTGAAAAGTGGTGCCATTGACGTTTACCCGGATTACACCGGTACCATCGCGCTGGAACTGTTGGGGCTGGCGGTGGTGCCGCAACTGGAGGAACTGAACCGCCGGCTGTACGCGCACGGACTCGCTGCCGGAGTATTGACCGGCTTCAGCAATTCCTATGCGCTGGCGATGGCGGAGCCGCTTGCCGCGAGTCGCGGTATCCGGCGCATATCGGATCTCAGGGATTTTATTGATGCCCGTCTCGGGCTGTCGCTGGAGTTTCTCAGCCGGCGTGATGGCTGGGCCGCGCTGAGTGATGCTTACGAGATTGGCGGCCTCAAGGTCCGCGGCCTCGAGCATGGACTGGCCTATGCCGCTCTGCAGCGTGGGGATATCGACGTCATCGATGTCTACACGACCGATCCCCAGATCAACCGGCTGGGGCTGCGCGTTCTCGAGGACGACCGGCGCTTTTTCCCGGATTACGAGTCCGTTCTCGTCTACCGCCTGGATCTGCCGGCGCGCCACCCCGTAGCTTGGACCGCCATCGAACAGCTCCAGGGGCGGATTTCAGCAGCGACCATGCTGGAACTGAATGCCGCTGTGGAACTGGAGCGCCGAAGTTTCGCCGATGCAGCACGGGCCTGGCTGGCAGAGGCTGCAGCGCCACCGCGAGAACGGTCGGTTCTGGCCGCGGTGTTTGCTCCGGACCTGCTGCGCCTGACCATTGAGCATGTCCGTATGGTGCTGGTGTCGCTGTTGCTCAGCGTGGCCCTTGGTGTTCCACTGGGCCTGCTGGCACAGCGTGCACCCCGGGCAGGGCGCTGGATTCTTGCCGGCGCCGGGGTGCTGCAAACAGTGCCGAGCCTGGCCTTGCTGGCTTTTCTGATCGCGCTGCTGGATCGCATCGGGCCGCTTCCAGCCATCATTGCCCTGGCACTGTATGCACTGTTGCCGGTCATCCGCGGAACCGAGGTGGCGCTGACCGGGGTTGGCAGGCAAATGCGCGATGCAGGCTTGGCGTTGGGGCTGAACGGCTGGCAGTTGCTCCGACTCGTCGAGTTGCCGCTGGCCTGGCCCGGAATTCTGGCAGGGATCAGGACTGCGGCAGTCATCAATGTCGGCACGGCAACTATCGCGGCATTTGTCGGTGCCGGGGGCTACGGGGAGCGGATCGTTGCCGGGCTGGCCGTCAATGACCAGCTTCTGATGTTGTCGGGAGCCATTCCTGCCGCGGTGCTTGCTGTGCTGATCGAGTCAGCTTTCCGGATGCTCGAGCGCAAGCGGCAGGGTGGGGGCCCCAGCGGATTTTAGGTCGCGCGCCACATTCTGGAATTAGCCTGCAATTTTCATGATGCCGGTGTGAACTTAAACGTTTGCGGCAGGTCTTTGAACTCGACGCCAGAAACGCCGGTTTCATGCGGCCGTTCAGGCAGTTATACTGCGGCGCCTGTCCCGCTGGCGCCGATGCCGGTCGCGGATGGAACTGTCGTATCAGGGACCGGATAAGAGATTAATGAGCGATCGCGAAGTCGATCAGCAGTTGGTAGAGCGTGTGCAGCGGGGTGACAAACGCGCGTTCGACCTGCTGGTGAGTAAATATCAGCGCAAGCTGGGGCGGCTGCTGTCGCGTTTTATCCGGGATCCCAGCGAGGTCGAGGATGTGACACAGGAAGCTTTCATCAAGGCATATCGGGCATTGCCGGGTTTCCGGGGCGAGAGCGCGTTTTACACCTGGCTCTACCGGATCGGCATCAACACCGCGAAGAACCATTTGGTGGCGATGGGGCGGCGGGCGCCGACCAGCACCGAGCTCGATGCCGAGGAGGCGGAAAGTGTCGAGGCCGGGGATCAATTGCGGGACCTGAATACCCCGGAAAACCAGATGATGAGTCGCCAGGTCGGCGATACAGTGAACCAAACTCTACAGGAGTTGCCTGAGGAGTTGAGAACGGCGATCACCCTTCGCGAAATCGAGGGTTTGAGTTACGAGGAAATTGCGACGGTAATGCAGTGCCCGGTGGGCACGGTGCGCTCCCGGATTTTCAGGGCGCGTGAAGCGGTGGCGGAGAAATTGCGTCCCTTGCTCGGTACGGGCAGGGACAGGAGATGGTGATATGGAAAATATATCGGCGCTGATGGATGGTGAGGCGGAAGGGCAGGATGCGCATCAGGCATTCCTGCGGCTCGGAGATAATCCGGAAACGCGGGAGTCCTGGGATGTTTACCACCTGATCGGTGATGTGATGCGCGGCGAGACTGTCGGTGGCAACGACGTCTCCCGCAGGGTTGCTGAAGCCCTCTCGCGGGAGCCCACGGTGCTAGCCCCCGTGCAGGCGCGCCGGTTTGGCTCACCAACAAAATTCGCATTATCGGCCGCAGCTTCGGTCTCCGCCGTAGCAGTGGTGGGGTGGATGGCATTTTCCTCGAGCAACATCGCCAACCCGCCAGTAGAAATCGCACAAGTGAAGTCGATTGCGCCGGCCCGGGCCGAAGCGCCCTTGGTCAGCGTCCCCAATGACGGGCAGATGAACGAGTACCTGCTGGCTCACCAGGGCATCTCGCCGAGCACCAGCCTGCACGGTGTCGCGCCTTATATTCGTACCATCTCCGTTGCGCCTGCCGCCGAGCGTTAATACCGCCATGAAATTCTGGTGGATCATTTTGCTGGGGTTCGTGCCGGGGAGTGCACTCGCTGCCGGTGAATCCCGCGAAGCTCTGGCCATACTGGAAAAAATGGCCGAAGCCAGCCAGAAAGTGAATTACTCCGGAACGTTCATGTTCCAGCACGGTAATCAGGTCGAGACCTCGCGTATTGCCCATTTCGTCAATCCGGCCGGTGGTGTGCTGGAGCGTCTCGAAACCCTGGACGGTCCGGCGCGGGAGGTCATCCGCAACAACGACCAGGTGACCTGTTATCTGCCGGGCAGCAAGACCGTGCTGATTGATCCCCGTGGTTCGCGTCAGTTCCCGGTGCGAGTCGAACAGATTCAGGAAATCGTGCAGCACTACAACGTGGTCAAGGGAGGCATGGACCGGGTGGCCGGCATGCAGTGTCAATGGGTGACACTGACACCGAACGATAACCTGCGATACACACGGCGTTTTTGCGCCGAACTGAATACCGGGCTGCCATTGCAGGCGCGCACTCTGAATGACAAGAACAAGACGCTTGAAGCGTTTGCCTTTTCCACGCTGGACATCGGCGGGTCGTTCCGGCGTGAAATGGTGCAGTCGAAGTACGCGGCAATGAGCGTAAAGCAGAACTGGCGCGTTGATCGCTCCGCCCTCAGTGCGGACGACTCCGGAGATTCCGGCTGGGTTGTACAGTCACCTCCCGCGGGATTCCGCAAACTGATGGAGTTGCGACGCTCCATGGTCGGCAAAAAAGGCAAGGCGTCGCATCTGGTGTATTCCGACGGACTCGCCGCGGTATCGATATTCATCGAACCGGGCGCGAAACCGGACCAGAAACAGGCGCTCAGGCACCAGGGCGCCCTGCATATTTACAGTCATGTGGTCGCCGGCCACACTGTGACGATCCTTGGTGAGACCCCGGCTGAAACGGTGCTCCGCTTTGCGCGCTCGCTGGAGCCCAAGACCGCGGCCACCGCATTGCGCTGAGCGCGCTACCTCCCCCCGATTCATTATCCTCCATGCATTCCCAGGAAAGGCTGAACATGTTCAGGTATTTCTTTCTGGCCCTGTGCCTTTTTGTGCCTTTGCAGGCTTTCGCGCAGCTCCCGGACTTTACCGAGCTCGTCGAAAGGCAGGGGCCTGCCGTGGTCAACATCAGTACGACCCAGACGGCAACGCGTAATCCGCTGGCACGCCAGCTGCCGCAACTGGACGAGAACGATCCGTTTTACGAGTTTTTCCGTCGCTTCATGCCGAACAACCCGAATCAGAATCCGGGTCAGGGGCCGCGTGAATTCCAGGCACAGTCGCTGGGATCCGGATTCATCATCAGCGCAGAAGGCTACATCCTCACCAACGCGCACGTCGTCGAAGGTGCTGATGAGGTCAACGTCAAGCTGACGGACAAACGTGAATTCAAGGCCAAAGTGATTGGCACTGACCGTCGTACGGACGTCGCCCTGATCAAGATCGATGCCGGCGGCCTGCCGACGGTCCGTTTTGGCGACCCCAACCGGCTCAAGGTCGGTGAATGGGTGGTTGCCATCGGTTCGCCCTTCGGTTTCGAGAATACCGTGACCGCGGGCATTGTCAGCGCGAAAGGCCGCTCGCTGCCGCAGGAAAATTTCGTCCCCTTCATCCAGACGGATGTTGCTGTGAATCCCGGCAACTCGGGTGGTCCGCTGTTCAACCTCCGGGGTGAGGTGGTTGGCGTCAACTCGCAGATCTACAGCCGCACCGGGGGCTTCATGGGTTTGTCTTTCGCGATTCCGATCGACGTTGCGAACGACATCGCGCAGCAACTGCGGACCACCGGTAAAGTCACCCGGGGCCGCATCGGCGTGGTGATCCAGCCGGTCACCCGTGAGCTGGCTGACGGCTTCGGCCTGCCCAAGCCACAAGGCGCACTGGTCAACTCAGTGGAAAAGGGCGGACCTGCCGACAAGGCCGGGGTGGAGGCTGGGGACGTCATCCTGCGTTTTGACGGCAAGCCGGTGAACTCATCCGAAGACCTGCCGCGCGTCGTCGGCGGTACCAAGCCGGGCAGTCGCGTTGCCATCCAGATCTGGCGCAACAAGACTGCGCGTGACCTGCAAGTGACCGTGGCGGAATTGTCGGATGAACGCGTGCGCCAGGCACGGGGCGGCAAGCCGCAGCCCCAAGTCGGCAGTCGTTTCGGCATGGGGCTCTCGGAACTCACGGAAGCGCAGCGCAAGGAACTCAAGGTCGAAGGCGGTATTCTGCTTGACAGCGCGCAGGGAGCGGCGGCGCAGGCGGGACTGCGGCGCGGCGACGTGATCCTTGCGGTGAACAATCAAGACGTGAAGTCAGTCGAACAATTTCTGCAGTTGATGGGTGGTTTCGAGAAGGGGCGTATCGTTGCATTGCTGGTGCGGCGGGGCGGCAACTCGCTGTATATCCCGTTCCGCATCGACGGAAATGGGTGATTCGCCGCCGCTCGAACTGACGCTTTACGGTCGATCATGGTGCCACCTCTGCGACGACATGCTGACCGGCCTGCGTGCGCTCGAAGGCGGTCGGCCGTTCCGGGTGGCGGTCATCGACGTCGACAGCGACAGGGAACTGGAGCAGCGTTTCGGCGAAAAGGTTCCAGTGCTGATGCACGGCGACCGGGAGCTCTGTCATTACCATCTCAATGTTGCCGCCGTTACTGAATACTTGCTGAATTTCCGCTAAAATACGGGACCTTGTGAATCTTGGGCACACCGGGGAAGTCCGGGTGCCCTTTTTGTTGTTTTGTCCGGCGGCCGGAACTGATGCAGTACATCCGCAATTTCTCCATCATCGCGCACATAGACCACGGAAAGTCGACACTGGCCGACCGTTTCATCCAGCATTGCGGCGGCCTGTCCGACCGTGAAATGGAATCCCAGGTACTCGATTCGATGGATCTCGAGCGCGAACGCGGCATTACCATCAAGGCGCAGACCGCGGCGCTGACCTACAAGGCGAAAGACGGGCAGACTTACCACCTCAACCTGATCGATACACCGGGACACGTTGATTTCTCGTACGAGGTGTCGCGTTCGCTGGCGGCCTGTGAAGGTGCACTGCTGGTCGTCGACGCATCGCAGGGCGTTGAGGCGCAGACGGTTGCCAACTGCTATACCGCGATCGAGCAGGGCGTCGAGGTCGTGCCGGTGCTCAACAAGATGGATTTGCCCCAGGTCGAACCCGAACGCGTTGCCGCGGAGATCGAAGACATCATCGGCATTCCCGCCAAAGACGCGGTCAGGGTCAGTGCGAAGACCGGCGAAGGCATTGCCGAGGTGCTCGAGGCGGTGGTTAGTCAGATGCCGCCCCCGAAGGGAGACCCGGCAGCCCCGCTGAAGGCCCTGATGATCGATTCCTGGTTCGACAATTATGTCGGCGTGGTGATGCTGGTCAGGGTTGTCGACGGCGTCCTGAAGCCCAAGGACCGCATCCTGCTGATGTCGACTGAGGGTAACTACATTTGCGAACAGGTCGGTGTCTTCACTCCGAAGTCGAAGTCCTGCGAAAGCCTTTCCGCGGGCGAGGTCGGTTTCGTGATCGCCGGCATCAAGGAACTGCAGGCCGCCAAGGTCGGCGACACATTGACGCTGGCGGCCAATCCGGCGAAGGAAGCGCTGCCCGGATTCAAGGAGATCAAGCCGCAGGTGTTTGCCGGTCTCTATCCCGTGGAGTCAAACGAATACGAGGCGCTGCGCGACGCGCTGGAAAAGCTGCACCTGAACGACTCCTCGCTGCGTTTCGAACCCGAGTCTTCACAGGCGCTGGGGTTTGGCTTCCGTTGCGGCTTTCTCGGATTGCTGCACATGGATATCGTGCAGGAACGGCTGGAGCGCGAGTACGGCATGTCGCTGATCACGACGGCGCCGACCGTGGTCTACGAGGTCGTGTTGCGCGACGGGACTGTACAGGAGATCGAGAATCCTTCACGCCTGCCTGACGTTTCCCAGATCCAGGAAATCCGTGAGCCGATGATAAAGGCGTCGATTCTCGTGCCGAGCGATTATGTCGGTCCGGTGATGACCCTGTGCACGGAGAAGCGCGGCGCGCAGAAAAACATGCAGTACCTCGGACGGCAGGTGATGCTGACTTATGAATTGCCGCTGAACGAAGTAGTGATGGATTTTTTTGACCGCCTGAAATCTGTATCCCGCGGATACGCTTCGCTGGATTACGATTTCATCGAGTACCGTGCCGGTGACCTGGTGCGTCTGGATATCCTGATCAATAACGAACGCGTTGATGCGCTGTCGCTGATCGTGCATCGTGCCAATGCCCAGTATCGTGGCCGTGACGTGGCGGAGCGGATGCGCAAGTTGATCCCGCGCCAGATGTTCGACATCGCCATCCAGGCGGCGATTGGCGCGCACATCATCGCGCGCGAAACGGTCAAGGCGCTGCGCAAGAACGTGCTGGCCAAGTGTTACGGCGGCGACATTTCGCGCAAGAAGAAGCTGCTGGAAAAGCAGAAGGCCGGCAAGAAGCGGATGAAGCAGGTCGGCACGGTGGAAATTCCCCAGGAAGCCTTCCTGGCGATACTTCAGGTCGACAAATAACACGGTTCCATCATGAATTTTGCCCTGATCATGCTCATCTTGCTGGTGTTCACCGGCGCCGTTTGGCTGGCGGAGGCCCTCTACTTCCGCAAGCGCCGCGTCACTGGCGTGGCGCAGCCGTGGTGGATCGAGTATCCGGCGAGCTTCTTTCCGGTCATCCTGGTGGTTTTCGTGCTGCGGTCCTTCCTTGTGGAGCCGTTCAAGATTCCCTCGGGGTCCATGCTGCCCACCCTGCTGGTTGGCGATTTCATCCTCGTCAACAAATTCACCTACGGCATACGCCTGCCGGTGTTGAACACGCGGTTGATCGAGGTCAACGAGCCGCAGCGCGGCGAGGTCATGGTCTTCCGCTACCCGGATAATCCGGCACTCGACTACATCAAGCGCGTGGTTGCGGTGGCCGGCGACGAAATCGTCTACTCGGACAAGCGCCTGACCATTAACGGCAGGCAAATACCATTGAAGCCGGACGGCGACTACAGCTATGTCGAGGGCGGCCTCAACTTTGTTTCGGCCAAGCGCTTCGTGGAGCAGCTTGGCGAGCATTCACATGCCGTGTTGCTGCAGCAGGACATACCGCCAGTGCATCTGGGAGGGGTGCAGCGCTTTCCCTACCGCGACAATTGTGCGTACAATGAGTCGGGTTTCCGTTGCAAGGTGCCGGAAGGGCATTATTTCCTGATGGGCGACAACCGGGACAGCAGCAGCGACAGCCGTTACTGGGGATTCGTGCCGGAGCGCAACATCGTCGGCAAGGCATTTCTGATCTGGTGGAATTTCGATAATTTCAAACGCATCGGGCAGTCGATCAATTGACTACTTGGGAGGCATCAATGAATTCGCAGCGTGGCATCACCATCACCGGCTTTCTGGTTTTTGCGGTCCTGCTGATCTCGGCCCTGCTGCTGGGCTTCAAGATTGGCCCCGCCTACATGGAGTACAGCACCATTCAGAAAATTTTTCGTGCAATGGCCAACGAACCGTCCCTGAAGAATGCCACGCGCGGTGAATTCAACAGCGCATTCAATGCGCGTGCAGGCGTGGACAACATCAAGGCCATTACCTACGATGACGTGCAGATCGAGAAAGACGGTGATGGCATCCTCCTCAGTGCCGAATACTCCGTGCGCGTGCCCCTGTTCGGCAACCTCAGCGCGCTGATGGAATTCCGGCCGACCTCCAAGCCCTAGCGATGCCTTGGCTTTTTCGCCCCTCGTGGACCCAAGCCTGATCGGCGGCAGGATAGGCTATGCCTTCCGTGATCCTTCAGTGCTGCAGCGCGCACTGACGCATCGTTCGTTCGGCGCGGACCACAATGAGCGCCTCGAGTATCTCGGGGACAGTGTCCTCAATTGCCTGGTTGCACTGGAGTTGTTTGAACGGTTCCCGCAGTTGACCGAAGGCGAGCTTTCCCGCATCCGCGCCAATCTGGTAAATCAGCAGTCCCTGCAGGGAATCGCAAGCAGCATCGGTCTGGGGGAACAACTGCTCCTCGGCGAGGGGGAATTGAGGAGCGGGGGCGCTTCGCGGCCCTCCATACTTGCGGACGGGATCGAGGCGATCATCGGCGCGGCCGTGCTTGATGGCGGATTCCCTGCGGCGCAGCAGGTCGTGCGCACCCTGTTCAAGCGCAGTCTGTCGGAAATTAATCCGCGGGCCAGTGGCAAGGATGCAAAGACACGGCTGCAGGAGTTTGCGCAGGGCAGGGGGCTGCCACTTCCCGTTTATACCCTGCTAGGTACCCGGGGGCAGGCGCACGCGCAATCCTTCGATGTGCAATGCATTATCGAGGAACTGGGCATCCGCACGGAAGGCCGCGGCGGCAGCCGGCGCACCGCCGAGCAGGATGCTGCCGGCAAAGCGATGTTGCTGGTGGAGGCATTGTGAGCAAAGGTGCGCACCGTGCCGGCCATCTGGCCATCATCGGCCGGCCGAACGTCGGTAAATCCACGCTGCTCAACCGCATGGTAGGGCAGAAAATAAGCATTACTTCGAAGCGTCCGCAGACTACGCGGCAGCGGATCATCGGGATCGTTACCCGGCCGGATGTGCAGTATGTCTTTGTCGATACGCCGGGCTTCCAGACCCGCCACGGGAGTGCGATGAACCGGTTGATGAACCGCAGTGTGTCGCGCAGCGTGTCGGATGTCGATGCCGTGGTCTGGGTTGTGGAGCCGCCGCGCCTCACGGCAGAGGACAAGGCGGTATTCGGATTGCTGCGTCCGGAAACGCCGTTCGTGGTTGCGCTGAACAAAATTGATGGCGTGGGCAACAAGAACGAACTGCTGCCGCTGATGCTGGAGATCCATGCGCTGGCTCAGCCGGCGGCGATAGTTCCGGTGTCGGCGAAAACCGGCCTCGGAACCGAGGACCTGCTGACCGCCCTGCAAGCCCTGCTGCCCGAGCAGGAAGCGCAGTACGCAGAGGACGAGATCACCACGGCCAGCGAGCGCACCTTGGCTGCGGAACTGCTGCGGGAGAAACTGTTCAGGTTTCTCGGCGAGGAGTTGCCGTATTCGGCACTGGTCGAAATCGAGAAGTTCGAGACGGTGAATGGCTTGCGGCGGATTCATGCCGGCATCATCGTCGACAAGCCGGGGCACAAGGGAATTGTCATCGGCAAGGGCGGCGCCAAGCTGAAAGACATCGCGAGCCAGGCGCGGGCGGATATGGAGAGGTTGTTCGGCGGCAAGGTATTTCTGGAAGTCTGGGTCAAAGTGAAATCCGGCTGGGCTGACGATCCGGGGGTTCTGCGACGCTCCGGAATAGAGTAAATTATCAATAAAAACAATATGTTATGGATTTATCGAAAGTCCGCTGCCAGCCGCAGACGGAAACACACACGGCATGGCTGAAAAGGCGCGGCGGGACGGACAGTCGGCTTATCTCCTGCACACCTACTCGTATCGCGAGACCAGCTTGATCGCGGAACTGTACACGCGTGACTTGGGCAGGGTAGCGGTCATCGCGCGCGGAGCGCGACGGCCTCGCTCGGCATTGCGCGGCGTGCTGATGGCTTTTCAGCCCTTGCTGGTGGGTTGGTCAGGCAAGTCCGAACTGAAAACCCTGCACAAGGCGGAGTGGAGCGGGGGTTATTCGCCCTTGCGCGGGCTCAGCCTGATCTGCGGTTTCTACCTGAACGAGCTATTGCTCAAGTTGCTGCCGCGCGAAGATCCGCACGAACACCTGTTCGAGGCCTATGCCGCGGCACTGGCGCAGCTGGCTGGCGCCACTGATCATGCGACGGTGCTGCGCCGTTTCGAGCGCGTACTGCTGCGCGAGCTGGGTTATGGCCTGGTGCTGGAGCGTGAGGCCGGTGCCGGCGCGCTGATCCGTGCCGATGGCGAATACCGCTATCTGCCCGAGCGCGGACCGCTTCCAGTCGCTGAGTGCGAGGGACAAAGCGGCGTAGAATTGGCGGGGCAGACGCTGATCGACATGGCCGAAGACCGCTATACCGATGCGCGGACGCTGCAGCAGAGCAAGACGCTTATGCGCGCGCTGATCAACCACTGCCTGGGTACGCAGTCGCTGCACACGCGTCAGTTGCTGCGCGACCTGCAGCAGTTCTAGTGGTGCTGGCTGCAGCTCGAAGAAATATTACGACCAGATTATATTCCGATGTCATGACCCGGCTCAGCGTCAACGTCAACAAGGTCGCGTTGCTGCGCAATTCGCGCAACCTCGGCATCCCCAGCGTACTGCGCGCTGCGACAATCGCGCTGGATGCCGGCGCGCACGGCATCACAGTGCATCCGCGCCCCGACGCACGCCACATCCGCGGCAGCGATGTGCAGGAACTGGCTGAATTGCTGCGCGCCAGGACTGGGGCGGAATTCAACATTGAAGGCAATCCCTTTGAAGCACCCCTGATTGAGTTGGCGCGTGCCGTCAGGCCGCAGCAATGCACACTGGTTCCGGATCCTCCGGGCGCCTTTACCTCGGATCAGGGCTGGGACCTTGCCCGGGATGGCGCAAGACTGCGGTCGGTGGTTTCCGAACTGAAGGCTGCGGGCATCCGGGTCAGCCTTTTCATGGATCCGGATTCGGCGGCAATGACTGCCGCCGCAGCCACGGGTGCAGATTGCGTCGAACTGTACACCGAGCCCTATGCTGCAGCCTTCGGTACGCCGGCGGGACCGGAAACGCTTGTCCGTTACACGGCTGCGGCCAGAAGCGCGCAATCGGCGGGACTGGCTGTCAATGCCGGTCACGACCTGAATCGACAGAACCTCGGGCCGTTTCTCAGGGCAGTCCCGGGTGTGGCCGAGGTGTCGATCGGGCACGCGCTGGTTGCCGATGCGCTGGAAATGGGTCTCGCGTTCGCGGTGCGGGGATACCTGCAGGCCATCGGGGGGCAGACTTGATTTACGGTATTGGCATCGACGTCATACAGCCGCAACGCGTTGCGCGATTGCTGGAGAAGTACGGATCACGATTTGTCGACCGCGTGCTGACCCCGGTTGAACAGCAGCGTTACGCGGCAACGAAGCAGCAAGTGCTGTATCTGGCCAACCGATTTGCTGCGAAAGAGGCGTTTTCGAAAGCAATGGGCACTGGGTTCCGTTATCCCGTCACCCTGCAGTGCATCAGCGTAGTCCAGAACAGTGCCGGCAAACCAGGATTTGCCTTCAGTGAACCGCTCGCGGCCCTGGTGCGGCAACGCGGTATCACCGGGCACCACCTGACCATCAGCGATGAATCGAACCTGGCCTGCGCCTGCGTAGTTCTTGAAACCTGAACGGATTGCCATGTACAAAGCCCTGCCACTCGGACCGGTAATGCTGGATGTTGCAGGTACCGAACTCACCGGAGACGACCGGCAGCGTCTGTTGCATCCGCTGACCGGTGGCGTCATTCTGTTTTCGCGCAATTTCGAGTCCTGCGCCCAGCTCGCGTCGCTGACCGCGGAAATCCACGGGCTGCGCGATGAACCCCTGATCATCGCTGTTGATCACGAAGGCGGGCGGGTGCAGCGATTTCGCGAAGGGTTTACCTGGATTCCGCCGATGCGCAAGCTGGGTGTCATCTGGGACCGCGACCGCGATGCTGCGATTTCTCTAGCGTGTTCGGCCGGATATGTCCTCGCTGCTGAGCTGTGCGCGCGGGGCGTCGATCTGTCGTTCACGCCGGTACTTGATGTGGATCATGGCAACAGTGGCGTGATAGGCGACCGTGCCTTTCATTCAGACCCGTTGGCCATTGCCGATCTCGCAACAGGTCTCATGGAAGGACTCAATGCGGGTGGCATGACTGCGGTGGGCAAGCATTTTCCCGGGCATGGCCATGTCCGGGCGGATTCGCACCACGAAATTCCTGTCGATGACCGCGGGCTCGATGCAATCCGCAGCGAAGATCTCCAGCCCTTTGCAAGCCTCGCTGCCGCAGGGATGGGAGGCGTAATGCCTGCGCATGTGATTTATCCCGCCGTTGATGCCGCTCCCGCCGGATTCTCGAGCATATGGCTGCAGCAGATCCTGCGCAGGGAACTCGGCTTCGACGGCGTGATTTTCAGTGATGATCTCAGCATGGAAGGTGCAAGCGTCGCTGGTGGCGTGGTGGAGCGCGCGCAGGCCGCGCTGGGCGCCGGCTGTGACATGGTGCTTGTGTGCAATGCGCCGGATTCGGCCGATCGGCTGCTCGATGGATTGCGGCACGACATGTCAGCGACGACGAGCCGGCGTCTGGGTAACATTCGTCTCCATGCCAGGGCATTGGATGCGCTAAGCCTAGGTGAAAATACCCGCTACGCCGAGGCCTGTGCGGCGGTTGCCCGGATCGACAGGATGGCGGCATGACCGGCGAGTGCTGCCGCCTTTCCCGTTTTTTCCCGCAGTTCTGAGCCATGGGTGTTGCAGTGGCGCGAAGATGCGAACCCGACCTGACGTTTTCGGCGGATTGCCTGCTCTGTCCCAGGTTATCCGCGCATCTGGCTGATGTGCGAAGAACTCATCCAAACTATCATGCGTGCCCGGTGCCGCCTTTCGGCGATCCACATCCCGGCCTGCTGATTGTTGGACTGGCTCCGGGCATGCATGGCGCTAACCGCACAGGCAGGCCATTCACCGGGGACCATGCGGGGATCCTGCTTTATGACACGCTGCATCGCTTCGGCTTCGGCAGCCAGGCCGAAGCGCTTGCGCCGGACGACGGTCTGGTTCTGAAGGGCTGCCGCATCACGAACGCGGTCAAATGCCTGCCGCCCGCCAACAAGCCGCTGCCCGTCGAGATCAAGACCTGCAACGTCTATCTGCGGGCTGAATTGCGGGATCCCGCTCCGCCAGCGGTGCTGGCGCTGGGTACGGTCGCCCACCAGGCTGTGCTGCGTGCGCTGGACCGTAAAGTTGCGGAGTTCCCGTTTGCGCACGGCGCGGTCCACGATATTCAATCTGGTCTGAGGCTGTTCGACAGTTACCATTGCAGCCGTTACAACACCCAGACCCGACGGCTGACGCCTGAAATGTTCCACGGCATTTTCGCCGGCATACGACAGTATCTCGACGGGCGCGATAAATGACCCCGCTGGACATCGCATCGCGGCTGCCACATCTGCCCGGCGTCTACCGGATGATCGGGCGGAACGGCGATGTGCTCTATGTCGGCAAGGCAATTGACCTGCGCAAGCGGGTGACTTCGTACTTCCAGCGCGCCGAGACGCTTTCGCCGCGTATCCGGCTGATGGTGGCGCAGATCGGCGGTATAGAAACCACGGTCACTCGTTCCGAGTCGGAGGCGCTTCTGCTTGAGAACAACCTGATCAAGTCGTTGTCCCCGCGCTACAACATCCTGTTCCGCGATGACAAGTCCTATCCGTACCTGATGCTCAGCGGCCACGCGTTCCCGCGCCTCGGTTTTTTTCGCGGCAGTCCCGATCGCCGCAACCGGCATTTCGGGCCTTTCCCGAATGCGGGTGCCGTGCGCGAAAGCATGCAAATGCTGCAGAAGGTGTTTCGCTTGCGCACCTGCGAGGACAGCGTGTTCACTCACCGTTCTCGGCCCTGTCTGTTACATCAGATTCACCGCTGTACTGCGCCTTGCGTCGGGCTTGTCAGCGAAGCTGCCTACGCTGAAGACGTGCGCAGCGCCGAACTCTTCCTTGCCGGCGAGGAGGATGCGGTGTTCGAGCGGCTTGACCTGCGCATGGCGGATGCTGCTGCAGAACTGCGCTACGAGGAGGCTGCTTTCTACCGCGACCAAATCAGCGCACTGCACAAGGTGCGCGAGCGGCAGTATGTCAGTGACGGCTCAGGGCGCGACGCCGATGTCATTGCACTTGGCTCGGAGGGCGCGGGCTGCTGCGTCAATCTCACGATGATTCGTGGCGGCCATCATCTGGGTGACAAGAATTTCTTTCCGCAGAATGCCGATGGCGCTGAGCCGCAGCAGGTGATTGAGGCCTTCCTGGCACAGCACTACCTGATGCATCCGGTTCCGCCTCTGGTCATTGTCGGCGAACCGGTGGCCGTCGAGGGACTTCAGGACATGCTGTCGCAACGGGCGGGGCGACGCGTGCAGATCACCACCAACCCGATCGGCGACCGCAGGGTGTGGCTGCAGATGGCTAAAAAAAATGCCGGGCTTGCGGCTGCTGAGCGCCATGCCCGTCAGCTGGGCGACGCTGGCAGGTTGCAGGCACTGCAGCAGGCTCTGGGGCTTCAGGATTCGCTCAGGCGCATCGAGTGTTTCGATATCAGCCATACCCAGGGCGAGGCTACAGTGGCATCTTGCGTGGTCTACGATCGGGGCGCAATGCAGAACGGGGAATACCGGCGCTTCAACATACGGGAAGCAGGGCCGGGTGACGACTATGCCGCAATGCGCGAAGCCCTGACCAGGCGTTATCGCAGGGTCGCTTCGGGCGAGGGCAAGATGCCTGATCTGGTGATGATAGATGGCGGAGAGGGGCAGTTGGGTGTTGCCGTGGAGGTATTCGCGGAACTGGGTTTGGGCGACATGCCGCTGCTCGGTGTGGCCAAAGGCGTTACCCGCAAGCCCGGCATGGAACAGCTGCTTATGCCGGGGCGCAAACAGCCTCTTGACCTCGCTCCGGATGCCCCTGGATTACACCTGATCCAGCAAATCAGGGACGAGGCACATCGCTTCGCGATCGAGGGACATCGTGCGCGCCGCAGCCGGGCGCGCAATACTTCGCCGCTGGAGGGCATCCCCGGCATCGGCAGCAGGCGGCGGCAGCGCCTGCTGGCCCGCTTCGGCGGGATACGTGGTCTGGTAGCCGCGGGCGTCGAGGAGCTGGCCGAAGTCGAGGGTATCAGTCGTGCACTGGCGGAGCGGATTTATGCGGAACTGCATTAGCGGGTAACTGAGCGGACTGACATGCAAATGAACTGGCCCAATGTGCTGACATGGTTGCGGATCCTGATGATTCCGATGTTTGTCGGTGTTTTTTATTTCGAGCAGAGCTGGATGTCCCATGCCACGCAGAATCTCGTTGCGACCGTCATATTCACCGCCGCTGCCATAACTGACTGGCTGGACGGCTGGCTGGCGCGTCGCCTTAACCAAACCTCGGCTTTCGGCGCGTTCCTTGACCCGGTGGCCGACAAGCTGATGGTCGCCGCGGCCCTGGTTGTGCTTGTGCAACTCGGGCGCATCGACGCCGTAATTGCGCTGGTCATCATCGGTCGCGAAATCGCGATATCGGCCTTGCGTGAATGGATGGCCTCGATCGGGGAGGGGCGGAGCGTCGCCGTGTCGATGGTCGGCAAGATCAAGACTGCTGCGCAGATGATCGCCATTCCGATGCTGCTTTACCATGACCGGATCGGCGGTTTTGACCCGAATTACTGGGGCACCTGGCTGATTTGGGCGGCAGCCTTGTTGACCCTGATTTCCATGGGGTACTACCTGCGGATGGCCTGGCAGGCCGCCAGGGCGCGGGGGTAGCGGCTTGCAGCGTCAACTCGGCTTGCTCTATAATTCGCGCCTTGTAGCAGCACTGCGGGAATAGCTCAGCTGGTAGAGCGCAACCTTGCCAAGGTTGAGGTCGGGAGTTCGAGCCTCCTTTCCCGCTCCAGATTACACGGGGGAAAACGGTTGAAACAGCATCCAGCCGTTTTCCCCTTTTAGTTCCAGCGGCGGGGTGGCAGAGTGGTCATGCAGCGGCCTGCAAAGCCGTGTACGCCGGTTCGATTCCGACCCCCGCCTCCAGACTTGCGGCGTTTGCCAAATTGCAGCGAGGCCCGGTCCCGGATTCGAGCATCTCAAGGGGCGAGTGGTGAAATTGGTATACACAAGGGACTTAAAATCCCTCGGCGCAAGCCATGCCGGTTCAAGTCCGGCCTCGCCCACCACCCCGCACAACAAAATGTGCATTTACCGGGCCTGCTCATGATCGTGTTCGACCTCGGCTGCGAAAATTCGCACCGCTTCGAAGGCTGGTTCGCATCGACTGCGGAGTTCGAACGCCAGCGCGACGGACAGCTTCTGAGCTGTCCCCTTTGCGGCAACACCAGCATCAATCGCCTGGTGACTGCGGCGCGCGTCAATACCGGACGTTCGGCGCGGATGCCGCAGGATTCCACAGCCCCTGAGAGTCCGCCGCAGTATGCAAATTTCGATTCTGCGCGGCTGCTCAAGCTGATCACCCACATCGTCGAGAATACCGAAGATGTCGGCAGCGCATTCCCGGAAGAGGCACGCAAGATCCACTACCGGGAATCGCCGGAACGCCAGATCCGCGGCTCCGCCTCTCCCGTCGAGGTTGAGTCGCTCCGCGACGAAGGCATCGAGGTCGTTGCCCTGCCTTTGCCACCACACTTGGCCAATAAGTCCCATTGATCCTGCTGCTCCGGTGTGCGGTGGTTTCAAAATCCGCTTTCAAGGCACTACTCCATAGCGCCGGCATTGACGGGGATCAAGTTAGCGTGGTACGCGCGTGCTATCCTTCAAAAAGGGCGGAAAAGGCACCAGAATTCTGTCGCCGCTCCAATCAAACAGGAGAGATGGCATGTTCAAGCATATATTGCTGCCGACTGATGGTTCCGCGCTGGCTGACAAGGCGGTGATCAAGGGCTTCGGTTTGGCGAAAGCGCTGGGTGCGCGGATCACACTGCTCAGTGTGGTGCCGGAGTTCCGCATGGCAGCAGACGAAAGTTTCGCGATACCGGTCAGTGCGCAGTTGAAGGGGCGGTACGAGAAGGAAGTCGCTGCGCGTGCTGCAGGCTTGCTGGGCAAGCTGCAGCAGAAAGCCGCGAAGAGCGGTTTGAAAGCTGACGTTGTCACGGTGGGTGGCGATTTACCCTATCAACAGATCATTGCCGTGGCACGCAAACACAAGTGCGATGTCATTGTCATGGCTTCGCACGGTCGCCGCGGATTGGCCGGGCTGCTGCTCGGCAGCGAAACAGTCAAGGTGCTGACGCACAGCAAGATTCCGGTGCTCGTCGTGCGCTGACGTGGGCGGGTGGTGGAGCTTACTGCACAGGGCGTAGAGGGCAGCGGAGCGGCCGCAGCTGCGCTGCGCTTCCTCCGCACCCACCTGCCGTTTGCAAACATGGAGGAGGAGGTCCTGGACTTCCTCGTGAGCCACCTCCAACTCGGTTATCACGCCGAAGGCGCAGTGATCCTCGATCCGGCGCAGGGAATTCCAGAAACGTTCTACATCATCCAGCGCGGCAGCGTGCAGGTTCTGCCGTCTTCCGGCATTCAGGGAGAGCAGGCGCGGGCATTGAACCTGGGGGCGGGCGAATGCTTCTCGGTGGGTGCCTTGCTCGAGAAAAGGGCGGTCACTTCGCCGTACCGGGCAACGGCAGACACTTTCTGCTATGAGCTGTCTGCCTCGCACTTTCCTGAGTTGCTGGACCGCAGTCCCGTCTTCGCGGCGTTTGCAACGCGTTATCTCGCGAGCATGCTGCGCGAATCACGGCGTCTGATCCGGATGAACTCCAGCGCGGCAGGCGAACAGCAGGCGATGAGCCGGCCGCTTGGGTCGCTGATCGGACGCGGCGCGGTGACCTGCCTGCCACAGACTCCGGTTGGCGAAGTGTTGAGGATCATGCAGGCCCGCAAGATCGGCTCGATGCTGGTGGTCGACGACTCAGGGCGCCTGTGCGGCATCTTTACGCGCCATGATGTGCTGGACCGCATTGCGCTCGAAAAATGCGATCTCGCGCGTCCGATCGCCGAGCTTATGACGCCGGATCCGCTGACATTGCCCGCGGAAGCCAGCGCATGGGAGGCGGCGCTGCTGATTGCAAAGCGTGGCATCCGGCATGTTCCGGTGCATGACGGTGCAATGATCATCGGCGTGGTCACCGAACGGGATCTTTTTGCATTGCAGCGCGTCAGCGTACACGCCATCCATCGTACGGTCGCCGATGCGGTCTCGGTGGATGAGTTGCGCCAGGCAGCTGCTGACATCCGCCGGCTGGTGCTCAGCCTGCTCGGACAGGGCGTGGCTGCGGAACAGCTGACACTGATCATTTCGACGCTCAACGATGCATTGACCCGCCGCATTCTGGAAATCGAAGCACAGCGCTTCGATCTCTCCGGAATCCGCTGGTGCTGGCTTGCTTTCGGGAGCGAGGGGCGTTACGAGCAGACTATCAGCACGGACCAGGACAACGGCCTTGCATTCGAAGGTGAGGATTCTCACGATGCCCTGAGGCAACGACTGTTGCCGTTCGCGCAGGCTGTCAACAGCGGGCTAGATGCCTGCGGTTTCCCGCTATGCAAGGGCAACATCATGGCCGGCAATCCGCAGTGGTGCCTGAGCCTGGACGAGTGGCGCCGGCAGTTTGGACATTGGATTGCGGATACCGATCCGCAGGCACTGCTTCACGCCGTGATTTTTTTCGATTTCCGGCCGCTGCACGGCGAGGAGAGGCTGGCCCAGGCGCTACGTGACCATCTGCTGGATCTGACCCGGAACAACAGCCGTTTCCAGCGCCAGCTCGCGCAGTACGCCCTGGAAACACCACCGCCACTGGGGCTGATCAGTGACTTCGTGACTGACGACAGCGCAGAGTCCCGCGGTACCATCGACCTGAAGAAGTCCGGGGCGCGGCTGTTTGCAGATGCCGCACGTGTGCTGGCACTGGCGGCCGGCGTGGCCCATACCAGCACCGCGCAGCGCCTGCGCCAGGCCGGGACTGCGCTGAACATTCCGCCTGCGGAAATTGCTGCCATCGTCGAAGGCTTCTTTTTTCTTCAGGGCTTGCGCTTGCGCGCACAGACCAACATGGAGTCGACCTCGTCAGGAGTCAACCGTATCCGGCCGGACCGCCTTAACGAAGTGGACCGGCGCATCCTAAAGGAAAGCCTGCGCCAGGCGCGCAAGCTGCAAAGCAGGCTGGCACTGGACTACCGTTTGTGAGGTGCCTGCCGTGAACTGGCTGGGGAACCTGTTCAAGAAACACGCCGTGCTCGCCCCGGAGCAGCAGAAGCTGCTGTCCATCTGTCGCGCATGGCCAGTGGTGCCCGTGACTGCTCCGCTGGAAGAACTACGCTGGGTTGTGGTGGATGTCGAGACCTCGGGACTTGATCCTTTTCACGACCGGCTGATTTCCATCGGCGCAGTCGAAGTTGTGGGTGGCAGAATTCCCCTGACCTCGGGTTTCGAGGTGCTGTTCCGTCAGCCCGAGGCGAGCCTGCCCGGCAATATCCTTGTCCATGGCATCGGCGGTAACGCGCAGCGTTCGGGGGTGGAGCCGGCGACGGCGATGTTGAGTTTTCTGAATTACGCCGGGAGCGCACCGCTTATTGCTTTCCATGCCGCTTTCGACCGCGTCATGATTGAGCGCGCAGCGCGCGCGGCTATCGGCTGGGTACCCGGCAATGTCTGGCTCGACCTGGCCATGCTGGCCCCGGCATTGCTGGAGCGAAACGAAGAGGAGCTGCCGCGCGGACTCGACGCATGGACCGCCCGCCTCGGGATTGTCAACGAATCCCGGCACAATGCGCTCGCCGATGCGCTGGCTACGGCGCAACTGCTGCAGGCCGTGCTTGCGCGCGCGCGGCAGAGTGGAGCCACCAGCCTGCGGGATCTGATCAAACTCGAAAAGGACAGGCGCTGGCTGGAGCGCGGGGGCTGAGGGCATTCCTTGCGGCAAAGCCGGCCGGGAATAGGCTGCGCTTGTGTGGTGTAATCCTGAAAAAACGGCGCTACTGCTGCGCGCGCTTCGATCCCAAGTATCCCGTCCACGGAAACCATGAACGAACTCCAATCGCTGCTCAGTCCGCGGTCGATCGCCATATTGGGCGCTTCTGCCGATCTCAACAAGGTCAATGGCCGCACACTGCGGTTTCTGCTGGAAAAGGGTTATGACGGGAAGATTTTTCCGGTCAATCCGAAATATGAAGCCATCGCCGGATTGCGCTGCTACCCCGACGTCGCTGCATTGCCGGAGGTGCCGGACCTTGCGGTAATTGCCGTTCCGGCCCTGCAAGTTTTGCCGGCACTTCAGGAACTGGCGGCACGGGGCGGACGCAGCGCGGTGATTTTCAGTTCCGGCTTTGCGGAAATGGGTGATTCAGGACGTGCGCTCGAGGAGAGGTTGACCGGGATTGCGCGGCAGTCGGGCATGCGGCTATGCGGCCCGAACTGCCTGGGTCTGATCAACGCCTTCGACAAGGTCGTTGCGACTTTCGGCCAGTTCGCCGAGGGCGATACGCCGGCGGGTCCCGTCGGCTTCGTCACCCAGTCCGGCGCCTTCGGCACGGCGATTGCTGCGCTGGCACGACGGCGCTCCCTCGGCCTGGGATATTTCATCAATACCGGCAACGAGTGCGACGTGGATTTCGTGCAGATGATGCACGCCGTGCTCGACGATGTGCGCATTCGCGTCGGCGCCGGATATCTCGAAGGCGTGCGCGATGGCCGGGGCCTGCACGCACTGGCGGCGCATGCTCTGGCATTGGGCAAACCGCTGGCGCTCACCAAGGTCGGGCGCACGGCGGCCGGCGCTCGGGCGGCTGCCTCACATACGGGTGCACTGGCCGGCACCGATACCATATTCGACGGCGTGATTCGCGGACTGGGAGTGACTCGCGCGCGAAACGAGGAGCACATGCTGGACATGGTCGAGGTACTCGGCCGTTGCGCGCTTCCGGAGGGCAGGGGACTCGGCATCGTTACCCAGTCGGGCGGCGCCGGTGTGCTGATGGCCGACCGTGCCGAAGAAACCGGGTTACAGGTGGCGCTTCTGTCCGCAGAGACACGCGCGGCATTGGCTGCGGTGATCCCTGGATTCGGCACCACGGGCAATCCAGTGGACGTCACGGGCCAGTTTGTTGCGGATCCCGAACTGCTGCTCAACAGCGTACGCATAGTCATGGATGATCCAGCGGTGCATGTCGGCGTCGTGTGGCTGCAGTTGATGGATGCGCACGTTGATCGGCTGCAAAAAATATTCAATAAAATCAATGAGATAGTAAAAAAGCCCTGGGTAGTTTGCTGGGTGGCGGCACCGGAGGAAGCGTTGCGGCAACTGCGCGCGGCGGGTATTCCTGTGCTGCGGGGTGCCGAACCCGCGGTGGATGCGCTGGCGGCGCTGGTGCGTTACGCCGAAGCGCGGCGCCACTGGCTGGCTGACGCGCCGGCACGCACCGCGCTGCAGCTGCCGGCGCCGGTCTTGCCTGCTGCCGGCTGCGCCGTCGGCAGCCTTGAAGGCCAGGCCTTGCTGCAGTCCTACGGCGTAATAACCGCTGCGGCAAAACTGGCGACCTCAGCCGACGCAGCCGTTGCCGCAGCCGAATCGCTGGGCTATCCGGTGGTGCTGAAAATCGAGTCGCCGGACATCCTGCACAAAACCGAGGCGCAGGGTGTGGCACTGAATCTGAAGGATGCTGCGGCGGTGCGCGCGGCCCATGCCAAGCTCCTCGCTAACGCCAGCGCCTACAAGTCCGACGCCCGCATCGCCGGCGTGCTGGTGCAGGCGATGGCACAGGGCGAGGTGGAACTGGTGATCGGTCTCAAGCGCGACCCGACCTTCGGCCCAGTGGTGATGGTGGGGCTGGGGGGCGTGCTGATCGAAGTATTCAAGGACGTGGTATTCCGCGCCGCGCCGGTGACCGAAGCCGAGGCGCTGCGCATGCTTGACGAACTGAAGAGCCGGGTGCTGCTCGATGGCGTGCGCGGCAGGCCGGCGGTGGACCGGCAGGCGCTGGCGCAGATGATCAGTGCAGTGTCCTGCTTTGGCGCGGCCGCGGGTCCGCGGCTGGCGGAACTGGACCTCAACCCGGTGCTCGCCGGACTGCAGGGCGCCACCGCAGTCGACTGGCTGATGCTCCTGGACTGACGCAATGAGCAACGCTTTGCGGGTGTCGGCGCTGGCACCGTTCCGCGTGCGCAGCTTTCGTTTCCAATGGCCTGCCGACCTTGCCACGTCCTGGGCATTGGAGATGGAAATGCTGATCCTCGGCTGGTACGTGCTGGTCGAGACGAAGTCTGTGCTGATGCTGACGATTTTTGCGTCGCTGCAGTACATCGGCACGCTGCTGTCGCCGATGTTCGGTGTGATGGGGGATCGCGTCGGACACCGCAACGTGCTGTGTGCGATGCGCGCCTTCTACGCGGTGCTGGCCTCTGTGCTGATGACCCTCGCTTTTCTCGACGCGGTGACGCCGGCCGTAGTCCTGGTAATTGCTGCGTTGCTCGGGCTGGTGCGCCCATCCGATATCGGCATGCGCACTGCGCTGGTCGGAGAAAGCATGCCGCCGGCGCAGCTGATGGGTGCCATGAGCATCCAGCGCACCACCCAGGATTCGGCGCGGATCGCCGGCGCCTTGACCGGCGCCGGCCTGGTTGCGGTCCTCGGTATGGCCATGGCATATGCTGCGGTCGTCGTCTTCTACGTGATCAGCCTCGTGCTGACCTGGCAGGCTGGCAGCGAGGGAAGAAGAGGGCGGCTGGCTCCTGCTGCAAAAGCGGTCACGTCTCCATGGCGGGAACTGCGCGAGGGGGCGGCTTACGTCTGGCGCGCGCCGCAGCTGCGGGCGACGATGCTGTTTGCGTTTCTGCTGAACCTCACGGCATTTCCGCTGTTCAACGGGCTGATGCCCTATGTGGCGAAAGAAGTCTATGGTGCCGATCAGACCACGCTCGGCACGATGGTCGCTGCGGCAGCATCCGGAGCGCTGGTCGGGTCGATCATCATGGCGCGGTATGGCGGGTCGTTCCCCCCCGCGCGGGCGATGCTCGGTTTCGGTGCGGCATGGCTCGCTGCATTGCTGGTGTTTGCGCAGACCACCCATCCGGCTGCGGGTATTCCTGTGCTGGTCTTCGGCGGCATGATGCAGACCATGGGGCTCATCCCCATCAATGCGCTGCTGCTGCGCACTTCGGACGAGCGCTACAGGGGGCGCATCATGGGTATCAGGATAATGGCCATCTATGGCAATCTGCCGGGTCTCCTGCTCGCCGGTCCACTGATTGCCGCCTGGGGCTATTCCGCGATGGCGAGCCTGTACTGCGTGTTCGGCATTGCGGTCATCGTGCTGATCGGCTGGGTTTGGCGCCGGCATCTGTGGCAGGGCGGGGCAGAGGCCAACCGGCGCTGACTCGCGGCGTCTGCGACGGTATCATGCCGGCTACAAAACTCACCGGGGGAGGGGAGTCATGACAGGCAAATGGTGTGCGGCAATCATGCCGCTGGCCTTGGTTGCGGCTCAAGCGGCGCATGCGCAGACCGCAAAATATCCGGATCGGCCGATTAGGGTGGTGGCTCCGTTTCCGCCGGGCGGAACGGTCGATGTCGTGGCGCGTCTGGTCGGTCCGCTGGCCGCCAAGCTGCTCGGCCAGCAGGTGATCATCGAGAATCGTGTCGGCGCCTCGGGCATCATCGGCACCGGCTTCGTTGCTCAGTCCAAGCCTGACGGCTACACGCTGCTGATCAACACTACGCCGCTGGTCACCAATACGCTGATGTACAGCAAGATTTCGTACAACGTTCTCAACGATTTCGAGCCGGTTTCGAACATTGCATCGACACCATCCTTTGTCAGCGTGCATCCCTCGGTGCCAGCACGATCAGTGAAGGAACTGATCAATCTGGCCAGGTCCCGCCCCGGCATGTTGAATTACGGTGGGGCCGGCACCGGTACCAATCCGCATATTGCTGGCGAACTGTTCAATTATCTTGCGAAGACCGAAATCGCTGTGGTGCAGTACAAGGGCGGCGGTCCGGCACTGACCGCGGCGCTGAGCGGCGAGGTCGGTGTGTCCTTCTCAGGCGTTGCCGGAGCCACCGGGTTTGTGAAATCGGGACGCCTGCGCGCGCTGGGCGTGACCAGCCTGACGCCGGTGGCCGCGCTGCCCGGTGTGCCGACGATTGCCAGCGTTCTGCCGGGATATGAGTTCGCCGCCTGGTTCGTTGTCGCAGCACCCAAAGGCACGCCGCGCGAAATCGTAAACCTGCTCAACCAGCATTTCAATGCCGCGATCAAGTCACCGGATCTGGCCAGCCGTTTCGCCGGTGAGGGCATTGACGCGATCGGTACCACGCCGGAACAGACGGCTGCACATCTCGAGAGCGAACTGAAAAAATTTGAGCGCGTGATCCGCGAGCGCAGGATGAAGGCAGAATAGGCGCTGCTCAGCGTTGACCTGATTTCAGCCAGGCCATCGGGAGCATCACGGCGTCCCCATCGCCAAGCCCTTCGTGCGCAGCCTCGTCGAAGCACTCCAGCGCGCGCATTGTGACCGGCAAGCTGTCGTAGCCGAGTGCGCGTGCTTCCTCGAGCATGGTCGCCATGTCCTTGCGGATGGAGTCGATGTTGAAGGTGGTGTTCGCCGGCGGCTTGCCGCGCATCGCGTCGGCGAGCATGGCGCCGCGGGTTTTAAGCACGTTCGGCCCGCCCGAGCTGTCGGCAAAGATGCTGATGAGACGCTCCGGCTCCAGACCCAGCGGCTGGCATAGAGCGAGTGCCTCGCCGACCGCCTGCCAGTACACCAGTAGCGGCAAGTTGATCGCCAGCTTGAGGCTGGCCCCTGCGCCGACGGGGCCGACATGTTCGATGCGGCGGCAGAGCAGCTCCAGCAGCGGGCGCGCACGTTCGAGGTCCGCGGTTTCGCCACCGACGAAGCCCAGCAGTTTTCCTTCGCGTGCGGGTCCGGTGGTGCCGCCGACGGGGCAGTCGATCATCGCTGCGCCTCTGGCCCGGATGCGTCCAGCAAGCTCACGCTCGGTTTCGGGGCGCACCGTACTCATTTCGACGAACAGCTTTCCGCGGATGTCGCCGGAAAGCAGGCCATCCGTGGCGTCATAGGTGGCTTCGATCGCTGCGGCATCGGTGAGTATCGACAGGACGATATCAGCGGATGCTGCGAGTTTTCCCGGCGATTCGGCAAGCTGCGCGCCGTGCGGCGCCAGCGCCCGGGCTTTGGCTGCGGTACGGTTCCATACCTTCACACGGTGGCCATGTTTGAGCAGCCGCTCGGCGATTGCCGCTCCCATCCTGCCGATGCCTGCAATGCCGATGTTCATGCCGTCGCTCCAAGCGGATTTTAGGGCTGCATGCTATCAAAGGTCGGCACAGCGACGGGCGCAGGCCTCTAAAAATGCGCTTGGGCCGCCGCAAATGTTTTTGTTATAATCCGCCCCCTTAAGCGGCCGTAGCTCATCTGGATAGAGTACTTGGCTACGAACCAAGGGGTAGGGGGTTCGAATCCCTCCGGCCGCGCCAGTCAGTCAAAGACCCAGGCCATTTTTCGATGGTCTGGGTCTTTCTTTTGTAACGCAATTACCGTTGCAGAATCCCCGGAAACGGGCGCCAGCACTGCAGTCATTGCGTGATACGTCGATCCCGGTTCCTGTATTCAGCATTAATTAGCACATTGAAATTGAGGGCGACGCACACGACCGCAAGTCCGTGGCCGAGGCTGGCTGACAATCACGCAGCAGATCGGACATAAAAATTGAATGCCTGAATTCTGAAATGCAGCTACTGGCCAGTACCCCGAGGAGAAATCGATGGCAAAGCTGAAAAATACCCTCGAGATCGAATTCGATTGCCTGAAAACGGTGTTGATATATTTGGGGTTGGCCCGCTAAAGGCGGAAGCGCTGAAAACAGGCGCGCGGATGCCTGATCACGCCACGCGGCTGAACCAGAGCATCGAGCAGAGTGCGGATATCGCCAGCATTAGTGCGCCGAACACCACAAAAAATGCCGTGATTTCGACCGTGCTCGCGCGGGAGATGGCGATGCGCGCGCTGAGATGCTCATGGATGCGCTGCAAATCCTGTGCGGAGCCGGCGGTGTAATACTCTCCAAGCGTGGTTTCCGCGATCTTGCGCAGGGTTTCTTCGTCCAGGCTGACGCGCATCGACCAGCCACCAACCGTGAGTGCAATGCCTTCTCTGCTGCCGATTCCCACGGTATGGATGCGGACGCCGTGTTCCGCGGCCAGATTCGCCGCCTCCAGAGGCTCGGGACCGAAGTTGTTTTCGCCATCGGAGAGCAGAATCATCGCGGCCGAACGGTTGGACCCGGGCGGCGGTTTAGGCGTTTTGCTGGCGGCATCAGGCTCGGAGCCGGGGGGCCAATACATCCGGGAATCCGGGAAACCCTGTATCAGTTGTTCCACTTTGATGCCGGCGTCCGGGAGCAGTGTCGCGAGCGATACGTAGATACCGCTGCCCAGCGCGGATCCACGCTGCAGCTGCACGCGCTCGATCGCCTTTATCAGGTCTTCGCGGTTACTGGTCGGGGACTGGATTAGTGTTGCGTTGCTGGCCACTGATACGATCCCAACCCGGGTGCGTGAAGGCAATTTTTCGATGAAGGCCCGCGCGGCGTTTTTTGCGGCGGTGAGCCGGTCCGGTGTGACGTCGGCGGCGCGCATGCTGCCCGAAGTATCTATGGCGAGGATGATGTCCTTGTGCGCCAATGGCAGCGTCAGGATTGCCTGTGGACGCGATACTGCGGCAAGCAGAGCGAAGAGGCCGAGCAGTAGCAGGACCAGCGGAATAATGCGGCGTATTGCGCTGCCCTTTGATTGTGGTGCAGGCGAGTGCCACAGGCCTGGCAAATGAGCCAGTGAGCGCCGCTTTTTCTCTGCGAGCCGGAGATATAGCACGGCCAAAATCGGCAGCAGCACAAGCAGCCACAACAGGCGCGGCCACAGCACCGAGATTCCGGTCAGCTGATCGAGGCTGATCATTATTTCATCCGTGCTGCCGGTACGCCGCCGCTAGCGAGCCGGGCCCTGCGTTTACGCAGCCGCGCGAAACGCACGAGACTATCAGCCAGGTAGTCACCAGTCGAGAGTTCGATGCAATCGGCGCCGGCCTGGGACAGTGCGGCGCGCAAGGTCGACTCGCGCTTCGCTGTGAGTCCGGCAAAACGTTTGCGAAAGCCGGCGTCATGGGTATCGACAAAAAGCTGCTGCCCGGTCTCGGCGTCTTCCATCATCACCATGCCGAGATCGGGCAATGTCATCTCTGCGACGTCGCGGAGGCGTACTGCGATGACGTCGTGACGTTGCCCGAGGTAAGCGAGTGTACGCCCCCAGCCGGGTTCGCTGATGAAATCCGACACCACAAAGACCATCGAACGGCGCTTGATGACCTGTGCTGCGCGAGCGAACAACTCCCCCAGCTGTGTGGGTTTACCGTGCCCCTGTACTGGGGCGGTCCCGGCGACCCGGTCGATGAGATGCAGCACATGCCGGCGTCCACCACGTGCGGGCAGCACCGTGTCGATGCCATCGGTGTAGAGCAGCGCACCGGCGCGATTGCCATGACGGGTGAGCAGCCGTGCAATCACTGCGACAAAATCCACCGCCAAGGCACGTTTGGTGGTCCCGCTCGAACCGAAATTCACCGATTCGCTGAGATCCACCAGAAACCATGCCGCCACCTCGCGGTCCTCGTTGTGCTGGCGGACGTGGGGTAGTCCGAGGCGGGCCGTGGCATTCCAGTCGATGGTTCGCGCATCGTCGCCGTGCTGATACTCGCGCAGGTCGGCAAGGTCGACTCCCAAACCCCTGAACAGCGTACGGTAGTCGCCCTGCAGTGCGCCGTCGAGTCGGCGCAGCACCGTCCATTCAATCCGCTGCAGCAGAGTTTCGGCGGCTTGCGCCGTCGACACCCGCGGCTCAGCCGAGTGGACGAGCCTCAATTCAGCCTCCCGCGCGGACACGGTTCTCGAGCACTTTTTCCGGCAGCGGCACCACTTTCATCACGCTCCTGATCAGATCATCCGCGGTGAGACCGTCGGACATGGCTTCATAGGAGAGCACGAGTCTGTGGCGCAGCACGTCCGCGGCGAGATCCGTCATGTCCTCCGGCAGTACGTAGCTGCGTCCGCGCAGAAACGCGAGGGCGCGTGCGCCTTCAACCAGCCAGATGGTTGCGCGCGGACTGGCGCCGAAGGTGATGTAGCGGCTCAATTCGGCGAGGCCGTAACTTTCGCAGCGCCGGGTGGCTGACACCAGTTTTACCGCGTATTGGAGAAAAGCCGGATCGACGTAGACCTTGCGGCATTCGTCCTGCAGGGCCGTGAGCTGTTCGGTGCTGGCGATGGCGGCGACGCTGGTGGCGGCCCCGGTCACCCGTTCGACGATCACAAATTCCTCTTCTTCGGTCGGGTAGTCAACCAGCACCTTCATCATGAAGCGGTCGACCTGGGCTTCGGGCAGGGGATAGGTGCCTTCGGTCTCGATCGGGTTTTGTGTTGCCATCACCAGAAAGGGTGAGGGCACCGGGTAGGTTTCGCCGGCGATCGTGACCTGGTGCTCCTGCATGACTTCGAGCAGTGCGCTCTGCACTTTTGCGGGGGCGCGGTTAATCTCATCGGCCAACAGCAGATTGGCGAACACCGGCCCGAGCGCCGTGCTGAAGTCTCCGCTTTTCTGGTTGTAGATCCGTGTTCCGACCAGATCTGCGGGCAGCAGATCGGGCGTGAACTGGATGCGTTTGAATGATCCGCGGATGACTCGTGCCAGGGTCTTGATGGTGAGCGTCTTGGCCAGGCCCGGCACACCCTCGACCAGCAGATGGCCCTGCGCAAGTATCGCAATCAGTACGCGTTCGAGAAAGCGGTCCTGGCCGACGACCACGCGTTTGATTTCGTAGAGAATCTGTTCCATCAGTTCGCTGGCGTTGTTGCTGTCGTTACTCATTGCAGGAATGCTCCTGTTAATTCAAAAAGGATGAATGCCGCCGGGGGTACCCGCCCCGGCGCGCCCCGCCGCAACGGCGATGGTCACGGCGAATCCGATGCCAATGAAAGTGCCGCTCTCGGTCGGATTAAGGATTGCGGTGACGATGCCGACCACGTCGCCCTGCATTGTCACCAGCGGTCCGCCCGAATTGCCCGGGTTTGCCGCGGCATCAAACTGAATCAGGCGGGTCAGTATGCGTTTGCCCTCGGGAGAGCGGAACTCCCGGTTCAGGCCGGACACCACACCGTAGGAAACTGACGGGCCCATGCCGAAGGGAAAGCCGACCGCGACAATCTCGTCGCCGGGCTTCAGGCGGCTGGAAGACCCCAGCGTCGCCGCCGGCTGATCGTCCGGAATGGTATGTGCCTTGATAACGGCGAGGTCGTTTTCCGGGTGGGCGCTGATCAGGCTGGCTTCCGATACCGTTCCGTCATGGAAGGTGATCCTGATCCGCTTCGCACCCATGACCACGTGCAGATTGGTGAGGATGGTGCCGTCGTCCACGATCACGACCCCCGAACCGACGGAAGTTTCTTCCATGCCCTCGGGGGGGCTGCTGTCCTTGCCCCGCTTGTCATCAGGCGTGCCGCGATCGAATCGCCCGGCCCGGGGCTTCTTCTTGGCGCGCGGCACCACTTTGGTGTCGTTATAGCCGGTGACCCGCACCACGGCGGGGCGCACCAGTTCGGCGGCCTTAGCGGCGCGCGAAGGCAAGGCCTTTTTTTGCAACGCACGCGTGACAGCAGCATCGATTTGCGCCGGGTTCAGGGTCGGCTGCGCCGGCTTTATCCAGGCATACATTCCGATGGCGAGCAGAGTTGCGATGACGGCCGCCCCGAGAATCTGCAATTCGCGTGTATGCCGTACGCCGAACCTGTGCAGGCGCTGCAGGCTGGGGCGGTTGTCCGGAGCAGGGGAGGAATCAGCGGCAGGGACAGTCGCGCCCTGACCGGCACCGGGCGTCTGTTTCGCGCTGCTGTAAAGCGCCTGCCGCTTCATGGATACGTGCCTGTATTTTGTCCAAGCATGCTGTATGAGCAAGTTAGCACGGTTGCCGGCTGCTGGGTATGGTTCAATACAAGCCGGGCGTGATCTGCGCGAGGATGCGTGATGCGTTTCCTGTGGTCCGAGTTGTTATTGCTGCTGCTGATCCTTCCGGTCCTGGCGGGGATCTATGTTTACATCCTGCGGCAACGCAAACGCGTGACGCTGCGCTATGCGAGCCTGATGCTGGTGCGCGAGGCCGTCACTCCCGTACATTGGCTGCGTCGCCACCTGCCGGCGATCCTGCTGGGTTTGGGAATCACTTGCGCATTGCTCGGCGCGGCACGGCCCAGCGTGGTCCTGACACTGCCCAACGAACATCAGACCGTGGTGCTCGCGATCGACGTCTCGCGCAGCATGCGCGCAACAGACATCGAGCCCAGCCGCATCGTGGCGGCGCAGAACGCGGTGAAAGCTTTTGTGAAAGAGCTGCCGCCCAGCGTTCGTGTCGGAATTGTGACATTCGCAGGCAATGCGACGATCGTGCAGACGCCAACGCAAAACCGCGAGGATCTCCTCGCCGCGATTGACCGCTTCCAGTTGCAGCGCCAGACGGCAATCGGCAGTGGCCTGCTGGCGGCGCTGGCGGTGTTGATGCCGGAGGCGGATTTTGCGCAGGAAGGCAATGAATTCGACGGGCATGCGTCGCTCGCCCCTCTCGGCGCACGCAAAACGGATGCCGCAGCGGCAGCGGAATTTAAACCGGTGGCACCGGGCTCGTTCACCTCGGGTGTGATCGTATTGATGTCCGACGGCCGGCGCACGATGGGGCCGGATCCACTGAAAGTAGCGAAGCTCGCTGCCGAGCGCGGGGTACGCGTCCACACCGTCGGCTTTGGCACCAAAGATGGCGGGCCGGTCGACTTCGACGGCATGTCGGTTTTCATGAGATTTGACGAACAGGCTCTGCAGGCGATCGCCGGAGTGACGGAGGGCCAGTATGCCCACGCCGGCAGCGCCGGCGACCTGCACAAGGTTTACAAGAACCTGACCGCCAAACTCGTCCTTGAGCGCAGCGAGACCGAAGTGACGGCGTTTTTTGCGGCGGCAGCGGCGTTGTTCGCGCTGATGGCGACAATGCTGTCGGCGCTTTGGTTTCATCGGATGAGCTGACTGACCGCACGTGCAACATCAGGAGGCGGACCAAAGCCAATTACTGAATACTGTTGGTGGGCTGTCCTCAGCGATACGGGTTTACTCATTGATGCAGTTGAACCAGGTCCGTGATGTTCCGCTTCGTGGGCCCTTTCTTTTGCAGTAGTTATTTTACGCAGCCCGCACTTGCTGCTAACGTGTCGACCCCGCTTTTGCGGATTTATACAACCCGGGAGAACACACTTGAGCCACTTGCGCCACACCGAACAACGCCAACGGTTTCGCTCCATCCTTAACGGCAACCAATGCCTGTCGCCGGCCAGTGTTTATGACGCACTGTCCGCACGGGTCGCGGAGAGCGTCGGTTACCGGCTGGGGATTCTTGCCGGATCCGTATCGTCAAATACCACGCTGGCTGCACCGGACCTGATCCTGCTGACGCTGACTGATTTCGCCGACCAGGTGCGGCGGATCATGCGTGCGAGCGACCTCAGCCTGCTCGTCGATGCCGACCACGGTTACGGCAATGCGCTGAATGTGATGCGCACGGTGCAGGAACTGGAGCATGCGGGAGTCTCGGCAATGAGCATCGAGGACACTTCGCTGCCGATCCGTTTTGCGCAGCCGGAAGGCAAGGACGAACTGATCTCCATTCCGGAAATGGTTGGCAAGCTGAAAGCGGCGGTGGCGGCGCGGCGTGACCCGTCGACGGTGATCGCCGGACGGACCGCGGCGCTGAAAGTCGAAGGAACGGATAAAACCGTGGAACGCGTAAAGGCCTACGCCGCCTGCGGCGTTGACTGCATTTTTGTGATCGGCGTGGAAACGGCGGAGCAGGTGAAGGCGGTGCACGAGGCATCGAAGTTGCCGGTGATTGTCGGCCCTGGCAAAACTTCCACGTCCCGCGAGGAGTTTGCGAAAGCAGGCGCCCGCGTGCTGCTGCAGGGCCACCAGCCGGTTGCGGCAGCGGTCAAGGCACTGCGTGAGGTCTATGCGCATTTCCACAGCGGCGGCGCCGCGGCGGATCTCAAGGACAAGGTGGCGTCTGCGCAGGAGATGGACGCGCTGGTGTTCGGTGAGGATTACAAGCGATACCTGCGCGATTTCATGCGTTAAGTTTTGCTCGGTGCGGCGGCCCGCTCAAATGACGGCCTGCCGCTGCGCGCGGCCGATGGCTGCGTTCACCTGTGGCATTACTTTTTCCGCCATTAACTCCATTGAGCGCTTTGCCAGCGCTGGATCTACCCAGTCCATGCCGGCGTAGACGATTTCGCCAAAGTCACCGGTCTCTTCACGCAGCGCGAGAATCTGTTCAGCGACGCTGTCCGGCGTGCCGCAGATGACCAGCCTGTCGACCATGTAATCGGTAGTCAGTTCGCGGTCGTCCTGCTCCGGATGGGTCTTGAAAATCATGTGGCGTTTCGAAATCAGCATTTTGCGCAGCATCAGGTCCCAGTAATAACGGTAGGGGCTGGCGCTGTCCTCCAGCGCATAGCGCCGCGCCGTCGGCTCGTCATCGGCAACGAAGATGGTTCTCGCGATGCGCCAGTCGGACGGATCCGCGGCCTGGCCCGCGCGGCTTTTGCCTTCGGCGTAGTTGCTCCAGTGCGAGGCCAGATACTGAGAGAGCAGAAAATTGGCCGATAACGGGTGGAAGTCGCGCTCACCCATGGCGATGACTCCTTTCGAGCCCGGCGCAACCACGGTGCCGACGATTTCGGGGCGCGGCTGCTGGAAGGGCTTATACATCGCGCCGCGGCCGATGGCAGCATTCTGCGTGTTCGCGGTGGAGACTTTGAAGCGGTTGCCCGGCAGGTCAATGTCGTAGGGTGGGTCGCGTTCCCAGATGGCGAGGATCACGTCGATGGCCTCGGCGAACAGCCGGTTGCGGTCCTCGGACAACATGCCCAATGCTTCCGCATCCGAGGGTAGTGCCCCGGGGCTGACACCGAAGATGAAACGGCCGCGTGCCAGATGATCGAACATCGCTGCATGTGCAGCGATCAGCACCGGATGGGAATGCGACAGGTTGGAAGTGCCGGTGGCGAGCTTGATGTTTTGCGTCTGGTGGATCAGGGTTGCCAGGAAAATGAAGCTGTTACTGACGTTTTCCGAAGGCTCGGTCAGGTGTTCACCGACGAAGGCGTCGTAAAAGCCCATGCGGTCGGCGAGGATGATGGCCTCGCGGTCCTCCTGCAGAGTGACCGCGGGCGGCCGCTGGACAGGGTGCAGCGGCATCGTGAAATAGCCGAGACGCATGGCGTGTTTTACTCCTGTGCGGCTTTGGGGGGAATTGATTCAATGTAACATCGGCCTGTCGCCAACTGCAATGAAAGACCCCGATGGACCTTGATGCGATGAAAGCGGGCCTGCAGGGCTCCACCGAAATCATGGTCGGCACTCGCGATACCGCGCCCCATGTCGGCAGCGGCAAGATCAAGGTGCTGGCGACGCCGGTCCTGGTGATGCTGCTGGAGGAAGCGGCGCTGAACGCGGTAGAGGGTTTGCTGCCTCTCGGTCATCAGACCGTCGGCACCCGTCTCGATATCAGCCACACCGCCGCCACGCCGGTGGGCATGCGGGTGTATGCGCATGCCGAGGTGAGTAAGGTCGAAGGGCGCAAGCTGGTCTTCAGGGTGTGGGCCGAAGATGAAGTGGAGCGCATCGGCGAGGGCATGCATGAGCGGATCATCGTCAACGTCAGTCGTTTTGACGTTCGCACCCAGGATAAGGTGGCCCGGGTGAATTCAAAAAAAGTACTTTAAAAACAAGTATTTACTGTTTATCTTTGAATTGCTTGTCGGTGATCGCGGATTCGACGACGGTGTATTCACCCTCTACCCAGGTTTTGCCGGTTTCGCGCCGCAGCTTGCGCTGCAGCCACCACCAGCGGATCAGGAACACTGCGGCTACGATGGCGCCCGCGATCAGTGCGATGCCGATGAAAAAGAAGGCCGCGATCAGAACGATCAATCCGAGAACAAAAAATACGATGCGTTCAAGCAGGCTGGCCTGCGGGCGGGTGATGAAACGGACCTGCGGTCCTTGTCGCTGCTTCATGGGTGATTTCGATAGGGTTAAAACCCTTCGACCGCGCCAATGCTCCGGCGTTCAGTAGTCGGAGTTGTAGCTCTTGATGATCACACCCCCCGATTTTTCGTCGGGCTCCAGTACAAGCAGTTTGCGTGCATGCGCTTCGTCAAGTAGCTTGCCGAAAGAGCGGAAACCGTAATAACTCTCGTTGAATCCGGGGTGACGTCGCTTGAGCGCCTGCTTGACCATCGACCCCCAGATCTTTTCCTCTGCACCGCGCTCGTTGAACAGCGCCTCGATGGTTTCCATGACGAGATCCAGCGCTTCGGTTTTTTTGTCACCGGACTCCTTGTCGCCGCCGTCTTTGTCCGGGTTGTCTTTTTCAGCGCCTTCGGCAGTTAATCCGGCTTTTGCGGCAGCGCTCGTGCCGGTGGCCGGTTTTTTTCGGCTGCGCTGCTGCTTTTTGGCTTTTTCGCGTGCGAGATCGTCATAGAAAATGAATTCGTCGCAATTGGCAATCAGCAGGTCGGATGAGGATTTTTTTACCCCGACGCCGATGACGACCTTGTTGTTCTCGCGCAGCTTCGACACCAACGGTGAAAAATCCGAGTCTCCACTGATGATGACAAAGGTGTCGACATGGGATTTGGTATAGCAAAGATCCAGCGCGTCGACCACCATGCGGATATCGGCGGAATTCTTGCCCGACATGCGGACATGCGGAATCTCGATCAGCTCGAACGCCGCCTCATGCATGGGTTTCTTGAATTCGCGGTAACGTTCCCAATCGCAATAAGCCTTCTTGACAACGATGTCGCCCTTGAGCAGCAGTTTTTCGAGCACCTTGCGGATGTCGAAGTCCGAATATTTGGCTTCACGCACACCCAGCGCCACGTTTTCGAAATCGCAGAACAGGGCCATGTTTTTGGTGTCGGATGCGGTGCTCATGGCACTTCCTTCTGTGGCGGGGGATGCCGATTGTGAGGCTTTGTGCGGCGCTTGTCGACGCGCCGTAAGCCTGAATTCTGACTTAAAGTATCGCCAATTACGCCGACTGACTATCGCAGGACAACACCCTTAACCATGCCTGAAAAATCTGATCATCTTGCAGTGCTGTTTGCGGACATCGTTGAAAGCACAGCACTGTACCGCAGACTGGGCGATGTCGACGCCCTGCGCGTCGTCAGTGCCTGCCTCGATTCCATGAAGGCGGTGCTGCCTGCATACCGGGGCCGCCTGGTCAAACTTCTCGGTGACGCGGTGATGTGCATTTTCCCGGACGCCGATCACGCGGTCGGTGCGGCTATGGCGATGCAGCGGGCGATCGCGGAGCTGCGACCGGGCGGGCTCGACCTGCAGATCCGCATCGGCTTGCATACCGGTCCGGTAGTGGTCGGCAGTGAAGACGTCTACGGCGACACGGTCAATGTGGCCGCGTATTTGGCGGATGCGGCGACGCCCGGCCAGATACTCATTGCCGAATCCACAGCGGATGAGCTGGAGCCGGAACTGCGTGAATCGGTGTTTCCGATTTTCGATGCCGTGCTCAAGAACACTCTGGCGCCGACCGCCGTGTGCGAAGCACGCTGGCGGGATGATTTCGCCCTGCGTACCCACATCAACCTACACATTCGTCGCTCGATTCCCGAGGATGCCGGCAGCATGGTTTTGGAGGTCGGCGGCCGGGAGGCGCGGGTCGATCACTGGCATGCCACGCTCGAGATCGGCAGGGCGCCGGAGTCCGGGCTCGTTGTCACGCATGCCATGGCGTCGCGCCGGCATGCCACGATACGTCTGGACCGCACCCAGTTCTATCTGGTGGACCACAGCACCAACGGAACCTTTGTCACCCGTGCCAGCGGTGAGGAGATTCATGTGGTCAGGCGCGAAGTCATGCTCGAGGTCCGCGGCGAAATCCGCGCCGGATTCAGCCGCGACGATGGCAGGGGGCCATGCATCGGGTTTTACCGCGACCGGCGCTCTCTGTACCGGGTTTAGGCGGGAGTATTCAGCCGGCGAGGTCGCGCACGATGGTCCGGCCCTCCCTGGCTTTCGCGCGTGCTTGTTCCGGAGATTCCTGGCCGAGTGTGGTGGCCGCAATCATCTCGTAGACATCGGCGGCGCCGAGCAGCATGCGTGGTGTCAGTCCGGAGTCTTCGAAAGTTTTGGCGATCTCGAGCATTTCCGGGATCCAGCGGTAGGCTTTTGGCGGCGTCGTCACCAGCCTGCGGAGTATCCAGTCCAGGTTGTCGGCGGAGGTCTCGCGCATCTCGCGATCCAATGCGTCGTCGACGCCGAGGCGGCGTGCAGCAACCAGCATCTCGATGCCCAGCGCGACCGCTGCCTTGGAATAGGATGCGTAACACATCTTCAGAGCCGAAGCGTCGCCGACGCGGTCGCTGAGAATGCGCACCTCCACTCTCGGGCTGGCCAGCTGTTCGATGAGCGCTGCACCGGGGCCGGAGGCATAGAAGTGCATGGATGCCTTGTTGCGCGGCGGCGGGCCGATGATTCCGGCATCAATACATTCGCCGCCAGCTGCGCGGATGATGCCGTCGATTTCGCGCATGGTCTGGGGCGCTATTGCGTTGCAGTCGACAAACACCGGTTTGCGGCCGCTCTCCCGCATCGCGGCGGCTATGGCTCGTGCGTTGTCTACGGCGGCGCCCGGATTGAGTATGGACAGCACGATGTCGCAGTGCTCGACCAGGCGTCGCAACGAGCCGCGGTCGATCAGGCCCGCTTTGTGTGCCAGCGCTCGGGTGCGTTCACTGCGGTCATCGAGCGCGGTGCATGCCTCGAGTCCGATTTCCTTAATGGTCTCGGCGACTGCCTGGCCCATGTCTCCCGGGCTGACGATGCCGACGCTTTGCAGTTTCATGGCTGTTCTGTCCGCTTCTTAAAGGTGGATGATCGTGGATGATGCGATAAAATAACGTCAGCCCCTCCAATTCAACAAGAAAATTTTTTGTCATTGATGCGGATTCCCATATCCGCCAGCGGCCTGCATCGACAGCGCACGCCGGCCCCGGAATGAAATGACGCTGGCGCCCATATTTCGCATCGTATTGCTGAGTGTGCTCACGCACACGGCTTACAAGGGCAGCAAGGTGCTGATGTCGCTCACGGCGCTCGACATGGGCGCGAACGAGTTTTTCGTGGGCATGCTGTTCTCGACCTATGCGTTGTTTCCCCTGCTACTCTCCGTGTTTGCAGGACAGGTTTCCGATCGTATCGGTTTCCGCCTGCCGATGTTCCTCGGCTCGATGGGGCTGCTGCTCGGACTGCTGTTGCCGTTTGCCTTTCCGCGTCTCGAGGTGCTCTATGTTTCAGCAGGACTGATCGGCGGCTGCTACATTTTCTACACAGTGGCCGTGCAGCACCTGATCGGCACGCTCGGCGAGGGCCTGGCGCGGACACGCAATTACAGCTGGTTCAGCCTTGGCATCGGTGTCACCGCGCTGCTGGGGCCGACATCGGCGGGCTTCCTGATCGATGCGGTCGGCCACCGGATGACCTTCGCGGTGATGGCCGCCATGCCGGTCGTACCCGTGCTGTTGCTTGCCTTATGGGCCGGTTGGCTGCCCAGAACACGCCCCCCGGCGACGAGCAAGGCGGATAAGGCAAAACACCGCATTGGTGATCTGGTACGCAATCGGCCATTGCGCCGCGCGCTGATCACTGCAGGCATTATCGAGACGGGGCTGGAGCTCTACAGCCTGTTGTTGCCGATTTATGGCCACAGAATCGGCCTCAGCGCCTCCGAAATCGGCCTGATCCTGGGGGCGTTCGGCCTTGCGCTGCTGGTCGTGAGGGCAGTAATGCCGCACCTGGTCAAACGTTCCAGCGAGGAGCGCGTGCTCGCGGCGTCGCTGCTACTGGCCGCCGGTGTATGTCTGGTGTTTCCGTTTGTGACGAGCTTCGCGGCCTTGCTGGCCATTTCCTTCGTCCTCGGTCTCGGGCTGGGCTGCGGCAGTCCGCTGTCCATGCTGCTGGCCTACAACCGGGCGCCGACTGGACGCTCCGGTGAGGCCATGGGACTGCGCCAGATGGTTAACAAGGGCACCGAAGTTCTGGTGCCCTTCGTGTTCGGCACGCTCAGCACGGCGCTGGGAATGGTGCCGGTGTTCTGGCTCGATGCGGCGTTGCTGGCGGCGGCTGCCGAACTCATGCGTCGTGATGCTGCTGTTGCCAAGCCACCTTCGACCTGAGCCTGCCCGGGGTTACCTGCATTTCTTCCCTCCGGTTCTTTTTGGGCGTTAAATAATTGATTAAAATCAATTATTTGTAAAAATATGGCGATTCCACTGTCAATCTCCGTGGAAAATGGAACTGTTGTCCGAACGCAGTCCATCATGGAAAACTCTCCGATGAATTCCCGAGGCACTCTGCAGCACCTGCATGACGCAGGTTTCACCGAGCTGGCGGCGATATTTGCGGCGCTGGCACTGCTGTTCTGGCTGCTGCGTCCCGGTGATCGCAGCACGCTGTACCACACTGCGGTGTTCTACGCGCTGGCGCTGGCGGGACAGGTGGCGATTGCACTGCTGAGCGGTTTCGAACTCGGTCTCGCGGGCGATGTGCTGCGCGAGGCCTTCGTGATCATGGCCGGGGTCGCATTGATACGCCTCTGTGGACTGGTGTTGTTCCGCCTGCTGTTGCCGGCGCTGCGACTGCAGTCGCCGCGCATCCTTGAGGACGTCCTGGTAATCGTTGCTTATATTGTCTGGGGCCTGGTGCGCCTGCGTTACGCAGGCCTCGACCTGTCGCAGATCGTCACCACCTCGGCAGTGATCACCGCAGTGATCGCCTTCTCGATGCAGGACACGCTTGGCAACATCCTTGGCGGGTTGGCCATCCAGCTCGACGACTCGCTGGAAGTCGGCGACTGGGTGCGCGTCGACGATGTCACCGGCCGCGTGTCGGACATTCGCTGGCGCTCGGTGTCTATCGAGACCAACAACTGGGAAACCGTGGTGGTTCCTAACGGCCAGTTGATGAAAAGCAAATTCACGGTACTGGGGCACCGCAGCGGCGGTCCGGCCGCAGTGCGCCGCTGGGTGTGGTTCGACGTTGACTATTCAGTGCCGCCGTCGCGGGTGATTGCCGTGGCACAGGAGTCGCTGCTCCGCTCGGCGATTGTCTGCATGGCGACCGATCCGCCGCCGCAGTGCGTTCTGATGGCGCTCGAGGCGGGGCGGGCACGCTACGCGGTGCGCTACTGGCTCACCGATTCCGGGCGCGACGATTCGACAGATTCCGAGGTTAGGGTGCACCTTCTGGCGGGGCTGCAGCGCAGTGGGCTGGCCATTGCGGCTCCGCAGTACTCCGTGCACATGATCGAGGAAGGGGAGACACAGCAGCAGGCCGGGCAGGCGAAGGAACTGGGGGGACGGCTGAAAACTCTGCAGCATGTCGATATTTTCGCCCATCTCCAGCCGGACGAACTGCGCCGGGTGGCCGAAGCACTGGTGCCCACACCGTTCGCGCCCGGTGAGGTGATGACGCGCCAAGGCGCGGAAGCGCATTGGCTGTATGTGCTGGCTGAGGGCGAAGCGCAGGTGGTTTTCGAGGATGCGAAGGGCTCGCATCCGGTGTCAAGCCTGCATGAGGGCACGGTGTTCGGCGAGCGCGGCATGATGCTGGGCGAGCGCCGCAGCGCTACTGTCATCGCGCGGGGTGACGTCAAATGTTATCGCCTCGACCGCGCCGCATTCGAGGACATCATTCGTGCTCGACCGCAGATCGCCGAAGATGTTTCGCGCATACTCGCCATGCGCGAAGTCGAGCTGCAGACTGTGCGCCAGGCCCTCGATGCCGAGAGCAGGGCTTCGGAAGTGTCGCGGCGGCACGGCGAAATACTGGGCCGCATCCGCGAGTTTTTCGGACTGCATTGATATTCTGCGACAGAGACGTGCTTGAAGGGGGTGTCCAATGTGCGGGAGCTTGAGGCGCGCGGTGTTTGCCATGTGGCTTTGTGTTTGCGGGTCTACCTTTGCGGCGGTTCCGGAGACGGTGCAGTTCATCAGCAACGATGGGCGCACGCAGCTCACGGGTTATGCATTCCTGCCACAGAAGCCCGGCCCGCATCCAGCCGTGGTGATGTTGCATGGTCGCTCCGGCCCGTATTCCTCGCTCAAGCGCGGCCAGCACGATGCCGACGCGCTCACCCTGCGTCACAGGATGTGGGGGCGTTTTCTGGCCGAACGCGGCTATCTGGCCATCCTCGTTGACAGTTTTGGTCCGCGTGGCCATGGCGACGGTTTTGGCAGGCATTCGTACGACAGCCGCCCGCCGGAAGTCAGCGAGCAGACCGTGAGGCCGCTTGATGCGTACGGTGCGCTCGCCTACCTGCGAACGCGCAGCGATGTGGACGCCAAGCGCATCGGAGTGCTCGGTTGGTCTAACGGCGGCATGACGGTTTTGTCCGCGATGGGGCCGCGACCACCGGGCCTGGCTGATCCATCGATCCAGAGCGGATTTCGTGCCGCGGTCGCGATCTATCCGAGTTGCCGTGTCCAGTCGAAGCAGCCCGACTACAAGCCGTATGCGCCGCTGATGATCGCTGTGGCCGAAAACGACGATGAGGTGTCGCCGACGCTGTGCCGCAGCTTTGCCGAGGTGCTCAAGCTGCGGGGGGCGGAGATCGAGTTCTACTGGTACGACGGCGCGCAGCATTCCTACGATGATCCGGGCAGGACCAAGCAAAGCCATGAACCCAACCGTGCGGCGATGCAGGACACCCTGAAAAGGGTTGATGCGTTTTTTGCGCGGCATCTGGGACCCTGAAGGTGGCCGCTGGCTGCAAGAGCATCCTGTATTATTCGCCCCCATGAAAACGACCTTTCTTGAATTCGAGCAGCCGATCGCCGATCTGGAGGCCAAGATCGAAGAGTTGCGTTTCGTGCAGGACGACTCAGCGCTGGATATTTCCGAGGAAATCGCGCGCTTGCAGAAAAAAAGCCAGGCGCTTACCAAGGACATCTATTCAAAACTGACGTCATGGCAGATCGCCCAGGTGGCCCGCCATCCCCAGCGCCCCTATACCCTTGATTACATCAACGGCCTGTTCACTGATTTTGAAGAAATGCACGGCGACCGGACCTACGCCGATGATCCTGCAATTGTCTGCGGCCTTGCGCGTTTTGGCGGCCAGACGGTGGTGGTGATTGGTCACCAGAAAGGGCGCGATACCAAGGAAAAGATACTCCGGAATTTCGGCATGCCGCGTCCTGAAGGCTATCGCAAGGCATTGCGCCTGATGAAGCTGGCCGAAAAATTCGGAGTACCGGTTTTCACTTTTATTGACACGCCTGGCGCTTATCCCGGTGTCGGCGCGGAGGAACGCGGACAGTCGGAAGCCATCGGGCGCAACCTGTACGTGATGGCCGCACTGAAAACGCCGGTTATATGCACGGTTATCGGCGAGGGAGGCTCGGGCGGTGCTCTGGCGGTAGCCGTGGGCGACGTCACGCTGATGCTGCAGTATTCAACGTATTCGGTGATCTCGCCGGAAGGTTGCGCTTCGATACTCTGGAAAAGTGCGGAGCGCGCGGCTGATGCGGCGGAAACACTGGGGATTACCGCTCCCAGGCTGAAGGCGCTGGGGCTTGTTGACAAGGTTGTCGGCGAGCCGCTTGGCGGCGCCCACCGCGATCACGCGGCAATGATGCAGTCCCTCAAAAAGGCGCTCCAGGACAGTTGGCGGCAGCTGCGTGACACGCCAGTCGATAAACTGACCGAAGCGCGCTTTGAAAGGCTGATGGGTTATGGCCAGTTCAGGGAAGTGGAAAGCCGCTGATCCCGGACCCGTAGTGGCGGTTGCGGCGTGAAGCAGGATCTGGCCGCCCGGGTGCGCGCTCGTCTGCGTGAACACGTGCCGCCCGATGCGCGTCTGGTGGTCGGCCTCAGCGGCGGCATCGATTCCGTGGTGCTGCTGCACCTGCTGGTGCGAGGATTGCGCCTGTCACCGCGCCGGATCTCGGCACTCCATGTCAATCACCAGCTCAGTCCGCGGGCTGCCGGCTGGGCGACGTTCTGTCGCCGCTGGTGCCGGATATTGGGCATACGTCTGCGGGTGGTCAAAGTAGTGGTTAAGAGAGGCAACAGTACAGAAGCTGCGGCAAGATCCGCGCGTCATGCGGCCTTTGCCGCCAGCGGTGCCGATATTGTGGTGCTGGCACACAATCGCGATGACCAGGCGGAGACTGTCCTGCTGCAGCTGTTTCGCGGCGCTGGCCCCCGCGGCCTCGCGGCAATGCCTGCATTCAGGCCGGGCGGACCGCATGCCCCGGCCGTATTGCGTCCGCTGCTCGATATGTCGCGTAAAGCGATTGCGGAATATGCCAGTCGCCACGGGCTTCAGTGGGTGGAGGACGACAGCAACGAAGATCGCCATTACATGCGCAATCTCCTGCGTCACGATGTGCTGCCGCTGATTGAGGAGAGGCGGGCGGGGGCCAAGGCCGTCCTGGCGCGGGCGGCGCGGCTTCAGGCGGAAGCCGCGGATCTGCAGGATGCGCTGGCGCTGATTGATCTGGGTGGAGACCTGCCGCAGGGGCAGCTGGACCTGCTGCCCCTGCGTGTGCTTGAGCCGTATCGTGCCCGAAATGCATTGCGCCTTTTTCTGCGTGGCAACGGGCTGCCGATGCCCGATGCGGACCGTCTGGAAGAGTTGCTGAGACAGGCGCTGACAGCGGGTCGCGATGCCGCTGTCAGCATGCGCTTGGACGAATCGGATTTGCGGCGATTCAGGGATGTCCTGTACATCGTCAAGCCAGTGCCTGCACCAGACCGGCCCCTGGAGTTGCAATGGTATGGCCGCGGCGTGCTCCGGCTGAAGCCTCTGGGAGGGAGTCTGCGGCTGGTGCGCTCCACAGAAGGAGGCATCGACGGGCAGTTGATTCGCGGCCTCGGGTTTAGGGTCTGTTCGCGACAGGGTGGAGAAGCCCTGCGGCTGGCGCCTGGCGGCAGGCTCAGGGCGGTGCGCAAGCTGCTGCAGGAGGCCAACTGCCCGCCGTGGATGCGTGAGCGACTGCCGTTCCTGTATCTGGACGGGCAACTGGCGGCAGTGCCCGGACTGGGTATCGACGTGCACTTTCGGGTTCCCAGTGGGAGGGAGGGCTATTTGCCGATATGGCATCCGGATTGAGGTTTGCCCCCAAGTGTTGCCGGCTCCTGACATGGGCATTTGAGCGCCGCGCCGGTTTGCCAAATCCGGGATGCTTTGTTAATCTGGCTTCGCTGGTCCACAGGATGAGAATAACGCTTCGCCGCCGGCAGTTGCGCATCCTGTATCCCTTAACGACCCTAAGCGAGGAAAAAAACAATGAAACTTGCACAGTTAGTGAAGTTCGCGCTCGCCGCGACCATCGGCATGTCCGTGGCCACCGGCGTTCTTGCGCAGGCGAAACCCAATCCCAACTGGCCGAAAAACCTGACACTCGGTACCGCATCGGTTGGCGGGCTCTATTTCGTTTACGGGCAAGTCTGGGCCAGCCTGGTCAACGAAAAGCTCGGCACTAACATTAGCACTCAGCAGACACAGGGGCCCAACCAGAACATCATCCTGGCCGAATCCAAGCAGATTGATTTCGGCATGACGACGATGGGCATCGCCTTGCAGGCTTGGGAAGGCAAGGCCGCGTGGACGCAGGGTAAGCAGTATCGCAACATCCGCGCGATGTTTCCGATGTATGACACACCATTCCACTTTGTCACTCTGGAGAAGAATCCGGTCAAGTCGGTTGCTGATCTTGCTGGCAAGAAGTCCGGCATCGGACCCCGCGCCGGAACCTGCGGCACCTATTTCCCGCTGATGTTCAAGGCGCTGGGTATCAACACAACCATCCAGAACGGCCAAGCCTCCGACATGGGTGCCGGGCTCCAGGATGGGCTGATAGACGCATTCCCGTTCTGTGCTGGCGTACCGATTCCGATTTTCTCGGAGCTGGAAACCACCAATAAGGTGCGCTTCTTCACATTCACTGCCGACGAGATCAAGAAACTCAAGGCCGCGATGCCTGAGCTCTCGGATTCCGTGATTCCCAAGGGAACCTACAAATCCTTGACGGAAGATCACAAAACAGTCGGGCTTTACAATTTCGCAATTGCCAACAAGGACGTCGCGGAAGATCTGGTCTATGCGGTGGTAAAAGCGGTGCTGGAAAACAACCCGCAGATGATCAAGGGACATGCCGCCTCAAAGGAAACGCTGACCGAAAACTGGAACCGTAACGGTTTCCTGCCATTCCATCCGGGCGCGATCCGCTACTTCAGGGAAAAAGGCATCACTGTGCCGAAGCACCTGATTCCGCCGGAATACAAGGGCTGAACGGGAATCCCGGAACACCGCACTGCGCGAGAGCCCAGTGCGGTTTTTTTTGCGGTGGAGGGAATGATTGATGAGTGCTGAAGCTACGGAAGAGGTCATCAAGCCGCCGATGGCGGAAGAGGAATTCAGCGGTAACAAGCGTTTGCTGACTCGCTGGGAAGCCATTCTGCTCGCTGTCTTTTGCGTGGGCTTTACGGTTTTCCATCTGTTTGTCCTCAACGTCTATTCCCTCGAACCACTGCTTTTTCGGTCGATACACGTGGGCTGGGGAACTGCGCTCGGCCTGATCCTTTATGCGCCCATCCGGCGCTATGCCAAAAATGGCGTGCCCTGGTACGACTGGCTGTTGGTTGCTGCTTCGATTGCCTGCACGGTCTACACCATAATCGAGCTCGACGGGCTGCTGTTCCGGGCCGGTGCGCAGTTCACCACCGGTGATGTCATAGTCGGCGTGGTTGGTACCTTTCTGATCCTCGAGTTCACCCGCCGCACTTCCGGTCTGGCATTGCCCATCATTGCCTGTGTATTCATTGTTTATTGTTTTGTCGGCCCCTGGATGCCCGGCGTATTGGAACACAAGGGTTTTGCGGTTGACAGATTCTTTACCTATATTTACAGCGAATACGGCGTTTTTGGCGTGACGACGCAGGTTTCCTCGTCGTACATCATTCTGTTCGTGGCCTTCGCCGCCTTCCTGCAGGTTTCCAAGGTGGGTGACTACATCAACGACCTGTGCAATGCCCTGTTCGGATGGGCACGTGGCGGGCCGGCGAAGGCAGCCGTGGCCTCGGGCATCATGTTCGGATCGATCTCCGGATCGGCGGTAGCCAATGTTGTCGCTTCCGGCATGGTGACGATCCCGATGATGCGCAAGGTTGGTTACGATCGGCCGACCGCGGCGGCGATTGAGGCCACATCTTCCACGGGTGGACAGATAACGCCCCCGGTGCTTGGCGCCGGCGCTTTTCTGATGGCAGAAATCACCGGGATTCCTTACAGTCAAATTGCCCTGGCCGCGGTGATCCCCGCGGTGCTGTTCTACATCGCCTGCTGGATACATGTGGATCTTCATGCGATACGCCTGGGGCTGAGGGGCGTGTCGCGTGATGAGCTGCCGCCGCTGAAGCTGATGCTGACCCGGCTCTACCTGTTCTCCCCGCTGATCATTTTTGTCTGGGCCCTGCTCGAAGGTTACTCGCCCTTCCGCGCCGGTGGGTTGGGCATAATCGCCGCGTTGATTGCCGGATGGTTGTCCCGGCTGTTTCGGGATATCGGCGCTGGAGACGCCTCGATCGATCCGCGGTCGGTGACCATGGTATTCACGGCGCTGCTGATGCGTATCGTGGCCCTGATTGCGGGTGGTGCGGTTCTGTATGCGGCATTACAGTATCTGGTGCCTTTGGTGGAGTCGTTTGGGGACATCGCAACCTGGTCACTGAGCATATTGGTCATCCTTATCCCGGCCGTGCTGTTCGGATGGCAACGCACGCTGGAAGCGTTGAATCTGGCGGCACGGGATACTGTACAGCTGGTGGCGGTCTGTGCCTGTGCGGGCATCATCGTGGGGGTAATTGCGCTGACTGGCATTGGCGGACGATTTTCCGAGCTTATTCTGGGGATCGCCGGAGCCAGCCAGCTTATGGCGATGCTGTTTGCAGCCATGGTGGCGCTTGTTCTGGGCATGGGCATGCCGACCACCGCGGCTTATGCCATTGCAGCTGCGGTCATTGCTCCGGGTCTGGCGAAAATTGGCGTGCCCGTACTCGTTGCGCACATGTTCGTGTTCTATTTTGCGGTGGTATCGGCCATCACGCCGCCTGTTGCCCTGGCATCGTTTGCCGCGGCCGGCATGGCGCAGGCCGATCCCTGGAAGACGTCCTGGACGGCCCTGAAGATGGGGCTCGCCACTTTCATTGTGCCCTTCATGTTCTTTTTCTCGCCGGTATTGCTGATGCAGGGGCCCTGGTTGGGAATATTGCAGGCCACGATATCTGGCGCTATCGGAGTGTGGTTCCTTGCCGGATCGACCGAGGGCTGGTTTGGTGGACGCCTGGCCATGCCGCTACGGGTCGTGCTGTTTGGTGCAGCCCTGAGCCTGCTGCATCCAGGGGGGGCGAGTGATTTCATCGGCCTGGGCATTGGCTTGCCGATTTATCTCTGGCAGAGATTGCGCCTGCGGCAGGCGGCTGCCTGACCGGCAGGCGGTAGTTCCACCTGCCTCTTTTTGCCCGTTAATGTCTTTTATTCAAGGCGTTATCGTGCTACCCTTCCGGGTTATTTCAAACTCAGGAAGCAGGGGATTCTCATGGCAGTCGAACGCACGCTTTCCATTATCAAACCCGATGCGGTAGCCAAGAACGTCATAGGCCAGATATACGCCCGGTTCGAGCAGGCTGGGCTGCGCATCGTAGCCGCGCGTATGACGCGCCTGTCGCGTGCCCAAGCGGAAGGGTTTTATGCGGTGCACAAGGAGCGACCGTTTTTCGGCGAACTCGTTGGCTTCATGGTGTCCGGCCCGGTGATGATTCAGGTGCTGGAGGGTGAGGGTGCGGTGCAGAAGAACCGCGATTTGATGGGAGCCACAGACCCGAAAAAGGCAGCCAAGGGCACGATCCGTGCGGATTTCGCCGACAGTATCGACGCCAATGCGGTGCATGGTTCCGACTCCCCGGAAAACGCGGCAACGGAAGTGGCCTACTTTTTCCCGGCGCTCGATATCCACTCGCGCTGAGGGTTACGGAAACTGGAGTGACATGTCGCTGAATCTGCTGGGACTGGACCGAGGGCAGTTTGAAGCCCTGTGCGCAGAGATGGGTGAGAAGCCTTTTCGTGCACGGCAGATGATGCGCTGGATCCATCAGGCGGGCGTAGGCGATATCGGTGCGATGACGGACGTGTCCCGCCTGTTCCGGGAGCGTATCCGCGCTTCCGCGAGCATTGCGGCGCCCGGGGTGTTGCGCGACACCACGGCCCCGGATGGCACGCGCAAGTGGCTCTTTGATGTAGGGACCGGCAACGCGATTGAATCGGTCTTTATTCCAGAGGGTGATTCCGACGATGGCGCGGCCGGGGACGAGTTATCGGGCCGGCGTTACCGCGGCACTCTCTGCGTGTCTTCGCAGGCCGGATGTGCGCTGGAATGCTCGTTTTGCTCCACGGGCCGACAGGGCTTCAACCGCAACTTGACCGCTGCGGAGATCATCGGCCAGCTGTGGCATGCCAGCCGCAGCCTCGCGGCAGGCATGGGTATGGAACGTCCGATCACCAACGTGGTCATGATGGGCATGGGGGAGCCTCTCGCCAATTTTGACAACGTGGTTACCGCAATGAGGCTGATGCTCGACGATCATGCGTACGGCATCTCGCGTCGCAGGCTGACGCTATCGACTTCAGGTCTGGTGCCGGCAATTGACCGCCTGCGCGAGGCCTGTCCGGTGGCGCTTGCCGTTTCGCTGCATGCCCCTAACGACGCATTGCGTGACGAACTGGTTCCGATCAACCGGAAATACCCCATCCGCGAGCTGCTGGATGCGTGTCTGCGATACATCGAAAAGGCGCCGCGCGATTTCGTGACTTTCGAGTACGTGATGCTGGCGGGCATCAATGACAGCGTGGCGCAGGCCCGGGAGCTTGTCAGGACCGTGAAGCCGGTTCCCTGCAAGATCAACCTGATTCCGTTCAATCCGTTTCCCGGCTCCGGCTACGAACGCTCAGGCAACGAGGCGGTCGCGGCGTTTCGCGATGTGCTGATGCAGTCAGGGTTGACGACAACAGTACGCAAGACACGGGGTGACAGCATCGATGCGGCCTGCGGCCAGCTGGCCGGCAGGGTGCAGGACAAAACCAGGCGCGTGATGCGTCGCATGGAGGGGAATCCGGCATGACTCAGCGATTCGGCATCAAGCGCATATCCGGTTTTCTTTTTGTGGTCATGCTGATCGCCGGCATGGTGGGATGTGCGGCGACGGATGGCGGCTTCGATCAGGGCGTGCAGCCGACAGTCGATACAACCGGCAACGAAAGCAATGCGCGCATCCGCTCACGCATTCATACGGAACTCGCCGCAGGTTATTTTGAAATGGGCAATCTCGGCGTGGCGCTGGAGTCAATCACTACAGCGTTGCAGGCCGATTCCAGCTATCACACGGCACACAACATTGCGGGCCTGATTTATGCCACCCTCAAGGATGACCGTCGCGCCGAAGAGCACTTCACCCGCGCCCTGCGTCTGAATCCTGCGGATCCGGATGCGAACAACAATTATGGAATGTACCTGTGCCAGCACAGGCGCGAAGAAGAGGGTATCAAGTATTTATTGATTGCTGTGCAAAACCCCTTGTACACCGCGCCCGAGCGCTCACTGGTCAATGCCGGCGTCTGTGCGCGCCGTCGTGGCGATAACGCCGCCGCCCAGGATTTTTTCCGGCGCGCAGTGAGCGTCCGGCCCAACCAGCCGCAGGCCTTGTACCAACTCGCGGAACTGTCTTTCCTGTCCAATAACTTCGCCGCAGCCCAGAGCTACCTGCGCCGGCTGGCGCAGACTACCGCTGCAAATGCGGAAGTTCTCTGGCTTGCATTGCGGGTTGAGCGCAAGCTGGGCAATACGCTGGCCGAAGCGAGTTTTGCCCAGCAATTGCGCAACAACTTCCCCGATTCCAGGGAGGCGGTGGCGCTTAAGGCGGGCCGCTTTGAATGAGCGATTCCGCAGCAGACGATATCGCGATTTCCGCGGGCAAGGGTCCTGTATCTCGCCCCGGACGCGTGCTGGCCGACGCCCGCGTTGCCAAAGGCATGACGCTGGCCGAGGTGGCTGCGCAGCTTAAACTATCGCCTTCACAGGTCATTGCGCTGGAGGCCGACGACTACGGAAGCTTGCCAGGTCCGGTGTTTGTGCGGGGATTCATACGCAATTACGCGCGCCTCCTGGAGCAGGATGCGGAGCAGCTTTCCGGCAGCGTGGATCTGCCCCCCGTTTCGGCGTCCGCGGCTGCAGCTATTCCCCTTTCGCGCAATATTCCCTTCCCCGTACAGAAATCCGGATCTTGGATCCCTTATGCACTGGTGCTGCTCGCTGTTATCGGTCTGGCTGCAGCTTATGAATTTTTTTACGCTGCTCCGCCCGAAGTGGTGGTATCCGCGCCTCAACTGCCCGCGCCCTCCGCGCCGAGTATCGCGGAAGTAGTGAACGGGATAATTCCCGCGCAAGCGCCTTCTGAGACTGCTGAAATCGCAGAAACCGCTGTCCTCGCGGCTCCCCAGGAGACGACGGTGGTCGGGTCCGCAATTGCTGAAAAACCTTCCGCAACACCGGCGCCGGCTCCCGCTGGCATGGCGGAAGTGCATATCGTGTTCAGCGCGACCTCCTGGGTGGAGGTGCGGGATCGCAGTGAACGCATTCTGCTGTCGCAACTCAACGCCGCGGGAACCGAGCAGCGTCTTGTTGGCCGGCCTCCGCTCAGCGTTGTTGTCGGCAATGCCCGGGACGTGCGTCTGACATTCAATGGCAAGCCTTTCGACCTCGTGCCGCACACGCGTGTTGAAGTCGCGCGCTTCATACTGGAGTAATTGATGGATTGTCTTCCCAATTACGGACCCGCAGCCCGTCGCAGGAGCACCGGCGTCTCGATCGGCGGCAGAATGGTCGGCGCGGATGCGCCCATCCTCGTGCAGTCGATGACCAATACAGACACTGCCGATGTCGCTGCGACAGTCGAGCAGGTTTCAGCGCTGGCGGTAGCGGGATCGGAGGTGGTGCGTATCACGGTCAACAATGCGGAGGCGGCGGCAGCGGTTCCCGTCATTCGCGAGGCCCTTGATCGCCGCGGGATCAATGTCCCGCTGGTCGGCGATTTTCATTTCAACGGCCACCGGCTGCTGGCACAGCATCCGGCCTGTGCCGAGGCGCTGGCCAAGCTGCGGATCAACCCCGGCAACGTTGGCAAGGGGGCGCGGCGCGATGAGCAGTTTGCGACGATGATCGATTTCGCCTGCCGTTATGACAAGCCGGTGCGGATCGGCGTCAACTGGGGCAGCCTCGATCAGGAACTACTGGCACGCCTGATGGACGAGAACAGCCGCTTGTCACGGCCGCGCGATGCCGCTGTGGTGATGCGCGCGGCGCTGGTTACTTCGGCGCTGGAAAGTGCTCAGCAGGCGGAATCGCTCGGGCTGGCCCATGACCGGATCGTACTGTCCTGCAAGGTCAGCGGGGTTCAGGACCTGATCGCCGTTTACCGTGACCTGGCGGCGCGCTGCGATTATCCCCTGCACCTTGGACTGACCGAGGCGGGGATGGGTTCGAAGGGAATCGTGGCCTCTACGGCAGCTATGGCGGTGCTGCTGCAGGAGGGTATAGGTGACACCATACGCGTGTCCTTGACGCCCGAACCTGGCGGCGACCGGACACGCGAAGTGATCGTGGCGCAAGAACTACTGCAAACCATGGGGCTACGCTCTTTTGCTCCGCTGGTTATCGCTTGTCCCGGCTGCGGACGTACTACAAGCACGGTGTTCCAGGAACTGGCCAACCGTATTCAGGGATATCTGCGCGCGCAGATGCCGGTGTGGCGGGATCACTATCCCGGCGTGGAAAACATGCATGTCGCGGTGATGGGCTGCGTGGTCAACGGCCCTGGTGAAAGCAAGCACGCGAACATCGGGATAAGCCTTCCGGGTTCAGGGGAGACCCCGGTGGCACCAGTGTTCGTCGACGGCGAGAAGACGGTGACGCTCAAGGGTGCAAACATCGCCGAGGAATTTCAGCGCATTGTTGACGAATACGTGCGCACCCGCTATGGCAATGCGCCGGATGCAGGCACTGCGCAGGCTGGCGCTGCCGGCCCCCAGGGCTGACCGAGGGGCATTCCGGAACATGGCAAAAACAGTGCAGGGTATCCGCGGCATGAACGATGTGCTGCCGTCGGAGGCGCATCGCTGGGCATTTTTCGAGCAAACGGTGCAGGATTGGGTGCGGAGCTACGGTTACCAGGCGATCCGCATGCCGATTCTGGAGCGCACCGAACTTTTTGTGCGTTCAATCGGTGAGGTGACGGACATCGTGGAGAAGGAGATGTACACCTTCACCGATGAACTTAACGGTGAGCAGTTGACGCTGCGTCCCGAGGGCACGGCCTCCTGCGTCCGCGCCGCGATTGAGCACAACCTGCTTTATCCCGGTCCGCAGCGCCTCTGGTACTGGGGGCCGATGTTCCGCCATGAACGCCCCCAGAAGGGGCGCTACCGGCAGTTTCACCAGGTTGGCATCGAGGGGCTCGGCTTTGCGGGGCCTGACATTGACGTGGAACATCTTTTGATGTGCGCGAGGCTGTGGCGTGCGCTCGGGCTGAGCGATATCCGGCTGGAGTTGAACTCGCTGGGCTCGGCCGAGGCAAGGGCACGTCATCGCTCGAAATTGGTGGCGTACCTGGAAAGTCATGTTGCGGATCTCGATGACGACGCGAAACGCCGCATGCACAGCAATCCCCTGCGTGTGCTCGACAGCAAGAATCAGGCGTTGCAGGAAGTGATCTCGGCTGCGCCCAGGCTGGCGGATGACCTGGATGACGCATCGGCGGACGCATTTTCGGCAGTGCAGGCGTCATTGCGTGCGGCGGGAATTCCCTTCAGTGTCAATCCGCGGCTGGTCAGGGGGCTGGACTATTACAATGGCACCGTATTCGAGTGGATTACCGACCGCCTCGGCGCGCAGGGCACCGTTTGCGCGGGCGGGCGTTATGACGGGTTGATTGGCCAGATTGGCGGCAAGCCGGCACCTGCCTGCGGTTTTGCGATGGGCGTGGAGCGCCTGCTGGCGCTGATAGTGGAGTGTGCAGTTGCGGTGCCGGAAACTCAGCCGGACGCTTACGTGGTGCGGCAGGGAGATGCCGCGCTGCCATGGGCTGATTTCGTGGCGGAAGCCTTGCGTGATGCCGGGCTGGCGACTGTGCTTCATTGTGGCGGGGGGAGTTTCAAGTCGCAAATGAAGAAGGCGGACGCCAGTGGGGCGCGATATGCAGTGATCATCGGGGACGACGAAGCGCTGGCCCGGATGGTGTCGGTCAAACCGTTGCGTGGCGGACCGGAACAGGCGCAAGCCCGGGTTTCGCCGCAGGCAGCATGTGAAATCATCAAATCAGGGTGAATCAATGGCTTTGGATCTGGAAGAACAGGAACAGCTGTCTGCAATCAAATCTTGGTGGGAGCAGTATGGACGCCTGGTGATCGTCACGGTCGTGGGCAGTGTGCTCGCGGTTGGCGGCGTTCGGGGATGGCATTATTACAAAAGCTCGCAGTCGGCTTCGGCGGTAGCGCTGTTTGCGCAGCAGCAGGCGGCTGAACGCGCAAGTGACCACAAGAGGGTTCGCGATATCGGCACGGAAATAGTGGAACGTTATGGCTCGACCGCTTACGGCACACTGGCAGCCCTGTCGGCCGCGAAAAGCGACTTCGATACCGGCGATCTGGCTGCCGCCAAAAAGCGCCTGCAATGGGTGATCGATCGCTCGAAGGAGGAAGAGGCGCGCGACGTGGCACGGTTGCGGCTTGCGCGCGTACTTCATGACGAAAAAAACACCGATGAGGCGCTGAAATTGCTGGAAACAAAGCATCTGGACAGCTTTGCCGGATTGTATGCGGACCTCAAGGGCGACCTGCTTTATTCGCAAGGCAAGCGCGAAGAGGCACGCGCCGCCTACCAGCTCGCCTTGGATCGCAGCGATGCCGGCGGACCGATGCGTCAGATCATTCAGCTCAAGCTGGATGCTGTGGGTGGCGCGAAGTGATGCGCAGCCGGCTTGCCGCAGCCGCGGCGCTGTTTCTGCTGGCGGGTTGCCAGACCGTGTCCGGCGTCTACGACAGCTGGTTCGGCAGCGTTCCGAAGAAAAAAGCCGCGGAACTGGTGCAGTTTCAGGCGAGTACGACGGCACGCGTGGCTTGGCAAGCTAATGTCGGGTCTGCCGAGCGCGGCGCCTTCTACCCGGCGGTCAGCGGCAACAATGTCTACGCGGCGGGCGCTTCAGGCCAGATTGCCGGGTTTACGGCCAATTCCGGAGGCAGTCTTGGGCGATTCGAGGCCGGCACGGCGCTGTCAGGAGGGATGGGGGCCGGCAACGGCCTGTTAATGGCGGGTACCGGCAAAGGCGAGGTTCTGGCGTTCGAGCAAACAGGGAAACTGGTGTGGAAGGCACAGCTTTCCGGGGAAGTGTTGGCGCCGCCTGCGGCGGCTGAAGGTGTGGTGGTGGTGCGCACGGTCAATGGCCGCATATACGGACTGAATGCAGCCGACGGCAAGCAGCGCTGGGTATACCAGCGAGCGCTACCGCCGCTGGCGGTGCGCAGTTTTGCCGGCGTGGTAATTCATCGCGGCGGGGTTTTCGCCGGATTCGCCGGTGGACGGCTCGTGGCCATTGCACTGGCGACCGGCAATGTCGGCTGGGAATCAGTGGTGGCCTTGCCCAAGGGCGCGACCGAACTCGAGCGGGTCACCGATGTGGCGAGTTATCCAGTGATCGAGGGCACGCAGATCTGCGCAGTGGCCTATCAGGGACGCGTGGCCTGTTTCGACGCATTGAGCGGCGAGACGCAGTGGGCACGTGATGCCTCAAGCGTCGCCGGCATGGGAATTGACGCGCGCAACGTGTATATCACGGACGATCAGGATGCCGTCCAGGCACTGGACCGTAGCCGGGGTGCCAGCCTGTGGAAACAGGACAAGCTGCGCGGCCGCTGGGCCACGGCGCCGCTGGCGCTGGGGCGTTATGTGATCGTCGGCGACTTCGAGGGTTACATACATGTGATGTCGCGCGAGGATGGCGCTTTTGTTGCGCGAGTAGCCACAGACGGCAGCGCGATCCGCGTGCCACCGGTCGCCATCGACCTGTCGACCTTCCTGGTGCAAACCCGCAATGGCGGGGTTTACGCCATCAATCTTCAGTGAAGGCATACCGCGGCTGAACGGCCGCGGCACGCCCGCATCGCCATGAAACCTACCGTAGTCATCGTTGGCCGTCCCAACGTGGGCAAATCGACATTGTTCAACCGGCTGACCCGCACCCGCGATGCCATTGTGGCCGACGCGCCGGGAATCACACGCGACCGCCATTATGGCGAGGGGCGCATGGGTGGCAAGCCCTATCTGGTGGTCGATACCGGCGGTTTCGAACCGGTGGCTAAGGACGGCATATTCCACCAAATGGCGCGCCAGGCCAGGCAGGCCGTGGATGAGGCGGATGTGGTGCTGTTTGTGGTGGATGCCCGTGTCGGGCTCACTGTGCAGGATCGTGAGGTTGGCGCCGAACTGCGGCGCAGTGGACGCAAAATCTGGTTGGTGGTGAACAAGGCTGAGGGCATGGCGCGGGCGGTGGTCACCGCCGATTTTCACGCCCTGGGCCTGGGGGAGCCGTTGGCCATATCCGCCGAGCATGGTGAATATGTCAGCGACTTGATGGAACTCGTACTCGCGGATTTTCCGGAGCCCGCGCCCGAATCCGATGGGGCGGCGAAACATCCGAAAATTGCGATCGTCGGGCGTCCCAATGTCGGAAAATCCACGCTGGTCAATGCGCTGCTCGGGGAGGAGCGGGTGGTCGTTTTCGACCAACCGGGCACGACGCGGGATTCGATCTACATCGATTTCGAGCGCGCCGGAAAACAATATACGCTGATCGACACCGCCGGCATGCGCAAGCGCGGCCGGGTCGATGAGGCAGCCGAAAAGTTTTCGGTGATCAAGACCTTGCAGTCGATCGCCGACGCCAATGTCGCCATCCTGGTGCTCGACGCGCGCCAGGAAATCTCGGAGCAGGATGCGCATATTGCCGGCTTCATTCTCGAAGCCGGACGCGCGCTGGTTGTGGCTGTCAATAAATGGGAGGGGCTCGGCGAAGCCGAACGCGAACTGGTCAAGCGGGACGGCGCACGCAAGCTCGGTTTTCTCAGCTTCGCGAGTTTCCACTTCATATCGGCCCTGCAGGGGCAGGGGATAGGCGCGGTATTGCGGTCTGCCGATGCCGCCTATGCCGCCGCGATGTCCAGCCTGCCGACGCCGCGGCTGACGAGGGCATTGCAGATGGCGGTCCAGCAGCAGCAACCGCCGCGTGCCGGCATGGTGCGACCCAAACTCCGCTATGCCCACCAGGGCGGGCACAACCCGCCGCGTATCATTGTCCATGGCTCTGCGCTGGAGCGCGTGCCCGATACCTATCGCCGCTATCTGGAACGATTTTTCAGGGATGCGTTCAAACTCACGGGAACGCCGTTGCGGGTCGAATTCAAATCCGGGCGCAATCCCTTTGCCAGAACTGAGAAGCGCGGCTAAGTCTATGGCCAGCCGCGGAAAACTACGCTAGAGTGAACTTTCCAATAACGACAACCCAGAGGGTGCCATGAGTAATAAAGGGCAGTTGCTACAAGACCCGTTCCTGAATGCCTTGCGCAAGGAACACATTCCCGTTTCGATTTATCTCGTCAACGGTATCAAACTGCAGGGTCAGGTCGATTCTTTCGACCAGTACGTCGTGCTGCTCAAGAACACCGTGACGCAAATGGTCTACAAACATGCCATTTCGACCGTGGTGCCGGCCCGGGCGGTCAGCCTGCAGCCCGAAGAAAAAGATAACTAATTGATTTTATTATATATTCTTGATGTTTGAGCGTCCGGGGCACGGCACCGCAGCGGTGCTCGTTGCGCTTGATCTAGGCGACCCGGACTACGCCGAAAGCCTCGAAGAGCTGCACCTGCTCGCACACAGCGCGGGAGTTGCTACGACCACGGTGGTGCGCGGGCGTCGCGACCGGCCAGATCCCGCGCTGTATGCCGGCAAGGGCAAGGTTGATGAAATCGCCGACACGGTCCGGGAAAACGGCGCTTCGGTGGTCATTTTCAATCATGCGCTGAGCCCGATCCAGGAACGTAACCTGGAACGCAAGCTGGCCTGCCGCGTCATCGATCGCACCAGTCTGATCCTCGATATTTTTGCCCAGCGTGCGCGTAGTCACGAGGGCAAGCTACAGGTCGAACTGGCACAACTCGAGCACCTCGCGACGCGGCTGGTCAGGGGCTGGACCCACCTTGAGCGGCAACGCGGTGGCATAGGCATGCGCGGTCCCGGCGAGACCCAATTGGAAACTGACCGCCGGCTGCTGGGCAAGCGGGTGAAGGCGCTCAAGGAAAAACTGCTCAAGGTGCGCGCGCAGCACGAGACACAGCGGCGATCGCGGTCGCGCGCGCAGGTGTATTCGGTTTCTCTGGTGGGATACACCAATGCCGGCAAGTCGACGCTGTTCAACCGCATGACCCATGCCGATGCCTTTGCAGCTGACCAGCTGTTTGCGACCCTGGATACCACGACCCGCCGCCTCGGCGGTATCGAAGGTGCATCAGTGGTGATTTCGGATACCGTAGGTTTCATCCGTCACCTGCCGCACACGCTGGTCGACGCCTTCCGCGCGACTCTCGAGGAGACCGTGCATGCCGATCTGCTGTTGCATGTCGTCGATGCCGGGAGTTCCGACCGCGATGCGCAGATTGCTGCGGTGAACGGTGTCCTCTCCGAAATCGGTGCCGATCGCGTCCCGCAGATCATGGTATTCAACAAGATCGACCGCACCGTGCTGCCCCCCCGGGCCGAGAGGGATGAGTATGCTAGAATTTCGCGTGTATGGTTGAGTGCGCTGACAGGTGATGGAATCGACCTGCTGCGCACTGCGATCAGCGAACAGGCACTCGACGCAGTGCATCCTGGGCAGCCCGCAGCAGCCTGAATTTTTCCGTTTCAATGTCTGTCTGATCCGATGACCGAATCCTCACTGAGCTTACGCGAACGTCTCAAGCACGGCCTGGCCAGAATGCTGGCGCCGCTCCTGTCCCTCAATGACCCGCAATGGGGTCGACGCCCCGGCGGTGGCAACCAGGGGCCGCCTGATCTCGACGAAATCTGGCGCAACCTCAATCGCAAGCTGAATCGCCTGCTGGGTGGCAAGGGCGGGGGCAGCGACGGCGGTGGCAGCAACACCGGCGGCGGTGGCCCGTCGCCGGCCGCAATCGGTGGCGGAGCCGGTCTTCTGGTCGTGCTGGTGGTCGTGGTGTGGCTGGCCAGCGGTTTCTACATTGTCAACGAGGGCCAGGAAGGCGTGGTTCTGCGTTTCGGCAAATTTGTCGAGACCACCCAGCCGGGTCCCCGCTGGCACCTGCCTTATCCGTTTGAGTCGGCTGAGGTTGTCAATGTCAAGCAAGTGCGCACCGTCGAGGTGGGCTATCGCAACAACGTCAAGAGCAAGGTGCTGAAAGAGTCGCTGATGCTGACCGATGACGAGAACATCATCGATGTGCAGTTTGCAGTCCAATATGTGCTGAAAAGTCCCAGTGATTACCTGTTCAACCACCGTTCACCCGACGATTCGGTATTGCAGGCCGCTGAGACCTCAATTCGCGAGATTGTCGGCAAAAACAGCATGGACTTCGTGATCTTTGAGGGTCGTGCTGAAGTGGCAGCGCGTGCGCAGAAACTGATGCAGGAAATACTTGATCGCTACGGCACCGGCATCAGCATCAGCAAGGTCACCATGCAGAATGCACAACCGCCGGAACAGGTGCAGGCGTCATTCGACGATGCGGTCAAAGCAGGGCAGGACCGCGAACGCCAGAAGAACGAAGGCGAAGCCTATGCCAACGACGTGATTCCGCGTGCGCGAGGCATGGCTGCCCGGCTGATCCAGGAGGCCGAGGGTTACCGTAGCCGCGTTACCGAGCAGTCTCTGGGTGATGCAGCACGTTTCCGTCAGGTCGTTGCTGAATACAACAAGGCACCTCAAGTGACCCGCGACCGTCTCTACATCGACGCAATGCAGCAGATCATGACCAATACCAGCAAGGTGCTTGTCGATCAGAAAAGCGGCAGCAATCTGTTGTACCTGCCACTGGACAAGCTGATGCGCGGCCAGACCGGCAGTGCCGGAGAGCCCTCGGTGGTCAAGCCGCCGGAGACTGCTCCGGCGGAGAATGCAGCGCGGGGCCGCGAGGCCTTCCGCAGCCGTGAGCGCGAGGTGCGGCCATGAAACAGAATTTTGGTGGGGTCATCGTCGGCGCTGTCGTATTGATCCTGATAATTTCAATGTCGATGTTTGTCGTCGACCAGCGCCAGAATGCGATCGTGTTCAGGCTTGGCGAGGTGATCTCGGTCAAGCGCGATCCCGGCCTGTACTTCAAGGTGCCGCTGCTCGACAACGTACGGTTGTTCGACGTGCGCATCCTGACCATCGACACACCAGAGCCGGAGCGTTTTCTGACTTCGGAAAAGAAAAACGTGCTGGTTGACCTTTTCGTCAAGTGGCGCATCACTGATGTGCGCAACTATTACACCTCAGTGGGCGGAGACGAATCGAATGCCCAGAGAAGGTTGCTGCAGACCATCAACGACGGCCTGCGCGCCGAGTTCGGCAACCGCACGGTGCATGATGTGGTGTCCGGCGAGCGCGACAAGATCATGGATCTGATGCGCAACAAGGCAAACGAGGACGCGCTCAAGATTGGCGTTGAGGTGCTGGACGTGCGCCTGAAGCGTGTCGATCTGCCGCAGGAAGTCAGCGAATCGGTCTATCGCCGGATGGAGGCCGAGCGCAAGCGCGTGGCCAATGAGTTGCGTTCCACCGGCGGCGCGGAATCCGAAACGATCCGTGCTAACGCCGACAAGCAGAGGGAAGTCATATTGGCCGAAGCCTACCGCGATGCACAGCGCATCAAGGGTGAGGGTGACGCCAAGGCTTCTGCCAATTACGCCCGTGCCTACGAGATCAACCCCGAGTTTTATGCGTTTTACCGCAGTCTCGAGGCTTACCAGGCGAGTTTCAGGAGCAAGAACGACATCCTGGTGCTGGAGCCCAATTCGGAGTTCTTCAGGTATATGAAATCGGGTGGGAAAATCGGCGGCAGATGACAGGGCTTTTTTTCCGCCATCCGGCTGTTTGCGGCAGATTCCCGATGCATGGCTGAAAGCCTGCTCACGGCCGTGGCCCTGATGCTGGTGATCGAGGGGTTGCTGCCGTTCCTGCTGCCGGCAGCTTGGCGCGACACCTTCCGGCGGTTGATCGAACTCAGCGATGGCCAGCTGCGCTTCATCGGGATGGGTTCGATGCTTGCCGGGCTGCTGTTGTTGTACTTTGCCCGGCACTGAACCGCCAAACTTCTATAATTCGCGTCTTGTGCCCGAACGCGCCTTAATCATCTGTCATGCGAACCTGGCTGCTGCCTGAATACATAGAGGATATCCTGCCCGAGGAGGCGCTCCGGGTGGAGCGCCTGCGCCGGTTGATTCTGGATGACTTTGCGGTGCACGGCTATGAGCTGGTGATGCCGCCGCTGCTCGAATACGTGGATTCCTTGCTGACGGGTACCGGCCACGACCTCGATCTGCAGACATTCAAGCTGGTCGACCAATTGTCCGGGCGCATGCTGGGTGTGCGTGCCGACATTACGCCGCAGGTGGCGCGGATCGACGCACACCTGCTCAACCGCGGCGGGGTCACCCGGCTGTGCTATGCCGGCAGCGTGCTGCGAACCCGTCCGGATGGACTGAACCGATCCCGCGAGCCGCTGCAAATCGGCGCCGAAATCTACGGCCATGGCGGCATCGAGAGTGACATTGAGGTGCAGCGCCTGCTGCTGCGTGCGCTGCGGCTGGCCGGTGTGCGCGAGATATCGCTGGACATCGGGCATGTCGCGGTGTTCCGCGCGCTGTTGCGCCGTGCCGGCGTTTCCGGTCAACTTGAAGCTGACCTGTTTCTGGCGATGCAGAGCAAGGATGCGCCGGCGATCGCATCCTTGGCGCGCGGCCTCGAGCGCGTCACCCGCAGTGCGCTCGCGGCACTGCCCGGACTTTATGGCGGAACGGAGGTGCTGGCGCGGGCGCGCAAGCTGCTTCCAGCGCTGCCCGAGATTCGCGCAGCCTTGCGTGACCTCGCGGCATTGTCCCGGCAGTTTGCAGATCTGGGGCATATTCGCAGCTTCGACCTCGGTGAACTGCGCGGCTACCACTATCACAGCGGCGTCGTATTTGCGGCTTATGCGAAAGACCGGCCCAATGCGCTCGCGCAGGGGGGGCGTTACGACGAGGTTGGCAAGGCCTTTGGCCGGGCGCGCCCGGCGACCGGTTTCAGCATGGACCTGCGCGAACTGGCTGCTGCCGGGGGTGACAAGCTGCACCGTTCGCGGGTGCTGGCGCCATACCGGCCGGCTGATCGCGCGCTGCAGCAGCGGATTGCTGCCTTGCGTGGCCGTGGCATCGTGGTGGTTGAAGACCTGCCGGGACATGCCCGTCATCGTTCTGAGTTGAGCTGCGAACGTGTGCTGGTGTATCGCAAAGCCCGCTGGATTATTCAGAAGCAAGATTAATATAATTATATAAATAATTGATTTTAAACATTAATTTATTCTGGCGTTGATGTGCCGGAAGTGTTGAAAAAGGCAACAAGGCTATGACCAGGAATGTCGTGGTGATTGGCACCCAATGGGGTGACGAGGGCAAAGGCAAGATTGTCGACTGGTTGACCGACCGCGCCCGCGGCGTGGTCCGATTCCAGGGTGGCCACAATGCCGGTCATACCCTCGTCATCAACGGCAAGAAAACGGTGCTGCACCTGATTCCCTCGGGCATCCTGCGCGACAAGGTGGCCTGTTACATCGGCAACGGCGTGGTTATTTCACCGGAAGCGCTGCTGGAAGAAATCGATACCCTGAAAGCCGCCGGTGTAAATGTTGCCGGTCGCCTGAAAATCAGCGAGGCCTGTCCGCTGATCCTGCCGCATCACGTGGCGCTCGACCGCGCGCGCGAATTGGCAAAGGGCGCAGGCAAGATCGGCACCACCGGACGGGGCATCGGTCCGGCCTACGAGGACAAGGTCGCGCGCAGGGCCATCCGCCTGCAGGATCTGTTCTACCGCGAACGGTTTGCGGCAAAACTCGGCGAAGTGCTGGATTTTCACAACTTCGTGCTGAAAAATTATTTCAAGGCCGAGCCCGTGCCATTCCAGAAAACGCTGGATGACACCTTGGCCTTCGCCGAGCGCATCAAGCCGATGGTGGCAGATGTGCCGCGGTTGCTGTTCGAAGCGCAGCAGGTCGGTGACAACCTGTTGTTCGAGGGCGCGCAGGGCACGCTGCTCGACGTTGATCACGGTACTTATCCCTTTGTCACGTCCAGCAACTGCGTCGCCGGAGCGGCCGCGGCGGGCGCCGGCATTGGCCCGCAAAGCCTCCATTATGTGCTGGGCATTACCAAGGCCTACACCACTCGTGTCGGCTCCGGTCCGTTCCCGACGGAACTCGAGGATGACATCGGCAAGCAGATCGCCATCCGCGGCAACGAGGTTGGCGCAACCACCGGCCGGCCACGACGCTGCGGCTGGTTCGATGCGGCGGCGCTGAAGCGTTCGATCCAGATCAACGGCGTATCCGGACTGTGCGTGACCAAACTCGACGTGCTCGATGGCATGGAAAGCGTGCAGATCGGCGTCGGTTACAAGATGAATGGCGTCGCCCGCGACATCCTGCCTTTCGGTGCGGAACTGCTGGCCGAGTGCCAGCCGGTGTACGAGGAAATGCCGGGATGGCAGGACAGCACGGTGGGCGTGACGCGTTTCGATGACTTGCCGCCGACGGCACGCAATTACCTCAAACGCATGGAAGCGGTCTGTGGTGTGCCGATCGACATTGTGTCGACCGGCGCGGACCGCGAACACACGATTGTCCGCAGAAACCCGTTTGACTGACAGTGCAGAATGAAAAGTGCAAAGTGCAGAATGTAAAGGTCAAGGGCAGCGAAGTCGGCTTGGATGTTCGCACTAAGCGTTTTGCGCTTTCGGTCATCGAGTTATGTTCGGGGTTGCCGAAATCGATGGTCGAACAAACCCTCGGCCGCCAGTTGTTGCGATCGGGCACTTCAGTCGGGGCGCAGTATCGGGAAGGCATGAGAGCGAAATCACGCGCTGATTTCGTTAGCAAGCTTCAAGGCTCGTTGCAAGAACTTGAGGAAACCCGCTACTGGCTGGATTTGCTCAGAGAATCGCGTTTAGCCGCTACTTCAGCCATCGAGCCGGTCCGTCAGGAAGCGGACCAGTTGTTGGCAATGTTGGTCGCCAGCGTCAATACTGCAAAGCGCAACAAACCAGCAGGTTGAATTTTGCATTCTGCACTTTGCGCTTTGTACTTCAAAATCTGGTGCCCAGAAGAGGACTCGAACCTCCACGGTGTTACCCGCCAGTACCTGAAACTGGTGCGTCTACCAATTCCGCCATCTGGGCAATGAGGGCGGGATTCTAGCTTATGAAAGAATATTCTTCAAATGAAAAAACCTAAAAAACCCGCTGCCGGCGGACCAATTTCGCGGCGCGATGCCGATCCTTTCAGCGCACGCGAAGCCGAGCGTTATGAACACCCGGTACCGAGCCGGGAATTGATCCTCGAAGTTCTCAACGAGGCCGGTGTGCCAATGGAAGAACAGGATGTGTCCCGGCAACTGGATATCGGCAAACGCGACCGCGAGGCATTTGCGCGGCGCATTGCGGCGATGGAACGTGACGGCCAGATCATGCGTAACCGCCGTGGCGACCTCTGCATCGTCGAGAAACTCGACCTGATCCGCGGCCGGGTTGTGGGCCACAAGGACGGCTTCGGATTCCTGCAGCGCGAGGAAGATGGCCCTGACCTGTTCCTCGGGCCGCGCGAAATGCAGAAAGTACTGCATGGCGATCGTGTGATGGCGCGCATCAGCGGCATGGATCGCCGCGGCCGGCCGGAAGGCAAGATCGTCGAAGTGCTCGAGCACGGCCAGCAGCGACTGGTGGGACGGGTGCGTGTCGAGCATGGCGTGACTTTCGTCACCGCTGAAGACAAGCGCATCAGCCAGGAATTCGTGGTGCCAGCCGGCGAGGCAGGCAAGGCGAAGCCGGGGCAGGTAGTCAGCGTCGAAATCATTTCCCAGCCCGGCCGCCATGCGCAGCCGCTGGCGCGGGTGGCCGAGGTGCTCGGCAATTACGCCGATCCCGGCATGGAAATCGAGATCGCACTGCGCAAGCATGCGCTGCCGTGGGTTTTCCCGCCGCAAGTCGAGGCGTTGACAGCGAAGCTGCCGAAAGCGGTACGCAGCGCAGACCACAAGGGACGCGTTGACCTGCGCGACACACCGCTGGTCACCATCGATGGCGAGACGGCAAAAGACTTTGATGACGCAGTGTGGTGCGAGTCTGCAGGCAGCGGTTTCCGGCTGGTGGTGGCGATCGCCGATGTCAGCCATTACGTGAAGGCGGGCGATGCGCTGGACGAGGAGGCACGTGAGCGCGGCAATTCGGTGTATTTCCCGCGCCGGGTGATCCCGATGCTGCCGGAGGCGCTGTCCAACGGCCTGTGTTCGATCAATCCGGACGTCGAGCGTCTGGCGATGGCCTGCGACATGCAGATCGACAGTCATGGCGTGATCAAGAGCTACAAGTTCTACCCGGCGGTGATGTTGTCGCATGCGCGCTTCACCTACACCGAAGTCGCAGCCATCCTCGAAGACCCGCGGGGCCCGGCCTCGCGGCGGCGGCGGACGCTGGTGCCGCACCTGCAGGCGCTCTACAAGCTCTATCACCTGTTGGCGAAAGCGCGTTCCAAACGCGGTGCCATCGACTTCGAGACCATCGAAACCCAGATGATTTTCGACGACAAGGGCAAGATCGAGAACATCGTGCCGGTGATCCGCAACGATGCCCATCGGCTGATCGAGGAATGCATGCTGGCCGCCAATGTCTGTGCTTCCGATTTTCTGCACCAGAACCAGCACCCGATGCTTTATCGCGTGCACGAGGGGCCGACTCCGGAGAAACTTGGCGCGCTGCGCGATTTCCTCAAGGGCTTCGGCCTGCAGTTGTCGGGCGGCGACACGCCGCATGCGCTGGATTACGCGAAGCTGCTGGCGAAAGTGAAGGACCGGCCGGATGCGCAATTGCTGCAGACGGTGATGCTGCGCTCGCTGAAGCAGGCGGTGTACACGCCTAAGAACACCGGCCATTTCGGCCTGGCCTACGAGTCGTACACCCATTTCACCTCACCGATCCGCCGTTATCCGGACCTGCTGGTGCACCGCGCGATCAAGGTGGTGCTGGAGGGTAAAAAATACGAGCCGGGTGACTGGGCGCAACTGGGCGCACAGTGCTCGATGACCGAGCGTCGTGCCGACGAGGCAACGCGCGACGTTACTGCCTGGCTCAAGTGTTACTACATGCGCGATCGTGTCGGCGAAGTGTTCATGGGCAGCGTGGCCGGCGTGGCGGCCTTCGGCGCCTTCGTCGCGCTGGACGATGTTTATGTCGAAGGCCTGGTGCACATCTCGGACCTGGGCAAGGACTACTTCAAATACGATGCCGGCAAACACGAGTTGATGGGCGAACGCACGCATCAGCGTTATCGCCTTGGCGACCGGCTGCGGGTCAAAATCGCCCGCGTCGATCTCGATGGTGCGCGTATCGACTTTGTGCTGGCATAAAATATTGTTTAAAAACAGTAAGTTATAAATGTCTGAGTTGCAGCTTATTCACGGCTTCCATGCCGTCACCAGCCGCCTGCGCCAGCGCGAAGGCGCAGTACGCGAGATCTACATCGACGCGTCACGCCGCGACCAGCGCGCGCGTGACCTGCTGGAAATGGCGAAATCGCGCGGTGTGCGGGTGATCCCGGTGGATGCGAAACGGCTCGACGGCATGGCCGGAGAGGCGCGCCACCAGGGTGTAGTGGCGAAAGTCGAACCGGTGCGCATGCCGACCCATATCGAGGATGTGCTTGAAGAACTGAAAGAACCGCCGCTGCTGCTGCTGCTCGACGGCGTCACCGATCCGCACAACCTGGGCGCCTGCCTGCGGGTGGCCGATGCGATGGGCGTGCATGCGGTGATTGCGCCCAAGGATCACGCGGTGGGCCTCAATGCCACGGTGGCGAAGGTGGCCAGCGGCGCGGCGGACAGCGTGCCGTACCTGATGGTGACCAATCTCGCGCGCACCATGCGCGAACTGAAGGACCGCGACATCTGGCTGATCGGCGCGGACGAACACGCGAAAAATGATCTGTATCAGATCAAGCTCGGCGGACCGCTGGGCTGGGTACTGGGTGCCGAGGGCAGTGGGCTGCGCCGCCTGACGCGCGAGACCTGTGACGAACTGGCGCGGATTCCCATGCTGGGCAGCGTCGAGAGCCTGAATGTGTCAGTGTCGGCGGGGATCTGCCTCGCTGAGGCGAGGCGACAGCGGCGGCAGGGCCGAACCTAAACTGTTGCCTGGCCGGCCTCGGTCAATGACCTTGCAAATCGGTCTTTCGTGGCGGCTGGTTCGTGAGATAAATCACGTGCCTTACATTGATCCGGTGGAACTGTGCAAATTGCTGGCGTAATTCCGCGATAAACGCTTAGAATTCAGGGAGATTGTCAGCATTCCACAGACTTGTGTCTGCGGTGCAGTGATAACGGGGATAACGGGGGTCACTATGCGCAAATCCAGTTTGCGAAGCGAACAAATCCTGACCGGGGCTTCGCTGTCCCGCCGCATCAAACCTTCCGCGGTGGCCCTTGCTGTAGCCGCTTGTTTCTCGGCCGGCGCAGCACTGGCCAACCCGACGAACCCGACGGTGGTGCACGGCACTGCAACGTTCGACCAGGTTGGCAATATCCTCAACATCACCAACAGCGCCAACGCCATCATCAACTGGGGCTCGTTCTCGATCAGCGTCGGTGAACTGACCCGTTTCATCCAGCCTTCAGCCTTGTCGGCGGTGCTGAACCGCGTGACCGGCCAGGACCCCTCGGCCATCCTCGGTGCGCTGCAGTCGAACGGCCGCGTGTTCCTGATCAACCCCAACGGCATCGTCTTCGGTGCCGGTGCACAGATCGACGTCGCCGGGTTGGTGGCCTCCACCCTGAACCTCAGCAACGAAGACTTCCTCAACAACCGGATGCGCTTCACCGACGGCATCGGTGCCGGCAGCGTGGTGAACCAGGGCCAGATCACCGGCGGCAGTGTCTATCTGGTCGGCAAT
>JAUXYA010000005.1 GCA_030684405.1 Burkholderiales bacterium | reverse complement strand
TCCGCTTCAAGTGTCCCCCTGTCCCGACGGGAGAAGGGCTTTGCATCCCTCTCCCTCCGGGAGAGGGATCGAGGGTGAGGGAAACATGTCGGAATAGATATGCCGTGTCATGGGGTTTGATAATTCTCAATAGTCGCCGCCAAGGCGCTGTGGGCCAGAAACTGGGGACCGGTAGGGCTTGCGCCATACCACGTCGTGATCGCGGGGAGAAAATCAATCGGTTCTTCACGCAAGCCCCAGTCACCGGCCCGCAGCGCCCTGCACCCTCAGGCACCTGCCGTCGCAAGCAACACCACCACCGCAGCGCAGGCGACGCCAATCAGCACGCCCGACACCGCGGCGTGTGCCAGCCAGATGCAGAAATCCCAGGCGATCTGCCGGGTCGTGAGGACGGTCCGGGTAATGGTCGCGTTTGAAGATGCGTTCATGTTTGTTCTCCTTTGCATGCACCCCGATCGGGCAGGATCATTTCAACAAGCCGGGATGGCAACGCAATGCCAGGACATGGCAAAGTGGCGAAGAATTATGGCAAAGCGGTGGCAGGGCCGCTGCGCCGTCAGCGCTGCGGTATAGTCAGCGCGACCATCATGGCCCAGCGCATCGCCATTATCGAGGACGACCCCGCCATCGGTGCGAACTATGCCGATGCACTCTCAGCGCACGGCTACGCAGTGCAGCTCTACGCCGACCGCGCCTCAGCAACAACCGGCTTGCAGGCAAGCCTGCCCGATCTGGTGCTGCTCGACATCGGCCTCGGCAGCGAACCGGATGCCGGCTTCGCGCTGTGCCGCGAGCTGCGCAACCAGTCGGCGACGCTGCCGATCATTTTCCTCACCGCCCGTGACAACGAGTTCGACATGGTCGCCGGCCTGCGCCTGGGAGCCGACGACTATGTCACCAAGAGCGTCAGCCTGCCCCACCTGCTGGCGCGCGTGGCGGCACTGTTCCGCCGCGCCGCGCTGGGCACCGCAGCCGAGGGCGCCGAAGACACCTTGAACCGCGGCGCGCTGACCATCGACCTCAAGCGCTTCACAGTGCGCTGGAACGGCCGCGCCGTCGATCTCACGCTGACCGAGTTCTGGCTGGTGCATGCGCTGGCGCGCCACCCGGGCCATGTCAGGAACCGCGAGCAGTTGATGGCCGAGGCGCATATCGTCGTCGATGACAGCACCATCACCTCCCACATCAAGCGCATGCGCCGCAAGTTCGCAGCAGTGGACCCGCACTTCGCCCGCATCGACACAGTGTATGGACTGGGCTACCGGTGGCGGAGCGCGGACTGAACTCCCCGGTGCTGCCCGCGATCGGTTTGCGTGGCCGCATCGTGCTGGTGGCACTGGTCCTGCTGGTCATCCCCTGGGCCGGTTATTCCTACGTCAGCGCCACCGAACAGCTTCTGCGCGAGCAGCAGGAGCGCCAGCTCGCCGCGGCGGCGCGTGCCATCGCGGCGGCACTGCACGACCGGCCGCGGCTGGCTACGCTGCAGGAGGACTCCGCAGACGGCGCGATGGCACGCGCAGAGGTGCGCACGCTGCTCACCGGCATCGCCCGCGCCGGGCTGCGCATCTGGTTCGTGGATAGGCGGCTGCAGTTGATTGCCGTGGCTGGCGATATCGCCGGCGACACCGGAAACGCCGGCGCCGAGACCACCTTCGGGGTCGTTGAACGCACGCTACGCGCAGTGCTGCGGCCACTGCTGGCGCGCTGGCTGGATACGCCAGCGCTGCCGGCGGAGGAATTCATTCCGGATGACGTCATTTTCGGCGGGCGCGAGGTTGAACGTGCGTTGGACGGCGCCGTCTCCATCCGGCGCCGGCCGGGACCCGGCGGCAGCCCGCCCATCGTCAGCGTCACCCAGCCGGTATGGATCGGCGAAACCGTTGTCGGCGTTGCCATCGTGGAGGAGAGCACGGCTGCCGCGGTGTCCTTCCGTCACCGCGCGATTGAGCGCCTCATCGCCGTCACCCTGGTCGCCTTCGGCGCGGCGGCGCTGGTGCTGCTGCTGTTCGCCTCGCGGCTGTCGCTGCGGCTGCGCCGCCTCCGCGATGAAGCCGAACAGGCCATCGATTCGCGCGGGAACGTGCGCGCACTGGTGTCCGCCAGCAGCGCACGCGATGAGATCGGCGACCTGTCGCGCAGCTTCTCGCTGGCACTGAAGCGGCTTGCCGACACCAATGCCTATCTCGAGAACCTCGCGCGGCGGCTGGCCCACGAACTGCGCACGCCGATCGCGGTGCTGCGCTCCTCTCTGGACAACCTGCGGCTGAAAGGATTGCCCGCGGACAGCGGCGTGTACCTGGAGCGCGCGGAAGACGGTCTGCTCCGGCTCGACACCGTGCTGACGCGGATGGCGGAGGCCACGCGGCTGGAGCAAACCGTGCGCGACAGCGAACGCGAACGCTACGATGCGGCAGAGGTGCTGGCGGGCTGCGTGGCGGGTTATGCCGCAGCCTATCCGGATCGCCGTTTCGAACTGCAGTTGCCGGGACATCCCGTGATGCTCAGTGGCGCGCCGCAGCTGTACGCGCAGATGCTCGACAAGCTCGCAGCCAATGCCACCGATTTCGCCGAGCCTGGAACGCCGGTGAAGGTGGCACTGACGATGCGCGGCACTACTGCCCTGCTCACAGTGAGCAACCGTGGGCCGCGACTGCCCGAAAACCTGCAGCTGTTCGAGTCCATGCAGTCCGCGCGCGAAAAGTCGGCGGGTGAAAAACAGGCACCCGACATCCACCTCGGGCTGGGCTTGTACATCGTGCGGCTGGTGGCTGAATTCCACCGCGGCCGCGCCACGGCCGCCGACCTTGCAGACGGCAGCGGCGTGCAGATCACAATCGAGTTGCCGACGCTGGTCGTCGACTGAACGGCGCGGTTATCAGCCTTGTGATCAGCCCGGCGGCCAGTGCATTGGCCGACCGGCGAGCAGATGCAGGTGGAGATGAAACACCGACTGCCCGACTGCCGCGCCGTTGTTCACCACCAGTCTGAAGGCATCGCCTACCCCGAGTTGCCGGGCGACCTTGCCCGCTGCAAGCAGCAAATGGCCCAGCAAAGCCTGGTCTCCGGCAACTGCATCCACCAGTTTAGTAATTTCCTGCTTTGGAATCAGCAGCACATGAATGGGTGCCTGGGGATTGATATCGCGGAAGGCCAGACAGAGTTCATCCTCGTAGATGATGTCTGCCGGGATTTCGCGGGCAATGATCTTGCTGAACAGGGTAGTCATGGCTTCACCATCTTCAGTTAAAGAGTGGGCCGAACCGGCTCATCCGGCGTAAATTATAACTTATTGATTATAATGATATTTTATAGATAGCATAGCGAGTCAGTGTATCAAAATGATCAAAATGAATGATTACCCGCCGCAAAATGCTGCGATGCAATAAATATTATGGCCAAAGCCTTGACATACTTCTTTCAGCCCCTATAATTCAAATTGTGCGGTGCAATATAACTGCACCCAAAGCGGAGGGTTAAACCTCCTAACTATTTGATTTAAAAGGAGATTATCCATGTATCAGAACCCCGAGCAACTTATTGCAATGAACAAAGCCAACCTTGAGGCCGCGATGAAGTTCGCTGGCGTGGCAATCGAAGGTGCCGAGCGCATGATGGACTTGCAGCTGAAAGCGGCCAAGGCCGCTTTCTCCGACAGCTTCGAAGGTGCGAAAGCCCTGGCCGCCGTCAAGGATTTCCAGCAACTGACCGCGCTGAAAGACACCATGGCGCAACCGAGCCTGGAAAAAGCCACGGCCTATGCCAAGAGCATGTATGACTGCGCGAGCGAAACGCAAGCCGAATTCGGCAAGCTGGTCGAAGCACAGGTTTCCGTGTTCAACAAGGAAGTCGTCTCCAGCCTCGACAAAATGGTGAAGACCGCCCCGGCGGGCTCTGAAGTCGGCATCGCCGCGATCAAGTCGGGTATCGCCGCCGTCAACTCGGCGTATGACAACCTGTCGAAAGTCGCCAAGCAGTTTGCCCAGGCCACCCAGTCGAACCTGGAAGTCGCCGCTACACAGGCGACCGCCTCGGTGAAGAAGGCCAGCAAGAAAGCGTAATCCGCTTTCCACGCAACTCGCAGCAAAAAGAAGCCCCCGGATTTTTCCGGGGGCTTCTTTCATTTACCGATGCCGCTTCCAAGTCTCAGGCAGCGGCCGGTGTCCAGGGAAAACCCAGCCGGCTCACGCCGGTCTGCAGCATCGCGATCGCTTGCGGCACCTGCGCCGCGCTGCCGCGCACGCCGAGCTCGATGTAACGCTCTGGCGTCACCCGGGGCAGGCTGAACACCTTCAGTGCCGGATAGGTGCGCAGGCACTCGTTCATCAATTCGATCAACTGGCTCTCGCCGGCATCGCGCACGATGATGGCCGCCTCGGCCGCGCGCTCGGCGCTGATCCCGGCATAACGGTGGTCCAGCACCCAGGCCATCATCGGCCAGGCCATTTCCGGAAAACCCGGCAGGAAATGGTGGTTGCAGAAACTGAACCCGGGAATGCGGTTGTATGGATTGGGAATGATCTCCGCGCCTTCCGGGAATTCACCCATCATCAGGCGCTGCGGCGTCACCCCTTTCGGGTCATCGACGAAACGTCCGCGGATCTCGGCCTCGGCCTGCGGGTGCAGCTTCAGGGCAACGTCCCCGGCCCGCGCAGCACACTGCCGGGTATGGTCGTCGGGGGTCGCGCCGATTCCGCCGAAGCTGAACACGGCGTCGGCGCCGGCGAAGGTGCGCCTGAGCGTCGTCGTAATCAGTTCCGGGTCGTCGCCCAGATACTGGGCCCAGGACAGCTCAAGGCCGCGCTCACCGAGCGTGGCTATGACTTTGGCGAGGTGCTTGTCCTGGCGTTTGCCCGACAGTATTTCATCGCCGATGATGATGGCGCCAAATTTCATGTTGATTGCTGCCGGCGGCCACCGGCGCGGGTTATCAGCTGTGGATGTAGTTTTCTAGCTGCTGGATGGTCTGCTGCTGCTCTTCGATCACCGCCTTCACCAGGTCACCCACCGACAGCACGCCGATGATGCGGCCGCCCTCAAGGACCGGCAGGTGTCGGATGCGGTTGCTGCTCATCAGCGCCATGCACTCGTCGACAGTCTGCGCCAGGCCAACACAGACCACATTGTCCGACATAATTTCGCTGACCGCCAGTTCATGGGAGGATTTTCCGAGCAGGATGACCTTGCGCGCATAGTCGCGCTCGGAGATGACGCCGAGCAACTTGCCGCCGCTCATCACCAGCAGGGCGCCGCAATTCTTCTCTGCCATCTGCTTCAGGGCATCGAACACGCTGGACTCCGGTGACACCGACCACACGTTGCCGCCCTTGCCCTGCAATAACTGGCTGACTGTTTTCATGATCCCCTCCTCCGGGGTGCGCCGATGGCTACCGGCTGGGGAACCAGTCTAGCCAATTTTCCGGTCCGGGAGTAGCGGCTCAGTGTCCGGAGATGGCTTCGGCTTTCTGCAGCAGGTTCTGAGCCATGCGGATATTGGCGATATCAACCAGCCGGCCGTCAACCTGCACCGCACCCTTGCCCTCGCGGGCAGCCTGCGCCATTGCGTCCACGATGCGACGAGCCTTCGCCACCTCTTCAGGCGAAGGACTGAACACCGCGTTCGCTGCCTCGATCTGTGTCGGATGAATCGCCCACTTGCCTTCGTAGCCCAGCGCAGCGACGCGACGCGACGCAGCGAGGTAACCCTCCGCATCCTTGAAGTCTCCGTAAGGACCGTCGATCGGCCGCAGACCATATGCACGGCAGGCCACCAGCAGCCTTGCCTGCGCCGCATGCCAAGGGTCAGTCTGTTGGTAACTACGCTTGCCCTCGACATCGCGGTCCGACAGCACGCCGTATTCCGGATGCAGGCCGCCGATGATTGTGGTGCGTGCGCGGGTCGAGGCCGCAAAATCGCCAGAACCAAAGGCCAGCGCCTCCAGCCTTCGACTGGACTGCGCGATGGCCTCGATGTTGGCCATGCCCAGCGCTGTCTCGATCAAGGCCTCAAAGCCGATGCGTTTCGTTCGCCCCTGCGCCTGCTCGATCTGCGTCACCAGCATGTCCAGCGCATAGACGTCGGCCGGCACGCCGATCTTCGGGATCACCAGCATGTCGAGGCGGGGGCAGTTTTCCACCAGGTCAACCACGTCGCGGTACATGAAATGGGTATCGAGCCCGTTGATGCGCACCGCCATCACCTTGCGCCCCCAGTCGATGTCGTTCAGCGCGGCAATCACGTTTTTGCGCGCCTGCGGCTTGTCGTCCGGCGCGACGGCGTCCTCGAGATCGAGGAAGATCACATCCGCGGCAGATTTGACGGCCTTATCGAACAGCGCCGGGTTTACGCCGGGCACTGCGAGTTCGGAGCGGGTCAGGCGCTGGGTGGCCGGTTCGGGCTGGGTAAAACTCATGACGTTACTCCCGTGTTCTTGATCCTGTTTATCCTGTCCATCCTGTAAATTGCCTTAATCCCGCGCCGACATTCCTTCAAGCACCGTGATCAGCGCGCCGAGATCGTCGCGACCCCGCCCTTGGCCCATCAGTGCATTGACCTGCTGCATCACTAGCGCGCCAGCGGGCATGGCGATACAAGCCTCGTGCGCCAGATCGAGCACGATGCCGAGGTCCTTGTGATAAAGGCGGGTGTCGATGCCATTGTCGAATTGGCGCTCGACCATACGTTTGCCGAAGAGCTCCATCACCCGGCTCGCGGCCACTCCCCCCATCATCACTTCACGCACCTTCGCCGGATCCGCGCCCAGCCGGCCGGCGAGATGCAGCGCCTCGGCTACGCCCTGGGCCGCCACCAGCAGCGCGAGCTGGTTACAGGCCTTGGTGATCTGTCCGGCGCCGCTGTCGCCGACGCGGGTGACCGTTTTGCCCATGCATTCGAACAGCGGCTTCACGCGCTCAAAGACTTCCACTTTGCCGCCCGCCATGATCGACAACGTCGCCTGCTCAGCACCCATCGGCCCACCGGACACCGGGGCATCGAGCATGTCGATGCCACTTGTTGCCAACTGCTGCGCCACCGCGCGCGCCACCGCCGGCGAAATGGTTTCCATGTCGACCACCACGCTGCCGGGCTTGGCACCGTGGATGAGGCCCTGCTCGCCCAGTATTACCTGCTCGAAATCATTCGACGCTGTCACCATCGTGAACACGAAGTCTGATACCGCAGCCAGTGCCGCCGGTGTGTCATGACGCGTGGCGCCCGCTGCAACCAGCGGCGCGGCGCTCTCGGCGCGGCGCGCCCACACGCCCATGCGGTGACCACCTTTTATCAAATGGAGCGCCATGGGGCGCCCCATCGCGCCCAGTCCTATGAATCCGAGGTTCAAGTGAAATTCTCCTTTCAGGCCTTGCCGATCCAGCCGAAAGCCATGATCAGAGGCAGGGTCAGCCAGAACAGTATCGTACTCCAGCCGATCAGCAGCGCCGCCGCCGGTGCGTCAAGCTTGAAGCGGTCGGCCAGCAGCAGCGCGGTCATCATCACCGGCGTTGTGCCTTCGACTACCGCAGCGTACTGCGCCTCCGCCATGCGCGGATAGAGCAGCGGCGCAACCAGCCAGATGATGAAGGGCGTCAGCAGCAGCTTGACGCCCGCGACCGCGAGGATCTCGCCGCGCGGCACCAGGTTGCGCCAGGGTATGGTCATGCCGAGCACGAACAGGATCACCGGGATCGTCGCCTGGCCGATGAACTGTGTGGCCTTGACCAGCGGCTCGTAGGTCAGCCCTGTCTGCTGGCAGGCAAATCCCGCCAGAAAAGCCCAGATCGGCGGCATCGTCAGCATTACGCCGATCACCGAGGGTTGCGCCGCGCCGCGGTCATGCGAACCGAGGCGCGTAGAGATCCACACGCCCAGCGTCCACACCAGGGGCATGGTCATCAGCATGTCGTTGAACACGGCGTAACGAATCGCCTCGGCGCCGAAGAAGAACACCAGCACCGGCGCGCCGATATTGAAGGTGTTGCCGAACATGCCGCCGACCATCAGCGCAGCGCGTGTCTGGTCGGTCAGCTGCGGCCACAACGGCAGGCGGTAGAGCAGCACATAGAGCACCGCACCGGAAACCAGCGAACCAATGCCCACCAGCAGCGGCACCGACAACAGCTCGCGGCTGATAGGGGTGCTCGAGGCCACGGCGAACAGGATGCAGGGATAAAACAGATACATCACCAGCCGGTTGAGGCTGGAGCGCATCTGCTCGACGTCGGTGTCGGGAAAGAAGCGCGGCCACAAGGCGCCGGCGCAAACCAGCAGCGACAGCGGCAGCATCACCTGCACCATCAGGTCGAGCAGTTGTGCGGCGTAATTCATTGCAGGCAGCGACGCCGGGCGGCGCTCTGGAGTATTATAAAAATATCAATAAAAACAATTATTTATTAAATCACTTCCGGACATCCGGATTGACCAGGTTGGGCGGCGTGCGGCCCTGCAGCGCGTCCACCAGATTCTGCGCCGCGAGCATCGCCATCGCCTTGCGCGTGGCCTCGGTCGAGCTTCCGATATGAGGGGCGAGCACCACGTTATCGAGCTTGAGAAAATCGGGATGAAGCTTCGGCTCGTTCTCGTAGACATCGAGCCCGGCGCCGCGGATCGTGCCGTCCGTAAGCGCTGCAACCAATGCGGCATCGTCGACCACGCCGCCGCGCGTGGAGTTGATCAGGATCGCCGAGGGTTTCATCTTCTTCAGCTGCGCCGCGCCGATCAGGTGGTGCGTATCCGGCGTGTACGGCACCTGCAGCACGACAAAATCGGATTGCGATAGCAACTCGTCTAACGACAGATACGCCGCGTTGCACTTGCGCTCCAGCTCCGGCGCGATGCGTTTGCGATTGTGGTAGACCACCTTCATATCGAAACCCAGCGCGCGGCGCGCAATGGCCTGCCCAATGCGGCCCATGCCGACAATGCCCAGCGTCGCGTGGTGCACGTCGATACCCAGCCACTGCTTCAGCCGCCAGCCCGTCCACTCGCCGGCACGGATGCGGCGCTCGACCTCGGTGATGCGTCGCGCGGTGCCCAGCATCAGCGCCCAGGCGAGATCAGCCGTGCTGTCATCAAGCACGCCCGGGGTGTTGGTCGCCATCACGCCGCGCGCCGTGCAGGCTGGCACATCGATGTTGTTGTAGCCGACGGCAATATTCGCCACCGCCTTCAGCTGCGGCGCATGCGCCAGCAACTCAGCATCGACCTTGTCGGTCAACGCGCACATCAGGCCCTCGCAGTCCGCCAGCGCCACGGCCAGTGCCTCCGGTGCGTATGGGACGTCCTTCTGGTTCTCGACAACTTCGCAGTGCCTGCGCAGGTAATCCAGGGTTTCGTCAAAGACTTCGCGGGTCACCAGTACACGGGGTTTGCGCTCGCTCATGGTCTGTGCGGTCAGATCAAATCAATCGGTTAGGAATCAAATTGGTAATCAGGGCCGTTTTCAGCCAGCCAGCGCGCTGCGCGCAGCAGCCGCGCATCGCCGCCGCGCGGCGCCACCAGTTGCACACCCAGCGGCAGGCCGGACGGTCCGCGCAGCAGGGGCAGGCTCAGCGCCGGCATGCCGCAAAAGGTCCACAGGGTACAGAAAGCAGGATCGCCGGTCGACCCCAGGCCGCGCGGCGCCTCTCCCGGCACTGCCGGCGTGAGTATCACGTCGTACTGCGCGAAGATGGGCGCGAAAGCAGCGTTGACCCGCGCGATCTGCGCCAGGGCCGCGTCGTAATCCGCAGCCGCCACCGCATGACCGCGTTCGATCTGTACGCGCAGCGACACCGACAGGCGGTCGCGCCCCTGCGCCCACTCCGCGGCAAAGTTTTCAGCGATCTCGGCTTCCATCACACATCGGTGCCAATCCCAGGCCGGCAAGGCCGCCGCAGGCATGTCGCATTCCACGGCACCCGCCCTTGCGGCCAGCGCCTCGATCGCCACGCGGGTCAAGGCGTCAGCCCGCGGCCACTGCGCAGTCCTGACCAGGGCAAGGCGCGGCTTCTGTGGCAGTGGCCCCGTGGTTGCAACCAGCAGCTCCGGCCGGTCACGCGCATCACAAAGAGTTTCCGCGAGCAGCGCAGCGTCGTTCACATTGCGCGCAAACACGCCGACCTGGTCGAAGGTCTGCGACTGCAGCAACACACCCTCGCGCGGGATCAATCCTGCCGTCGGCTTATAGCCCCAAACTCCGCAGAAGGCCGCAGGCCGCAGCACCGACCCGTTGGTCTGGGTGCCCACCGCCAGCGGCACCATGCCGGCGGCAACTGCTGCAGCCGAGCCACTGGAGGAGCCGCCGGGAGTGTGCTCAGGGTTATGCGGATTGTGTGTCTTGCCCGGTGCATAGGTGGCCAGTTCAGTGGTCACAGTCTTGCCCATGATCACCGCTCCGGCAGCTCGCAGCCGCGCGACCAGCGCCGCATCCGCGGCCGGGCGCCTTCCGGCATGCAGTACCGTGCCGTTTTCGGTGGGCATGTCGGCGGTGTCAATGATGTCCTTGATGCCCACCGGAATACCGTGGAGGGTACCGCAGGCCTGCCCAGCGGCGCGACGGCGGTCGGATTCGCGCGCCTGCGCGATGACAAGTTGCGGATCAAGAAAAGCCCAAGCTTCGACCGCGGCGTCTGTCGCCGCAATACGCTCGAGACAGCTCATCGCAAGTGCCTCGGCACTGGTGCGGCCTTCGCGCAGCCCGCGCGCGAGTTCCAGTGCGCCCTGCGTCTGCTGCAAGGGATCAGGCAATGACGGTAACCCGGATCAGCGGTAGAGCAGTTGCGGCAACCACAAACCGATTCCCGGAAAGGTATAGAGCAGGACCAGGGCAATGACCTGTATGCCCATGAACGGCATCATGCCCAGGAAGATCTGGTTCAGCGTGACATGTGGCGGAGCGACACCCTTCAGGTAGAAGGCCGACATCGCTACCGGTGGCGACAAAAAGGCTGTCTGCAGATTCAGCGCCACCAGCAGGCCGAAAAACAGCGGATCAATGCCGAACTTGGGCAGCAGCGGAATGAAAATCGGCATGAATATGACGATGATCTCCGTCCATTCAAGCGGCCAGCCGAGGATAAAGATGATGCACTGGGCAAGGATCATGAACTGGATCGGCGTCAACCCCAGAGACAGCACCCAATTCTCGATGATCTGCTGGCCTCCGAGCAGCGCGAAGGCCGCCGAGAAGATCGCTGATCCGACGAATAACCAGCACACCATCGCACTGGTCTTTGCGGTGAGGAAGGAGGACTCCTTGATGATGACGCCGAGTTCCTTCACCGTGGTGTTGACTGCGGCAAAGCCCGGATTGCCGCGCTGGTGGGCAATGAAACGGTAAACCGCCGCCAATATAAAACCGCCGAAGGCGCCCACCGCTGCCGCCTCGGTGGGCGTGGCGAATCCGAACACGATGGAGCCGAGCACGGCAAGGATCAAAACCGACAGCGGGAAGAAAGAGCCCAGCAGCATCTTGAAAATCTCGAAGCGCTGCCAGGTCCACAGGGCATAGATCAGCACGAACATCGTCGCGCCGATGCCGGCCATGATCCAGAACCAGGTGGGTACCGGGCGCTGTTCAGCAGAGGGTGCCGGCGGTTCGGACAGCGCCGCAGGAGGCTCCGGAGGAGCAACCGGCGCGCTTTCGGCAGCTGATTTGTCCTCGCTTGGCGGCTCCTGCAAACCTGTACTTTCCGCAGGTTTTTCTCCCGTGCTTTCGGCCGGCGGCTCCTGCAGACCTGTGCTCCCGGAGGGCTCCAGCAGCCCGGTTTCCTGCTTCGGCTCAGAATAAAAAGAGGCACCAACCTCGACCAGCCCCGAGGTGTCGAATTCTTCAACCGGTGCAGTCGCTGCCCGGTAGCTGAAAACCAGCAGGGCCGCAATTGCCAGCGCCGGCAACAAGGACACGAACAATTGCCCGGCTATTGTGCGCCCCGGAACCCCGCTGCCGCCGCCCAGCGCGCGGAAGAGGCCCAAAGTCGCATGGCGCCCGCGCGCTGCCAGTGTCTGTGCGAATGCCGGCAGTTCGACCGTACGCTCGCTCTCCGGCAACGGCGGCATCAGTTTCGGCTTGATCATCGCCAGCAAGATCACGTAACCGACATAGAGTGCGGCGAGCATCAGCCCGGGGAAAAACGCGCCGGCATACAGCTGCACCACCGACACGCCGGCAGTCGCGCCATAGACGATCAGCAGCACCGACGGCGGAATCAGGATGCCGAGACAGCCGCCGGCAGTCACCGAACCCGCTGCAATCTGCGTGTGATATCCCGCCCGCAGCATGGCCGGCAATGCCAGCAGCCCCATCAGCGTGACCACCGCACCGACGATGCCGGTGGCTGTCGCAAAAATCGCGCAGGTGATGATGGTCGCAACCGCCAGCGAACCCGGCAGGCGTGCCAGTGCCAGGTGCAGGCTTTTGAACAGGCGCTCGATCAGCGCCGCGCGTTCGACGAGGTAACCCATGAACACGAACAGCGGCACCGCGATCAGCACATCGTTGGACATCACGCCATAGGTGCGCTGCACCATCAGGTCGAGCACCTGCCGCACGGCCATGTCCGGATCGACACTGCGATAAAAGAACCAGGAAAACATCACGCCCATGCCCATCAGCGTGAATGCCGTCGGGAAGCCGAGCATGATCGCCACCACCACCAGCGCCAGCATCAACAGTCCGAGGGCGCCGTTGGTCATCTCGGTCCAGGGCGTCAGGACCAGCACCGGAACCACGATCAGCGCCATGATGGTGAATCCGAACCACAGTTCCTTGCGTATTTTCATGATGCCGCCCCCTTGCCGGAGACAGCGGCATCGTCGGCGTGGACCATTTCCTTCAGCTTGTCGACATCGACTTCCTCAACATCTTCCTCGCGGGAAGGCCAGCTTCCCTGGCGCAGGCAGATGATGCAGCGGGCGATTTCGACAATACCCTGCAGCAGCAGGACGGCGCCGGCCAGCGGGATCACCGTCTTGAAGGGATAGACCGGTGGGCCGTCGGCGGTGATGTTCGAATGTTCATTGATCGCCCAGGACTCGGCGGCATAGAAATACCCGGCGTAGGTCAGCGCAATGACACCGGGAATGAAAAACACGATATAGAGCAGCAGGTCCAGCGTGGCCTGGGTCCGCGGCCGGAAGAAGCTGTAAAGCACGTCACCGCGCACATGGCCGTTCTTCGACAGCGTATAGGCGCCCGCCATCATGAACAGCGTGCCGTAGAGCATGATCATCGCGTCGAAGACCCAGGCATGGGGATTGTCGAGCGCGTAGCGGGAGAACACCTCCCAGGAAATCAGCAGCGTCAGACCGACGATCAGCCAGGAAAAGGCATGTCCGACGAAAGTGCTGAGCTTGTCGACAAAAAGCAGAAGTTTCTGCATGTTCCATCGCTTCCGTGGATGCGGATCGCTCGACGTCCGCGGCTAAAAAAAACACCATCCGGGGCGACCGGATGGTGTCGTGTTACCTCGAGGCAGTCTGCGTCAGGACTTCTTCTTGGCCGGCGCCGGCTTCTTGCCGAAATAATGGTTGTAGGCCATGCGGCGGTTGACATTGGTGTCGAGGTCCCAGCGCACAGCGCGCTCAGCGAACCTGCGCTGCGACTCCTCGATCTCGCGGAACAGCGCATTGTCCTTGCGCTTGGCCACCGCCGCGTCGTAGCCGCTCAACTGCGCCTGCAAAATGGGGTCCGGCGTCTTGTAAAAGCGCACGCCCTGCTTCTCCTGCATCTCGATGTAGTCCTTCGAGTAGCGATCGACCGCCTTCCACGACATGTCGGCCGACGCGGCTTCGACGGCGTTCTCGATGATCGCCTTCATCTTTGCCGGCAGGGCATTGAACTTGCCCTTGTTGAACATGATTTCGAACTGCTCAGCGTTCTGATGGAAGCTCTGCAACATGCAGACCTTGGACACATCGGGAAAGCCGAGGATGCGGTCAGAGGACGCGTTGTTGAACTCTGCGGCATCCAGCAGCCCGCGGTCCATGGCCGGTACGATCTCGCCACCGGGCAGCGCATTTACCGAGACACCCATCGCCGTAAACACGTCAATCGAGATGCCGACCGTACGGAACTTCAGGCCCTTCATGTCCTGCACCTTGGTCACCGGCTTCTTGAACCAGCCCAGCGGCTGCGTCGGCATCGGACCGTAAGGGAAAGACACCACGTTGGCACCAATCGAGCCGTAGAGTTTCTCCAGCAACTGTTTGCCGCCGCCGTATTTGTGCCAGGCGAGCAGCATGTTGGCGTCCATGCCATACGCAGGACCCGAACCCCACAGCGCCAGCGCATTCTGCTTGCCATAGTGATAGACCAGCACGCCATGGCCACCGTCGAGCGTGCCCTTGGACACGGCATCGAGCAACTGGAACGCCGGCACCACCGCTCCTGCGGGCAGCACCTCAATCCTGAGTTCGCCGCCGGTCATGTCATTGACCTTTTTCGCGAAGTCGAGCGCGTATTCGTGGAAGATGTCCTTGGCGGGCCAGGTACTCTGCCAGCGCATGGTGATCGGACCGGCCTGGGCCTTGGAAATCATCGGAAAGCCGGCAATCGCGGCACCCGTCGTTGCAGCAGCGGCGCCGGTCAGGAACTTGCGCCGGGTCGCACGACTACCGACAGACTTAACGTCCTGTTTCTTAAACATTTTTACTCCTCCAGAGCGGTAGATCATCAATAACGGGAACGGGATTGCGCGATGGTTTCTTGTTATGGCCTGCGCGATTCCGTCATCTGCGGGAACATGGCGCCCCAAAATCGTTTCGCCATGCGCAACGCTGTATTACTTGGAAGTCATCCTAGCGTCCGCCACAGGCGAAATCAAGTCTGCAAACGCTCCCGCCAAATCCGCAATCGGTCGCGCGAAAATCATGGCCTGCTGTCTTCGTGGCTTTGCCGGGATCTTCATGCCGCTCGATCATGCCGCGACGCTCATGACATGCACCGCCCTTGGGTTGCGCGATTCTGGACTGGAACTGAACGCAGGCTGAATTTACGCACTGCAGATCCGCTGTTGTGTTGGACGCAAGCGCCGAAAGCTGACCCCGTCGAAAAATTTGGCTATCATTGGCCCCGCATACGAAATCTGCTCGCTTGTTCGCACAGGACACCCGTCCCGGTCATTGCATCAACCGGATCGCGTCCCTGCCACCGCACCGGGCAGCCGTGAAGTGCCTGACCGCAGAATCGACCCATCCGCGTTCCGAGAACCCTGGACCGGACACGGGGGGCACTTTTTCGCTCCCGAGTCGGAACACTGCTGACATAAAATTCGGCCGCGGCGCCTTGCAGCGTAGATCCGCCGCACTAAACAGAGGTGAAAGATTGAAATCGTTGGCCCTATTCTTTGTACTGGTCGTGCTCTGGCTGATGTGGTCAGGGCTGTACCTGCCGCTGGTGATGGCCCTGGGCCTGGCTTCGTGCGTGCTGGTGGTGCTCCTGGTGCGGCGCCTCGAAACCATCGACCACGAATCTGTTCCGCTGCACCTGGGCTGGGGCATCGTGCCCTACTGGTTCTGGCTGATCAAGGAGATCGTGGTCTCCAGCCTGCAGGTCACGCGTATCATCCTGTCCCCGCAATTGCGAATCAGCCCGCGTATGGTCAGGCTTGCAGCCATGCCCCGCGGCGAGGTAGCTCGCGTCGTGCTCGGCAACTCCATCACACTCACGCCGGGCACCCTCACGACGGACATTGACGAGAACGGCGTGATCACCGTACACGCCCTGACCAGCCAGAGCGCCGACGGCGTGCTCTCGGGCGAGATGAACCGGCGTGTAGACCAACTCGAAGGAAAGCCATGAACAACCTGCTCCTGGGTGCCAGCCTGGCCATTCTGGTCACCATGGCACTGGCCATGATTCGCGGTCTCAGAGGACCGGAGATCTACGACCGCGTGCTGGCAGCCAACATCATCGGCACCAAGACGGTGCTGCTGCTGGCCGTGGTGGCACTCCTGTACGGTCGCCCCGACTTCCTCGATCTGGCACTGGCCTATGCGCTGATCAACTTCATCGGCATTCTGGCCATTCTTCAGTTCGTCCAGAACCGCGAGGCGCGCCGACAGAGCGAGCGTGCCGCCGAGAAAGGTGGGGCATGAGTCCCATAGAACTGCTTGCCGGCCTGTTTCTGGCGCTGGGAGGCTTCTTCGTGCTGGTGGGCGGCGTGGGCATGTTGCGCATGCCCGACCTCTACACCCGCATGCACGCCGCCAGTGTCACCGAGACCCTGGGTACGCTGCTCATCATGATCGGCCTGATGATCGTGGCCGGCTGGACACTAGCAAGCTTCAAACTGTTTGCCATCCTGCTGTTCCTGCTTTTCACCGGCCCGGTGGCTGCATACGCCGTGGCGAACACAGCCCTGATCGCAGGTGTCAAGCCCTGCCTTGACACCGAGGGACCGCCGATCGACGCGCCCGAGGTGCCCCGCGCATGATCACCGTACTTGGACTGTTCACACTGACGTTCCTGGCCACTGCGGCGGTCGCCACCGTCTGCAGCCGCAACCTGTTCGTGGCCAGCATGTGGTTTGGCATCTTCAGCCTGATGATGGCTTCGAACTTCTTCATCCTTGACGCCGCCGATGTGGCGCTGACCGAGGCTGCCGTGGGCGCTGGCGTTTCGACCGTGCTTTTCATGGGTGCGCTTTCCCTGACCGCTCAGCACGAACACGTGCGCGAGAAATTCCGTTGGGCTCCGCTGGTCGTGCTGGCACTGCTGTTTGCCGTGCTGTTCGTGGCAAGTTTCGATCAGCCCCGCCTAGGCGACCCGCTCGCGCCTGTGCACCAGCACGTGGCTCCCTGGTACCTGAGCGAAACACCCAAGCTGATTGACATCCCCAATGTGGTTTCCGCCATCCTGGCTTCGTTCCGGGGTTATGACACTCTGGGTGAAGTGTTGGTGGTGTTCACGGCGGGCATAGGCGTGCTCTCGGTGCTGAGCTTTCGACCGAAGAAACGGCAACGCCTGTCCAGTGAGGTCATGGCCGAGAAGATCCGTGGTTTGCGGCACCACGCCATCCTGCGGGTGGTCGGCAAGCTCATCATCCCTTTGCTCATGCTGTTTGGCCTTCTGGTGCAATTCCACGCCGAGTACTCGCCGGGAGGCGGTTTTTCTGCAGGGGCCCTGTTTGCTGCTGCCGTGATGCTGTACGGCATTCTTGAGGGGGGCGATCGCTCGGCCAAAGCCATGCCGCAGGACTGGATGCTGCGCCTTGCTGCGCTCGGGGCCACGCTGTACACCGGCGTGGGCATCGCGTGCATGCTCCTGGGAGGCAATTTTCTCGATTACAACGTGTTATCCGCGAACCCGGTGGCCGGACAACAGCTGGGCATCCTACTGGTCGAGTTTGGGGTAGGGCTGACCGTGGCCACCGTACTCATCATGATTTTCAACGCCATCGCCAACCGCAGTACGTACTGACACGCCAATGACTTTTCTCGGGCTATACAACTACTGGGTCTTCATCTTTGTGCTGGTGGTCGGTCTGTACGCAGTGCTCGTCAAGGGCAACTACGTCAAACGCATGATCGGTCTGGCCATTTTCCAGGGAGCAGTGTTCCTGCTGTACATCACCATGGACAAGGTCGAAGGTGGCACCGCCCCCGTCTTTTTGACGCCTTTCCAGCCGGGGGACCTGTATGCCAATCCCTTGCCCCAGGTGCTTATCCTGACGGCCATCGTGGTCGGCATCGCCGTGACGGCGCTGGGCCTGGCCATCAGCATCCGGATCAAGGAAGAGTACGGAACGATCGAGGAAGCCGAAACCCGAGAGATAGATCGCCAGGAATGAGCTTAATCGAACACCTCCCCATCCTCGTGGTGCTGGTGCCGATGTTCGTGGCCCCGTTGCTGGCCGCGGTTCCCAGCCGGGGACAGCTGCCCTGGCTCATCGCCACCCTCACCAGCCTGCTGACCTTCGTGGTCGCCATCGCCATAGCGGCCCAAGTACTCGCCCACGGCACGCTCACCTACGAACTCGGTGGTTGGCCCCCGCCCTTTGGCATCGGCCTGGCCGTCGGCCCACTGTCGGCCATGATGTTGCTGGTCATCACCGGAGCGTCCCTGATGGCGCTGCTATGGGGCCCGGCGAGCATGAACAGCGAAGTTGGTCATGAGCACCAGTCCCTCCTGTATGCGAGCTGGCTGCTCGCCCTGTGCGGCCTGAGCGGTATCACCGTCACAGGCGACGCCTTCAACATCTTCGTGTTCATGGAGATCTCGTCGCTGGCCTCGTACGTGATGGTGTCGGCAGGTCCGAAGCGCCAGGCACTCACCGCCACGTTCAAGTACTTGATCACGGGAACCGTGGGGGCGACCTTCTACCTTATCGGTGTCGGTTACCTGTACATGATGACCGGCACGCTGAATCTGGCCGATATGGCCGAGCGCCTGGCCACCGTTTCATCCACAGCGCCGGTTCTGGTCGCCAGCGGATTCATCCTGGTGGGTCTGGCGCTGAAGGCAGCCCTGTTCCCGATGCACGCCTGGATGCCCAATGCATACCGCTTCGCGCCGACGCCGGTAGGCGTTTTCTTCGCAGCCTGCTCGACCAAGGTCGCGCTGTTTGTGCTGATCCGCTTCGATTTCCTGGTGCTCATGCCCAACCTGCCGGGTCATGCGGACATGCTCGTTTCTGTGCTGATGCCCCTGAGCGTGGCCGCCATGCTGGTCGGATCAGCCGTGGCCATCTTCGAGCGCGATCTCAAGCGCATGCTGGGTTATTCGTCGGTGGCCCAGATCGGCTACATCCTGCTGGCATTCAGCCTGCTCAGCACTGCCGGCCTGACCGCAGCCATCGTGCACCTGTTCAACCATGCGTTGATCAAGGGCGCACTGTTCATGGCCGTCGGCACCCTGGTGCTCCGAACCGGCAGTTCACGCTTGGACGACATGGCCGGCATCGGCAAGACCATGCCCCTGACCACCCTCGCTTTCTGTCTCGCTGGCCTGTCCCTTATCGGCGTTCCCCTCACCGCCGGCTTCATCAGCAAGTGGTACCTGATTGTCGCCGTGCTCGAACATGGTGCGCTGGGCTGGATGCTGCTCGCCGCCATACTGATCAGCTCGTTGATGGCGATCGTGTACGTGTGGAAGGTGGTGGAAGTAGCTTACTTCCGGAGTCCGCCCGATAACAACACCGGCGGCAGCCCGGCGCAGCGCAGTGAAGCGCCGCTGGGCATGATGATCGTGCTGTGGCTGGTAGTGGCAGCGAATTTCTGGTTCGGCCTGGATACCAGCCTCCTCCTGAGCTTGGCAGACATGGAAACCACTCTTTTGCTGGGAAGCCGGCGATGAGCGAGTCGACCATGATCTTTCTGAGCCTGCTCGTTCCGCTGCTGGGGTCGCTGGGCATTGCCCTGACCGGCCGTTCCCCCCTGTTGCGCGATAGCTTCATGATCGCGTCGGCGGTGCTCGTCTTCTTGTGTGTGCTCAGCCTGCTGCCTGCAGTGCAGGCGGGGGGGCGTCCTGAGGCGCATCTGCTGACAATGATGCCCGGTCTGGACCTGGCCTTCAGTGTGGAACCGCTGGGCATGATCTTTGCCCTCGTGGCGTCCGGCCTGTGGATAATGACATCGATCTACGGCATCGGCTACATGCGCGGTGCCGGAGAGAAGAACCAGACACGGTTCTACGCCTGCTTCTCCATCGCCATCTTCGCCGCCATCGGCATCGCCTTCGCACAGAACATGTTCACCCTGTTTATCCTGTACGAAGTCCTGTCGCTGTCGACCTATCCGCTGGTCGCCCACAAGGGCACAGAGGAGGCCAAACGGGGGGCGCGGATCTACCTCGGGATACTGCTCGGTACCTCGATCGGTCTGCTGCTGCCGGCCATGATCGCCACCTGGTGGCTTACCGGAAGCCTGGAGTTCCAGCCGGGCGGCATCATGCAAGGTCAGGTGAGCCCGGCTATAGGCTCACTTTTGCTGCTGCTGTACATGTTTGGTATCGGCAAGGCTGCGCTCATGCCGTTTCACCGCTGGCTGCCTGCCGCGATGGTGGCGCCGACGCCGGTCAGCGCCCTGCTGCATGCCGTGGCGGTGGTCAAGGCCGGTGTGTTCTCGGTGCTCAAGGTCAGCACCTACCTGTTTGGCCTGGACTACCTGGAGAGCCTGTGGGCAAGCGACCTGGTCATGTGGGTGGCGGCTTTCACGCTGCTGTCGGCCTCGGTTGTGGCCATGCAGCAGAGCAATCTCAAGGCACGCCTGGCCTATTCCACGGTCAGCCAGCTGTCCTACATCGTGCTGGCCGCCATGCTGGCCAGCCAGCTCGCGGTGGTCGGTGGCGGCATGCACATCGTCATGCACGCTTTCGGCAAGATCACGCTTTTCTTTTGCGCAGGTGCCATCTACGTGGCCGCACACAAGACCGAGATCCAAGAAATGGATGGGCTGGGCCGCAAGATGCCGGTCACCATGTTCGCTTTCCTGCTCGGTGCCCTGTCGGTCATCGGTGCGCCGCCTTTGGGTGGCCTGTGGAGCAAGTGGCACATCATGCTGGGTGCGGTTGACGCCGGCCATGCCATCATGATCGGCGTTCTGCTGATCAGTACGTTGCTCAACATCGCCTACCTGCTTCCGCCGGTGGTGCGCGCTTTTCTGCTGCCCCCGCCCAAGGGCACACCCGCGGGTGTCGAAGAAGCCCCGCTGATGTGCCTCATCCCGCTGTCGCTGACCGCTCTGGGGGCGCTGTTGCTGTTTTTCATGGCCGACCCGGTACGAGCGTTAATGTGGTCTGTTTTTGTGGGGAGGGCTGCATGACGCCGCCCCCCGAACACGACGGCAACCCTGCCGTGCACAGCGCCGTGAAGATGGAGCCTGAAATGGAAGTCACACGACTCGGACGGTTTCTGGAAGGACTGGTCAATCGCTCGCGCCTGCTCAGCAAAATCATGCTGGTGATCATGGCCGCGCTGGTGGTCGCCGATATCGCCATCCCCACCGGTTACGACCGCTTTTTCTGGGAACGCCTGGGGGGCGCTGGCGCCCTCTACGGACTGTTTGCCTGTTTCGTCATCGTGGTGGTCTCCAAGTTTCTCGGCTACAAGCTGCTGTACCGGCCAGAAGACTATTTCGACAACGAGCGCCAGGGCAACAAACTGATCGGTGATCCGCAGGCCCGGGAGGCCGGGCATGACTGAAACCACGATGACCATCGGCGGCCTCTGGCTCCACCCTTCGGTGCTGCTGATCGCCGGTGCCCTGCTGCTGCCCTTGTTCAAGGGTGTGGCGCAGCAGACCTACCGCGTGGCGTTGGCAGCCCTGTTCCTGTTCGTGGTCTTTCGCATCGAACAAGGCAACCATGCCCAGATCCTCTTCGGTGGTCTTGAACTCGTTGCCGGGCGGGCGGACAAGCTCAGTCTCGCCTTTGCCTACGTCTTTTCCATCATCACGCTGATTGCCACCATCTACTCCCTGCACGTGCGCGACAACATCCAGCACGTGGCCGGGCTCTTTTACGCGGCCGCGGCCGTGGGCGTGGTGTTCGCCGGCGACCTCATCACCCTGTATGTGTTCTGGGAGTTGATGATGCTGGCCTCGGTCTGGCTGATCTGGCGCAGGGCCACGGCCCAGGCCTACGCCGCCGGCTACCGCTACCTGATGGTGCATGCGGTCAGTGGCGTCGTGCTGCTCGGCGGCATCGTGCTCTACTACAGCCAGACCGGCAGCCTGACGTTTGAGCAGATCCAGGTCGGCAGCTGGGCCAGCTATCTGATCCTGATCGGCTTCCTGGTGAATGCAGCCGTGCCCCCCCTGCACGCGTGGCTGACCGACGCTTATCCGGAAGCCACCGTCACCGGTGCCATCTTTCTGAGCGCACTGACCACCAAGACCGCCGTCTACACCCTGATCCGCGGCTACCCGGGTACCGAGTTCCTGGTCTGGCTCGGCACTGTAATGGCCCTGTGGGGAGTGGTGTATGCGGTGCTTGCTAACGATATCCGCCGGCTGTTGGGCTACCACATCATCAGTCAGGTCGGCTACATGGTGGCCGGTGTCGGCATGGGCACGGCCATCGCGCTCAACGGCGCCACGGCGCACGCCTTCACCCACATCCTTTACAAGTCAGTGCTGTTCATGGGCGCGGGCGCGGTGATTGCCATGACCGGCAAGAGCAAGCTGACCGAACTGGGCGGCATCTACAAGTACATGCCCATCACCTTCCTGCTGTACATGATCGGTGCATTCTCGATCTCGGCCTTCCCACTGTTCAGCGGCTTTGTCAGCAAGACCATGGTGGTCGAGGCCGCTGCTGTCGACCACCGCGCCTGGATCTGGTTGTTGCTGTCCATGGCCTCGGCCGGCACCTTCCTGCATACCGGCCTCAAGCTGCCCTATTTCACGTTCCTCGGACAGGACGCAGGGCTCAGGCCCAGGGAGGCCCCCTGGAACATGCTGCTAGCCATGAGCATCGCCGCTTTCTTCTGCGTGTTCATCGGTGTCAACCCGGCCTGGCTGTATCAGTTCATGCCGACCCCGGTGGAGTACAACGCCTACTCTGCCGGCCACCTGTTCTGGGAACTGCAGCTACTGTTGTTCACGGGTCTGGGCTTCTTCCTGATGCTCAAGCACCTGGGCGGCGAGGCCAGGCTGAGCGTTGACACCGATTGGGTATACCGCAAGGCCGGTCCGGTGGTGATCAAGGCCGTTGGGGCGGTGGTTCGTGCCGCTTGGCGCGGCTTCCTCGCGGCCTTGCAAATCTCGCTGATCAGCGCCTGGAACGGCCTCAAACGCCTTGCCGGCGCCGATGGCATACTGGGTCGCACCTGGGGCATAGAACGGACTACCTTGTGGACCGTGGTCTTGGTGTCCCTCTACGGGCTGGTTTATCTGATCATCTGATTCATCAAGTGGGCCGCTTCAAAGCTGCGGTCGACTTGACTTGCCCTGGAAGATCCATCGACTTCACGCTGCAGCCTCCACTGCGGCAGCTTCTTCACGCTGGTTGGCGCCATCGGCCTGGTACGTTTGCCCGACTTCTTCATGCGCCTGCATGCGCCGACCAAGGCGACGACGCTGGGCGTAGGCGACATGCTGCTCGCCTCGATCGCCTATTCAGTCAATCATGGCATCACGCTGCATGAACTGCTGATCACGCTGTTCCTGTTCGTCACCGCACCGGTCAGCGCCAGCCTGATGGCCAAGGCGGCGCTGCGATTGCGCATGAAATCCCGTGCCCCCCTGCCCGACAACCTGCCCCCCGGCCGCTGAACGGCCCCTCTCAGACCAGCAGGATGTGCACCCGGTAGGGGCCGTGTGCGCCCAGCGTCACCGTCTGCTCGATATCCGCCGTCCGTGAAGGGCCCGAAATGAAGTTCACCGCTCGCGGCAACACGCCATGTTCACCGCGCAGCAGTGCCCAGGCGTCTTCCATGCCGACGACGATACGTTCGCGCCGAAGCACGGCGATATGGGTTTCCGGTAGCAGGCTCGCCGCCGGCGGCGTATCCGGCCCCGAACACATCATCAGCGTGCCGGTCTCGGCGATTGCGCAGAAAGCGCCGGTGATGCCGATGAGATCATCGCCGCGCGCTGCGCGCGAATCCATGCTCACACCCTGCCCCTGCCAGTCCAGCGCCGCGAACTCCGGCCAGCACACGGCGACCGGCGCCAGTCCGAGCCCGCGCAGGTAACGCGCCACCGCAGCAGGCAATTCCTCAGGCGACCGCAGTTCATCGATAGTCGTCGCCAGACCCAGCGCGCGCTCGCGGAACCGGGCAAGGGCATCGTCACCCGTCTGCGGCCGCGGACCCTGCGGATGTTCCGCCAGATACTGCGCCACCCCCTCGCGCTCGGCCGCGCGCACGGTCACCGCCTTGCCCTGGCGGGTGCGGATGCGGGAGAGGATGTTCGCGCGTGCGGACATGCTTGGTCAGGCGGGAGGCGTGAGTGGTGAGGCGTGAGGAGTCAACACCACCGGAATGGACGCCTCACGACACATCCTGCCTTCCCTTGAATTTCGCTCTGCACTCATCACTCTTCGCTCATCACTGCCTTTCACAGCGTCGGCATGTTGAAACCGCTGGCCACGGCCTTGTCTTCGGGCCAGCGCGTGGTCACCACTTTGCCGCGGGTATAGAAACGCACGCCCTCGGGGCCATGTACATGCTGGTCGCCAAACAGCGAGTTGCGCCAGCCGCCAAAGGAATAATAGGCAATCGGCACCGGGATCGGCACGTTGATGCCGACCATGCCAACTTCGATCTCGCGCTCGAAGCGCCGCGCCGCGCCGCCGGAGCGGGTAAATACCGCCGTGCCGTTGGCATAGGGGTTGGCATTGATCAGCTGGATCGCCTCTTCAAGAGACTTCACCCGCAGCACAACCAGCACCGGGCCGAAGATCTCGTCGCGGTAAATCGTCATTTCCGGCTTCACGTGATCGAACAGCGTGGCACCGATGAAGAACCCCTCCTCGTGCCCGGCCACCTTCAGGCCACGGCCGTCGAGCAGCAGCTTCGCACCGGCGGCGACGCCCTGGTCGACATAGGAAGCAATCTTGTCGCGATGCACGCGGCTGATCACCGGCCCCATGTCGGCGTCCTTCTGATGGCCGGCGCCGATGATCAGCTTGCCTGCGGCGGCCTGCAGTTTCGCCACCAGCGCGTCGGCTACCGTCTCGACCGCCACCACTGCGGAAATCGCCATACAGCGTTCCCCCGCCGAGCCATAGGCCGCGCCGATCAGCGCCTCGGCCGCGAAATCAAGGTCGGCATCGGCCAGCACCACGGCATGATTCTTCGCCCCGCCCAGCGCCTGCACACGCTTGCCTTCCTTGGCGCAGGTTTCGTAAATGTATTTCGCAATCGGCGTCGACCCGACGAAGGACACCGCCTTCACAAGCGGGTGATGCAACAGTGCATCCACCGCCTCCTTGTCGCCGTGCACGACGTTGAGCACGCCATCGGGCAATCCGGCTTCCGTGAACAGCTCCGCCATGCGCAACGACGCCGACGGCACTTTCTCCGAGGGTTTCAGCACGAAGGTATTGCCGCAGGCGATCGCCACCGGGAACATCCACAGCGGCACCATCACCGGAAAATTGAAGGGCGTGATGCCCGCGCAAACACCCAGCGGCTGGCGCAGCGAATGGGTATCGACGCCAGTACCGACGTCCTCGCTGTACTCGCCCTTCAGCAGGTGCGGGATACCCGTCGCAAATTCGACGACCTCGATGCCGCGCTGCACCGAGCCTGCGGCATCTGTCAGCGTCTTGCCGTGTTCATCGGTAACCAGCCGCGCGAGTTCGTCGCGGTGGGCATCGAGCAGTTCGCGGTAACGCATCAGGATGCGCGCGCGGCGCAGCGGCGGCGTGTCGCGCCAGGCCGGAAAGGCGCGTTGCGCCGACTGCACGGCGGAGTCGATATCCTGCGCGTTCGCCAGCGGCACCTGCCGCGTGACCTTGCCGGTCGCCGGATTGGTAACGCCCGCCATGCGGGTTGATGTCGCAGCCTGCCCCTTGCCGTTGATCCATAGAGGGATGGTGGTGGTGATGTCGTTGGGTTTGTTCATGATGCTCTCAAAAAAACTTTAAAAAACTTGAAAACTCAAGCCACAGAGGACACAGAGATCACAGAGAAAAACCAAAAACGATTTAGCAAGATGGACAGGATTTGCAGGATAAAACCCTATGTTCGATACGCCGGACAATCGTGTCCCGTTTTTAATCCTGTTCATCCTGCACATCCTGTTAATTGATTGTGTAGTGCTCTGTGATCTCTGTGTCCTCTGTGGCTATGCCTTTGACTTTCCGTACAACTCCCTGAACGTCTTCCCCTCCGGCGCCGGGAAATCGCGCCGATCGGTCCAGCCACCGCCGAAGGGCAGGCTGCGGATCATGCCTTGGGGGTTGGCCATCGCCTTCAGCGCGCGCACCTTGATCCGCGTCGCCAGCCCGTACAGTGCAGGACGCTGTGCCAGCCAGCCCCACAGCCGCAGCGCGGCAACCTCGTGCCAGGGCTTGAGCCCCTGCTCAAACTGGCGCTCGCGCAGCTTGCGCAGCAGTTCCGGCAGCGGAATCTTCACCGGGCAGGCGACCTCGCACTGGCCGCACAGCGTTGCCGCATTGGGCAGATCGCGCGCGTTCTCCAGTCCGATATAGGTCGGCGTCAGGATCGACCCCATCGGCCCCGGATAGACCCAGCCATAGGCATGGCCGCCAACACTCTGATAGACCGGGCAGTGGTTCATGCAGGCGCCGCAGCGGATGCAGCGCAGCATCTGCTGCATCTCGCCGCCGATCAACTGCGTGCGTCCGGCATCGACCAGGATCACGTGGAAGTGCTCGGGGCCATCCGAATCGCCCTCGCGCTTAGGCCCGGTGGTCACCGAGATGTAGTTGGTGATGCTCTGTCCGGTACCGTGGCGCGGCAGCAGGCGCAATAGCGTGCTCACGTCCTCCAGCGTCGGCACCACTTTCTCGATGCCGGTGATCGCGACATGCACCTTCGGCAGCGTGGTGACCATGCGGCCGTTGCCTTCGTTGGTGACAATCAGCGTCGAGCCCGTCTCGGCGATCAGAAAATTGGCACCCGAGACGCCCATCTCCGCCGTCAGGAAATGCGGCCGCAGCTTTTCGCGCGCCTCACGGCACAGTGCCGGGATGTCGGTCAGCCGCGGGGCATTGTGCTTCTCTGCAAACAGGTCGGAGACCTCGTCGCGGGTCTTGTGCACCACCGGCGCCACGATGTGCGAGGGCGGCTCCTTCGCCAGCTGCAGAATGTATTCGCCGAGATCGGTTTCGACCACTTCGAGCCCGGCCGACTCCAGCGCATCGTTCAGCCCGCACTCCTCGGTGACCATCGACTTCGACTTGATCACCTTGCGCACCCCGTGCCGCGCGGCGATTTCGCGGACTATGCGGTTCACGTCCTCATGGGTCTCCGCCCAGTGCACCACGGTGCCGCGGGCGGTGGCATTGCGTTCGAAGGTGTCCAGCCAGACATCGAGGTTCTCCAGCGCACGGTCACGGATCGCCGCCGCGGCGTCGCGGATATCCGGAAAATTGTCGAGTTCGGCAATGCGGTCGGCCCGGCCCTTGACGAAATTGCCCTGAAGCTTCTTCAAGGCCGTTTGCAGCCGGACATCGGCCAGCTTGGCGCCGGCGCGGGCCTTGAAGTGCATGGAGGTGACTTGCATAACTATAAGTATATAGCGATGCACCGCCTCCCCTATCTGGCACACATATTGCGAGAATGCCGGACATGAAAATCATGCTCTACGACGAAAACCCGGAACGCTCGCTGTTCCTGCGCATGACTTTGGAGCGGCTGGGGCACCAGGTCGTCGCCGAGATCGCCAACGCCGGACTGCTCTATGACGCCGTGCGCAAGCTGTCGCCGGACGCCATCATCATTGACACCGATTCGCCGACCCGCGACACGCTGGAGCACCTCTGCCTGATCACCGAGAGCTGCCCGCGGCCGATCGTCATGTTCACCCAGGACGCCAAGCGCGAATCGATCCGCGAGGCGGTGCGTGCCGGGGTCACCGCCTACATCGTCGACGGCCTGGCGGCGGAACGCATCGAACCGATCATCGAGACTGCAGTGGCACGTTTCGAAGCTTTCCAGTCGGTGCAGGCCGAACTCGCGCAGACCCGCAACAAGCTCTCCGAGCGCAAGCTGGTTGACCGCGCCAAGGGCATCCTGATGACGGAAAAAAAGATTTCCGAGGACGAGGCCTACCGCCTGCTGCGCAAGCTGGCGATGGACCGCAATGCCACCCTCGGCTCGGTGGCCGAGCAGGTCATCACCTTCGCCAAACTTCTCGGCTGACACACCGCCGGCTGTGCTCGCTTGGTGCGCGCAGCCCCGATGACGCACCGCAATAGCGCATTGTCCAGAACAGGCGCGCATGCCGATCAGAACAATAATATATTTTAAAAACAGATACTTATAAAATATCCTCGCCATAATCAAGGGATGGCACGCGGCTTGCAATACTTGTAGCCGCAAGCCGGCCAACGACGGTCGGCTTCAGGACAAGGGTGTTCGGGTTGGTGCGTGCAAACGCGCCGCCCCAACACCCTTTTTTGTTTTGCGACACACGCAGCCAGACACAAGTTCGGATCGCTCGACGCGATTTTTCAACGGGTTCAATCACGGGGATAAACACATGGACAACAAAGACGGCCTTATCAATTCTTCACGGCGTTCGATGATCAAAAGCGTTGCAGGCGTGGCAGCTGCCAGCCTGATACCCGCCGGTTTCCCGGCCATCGTCAGGGCCCAGGGCAAACTGGAAACCACTGCCGCGAAGCTCGGCTTCATCGCACTGACTGACGCCGCGCCATTGTTCGTCGCCGACGAAAAGGGTTTCTTCAAGAAGCACGGCATGAGCAGTGTCGAGGTGCTGAAACAGGCGTCATGGGGCGCCACCCGCGACAACATCGTGCTCGGCTCCGAGAAAAACGGCATTGATGGCGCGCACATCCTGACGCCCATGCCCTACCTGATCTCCTCCGGCGCGATGACTGCCAACAACGTGCCGACTCCCATGTACATCCTGGCGCGCCTGAACCTCGCCGGACAGTGCATCTCCGTCTCCAACGAATTCGCCAACCTGAAAGTGGGTGTCGATACCAAACCCTTCAAGCCGGCCCTGATGGCGAAAAAAGCCAGCGGCAAGGCGATCAACGCGGCGATGACTTTCCCCGGCGGCACCCATGACATGTGGATGCGTTACTGGCTCGCCGCCGGCGGCATCGACCCCAACAAGGACATCAACACCATCGTCGTGCCGCCGCCGCAGATGGTCGCCAACATGAAGGTCGGCACCATGGACACCTTCTGCGTCTGCGAACCCTGGAATCACCAGTTGATCAACCAGAAAATCGGTTACACCGCGATCACCACCGGAGAGCTCTGGCACAACCATCCGGAAAAAGCCTTTGCGATGCGCGCGGCCTATGTCGACAAGAACCCCAACGCGACCAACGCACTGATCAAGGCAGTGATGGAAGCGCAGATGTTCTGCGACGATCCGAAAAACGCTCTTGAAGTTGCAGAGATCTGCTCGCGCCGCCGCTGGATCAACGCACCGGTCGAAGACATTGCCGACCGCGTACGCGGCGATTTCGATTACGGCACCGGCCGCGTGGTCAAGAACAGCCCGCAGAAAATGCGCTACTGGAACGACTTCGCCTCCTACCCCTTCCAGAGCCACGACCTGTGGTTCCTCACTGAGAACATCCGCTGGGGTTACCTGCCGCAGAAAACCGACACCGCCGCGCTGATCAAGCAGGTCAACCGCGAAGACCTGTGGCGCAAGGCAGCACTGGAGCTGGGCATTCCGAAGGCGCAGATTCCGACCTCGACCTCGCGCGGCAGCGAGAAGTTCTTCGACGGCAAGGTCTTCGATCCGAAGAACCCGGCGGCCTACCTCAACAGCCTAAGCATCAAGGCGATGAAAGCCTGACGCAGGCAGGCCCGAAACCAGAACCGCTGACAGGAGAACGCCATGACTACCACCGCCACGCTTGCAGCCCCGACGGAAACGTCGTCCGCCCGCAAGTCGGACACCGTCACCGACCTTGGAGCGGTCACGGCAGCAGCCACCAGCACGCCGGTAGTCAAGGCGTCTGTAGCAGCCGCCGTGCCACCCACGCCGACTGCCAAACGCCGCCCCGCCTGGCTCGACACCCTCGGTGACTATGCGGCAAGGATCCTGCCACCGGTGATCACCGTGGCACTGCTGCTCGGCATCTGGGAACTCGCTTCCAGCCAGGCCGGCGCCTCGCTGCCGCCACCAAGCAAGGTCATCGCCGACACCAAGGAGCTGATCCTCAATCCTTTCTTCGACAACGGCGGCAACGATGTGGGCATGGCCTGGCAATTGCTGGCGAGTCTCGAGCGGGTGCTCTACGGCTACTCGATTGCGGTGGTGGTCGGCATTTCACTGGGCGTATTGGTCGGCCAGTTCGCGATCGCCATGCGCGGCCTGGATCCGGTATTCCAGGTGCTGCGCACGGTGCCGCCGCTGGCGTGGCTGCCGATCGCACTGGCGGGTTTCCGCGACGGCAATCCTTCGGCAATCTTCGTCATCTTCATCACCGCAGTGTGGCCGATCATCATCAACACCTCAATCGGTATCCGCAACATCCCCAACGACTACCGCAACGTTGCCCGGGTGGTACAGCTGAACGGCGTCGAGTACTTCTGGAAAATCATGATGCCCGCCGCCGCGCCGTACATCTTCTCCGGACTGCGCATCGGCGTCGGCCTGTCGTGGCTGGCCATCGTCGCCGCAGAAATGCTGATCGGCGGCGTCGGTGTCGGCTTCTTCATCTGGGATGCCTGGAACTCCTCGCGCATCAGCGACATCGTGCTGGCACTGGTTTACGTCGGCATCGTCGGCTTCATGCTCGACCGCATCGTCTCCTGGATTGGCCGCTGGGTCGCCCGCGGCAGCAGCGTGAACTGAGCACGGCTATGAACTCTTTCGCACACCACTCGATGATCCATTGCACAGGGAGCACCTCATGAGCCAGTCCTTCCTTGAACTGAGCCTTGTTTCGATGGCCTTCAAGACCCGGCAGGGCCCGTTTCAGGCCCTGAGCGGCATCAACCTCCGGGTCGATAAAGGTGAATTCGTCTCGCTGATCGGCCATTCCGGCTGCGGCAAGTCGACGCTGCTCAACATCATCGCCGGCCTCTACCACTGCACTTCCGGCGGTGTGCTGCTGGAAGGCCGTGAAGTCAACCAGCCCGGCCCCGACCGCGCGGTGGTGTTCCAGAATCACTCGCTGCTGCCCTGGCTCACCGCCTACGAAAACATCGAACTCGCAGTCAAGAAAACTTCGCAGGGCAAGCGCAACAAGGCGCAGATCCGCGAATGGATCCTGCACAACCTGAAGCTGGTGCAAATGGACCATGCGATGAACAAGCGACCGGAAGAACTCTCGGGCGGCATGAAGCAGCGCGTTGGCATCGCCCGCGCGCTGGCAATGGAACCGAAAGTGCTGCTGATGGACGAGCCCTTCGGCGCGCTCGACGCGCTGACGCGCGCGCGGCTGCAGGACGAACTGCTGCGCATCGTCGCCGACACCGGCAGCACTGTGGTGATGGTCACCCACGACGTCGACGAAGCCGTGCTGCTGTCCGACCGTGTGGTGATGATGACCAACGGCCCGGCGGCAACCATCGGCGAAATCCTCAACGTCAATCTCGCGCGCCCGCGCGAACGCCTCGCGCTGGCTACCGATGCGCGTTACCTGTCAGCGCGCAAGGCCGTGCTTGAGTTTCTCTACCATAAGCAATTGAAAGCAGCGTAATGCGGGTGACCTAAGTCTAAAAAAATATGATTAAAAACAATAAGTTACGTTTAGTGTGCGTGGGCAACGGCATGGCCGGCATGCGCACGCTGGAGGAGTTGCTTAAACTCGCGCCCGATCTCTACGACATCACCGTGTTCGGCGCCGAGCCGCATCCGAACTACAACCGCATCCTGCTCTCACCGGTGCTAGCCGGTGAACAGACGCTGCAGGAGATCGTGCTCAACGACCTCGACTGGTACCAACAGAACGGCATTACCCTGCATCTCGGCAAAAGAATCACCGCCATCGACCGTGTCAAACGCATCGTGCGCGCCGATGACGGCACTGAAGCACCATACGACCGCCTGCTGCTGGCGACGGGCTCGAATCCGGTCATGCTGCCAATCCCCGGCATGACGCTGCCGGGCGTGCTGACCTACCGCGATATCGCTGACACCGAAGGCATGATCGCCGCAACGGCACATTACAAAAAGGCGGTGGTTATCGGCGGCGGCCTGCTCGGCCTCGAAGCCGCGAACGGTCTGAAGCAGCGCGGCATGGAGGTCACCGTGGTCCACCTCGGCGAATGGCTGATGGAACGCCAGCTCGACCACACCGCCTCCGGACTGCTGCAAAAATCGCTGGAACAGAAGGGCCTCCAGTTCCGCCTTGCAACACAGACCGCGGAACTCGTCGCCGGCGAATCGGGCCGTGTCGCCGCCGTCCGCTTCAAGGACGGCAGCAGTGCCGCCGCCGAGCTCGTGGTGGTTGCCGTCGGCATCCGTCCCAACATCAAACTCGCCGAAAAAGCCGGCCTGCACTGCTCGCCGGCGCGGCCTGGCGGCATTGTCGTCAGCGACACCATGCAGACCCACGATCCGCGCATCTACGCCGTCGGCGAGTGCGCCAACCACCGCGGCACCACCTATGGCCTGGTAGCCCCGCTGTTCGACATGGCGACGGTCTGCGCCAACCACCTCGCCTTCCACGGTATTGGCCGCTACACCGGCTCGCTCACCTCGACCAGGCTCAAGGTAACCGGCATCGACCTCTTCAGCGCCGGCGATTTCCAGGGCGGCGACGGCAGCGAGGACATCACGCTGTCCGATCCGCTCCGCGGCGTTTACAAGAAGCTGGTGATCCGCGATGACAAGCTGGTCGGCAGCGTGCTCTACGGCGACACCGCGGACGGCGCGTATTATTTTGACCTGCTGCGCGAAGGCCGCAAGGTCGGCGACATCCGCGACCGGCTGATGTTTGGTGAAGCCTGAGCCCGCCATGCCCCAGGTTCATTCCCCGCGGCAAGCATCCCGTCATTCCGGACGCACGCAGTGCGATCCGGAATCCAGTGCAGCAAGTTCCTGGATTCCGGCTTTCCCCCCAAGGGGACTTCCTGCGGGGCGCGCCGGAATGACGCTTGATAAGTCAGATGGTCAATGGTTGGCGTGACCCTCAACGCTCATGTCTGAAGTTCACTCCACCTGTTGTTATTGCGGAGTCGGTTGTGGCCGGCCGTCGCTGCGCGCCGCCGGCCACTACGCGGCGGAATGTGGAACGCCGCAGCCGGGTTCTGACCCATCATGAGCGAAGTTCATTCGACCTGCTGTTATTGCGGCGTCGGCTGCGGCGTGATCATCGACCGCCGCGACGGCCGCATCACGGGTGTGCGTGGCGATCCGAAACATCCCGCCAATTTCGGCCGGCTCTGCGGCAAGGGCCAGACGCTGCACGAGACCGTCGGTGGCCACGGCCGTGCGCTGTTTCCGGAAATGCGCCTTGACCGCAGCACGCCGCGCCAACGCGTGACCTGGGATGCCGCGCTGGACCATGTCGCCGACCGTTTTGCCGGCATCATCAAAAAACACGGCCCCGACGCGGTGGCCTTCTACGTCTCGGGCCAGTTGCTGACCGAAGACTATTACGCCTTCAACAAGCTCGCCCGCGCGCTGGTCGGCACCAACAACATCGACTCCAACTCGCGGCTGTGCATGTCCTCCGCCGTGGCCGGCTACAAGGCAACGCTGGGCGCCGATGCGCCGCCGGGCTGTTACGAGGACATCGACCACGCCGACTGCATCCTCATCGCCGGCTCCAACACCGCCTGGGCGCATCCGGTGCTGTTCCGCCGGATCGAGGATGCAAAGGCGAAAAATCCGGATCTGAAGATCATCGTCATCGACCCGCGCCGCACGGCGACCGCGGAAATCGCCGACCTCCATCTCGCGATACAGCCCGGCAGCGACGTCGCGCTGTTCCACGGCATGCTGAACGCGTTACTGCGGGAAAACCTGGCCAATGCCGGCTATATCGAGGCGCATACTCAGGGTTACCACGCACTGAAAACGCTGGTGCGGGAATACTCCCCGGAATTCGTCGCCGAAACCTGCGGCATCAGCAGCGACGCACTGCTGACCGCCGCGCGCTGCTTCGGCACCGCGCGCGCCGCGCTGTCGCTGTACTGCATGGGACTCAACCAGTCCGCCGCCGGTGCCGACAAGAACGCCGCGCTGATCAACCTGCACCTTGCCACCGGCCACATCGGCCGCCCCGGTGCCGGGCCGTTTTCACTGACCGGACAGCCCAACGCGATGGGCGGCCGCGAAACCGGCACCATGGCCAACCTGCTGATCGGCCATCGCGACATCGACAACGCTGCCGACCGCGCCGAAGTCGCGAAGCTGTGGGATGTGCCGGAGATTCCCGCCCGTCCCGGCAAGACAGCCATCGAGATGTTTGAAGCCCTCCGCCGCGGCGAAATCAAGGCGGTGTGGATTGCCTGCACCAATCCCGCGCAATCGCTGCCCGCGCAGAACACCGTGCGCGACGCGCTGATAAATGCCGAACTGGTGGTACTGCAGGAAGCTTATGCCGACACCGAGACCGCGCCCTTCGCCGACGTGCTGCTGCCCGCCGCGGGCTGGGGCGAGAAGGAAGGCACTGTGACCAATTCCGAGCGGCGCATCTCGCGCGTGCGCGCCGCGGTGGACGCCCCCGGAGAAACCCGCCCCGACTGGCGCATCGTCTGCGATTTCGCGATGCGGCTCGAACGCCGGCTGCACGGCCACGCTTCGGCACGTTTCGCCTTCAACAATCCGCAGCAGATTTTCAACGAGTACCGCGAGATGACCCGCGGCCGCAACACGGACATCAGCGGACTCGGTTACGCCACGCTCGATGCAAAGGGCCCGCAGCAGTGGCCATACGCCATCGGCGTGCGCCAGGGCACGCCGCGCCTGTATGAAAACGGCGTGTTCCCGATTGCCGGTGGCCGCGCGCGTTTCGCCGCCGTGCCGTACCGGCCGGTCGCCGAAAATATCGATGCGCGTTTCCCCGTCCGCCTCAACACCGGCCGCCTGCGCGACCAGTGGCACGGCATGACGCGCAGCGGCCGCGTCGCCCGGCTGTGGGCACATGCGCCCGAGCCGGCGGTGGCGCTGAACCCGGGCGACCTCGCGCGGCGCGGCCTGCGTCCCGGCGACATCGTCCGCCTCGAATCACGGCGCGGCGCATTGCACCTGATCGCCGCCGCCGATGCCGGCGTCGCGCCCGGCCAAGCCTTCCTGCCGATGCACTGGGGCAGCCGTTATCTGTCGGGCGTCGGTATCAACGCATTGACGCTGCCGGTGATTGATCCCAAATCTTTCCAGCCCGAACTGAAACACTGCGCGATCCGGCTCGTCAGGGCCGCATTGCCGTGGCGGCTGATCGCTTTCGGCACGCCACGCGACGGTGAAGCACTGGCGCAACTCGCACGGGTGCAGGCCTGGCTGCCGCGTTTCGAATTTGCATCCTGCGCGCTGACCGCAGACGCCGGCGGTGTGCTGCTGCGCGCCGGGGCCGGCGCCGCGCCCGCGGCCGGAACGCTCGACGCCCTCCACGCCCTGTTCGAACTCGACGGCGAAGACGTGCTGCGTTACGCCGATACCGCGCGCGGCAACACCCGCCGCGTCCGCCTCGACGGCGACCGCGTGACCGCGGTATGCCTGACCGGCGACGGCAGCAGCGAATCCTGGCTGCGCGAATTCCATGCCCAGGGGCTGCCCGCCGCGGCGCTCGGCGCAATGCTGCTGGCACCCACTGCCCGGGCTCCGGCCGGCGCGGCATCACGCGGCCGCATCATCTGCAGCTGCCACGGTGTCGGCGAAACCGCCATCGCCGCCGCACTGCAGGGCGCCGCCGGCGACGCCACGGCCCGGCTCGGCTCGGCACAGCAACAACTGCTGTGCGGCACCCAATGCGGCTCGTGCCTGCCGGAACTGCGCAAGCTCGCCGCGGCCGCGGTGACCGCTGCATGAACGGGAAACCCCACCCATGAACACCAACCGCATTTCCGGAAAAGTCTGGCTGGTCGGCGCCGGCCCCGGTGACCCCGAACTGCTGACGCTGAAGGCCGCACGCGTGCTCGGCAACGCCGACGTCGTGCTGGTCGATGACCTGGTCGACAAACGTATCCTCGCCCACGTCCGCCCCGCCGCGCGCATCGTCGAGGTCGGCAAACGCGGCGGCTGCCGCTCGACCCCGCAGGCCTTCATCGAAAAGCTGATGGTCCGCCTCGCGCGGCGCGGTGCGACGGTGGTGCGGCTCAAGGGCGGCGATCCCTTCGTCTTCGGTCGTGGCGGCGAGGAAGCCGAGACGCTGGCAAAAGCAGGCATCAGCTGCGAAGTCGTAAGCGGCATTACAGCCGGCATCGCAGTACCGGCAACCATCGGCATCCCCGTCACCCACCGCGACTGCGCGCGCAGTGTCACTTTCCTCACCGGGCATGCCCGCGACGACTCCAGCCCGAACTGGGCGGCCCTGCGCGCCGGCAACACCACGCTGGTGATCTACATGGGCATGACCCGTGTCACCGCGATCGTCAACGACATGATCAAGGGAGGATACCCCCCCGACACTCCGGCCTGTGCAATCCAGAACGGTACCCTCGACACGCAGGCGACGGTCGTCTCCACACTGGCCGCACTGCCACAGCAGATCGCCGAAGCCGGCCTCGGCAGCCCGGGCATGCTGGTCATCGGTGAGGTTGTACGTCAGGCCCGGACCCAGGCCATCCCTTCAAGGCAACAGGCAGCATGAACGGCCACACGAGCAGACAAGCATGAGCACACAGAAAATCGTCGTCATCGGCAACGGCATGGTCGGCCAGCGCTTCCTTGAGCAGCTGACCATCCGCATGAACAGCGACCAGGTCGAGATCACCGTCTTCTGCGAGGAACCGCGCGCCGCCTACGACCGCGTCCAGCTCACCAGCTTCTTTGCCGGCAAGTCGGCAATCGACCTCAGCGTGGTGCCCGAACGCTTCTTCGAGGAAAAGGCGATCACGCTGCGGCTCAACGACCCGGTGATTGCGATCGACCGCGCCAAAAAGACCGTCAGCTCCGCGCGTTACCGCGAGGTGCCCTACGACAAGCTGGTCTTGGCCACCGGCTCCTATCCCTTCGTGCCACCGATACCCGGACATGACCGCCGCGGCTGCTACGTCTACCGCTCGATCGAGGATCTCGAAGTGATCCGTGCCGCCGCGAAAAAATCGCGCATCGGCACCGTCGTCGGCGGCGGCCTGCTCGGCCTCGAAGCCGCCAAGGCGCTGCAGGACCTCGGCCTCGATACCCATGTCGTCGAATTCGCGCCGCGGCTGATGGCGGTGCAGCTCGACGAGGCCGGCGGCAGGTTGCTGCAGCGAAAAATCGAGGCGCTGGGCGTGACTGTGCACACCGCAAAAAGCACAAAAGAGATCGTCAACGGCGAGACCCACGCCCACTGCATGGTCTTCGCCGACGGCTCGGCGCTGGAGACCGACCTGATTGTATATTCGGCCGGCATACGTCCCCACGACGCACTGGCGCGCGCAGCAAAACTCGCGGTCGGCGAGCGCGGCGGAATCAGCATCGATGGCTACTGTCGGACTTCGGACCCGGATATCTACGCCATCGGCGAATGTGCGCTGTGGAACGGCCGCATTTTCGGCCTGGTGGCGCCCGGCTACCAGATGGCGGAAATCGCCGCGCGCCATGTTGCCGGCGATGAATCCATCCGTTTCGATGGCGCCGACATGAGTACCAAGCTCAAGTTGATGGGTGTCGATGTCGCCTCGCTCGGCGATGCCATGGGCAAAACGGCGGGGGCGCTCGACTACATTTACACCGACCCGGTGCAGGGTATTTACAAAAAACTGGTGGTCTCCGCCGACGGCAAGCAGCTGCTGGGCGCGATCCTCGTCGGCGATGCCGGCGAATACGGCGGCCTGCTGCAGATGACGCTGAACGCGATCCCGCTGTCCGAACATCCGGAAGACCTGATCCTGCCGGCACGCGAAGGCGGTGCCAAAGGGCTGGGCGTGGATATGCTGCCTGCCGGCGCGCTGATCTGCTCCTGCAACAGCGTGACCAAAGGCGCGATCTGCGACGCGGTAGTGGCAGGCTGCACCACCGTCGGCGCACTGAAATCGACCACCAAGGCCGGCAGCAGCTGCGGCGGCTGCAGCCCGATGGTCAAGCAGATCCTCGACGCCGAGCTGCGCAAGCAGGGCGTCGAAGTCAAAAATCATCTGTGCGAGCACTTCCCCTACTCGCGCCAGGAACTGTTCCACCTTGTCCGCGTCGGCAGCATCAAGGCCTTCGATGACCTGATCACGAAACACGGCCAGGGCCGCGGCTGCGACATCTGCAAACCTGCGGTCGCCTCGATCCTTGCCTCCTGCTGGAACGAATTCGTGCTGAAGCCCAAACACGCGCCGTTGCAGGACACCAACGACCGCTTCCTCGCCAACATGCAGAAGGACGGCAGCTACTCCATCGTGCCGCGCGTGCCCGGCGGCGAGATCACGCCGGAGAAACTGATCGTACTCGGTGCGGTCGCGAAGAAGTACCGGCTCTACACCAAGATTACCGGCGGTCAGCGCATCGATCTCTTCGGCGCGCGCGTCGAGCAGCTGCCGCTGATCTGGCGTGAGCTGGTCGATGCCGGCTTCGAATCCGGCCATGCCTACGGCAAGGCGCTGCGCACCGTGAAATCCTGTGTCGGCAGCACCTGGTGCCGTTACGGCGTGCAGGACTCGGTGGGCATGGCGATCGCCCTTGAAAACCGCTACCGCGGCCTGCGCTCACCGCACAAGCTGAAAATGGGCGTCTCCGGCTGCACCCGCGAATGCGCCGAAGCGCAAGCCAAGGACGTCGGCATCATCGCCACCGAAAAAGGCTGGAACCTCTATGTCTGCGGCAATGGCGGCATCAAGCCGCGCCACGCCGACCTGCTCGCCACCGGCATTGACGATGCGACGCTGCAAAAATACATTGACCGTTTCCTGATGTTCTACATCCGCACCGGCGACCGCCTGCAGCGCACCTCAACCTGGCTGGAAAACCTCGAAGGCGGCATCGACTACGTGAAACAGGTGGTCTGCGAGGATTCGCTGGGCATCGGCGCCGAACTCGAGGCCGACATGCAGAAACTGGTTGACACCTACGAGTGCGAATGGAAAAACGCGATCAACGATCCGGAATCGCTGAAACGCTTCCGCCACTTCGTCAACAGCGATGCGCCCGACTCCAACGTCGTCTTCGTTGCGGAGCGCGGCCAGATCCGGCCGGCGCGCGACGATGAAAAAGAAACCAAAACCATTGAGACTGCGCTGGTATGACCGCCCGCCCCAACATCGACATGAGCCTCAAACAATGGACTGCCGTCTGCGCGCTGGACGATATCGTGCCCGACTCCGGTGTCTGCGCGCTGATCGACGGCTGTCAGGTGGCGGTATTCCGCGTCGCCGGCGACCAGATCTACGCGCTGGCCAACCGTGACCCGTTTTCAAACGCCAACGTGATGTCGCGCGGCATCATCGGCGACCTGAAGGGCGAACTGGTGGTGGCATCGCCCGTCTACAAGCAGCATTTCAGCCTCACCACCGGCCAGTGCCTCGAAGACCCGGCGGTGATGATCGACACTTTCGCGGTGCGCATCGACCAAGGCACCGTTATGGTCCAGGCCTGATGAACGCCCCCGAAAGTCGCCCGCCCTTCCCGCCTTTCACCCGGGAGACGGCGATGCAGAAAGTGCGCAAGGCCGAAGACGCCTGGAACAGCCGCGACCCGGTCGCAGTATCGCTGGCTTACACACCCGACACCGTCTGGCGCAACCGCGCCGAATTCCTCAACGGCCGCGCCGAAGTCGTCGCTTTCCTCATCCGCAAATGGGCGAAGGAACTCGAATACCGTCTGATCAAGGAACTGTGGACCTGCACCGACAACCGCATCGCCGTGCGTTTCGCCTACGAGTGGCGCGATGACTGCGACCAGTGGTACCGCGCCTACGGCAACGAAAACTGGGAATTCGCCACCAACGGCCTGATGCACCGGCGCATCGCCAGCATCAACGACCTCCCGATCAAGGCCGCAGACCGCAAATATTTCTGGCCCCAGGGCCGGCGGCCTGACGACCATCCCGGGCTGTCTGACCTCGGTCTGTAACTTGGCGCAGAGCTACTACTCCCTCTCCCCACCGCTTGGTGGGGAGAGGGGACAAACAGCCACGACCGCAGCCTTGTAGGGTGAGTCAACCGCAAAGCGGCGTAACCCACCACATGCCCGGCAACCCTGCACCATGTCATTATTAACGCATGGACTCCCAGCACCTCATCAGCATCATCAAAGAAATTGGCCGCGGCAAAAACGCCGCCCGCGACCTCTCGCGCGAAGACGCCCAAACCCTCTTCACCGCCATCCTCAACGATGAAATCCCGCCGCTCCAACTCGGCGCCATCCTGATCGCCCTGCGCATCAAGGGCGAATCGCTGGAAGAACTCGCCGGCTTCCTCGACGCCTGCGAGGCGAGTTACTGCCACCTGAACGCACCACAAGGCAAGGTGCCGCTGGTGATTCCCGCCTACAACGGCGCACGGCAACTGCCCAACCTGACTCCACTCCTCGCATCACTGGTCGCACGCGAAGGCATGCCGGTGCTGGTCCACGGCGTGCCCGACGATCCAGGCCGCGTCACCACGATTGAAATATTCCGCGCCATGGGGATCGAGCCGGCACAAGACATTGCCGAAGCCGAACAACAACTCGCCAGCCGCAATCTCGCCGTCGTCACCATCGACACCCTCGCCCCGGCCCTCGCCCGTGCGCTGAAACTGCGGCGCGAGATCGGGCTCCGCAGTTCGGGGCATACGCTGGTCAAGATGATCCAGCCCTTCACGTCGAAGGCGATCCGGCTGGTCAGCGTGACCCATCCGGAATACCTGGATCGGATGCGGGCGTTTTTTACGTCTTATGCTTCAGATGCGCTGCTGCTGCGCGGGGCGGAGGGGGAAGCGGTAGCGCATCCGCGGAGAGAGCCGGTGATTGAGTGGCTGGATGGGAAAACGGCGGAGGTGTGGCGCGGGACCGCGGAAGAAAATCCGGAATTGCCGGATGGGCGGGTTGCTACGGTCACGGCGGCTTGGATCGTCGAAGTGCTGTCCCGGAATCGTGAAGGTCCAGCGGCGATTACGCATCAGACTGGATGTTGCATACAAGCTGCAACAACCAAGGTCACCGTGAAATCGCCAGAGTACCGGAGCCTGTAAAAAAGTCCCGGTAACAATGTTACCGGGCCAGTCGCTTCGGGTGCCCGTCAAGGGTTTTTTGGGGGGGAAGACAGGCACTTGATTACAGGTTCCTCCGGTCACCCCGCCGCTTCGGTTCGATACCGAACATAGGCAGCATGTTTACGGCACAGGAATTCTCGGAATGCAGCTGCCAACTACTTCTTGATGCTCATTTGGTTGACCACCCCATGCACACCCTCGACTGCACGCGCAACGACAAGCGCGCGATCAACCTGCGCCTGGCTGTCCACAAATCCGCTCAGCTGGACCTCGGCCCGATTCGTCACCACGGCGATATCTGAACTCTTGACGATATCGTCGGCCATGAGCGCAGACTTTACCTTGGCTGTGAGCATACCGTCATCCACCATGTTTCCCGTCGTAGACTTACCGTCCCTCAGGGTCATGTTGTTTTCGGTCTCCTTGACACCTTCTACCGCTCGCGTGACCGAAATCGCACGGTCGATCTGTGCCTGACCGTCCACGAAGCCGCTGAGCATGACCGTGCCCTTGCGTGTTTCCACCTTGATATCGAGGCCCTTTATATCATCGTCACCCAGCAGAGCAGCTTTTACTTTGGTCGTGATCACTGTGTCGTCAATGTCCGTACCCATCGATGTCGGTGGCGGCATCGTGGCGGGGACCGGCACAGCCTCTTCGCGACTGCAGCCGGCAACCAGTGTGGTCATACCGGCGATAAGCGCCAGGCTCAGAGCCAGCGGAATGAGTCGTTTGTTCATGTGATTTTTTCCTGTAGGCACGCTGGCGTTATCGCGGAAAAACGGCAACGGCATGTGGGAGAACGACCGCGATCCGCACACTATCCGTCAGCCACCGGCTGGGTATCTGTGCGACAGCGTACGTAAAGACCAGGGGGCGGTAGACACTGGGCAGCCCGCCTGCCTTGCCTCAATGCCCATCGCCCGCCGCGCTGTTCCCGCAGTTACAGGCCTGTCCGATGTCCCGGATTGTCAGCCCTTTTGCGGCTAAGGCCTTAAACCGAGAAGTATCTCTGCCCGCTCGGTGAGCGGCCTGGCCGCAAAATCCTTGTCGGTGTAGTCGGCGAGGCCATCCCTGAAAAGGGCGTAAACGGCCTCACGATCCTGGCTGGTGTCGATTTCAACGCACTTGCCTAGGCTCCTGAAGAACTCGACGATGGGCAGCGTCTCGGCCTTGAAGGTGTCGAATCTCAGCTTCATGCTTTCGACATTGTCATCGCTCCTGCCCGAGTACCGGGCGCGTCCGAGGATGCGCTTTTCGAGAACGGCATAGGGGTACTCGAAGTAGCGCATTTTCGGGCTTCAATGAAAAAAATGTTGGGCACGGTTACTGAATTGTCAGCCATAAAACCTTTAACGGGTAATTGATGATTGACTCCTTAGACCGCGTCAAGACCAGCGAAGATCAGCGGGGGCGCAGCAGCTTCACCGGGTATCTGGCATGACAGGAGCGGGAATCCAGGCCATACAATCCGTCGAGCTGATGATCCCGGATCGACAAAATCTCCAGATGATCTTCAATAATCATTTTTTCCATGCGACTCCCTTGGGTAGTTTTTTATCCTGAACTGCTTTGACGCTGAATTCCTTGCTCAGGCATTTTGAACACTGAATATGGCCATTTGGGTCGAACTTCCAAGCAAGGGGTCGGCCACCCCGATGTCCCCGAATATCACCGAATATCCGTTGCGCCGGGCCACACCGCCGGCCCAGGCGCTGAACCTGGCACGAGTCCACTCGAAAAAGTGTCCCGGATGGCGCTTCGCTCCGGGCCGCATCCCGTGCAGAACGTTGTATTCCTGATTCGGCGTGGTGATCACGACGATTCCCGGGCGCATTAGCGAAAACACCGTCCGCTCCAGCAGCGACAGTTCGTTGGGGGGCACATGCTCGATGGTTTCGACCATCAACGCCGCATCAAACCCGGTCAACCGGTCATCGGGCCGGGTAAACGGCATCTCGAACAGCGAGATGCGTCCATTACGCATGTTTGAGTCGCAGCCCAGCAACTCACATGCCTCGCTCAGAGCCTGCATTGATATGTCCACCCCGACCAGTCGCTTGATTCGATCCTCCCGGGCAAGATGGGCAAGCAGTTCCCCGCTGCCGCAGCCGAGGTCGATCACGCTTTCGGCGCGCGAGGAGATCACGATATCGACCACGGTCTGAGTGCGCTCAGCATGCAGATCAGTAGTCATGGATCAGCACCGGCTTGTTCATACCTTGAAAAAAAGGGTCACGTTCTTTGCCGGAAATTCGCAGCGCCACGAATGCCGCGATGCCAGATATCTCATGGTTTGCGGAGTGTAAAACAGGACGTGCGTCGGATCCCGGCGGTAATGCCAACCCGGAAAATCGATGTCATCAGTAAGCATGCCCGTCATGATCCCGATCACCCCTCCGGGCCGGATCATCCGGTCGAATCGGGAAAATTCTTCCGCCGGCTGGTGAAAGTGTTCCACGACCTCGCTGCAGGTGATGAAGTCATAAGTTTTCCGCAGGACCGATTCCTGATCGCAAAAAAAGGATCGTAGAGTTCTACCGAGTGCCCCATTTCGCGCAGCATAAATGCAAGGGCAGGCCCCGGGCCGCAGCCGTAATCCAGTCCCGAGCGCGCACCAGGGATTGCCGACAACAGCGGTTTCAGGAGCTGGTTGAGAAAATGGCGGTAATTCACGTCGCCGGGATCATTATTGTGAAGAAGGTATTGCGCATGCTCTTGCGTGCGCGTGAGCCTTTGCGGCACAATCAGGAATACGCCTTCACAATTCCGGCATTTCCGATATTGACGGCCGTCAGCCGCCACATGGAAATCGCGGGTCTCCCCGGCGCAGATCGGGCACGGATACGGCGTTTGACCATCCCGGGGATCCATCATGCTCAAGAATCGGGCTCCCCGGCCCTCAGAAATCGACGAGCCTGTCGCCATGAATTTCGCGCTCGACCATGCAGGTCGCGCAGAACACTGCGGCAGGATCCCGCTCCAGCCGGTCGTTGTCGATTTCTCCTTCACACTGGCAACAAATCCCGAAACAGCCTGCGGAAATCCGGGCCAGGGCGGCCTCGATTTTCATGCGCACCTGAATCAATCGATCCCTGATGCCCGTCGCCATTGCCTGCAGCTGCGGGGCATCCATTTCCGACAGGCAGGCAGCGCCGGACTGGTCGGGCATCACGGTCACAGACGCATCTCCGGCGTGGACCAGGGCATCCTCTACCTGCAGAAGACTGTCCTCAAGACGGCCACGGAGTTCGTCAAGCAGCATTTTCAGAAAGCCTCTCACGTTGAGGATTCACTGCAACCCGCCATCCGGCCGGTCTCGTCCTGGGACGTGGGCACGCGCTTTTGTTCATGAGTTCCGGCAACCTCGAATCAGCGCGCCTGCCGGGATACTTCAATTTCCTCCTCGCAAAAATCGCAGAATGGTGCGGCCGGATCTGCATTCAGAAAAAGCCGGTCCAGCTTCTCGTCGCAACTGCAACAGCGTCCGAACATGCCGTTATCGATCCGATGCAGTGCACCCTCTAATCGCAATCTCTGGCGCAGAAACGATTCCTTGCCCTCGGAACTCGTCTTGCCGGGAAGTGGATTCTCGATTTCCGCAAGCTCCTGTTTCAGCAGCTTGCGGAATGTTTCGATGTCTTTTGCGTCAATCATCTGCATGTTCTCCTTATCCCGCCCCCCACATCAAGCATGGCGGCAAGTTTTCTGCGGAATGTTCACCTGACTCGACATCAGACCGTTTCGGTTCGACAGCCTTCATCGACAGCTTGACGCGCCCGCGATCGTCGGTTTCGGGCACCTTGACGCGGACGCATTACCTTCCTTGCCGTCTCGCCGGGGCGTAAGGCGGTATGTTGTAGTGAAGCATAAAGCGGTGGCGATAACTGCCCTGCAATGCGTCGATGATCTGCTCATCCCGGTTGATGCCCAGCGTGGCAACTACCATCGCCTGGGTTTGACCACGGGTGAACAGCGCCGAGCCGTGAGCGCGCGGCAGCACACCGTGACGTATCGTGATGGGGCGAACGGTGCGGGTATGCGCACCGTAGGAAAAGCTCTGTTTGCAATGCATGGTCCGCCTGTTCGTCGAATCAAAGCTATCCCGGCCCCTGCGCTGGGAGCGGGTGACAGGCGGCTACTGGAGAGGGGGGAACGATGAGGGCCGGAAGACGGCTTCGCTAACCACGCATCAGGAGCAAGCCTCGCACGCCGAGCAATCAGCGCCGAGATCCCGGCACTACCGGAAGATCCGGGGTAACGCCGAATTTATAGCCGGCTTGATGATAATGGAATATCTGCATGGGTCTGCAGTGATTATACGGCAAAATGGACCCCGGGCTCCGATGCTCGAATATCCCAAAGTAATAAAATTTACGACATATAAAGGCGATGTTCTGCCCTGCTAAACAGAGCGTCCCCTTCCGGCATATGCACGGAATCATCCGGCCGGGTCTGACGGACAGGGCGAGATCAGGAACAGAGTCGGGTCGAATAAAATCGCGCATTACCCGCAGCACGGGGACGACGAATAACAACTGCTGCGCCATGCCGATGAAGCCATGTATCTCCTCAAGAAAAAGCGGAAGGACCGGTAGCCGCACAGCCGAGCTTCAGCCGCCGATAACGGCACCTCCGGGAAATATGCCGCGTCCGGATCGAAGCTGAGTCCGGATTTTGTCTGGACATTGCTGCCGCAAAGCACACGACGCCGCGCCACTTTGCAGATACGAAACGATGCGCAGCCCATCCGGTATGCGAAAATGCGCCCTCCCTTAATGTGTAAACGACCCCGCATCCTGAACCTGCGCGCTGCGCGCCCTGCTCTGCTCCTCCAGGCCGGCGCGGCCCAATCATGACACTCCCGACTACCCGCCTGCCGAAGTTCCACTACGCCTGGATCATCCTCGCGGCCACCTGCGTCGTCAGTATTGTCAGCCGCGCCGACTCGGCATCGTTTGCCGTGTTCGTCGATCCGCTGGTCGAAAAATTCGACTGGAAGCGCGGCGACATCGGACTCGCCTATTCGCTGGCATTCCTGTGCAGCATGCCGGCAATGCTGATGTTCGGCTGGCTTGGCGACCGCTGCGGTGCGCGCACGCTGATGATCGGCGCGTCCCTGATGATTTCCGCGGGCACGGTGATGCTCGGGATGATCCAGGAGTTGTGGCACCTCTACGTGCTCTATGGCGTATTCGTCGGCGCACTGGGCAACGCGGCATTTATGGTCTTGCTGCCGGTCCTCGTGACCCGCTGGTTTGAACGGAAAATGGGGCTCGCGCTGGGCATCTACTGGGCCGCGCTGGGCGCCGGGCCAGTGATTTTCGCGCCGCTGTTCCGCTGGTTGATCGAGACCCGTGGCTGGGAATCGGCATTCTTTGTGGTCGGTCTCTCCTTCGGCGCGATCCTGCTGGTGTTTTCCTGGTTGATCCGGACCAGCCCGGCTGAAATGGGACTGACCGCATACGGCGCAAGCGAGGCCACAGCGGATAAACCGGCCTCCGGCACCACAGATGCCGCCGTCAGCCTGCGCTCCGTGCTAGCGCGCAAGCCGGTGTGGCTGCTCACCGGCTGCCACCACTTCGGCTGCGCCGGACATGCGGTGATTCTCGCGCATGGCGTGTCAATGGCCACTCACCACGGCATTCCGGGGCTGCAGGCAGCGGGCGTACTGAGCACGATCGCCGGCGTGTCGATTTTCAGCCGCTTCACTTTCTCGCTGCTCACGGAACGCTACGGCGGGCGCGCTATCCTCTCGTGGGTAATCTTCGGGCAAAGCTTGTCCATCCTGATGCTGCTCTTCGCCACCGAAGCCTGGCACTTTTATGTTTTCGCAGTCATTTTCGGCATCTGTTACGGCGGCGAGATGGTGGGTTTTCCGATCATCAACCGGCAGATGTTTGGCGCGAAAGCGCCCCTCAGCTCGATTTTCTCGTTCGAAATGATCGGCGCGAGCACCGGCATGGCCCTTGGCGGCTGGCTTGGCGGCGTGCTGTTCGACCACACGGGTGAATACACCGTCGCCATACTCGTCGCTTCGGGCATCGGCTTCCTTGCCCTGCCGCTGGCGCTATGGCTGCCGCGCCACCGACACGAGGCCGCGGCGACGGCCTGAGCCGCCCGGCACCGCTCAGACCGGGTTCGGTCCTGACATCACTGCGCTCGACCGCCTTGGCGACTCCCGATCCACCCCAGGAGTTCCTGCGCCGGAAACGGACGCGCGATGGCATAACCCTGCGCGTGTTCGCAGCAATGCGCCGCAAGATACTCGATAGTGGCCGCCTCCTCGACGCCTTCCGCCGTCACTTCCAGTCCCAGCCCCTGCGCCATCGCAATCACGGTTTTGACGATCGACTGGTCGCGACGGTCGGTCAGCAGGTTACGCACAAAGGCCTGGTCGATCTTGAGATGGTCTACCGGCAGGTTTTTCAGGTACTGCAGCGAGGACTGGCCGGTGCCGAAATCATCGATCGCCACGCGGAATCCGCGCTGTTTGATGGTCTGCAGCAACTGCGCCGCGCCCTCCTGATCGTTGAGGATGCCGGATTCGGTTATCTCGAACTCGATCTGCCGCGGATCGATGGCGTGGTGCACGGCAAGTTTGTCGATGAACTGCGGCAGTTCGGGGTCGCCAAGGTCACGCGCGGTCAGGTTGACCGACATCTGCAGTTCAGGCATCGCGGCCAGCCAGACCTTCATCTGGCTGAACGAAGTCTCCAGCGCCCAGCGCGTTAGCAGGTGGATCAGCGAGGTGCGCTCGGCGTGGGGGATGAAGGTCGCCGGCGGAATGCTGCCGCGCCCAGGCGAATGCCAGCGCATCAGCATTTCGACTCCCGTGTAGCGCCGGTCCGCCAGCCGCAGCTTGGGCTGGCACCAGAGCTGGAACTCACCGGCAGCGATTGCCTCAGGGATCAGCCCGAGCAACGTCAGCGTTTCCCGATTGGCAGCGTCAGCGCTGCGATCGTAAATCGACCAGGCCTGCCCCTTTTTCATCGCCGCGTGCATCGCAATGCTCGCCTTCTGGATCAGTTCTTCCGGTTCGTTGCCGTGCAGCGGAAACTCGGCCATGCCGATACTGGTATCGACGTAGACATGGATGTCTTCGACCGCGAAGGAGCGCCGCAGCACGGCAGTGACACCGCGCAGGGTTTCCGCGGGGCCTTCAGCGCTGGTCACCGCAACGAAGCGGTCGGTGTGGTACTGGCACAGCAGGAAGGGTTTCGGCAGGCAACCGGCAATGCGCTCGTAAACAGCGGTCATCAGCGGTTTGCTGAAATTCGGACCCAGGGTATTGATGATTTCGAGGTAGTTATCGACGTTAACCACGATGACGAGGAATTTCGGCGACAGTGTGCGCCGGCGCAGCTCCTCGCGCATCGCGCGCTCGAGGTACATGCGGTTGGGCAACCCGGTGTGGACATTGCGCTCGGACACCCACTGCGTGCGCGTGATGTGCGAGCGCATGATCGAGAACAGGTAGCCGGACAGTCCACCGACCATGCAGAAGAAGAACATCCGGTAAGCCCAATTGAGCGTCCGCTGCAGTTCACCGGTCGCGGTGTCGATGGGCATGTATGGCCCGAGCACGAGGCCACCAGCGACCCCTGCAAGCAGCCCGCCGGGCACCCCGAAGAACAGGCCGGCGAGAACGAGCGCGAGGTACATGGCATGCGAATAGACATACTTGATGCCGCCCGAGGCATACACCAGCGCGCCGACGCCAGTGATCAGCACCGCCAGTAACACGACCGCGGCTATCCTGACGGCCCCGCGGTCGATGTGGCTCCACCCTCTCGCGTCGCGCAGATGTCGCAACAGCGGGCTTGGGTCCATGACGCTTCCCCTGCCTGCCGGGGAACGTGGCGACACGCCGCGCGTCCGGCAGGAATTGTTTTTGTGGTTGCCGGAACCGATCGCGTCTCACTTGCAGGCTTCGATCGCGTATCCGCCAGCTACGCATCAGTACTGATGCGGTCAACCGAGGGTAAGGCCGACGCTATCGCGTGACAAATCTAACAAAATGATAAGTTTGAACCGGAAAAGTCCACTATCTGCGGAATTGAGCATGCTCTCATCAGTACATTCCGCCTGATGTTTTTCCCGCCAACACCTCGGCCACATGCAATACCTGCGTCTGCGTATCGCCGCGCCGACGCAGGCGACCTTCAATGTTCAGCATGCAACCAAGGTCGCCGAGCACCACAGCCTCGACATCGGCGGCGGCGATGTTCTCGCATTTGCGTTCAGCGATGTGTGCAGAGATCTCGCCGAACTTGATCGCAAAGGTGCCGCCGAAACCGCAGCACTGTTCGCACTCGTTCATTTCCTTCAAAGTAACGCCCTCGACCTGCGCCAGCAACGCGCGTGGCTGCTGCTTGATACCCAACTCCCGGAGTCCGGCGCAGGAATCATGATAACTAATTGATTTTATTGATATTTTTGATTTTGGCGTAAAGTGGGCAACGTTGACCAAAAAATCGGTCAGCTCGTATGTGCGTTCCGCCAATGCCTTGAGCGGGGTACGTTCCTCTTCCGGCAGGTCTTTAAGCAACTCGGGATAATGCGCGCGGATCATGCCGGCGCAGGAACCGGAAGGCACAACTACATATTCACAGTCGGCAAATTCCCGCCACAGCTTGCGCGCCAGCGCGAGCGCAGAAGCCCGGTCACCGGAGTTGTAGCCGGGTTGGCCGCAGCAGGTCTGGGTTTTCGGCACGACGACTTCGCAGCCGCCCTGCCGCAGCAATTCGATGGCTGCAAAGCCGATGCGCGGGCGCATTAGATCGACGAGGCAGGTCACGAAAAGGCCGACTTTCATGCAGGCGATAATACGCGCAAAAATAAACCCCGGCCGCAGTCGGGGTTTGTAACGGGGCCGCCAGGCTCAACGGCAAACGGGCGCTGATGAACGACGCCCGGACATCCGGTCTTCCAGACCTGAATCGAATCATCTGCAGACCGGCAGGTCCTTTTTCCCGTCTTCTTCTACCGCTCCGCGATGCTCCCGGTCTTTTTCCGCCTCTGACGGTTCTGTCGATTTGCCCATGGCGACAATCAGCGACTGCTCCGGCACCTCGGCTGTCGGTCCCGGCGATGATGTATCGCTGCTGACCGGCGGCGGAGGTGGTGGCGACGGTGGTGGTGGTGGTGGCGGTGGCGGTGGCGGTGGCGGCACGTTATAGGTCACCAGCAAATTGGTGTCGAGTACCGCCTGCGCACCGCCGGCAACGAATCCTGAACCGCTCAGGGGATCAACAATTGCGCTTTCGACGCCATTGACGAAGTAACCGCCGCTCGCGATGTTGGGAAAATCGAGGTGAATGGAAGTTGGCGACCCGGACTCGATAAAGGCCGTCGATCCCGCGCCGGCGCCGTCAGCGAGATGCACACCACCACCGACTGTCATCGACACGCCGTTCGCGCCGAAAACTTTCGCATAACCCCCAGCACCACTGCCGCCGTTCACCTCGACATCACCACTGGCATCGACGGTGATATTGCCGCTGCCGCTCACCAGCGCATGGTGCCCGACGCCACTGCCACCGATTATGTTGACGTTGCCGCCGGCGGTCAGTGTCACATTGCCGCCGACAATCGAAGCTGCCTGGGTCGTCGATGAAACATTAATGCCGGTTAGAGCCGTGACATCGACCAGGCCGCTGCCGGAAAGTACTGTCGAGTTTTGGATGTTCACCGCACCTTTTTTCGCGGTCATGACAATATTGGCACCGGCTGGAACTAGACCGCCCCCGGTAGTATCAAGCCCGGCGTTGAGAAAAATCGCACCCGTAGCCGGATTGGTCAACGAGCCGGGATCGCCGGATATCAGCGTGATCGCACCGCCACGCGTGGTGATGCCGGCATTGATGTTGAGCGAACCGCCGGCCTGCAATGAGATGCTGGCCGCGGGAGTGGTCAGCGTGATCCCGTTGATGACGTTGATGTTCTCATTCGCCTGCAGCACGACATGGGCCGCCACAAAGTCCAGAAACGCGGGGTGAAACGAGACTGTGCCCGGCAGCGCAGCAAACAGAACCGGGCCGGTGTAAAAATCAAAACCACTGGTAGTGATATTGATGAAATCCGGATCCAGCAACAGCGTGCCGGTCGCGCCATTCGTTGCGCCCAGATTGACCACACCCTGAAAATCCAGACCGTGTTTTCCCGAAACTTCGGCAAATCCGCCGTCGCCACCCGACGCGCCGCCTTGCGCGGATAGTTTTCCGTAAAACCGCGTCGCATCATCCGCCCACACAATCACCGTGCCGCCGTCATTGGCAGTGATCGCATCTGCCTTGATGGCCACATCGGGTCCGACATAAGTGCGAAAGGCGTTCTGTATTTCCGGGTTCTTGCCCTGGAAGTCACCGCCGATCAATACCATGCCGCCGCCGGTCTCGCCCGAAGCATCGATCTGCGCGCTGCCGGCGACACCTACCAGATTGCCCAGCACCTGCACCGTGCCGCCGGCTCCGCTGCTGCCACTGGCGGCGATGTCGCCTTCGACCAAGGCGGTGTCGCCGGCCTGGATATCGACCTTGCCGCCGCTGATGCCGCTGGCTGTCGTCCGGCTTGCAGCTGCAAGAGTGACGTTTTTTGTTGCCTTCAGCAGGATGCGTCCCCCCTCGACGACGGCACTGTCAGCGCGCAGGGTACCGTCTTGCCGGATCAACCCAGCATAGATACCGATGCGTCCCGCGTCCGCAGTGATGGTGCCGAGGTTGCGCGCCTCGTTGTCCGGCGCCACCACTTCCACGCGCAGCTGGGGCGTACCCGGAGTAACCAGTTCCACGCTGTTACCGGCAGCAAGGATGACTTCTCCGTTGGGGCTGGTGATGAGACCCTCGTTGGCAACCGCTTTGCCGATCAGGTGAACGCTGCCGCCAGTCAGACTGCCCTGGTTTAGCACCGTGCCCGCGCCGGCACCGTCGGTAAAACGCATACGGTTGTTGAGGAAGTCTTCGTTGCTCAGGTTCAGCGTCGAAGCCACCAGACCGGCGACGTCGATCTGGGCGCCGGCACCGAAAACGATACCGTTAGGGTTAATCAGGAACACGCGGCCGTTGGACTGCAGCGCACCGAGGATCGCCGACGGATCCTGGCCGATCACGCGGTTCAGGACCGCGGAAGCACCCGACTGCTGGATGAATCGGGTCAGTTCGCCCGCGCTGATCGAGAACGAGCCCCAGTTGAGGATGGCGTTGGGGCTATTGGTGATGTTGAGTATGCTGCCGGCCTGCTGGAAGCTCGCGGTGCCGTGAACTACCGTGGGCGCCGTGGGATTGGCCTGCGCAAGGTTGCCGGCAAAACAGGCTGCAACAGCAATCGCAACGCTACTGAAAATTCTGGCAGGTGCTTTACGGGGCTTTGACTTGCGCATGACGATCCGCTCTCTTGCCGCTGCAATGCCTTCGGACCTTGCAGCCCGTCGGTTAGCGGTGAAGTCAATGAATTGATTGATCGTTCACGCCATGCCGTACAGCAGCGTGAACCCACTACGGCCAAAGAACGTGGCGCGATGGGATCACTCTATTCGCAAGGATTTGCGTCGTATGTTCGGTGTCGAACACATGGGGCAGGCGCACAGCGCAGGACGAGGGTGGCGTCCGCAACTACAAAACTAATTTAAAAACAATAACTTATAACTTTGTCGCGCTTGCGCCATTCACTACGGCCGCAAATAGGACAGGCGGTCGCCACTCTGCACTATGAGGTGTTTCACCACCTTGTCGCGCACGATATGCAGCGTGACGTCGACGCCGGCGCTGCCGCTGCCCCACAGGCTTTCGTAAAACTCGCTCTGGCCGCCGATCGAGTCGCCGCCAACACCGAGGATGATGTCGCCGCGTTGCAGCCCGGCCAGGGCCGCGGGTGAGTCGGGTAGCACACGGGAGACTACGACATGGCCGTCGACCTGTTCCGTGTTCAAGCCCAGCCAGGGCCGCCCCGCGCCGCGCCGGCGGCCATCGCGCACCAGGTCCTCGAGCACTTCCTTCAGCAGGTTGATCGGCACGAACATGTTGCCGGGAAAAGCGGCGCCGCTGCCGAGCACATCGCTGACCCATAGCGAAGCGATGCCGACCAGCCTGCCTTCGCCGTCAAACAGCGCGGCGCCGCTGTGTTCATAACGCGGTGGCGCGGTGAACAGCGCGTCGTCAATCATGTACTCCCACCAGCCGGTAAAGCGCCGCCGCGACACCAGCGCTGCACCGGTGATGCCGCCAGCGCCCTCGTGGCCGGCGACCACCAGCGACTCCAGTTCGGCGAGCTTGTCCGAATCGCCCAGTTCTACCGGCGCGCAGGGCGGCGCCGGAACCGCGCGCAGCAGACCAAAACCGCTGGCGTGATCAAAGCCGACGACGCTCGCCGGATAAATGTGGTTGTCCGCAGTCATTACCAGCACCGAAGCAGCCTCGTGGATCAGGTAACCGATGGTCAGGATCAGGCCGTTGCCGTCGATCAGGATGCCGGTACCCTCGCGTTCGGCGCCCAGGGTGTCGGCGGTGCGCGCGCCTTTGGCGGCGCGGATCGACAGTTTCACTACCGCGTTCAGTGGCGGCTCCGCCGGGCGCGGAATGCCGTTGGTGGCACGCCAGGCCGCGACCGAGGCCATGAACAGCGAGGCAGTCATGGCGCGGACTCTGCTTCCGACAGCGTTTCGTATCGCACATCGACGATGTCAATCTCCTCCGGGCCGGCTGGCGTCATCAGGCTGACCTTATCGCCAGCGCGGCGCTTGAGCAATGCCTTCGCGATCGGCGAGATCCAGCTGACATGGCCGCGTGCCGGGTCTACCTCGTCAACGCCGACGATGATCACCGTGTGCTCCGCACTGCTGCTGTCGATGTAGTCGACAGTGGCGCCGAAAAACACCTGATCGGTATCGCCGCGCACGGCCGGATCGACGACCTCTGGCCGGTCCAGCCGCTTGTTGAGGTAATGGATACGACGGTCGATCTCGCGCAGGCGCTTCTTGCCATAAAGGTAGTCACCGTTTTCGGAACGGTCGCCGTTGGAGGCCGCCCAGGACACGACCTTCACCAGTTCCGGACGTTCGACGTCGAGCAAATGCATCAATTCGCGCTTCAGCCGCATATAACCTGCGGGCGTCATATAGTTTTTCATCGGCACGGCTTCGGCGCCGGCACTGCGTTGAGACTTTGGCATGGCCCTTCAGTGTAACGAAAACCGCGCCCGGCACGGATCGCAACCCTCCCGCTTTTCATAATGTAAAATCGTGCTCACTCTCAACCCTCCCGTCGTGCCCACCCGCACGACCGCCGACCGTGGCCGAAAAAAAAGCGAAACCGTCGATCCAGGTCATCGAACGCATGATGCAACTGCTCGACGTGCTATCGCAGCACACGATGCCAGCGACGCTCAAGCAACTGGCTTTCGCGACACAGCTCCACCCCTCGACCGCGCACCGCATCCTCGGCGTAATGGTCGACAACCGCCTGGTCGACCGCATCGAGCCCGGAACGTACCGCCTCGGCATCCGCCTGGTCGAGCTTGGCAGCCTGGTGAAGTCACGAATCAGCGTGCGCCAGGAAGCGCTGCCGTACATGCAGGCTCTGCATCAGCAGCTTGGCGAAACGGTGAACCTGTCGGTGCGCCGCGACGACGAGGTGGTCTACATCGAGCGCACCGCCGAGGGCAATACGATGATGCGCGTGGTGCAGATCATCGGCGCCCGTGCGCCGCTGCACATCACCGCAGTGGGCAAGATCTTCCTCGCCGCGGACACACCGCAGCGTGTCGCCGAATACGCCAAACGCAGCGGCCTGCCGCGCTTCACCGACCAGACACTGACCGAACTCGCCAGGCTCAACCGCGAGCTCGACGAGATCCGCAGCCGCCACTATGCCTACGACAACGAGGAAGCCGAACGCGGCGTCTGCTGCGTCGGTGCCGGCATCCTCAACGACGAAGCCCAGCTGGTCGCCGGCCTCTCGGTGTCAGCTCCCACCGAACGCTTCAAGAAGAACTGGGCGGAAGCGGTGCGCCAGGCGGCGGAGCGCATTTCGCGGGCCCTTGGTTACCGGCCGCTTTGAAACCGGTAAGTGGTGAACGGTGATTGGTGAATGGAAATTCGATAGAAGCCCCCACAAGCCGGCCTGACCACTGACACCACTTACCGCTCACCAATCACCAGTCACCAGTCACCGATGTACGACCGCCCCCTCGTCTTTCTAGACCTCGAAACCACCGGCGCCACCGTGACGCATGACCGCATCACCGAAGTTGGCATCGTCGAAGTCGAGAACGGCAATTTCGTGCGCGAATGGTCCTCGCTGGTGAATCCGGGCATGAGCATCCCGCCGGCGATCCAGTCGCTTACGGGAATCAGCAACGACATGGTCGGCGATGCACCCCGCTTTGAGGAAATCGCACGCGAGATCTGGCAGGCGGTAGACGGCCGGGTGTTGGTCGCGCACAACGCGCGTTTCGACTACGGCTTCCTTAAAAACGAGTTCAGAAGGCTGGGCAAAACCTTCAGCGCGCCGGTGCTGTGCACGGTGAAGCTGTCACGCAAACTGTTTCCGCAGCACCCCCGCCACAACCTCGACAGCCTGATGACACGCCATGGCATTGACTGCGACGCACGCCACCGCGCACTGGGCGATGCGCGGGTGCTGTGGCAGCTCGCGCAGCGCTGGCGCGAGGATCCGGGCGAGTCCACGGTGCTTGAAGCAACGGCGAAGCTGCTGAAAACCGCCACCGTCCCCGCCGGCCTGCCCGACAACGCCTTCGAGCACATCCCGGAAGGGCCCGGCGTCTACCTGTTTTACGGCGAACGCGACGTGCCGCTGTACGTCGGCAAAAGCATCAGCCTGCGCACGCGGGTGATGTCGCATTTCTCCGGCGACCACCGCGTGACCAAGGACATGCGCATCGCCGCCGAGGTCAAACGCATCGACTGGATCGAAACCGCCGGCGAACTGGGCGCGCTGATCGAAGAGGCACGGCTGGTCAAGAAACTCGCGCCCGTGCACAACCGCCAGCTGCGTCGCGCCTCAGAGCTCTGCGCCTGGCACTGGCCGGCGCAGGCCGCCGCGGCGCCGCCGCAACTGGTGTCGGCGCGCGACCTCGCCGGCGGCGAATTCCGCGACCTCTACGGCCTGTTCCGCTCGCGCCGCGCGGCGATCGAGGCTCTGCGCGAACTCGCCACCGAACACCAGCTGTGCCACGGACTTCTGGGGCTTGAGAAGCGCAGCGGCCCCTGCTTCGCTTACCAGATTCGGCGCTGCCGCGGTGCCTGCGCCGGTATCGAAACCGCAGAAGCCCACGCGCTGCGGCTGGCGGCCGCGCTGGCGAAGCTGCGCGTGCGCGCCTGGCCCTTCCCCGGCCGCATCGGCATCCGCGAAACGGCGGCCGGCGGCGAGCGTTGCGAACTGCATGTCCTCGACCAGTGGTGTCATCTCGGCACCGTGCGCAACGAGGAGGAATTGCGCGAGCTGCAGGACGGCGTGCCGCGGCCGCTGTTCGACCTCGACACCTACAAAATACTGACCCGCTATCTGCTCGGCGGGAAACACCGTCCAAAGATCGTTCCGCTGCACACCGAACCTGCGGCATAATTGACCCGCTGTCACAAAACCATGATCCGGAGGAGGATGCCATGACACTGAAGTTGCCGATTGCCGCGCTCTCGACCCTGGCCGCCGCGGCGCTGACCGCGTTGATGCCGCTGAGCGCAGGCGCCCAGCAGTACCCGAACAAGACCGTACGTTTCATCATCCCCTTCCCGCCCGGCGGGCCGACCGACATCATGGGCCGCATGGCCACCGACATCCTGGCCAAGGCCACCGGCCAGCAGTTTGTCCCCGACAACCGCGGCGGCGCCGGCGGCAATATCGGCGCTGAAATGTGCGCAAAGGCGCCGCCCGACGGCTACACGCTGTGCATGATCACCGCGGCGCAGGGCGTATCGCCGGCGATCTACCGCAAGATGTCCTACGACCCGGTGAAGGATCTCGCCACCGTGACGCTGATGGCGAGCCTGCCGAGCCTGCTCACCGTGCATCCCGCGCTGCCGGTGAAGACCGTCAAGGACCTGATCGGCCTGGCGAAAGCGAAGCCCGATGCGCTGACCTACGCCTCCACCGGCAACGGCAGCAGCCCGCACATGCTGATGGAAATGTTCAAGTTCATGGCCGGCATCAAAATGGTCCATGTGCCATACAAGGGCCAGGCCCCGGCGGTGCTTGACCAGATCTCCGGCCAGGTCCAGCTCGCCTTCAACACCGCGATCAGCGTGATCCCCCAGGTCGACGCCGGCCGGCTGAAGGCCGTGGCGATCTCGTCGAAGGATCGTTTCCCGCCGATGCCGAACTTGCCGACCGTCGAAGAAGGCGGCGTCAAGGGCTTTGACGGCGGTTCCTGGCAAGGCGTCGGCGCGCCGGCGGGCACGCCGCCGGAGATCATTCGGCGCGTCAACAGCATCCTCGTCACCGAATTGAAAACGCCGGCGACGCGCGAGCTGATGCTCAAGCGTGGCGGACTGGTGGTGGCCAACTCGCCTGAGGAGTTCTCGGCGCACCTTAAAGCCGAGATAGCGCGCTGGACCCAGATCGCCCGCGCCGCCAAGATCTCCATTGACTGACGCGATAGCGGCGCACAGCGCGGAGCAGCAGGCCCGCATCGACCTCGCCGCAGCGCTGCGTACAGCGTCGCGGATGGGGTTGGGCGAGGGCATCTGCAACCATTTCAGTGTCGAAGTGCCCGGCCGCACCGGGCATTTCCTGATCAATCCACAGGGCCTGCACTGGTCGGAAGTGACACCCGCCGACCTGGTGCTGGTCGACGCGCAGGGCCGCAAGATTGCCGGAAAATACGAAGTAGAGCCGACGGCGTTTTTCATCCACGGCGCGGCGCATCGCAGCAAGCCCGATGCGAAATGCGTGCTGCACACCCACATGCCTTATGCCACCAGCCTGACCGTGGTCGAGGGCGGACGTCTTGAGTCAGCGAGCCAGGTGGCGCTGAAATTTTACGGCCGCACGGCCTACGACGAGGCCTACAACGGACTCGCTCTCGATGCGGCAGAAGGCGAGCGCATCGTCGCCGGCCTGCAGAATGCCGACGTGCTGTTCCTCGCCAACCACGGTGTGATTGTCACCGGCCCTTCGGTGGACCTCGCCTTCGACGATCTTTATTACCTGGAACGCGCCTGCATGCTGCAGGTGCTGGGCGCGGGCACCGGTAAACCGCTACGCGTGGTGCCGGAGGAAATCGCGCGCCAGACGGCAGCGCAGATGAGCGACGACACTCAGGCGCGGCTGCACTTCGTTGCGCTGAAGCGCCTGCTCGACCGCGACGAGCCGGGCTGGGACCGGCTCGACTGAAACACCCGAGGCGCGGCGTGCGGTAACCGTTTTGGGCACGTTTTTTCCCGTCATCCCGGCGAACGCCGGGATCCAGGCAACATCAGGACAAATTTTTCCACGTTCGTGCTGGGCCCCGGCATGGTGCCGGAGTAAGGGGTTACGCCGACGATCAGTGATAGACGACGGGGAAATTCAGCAGCACGCTGAAGTTGTCGAGGAACTCGTCGATTTTCTCGGTCGAAGCCTCGTCGCCCGCGGCTTCATTCATCGCGTTGGCAAATCTCTCTGCAACGTCGCCACTGAAATAAGTACCGCGCGCGTTGCGCTTGTCCACCAGTTCCAGCCCCTGTTGGCCCGGATATTCGGCGACATAGTACTGCTCACTGTTATAGACGATGCGCATGGCGGCTTCCTTTCGTTATAAGTCGTTGATTTTTATAATGAATTTATAAAATTCCTCAATAAAAACAACGACTTGTAAATGATATGGGGGGCACCGGCGCTTTTTCAAGGCGTACGCGCCGCGCGCCACCATTGAGTTACGGCAATGCCGGCGAGGATCAACGCCAGGCCGAAATAGGCATTCGCGCTTGGCGTCTCACCCATCACCAGCAGGCCCAGCATCACCGCCACTCCCGGGCTGAGGTAATTCACCAGCGACATGAACGAAGGTCCGGCGGAGCGGATCAGCATGAAATAAAGAATGGTAGCCACCGCGGTCGGCCCGACGCCCAACCACACCACTGCCGCAGCGGAAGCCGTCGACGGCACGAGAAGCCAGGGCCGATCCAGCCACAGCGCCACGGGTATCACGACGGAGCTGGCCAGGAGCAGGGTACCCGCGGCTGCAACGATCACGTCGCCCTTGACGATCAGCCGTGTCAGCACGCTCTGCAGCGCGTAGCACAGCGCGCCGCCGAGCACCGCGAGTTGGGAAATGATGCGCACCGCCTCGCCGCCGATGCCGGCCAGTGCCGCCGGCCCCATCAGCAGCACGATGCCCAGAAAACCCACAGCAAAACCCGCCGCACGCTGCCGGGTCAGGTGTTCGCCGGCAATCAGGAAATGAGCCAGCACTATGGTCGCAAGCGGCATCACCGCCATCAGGATGCCGGCCAGCGCGCTTTCGACCACCTGCTGTCCCCAGGTGATCAGGTAAAACGGCAGCGCATTGCCGATCATTGCGATCACCGCGAAGGGCAGCCAGGCGCGGCCCGGCGGCGGCAGGCGCCGACCCAGCGCGTAAACAATCACGGTGAGCACCAGCGCGGCGATGCCGATACGCCCCGCAACCACGGTCCACGGCGGCAACGTCGCCACCGCGATGCGGTTGAACATGAAGGAGGAGCCCCACATCGCGACCAGCGCGAGCAGCAGCATCCAATCCTTGGGCGTGCGTTGGACAGACATTGGCACAGGAATTGTTGTTATAGATTTCCATCGAGCATACCGCAGATCATGCAGCCCCTCCGGCATCGACCTGCTCCATGGCCAGCTGCCACCGTCTCCGCTGGCCTGCGGGGGTCGCATGATAAAATCGTGCCCCGACAACAAGGCTTTCCCGATGACGCAGACCGTCCTTTCCGCCCTATCCGCACTCTCTCCGCTCGACGGCCGTTACCACGGCAAACTCGGTGCCCTGCGCAACTGCTTCAGCGAGCAGGCGCTGATCCGTCAGCGGGTCCGCGTTGAAGTCGAATGGCTGAAGGCGCTGGCGGCGGAGCCGGCGCTCAAGGAAGTGCCGCCGTTCTCGAAAACCACCCTCGCCGAACTCGACGCGCTGGTGAAGAACTTCTCGGAAACCGATGGCGAACGCGTCAAGGCCATAGAAGCCACCACCAACCACGACGTCAAGGCAGTCGAGTACCTGCTGAAGGAGCGCCTCTCAAAAAACGCCGAAGTGACGAAGGTCGGTGAGTTCATCCACTTCGCCTGCACTTCCGAAGACATCAACAACCTCTGCCATGCGCTGATGCTGCAGGAAGCGCGCGGAAACGCGCTGTTGCCGGCGCTCGACGCGATCATCGCCAGGCTGCGCGCGCTGGCGCACGAACTGGCCGACGCGCCGATGCTGTCGCGCACCCATGGTCAACCGGCATCACCGACGACACTGGGCAAGGAAATGGCCAACGTGGTTGCCCGACTTGAACGCGCCCGCAGCCGCATCGCCGGCGTGTCACTGCTCGGCAAGATCAATGGCGCAGTCGGTAACTACAACGCCCACCTTGCCGCCTATCCGGACATTGACTGGGAAAATATTGCGAAACGTTTCGTCGAGTCGCTGGGCCTCGAGTTCAATCCCTACACCATCCAGATCGAGCCGCACGACGCCATCGCCGAACTGTTCGACGCGGTCGCCCGCGCCAACACCATCCTGCTCGACCTCGACCGCGACATCTGGGGCTACATCTCGGTCGGCTATTTCAAACAGAAGACGAAAGCGGGCGAGATCGGCTCCTCCACCATGCCGCACAAGGTCAACCCGATCGACTTCGAGAATTCCGAAGGCAACCTTGGCCTGTCAAACGCGCTGCTGCGCCACCTCTCGGAAAAACTGCCGGTGTCGCGCTGGCAGCGCGACCTGACGGACTCGACGGTATTGCGCAACATGGGCGTCGCACTGGGTTACGCCCTGCTGGCCTGGGATTCCTGCCTGAAAGGACTGAACAAGCTGGAAGCCAACCGCGAGAAACTCGCGGCCGATCTCGATGCCAACTGGGAAGTGCTGGCCGAGCCGATCCAGACGGTGATGCGCCGCTACAACGTCGCCGGCGCTTACGAGCAACTGAAGGAACTGACGCGGGGCAAGGGCATCAACCGCGACACGCTGCAGGCCTTCATCCGCGGTCTGAAGGGCATACCCGAAGCGGAGAAGCGGAGGCTGCTGGCCATGACGCCGGCGAACTACATCGGCAAGGCCGTCGCCCTCGCCCGGCGCATCTGAATTCCGCGCCGGGAAAATGCCCGGCAACCCACCTCAGCAGATTTCGGGAAGGGCGCTCCCGCACCCAGTCAATGCGGGCGACGACGGTGGCGCAGGTATTCGAAGACCCCGGGCAGGATCGACAGGATGATGATTGCGATGATCACCAGCGTCAAATTGTCCTTGATCAGCGGGATGTTGCCGAAGAAGTAGCCGGCATAGCCCAGCGAAACCACCCAGACGATCGCACCTGTGATGTTGTAAAGCGCGAAGCGCGGGTACGACATGCTCGCCGCGCCGGCGACGAAGGGCGCGTAGGTGCGGACGATGGGCACGAAGCGGGCAATGATGATGGTCTTGCCACCGTGGTGCTCGTAGAAGGCGTGTGCCCGCTCCAGGTGCTTCGGATTGAGCCAGCGCGAATCGCGATCCTTCAGCACCCGCGGCCCGAGGTAATGGCCGACACTGTAATTGACGGCATCCCCCAATATTGCCGCGATGATCAGCAGCACCACCAGCAGGTGGATGTTCATGCCGCCGGCGGCTGCAATCGCACCGGCCACGAACAGCAGCGAATCGCCGGGCAGGAAGGGTGTGATCACCAACCCGGTCTCGCAGAACACGATCAGGAACAGGATCAGGTAGATCCAGGCGCCGTAGGCGGCAACCAAGGCTTGCAGGTGGTCGTCGAGGTTGACGACGAGGTCGATGAACAGCGCGAGCAGTTCCACGGCCGGCTGCCCGCCTAGACTACGGCGCCATCCTCGCCGGGCTTCTGCGCCGCTTCGGGCTTGACCAGGTCATCACGCGAAATACCGAGGTACATCACGATCGGGCTCGCAACCAGAATCGAGGAGTAGATGCCGAACAATATGCCGATGGTCAGCGCCAGCGCAAAATGGAACAGTGTCTCGCCACCGAAGAAGAGCATCGCCAGCACCATCAACTGGGTCGAGAAATGGGTGATGATGGTGCGCGACATGGTCTGGGTGATCGCGGCATCAAGTACTTCCGGTACCTTGGCATGGCGGTACTTGCGGCTGCGGAAACATTCGCGGACGCGGTCGAACACCACGACTGATTCATTCACCGAGTAACCGAGGATGGCGAGCACCGCCGCCAGAACCGGCAGCGAAAACTCCCACTGGAATATCGAGAAAAAACCGACAATGATGATCACGTCGTGCAGGTTGGCGACAATCGCGGCAAGGCCAAACTTCCATTCAAATCGCAGTGCCAGGTAGGCGACGATGCCGAGGCAGACGAACAACAGTGCCAGCGCGCCGCTCTCAAACAATTCCTTGCCGACCTGCGGACCGACAAACTCGACGCGGCGCATCTCCACCCCCGCCTCCTCCCTGCGCAGTTCTTCCAGCACCTGTTCCGAGAGCTTGGCGCTGGTGATGCCCTCCTTCACCGGGAGGCGGATAAGCACTTCGCGCGAGGTTCCGAAATTCTGCACCGCGGCCTCGGTGAAGCCAAGCTTCGCCACCGAAGCGCGGATGCTGTCGAGCTGGGCCGGCTGCGGATAGGACACTTCCATCACCGTGCCGCCGGTAAAGTCGACACCGAAATTGAGGCCTTTGGTCGCCAGCGCTCCGACTGCGATGATGAACATGGCGACCGAGATAATGTTGAACAAGCGCGCATAGCGCATGAACGGGATGTCATTCTTGATGCGGAAGATTTCCATGACTGTGTAATCCTGTCAGCCGATGCTGATGTGGTCGAGCTTGCGCCGACTGCCGTAATAGAGGTTCATCATCGAGCGCGACACCATCACCGCACTGAAGATCGAGGTCAGGATGCCCAGGCACAGCACCACCGCAAAACCCTTGACCGGGCCCGAACCGAAGGCAAACAGCGCGAGGCCGGCAATCAGGGTGGTGATATTGGAGTCAAGAATCGTGCCCCAGGCGCGGTCGTAACCAACGTAGATCGCGGCATGCGGCGTGTTGCCGTTGCGCAACTCCTCGCGGATGCGCTCGTTGATCAGCACGTTGGCGTCGATCGCCATACCGATGGTGAGCGCGATGCCGGCCATGCCGGGCAGGGTCAGCGTCGCCTGCAGCATCGACAACAAGGCGGTTAGGAACAGCACGTTCATCGCCAGCGCGAGCACCGAGAACACGCCGACCAGGGTGTAGTACATGATCATGAACACCGCGATCGCAGCGAAGCCGTAGAGAGCGGAATTGAAACCGATCCTGATGTTGTCTGCTCCGAGCGAAGGACCGACTGTGCGTTCCTCGACGATCTCCATCGGAGCCGCCAGCGCGCCGGCACGCAGCAGCAGCGACACATCCCTCGCCTCCTGCGTCGTCATGCGGCCGCTGATCTGCACTCGGCCGCCGCCGATTTCGGTGCGGATCACCGGCGCCGTGACCACTTCGCCCTTGCCGCGCTCGAACAGCAGGATGGCCATGCGCTTGCCGACATTCTCGCGGGTGACCTGCTGGAATATCCGCGCACCGGCGCCGTCGAGACTGATGTGCACCGCAGGCTCGCCCGTGGTGCCGTCGAAGCCCGGCTGGGCGTCGTTGATGCGCTCGCCGGTCAGCACAACCTGTTTCCTCACCAGCACCGCCTCGCCGTTGCGCTCGTAATACAGATCGGTGCCGAAAGGCACCTGTCCCGCCTTCGCCTGCTGCACGGCCGCGAGATCGCGCATTTTCTCGTCATCAACCATGCGCACTTCCAGCGTCGCGGTGCGGCCGAGGATGTCTTTTGCCTTGGCGGTATCCTGCACGCCCGGCAGCTGCACAACCACGCGGTCGGCGCCCTGCTGCTGGATGATCGGCTCAGCGACACCCAGCTCGTTGACGCGGTTGCGCAGTGTGTTGATGTTCTGCTGCAGCGCGAACTCCTGGATCTGGCGCTGCGCTTCGATCCTCAGCGCCGCGGAGATGCGGAATTCGCCCGCATCGGCGGCCGTCTTCAGCTCGAGGTCGGGAAAGTCCTTGGCGATGCGTGCCAGCGCGCGATCGCGCAGCGCGGCTTCGCGGAAGCGCACCGTCAGCGCCTGGCCGTCACGCGAAATTCCTGAGTATTGGATACGTTGATCGCGCAGCAGGGTGCGGATGTCGTTGCCGTACGCGTCCAGCCGCTTGGTCAGCGCTGATTTCATGTCGACCTGCATCAGGAAATGCACGCCACCGCGCAGGTCAAGACCCAGGTACATCGGCAACGCACCGATCGAAGTCAGCCACTCCGGACTGCGCGACAGCAGGTTCAGCGCGACTACGTAGTCGTCACCGAGTGCTGCCTGCACGACATCCTTGGCCTTGAGCTGATCCTCGGTGTTAGATAAACGCGCCTTGACGCTGGTCGTGTCCAGCGCAACTCCTTCGGGCGTGAGATCCGCTTTCTTCAGCGCCTCCTCGACACGCTCCATCAGCGCCGCATCGACCTTCAGGTTGCTGCGCAACGGCGAAACCTGCACTGCGGGAACCTCTCCGTAGAAATTGGGCAGGGTATAAACCAGCCCGACAATCACGGCTGCGAGGATCAGCAGGTATTTCCAGAGGGGATAACGGTTCATGGCTATGCCGTACGGGAGAGGGGCGGAAAGAACCGGGGCGACGGCGCCAACAGAGGCTGCAGGGCGGGAAATACCGCGCCTGCATGCCGTCAGTACCTCGCCGGCTCAGAAATTCATTGAATGGTTTTGATCGTGCCCTTGGGCAGCACGGTCTGCACCGCATGGCGTTGCATCTGCACCTCGATCCCCTCGGCGACGGCGACAGTGACGTACTGGTCGTCGACCTTGGTGATGCGACCAAGGATGCCGCCGGCGGTGATCACTTCATCGCCCTTCTGCAGGCCCTCGACCATGGTTTTGTGCTCCTTGGCGCGTTTCATCTGCGGCCTGATCATCAGGAAGTAGAGCACGGCAAACATTGCAAGGATCAGCAGCATGCTTTCGATGCCGCCGCCCTGCGACGCGGCCGGGGCCTGCGCCCAAGCGGGACTAATCAACACGGTATACCTCCGTTACGGGAATGGCGCGCCTCAAGCCGGGCAGTTCCGGCATCCGGGCGCTTCGCTTTTCTCAAACTCTTGTATTTTAACATCATTAACCCTCATTTTGACCGCTCATTTCAGCCACTTCCGCGGCGAACCCGACCAGTCGGCGGCCCGCGATCGCCGCCCTCAGGCCACGCATCAGTTCCTGGTAATAGTGCAGGTTGTGCAGGGTATTGAGCCGCGCACCAAGCATTTCGTTCACTCTTTGCAGGTGGTGCAGGTAGGCGCGAGTGAAATTGCGGCAGGTGTAACAGGCGCAGTCCGGATCCAGCGGCGACAGGTCGTCACGGTAGCGCGCGTTGCGCAGCTTGATAACGCCGTGGCGGGTATAGAGCCAGCCGTTACGGGCGTTGCGCGTCGGCAGCACGCAGTCGAACATGTCGATGCCGGCGCTGACCGCAGCCACGATGTCGGACGGTGTGCCGACACCCATCAGGTACCGCGGCCGGTCCGCGGGCAGGCGCGGCGCGGTGTGGCGCAGGATGCGCAGCATGTCGGGCTTGGGTTCACCCACCGACAACCCGCCGATGGCGTAACCGTCGAAACCGATGTCCGTCAACGCCGCCAGCGACTCGTCGCGCAGGCTCTCGTGCATGCCGCCCTGGACGATGCCGAACAGCGCGTTGGGATTCCCGGCATGCGCCGTCTTGCTGCGCGCCGCCCAGCGCATCGACAATTCCATCGACGTCCGCGCCTGCGCAGAGTCGGCCGGATACGGCGTGCATTCGTCGAAGGCCATCACAATGTCGGAGTTGAGCACGCGCTGGATGCGCATCGACTCTTCCGGCGTCAGAAAACAGGCGTCGCCGTTGACCGGCGACTGGAACTTTACGCCCTCCTCACTGATTTTCCTCAACTCGCCGAGGCTGAACACCTGGAAGCCGCCGGAATCGGTGAGGATCGGCCCGTCCCAACCCATGAAACGATGCAGGCCGCCGTGCGCGTTGATCACGTCGAGTCCCGGCCGCAGCCACAGGTGAAAGGTGTTGCCGAGCACGATCTGCGCGCCCAACCCGCGCAGTTCGTCGGGCGCCATGCCCTTGACCGCACCGTAGGTGCCCACCGGCATGAACACCGGCGTATCAACTGCGCCATGCGCGGTTTCGAGCAGGCCGCAGCGCGCGGCACCGTCGCTGGCGGTGACTTTGAATTGCATGTGTTTTACTTCTCCGGCGCGCGATCGATCAACATCGCATCACCATAACTGAAAAAACGATAACGCCGCGCAATGGCATGGCGGTACGCCGTGCGGATGTTTTCGATGCCGCCAAAAGCCGACACCAGCATCAGCAGCGTCGAGCGCGACAGGTGGAAATTGGTGACCAGGCGGTCGACGATGCGAAAGCGGTAGCCGGGCAGCACGAACAGCGTGGTTTCGGCCGCGCCCGCCACAGGTTCACCAGCCGCCGCGGCGCTTTCCAGTGCGCGCAGGCTGGTGGTGCCGACGGCGACAACGCGGCCGCCTGCCGCGCGGGTGGCTGCCAGCGCAGCGACCGTCGCCTGCGGCAGGCTGTACCACTCGCTGTGCATGCGGTGTTCGGCAAGGTCCTGTACCCGCACCGGCTGGAAGGTGCCGGCGCCGACATGCAGCGTCAGCGTCTCGACACCGACCCCTTTCGCGCGCAGCGCGCCGAGGATCGCGTCGTCGAAATGCAGGCCTGCGGTAGGCGCGGCAACGGCCCCCGGATTCTTCGCATAGACGGTCTGGTAACGCGCTTCGTCGACGGCGTTCGGCGTGTGTCCGATGTACGGCGGCAAGGGCACCGCGCCATGGCGTTCGAGCAGCGCCCACACGTCGTCGTCGCCGGCAAAACGCAGCCGGTAGAGTTCGCCACTGCGGCCCAGCACTTCAGCCTCGACACCGTCGCCGAGCAGCAGCAGGCTGCCGGATTTCGGCGCGTGGCTCACACGCAACTGGACATCGACCTCATGCAGGCCGATGACCCGCTCGACCAGCACCTCGACCTTGCCACCCGAGGCCTTGCGTCCGAACAGGCGCGCCTTGATCACGCGGGTATCGTTGACTATCAGCAGATCGCCCGGATCGAGCAGGTCGACGATGTCCGGAAAAAGGCCGTCGCGCAGCGCGCCGGTGGCTCCTTCAAGGTACAGCAGGCGACTGGCACTTCGCGTTCCGGCGGGCGCCTGTGCGATCAGTTCCGGCGGCAGCTCGTAATGAAAGTCATCCAGACGCATCGGGCGGATTATACGGATGGTTGCTGGATTCCCGGCGTTTCGCCGATAATCAACCCCCCCGTGCCTCGGTGGTGGAATTGGTAGACGCGCCGGACTCAAAATCCGGTGCCGCAAGGCGTGTCGGTTCGAGTCCGACCCGAGGCACCACTCTGACAACGCTGCCAATCCCGCATGTCGCCGCCTGATGGCACGTGCCGGGCCACCCCATCACAACGGAAATCATCATGAGCGAACCCGAAATCGGCATCAGCATCGAAGGTCATGTCGCAACGGTGGAACTGCATCGCCCGCCCAACAACTTCCTCGACGTCGAACTGATCGGCGAACTGGCGTCCGCGCTGGAAGCGCTGGACCGCGACTTGAACGTACGCGCGGTGGTGCTCGCCGCCGCCGGCAAGCATTTCTGCGCTGGCGCCAACCTGAAAAAGCGCGTCGATGACGAGGCCGCGGGCAAGAAACAGGCGGCGCAACCGCGCCACCTCTACCATGAAGCCCAGCGCCTGGTGTTGACGCGTAAACCGATTATCGCCGCGGTGCACGGCAGCGCGATCGGCGCCGGACTCGGCCTCGCGCTGGTCGCCGACTTCCGCGTCACCTGCAAGGAAGCGCGGCTCGCTGCCAACTTCGCTGCAATGGGTTACCACCCCGGCTTCGGCATGACCGTGACGTTGCCACGGCTGGTCGGCCACCAGACCGCAAAATGGCTGTTCCTCACCGGCAAGCGCATCCCCGGCGAAGAAGCCGTCGCGATGGGCCTTGCCGACCGCCTGGTGCCGCAGGATGAGGTGCGCCGGGCAGCACAGGACATGGCCGCAGAATTGGCAAAATGCGGGCCACTGGCGGTGCAGGCGACCCGCGAGACGCTTAACGGCGACCTCTACCCGGCCTTCCGCGCCGCCACCGAGCGCGAAGCCTTCATCCAGATGATGCTGCGCGAAACCAACGACTTCAAGGAAGGCGTCAAGGCCGGTTTCGACCGCCGCGATCCGGTCTTCACCGGCAGCTGAGACCCGGGCGCGGACATGGGCACCACGGAGGCACAGCGCATCGAGGTTCGCATCCAGGAGTTGTCGCAGTTGTTCAACTCCATGGATCCGACTCCTTTCCATCACAAGGACCTCGATCCGGAAGCAGAGGATTTCATCACGAGCTGGGCACAGGAGCTGCCGCGCGAGGGAGAGCTCGAAATCCTGATTCACCTCGCTGGCGACAACAGTCCGGCCGATGCCGAAGCCGTGGCGCAGGAAGCGCTGTCCAATTATTTCAGCTACCGCGCAACACAGGCCCGGCGCGAATTTCGTCACCTGATGCAGCGCGGCCGACAGAGCCTTGTGATCGGCCTCGGCTTCCTCGTTGCCTGCCTGCTCGCTGCGGAGCAGATCGGCCTGCACGCGACCGGCACTTATTTGACGGTTCTGCGCGAGAGCATGGCGATCGGTGGCTGGGTCGCGATGTGGCGGCCGTTACAGATTTTTCTCTACGACTGGTGGCCCTTAGCCAATCGCAGGCGCATCCTCGAAAAACTGGGCCGGGCGAAAGTGCGCGTCGCTAGGATTTAGCGAGAACCTCGATGTTGTCGATCAGGCGCGTCTTGCCCAGCCGCGCCGCCGCCAGAATCACCAACTCGTGATCGCCGTTGATCGGCGACTGCAGGTCGCTGCGCCGACGCACCGCCACATAATCGGGCTTCCAGCCATGGCGCGCGAGCTCTGCCATCGCCCCCAGTTCGATGCGCTGATAATCACGCGCGCCCAGCGCGATTTCGCCGCGGGCGTTGCGCAGCACGCGGTAGAGCCGTGGCGCCTCCTGGCGTTCGGCTGGACTGAGGTAGGCATTACGCGAGGACAGCGCCAGACCGTCTTCACCACGCACGGTTTCCGCGAGAATGATCTCTATCGGCAGCGCGAGCTGGCGCACCATGTTGGTGAGCACCAGGCACTGCTGGTAGTCCTTCTTGCCGAAAATCGCCGCATGCGGCGACACCATGTTGAACAGCTTCAGCACCACTGTGGCAACACCGCGAAAGTGCCCGGGGCGCGCACCGCCATCGAGAATGTGCTGCAGGTCCGATGGCTCGACCACATAGGTCTGCGGCTCCGGGTAAATCTCCTTCTCGTCAGGCGCGAACACCACATCGACGCCAGCCTTGCGCAGCCGTTCGCAATCCGATTCGAAAGTACGCGGATATCGGTCGAAATCCTCGCGCGGGCCGAACTGTAAACGGTTGACGAAAATGCTGACGACGGTGCAGGCCGCACGCGGCTTGGCGATGCGCATCAGCTCGATATGCCCTTCGTGCAGATTGCCCATCGTGGGCACGAACACGTTGTCCGGCTCGCGGCGCAGGCGCTCGCGCAGTTCGGCTACGGAATGGATGACGTCCATGACGGCAGTGATGAGCTAGGAGTGATGAGTGATGAGCAAAAACCGGGGAATCATACTAGAGAACGTGACTGATGACGTTTTTCACTCATCACTCATCGCTCATCATTCATCACTGCCTCAGAACGAGTGTTCTTTGCCCGGAAACTTGCCGGAGCGCACTTCCTCGACGTAGAGCGCGACCGCATCCTGGATCGAGCCGCCGGCGGACTTCATGTAGTTCTTGACGAACTTGGCCTTCTTTCCCGGATAGACATCAAGCAGGTCGTGCAGCACCAGCACCTGGCCATGGCAATCCGCGCCCGCGCCTATACCGATCGTCGGCACTCCAGCTGCTGCGGTGACCTGGCTGGCCAGCGTTGCGGGAATCGCCTCCAGCACGATCATGCCTGCGCCCGCCTGCTCGAGAATCCGCGCGTCGTCGAGCAGGCGCTGCGCATCGTCTTCAGCTCTGCCCTGCACACGATAGCCGCCCAACTGGTGCACCGACTGCGGGGTCAGTCCGAGGTGCCCGCAAACCGGGATGCCGCGCTCGGTAAGGAAGGAGATGGTCTCCAGCATCGGCCGGCCGCCTTCGATCTTCACCATCTGCGCGCCCGCGGCCATGATATCGGCGGCATTGCGGAAGGCTTCCTGCGGGCTCACCTGGAAAGTGCCAAATGGCATGTCTCCGATGATGAAGGTGCGCTTTGCACCGCGCGCCACGCATTGCGTGTGGTAGACCATGTCGCGCAGCGACACCGGCAGCGTTGACTCATGGCCCTGCAGCACGTTGCCCAGCGAGTCGCCGACGAGCAGCGTGTCGAGGCCTGCGTCGTCGAGCAGCGCCGCGAAGCTCGCGTCGTAGCAGGTCAGCATCGTGATCTTCTCGCCGTCCCGCATCATCTTGTGCAAGTTGCTGAGCGTGATTCGCATTAGAAACTCCCGGTTAGCCGCCCAGGCTGAAGAATTCGCGCGGGCCGCGCATGGCATTGATCCGCTGCAACAATAAATCAAAATCCGCACTTGAATCAACGAAGTTCAGGTTCTCGGAATTGATGATCAGCAGCGGCGCCGCGGCGTAGTGATGGAAATACCGCGCATAGGCATCTGCGAGGCGGTGCAAATACTCGTCGGGAATGGTCTTTTCATAGCTGGTGGCGCGTCGCCGCACGCGCTCCACCAGCGTATCGGCCCCCGCCTGCAGGTAGATCACCAGGTCGGGCTGCGGTGCCTGCGGCTTCAGGTGGTCGTAGATCTGGCGGTAGAGGGCAAGCTCGGCGTCATTCAGATTGAGACGCGCAAATAGCGGATCCTTCTCCAGCATGAAATCGGCGACCGTCACGCCCCCGAAGAGATCGGACTGCACAAGATCACGCACCTGATTCATGCGCTGAAACAGGAAAAACAGCTGTACCGACAGTGCATGGCGCGCGGGATCCTGGTAAAAGCCGGGAAGGAAGGGATTCGCGTCAGGATCTTCGAACAGCGTGGCCGCACCAAGGTGCTTCGCGAGGCGGCGTGCCAGCGTGGTCTTGCCCGATCCAATAGGTCCTTCGACCACGATGTAGCGGTATCTGGCACTCGGCGTCATGCCGGCATCCGCTGCAGCTGCGCGACGCTGTCAGCGTCGAGCCGCGCCGCCAACTCACTGACTCGCCCCCGCCCCGGAACTTGGGCATCGGGCGCAATCTCGGCCAGTGGCACCATCACGAAAGCGCGCTCAAGCATGCGTGCATGCGGAATCGTCAGCCCCGGCTCGTGCAGCACCAGATCGCCGTAAAGTACGATGTCTAGATCCAGAGTGCGCGGGGCATTGGGGAAGTCGCGAACCCGGCCATGCGCGCGCTCGACGGCGAGCAGAGCGGCTAACAGCTCATGGGGACCCAGCGCGGTCTCAATCATCGCCACCGCGTTGATGAAATCCGGCTGGTCGGCGTAGCCGACGGGCGCGCTGCAATACAGCGAGGACCGCGCAAGCAGCCGGGTTTCCGGCAATGCGGCCAGCGCGGCGAATCCCTCTTCGATCTGGCGCATTGGTTCACCGATGTTCGCGCCGAGTGCGACGCAGGCTGCGTGCTTGGCCGCAGGCACCCGGCTCATCCGGCATCCGGCGCTTCCGCACCCGGCTTGCGGCGGCGACGCTTGCGGCGCTTTTTCGCCGGACCACTGTCAGTAACCAACATGCTCGCCCGCGCATCAGCATCGGCGTCCTGGAAGCTGGTCCACCAGTCGCCGAGCGCCTTGTCGACCTCCCCGCTTTCGCAACGCAGTAACAGGAAATCGTAGGCCGCGCGGAAGCGCAGGTGCTCCAGCAACCGGAACGGACGCTGGCCCGAACGTTGTTCAAAACGCGGCTGCAGTGCCCACAGCTCCTTCATGTCCGATGTGTAGCGCCGCGGGATGGCGAGCTGCTCGGTCTGCCTGTCGAGCATCTCGTCCATCGCCTCGTAGAGCGCGGGAATCGGCGGCACGCCGCGCGCCTCGATCTTTTTCCAGGCCGCGAGAACCTCGTGCCACATCAGCGCGGCGAACAGGAAGGCCGGCGATATCGGCTTGCCGTCGCGGATACGTGCATCGGTATTCTTCAGCGCGAGCATCACGAAGCGCTCGCCCAGCGGCTGCTCGAGGATCACGTCGAGCAGCGGCAGCAGGCCATGGTGCAGGCCCTCCCTGCGCAGACGCTTCACACATTCGGCAGCGTGGCCCGACAGCAGCAGCTTGAGCATTTCGTCAAAAAGCCGTGCCGCCGGCACATTGGCCAGCAATTTTGCCAGCGCCTTCACCGGCTTGCGCGTCGATGTGTCGATTTCCAGCCCGCAGGACGCCGCAAAACGCACCGCTCGCAGCATGCGCACGGGGTCCTCACGAAAACGCTGCGTCGGGTCGCCGATCATGCGCAGGCGCTTGCGCTTCAGGTCGGCAACGCCGCCGTGGTAATCCCAGACTTGCTCGCGCGCGGGATCGTAGAACAGCGCATTGATCGTGAAGTCGCGCCGCGCCGCATCCTGCGCCTGGTCGCCCCAGACGTTGTCGCGCAGCAGGCGGCCGTGTTCATCCTCGACCTGGGTGCCGGCACCGCCTTCGTCAGCCGGACCGCGGAAGGTGGTGACCTCGACCAGATCACGGCCGCACATCACGTGGACGATGCGAAAGCGCCGACCGATGATGCGCGAGCGACGGAATACCGCGCGCACCTGTTCCGGCGTGGCGTCGGTCGCGACATCAAAATCCTTGGGATCGCGACCGAGAATCAGGTCGCGCACTGCGCCGCCGACAACGAAGGCGCTGTATCCCGCCTCCTGCAGTGCATCGCAGGTACGCAGCGCGCAGCTGCCGATGCGATCTCGGGTGATGCCGTGCGCACTCACCGCAATGATGCGCGGTTTGGAAGGCTTGAACATGCGGCCGGAAAACATCCGGCCGAGCAGTTTCTTGATCATGCGGAAATCATGCAGATATGGCGGGCGGCGCGCTCGGGAATGACGGCGCATGCCGTCTGCTTGCCGCAGCTGGGAAATCCGGCGCGATTATACATGCCCAGTTCATGCCTTCCGCGGGCGATCAACCAAGACTGATAACCGGCCAGCCACGGGCTTCAGCGTGCGCGCGCAGGGCAGCATCGGGATCCACCGCCACCGGGTGAGTGACCATCCCGAGCAACGGCAGATCATTATGGGAGTCACTATAAAATATTGATTTTAAATGACTTTTTATAGTTTCCCCGCGGGAGGCCAGCCACGATTCGAGGCGTTCAACCTTGCCTTCGCGGAAACTCGGTATGCCGCTGACACCGCCGGTAAACTCGCCGTCGCGGATTTCGGGCTCGGTGGCAATCAGGTGTTCGATGCCGAAAGCACGTGCAATCGGCGCAGTGACAAAACTGTTGGTCGCGGTGATGATCACGCACAAATCGCCACGGTGGCGCTCAACCAGCGCCCGCGCCGAGTCGCGGATCATCGGCGCGATGCGCTCGTGCATGTACTCTGCATGCCAGGCATCGAGCACGTGCCGCGGGTGGCGCGACAGCGGTTTCAGCTGGAAATCGAGGAACTCGCGGATGTCCAGCGTTCCGGCCTTGTACTGATCGTAGAACTGCTGGTTGCGCACCTCGTAGACCTCGCGATCGAGCACGCCGCGATCGATCAGGAACTGCGCCCATTCAAAATCGCTGTCGCCGGCAAGCAGCGTGTGGTCGAGGTCAAACAAGGCCAGGTTCATGCGTGTTTCCGTTCTTATCGTTCATTCATGACTGTTTCGGCGGCGCTGGCTGCAACAACTCGCGCGCCAGCGGCACCGTAATGGCGCGTTTCTGCTCCAGCGACAGCCGGTCGAGCGTGTCCACCAGCGCGCGCAGCGAGTTCAAGTCACGCGGCGCACGGGCCAGCAGGTAATCCGCCACCTCCGGCGGCAGGGCAAACCCGCGCGCCGCGGCGTAATCCCGCAGCGCCGCCAGGCGGTCTTTCTCACTCAGCGCACGCACTTCGTAGACCAGCCCCCAGGCGAGCCGGGTCAGCAGGTCGGGCCGCAGCGACAGCCGCGCGGGCGGCAGATCACCGGCCGCGACCAGCACACCGCCGCCCTCGCGCAGCGTGTTGCAGACATTGAACAGCGCAATCTGCGCCGGACCGTCGAGCCGCTGCACGTCGTCAGCTGCGCAGGCATCGTCGGCCTGCACGCCCTCAGCGCTGCCATCGAACAGGCGCGTGGTCCTGCCGGCCTCGCGCAGCGCATGCAAGGTCGCCAGCAGCAAATGGCTGCGGCCGCTGCCGCTGCCGCCCCAGAGATAAATGAAACGTTCGGACTGTCCGGCGCGCGCGAGCGCGCGTAGCGCAGCCACAACTTCCGCGTTTTCACCGATGACGAAATTGTCGAGCGTCGGCGCAGGCGGCGCCGCCAGTTCGAAGGCGAGCTGCTTCATTCGCCTTATCCCCTCCCCCTCTTGTTCATTTCCGGCCTCTCATTACCTGCTGCTCTTTACCGGTACATACCGCTCGCGAGGTAATCGCGGTGCAGGTGACGCCCCCACACCAGCAAAGCAGCACTGACCGGCAGCGCCAGCAGCACACCGAAAAATCCGAACAAGCTGCCGAAAGCGAGCAACGCAAAAATCACTGCAACCGGGTGGAGGCCGATGCGCTCCCCGACGAGCCAGGGCACCAGCAGGTAGCCCTCGATCAAGCTCGCGACAATGAAAACGGCCCATATCCAGATCAGCGGTGTCAGTTCCTGGAACTGCAGCAGGCCAGCCAGCGTGGCCAGCACCACGCCGAGGATGATGCCGAGGTAAGGCACAAAGGTCACCAGCCCGGCAAAAATCCCCACCGACAACGCGTAATCGAGGCCGGCCAGCCACAGCCCGACGGTATAGAACAGGGCCATGGCCAGCATCACCAGCAACTGTCCGCGCAGGAACTGGCCGAGCACTCCGTCGATCTCGCGCGCAAGCATGCTGATGCGGCCGTGGTAGCGCCGCGGGATCATCCCGTCGATGCCGGCGATGATGCGGTCCCAGTCGCGGAGAAAATAAAACAGCACCAGGGGCACCAGCACCAGGTTGACCAGAAAGCCGACAACGGCGAGGCCGCCGCTGGTCAGCTTGGGCAGCAGCTTCAGCGCGAAATCGCGAATGTCGGCGAGGTGGGCGGTCATCCAGTCGCGCACCATCGCGGTCTCCAGCTGCACGCCAAGCAGTTGCTCCAGCCGCGGCGCGGCGGCGACACGCAGCCAATCGACGAACACCGGCGCCTGGTCTGCAATCGCGCGCACCTGGCGGATCAGCAGCGGCAGCAGCACCACCAGCAACACCAGCACGGCAAGCAGCAGCATGACCAGCACCAGCGCTGTAGCCAAGGCGCGCGGAACGCGGGTCATGCGCCCCACCAGCGGATTGCAGATGTAGGCAAGAATCGCCGCCAGCATGAACGGCGTCAGGATCGGACTCAGCAGGTAGATTGCGATACCGGCGATCGCGGCCACGACCAGCCATTGCCAGAGGTGCTGTGGAGTGCGTCCCGGGATATCCATTTACGATAAAATCCGCTTTGGTCAGGCGTGTTGCCGGCGCCTATCTTATCAGGGCTACGGTCGTCAGCCCCGCTTGGCCGTCCCATCCCCACAGCTGACACCGAATGCTCAATACGAGGACCACCTTGAAACGCAAGAACCCGGGCCGCAAGGCGCTGACCTACCGCGATGCAGGCGTCGACATCGATGCCGGCGACGCACTCGTCGACCGCATCAAACCTTACGCGAAACGCACCTTGCGTTCCGGTGTGATGGCAGGCATCGGCGGCTTTGGCGCACTGTTTGCCGTGCCCAAAGGCTATCGCGAACCGGTGCTGGTCTCCGGCACCGACGGCGTGGGCACCAAGCTGAAACTGGCCTTCGAGTGGCGGCGCCATGACAGCATCGGCATAGATCTTGTCGCGATGAGCGTCAACGACATTCTCACACTGGGCGCTGAGCCGCTGTTTTTCCTCGACTACTACGCCTGCGGCAAACTCGACGTCGATGCCGCAACGGACGTGGTGAAGGGCATCGCTGCCGGATGCGAAATGGCCGGCTGCGCACTGATCGGCGGTGAAACTGCGGAAATGCCTGGCATGTACCCCGCGGGCGAATACGATCTCGCGGGTTTCGCCGTTGGCATCGTCGAAAAGAAAGGCATCATCGACGGCCGTGGCATCCGTCCCGGCGATGCTGTGCTGGGACTCGCCAGCAACGGCGCGCATTCCAACGGCTACTCACTGATCCGCCGCATTCTCGCGCAGCCGGGCGTCAAGCTGTCGGCGAAGATCGGTGGCCGCGCGTTAAAAGATGCCGTTCTCGCGCCGACTCGCATTTACGTGAAACCCGTGCTGCAGCTGTTAAAAAAAGTGCAGGTCAAGGGCCTTGCTCACATCACCGGCGGCGGCCTGATCGACAACGTGCCGCGGATGCTCGGCCCCGGGCTGACCGCCGAAATCCGGCGCGATGCCTGGCCGCTGCCGCCGCTGTTCCGCTGGCTGCAGGAACAGGGAAATGTCGCCGATGACGAAATGCACCGCGTGTTCAACTGCGGGATCGGCATGGTGCTGGTGGTCGCGAAGAAGGACGCGGCGCGTGCGCGCAAACTGCTCGAAAAATCCGGTGAACAGGTCTGGCACATTGGCAGCGTGCGCCGCCGGCGCCGCGCCGAAGCACAGACCGTCGTCGTCCAGGGGTGACCATCCTGAAGCGCATCGCGATACTCATCTCCGGGCGCGGCAGCAACATGGAAGCCCTTCTCGGAGCAGGGCTGCCGGCGGAGTTCTGCGCGGTGATCAGCAACAATCCCGCAGCGCGGGGACTCGCCACCGCGGCAGCACGCGGCATCCCCACTGTGGTGGTGGATCACAAGGCGCATGCCTCCCGGGAAGCCTTCGACACAGCCCTCGCCACCGCTGTCGATGCGCTGCAGCCCGACTACGTCGTGCTCGCAGGGTTCATGCGCATCCTGACCACAGCCTTCGTCGGCCGCTACGCGGGCCGCATGATCAACATCCACCCTTCGCTGCTGCCGTCGTTTCCGGGTCTGCATACTCACCACCAGGCGCTAGAAGCCGGCGTGCGTATCCACGGCTGCACGGTACACTTCGTCACACCGCAGCTTGATCATGGGCCGGTCATCATCCAGGCAGCAGTGCCGGTGTTGCCCGGCGACAGCGAAAACACGCTCGCCGCGCGCGTGCTGGCCGAGGAACACCGCATCTATCCGCAGGCGCTGCGCTGGCTGTGCGAAGACCGCGTCACCATCGATACCGCCGGCCGCGTCGTCATCCGCGGCGCGGGTCAAGCCTCCGGCGTGCTGCGCTCCCCCGCCACCGATGTTTAAGCCCCTGGCCACAGCACTGCTGCTGGCTGCAGCCCTGCTGCAGCCGGTCGCGGCAAAACCCGCTCCGCCTGTCGCCGTGCAAGCCGAATACGGCCTGTCGATCAACGGCGCCCAGGTCGCAGTAATGCAGGAAACCTTCGAAGTCCGCGATGGCGGCTACCGTGCAGTCAGCGAAACCCACGCCATCGGCCTGTTCGCACTGGCGCAACGCCGGCCGGGGCGCGTGACCAGCAGTGGCAGCATAGACCGTTCGGGGCTGCGCCCGAGAACCTTCGACGGCACGCGCGGCGGCCGCGACGAGCGGCGCGTACATGCGGATTTCGACTGGAGCACGCGCACGCTGACACTGCAGCACGACGGTCGCAGCGACACCGTGGCGCTGCCGCCGGGGACCCAGGACCGGCTGTCGGCGATGTACCAGTTCCTGTTCTTGGATGCGGAGGACTTGCGGGACCTCGGGTTCGCGATGACCAACGGCCGCAAGCTCGACCAGTACCGCTACGCCATTGGTCCCGACACCACCATCGACACGCCGCTGGGACGCCTCGAAGTCATCCACCTCGTCAGACGCCACCAGGCCGGCGAAACTGCCAACGAAATCTGGCTGGCCCGAGCGCACCGCCTGATGCCGGTAAAAATGCGTATCGTCGAGGACGACGGCAGCCGCTACGAGCAGATCATCTCGCGACTGGACATCCGCTGAGCGGCAGGTCATGCGTCCACCCTCCCAGCGCCTGCTTGCCGCCGCAGCCCTGTCGATGGCCGCCCATGCAGCAATACTCGGCGGCATCCACATTCCCGCGCGCGAACCCGCAGTGGACCTGCAGCCGCTGAGCGCGCAGATCGAACCCTTGCCGCCGCCGCGTGCAGAACCGGCACCGCGCAGTGCCCCTGCGCGCAAACCACCGCCGCAACGCCTGGCCGCAGCGCCGACCGCAGTCGAGACAGCGCCGGCGTTTTCAACAGAGCCGGCGATCTCCATTCCGGCGCCCGAGCCTGTGATCACTCCTCCCGTGGAGCCCGAAACTGCAGCGCCGCCAGAACCGGCCGTGGTCGCCAGCGCCTCGCCGACAATGTTCCGCGAACCCGAAACCCCACCCCTGCCCGATTTCCCGCGCAAGGGCCGCATCACCTATCTGCTGACGATGGGTCCGGACCAGACGCCGGTGGGGCGTACTGTGCAGAGCTGGGAATTCGGGGAAGGCCGCTACATGGCCGGTGGCCAGTCCGAAAGCACCGGCCTCGTCGAACTGTTCCGGCCGCACCGTTACCACTACCTCAGCCAGGGAGCGATCGTTGCCGACAGGCTGCGGCCGGAACGTTTCCTCGCCAGCATCAAACGCGGCAGCCGCAGCGAAGAAACGCTGGCGGTATTCAACTGGGACGAGAACCTGCTGCGCCTCGGCCGCCTGCCGCAACAGGCCACGGTCGCACTGCCCGCCGGCAGCCAGGACTGGATCAGTTTCATGTTCAACCTGGCCCTGACCCCGCCCGCTGCCGGCCGCATCACATTGCCCTTTACCCGCGGCAGCCGCCTCGACACCGTCAGTTTCGACGTGCTGCCAGCCGAATCCATCGACACGCCGCTGGGGCGACTGCTCGCCGTGCCGGTGGTTCAGGTGCGCACGGCCGGGCAGGAAAGCATGGCCTTGTGGCTCGCTTCCGATTACCGCAACCTGCCGGTGCGCATCCGTTTTTTCAACCGCGAAGGCGAGCTGTCGGGCGAGCAACTGGTCAGCGAAATTAAGGTCGGCAATCCATGAAAACCGCAGCATCCGAATCCGCCGCGCGCATGCCTAATGCGCTGCGCCTCGCCGACGCCGCACACGCGCTGTCGCGCGTGCTCGCCTTCACCTATCCAGCCGATGCCGTATTGAGCCGCTACTTTCGCGAGCGCCATGTGCTCGGCCCGCAGGATCGCGCCTTTGTCGCCGAAACCGTGTTCGGCGTGCTGCGGCGAAAAATGCTGCTCGACCACATTGCGCCACAGGCCGACGCGCGGCAGCTGGTGCTGCTGTGGCTGACGCGCATCGGCGGTTACAGCAGCCGGGACATCGGCGCGCTGTGCTCGACGGAAGAAAAGGCCTGGCTCAATGCCACGCGCGCGCAAGCGGGCGCGGAACACCCGCTGAGCGTGGAAGCCGACTTGCCCGTCTGGGTCGTCGACCGTCTGCTCACGGAGCATGATGCGAATTTCATCCGCGCGCTGGGACGCGCGCTCCAGGAACCGGCGCCCCTTGATTTGCGTGTCAATACCCTGCTCGGCAACCGCGATGCAGTGCTGACCACGCTCAACAAGGGCGGCATTCCGGCGGAAGCCACGCCCTGGTCTCCGATCGGCATCCGCATCAGAGGCAACCCCTCTATTAACCGCCACCCGCTGTTTACCGGAGGCGTGATCGAAGTGCAGGACGAAGGCAGCCAGTTGCTGGGTTACCTGCTGGCGCCGCGGCGCAGCGACCTCGTCGTCGATTTCTGCGCAGGGGCCGGCGGCAAAACACTGATGCTCGGCGCGATGATGAACTCCCAGGGCCGCCTCTACGCCTTCGACATCTCGCAGAAACGGCTCGACCGGCTCAAGCCGCGACTGAAACGCTCCGGCCTGTCGAACGTGCATCCACTGGTGATTGCCCACGAGAACGACACCAAGGTCAAACGCCTCGCCGGAAAGATCGACCGCGTACTGGTCGATGCACCCTGCAGCGGTCTCGGCACCCTGCGCCGCAACCCCGACCTGAAATTCCGCCAGTCGCCCGAAAGCGTGGCCGAACTGGTCGTCAAGCAGACGGCGATCCTCAAATCCGCGGCACGCCTGGTCAAACCCGGCGGCCGCCTGGTCTACGCCACCTGCAGCCTGTTGGCGGAGGAAAACAGCGGCATCGTGACGACCTTCCTTGCTGCGCACCCGGAATTCCGTGCGCTCAACTGCGGCGAACTGCTCGAACGGCAGGGCATCCCGCTGCAGACCGGAGAGCATCTGCAACTGTGGCCACAGTTGCACCAGACCGATGGTTTTTTTGCTGCAGCGCTGGAGCGGAGCGCGGGCTGAGGCCGGTGAAGCCCGTGATAAGATGACGCTCACCGCATCGCCAGCGGACGCACAAAAAATCCAGGCGCATTGATGTCCTCTTCCCCCGAATTCCAGGCCCTGCTGCTCGATCTCTGGGCCGATCTGCAGAGCGTCAGCGTGCTCTGGCAGGTCGGCACCCTGGTCGCCTGCGTCGCCGCTGGCTGGCTGCTGTCGCGCCATTACGACCGCAGGCTGCTTGGCCACACTCCGGTCAATGCCACCCAGGCGCGCGGGGTCGGCAGCCTGAAACGGCTGATGTTCCCGTTGTCGGCACTGCTGCTGGTGCTGGTCGCCAAAACCGTGCTGCGTTACTGGCACAGCACCCACCTCCTCAATGTCGCTGCAGCCCTGCTGCTGGCGATGGCGCTGATTCGCATGTCGATCTATGCCATGCGCCACATCTTCGCGCCGAGCGCCTGGCTGCGCGCTTCGGAGCGCTGGATCAGCTGGGTGGCCTGGATCGGGGTCGCGATATACCTGAGCGGGCTGTGGCCCCACGTGCGCGAAGCGCTGCTCGACATTGGCTTCACAGTCGGCAAGCAGAAGTTTTCACTGCTGCTGGTGCTGCAGGGCACGCTGTCGATCATCGTCACGATCCTGGTGGCGATGTGGCTGGGTCGGCTGATCGAATCGCGGCTGATGCGCGCCACCACCATGCAAATAAACCTGCGGGTGATGTTCTCGAAGCTCGCACAGATCCTGCTGCTGCTGGCTGCTTTCCTGATCGCATTGCCGGCCGTTGGCATCGATCTGACGGTGCTTTCGGTCTTCGGCGGCATGCTCGGCGTCGGCATCGGCTTCGGACTGCAGAAAATCGCCGCCAACTACGTCAGCGGCTTCATCATCCTGATGGATCGCTCGGTCAGCCTCGGTGATCTGGTCACCATCGGTGACCATACCGGCACACTGACCAAAATGACCGCGCGCTACATTGTCGTGCGCACCTTGGGCGGGCTTGAGGCGATCATTCCCAACGAGAGCATCATCACATCGACGGTGCTGAACCACTCCTTCTCGGACCGCAAGGTGCGCGTCGGACTGCCAATTCAGGTGGCGTACTCCACGGACCTCGATGTCGCGCGAAAAATCATGGTCGACGCGGCCATCGCCCATCCGCGGGTATTGAAGGATTCGCCGCCCGGCGCGCTGATCCTGGCCTTCGCCGACAGCGGCATCAACCTCGAACTGGGGGTCTGGGTTGCCGATCCGGACAAGGGTCTCGGCGGACTGCGCTCTGATCTCTATGACGTCATCTGGCGCAGCTTCCGCGAAAAAGGCATTGAAATTCCCTTCCCGCAGCGGGAAATACGGATAGTTGGGGGAGATCAAAACCACAAGCCAAAATAAGATATTTAAGTTAATAAAAACATAAGGTTACAAAATTTTTGTTGGTTTAATGTGGGGTTCCCGCTATACCCGGGCAACGTTCTTCAGTACACTCGGTCCAATCAGTATTGTTGTTGCGATAAAACGCTTATAAAGCGAGGAGTTACATGATTACAGGGGTTCTGGATCTGCCGTGGTGGGGCTACGTGGTTTATGCACTTGTGCTCACCCACATCACGATTGCTGCCGTTACGATTTACCTGCATCGCCATTCCGCTCACCGCGCACTGGACCTGCACCCGATCCCGGCGCATTTTTTCCGTTTCTGGCTGTGGTTGACCACCGGTATGCTGACCAAGCACTGGACGGCCATCCACCGCAAACACCACGCCAAGTGCGAGACCGTGGAGGATCCGCACAGCCCGCAGATCTTCGGCCTGCGCAAGGTGTTGCTGCAAGGTGCCGAACTCTATCGCAAGGAAGGTCGCAACCAGGACACGCTGGATCGTTACGGCTACGGCACTCCTGACGACTGGATCGAGCGCAAGCTCTACAGCCATGACCGCTGGGGCATCGGCTCGATGCTGGTGCTGAACCTCCTCCTGCTCGGACCGATCGGCCTGACCATCTGGGCAGTTCAGATGGCGTGGATCCCGTTCATGGCAGCCGGCATCATAAATGGCGTGGGCCACTATTGGGGCTACCGCAATTTCCAGCCCGAAGACGCGAGCACCAATGTCTTCCCCTGGGGCATCCTGATTGGCGGCGAGGAACTGCACAACAACCACCACGCCTATGCCACGTCGGCAAAACTGTCGAGCCGCTGGTACGAGTTCGACATTGGCTGGCTCTATATCCGCATCCTCGAGATGCTGGGGCTCGCAAAGGTGAAGAAGGTTGCGCCGAAGCTGATTCTCGATAACTCCAAGACCCGTTGCGACCTCGCCACGCTGCAGGCAATCGCCACCCACCGCTACGAAGTCCTGGCGAAATACACGGCTTCGCTGCGCGCGACCTGCGCCGCCGAACTGCAGACCCTGAAGGGCCATGCCACCGGCGTCGACATGAGCAAACTCAAGCGCTGGCTGCACATCGACAAGGCCGCACTGCCACCCGCCGAACTGGAACAGCGCGAAGCGGTGATTCGACACAGCAGCGTCCTGGCCACGGTCTACACCATGCGCGACGAACTCGCGCAACTGTGGCAGCGTTCCACTGCTTCCAAGGAACAACTCGTCAAGCAGCTCGAGGACTGGTGCCACCGCGCCGAAGCCAGCGGCATCGAAGCCCTGCAGCAGTTCTCCCGCCAGCTGCGCTGCTACGCCTGAAGCACGAGGCACTGTGCCTGAAGGCAAAGTGCCTGACTCGTCCTGAAATTTTAGGGGCGGTGGTCAGCCGATTGTGACTGCGACAGTCGAGACGCCCGATGCAGTGCATCGGGCGTTTTTTATTGGAACGACATCAATAGGGCACAGGGCAGGTCGATACACAAAAAAAGGTCCCCCCGGGGGCCCCTTCTTTCGGATTGAAAGGCCTACTTCAGCAAACGGATCGCAAAGGGATAACGGTAATGTTCGCCCTTGGAAACCGCCAGCGCAGCGAGAATGCAGAACACCAGGTTGGCAATCAACAGCAGGGGCATCAGCAGGGCGCCGATCAGGATCACCATCAGGATGCCAGCCACGACAAATGCGAGCAGCATCGTGATCTGGAAATTCAGCGCCTCCTTGCCTTGCTCGTCGATGAACGCCGATTGGTCTTTCTTGATCAGCCAGATGATCAGCGCGCCGATGAATCCGGAAACTATGCCCAGCAAGTGGGCCAGCATCGCGAGGTTGCGGTCGTCATTGCTCGGGGTCTGTGCTACGGGATCGTCCATGATTCTTTCTCCCTGTTCTGTTTGTCGTTGGCCGGTAGGGCCCCGCGATTGTGGCATGCCGGTACAGCCGGCGTAAACCGCGTACCATCGGAAAATGCCCGAACCTCATTCCGCATACCGCGCACCCGGATGGCTCCCCGGCGGCAACCTGCAAACCCTGTATCCGGCGCTGCTGGCGCCGGTGCCCGCCGTCGCCTACCGTCGCGAGCGCTGGGATACTCCGGACGGCGACTTCATCGACCTGGACTGGAGCGAACCTCAGGATCGCCGATTGCGGAACGAGGGAAGCCAGCTGCTGGTGCTGTTCCACGGACTTGAAGGCAGCTCGAACAGCCACTACGCGCGGGCGCTGATGCACGCTGCCAGCGCGCACGGCTGGCGCGGCGTAGTCGTGCATTTCCGCGGCTGCAGTGGCGAAATCAACCGCCTGCCCCGTGCTTACCATTCCGGCGACAGCATGGAGATCGACTGGATCCTGCGCCGCCTGCGCGAACAGCATGCCGCCCCGCTGTTCGCAGCCGGAATCTCGCTGGGCGGCAACGCACTGCTTAAATGGCTGGGAGAACTGGGTCCAGCCGCCGCCGGCATCCTGCGGCGCGCCGCCTGCATTTCTGCTCCGGTGGATCTGCATGCCGCCGCCGCTGCTCTCGAGCGCGGTTTCAACCTTGCCTACACCAGGCACTTCCTCGCCTCGATGAAACGCAAGTCCTTCGCCAAGCTGCAAACCTATCCCGGGATTTTCGACAGCGCCCGCCTGCGGGCAGCGCGCACGCTGCGCGAGTTCGACGATCTTGTCACAGCGCCACTGCACGGTTTTCGCGATGTCGACGACTACTACACCCGCTCCAGCAGCAAGCCATTGCTTGTGTGCATTAGCGTACAGACTCTGTTGCTCAACGCACGCAATGATCCTTTCCTGCCGGCCGCAGCACTGCCGGCAGCGCATGAGCTCGCGGCCGCGGTCAGCGCAGTGTTCCCCGACGAAGGCGGCCATGTCGGCTTCCCCGATACCAGCGGCACGCTTGCCTGGCTGCCGCGCAGCGTTCTCGAATTCTTCATCCGCGAATGATAAAATACGCAACTATTTGTTTTTATTGATATTTTTATGACCTCATCGGCACCCCCTCCCGCTTCCATATTCAAGGCCTATGACATTCGCGGCATCGTCGGCGACACCCTGACCGAAGCCGGCGTCGAAACCATCGGCCGCGCCATCGGCAGCAAAGCGCTGGCGCGCAGCCGTAACACCGTGGTGATCGGCCGCGACGGCCGGCTGTCAGGCCCGGCGCTCGCCGCCGCTCTGGCGCGCGGTTTGCAGGCCAGCGGTGTCGATGTCATCGATGTCGGCCAGGTCGCAACGCCGATGCTTTATTACGCCGCCCACGAACTGGGCACGCTGTCTGGCGTCATGGTCACCGGATCGCACAATCCGCCACAGTACAACGGGCTGAAGATGATGCTTGCCGGAGATACCCTTGCCGGCGAGGCCATCCAGGCGCTGCGCACGCGCATCGCTGACAACGACCTTGCTGCCGGCAGCGGCAGCCTCCGCAGCCACGACATCCGCAACGCCTATCTCGAACGCATCACCGGTTCGATCAAACTCGCGCGCCCGATGCGCATTGCCGTGGACTGCGGCAACGGCGTGGCAGGCGCTACCGCACCGGAGCTCTACCGCAGCCTCGGCTGCGCCGTCGAGGAGTTGTTCTGCGAAGTGGACGGCACCTTCCCCAACCACCACCCCGATCCCTCGCAGCCGCACAATCTCGAAGACCTGATCTCCGCACTGAAAATGGGGGATGCCGAGATCGGCCTCGCCTTCGACGGGGACGGCGATCGCCTCGGCGTGGTCACGAAGTCCGGAAAAATCATCTACCCCGACCGCCAGCTGATGCTGTTCGCCGCAGACGTGCTGTCGCGCGTGCCCGGCGCCGAAGTGATTTTCGACGTCAAGTGCACACGCCACCTGTTCGGCTGGATCCGCCAGCATGGCGGCAAGCCCTTGCTGTGGAAAACCGGGCACTCCTTCATCAAGCAGAAACTCAAGGAAAGCGGCGCACCACTCGCGGGGGAAATGAGCGGACACATCTTCTTCAAGGAACGCTGGTACGGTTTTGATGACGGGATGTATGCCGGTGCCCGGCTGCTGGAAATCCTCAGCCGCAGCGATGACCCCTCAGCCGTGCTCGAAGCCTTGCCGGACTCGCTCAGCACGCCGGAACTGCAGTGGCCGCTGCGCGAAGGCGAGAACTACACGCTGATGGAAAGACTGCAGGAAACCGCGCGCTTCGAAGGTGCGCGTGACATCATCACCATCGACGGCCTGCGCGTCGAATACGAAGACGGCTTCGGGCTCGCGCGGCCTTCAAACACCACGCCAATCATCGTGCTGCGTTTCGAGGCCGACAATGCTTCGGCGCTGAAGCGTATCCAGGAAGATTTCCGCCGCGCGCTGACCGCCGTCAAAGCTGACGCCGCGCTGCCGTTCTGACCATGTCCCGCCGCAAGCGCTGCCACCATACCCCGGTGGGCCTCAGAGTTTCTCTGCGACCCAGTCTTTAACCGAAGCCAAGGCCTGCGGCAATTTCGCCGGATCGGTGCCGCCGGCCTGCGCCATGTCGGGCCGCCCGCCGCCCTTGCCGCCGACCTGCTGGGCGACGAAGTTGACCAGTTCGCCGGCCTTGACCTTGGCGGTCAGATCAGCAGTCACGCCGGCAATCAGCGTGACCTTGCCGCCTTCGCCGCTGGCCAGCACGATCGCCGCGCTCTTCAGCTTGTCCTTCAACTTGTCCATCGCCTCGCGCAGCCCCTTGGCATCGGCGCCGTCAATGGCAGCGGCCAGGACATTGACGCCCTTGACTGCAACCGCCTGGTCCGCGAGATCGTCGCCCTGGCTGGATGCAAGCTTCGACTTCAGGCGCGCCAGTTCCTTCTCGAGATTGCGCACGTTATCGATGATCTGTGTAATTTTCTGTCCGACTTCCTGCGGCGAAGTGCGCAGCGCGGCAGCCGCACCGGCCAGCTTCTGCTCCTGCGCCTGCACCCAGGCCAGCGCGCGATCACCGGTGGTCGCCTCAATTCGGCGAATGCCGGCGGCAACGCCTCCCTCCGATAACACCTTGAAAAAGCCGATGTCGCCGGTGCGGCCGACGTGGGTACCGCCGCACAGTTCGCGCGAAGTGCCGATGTCGAGCACGCGCACCTCATCGCCGTACTTCTCGCCGAACAGCGCCATCGCGCCGTGCTTGACGGCATCATCGAACTTCATGATTCGCGCCGCGGTCGAGGCGTTGGCAAGGATCTCGGCATTGACCATGACCTCGACCCGGCGGATCTCGTCCCCGGTCAGCGGCTCCATATGCGAAAAATCGAAGCGCGTCTTGTCGGCATCGACCAGTGAGCCCTTCTGCTGGACATGCGGGCCCAGTACCTCGCGTAGCGCCTTGTGCATCAGATGAGTAGCCGAGTGGTTACGCATAGTCCGCGCACGGCGCACGGTATCCACGCGCGCAGCCACCCTGTCGCCCACGCTGAGCTTGCCCGTTTCCAGCTTGCCATGGTGGCCGAAGACGTCCGGCTGGATTTTCAGGGTGCTGGCGACAGCAAAGGTTCCGTGGTCGCTGACCAACTCTCCGGCATCACCCGCCTGGCCACCGGATTCGGCATAGAACGGCGTATGGTCAAGCACGATCACCGCTTCCTCGCCATGAGTAACCGACTGCACCGCACTGCCTTCGCGATAAATCGCGACGACTTGTGCGTCATCGAGCGCCAGCGTCTCGTAGCCTTTGAACTGCGTCTTCACACCCCGGTATTCGACCGCACTGCCCATCTGGAACTTGGAAGCGGCCCGCGCGCGCTCGCGCTGCTGCTCCATCGCAGCCTCAAAGCCGGCGTAATCCATCATCACGCCGCGCTCACGCGCGATATCCGCCGTGAGATCGACCGGAAAACCGTAGGTATCGTAGAGCTGGAACACCGTCTCGCCGTCGAGCATCTTGTCCTCGCGGGTCAGCGCGTGCTCGAGCACCTTCATGCCGTGCTCCAGCGTTTCGGCAAAACGCTCCTCTTCCTGCTTCAGGATCTGCATCACCCGCTCCTGCATCTTGGGCAGTTCGGGATAGGCCTCTCCCATCGCCCGCGACAGGTCGGGCACGACCTTGTGGAAAAAGGGTGTGGTTTGCTCCAGCTTGTAGCCATGACGGATCGCGCGGCGGATGATCCGGCGCAATACGTAACCGCGGCCTTCGTTGCCCGGAATCACGCCATCGACGATCAGGAAGGCGCAGGCGCGGATGTGATCGGCGATGACTTTCAGCGAGTTGTTATGCAGGTCCTTGGCCCCGGTCTCGCGTGCGGCAGCCTTGATCAGCGCGTGGAACAGGTCAATCTCGTAATTGGAATGCACATGCTGCATGACAGCCGCAATACGCTCCAGCCCCATGCCGGTATCCACCGAAGGTTTAGGCAGCGGATGCAGCACACCCTTGTCATCGCGGTTGAATTGCATGAACACCAGATTCCAGATCTCGATGTAACGGTCGCCGTCGGCATCCTTGGATCCGGGCGGGCCGCCTTCGACCTCGTCGCCGTGATCGTAGAAAATCTCGCTGCAGGGGCCGCAGGGACCGGTGTCCGCCATCTGCCAGAAATTGTCGGAGCCGCCGCCGGGCTTGTCGCCAATACGCACGATGCGCTCTTTCGGCACGCCTATTTCCTTCGCCCAGATGTCATAGGCTTCGTCGTCGGTGTGGTAGACGGTGACCCAGAGCTTCTCCTTCGGCAGCTTGTAGACCGAGGTCAACAACTCCCAGGCGTAATGGATGGCGTCCTTCTTGAAATAGTCACCGAAGGAAAAATTGCCAAGCATCTCGAAAAAAGTGTGGTGGCGCGCGGTATAGCCGACGTTCTCGAGGTCGTTGTGCTTGCCGCCGGCGCGCAGGCTGCGCTGCGAAGTTGTCGCACGCGTGTAGGGCCGGGTTTCCTGGCCAAGAAACACGTCCTTGAACTGCACCATTCCCGAGTTCGTGAACAACAACGTCGGATCGTTGCCCGGCACCAGAGGGCTGGAAGCCACGATGGCATGGCCCTTGGACTCGAAATACTTGAGGAACTTGTCGCGGATTTCTGCGGATTTCATGCGGATGCGCCGATAGGTTTACGTAAGGCGCAGATTTTAAACCAGTTTTACTGCATCAACCGCCACAGCGCAGCTTCTCGCGCGCCACCCCGGCTACCGCAGACACCCGGGGATACTGCCAGCGTTCAGCTTTCAGTAGGTTTGGTGCGAGGCCGCAAGCACCCGCGACTGCCCGCTGCCACGAACCTGCTGCTGGGCGGCATTGTCCCGGGCAGGAACGGCCTGCGCAGCAGGGGATGCAGCCGATGCCGTCGTATCAGGCATTGTCTCGTGCCCGATGAACAAGGTCAGCACGGCAATCACCAGTGCGGAATAAAACACAAAGGCATCATGGTCTCTGGTCATTTCGTTCGCCTTATTCATCAAAGTCGCCTACACCCCGGAACAGTTTCACGATCACCTCACTCCCGAAACCGCGGCCGAGCAGGAATCTCGTCTGCTTCGCCCGCTCCGCCGCATTTGCCGGTGGGGCGTGGAATTTCCTTTTCCACACCGCGCGCGCCGCCTCCAGTTCACCTTCCTTCAACGTAGCCAGCACGGCAGTGGCGGCTTCCACCGAAACGCCCTTCGCTTCCAGATCGCGACGGATGCGCACCGGCCCGTAGCGGCGGATCCGCGCATGCACGATCTGCTCGGCGGCGCGTTGCTCCGACAACCAGCCGCGCTGCGTAAAGTCATCCAGGATCTGCGCCACTTCGGTTTCAGACTCAGCGTGCGGCGCGAGCTTGAGCGCCAGTTCGTGGCGGGTATGCTCGCGCCGCGCCAAGTGCCTAAGTGCGCGTGCCCTGAGACTGGGTTCTTTGGCGGGCATGCCGCCTGTCGAGCCGGATTACTGTCCCGACGCCTTTTTGCGCGCGGCCGGATCGGATTCGACGACTTCCAGCGTCGCCTTCTCCTTCTTCACCTGCGGGCCACCGTTGATGCCCAGCACCGCGCGGATTTTGGCTTCGATCTCGTCGGCGATTTTCGGGTTCTCGCGCAGCCAGTCGCGGGTGTTGTCCTTGCCCTGACCGATGCGGTCCTTGCCATACGAGTACCAGGCGCCGGACTTTTCAATAATGTTGTGGGCGACGCCGAGCTCGATGATCTCGCCCTCGCGGGAAATGCCCTCGCCGTAGAGAATGTCGAACTCGGCCTGGCGGAACGGTGGCGCCACCTTGTTCTTGACGATCTTGGCGCGGGTCTCGGAACCGATGACTTCCTCGCCCTTCTTGATCGAACCAATGCGACGGATGTCGATGCGCACCGAGGCGTAGAACTTCAGCGCGTTGCCGCCGGTGGTGGTTTCCGGATTGCCGAACATGACACCGATCTTCATGCGGATCTGGTTGATGAAAATCACCAGCGTGTTTGAACGCTTGATGTTGGCAGTCAGCTTGCGCAGCGCCTGCGACATCAGCCGCGCCTGCAGGCCCATCTGCGGCTCGCCCATCTCGCCTTCGATCTCGGCGCGCGGCACCAGTGCCGCCACCGAGTCGATCACCACCACATCAACCGAACCGGAACGCACCAGCATGTCGGCGATCTCCAGCGCCTGCTCGCCGTTGTCGGGCTGGGAGATGATCAGTTCATCCACCTTGACGCCCAGCTTGCCGGCGTATTGCGGATCGAGTGCGTGTTCAGCATCAATGAACGCCGCCGAACCGCCGAGCTTCTGCATCTGCGCGATCACCGACAGTGTCAGAGTGGTTTTACCCGAGGATTCCGGACCGTAAATTTCAACCACTCGTCCACGCGGCAGGCCGCCGATGCCCAGCCCGATGTCGAGGCCCAGCGAGCCCGTCGATACCGCCTGGATGTCCCGCGCAATGTCGGCCTCGCCCATGCGCATGACCGAGCCTTTGCCGAATTGTTTTTCGATTTGCGACAGTGCCGCCGCGAGTGCCTTGCTTTTGTTTTCGTCCATGATGTCCTCTTCTTTGTCCTGGGTTGTCCGGTGTGCTGCAACTCAGCTGATGGCACGCATTATACACATCTTGCGGCGATTTGCTGGTTATTTATACAGTAGTGTTAAAAAAGCCAGTTAATATTATAAATATCTTTTAAAAACAACTAGTTATTTTCACTTACTGTCGCCGGAAGCAACTTCAAAACACCCTCTAGAGCGGCCTGCACCGCAGCCCGCCGCACCGCCTCGCGGTCACCGGAAATATGCAGCGTCGCGCTTCTTGGCTCGCCGTTCTTGACGCCCCAGGCGAGACACACGGTGCCCACCGGCTTTTGCGGCGTGCCGCCGCCGGGACCCGCGGTACCGCTGACCGCCACCGCGACCTGCGCATGGCTGTTGGCGAGCGCGCCGGCAACCATTTCGCGCACTACCGGCTCCGATACCGCACCATGCGCACCCAGCGTGTCCTGACTGACGCCGAGCATCTCGCGCTTGGAAATATAGGTATAGGCCACGAAACCGCGCTCGAACCACTGCGAACTGCCCGGCACCGCAGTCACCGCCTGCGCCACCCAGCCGCCGGTGCAGGTTTCCGCGGTCGCCAGCATCAGGCACTGAGCCTTCAGCGCAGCGCCAAGCTTTGCTGCCAGTTCATACAGGACCTTGTCCGGCATCATCACCCCCTTCGTGTTAACCGAGCCATGCGTAAGCCGCCGCGATTACCAGCAGCGTATAGCACGCCGCCAGCAGGTCGTCCCACATCACACCAAAGCCGTTCTTCAGCACACGGTCATAGTAACGAATGGGCGGCGGCTTGAAGATGTCGAACAGACGGAAGGCAAGGAAGGCGAAGGCCTGCCAGTAACCGGTCGCCGGCACGAAGAACAGCACCAGCAGGAAGGCTACCGTCTCGTCCCACACCATGCCGCCGTGGTCGGCGACGCCCAGCGCACGCCCGGTCACCGCCGAAGCCCAGACACCGAGCCAGAACAGCGCAACCACCAGCGCCAGAAAACTCCAGGGATCGAGCAGGGGGGACAATACATGGAACAGCGGCAGCGCCAGCAGCGTGCCAAAAGTGCCCGGTGCCGCCGGTGATAAACCAACGCCACCGCCAAAAGCGATGAAATGCGCCGGGTGGCGGTAGACGAAGTGCAGGGTCGGACGGATGTGATATTCGGACATGAACCTTCTGCTCAAGCCTGCCAGGAATCAACCACAGGAACTTTCAGGTCACGGAAGTACCGCACATTGCGGGTCACCAGCGTCGCATGCCGCGCCAGCGCAATCCCGGCAATTTGAGTGTCCCGCACATCCGCTGGCCGGCCGGCTTTTTGTCGTGTCGCCGCCAAGACAGCCGCTGTCGCAGCTGCGGCCCTGTCAAAATCCAACACTCGGTTGTCCGCCTGGACTGGCTGAATCGCGCCGCGATGCGCGAGCCCAGCTTCGGCTGCGCGCGGTAAGGCTCCTTCGCCGCGTTGCGCAAGATCTGACGTATTTCCTCCTCCATGCTGCTCCCGTGACATTCGGCGCGGCGCTTCAAGCACGCCTTGACCTCGTCTTCGAGATGACGGACAACAAACTGTGCCATGATCTGGCTCCTGCAAAAAGACAATTCGATATCTTGATATCAACTCTAAATAACCCGCACTAGGCAAGCGGCAGCGGCGGCCGGATATCGCGCCATTCAGGCGGCAAACACGCACTCACGGCTGCTGCCGGAACACCAGGAAATACTGGTGCTGCAGGAAATCATGTGTCGCATCGAGCACGTAACCCTGGCGCCGCATGTCGTCCATCACCCGCTCCGGCGGCGCACGCATTTCGGGCGGCGCGCCGCGGTCGGCTTCGACACGCGCGGCGATGATCGCAACTCGCCCTCCGGGTTTCAGATCGCGTTTCAAGCGCGCAAAATAATCGCCGGGATTGACCACGAGGCCCTGGACATTGACCAGTAGCACGAGGTCCACCGCCTCCGGCAGCCCCGGCCCGGCGGACGTTGCCTGGATCACTCTCACGTTTTCCAGCCTCTCCCGGACGACACGTTGCCTCAGATGAGCCACCATCCCGGGTTCCATGTCGATCGCAAATACCCTACCCACAGGAACCGCCCGCGCAAGACGTGCCGAGAAATAACCGGTGCCCGCGCCGATATCGGCCACCGTCATGTCCGGAGCCAGTCGCAATGCGCGGATCACTTCCTCGGGCTTCTGCCAAACGTCGCGCGATGCACTGTCGAAGGTCTGCGCCCAACCGTCAGCGTCCTCGAAACGTCCGCTGCCCTGCGCAATCGCACCCTGCGTCAATAACGCCAGTAGCAGCGCCAGAAGACAGCAGAGCCCCCGAGCCGGTCTGTCAGGCGCTGGAACACTGAAAACTGAATTCCCCGGATTTCTCATGAGAAATGTTCAAATCCCTTCTTTTGACCGCGCAATGGTAAGCCATGGGCATCGACCACGGCGACGCTACACACGCCCGCCGGCGCGCGGATTATTTTTCCGATGCACGTCACCGGCGTGCGTGCCTTCGCTGCGGCGCGCTCGACCACAACGCGTTTCGCCGGCGCTGCGGTGAAACACAGTTCGTAATCATCGCCGCCGCCAAGCACAGCGTTCAGCCCTGCGGGGCGATCCACGTAGCCTTGCATCAGTAGCGATAGCGGTAGGCGCTCCACAGCAATGACTGCGGCGACCTTCGAGCGCTCGCAAATGTGACCCAGATCGGCAACCAATCCATCGGAGACATCAATCGCGCTGCGCGCTACTCCACGCAGGGCAAGACCCAGCGCAATGCGCGGCACCGGCCAGTCTAGCCGCTGCAGCACCCGCTTCATTTCGGCGGGCTTGATCCTGATTTTTCCGGTACGCGCTGCCACCGCCAGCGCAGCATCGCCCAAGGTGCCCGACACCCAGATATCGTCGCCGGGCTGCGCACCGTCGCGGCGCAGCGCCTGCCGCACCGGCACTTCGCCGATGATCTGCACGCAAATATTCAATGGACCGCGCGTGGTGTCGCCGCCGATCAGATCAACACCGTGTTTACGCGCCAGCGCCATGAAACCTTTGGAAAACGCCGCCACCCAGCGCACATCCGCCTGCGGCAATGCGATCCCCAAAGTCGCCCAGCGCGGGGTCGCGCCCATCGCTGCCATATCCGACAGGTTCACCGCCAGTGCCTTGTGGCCAATGGACTCAGGATCGGCATCCTTGAAAAAGTGCCGCCCGGCGACCAGCATGTCGGCGGCCACCGCGAGCAGTTGTCCCTTGCCCACAGTGATCAGTGCGGCATCATCGCCAACGCCCAGCGCAGTGCGCGGCGTAGCGTGGGTAAAGTAACGGCGGATCAGGTCGAATTCGGCAGGCATCGCAAGGCGTATTGTGCCTTGAACCGCAGTCTGGATGCGAATCTCAATGCGGATGGCATTACTCCCGTCATCATTCTGAAACGAAATCGATTTCGGTAATTTTTTCGCTTCGATTTCAGTCTCGAGGGAGCACACAGGCGCGCCCCGGTTTGCATCCAGCCCCGGGATCCGTACCCGCATCCAAGCATCGATTTCTCGCGCATTTCCGTTCGATACCGAACAGAAAATCTGTCGTGCAGGAAGCACCATTCCTCCGCCTCTCCAGCTTCTTTCCCCAAATGAAACTTTGCAATTACTTGCCCGGCCAATGTCATACCACACCACGAAAGGAAAATACTTTGCAACGCATCATCGCAGGACGGTTCGAGACCAAAAGCGACGCCGACTCCGTCGCGGCATTGCTTGCGCCATATGTCGACAGCAGCGACATCTGCATTTTTCACAATAATCCGCCGGGGCAGCACGATGTGCTCCCCCTCGGTGGTGACGAAGATGCAGATCCCGGCGCAGAAGGCGCGGAAAAACAGGTGGTAGGCACAGCCCTGGGTGCAGGCCTTGCCGCAGGTGCGATTGGCGCATTGGGCGGCCCGGTCATCGCGCTCGCCGCTGCGGCAACCGGCGCTTATGTCGGGTCATTGGGCGGCGCCTTGCATGGGCTCGGCGATGATGGTGACAAGCCGCATGCGCCTGATGTACGCCCAGGCGGCATCATCTTGTCCGTGCGAATTGCGGATCCGCTGAACGAAAACCGCGTAATCGAAACCCTGCACGCCGAAGGCGCGGCGGATATTGAACAGGCGGATGGTGAATGGCTTGATGGCGACTGGGTGGATTTCGATCCGGTTGCGGTGCCACGGCTGGTAAAAAAACAACGCACTCATTCCGGAGACAGACGCCGCGCGGTACGGAAACCTGGCGCCGTGAACTTCGCAGAGGCTGTGCGGCAGCGAAAGTAAATGGAAGCAAGCAGGGTCCGCTCACACTGACCCACTCTCCCGAGCATCATTGAGCGTGCGCCATTATGGCAATGCATGGCCGCGCGAGGGTTCGATCAGCGCCGCATCGTTGCCAACACTCTGAACCTGCCAGCCGCAACTTTTTCATGATCCGGAAGACTGGGACGACTGCTGTCCTCAGGAAGTAGAATCGGCGGGGCGCCGGCACAACCGTGCCGGCATCGCCCTCTCCCGGAATTCCGTGTCGATCACTTTTGTTTACACGATCAGCGTCCTCAACAGTCTGGGCGTGTTCGCGACGCAGGTCGTGGTGTCCCTGTATGCGCTGCAACTCGGGGCCGGACCGCTGACGATCGGCCTGATCGCCGGCAGCTTCTCCCTGTTCCCGATGTTGCTGGCGGTGGTCTCCGGCCGCCTGGTCGACCGCTTCGGCGCGCGCTGGCCGATGACCTTCGGCATTATCGGCGGCGGACTGGGCGTGCTGGTGCCCTGGGCCGCGCCCGGATTGCCCGCGCTGTACGTCGCCGGACTGCTGACCGGCCTGTCGGTGATTTTCATCAACCTCGCCACACAGAACCTGGTCGGGCTGTTGAGCACACCGGACAACCGCGCGCGTTACTTCGCCAATTACACACTGACGATGTCGGCGGGCCAGTTGCTCGGGCCGCTGCTCGCAGGTCTGTCGGTGGACCACCTCGGTCACAGCGGCGCGCTGCTCACTCTGGTTGCCATATCGCTGACCCAGATGACACTCATGGCTCTACGCGGCAGTGCGTTGCCCGGCGGCACCCGCAAATCCGGCAAAGCGGCCGGCGGTATCCGCGCCATGCTGGCCGATCCGCTGGTGCGCCGCATGCTGGTCACCGGCTGTCTGCTCAACGCCGGTATCAACCTCTACCAGGTCTACATGCCGGTGTACGGCCATGCCATCGGCCTTACGGCCACAACCATCGGCATCGTGCTCGCGATGAACTCCGCGGCTGCCTTCGTCGCCCGCGTCGCCCTGCCACATGTGATCCGCCGCTTTGGCGAACGGCGCATTCTGGTCTGCGCCTTCGCAGCCGGCGCCGCTGGCCTGGCGTTGATCCCTTTGTTCCGGGACCCCTTGCTGCTCGCGCTCGTGTCCTTCTGCTTCGGACTGGGCATGGGCGGCGGCCAGCCGATTGTCCTAATGATGATGTTCAGCAACTCGAAGGACGGCCGCTCGGGCGAGACGCTGGGCCTCAAGTTCACCACCAACCAGTTCACCAAGCTGACAAGCCCGGTACTGTTCGGCGGAATCGCCGCCGTGCTGGGCCTGTTCGCGATGTTCTGGATCAATGCCGCCCTGATGGTGGCCGGCGCCCTGCTCAGCCGACCGCCACGCAGAAAGCCGCCGTCCTGAACGCCCACCTAGCTGCCCAGTATGTCCGCCATCCAGTCCGCAGTCTGCGTCTGGAACATGTAGCGCCGGTTGTTGACGACGTGGTTACCACCCTTGACGATCAGCAGCTCGCAGGGACCTGACACCTCCGCGGCAATGCGCTCAGCATTGTGCGGCGGCGTCAGCTGGTCGAGTTCGCCGCCAACGACATAGATCGGGCAACTGATGTTCTTCGCCACGCCTTCAAGCGTCAGCGTCTTCGCGTTCTCGCGCGCAGCAGCCATGTCCTTCGCATGCGAACGCACCCTGAAGGCTTCGCGCGACAGCTCGTTGCGTCCGTCGAAGGTTTCCACCCAACTGTAGGGGCCGGACAGCGAGATGCAGGCGCGGATGCGTTTCTCGAAGGCCGCGCCGCGCGCCGCGTAATACCCCCCCAGTGAAACGCCCCACAAGCCGATGCGCGCCGCATCAAGATCGGCACGCGCCGTCACGTAATCAACCACCGCCTTCACCGCGACTTCGTAATCGCCGCGAATCGGCATGTCGTATTCCGCCTCGCCCTGCCCCGGACCGTCAAAGGAGAGCGTGCCCAGGCCGCGTGCGAGGAAAATGTTCTCGTAGACCTCGAGCTCCTCCTTCGTCGAATCAAGCCCCACGCACATCACCACCACCGGGTGGGGACCCTTTCCCGCCGGCTTGCGCAGGATGCCGGCAAGACTGCGGCCCTGATACGGCATTTCGACGCGCTCGCCAGGATGCGGCAGCAGCGGCAACGCGAGCTGCCTGCACTCGATGACCTTGCGGTGGGCCGCCTGCATCTGCGGGATGTCATGGACGAACATGAACTTGCCGAAGTGATAACAGATCGTCGCGCGGTTGAAGTGCTCCCCGGCGGACAGACGATAACCGCCGGCCAGCGCCTTGCGCCCCAGCTCCTCGTGCATCGCCGCGCGAGCACTCCACGCGGCGCACCACTCGTCCCAGCGCGAGATGCCGGCGGTGACTTCTTCGAAATCCGTCAGCGGAACACCGCTGGACACGAAACGCGGCGCCCAGTGATGTATCGCGGTCTCGACGCGTGCATCTTTTTTTGTCAGTCCTGCTGCATCCATTTTTTTCTCCGTCTGCATGGTCCGGAAGCGGAATCCGGGTTTTACCAGAAAATTCCCGCCATCGGCCGACAGGTTCTTCCATCGGCGTTTTTGGTGCAGAATGCGCGGCAGTCGGGCAAGGCGGTGAGCGACAGCCTCGGTGCCGAAGGCGCCAGGTTGCCGCGCACCACGCCGCAGGATTTCCGCAAATTTCTGGAAACTGCCATCGCCCGTTACATGGCACTGCGCCGGAAACTCGACATCAGGCTCGAATAAATTGCCCCGCACTGCAAGGAAAAACGCCATGCCCACCGCCCACATCAACGGCGCAGAAATCCCTTACGAAGTACTTGGCAGCAGCGGGCCCTGGGTCGCACTGACACCTGGCGGCCGGCGCGGCATGGCTGAAATCCGCTCGCTGGCAGCGCGCGTCGCCGCCGGCGGCTGCCGCGTGCTGATCCATGACCGGCGCAACTGCGGTGCCGCACCGGTATCCGTCGGCGGCGGGACCACCGAACACGAAGTCTGGGCCGACGACCTGCATGCGCTGCTGCAGGGCCTGAATGCACTGCCTGCGGTCATCGGCGGCAGTTCCTCGGGCTGCCGGATGTCGATCGACTTCGCGCTGCGTTATCCGCAAGCCGTGCGCGGACTGCTGCTGTGGCGGGTCACCGGCGGCGCCTTTGCGGTATCGCGACTGACCGAGAAGTACTACGGCGAATTCATTCGTGCGGCCCGGGAAGGTGGCATGGCCGCTGTCTGCCAGACCGAACATTTCCGCGAGCTGATCGCCGCGCGGCCGGCCAACCGCGAGGCGCTGATGGCGATGGATCCGGCACAGTTCATCGCCGAGATGAACAAGTGGGACCGCCAGTTCCGTACTGGCGATGGAGAGCCGGTAATCGGTGCCAGCGCAGCGCAGCTGCAGTCGATCACCGTGCCGGCCTGCGTCGTGCCCGGCAACGACCGCACGCACCCGCAGGCCGCCGCGGAGAATCTAGCCCGCCTGATGCCAAAAGCCGAACTGCAGCCGCTGATGGGCGCAGACCTCGATGCCGACGTTGATCCGGCGGCGAACTGGGACGTCAAGGAAGCGGAACTTGCGGCGATCCTGACAGCCAGCCTGCGCCGGATGGGCGCTTAGGCCTTCTGCTCGCCGGACGCAGCCTTGTCCGCCTGCTCCTGCTGCATGCGCCGGGACTCCGCGACAAACTCGGCGTATTTCTTCTTCAACTGCTGCGGCATCCAGAAGTCCACCGCGGCAAAGCCGAAGAAGAAAAGCATCATGATGGTGCGCGTGCTCTGCTCCAGCTCGCCGCCGTAGAACAGCACCCAGAAGCCGAGCACAAGGTTCAGCAGCCCGGCAAAATAAAACACGTAAATGCGTTTTTTCAGCTTTGCCTCGAGTTCGCTCATCATCCCTTCTCCAGTCTTCAGCCGCGTCCGGCCTGCACTTCCGGCGTGCGAAACTGCATCGCCATCTTGTCGAGCACGCCGTTGACGTACTTGTGGCCATCGGTCCCGCCAAAGGATTTGGCCAGCTCGATCGCCTCGTTGATTATCACCCGGTAAGGAACCTCCGGGCAGTGCCTGAATTCGTAACCCGCTAGCAGCAGGATGCCGCGCTCCACCGGCGACAGGCTCTTGTAGGCGCGGTCGAGCAACGGCGTAATGATCTGTTCCATTTCCGCCGCGCCGGCAGTCGCGCCGTCAAGCAGCCGGGTGAAGTATTCGGTGTCGATCTTGCCGAAATCCTCGTCCTCGCCAAGCTGCGCGGCAATGGTCAGTGGATCAGTGCCCGCGAGTTGCCACTGGTAGAGGCCCTGCAATGCAAATTCACGCGAACGGCGGCGATTCGATTTCATCATCTTCCGGTGTGGCGGCCACACACCGTGCGGCACAAATTATAATTTAAAAACAAATACTTAAGCACTTCAGGTATTTTCGGCATCCTGCTTGAAGCGCTGCATCAGCCGCGCCATCTCCACCGCAACCTGCGCGCAGTCGGCGCCTTTTTGCGCCATGCGCACTTCCGCCTGATCGTCGTTCTCGGTGGTGAGGATACCGTTGGCCACCGGCACGCCGGTCTCAAGCTGCACCTCGGTAATGCCGCGCGAAGATTCGTTGGACACTATTTCGAAGTGATAGGTTTCGCCGCGGATCACCGCACCCAGCGCCACCAGCGCATCGTAGTGCCCGCTGATCGCCATCGCTTTCAGCGCCAGCGGGATTTCCAGCGCACCCGGCACGCTGACAATGCACATGTCCTTTTTGGCGACGCCCATTTTCACCAGCGCTGCGGTACAGGCAGACAACAGTCCGTCGCCGACGTCGATGTTAAAACGCCCCATCACGATGCCGATGCGCAGCCCCGCGCCGTCGTGCACGGGCTCCAGTTCTTCAATGCCGTCGTAACGCGCCATGTCATTCACCCAATCACTGAATTACTGAATTACTGAATTACTGAAACGCCTGACAAAATGACTTTTTGCAGCCCCTCACCCCAACCCTCTACTTCGTTCCAAGTGTGCCCTTGTCCCCGCAAGCGGGGAGAGGGAGGCTTTCATCTTGCCAGGCGCACTTACTCCCTTAATGACCTAATCACGCCTTGCCCGGCGGCTGCATATAACCCGTCACCTCAAGGTCAAAACCCGCCATGCTCGGCATGCGCAGCGGCTGCCCCAGTACGCGCATTTTTTTCACGCCGAGGTCGCGCAGGATCTGCGCGCCGATGCCGTAGTTGCGCAGCACGATCTTCGCCGGACCACCGCGCTCGTGCTGCGGTCGCGCGCGCTCAAGCAACTCGGCGGCAGTCTCCTGTCGGTGCAGCAGGATGATCACACCGCGACCTTCCCGGGCAATCGCCGCCATCGCATCGTGCAGGTTCCAGGAATGACGGGTCGCACCGGTGTCGAGCAGGTCGATCAGCGACACCGGCTCGTGCACCCGCACCGGCACCTCGTCGCGCGCCGTGAAGCTGCCGCGCACCAGCGCGAGGTGGGTCTGCTGGCCCGCGGTCTCGGTGTAGGCGACCAGCCGGAACTTGCCGTGGGCGGTTTCGATGTCGCGTTCGGCCGCGCGTTTCACCAGCGATTCGGTGGCGCTGCGGTACTGGATCAGGTCGGTGATGGTGCCGATCTTCAGTCCGTGTTCGGCAGCGAAGGGGACCAGATCCGGCAGCCGCGCCATCTCGCCGTTGTCTTTAAGGATTTCGCAGATCACTGACGCCGGCGTCACCCCCGCCAGCCGCGCGAGGTCGCAACCGGCCTCGGTATGCCCGGCGCGCACCAGGGTGCCGCCGTTCTGTGCCATCAGCGGAAAGATGTGGCCCGGTTGCACGATGTCGGCAGGACTGGCATCGGCACGGATCGCTGCCTGCACCGTCTTCGCGCGGTCGGCCGCCGAAATGCCGGTGGTAACCCCCTCCGCCGCCTCGATCGACAGCGTGAAGTTGGTGCCCATCGGCGAGCGGTTGTTGCTGACCATCAGCGGCAGATTCAACTGGCGGCAACGCTCTTCGGTCAGCGTCAGGCAGATCAGTCCGCGCCCAAAACGCGCCATGAAATTGATGGTCTCGGCCGTCGCGAATTCCGCCGCGAGCACCAGGTCGCCCTCGTTCTCGCGGTCTTCCTCGTCAACAAGCACCACCATGCGCCCGGCGCGCATCTCGGCGATGATTTCTTCGGTAGGGCTGATCGCCACGTCGTGTTTTCCTGATTTCAATCGGTATCCTGTTGAAAAATCCCCGGCATTCCGCCGGTTAGCGGGACCGGATCCGTTCCAGCTGCGGAATCAGTGCCGGAATATCGGTCCGGATGATGCTCCACAAAGTATCGTTGTCGATGCCCAGATAACCGTGAATCAGCCGATTCCTTGTCGCGATGATCATTCGCCACGGCACACCGGCATGTTCCTTCCGCACCTGCTCCGGGATCCGGGTTGCCGCCTCACCGATCAATTCCAGATTGCGCAGGGTCGCATCGTAATTCAGCGCACTGTCAACAAATGCCTGCTGGTCGAGCCCCTCGGTATACGCCATTACCTTTTCAGAGCTTCGGATCATGTCGTCAATATAAAACCGCCACTCCCGCGGTTCGCTTTCAGACATGCACGGCTTCCCGCTCGACAGACGGTCGCAACTCGGCGCGCAGCGCTTTCTCGGTCACGAGGTCTACCGGGCAGCCCAGTCGATCCTCCAAAAAAAACTGGACACCAAAATACTTCTCCGAAGTGGCAGGCCCGTCGAACGCAACGAGGATATCGATATCGCTGCCTGGCCCGGCAGCGTCTCTTGCCGTCGAACCGAACAACGCAAGCCGCACGACGCCGAAACGGCGCGTGAGCTCCGCCTTGTTCGCGGCAAGCAGTTCCAGCGTTTGTGATCGGTTCATCAGCAATAATCCGTTTTCGGGAGTGTACTACCGGCTCTCGTTCAGCCGTTCCACATACCGCGCCAGCAAATCCACCTCGAGATTGACCTTCGCACCCGGCTGCAGGTTCTGCAGCGTGGTCGTGCCGAGGGTGTGCGGAATCAGGTTCACCTCGAAACGGTCGCCGTCGACCGCGTTCACCGTCAGGCTGACGCCATCCACTGCCACCGAACCCTTGCGCGCAATGTAGCGTGCGATCGCCGGCGGCGCTTCGACGACGAGGCGCCGATTATCCCCTACCGCGTCGAAGCGCGATACCGTGCCGCTGCCATCGACATGCCCGGTCATCAGGTGCCCGCCGAGACGATCGGCAAGCCGCAGCGCTTTTTCGAGGTTGACCGGCAGACCCGCGGCAAATCCCGCCACCACCGACAGCGTCGCCTGCGACGCTTCAGCCTCGAAATGCGCCCGGTCGAAGGCCACCACGGTCAGGCACACGCCGCTGACCGCGATGCTGTCACCCAGTGCTACGTCATCCATGTCCAGACCTGCGGTGTCGATGTGCAGGCGCACTCCACCCGGCGCCGGAACGACTTTCGCGATGCGGCCGACGGCCGCGACGATGCCGGTGAACATTATTCAGGCTTGGCCCGTATCCGCAGGTCTTCGCCGACCCGGGTCACATCGATGATCTTCAGCTTGCGCCTTCCGCCCAGGTTTTTCAGGGGCGGCAGGTGAAACATGCCCTGCGCGGTATCGCCGAGGATGCAAGGCGCCATGTAGATCAGCAATTCGTCGACCAGTCCTTCGTCGATCAGCGAGCCGTTGAGTTTGTGCCCGGCCTCGACATGGACCTCGTTGCAGCCGCGCCGCGCCAGTTCCTGCAGCAGCGCCGGCAGTTCGACCTTGCCCTCGTGGTTGGGCAGCACCACGACTTCCGCACCCTTCGCGCGCAAGGCCACCGAGCGCGGCACATCGGCACCTGCGGCGGCGATGATCGTGCCGGGGCCGAGTATTTTCGCCGTCAGCGGCGTCTGCATGCGGCTGTCGACCACCACGCGCAAGGGCTGGCGCGTGGTCTGCACCTCGCGCACGTTGAGCTGCGGATCGTCGTCCTTGACCGTGCCCACACCCGTCAGCACCGCGCAGGCGCGCGCGCGCCAGGCATGGCCTTCGCAGCGTGCATCACTGCCGGTGATCCACTGGCTCTGGCCGTCGGCGAGCGCGGTGCGGCCGTCGAGGCTCGCCGCGACCTTCATCCGCACCCAGGGTGTACCGCGGGTCATGCGCGTGACGAATCCGATGTTGAGTTCACGCGCCTCCGCCTCCATCAGGCCGACATCGACCATGATGCCAGCGCTGCGCAGTTGTTCAAAACTCTTGCCCGCGGTCTGCGGATTCGGATCCTGCATCGCCGCCACCACCCGCGCCGGTTTCGCCTTCAGCAGCGCCTCGACGCAGGGCGGCGTGCGCCCGTGGTGGGCGCAGGGCTCCAGCGTCACGTACAGCGTCGCACCCGCAGCCTGTTTGCGCGCATGCTCCAGCGCGATCGCTTCGGCATGCGCGGCACCGGCCTTTTCATGCCAGCCCTCGCCAACCACTTTGCCATCCCTGACGATCACGCAGCCTACGCGCGGATTCGGCGTGGTCGTGTAGAGCCCGCGCGCCGCGAGATCCAGCGCATAAGCCATGTGGCGGTGATCGTCCGGAGTGAACATGTCGGTTTCAGCCTGAGCCGTGGCGGCAATGGAAACTACTTGCGGGCCGGCTTGCGCACTTCCTTGATGGCGTCGGTGAAATCGTCGACACCCTGGAAGCTGCGGTAGACGGAGGCGAAGCGGATATAGGCCACTTCATCGAGTTTTTTCAGTTCGCGCATCACCATCTCGCCGACGCGCCGCGCCGGCACTTCGCGCTCGCCCAGCGACAGCAGCTCGTTGGTCAGCGTGCCGATGGCCTCGTCGACCAGCGGCGTCGGCACCGGCCGCTTGTGCAGCGCGCGCATGAAGCTGGTGCGCAGCTTGCCGAGGTCGAATTCCGCACGGCTGCCGTCCTGCTTGACCACCTGCGGCATCCGCAGCTCGACGGTTTCATAGGTCGTGAAGCGCTTGCTGCAGGCCACGCACTTGCGGCGGCGACGGATGGTATCCCCGTCATCGCTCTCACGGGAGTCGATGACCTGGGTCTCGTCCGATTTGCAGAAAGGGCACTTCATAACGGCAGCGATGAACGCGGAGCGATGAATGATGAACTAAAAGCCAAACCGCGGTTTTCAGGGTTTTCGCTCATCATTCATCGCTCCGCGCTCATCGCCATCATTTATAGACCGGAAACCGGTCGCACAGCGCCTTGACCTCGCCGCGCACGCGATTGATCACCGCTTCGTCCTGCGGCGCGTCGAGCACGTCGGCGATCAGCCCGCCGAGCTTCTCGGCCTCGGGCGCGCCGAAACCGCGGGTGGTCATCGCCGGAGAGCCGATGCGCACGCCGCTGGTCACCGTCGGCGAACGCGTGTCGTTCGGCACCGCGTTCTTGTTGACTGTCATGTGCGCGCGGCCCAGCGCCTGCTCGGCCTCGATGCCGGTCACCGGCTTGTCGCGCAGGTCGAGCAGGAACAGGTGGCAGTCGGTGCGGCCGGAGACGATGCGGTAACCGCGGCCCTGCAGCACCTTCGCCATCAGGCGCGCGTTGTCGAGCACCTGCTGCTGGTAGGCGCGGAACTCCGGGCTCATCGCCTCTTTCAGCGCCACTGCCTTGGCGGCGATGACATGCATCAGCGGCCCGCCCTGCGAACCGGGGAACACCGCGGAATTGAGGATCTTCTCGTGCTCCGCGCCGGCGAGGATCAGGCCGCCGCGCGGGCCGCGCAGTGTCTTGTGCGTGGTCGTGGTCACGAAATGCGCGATACCCACCGGACTCGGATACAGCCCCGCAGCCACAAGGCCGGCGTAATGTGCCATGTCGGCCATCAGCAGCGCGCCGACACTGTCGGCGATTTCGCGGAATTTTTTCCAGTCGATCACCAGCGAGTAGGCGGAGGCTCCGGCAACGATCAGCTTCGGCTTGTGGGTTTTCGCCAGTTCAGCGACTTCGTCGTAGTTGATGGCCTGAGTCTCGGGATTCAGACCGTAACTCACGGCGTTGTAATACTTGCCGCTGATGTTGACCTTGGCGCCGTGGGTCAGGTGGCCGCCGTCGGAGAGCCGCATGCCGAGGATGGTGTCGCCCGGCTTCAACACGGCGAGGAACACCGCGGCATTGGCCTGCGCACCGGAATGCGGCTGGACGTTGGCGTAACCGGCCTTGAACAGCATCTTGGCGCGCTCGATCGCCAGCGTTTCCGCGATATCCACGTATTCGCAACCGCCGTAGTAGCGCTTGCCGGGATAACCCTCGGCGTACTTGTTGGTCAGCACCGAACCCTGAGCCTGCAGCACTGCCGGGCTCGCGTAGTTTTCCGAGGCGATCAACTCGATGTGGTCTTCCTGGCGCTGCGCTTCCTGGCTGATGGCCCGGAACAGTTCGGGATCGGTGGTTTCGAGGCTGCTGTTGGAGAGGGACATGGAAAATTGCTCAACGGTTGCCGGTTCCGGCCGAAATGGCCGGAACCGGCCGGGATTTTATCATGCGGAACAGACACTTCCCTCTGCTGGCGCGGCTCCGGAGCCCTTATGATGTCGGCTTCCGCAAGGGGAAACATCCGCATCATGAAACCGCTGCTGGCATTGTCGCGCGCAATCGACGCACTGAACGAAGCCGTCGGGCGCGGTGCCTGCTGGCTGGTCCTGCTGTGCATCCTCATCAGCGCCGGCAACGCGGTGTCCCGCTACGGCTTCAACTACAGCTCCAACGGCCTGCTCGAGATTCAGTGGTACCTCTACACACTGGTATTCCTCGGCGCCGCCGCGTACACGCTCAAACACAACGCCCACGTACGCATCGACCTCATCGCCGGGCGGCTGTCGCCACGGGCGCAGGCCTGGATCGACATCTTCGGCCATGTCTTCATGCTGCTGCCGGTCAGCGCGATCATGCTCTGGTTCGGCTGGGAGGCCTTTCTCGAGTCCTACCGCATCGGCGAAGTCTCCACCGATGCCGGCGGCCTGCTGCGCTGGCCGATCAAGTTCGTGGTGCCCGCGGCCTTCGCGCTGCTGATCCTGCAGGGCCTGTCGGAAACCATCAAGAAGTTCGCGCTGCTCGGCACAACGCCGACGGCCGGTGGAACAGACGGCTTCGCAGAACGCTGACATGCCTGCTGAATCTGCAGATCAACTCGTCACCCCGGCGCGCACCGAAGGAAGTCCCCCTAGGGGGGAAGCCGGGGTCCAGGGGTTTTGTGTCGGTCCGCACTGGATTCCGGCTTCCGCCGGAATGACGGGTTATGGCCTTTGAACTGATGGCACCGCTGATGTTTGTCGGCCTGGCCGTGCTGCTGCTGCTCGGCTATCCGGTCGCCTTCGCCCTCGCCGCCAACGGCCTGCTCTTCGCCTTCATCGGTTTCGAACTGGGGATGCTGCAGCCGGAGTTGCTGCAGGCGCTGCCGCAGCGGCTCTACGGCATCATGGCCAACCCGCTGCTGCTGGCGATTCCCTTCTTCACCTTCATGGGCCTAGTGCTCGAGCGCAGCGGCATGGCCGAGGACCTGCTCGACACCGTCGGCCAGATCTTCGGACCGCTGCGCGGCGGGGTCGCCTACGCGGTGATTCTGGTCGGTGCCCTGCTCGCCGCGACCACCGGGGTCATCGCCGCATCGGTGATTGCGATGGGCCTCATTTCCCTGCCGGTGATGCTGCGTTACAAATATTCGCCGCGGCTCGCCAGCGGCGTGATCTGCGCCTCGGGTGCGCTGGCGCAGATCATTCCGCCGTCGATCGTGCTGATCGTGCTCGCCGACGTGCTCGGCGCCTCCGTCGGCGACATGTACGCCGGCGCGGTGCTGCCCAGCCTGCTGCTGGTGATGCTGCTGCTGGGGTACGTGTTCATCACCACGCTGGTCAATCCGGCGTCCGCACCTGCATTGCCGCCGGAAGCGCGGCGCCTGCGCGGCGCGGCGCTGTGGCGCCATGCGCTGCTGGTGATGGTGCCGCCGCTGGTGCTGATCTTTCTGGTGCTGGGCTCGATCTTCGCCGGCATCGCCACGCCCTCCGAGGGCGGTGCGCTGGGCGCGGTCGGCGCGCTGGTGCTCGCAGCGGCGCGGCGCCGGCTCAATCTGAAAATGCTGCGCGAGGCGCTCGATGCGACGACGAAGCTCTCCAGCTTCGTGATGTTCATCCTGATCGGCTCGACGGTATTCGCGCTGACCTTCCGCGCGGTCGACGGCGACCTCTGGGTCGAACGCCTGTTCACGCTGGTGCCCGGCGGCGAGGTCGGCTTCCTCATCGTCGTGCACCTGATGATTTTCGTGCTCGGTTTCTTCCTCGACTTCTTCGAAATCGCTTTTATCCTGCTGCCGCTGCTCGCACCGGTGGCCGCCAAACTCGGCATCGATCCGGTGTGGTTTGCGGTGATGATCGGCATCAACCTGCAAACCTCCTTCCTGACACCACCCTTTGGCTTCGCGCTGTTCTACCTGCGCAGCGTCGCGCCGAAACAGGTCAGCACCACTGATATCTACCGCGGCGTTGTGCCTTTCGTCATCGTGCAACTGATCGCGCTGCTGCTGGTGATCAGTTATCCGCAGCTGGTCAGCGCCTTCAGCGACAAGCCGGCGCTGAAGGACACGAGCAACATCGAAATCAACGTTCCCTCGCACGGCGCGCCCGACAAACCGGGCGCCGACGGCATGACTCAGGAAGAACGATCAGCGTCGGAGATCGAACGCATGCTGCGCGAGGGCAGGTAAAAATATAAATATAATCAAATAGTTAGAGTCACCACTCTGGAATAGCCTCATTCGTCGCTTGGCGTCCGTCACCAGGACCATTTATTGCCAGCCCTGTAGAATCGCCGGGCAAGGAGATTTCAACATGAACCAGACTTTTACCGCCGTTGTAAAACAGGATGGCCCGTGGTGGATCGGATGGATCGAAGAGGTTCCAGGCGTCAACTGCCAGGAACCCACGCGCGAAGCACTGCTTGAAACCCTGCGCGTGACACTCGCGGAGGCATTGGCCATGAATCGCGCCGATGCACGCGATGCCGCTGGCAAAGGTTACGAAGAACTTCATATTGCGGTATGAAACGTCGCGATTTGCTGCGACATCTCACCGCACACGGCTGCACACTCCTCCGCGAAGGCGGCAACCACTCCTGGTGGCATAACGCCGATCTCAACCGGCGCAGCGCCGTTCCACGCCACAACGAAATAAACGACCATCTCGCCCGCAAGATCTGCAAGGATCTTGGCGTACCGCAGCCCTGACCCACCGGCATTTCCACCATGATCCCCCTCCCCGACCTGCTGCTCTTCTCCGGTGCCGCGCTGCTGATGGTGCTGACCCCCGGCCCGAACATGATCTACCTGATCTCGCGTTCGATCTGCCAGGGCCGCGCCGCCGGCGTGATTTCTTTGTTCGGCGTGATCGCCGGATTTTTCGTGCACATGCTCGCAGCGGCGATCGGGCTGTCGGCGATTTTCCTTGCCGTGCCGTTGGCCTACGAGCTGCTGAAGTGGCTGGGCGCGCTGTACCTGCTGTGGCTCGCCTGGGAGGCGGTCAAACCCGGCGCGCGTTCACCCTTCGAGCCGCGCGTGCTGCCGGCGGATTCGCCGCGCCGGCTGTTCGTGATGGGTTTCCTGACCAATGTGCTCAATCCCAAGGTCGCCGTGTTTTACCTGTCGATATTCCCGCAGTTCATCGATACCGCACGCGGCGCGGTGTTCCTGCAAAGCCTGACCCTGGGCGTGACCCAGATATCGGTGAGCTTCATCGTCAACCTGCTGATCGCGCTGTCGGCCGCAGGCATCGCCGGCTGGTTCACGCGCAATCCCTTCTGGCTGGCGACGCAGCGTTATGTGATGGGGGGCGTGCTCGCGGCGCTGGCAATCAGGCTGGCGCTTGAGCCGAGGCGGGGCTGAGCTCGGCGACACAACAGCGGCTCAGCCACCGTAGAAGCGTTTGACCCGCATAGGTTCGCACTGCCGCTCCGCAACCAAAAAATCGCCCCACCTGTCACCGAGTTTCGCCGAAACCTCGCACAGCAGAGCGAGTCAATACATGTCGATATGTTTTCCCGTCGGCTCGATGACATCCACTCGGTCCGGAAACGCCGCGCGCAGGCACAAGCCTGGATGCGGCCAGCACTGGTTGCGGGCGTTGCTGGCGAGATGCGGGTTCGCCGCGCACGCGGTCATAGCTCGGCGCGAGCACCTCCTTCTCGACCTGCGGCATTTCCGGAGTGCCCTGCTTCTGCTTGAAGCGGAGGGCGATTTCGACGTTGCGGGCGAGTTCGCCTGTTCGGTTGGGTTGGCGTGGTTCATCGACAGTTACTTCCCTTCACTTCCAAGTGAGCCGAGTATGGGCGGCACTCAAAGATTCGATTAAATCCTCAATAGGCCGTCCCCGTGCATATGTTGTCGCTTCCTCCGTTTCCTCGACAGATAACAATTCGTGCCAATCGTGATCATCCTCGTTCTTGTGAAACCCGGGCTTATCAAACAAAAAAACAGTAGGCAATCCAACTAGTTCTGGCTTAAAAATAGGTTGTTCGTTAAATAGCATGACCCCGCGTAGCGCCTCGTTTATTCGCCCCCAAAGCTCACGCGCACTCACACCTCGAGGATTCTCAAAAATTACTGTCTCGTGAGATTTGTAATTACAAGCGTCTCGATACATGTAGTGAACGGCAACGTTCTTCAACCGTGCGCGCTCATAACTAGGGTTTGATGATGAATTAATCGTAAATTTATGCGCGAGACTAATATTCATTTTTTCCTCATGGACAGTTACTCAATTCCGGAATGTCACGGGATTACTGGGATTCCAATATCAGCGAGATAAGTGAAAGTCGAATTGTAATAATCGGATAAACGCGTCGCATCACCATCATCTCCAGTCGGCACAAAAATGACCATGCCCTGACGTGCGCGCGTCAGCAAAACGCGATATGCATTTCGCAAATATTGCTTGCGTTCCTCTTTTTTAATAGATGTCCATCTCGTTCCTACAAAGGAATGATAAAGCCATCCACTTTTATCGTAACGAAGGTCCGCGTCCCATGTCATACAGACCCAGTCCAACTCCAAACCTTGTACTTGAAATTCAGTAGCGGCATCTTCCATGTAGTAACTGGATCGTGTGTCATCGGCATTATTCAAAAACCAATGAATGGGATCAATATCCACGCGAACGTCAATTGCATGCGGCTTTAACCGCAGGGCTCCAGAAGATGCAACCAATCCAAATCTTTCAGAACCACGCGCATGCTCACGCACCCATTTCTTTGCAACATCCAAATCACGCGTGAGCGCAATTGGATAGCGGGACGACATTTTGGCCAAAATCTCGCGCGCCCTTTCACCTTCGCAATCCAAAACAGCTTTTACGAAAGTAGAAACATTTTCCGCTCGAAAGGACCGCATAGACACAGCGAGGTGAAGCCCTTCATCCTTAAAAACATTAATACGTCCCGCAAGGGATTCCAAAGCATGGCCCGCGGCGTATTCGCTGTCAGTTATATCTGGCGAAACAAAAACATCCCAAGATTGATAATTTGACCTTATCGCCTCAAACCATGCCGAAATTCCCGCCTCTCCTCGGTTGATTTCCTGTCCACCACCAACAAGGCAAATAACCACTGCCCAATCATCATGTCTATCTAAGTATGAAATGAGAAATTCCGGCTCCGACTGATCAAAGGTCGCTCGGCCCTTTTTTCTGCGCATAAAACTGGAGGTCATTTCTTGATTCCACGCACGTTGCGCTTCATCAAAAATAACCACATGATCGGCGGGCGGTCCATCACTCCTCAATCCATCATCGCGAAAATGATGAACATTCTGAATAAAAGCCTTAACTTTTTGGGAAACTTCTCCCTTACGGGTTTTATCCGAACGACTGCGAAGCCTGATTACCTCATCTCGGGTTAGTGCCTCCCTGAGGACCGCGACAAGTGGCCCGTTCCCAGACAAAAATACTGCATGAGTGGGCTGATCAGGATCTCTTTTTTTGGTGGCTACATTTAGTCCAACAAGGGTTTTTCCCGCTCCCGGAACCCCAGTTACAAAGATGATTACCTTGCGTCTCTTTTGCTGCGCAAATTCAACGAGACTATCAATTCTTTGCGACGTTATTTTTAGATTTCTAGCACCCGCATCGTGCCGCGCAATGGCTTCCACAGAATGCTGAGAATAGAGTGCCTGGGCGGCCTCAATAATCGTAGGCGTTGGAAGATATGGAGCACTAATCCATGCACTTACATCAATTGCAACACCCCCAAGGCCATCGAGTGCCTTACGGATAATCCGACCAAGCTCCGTGGAATTACTTTTGATGGGAGGAAAAACATTGTCTTGATACCGCAAACCCAGCTCAGAGTCCGAATTGGTGTAATTTGTCGCGACTAGAATCGGAATAATTGGCGAATGGTGGCTACCTTTATGAAAATTCTTCAAGTCCAGCGCGTAATCCCATACTTGATTTAAATCGTCTCGCTTTATGTGTTTCTCGCCAACCTTAAATTCAACAACAAATACTAGTGGCCCAATCAATAGAACAACATCAATTCGACTTCCGATGCGAGGGACAATGAACTCGAGAAGAACCCATCCCCTTAGACCTCTAAGCGCACCCCTTAAAACTTCAATCTGTTCTACCCACGCATCACGTTGGCCCGTTTCAACTGAAAAAGCACTATTTGCGGAAAGCGTACCAAGAATGCTTTCAGGTGCCGCATTAATAAATGCGGGGATTTCTGCAGAGTAATAGGCATTTAATGGCATTGGGAGCGGCGTTATAAGCGTTGCGGTTCAAAGACCAAACCCAACAAAATAAGAAATAGGTGCCCTGTAATAACACATAGCCCTGACGGTAGCTCTAAGCTACTTTTTAAGCTGGAATTTAGCCAACGCGCCACCCCCCAGCATCACCCCCGCCAGCAACCAGAACACCCCCGACACCCCCACCACCGCGCCGATTGCGCCGAAAGCCATCGGGCCGCTCATGCGCACGGCGTTGTTGACGGTCAGGCGCAGGCCCAGCGTCTGGCCGGAGCGGCCTTCGGCGGAGTTGGCGAACATCAGGATCACCGTCAGCGGGATGCCGATGCCCATGCCGAGGCCGAAGCCGAAGGCGATGGCGCCGAGGGTCCAGGCATTTCCGGCGAAGGGCACCAGCGCGAAGCCGACGGCACCGGTCAAAAACACCCAGATCAGCAACTTCTCGCCGGGGTATTTGTCGACCAGCTTTGCGAGGAAGGTGCGCACGACAAACACCGCAACTGCCAGCGTCGCCAGCACGCCGCCGATGGCCGAAGCCGAGAGGCCCAGCCGGTGGCCGTGGATCGGCACGTAGAACTGGAACAGGTCGTAACCGAGTTGCACCAGTCCACCAGTGACCAGCATGACAACGACGCTGCGGTCGAGCAGCGCACGCGGCGCCGTATCACCCTTGATGCGGCCGCGGGCCGGCGGCAGATGGCGGCCGAAGGCGAACAGCAGGCCGATCACCACCAGTGACAGCGCAGCGGTGGCGAGGCAGGCCCAGTCGTAGCCGAAATGGTCGATCGCCAGCCCCACCATCAGCGGTCCGGCGAAGCTGGTGGCAGCGCCGATCATGCTGAAGTTGGCGAAATTGCGGGCGCGGCTTTTCGGGGTGCTGAGATTGCCGATCAGGTTCTGCAGCGTGACGTGGAACAAGGACAGCGCGAGCCCGTTGAGTGCGGCGGCGGCATAGAACATCTTCAGCGACGGGAAAAAATACATCAGCAGCAACGACGCCCCGGCACAGCAGGCGGCGAACATCAGGATGCCACTCGCGGCCTTGCGGTCGGCGAGCCCGCCAATGACCCAGGACAGCAGCACCGGAAATACGAACAACAGGCCGCCGATGAGGCCGACAGTGGTGGCGGAAGCGCCTAGGTGCAGTGCGTAGAGCGTCAGCAACACGCGCATGGCGTTGTTGCCGGTGAAATTGAAGAACGTCAGCGCGAGTGTGAGATGAATCGGCAAGGCAAAAAGCCGCGGGCGCGGGGCCGCGGCGTGCGGTTGTTCAGGGCGGTTTTCTTATAGCACGCCACCGGATCGGACGCCGCCGCCGTGGCGCGCAGTGATCAGGCCACGGTGACGGGTCTGCCGCCTTCCGCCGAGGCGATGATCGCCTCCAGCGTCGCCACGCCGTTGATCGCCTCTTCCGCTGGCACCACGCAGGGTTGCCCCGCAGCCACTGCATCGGCGAAGGCCTCCAGCGTCAGCTGCTCCTTGTCCACCGCAGGCAGCGCGAGGCGTTCGCCCTTGCCGTCATTGCCGAGGAATTCGAGACCGGTATCGCCGCGCATCTCCAGCCAACCCTTGCTGCCAAAGACATGCACCCGCCACAGCTCGCCGGTGACGGAGATTGTGGTCAGCTGGCCGGTGGCGCCGGTGGCGAAGCGGAACAGCATCGCCGTGGTGTCGTCGACCTCGATGTCGGCGGTGAGCGCGCGCCGGCTGCTGTGGGCGCAGACCTCGGCCACCGGTCCGGCGAGCTGGATCATCGCATCCAGCGTGTGCACGCCACGCGGGGTCATGCCGCCGGCGGGAGATTCGATGCGCGAAGAGCGCCATGCGCCGGGTTTCAGCTGCCAGCCCGAGGGACCGGAGAAATTCGCCTCAACGTGCAGGACCTTGCCGATGTCACCGGCGGCGACGCGCCGGCGCATTTCGACAAAGGCCGGCGCGTGGCGGCGGTTGAAGCCGATACCCAGCGTGACGCCGGCCTTGCTGCAGGCCTCGACCGCTTCCTCGGCATGGGCGCGCTTCAGCGTCAGCGGCTTCTCGACGAAGACATGCTTGCCGGCGCGCGCCGCGGCGATGATCTGCGCATGATGCTGGGTGTGTGGCGTTGCGAGCACCACAGCCTGTATCTGCGGGTCGCGCAGAACCTCGGCGTAGTCGGCAACGACGACCGCACCGTACTTCTGCGTGAACTCGGCATGGCGCGAAGGCTCGCGCGACACGCCCTTGACGATGCGGATTTTGCTGCTGGCCTTGACCGAGTCGGTCAGGCGATTGCCCCAGCGTCCGAGGCCGTGAAGTGCTGCTTTTAGCATGTTGCTCTCCTCTACCGTAAAGGTAAGCGCATCACGGGACAGAAGCCCGGATGAAACGAAGTGGAATCCGGGTCAGTGTCGCCACAGGCTGCCGCGGCCCCGGACTCCGGCCTTCGGCCTTCCTCCGGGCTACGGGTACAGGTCGTTTTGTCAGGCGCTCCCGGTCCATGTCCCGCAGAGCCACAGGGCACCTCTATTTCTTCGCCGTCGGCCGCGCCGTGCTGGTAAAGGTGAAATTGTCGTAGCTCATCTCGGCGACGCGGAACCACAGAAACTGGTCGCTGCGGAATTTCAGCCATTGCGCATAGATGCGGCGGAAGTGCGCGCTTTTTTTCGCGGCTTCGTCGTAGATCTCAAAGGCCGCCTTCTGCGCCGCCTCCATCACTGGTCGCGGGAACTGACGCAGTTGCGCGCCGCCACCGACCAGCCGTTTAAGCGCTTCCGGATTCTTCGCGTCGTAACTGGCGAGCATGTGCACATTGGCTTCGGCGCAGGCGGATTCGAAAATCGAGCGGTAGTGTTTGGGCAGCGACTCCCATTGCTTGATGTTGACGATGGTCGACAGCTGCGGCCCGCCTTCCCAGAAGCCGGGGTAGTAGTAGTACTTCGCGACTTTCTGGAAGCCGAGCTTTTCGTCGTCGTAGGGGCCGACCCATTCCGCCGCATCGATGGTACCGCGCTCGAGGGCCTGGTAGATCTCGCCGCCGGCAAGCTGCTGGCCGACGACACCGAGCTTCGCCAGCACCTGGCCGGCGAGCCCGGCGACGCGCATCTTCAGGCCCTTGAGGTCAGCGGTCGACTTGATCTCCTTGCGGAACCAGCCGCCCATCTGCACGCCGGTGTTGCCGCTGGGAAACTGCAGGCAGCCGTATTCCTTGAACAGATCGGCCACGGCCTCCTTGCCTCCGCCGTAGTACATCCACGCATTCTGCTGGCGCGCGTTGAGTCCGAAGGGCACCGCCGTGGCGAAAGCGAAGGCCGGATCCTTGCCGATGTAGTAATAGGGCGCGGTGTGGCCACACTGCACGGTGCCGTTCTGCACGGCATCCAGCACTTGCAGGCCGGGAACGATTTCACCGGCGGCAAACACGCGAATCTGGAACTTGCCTTCGGTGCCCTCGGACACGCGGCGCGAGAGAATTTCAGCCGCGCCGTACAAGGTGTCGAGGCTTTTCGGAAAACTCGAAGCCAGCCGCCACTGGATGTTCGGCTGCGCGCGCACGATTGCCGGCGCAGCCACCGCGCCGGCCGCAACGCCGAGACCCGCCTTCTTCAGGAATGAACGCCGTTGCATGGATCCTCCGCAGTGATTTTGTTTAACTAATTGATTTTAAACACTATTTTATGTTCCGGCGAGGGTCATGCTCTCGACCAGTATGGAGCCGCACTGGCGCGAGCTGCGCCGCGATACATCGTTGCCGATGGCGACAATGTGCTGGTAAATGTCCTTCAGGTTTCCGGCGATGGTGATCTCCTCTACCGGATAGGCAATCACGCCGTTCTCCACCCAGAAGCCGGCGGCGCCGCGAGAGTAGTCGCCGGTGACCGCGTTGACGCCCTGCCCCATCAACTCGGTGACGAGCAGGCCTGTGCCCATTTTTTTCAGCAGCGCGGCGAAGTCCTCGCCGGTGTCCTGCATCAGCAGGTTGTGATTGCCGCCGGCGTTGCCGGTGGATTTCATGCCGAGCTTGCGCGCCGAATAGGTGGCAAGAAAATAGCCCTGCACGATGCCGTCCGTGACGATGTCGCGGGTCTGAGTGGCGACGCCTTCTTCGTCGAAGGCACCGCTGGCGATGCCCTTGGGAATCAGCGGCAGGTCGCGCATCTGCACGATCGGCGCAAACACGGCTTTGCCCAGGCTTTCGGGCAGGAAGGAAGATTTGCGGTAGAGGCTGCCACCGGATACCGCCGACACGAAATGCCCCATCAGGCTGGCGGCAACGCCGGACTCGAACAGCACCGGTACCTGCTGCGTCGCAATCTTGCGCGCCTTCAGCCGCGCCACCGCGCGTTCGCCGGCCCTGCGACCAATGAGTTCCGGCGCCGGCAGATCGGCCGGATCGCGCTGGGTGTCGTACCAGTCGTCGCGCTGCATGCCATCGCCCTTGCCGGCGATCAGTGCGCACCAGATGCTGTGGCGCGAACTCGGATAGCCGGCGAGGAAACCGTGAGTATTGCCGTAGATGAAATGCGACTGTTGGGTGGATACCGTCGCACCCTCGGAATTGCTGATGCGCTTGTCCACTGCGAAGCCGGCAGCCTCGCAGGCCTTGGCCATCTCGATCGCGCGCTCCACCGGCATTTCCCAGGGATGGAGCAGGTCGAGGTCCGGGAACTCGCGCGCCAGCGTGTCGGGATCGGCAAGCCCGGCGCAATCGTCGGAAGCGGTGTATTTCGCAATGGCCAGCGCCGCATCAACGGTGTCGCGCACTGCCTGCGGCGAAAAGTCTGAACTGCTGGCATGCCCGCGCTGTTTGCCAACGTAGACGCTGACGCCGATGCCCTTGTCGCGGTTGTACTCAATGGTTTCGACTTCGCCCTGACGCGCGGTGACGGTCTGGCCATAACCCTCGGTGGCCTCGGCGTCGGCAGCGCTCGCACCGCGGCTGCGCGCGTAGTCAAGTGCGTCGCTGACGAGTTGCTGCAGCGCAGCCCTGTCGTGGGAGAAAGGCCGGGATGCGTGTCTGGATTCGGGTCGTAATGCCATGGTTTTACAGAACGCCGGGAAGGGCCGGCGCAGAAAGGGCGTTATCATAACAGCTTCATTTTCGACATTGCCTCCCGTGGAAGACACTCCCGATTTCGACGATCTGCCGAGCAAGAGCCAGCGCAAGCGCGAGATGACCGCGCTGCAGGACATCGGCGCCGAACTGATCGAACTCAACGACCAGCAACTGGCCGGCATGGAACTTCCGGAAAGCCTGCACGCGGCGGTGGCCGAGGCGCGCAAGCTGCGCGCGAACGGCGCGCGGCGGCGCCAGTTGCAGTACATCGGCAAGCTGATGCGCCAGGTCGATCCGGCGCCGATCCGCGAGAAGCTCGACGGCTTCCGTTCGACATCGGCCGCGGAAACCGCGCGGCTGCACCGCATCGAGCGCTGGCGCGAGCGCCTGCTCGAGGACCCGGCAGCGGTCGCCGAGTTCATCGCCGCCCATCCGGGCACCGACAGCCAGCAACTGCGCACACTTATCCGCAACACCGCCGAGGAGCGCGCTCGCGGCAAGCCGCCGAAACATTTCCGTGCGCTGTTCCAGATGATCAAATCCGTGCTGGAGGCTCGGGAGCCTGCCGGCGACGCAGCAGCCTGAAGTTATAATCCGCGCCATGTCGAACCCCGCAGAACAGCTCGTCATCGGACTCGTCTCCGTCAGCGACCGCGCTTCGCAAGGCGTCTACCAGGACGAAGGCCTGCCGGCGCTGGAAGAATGGCTCAGACAGGCCATCAGCGATCCGCCCTGGCGTGCGGTGACGCGGCTGATCCCCGACGAACGCCCGGTGATCGAAGCGACGCTGAGTGAGCTGGTGGACCGCGAAGGTTGCCATCTGGTATTGACCACCGGCGGTACCGGTCCCGCGCTGCGCGACGTCACACCGGAGGCGACACTCGCCGTGGGCGACAAGGAAATGCCCGGATTCGGCGAGCAGATGCGCCAGGTCAGCCTGAAGTTTGTGCCCACCGCGATCCTGTCGCGGCAGGTCGCGGTGATCCGCTTTCGCCGCTCCAATCTTGAACCCAAGGCAGGCGCCCTGATCATCAACCTGCCCGGCCAGCCCAAAGCGATCAAGGAAACCCTCGAAGGCCTGAAGGACGAGACCGGCAAGCCGCTGGTTCACGGCATCTTCGCCGCCGTGCCCTACTGCATCGACCTCATCGGCGGCCCGTACATCGAGACGAATGACGCAGTGTGCAAGGCGTTCAGGCCGAAGTCAGCAGTACGGCAAAAGCAAATCCCCTAGCCACAGAAAAAATCTTTAATTCAATTACAGGATGGACAGGATTCACAAGATAAAAGCAAGCTGATCGTTGCATGGGGTTTATCCTGCAAATCCTGTCCATCCTGTAAATTCGTCTTCCCCATGACCACACTCCTCGAAACCATCGAACTCGAAACCTCCAAAAACCCCGTCGCCACCGTGATCTGGATGCACGGCCTCGGCGCGGACGGCAATGACTTTGTGCCCATCGTCAACGAACTGGATCTCGCCGGTGCGCCGGGCATCCGTTTCGTGTTTCCGCATGCGCCGGTGCGCGCGGTGACGATCAACAACGGCCACCGGATGCGTGCCTGGTATGACATTGCTTTCGGCGACCTTGAGGGAAGCTCGCGCAAGGCGGACGAGAAGGGCGTGCGCGAGTCGCAGGCGCAGATCGGCGAACTGATTACCCGCGAGAATACCCGCGGCATCAGCAGCGGCAACATCGTGCTCGCCGGGTTTTCGCAGGGCGGCGCGATCGCGTTGCACACGGGGCTGCGCCATCCCGAAAAACTCGCCGGCGTGATGGCACTGTCAACCTACCTGCCGCTCGCCGAAAGCTTCGTGCAGGAAGCGGCGCCGGCCAACAAGGCCACGTCCGTGTTCATGGCCCACGGCACCCAGGATCCGGTGGTGCCTTACGCGATGGGCCGCAATTCGCACGACCTGCTGAATCAGTCCGGCTACGCCATCGAGTGGCAGGAGTATCCGATGCAGCACTCGGTGTGCATGGAAGAAGTCGCCGACATCAGCCGCTGGCTGGTGAAGGTACTGGGCTGAGCCCGCGCGCTGCAGCCCGTTCCCGGACTTCCTAAAAAGAAAACTTCAGTTTCGGCGTCACCTCGGGTGCAGCAGCCGGCTGCGGCCGCCCGGCCGCGACTGGTCTCACGTAGATGTCGTAGAGCAGCAGCCAGCGCCGGCAGTCGGGATCGGCCACCGGCTCGACGCCATGGAAAGAATTGTCGGTCTTGAAGAACGCGAACATCGTGTTGGGCAGGAACGGATTGGTGTGCAGCAGCGAGAATTTCTCCCTCGCGTGGTGCGGCCCTCCGGGACAGCGGAAGCTCTCGTCGTGGGGCAGGTACATCGAGGTGCCGAGATGTTTCTGCGAGGCGTCGGCCGGCAGGTAGAACAGCATGGTTACGACCTTGTGCTGAGCGTCGGTATGCGGCCCCAGCTTGTAGTTGGTGATGTCCTGCACCAGCAGCGCCTCGTCATAGAGCTCGAAGTCGCTGCCCCCTGCAAAGCGCTGGTTGATGAAGGACTGGAACTTGGTCAACACCAGTGAACGGAAATTCGCACCCACCAGCCAGCCGGCGAAATCCGACCAGAATTCGCGCTTCCCGGCGGGCAGGGTCGCGAGGCTGGCCTCGTTCAGACCGAGCACGAAACGCTCCTTGTACCCCCTCACCGCGCGCACTTCCTCGATCGGGCGCATCGCCGCAGGATCAGGCAGGTTGTGCTGCAACTGCTGGTAGAAATCGGCGGGGAACACGTCGTTGATGTACAAATGCGGATAGGGAAACATGCCGAAAGGCGCGTTTCCAACCTTATAGGCCAGCTGCAGTTCAGCGGCGGAATACATGTTCGGCAACTCCCTTGAAAGCCCCTGACTTGCGCTCGGCCCGCGCGACCTGAGCGGGATCGTGTTTCAGGCCCAGCACATTGAGCTCACGCACCATCGCGCGGTGCTCCTCCAGATTCTGGTTGGTCTCGATCAGCACCGAGCGCAGTGCCGGATTGCTCAGTGTCTGCGCCGCTCCCGCAACAACCTTGTGCTCGAAGCCGTCGACGTCGATCTTGAAGTGGTTGGGCACCGGGATCGCGCCGGTGGCCACCAGATCGTCCAACGTAGCAGCGATGCAGCCCTGACTGAACACAGACTTGAGCGGGCGCAGGAAGGCATCCAGTGCCTCGTCCACCGCATGGCAGGAACCACCGACGCGCATGTCAGCCATGTGCAGGTCGAAGAGGCCCGCCTTGTCCGACAGCCCCATGCAATAGGCCTTGACCCTGTCCTGCAACTGGTTGTTCTGGATGTTGCGGTTGAGCAGCGCATAGTTCTGGGATTCCGGCTCGAAAGCATAGACCCGGGTGCCACGGGTCGCCGCGGCCCAGATCGTGTACATGCCGACATTGGCGCCACAGTCGACGAGGATGTCACCGGGCTGGAAACCGGCGATCCATTCCAGCGTCCACGGCTCCTTGTCGTGGATGGACTCGACCCGCCAGCGGGTCAACGCGCTGGGCGTCGAAAACAGCATGCTGACGCCCTCATGCTCGATTTCGCAACGCGGATTCAGCTTTTCGTACTGTTCGAGAGTGAGTTCCATGGCCTTCCGGGAGCGGGCACGGTGCCCGGGAATGCACGAATTCTAGCGCAAGGCCCGCAGCTGCCCTCGCTTCCGCCCGGCAATTTTGTAGAATGACGGCCTTGATCGGTCCGGCCTCCGCTCCGGCATCGAATTCCCCAACTGGAGACAACCGGATGACCCAACCCCTGGATGGCGTGCGCATCATCGACCTGAGTTCGGTGGTGATGGGACCATTTGCGACGCAACTGCTCGGCGACATTGGCGCCGACGTCGTCAAGGTCGAGCCGCCCGACGGCGACATCCTGCGCCATATCGCGCCGATGAAGCATCCGGCGATGGGTCACATCTACCTGCACCACAACCGCAACAAGCGCTCGATCGTGCTCGACCTGAAGAAGCCCGAGGGACTGGAGGCACTGCAGAAGCTGCTGAAGACCGCCGACGTGCTGTTCTACAACGTGCGGCCGCAGGCGATGAAGCGGCTGAAGCTTTCCTACGAGGACGTTACCGCGATCAATCCGCAGATCATCTATGTCGGTGCCTATGGCTTCAGTCAGCGCGGGCCCTATGCCGCGCAGCCCGCCTACGACGACCTGATCCAGGGCATGTCGGCGATGCCGGCGCTGTTTCACGAGGCCGGTGCATCGAGCCCGCGCTACGCGCCGCTGGCAATCGCCGATCGCATCACCGGACTCGCTGCGGTCAATGCCGTCACCACCGCGTTGTTTGCGCGCAGCCGCACCGGCAAGGGCCAGTCGGTGGAAGTCCCGATGTTCGAAACCGTGACCCAGATGGTGCTCGCCGACCACATGGGCGGCTTCACCTTCGACCCGCCGGAGGGCGGCTATGGCTACGCACGCATGTTGGCCGAGCACCGCGCGCCTTACCGCACGAAGGACGGCTATATGTGTGTGCTGATTTACAACGACAAGCACTGGCGCGCCTTCCTCGGGTTGGTCGGCCGCCCGGAGATGTTCGAGCAGGATCCGCGCTTCGGCAGCCACGAGGCACGCTCGCGCAACATCGCCGAGGTCTACGCCTTCGCCGCCGAGCATCTGCAACAACGCAGCAACGCCGAGTGGGAAAAGCTGCTGCGCGAGGCCGACATTCCGTCGGCGCCGATGAAAACCGTGGGCGACGTACTCGCCGACCCGCACCTCGCCGCCACCGGCTTCTTCAAGACCTCGGAACATCCGAGCGAGGGCCGGCTGCGCGAGATGACGCTGGCCAGCCACTGGTCAGGCGCGGACCCGATGCCGCACCGCCCGGCGCCGCGGCTCGGCGAACACAGTGCGGAAATCCTGCACGAAGTCGGTTACAGCGACGCCGACATCCAGCGCATGGCTGCGGCGGGAGTTACCAAGCTGGCCTGAAGCCCGTCCCCGGCTTGTAGCCCGGATGGAGCGCAGCGGAATCCGGGGAAGTCCTTGATGTAGGCCACCGCAGTCCCGGACTCCGGCCTGCGGCCTCCCTCCGGGCTACGCACATAGCCCACTATCCATGCCAAAAAAGGGTTGTAGCCCGGAGGGAGCGAAGCGGAATCCGGGAGAGGCCTTTCCGAATCAGAACTGGCGGCGGTACTGGATAAATCCTGAATACTCTGCGACGCCGTCGTAGAGTCGCCGCGCCGTTGCGTTGTCTTCCTGCGTCATCCAGTACACCCGCGGCGATCCCGCCGCCTGCGCGCGTTCGTAAACAGCCTCGATCAGCGCGCGGCCGACACCCTGCCCGCGCGAATTCACAACCGTGAACAGATCCTGCAGATAACACACCGGCGCCAGCATCGCAGTATTGCGGTGGAAAAGGTAGTGCACCAGTCCGAGAAGCCGGCCATCCTGCTCGGCGACCACGGCATGCATCGGCTCGTAGGCATCAAAAAACCGCGCCCAGGTGGTTCGCGTCACCTCTGCCGGCACCGTGCGTTTGTAGAAGCTGTTGTAGCCCTCCCACAGCGGCAGCCATTGCTCAAAGTCCGCAGGCAGCGCGGAGCGGATCTGCAGAACAGGGTTCAACACGCTTTTACTTTTACTTTGCATTCACGATCTCTCTACACAATCTTTTCTGGCCGGTGGCAGGCCCCTGCATGCAGCTGGCTCAGCAAATTGACGCTACCGGCGAGTTATCCGGCATTGCGGCTCAAGCGCTGCGCGCCATGACCTTGAACATCGCCCAGTCGAAATCCTCGCCACCTTCGGCGAGGTGCGAAGGCATCAGCAGATACGGCTTGTTGTTGACGACCATGTCGAGGCTGTCGCGGGCGTTGTAGTTACTTTCGCGCAGCACCAGTCCGATCTCGCCACGGCTGTCCGGTGTCGTCGACAGCAGCAGCGCCGAATCCGGTGCTTCAGCCGGCGCGGGCGAAAACGCGCCACCGGACTTGCCGATACGCACCGGGATCGCGATTTTCGACAGCAGTTGCACACCGACGCGGCGCTGTTGATGCTCGTCACGAGTGACGCGGCGGACAATGCCGACGCCCCAGTGTTTCGCCACTTCGGTCTTGACGCCGACCAGCGCACCGACACGCACCCAGTCGCTTTTCGCCGCCGGGATGATCGCGCCATAGCCACCATCGCTGACATTCTCGACGATCCAGCTCTCGGCAGTGCTTGCCTCCGCAGCCGGTGCGCTGAAGTCAAGGTCGTCGCTGTTCGCGGGATCCAGCACGCGCAGGATTTCCCCCATGCCGTGCAGCACCGTCATGCGGGTCGCCGTGTGCCGGCGCTCGGCGCCGCGCGCCGGCGCATCGTCTGACCAGTACGTGCCCAGGTGGGCCAGCACCGGCAGCACCACAGCCTTTTCGTAGCTGCCGCCGAGGTGCACGCCGGAGGGAATCGCGCCGGTCTCGCGAATCGCCGCCTCGACTTTCTGCAATTCCGCCAGCGCATCACCGGCGCCGAAAAAGCGGGCCGTGGCTAGGAGTGGCTTGCCACCGATCACGCGGAACGGCGGCTTGCCGCCGGCAATGTCGAAGGCATAGCCGCAGCCGGAACCGGGCTCTCGCGCGATGCGGAAGCCTGTCGAGAAATGCGCCACCGCGCGTTCCGCGAGTTCCTGGCGCAGGGGGCTCAGACCGTCGGTCGAGGACACGCTCAGCATCAGCCCCTTCAGCAGTTCCTGGCGCACCGAACCGCCGCCATGCGAACCGGGATAGATCTGGATCACCGCGTCGGCAAAACCCGCAGCTTCCGCCACCTGGTAGAGACGGCCGATGTCGGCCCACACCCGCGGCTCGACCGGCCCGTAGCGTACGAGTATCCATTTCAGTTGCAGAGTCATCGCGCGCAGCGTGCGGGCAACGATCACGGGCAGGCTTTTGCGGATTGCAGTGCCGGTCTGTCCGGACTCGAAGCGGGCGACGCATTCGAGATAAGCCTCGCTCAACGCCTTCCAGAAGGCATAGCTGCCACTCCACAACCGGTGTTCCTGGAATTTCTGCTGGCGCGCGGTGCCGAAATAATCCTGTGCCAAACGGCGCTGGTGGTTCTTCGCCGCCGCATCAAGCAGGTCGATGTTCTCGAACAGGCGCTCGACGCGGAAGGATTTCGTATCGCGCAGCGTCTCCAGCCAATGGGTGATTTCCGCCAGCGCCTTCAGCGGATCGGCTGGCAGTTCATCCACGATCTCCCGGGCCTTTTTCGCATCGGCCATCGGATGATCGATCTTCTCGCCCTTCAGGAAGCCGAGCATCTTGTATTCCCCTATCCCCTGTCCCCGTGTCTGCGTCCGTCGGTCGGCAAGCGCCGCGGATCGTATGAACCCATTCTATATCTATCGGCCGGCTTCTCCGCCGCCCATAGCGGCGCCACTGGCCGCACGTCCCCGCGCCGCATCGACGCCAACGACGATGAAAATGCCAATCACGAAATAGCTGCCGGTAATCAGGATCGCCAGCCGGTGGTCACCGCCGGACATCCAGGTCACCGCGCCGTAGGTCAGAGGCCCGAGGATGGAAGACAGCTTCACCGCAAGTCCCCACAAGCCGAAGAACTCGGCCTGACGGCCCGGCGGACTGAGATAGCCGACCAGCGCTCGACCGGCCGACTGGCTGGAGCCGAGGCAAAGGCCAACGAGATTCGCCGCCACCCAGAACAGCGCCGCTCCCTCGGCCATCCAGGCCAGCAGCACGGTGAGGATCCAGCCCGCGAGCGTCAGGATGATCGTCGGCACATGGCCGAGGCGGTCCTGCACATAGCCGAAACCAAAAGCGCCGATCGCTGCGGTGACGTTGACGACAAGGATCAGCAAAATCGTGTCGCGGGTGCTGAAGCCCATCGCCTGCTGCGCATAAATCGCCGCCAGCGCGATTACCGTCTGGATGCCCGCCTGGTAGAACACCAGGCAGACGAGGAAGCGCCGCAGGTCGCGGTAGCGCTGCGCAGTGCGCAGCGTTTCGGCAAGCCGCGCAAAAGCCGCGCGCATCGCAGTGCCGGCATCGGCCTGCGGCTGCGCGCGCTCGCGCAGGAACAAAAACGTTGGCAGGCTGGCAAGCGCGAAAATCGCCGCGGTGATCAGCATGGTCACCGGCACGAATTCGACAGCGGTTGCGCCCTGGCCCTGGGCGTGGGTCACGTAGGCGAGGCAGATGCCGAGCGCCACCAGGCCGCCGAAGTAGCCGAGGCTCCAGCCCCATCCGGAAACCCGCCCCAGCGCTTCACCCTCGGCAATTTCCGGCAGGAAGGCAGCTATCAGGTTTTCACCGGTGCCAAAGAAAAAATTGGACAGCACGATCAGCGCAATGCCAGCCGCAACGTCGCCGCGGCCGATGCAGGCGAGCGCAGCAGTGAAAGTGATGCAGCCCAGCGTCGTCGCGGCAAGCAGCTGCTTCTTCGCAGCGCGTGCATCGGCCCAGGCGCCGATCAGCGGCGCGGTGACCATGATCAGCGCGTAGGACAGCGCCAGCGCCGCGGTCCAGGCAAAGGTCGCCCAGGGCGCGTTGCCGGCAACCTCGGCGACGAAATAGGCGCTGAACACCGCGGTAATGACCACCGTGGTGTAACCGGAGTTGGCGAAGTCGTACATCGCCCATGACCAGACTTCACGTGGCCGCACGCCCGGCGCGAGGCTGCTGCGGACAGCTTCAGTCACGGCAGGATGTGCGACGGGGCGGCATGGTGGCTTCGATGGTAACAGCCGTGCAGGAATTTCCGGCTTCGGCGAAGGTCTGGCGCAAGCACTCGCGCAGCGTTGTACGCAGGCGGCCACCCGACCACAGGACGATCAGTCCGAAATAGACCAGCAGCAGAATCAGCAGAATGTTCATGGAGCACCTCCTTTGCAGTCTCCGGTATTGCACGGAAGGGCAGTTGCACAAGTCGTGCCCGCAGCAAGGCCGACCGGCGCGGACCCGTGGGCGATGGGCGGTCGATCAGGTACCAGGTCCGTCGAAGTTCGGACGGCAGCGGCGATTTCGCGGCATGGAAAAAAGTCACAGCAGTGCAACTGTCCAGCCGTCTCCGCGGAGAGACAAATATTTTTAATAAAATCAATAGGTTACAGACAGTCGTCGGCGATCGTCGCTGCATGGCGACAATCCACTTACTCGCAGATCGAGGTAACTATTTGTTTTTATTGATATTCCCCATCTGGCACGAAGCCTGCAATGCCAATACCCGACAGATCTACGACAAGCGTATGAACATGAACAACCGACTGATCACTGCCGCGATGGTTACCGGCGCACTGGCGCTGAGTGCCTGCTCAAGCACCCCGACCAATGCCCAGGTGGGCGCAACCGCCGGCGCAGTGGTGGGTGGCGTGATCGGCTCTGCATTGACCGGAAGCACTGCGGGTACCGTGATCGGCGCTGGTGCCGGCGCGGCCGCCGGTCACGAAATCGGCATGCGGGTCAAATAAGGACAAGCACACCCTTCTTCGCAGTTCCGACAAACTTATTTCTGCAGTACTCCTCCAACGAGGGCAGCGAAAAGAACCCCTGTTTTTCCCCGGCGCAAGCCGGGGTTTTTTTGTACACCGTTCCGCCGCTCAGCGCGCCGCCGCCAGCACCACGCGATCGCGGCCACCCTGCTTCGCCTCGTACATCGCATGGTCCGCAGCGCGCACCAGATCTTCCGCGCTACTGCTGCCATGGCGACTGCACACGACGCCGACTGAAACCGTAATCGTTCCCAACGCTTCGCCGCCGAAGGTCAGCCGCAGCGCGGAAATCTCGCGGCGCAACTCTTCAGCGCGCAGCAGCGCAATGTCTTCCCCGGCCTCGGGCAGGACAATGACAAATTCCTCGCCGCCATGGCGAGCCACAATGTCGGAACCGCGCACAACCCTGCGGATTGCATGTGCGACGTTGCGCAGCACCAGATCGCCGGCCTCGTGCCCCCAGCGGTCGTTGAAGTCCTTGAAATGGTCGATGTCAAAGAGCAGCACCGACAGGGGTGCGTCCTTGCGCCGTGCCCGCATCAACTCGGCACTCAGCCGGTCCCAGAGATAGCGGCGGTTGGGCAAGCCGGTCAGTTGATCGGTCACTGCCAACTCGTTAAGTTGCTGCATCACCTCCTGCAACTTGAGATCGCGAATCTGCAACTGCTCGGCCATTGCATCGATGGCAGCGCCGACCTGGGCCAACTCCTCGCGCCCCTTGCCAAGACCGGTACGTGCCGTGAAATCCCCGTTGCGCAGCCTGTCCGCAGTCTTGAGCAGCCGCCTGAAGCTGCGCAGCACAATCGCGCCCGCACCGAACCAGGCCAGCGCGATCACCAGAGTCATCACCAGCAGGATGCCGATCGCGGTGGTACGCGCCATGCGCTCCGCATGAACATGCAGCGCAGCAAGCGGCTGGCTGACGATCACGCGCAACAGTCCGTTGCCGTCTGCATCCTTCCCGACATTCTCGACTGCATACAGCCGCGGCACGCCAAACTGGTCATTTGCCTTGAAAATGCGCGCAGCCGGCGTCGCCAGCGCCTCGTTCACTGCGGGGTTCGGGCTCTTCTGTCCGATCTTGTAGCGCAGATGCGGATATTGGGCCAGCACGATGCCGTTCCGGTCGTAGATCGTAATCAGGCGGTCTTCATAGCGCTGGAATACCGACTCCCGGCGCGACTGCCCCTGCTCGATGAACTTCTCGAGGTTGAGACCGAGAAACAGCACGGCGCGGAGACCCCCATCTTGGCTGGCAACCGGATAGGCAAAGTTGATGCCCGATTGGCCGCTGAGGCGGCCCACCTGAAAATCGCCAACGGCAAACTCGCCGGTGCTGAGCGCAGAGCGGAAATACTGGCGGTCGCCCACATTGACCAATGGGCCATCCGCTTCGAGCGCGGAGTTGCAGTAGAGCTCGCCGTCGGGAAGTATCAGTCCCGCCGCGCGAAAGCTTCCGTCAAGGCCATCGACCAGCCGCCTGAAGTAGTCCCGGCAGCCGCGCCGCGTTTCCATCAGGCTATCAAGATTAAGGGCGACCGATGACAGCAGGTGACGTGCGCCCTCGATCAGTTGCTCGGGGCGCTTTGCGGTCAGTTCCGCAATGATCTGGAGTTCGTCGCGTTCAAGCAGTTCGACGCGGTCGCGCTCGAGCATGCCGAGATAATAGGTCAGTGCCAGCACCGGCAGCGTTGAGGCCACGACGACAAGCACGATGCGCAGGCGCGCGCTGAGATTGTTTAACACGTATCAGCAGAAACGATCGCGGGATGGGTTGAACGGCTTTGATCGGGTCTCAGCCGCTTGCTGGATTTCCAGCAAATGAGAGTATCAGCCCGCCCTGATATACGCCAACTGAAATATGCCACCCGAGCCATGGCGCGCCCGCTCAGCGCGGATCGACCGGACCCGGGTCGGCGGCAATCAACTGCTCCAGCCACGAACCCTGAGCAAACAAAGCGGCCTCACCGCGCGGCCGTCCCACCACCTGCAAGCCGAGCGGCAAACCGCCGGATGTGAAACCACCGGGCAGCGCCAACACCGGGCAGGCAGTCATCGTGACCGCGCAGGTCAGCACCAGCCAGCCCATGTAGCCTTCGAAGGCGATGCCATCCCAGTTTTCCGGATAACGCAGTTCCACCGGAAACGGCGGGCACAGCGTCGCCGGGCAGATCAGCGCATCGTACTTGTCGAAAAAGGCGGCACAGCGGCGGATGATCTCGCCCTGCGCAATCTCGGCAGCAACCACGTCCTGCAGCCTCAGGCCCAGTCCGAACTCGGTATTCTCGATGACCTCCGGTTTCAGCAGGTGACGGTTCTCAGCCAGCAGGGGCGCAATGCGCGCGATGTAGACCGCCCCGCGCAGCGTCAGAAAATGGCGCGCAGCATCGCTCAGGTCCGGATGCGCCTCCTCGACGATGACGCCTTCAGCGGCAAGTTTCGCAGCGACTGCGGCAATGCCGGCACGCACCTCGCGATCGACCACCGGCGCGACACCAAGGTCGGCGCTGACGGCGACACGTCGCGGCTTCTGCGGCCGTGCCGCGAACTGCGCAAACGAGGGCAAGGGGTCACCACGCGGCGACAGCGGATCGCGTGCATCGAAACCGGCCTCGGCATCGAACATCAGCGCGACGTCGGCGACGGTGCGCGCCATCGGCCCTTCGACTGACAGCGGATTGAAGGGCTGCTTCTGCAATCGCGCCACCATGCCGGGGCTGGGTCGCAGGCCACTGACGCCGCAGAACGCCGCCGGCGTGCGGATGCTGCCGCCGAAGTCGTTGCCGGTCGCCAGCCACACCTGCCCCGCGGCGAGCGCAGCAGCGCTGCCGCCGGAGGAACCGCTGGCACTCATCCGTGTATCCCGGGGATTGCGCGTCGCGCCGAAAACATCGTTGAAGGTGTTACCGCCGGCGGCGAACTCCGGCAGATTGGTCTTGCCGATCACAATCGCGCCGTGAGCCTCGAGACGTTTCACCACCGGGTCGGAGCCGGGCGCGATGCGGTTTTCGAATACCTTCGATCCCGAGGTACAGCGCACGCCTTCGACATCGGTGTTGTCCTTCACCGCAATCGGCAGCCCGTGCAGGAAATTCGCCGCACGGTCCGTGCGCGGCTCGTTCATCAGCCGCCTTGCATGGTCACGGGCGCGATCGAGGCACAGCGTTACTATCGCGTTGATCCGCGGATTGGTGTCGGCGATGCGCCGCTCCGCGACATCAATCAGATCCAGCGGCGACACCTCGCCGTTGCGCAGACGCGCGACGGCCTCGGTCGCAGTCCATTTTATGAATTCGTCCATGAGCTCTCCTCCCCGGCGCAGTATAGCGGCCGGCGCAGTTTTCCCAGGGCCAAAAGAAGGGTGTCCGTGTTAGGCTTTCGGCCTTCGCAATATCCCGATCCACACTCCAGGAAATCCAGATGACGGCCAAATCCGCCACGCGCCCGCTGATGCAGACCGGTGCGCAAATCCTCGTCGACTCACTGATCACCCACGGCGCCAATCTTGCGTTCGGTGTGCCCGGCGAGTCCTATCTCGCAGTGCTCGACGCAATCCATGAACGCCAGGACGAGTTTCGATTCATCATCTGCCGCCAGGAAGGCGGCGTCACCAACATGGCCGATGCCTACGGCAAGCTCACCGGCCAACCGGGCATCGCCTTCGTCACCCGCGGCCCCGGCGCCACCAACGCCTCGATCGGCGTGCATACCGCTTTCCAGGACTCCACGCCGCTGATCCTGTTCATCGGCCAGGTCGGCAACGACGTCGTTGAACGCGAGGCCTTCCAGGAAATCGATTTCCGCCGCATGTTTGGTCCGATGTGCAAATGGGTCGCGCAGATCGACCGCGCCGACCGCGTGGCCGAGTACATCAGCCATGCCTTCCATGTCGCCACCTCGGGCCGTCCCGGCCCGGTGGTGCTGGCGCTGCCGGAAGACATGCAGACCGAGATGGCACCGGCGTCGAATGCCGGCCGTTATCAGCGCGTCGCCGCCAACCCCGGCGAATTCGACATGCACCGGCTGCGCGACCTGCTGGGCAAGGCGAAAAAACCGCTGATGATGGTCGGCGGCGGCGGCTGGAACAAACAGGCGAGCGAGGACATCCTTGCCTTCGCCCGCGCCTTCAACCTGCCGGTGTGTGCGTCATTCCGCTGCCAGGACCTGGTCGACAACCGCGATCCGCATTACGTCGGCGATGTTGCCGTCGGCCTCAACCCGAAACTCGCCGAACGCATCAAGGCCTGCGATCTGCTGCTGGTGGTCGGCGCGCGGCTCGGCGAATGGACCACCGCCAACTACACGCTGGTGGACATACCGAAGCCCGCGCACAAGCTGGTGCACGTGCACGCCGGCGCCGAGGAACTGGGCCGCGTCTACCAGGGCGAACTGCTGATCAACAGCGGCATGCCGGAATTCGCCGCCGCCGCGAAAAAACTCGCGCCGGTGAAGCCGGCCTGGGACGCGTGGACGAAGGAAGCGCGCGCCGATCTCGAAGCCTGGCAGCAGCCGGTCAAGGTGCCGGGCAAACTCAACATGAGCGAAGTAATGGCCTTCCTGCGGACACGCCTGCCAACCGAAACCATTGTCACCAACGGCGCCGGCAACTTCGCCATCTGGGTCCACCGCTTCTATCCCTATCCCTGCTTCCGCACCCAGCTCGCGCCGACCAGCGGCGCGATGGGTTACGGCGTGCCCTCGGGCGTCGCCGCGAAAATCGTGCATCCAAACCGTCCGGTGATTTCCTTTTCCGGCGACGGCTGTTTCCTGATGAACGGCCAGGAACTCGCCACCGCTGCGCAGTACGACGCCAAAGTCATTTTCATCGTCGTCAACAACGGCATGTTCGGCACCATCCGCATGCACCAGGAGAAGAACTTCCCCGGCAACGTCAGCGGCACGCAGTTGAAGAACCCGGATTTCGCCGCCCTCGCCCGCGCCTACGGCCTGCATGGCGAGACGGTGGAAAAAACTGAAGACTTCGAAGCAGCGTTTGAACGTGCATGGTCGGCGAAGACCGCAGCGTTGATTGAATGCCGCGTCGATCCGGAAGCGATCACGCCGCGGACCACGCTGTCGGCGATTCGGGAAGAGGCGAAGAAAGGCAAGAAAGGCTGAAAAGCTAAAAAGCTTAGCCACAGAGGGCACAGAGAACACAGAGAAAAACCGCGTTATGGATGAGCTTACTGAAAAGATCATTGGCGCGGCGATTGAGGTGCATCGGATTCTGGGGCCGGAGCTACTGGAATCTGTATACGAGGAGGCCTTGTGTCGCGAATTCGAACTGAGGGAAATTCCGTTTGCCCGACAAGTTCCGGTTGATATCGAGTACAAAGGAAAAACCATATCCGGTCAGCGCATCGACCTTATCGTGGATAACAGCGTGGTCATCGAACTCAAATCGGCGAGAAATCTTCCCGAAGTGGCATCCGCACAAACACTGTCCTGCCTGCGAGCAACCGGATTGAATCGGGCCTTGCTGATCAACTTCGGCAATCCCCGCCTCACTGACGGCATCAAACGTTTTTCTCTGTGATCTCTGTGTCCTCTGTGGCTAAGCCTTTGACTGATTCTTTATAAATATATGATTTTATTGATAAATTTATGAATCCCTCGACAGACATCATTGGCTTCGCCGGCATCGGCGCCATGGGCACCCCCATGGCCGGCAACCTCGTCCGCGCGGGTTACACACTCGTCGTGTTCGACCTCGATGCCTCGCGCACGACAGCATTAAAGCGCGAACATGGCGCAGTCACCGTTGCGAATAATCTCTCCGAACTCGGCGCCGCTGCGAATATCATCATCACCATGCTGCCCGACGGCAAGTCGGTGCGCACTGCGTTGTGCGGCGCGAACGACAGCTTCAAGAACTGCATCCTCGAACGCGCAGCGAAGGACACGCTGGTCATCGACATGAGTTCGTCGTCACCGGTCGGCACGCGTGATCTCGGCGCCCTGCTCGCCGCGCGCGGCACACCCTTCATCGATGCGCCGGTCTCGGGCGGCGTCAAGGGTGCGGTCGCGGCGACGCTGGCGATCATGGTCGGCGGCGACGCGGCGATTTTCGAACGCGTGAAACCGATGTTGGCGAAAATGGGCGGCCAACTGTTCCATGCCGGCCCGCTGGGCGCCGGTCACGCAATCAAGGCACTGAACAACTATGTCTCGGCAGCGGGACTGGTCGCCGCCTGCGAAGCCCTCATCGCCGCCGAACGTTTCGGCCTCGACCCCGCGGTGGCGACCGACATCATCAATGTCTCCAGCGGCATGAACAACACGACAAAGAACAAGGTCAAGCAGCAGATGCTCAACAGCGCCTTCGGTGCCGGTTTCGCGACCAGCCTGATGGCGAAGGACGTGCGCACTGCCCTGGAAGTGGTCGAATCCACCGGCACCACATCTGACCTCGCCCGTCACTGCGCGGCATTCTGGAGCGCTGCTGAAACACAACTGCCCGCCGGCACTGACCACACCGGCGTCTATAAATTGATCGCCGCCGCAAAACGCCCATGAACAGACCACTGTCGGGCCTGCGCGTACTCGACATGAGCCGCATCCTCGCCGGTCCCTGGTGCGGCCAGGCACTGGCCGACCTCGGCGCCGAAGTGATCAAGATCGAGCGTCCCGGCAAGGGCGATGACACCCGGGGCTGGGGACCGCCCTTCCTCAAGGACCGCGAGGGCCGCGACACCGCGGAATCGGCCTACTACCTCTGCGCCAACCGCGGCAAGCAGTCGGTGACGCTGGACATCGCGAAGCCCGAGGGCCAGGCACTCGCTCGCGAACTGGCGCAGCGCGCCGACATCCTGCTCGAGAACTACAAGGTCGGCGACCTGAAGCGTTACGGTCTCGACTACGACACGCTGTCCGCGCTCAATCCGCGGCTGGTCTACTGCTCGATCACCGGTTTCGGCCAGGACGGGCCGTTGAAGGACCGCGCCGGCTACGACTTCATGGTGCAGGGCATGGGCGGCCTGATGAGCATCACCGGAGAACGCGACGACCTGCCCGGCGGCGGGCCGCAGAAGGCCGGCGTCGCCATCGCTGACCTGATGACCGGCATGTATTCGACGGTGGCGATACTCGCCGCAATTGAAGAACGCCATCGCAGCGGCCGCGGCCAGCACATCGACATGGCGCTGCTCGACACCCAGGTCGCCTGGCTCGCCAACCAGAACACCAACTACCTGATCGGCGGCGAGGTGCCCGTACGCATGGGCAATGCGCACCCCAATGTCGTGCCCTACCAGACCTTCCCGACGCAGGACGGCAGCGTGATCCTTGCCGTCGGCAACGACGGCCAGTTCATGCGCTTCTGCGAAGCCGCGGGCATCGCCGAAACCGGCAGCGATCCGCGCTTCGCGACCAACGCGCTGCGCATCGCCAATCGCGAGGCCTGCATCTCCGCGATCGCGCCGGCGATGAAACGGAAAACCACCGCCGAATGGATCGCCGTGCTCGACCCTCTGGGTGTGCCCTGCGGGCCGGTGCACCGCCTCGACGAGGTATTCGCCAATCCGCAGATCGGGCATCGCAAGATGAAAGTGGAAATACCCCATCCGCTGTCGGGTACGGTGCCACTGGTGGCCAATCCAATCAAGTACTCGCGCACGCCGCTCAGTTACGACACACCGCCGCCGCTGCTGTCGCAGCACACTGATGACGTGCTGCGCGGCCTGCTCGGCAAAAGCGATGCCGAGATCGCGGCGCTGCGCGCCGCCGGCATCATCTGAGAAGCCGCGCCGCTTCAGCCGAGGCCATCAAGCGCTGCAGCGTATGCGACTGGCACCTCGTCCGGTGAATCCGCCGTGAACTTGAGGTCGCGTATCAGCCCGTCACGCAAGCCGTAGACCCAGCCGTGCACGGACAGCTGCTGTCCGCGCTCCCAGGCATCGCCGACAATGGTGGTGTGGCAGACATTGGCAGTCTGCTCGATCACGTTCAGCTCACACAGCCGGTCGGCACGCTGCGCAGCATCAGTCACCGACCCCAGCCGTGCCTCGTGTTTCCGGCGCACGTCCTGCACATGGCGCAGCCAGTTGTCGCTGAGCCCGATGCGCTCGCCCCGCAACGCGGCGCCGACACCATTGCAGCCATAGTGACCGACGACGACGATGTGTTTGACCTTCAGCACGTCGACTGCGAACTGGATCACCGACAGACAGTTCAGGTCCGTGTGGGCGACCACATTGGCGATATTGCGGTGGACGAACAGTTCGCCCGGCAGCAGATCGACGATTTCATTGGCAGGCACGCGGCTGTCGGAACAGCCGATCCACAGGTATTCCGTAGTCTGCTGGCGCGCGAGTTTTCTGAAAAAATCAGGATCCTGGCGGCGGATACGCTCGGACCAGGCGCGGTTGCTGTCGAAGAGTTGATGGAGTTTTTTCATGAGTCACAACGCGCATCAGATTCAGGAAATGAGTTCGTGCATTTTCGCATACAGCGCGTTCTGCGCCTCAAAGCCGATACCCGGACGATCCGGCAGTTTCAGGTAACCATCCTCGACCTTTGCGTCGTCGGCGAAGCCGGCGAACATGCCGAACACGCCCGGATAGGCTTCGCAGCCGCCGAGGCCGAAGCCGCCGACGATGTGCAGTGTCATCTGGTTGCCGCCGTGAGGAAATACTGATTGCGGCGACCAGCCGCGTTCTTTCATCATCGCCAGCGTCTTTGCGAACTGCGCAATGCCATAGGACTGCGGCACATCGGTCTGGATGATGTCGCGGTCGGCGCGCAGGCCGCCGAAGGTGATCAGGTTGCGCACGTCCTGGGTCGAGAACAGGTTCTCGCCGGTGCCGATGGGCGCGTCGTAAATCTCCACCACTTCAGCGAGCAGCGCGTAGTCCAGCGGATCGGTCGGCTCCTCGAACCAGCGCAGCTTGTACGGCGCCAGCGCTTTTGCATAGGACAGCGCACGCTCGCGGTCGAAGCCGGCGTTGGCGTCCACTGCGAGGTTCGCGCTGTCGCCGATGACTCTCAGCGCCGCTTCGACGCGCGCGATATCTTCCGCAATCGACGCACCGCCGACCTTGATTTTCATCGTGCGGTAACCCTGCCCGAGTTTTTCGCGGATCTCTTCGAGCAGTTCCGGGAGGCCCTTGCCTGGCGCATACCAGCCGCCGCCAACATAACAAGGGACCTTCTCTATATTGTTGTTTTTATTGTATTTTTTTGCAATCAGCGCATGCAACGGCAAATCTGCAATCTTGGCTGCGGCATCCCAGCACGCGACTTCGATGGTGCCGATCGCCACCGAACGTTCGGTGTGGCCGCCGGGTTTCTCCCGCTGCATCATGGCCGCGAGTATTTTTTCCGGAGCAATGTTGTCACCGTTTTCGTCGAGCAAGGATTCCGGCGTGGCCTTGAGGATGCGCGGGATGAAACGCGCGCGCATCTGCGCGCCGCAGGCGTAACGGCCGGTGGAGTTGAAGGCGAAGCCGACAACGGGTTTGCCGTCACGGATCACGTCAGTGACTACGGCAACCACCGAGGTGGTCATTTCGCTGAAATCGAACACTGCGTTACGCAGGTCCGATTTCAGCGCGATCGACGTTTCGCGGATGTCAACGATGCGCATGGCATCCCGCCCTGCGCAGCGCGGCTGGATACATCAATTTACCTTGATGCCGGCGGCCTTGACCACCTTGGTCCACTTATCGACTTCGACTTTCACCTGCGCGGCGAATTCCGCGGGCGAGCTGGCAATGATGTCGAAGCCGAGGTTCTCAATGCGTGACCGGACATCCGGCTGCGCCATCATCTTGACCACCTGGCCGTGCAGCTTGTCGACCACGGCCTTCGGCGTACCGGTCGGCACCAGCAGCCCCTGCAGCGTATCCGCTTCCTGTCCCTTGAAGCCCACTTCCGCCATCGTCGGTACGTCGGCGATGGCTTTGCTGCGGCTGGTGCTGGTGACCGCGATCGCGCGCAGCCTTCCGGCCTGGATGTGCGGAGTGGTCGGCGGCAATGCGGTGCAGCCGATCGGCACCTGGTTGGCGACCACGGCCCCCACTGCGGGGCCCGCACCGCCGAAGGGCACGGTGATGAAATCAAGCTTGGTGGTCAGTTTCAGCAGCTGCGCCGAGAGGTCCGGGGTGGTGCCGACGCCGGGCGTCGCCACCGAGAATTTTTTCGGATCGGCGGACACCAGCGTCAGCAGTTCCTTCATCGATTTGGCCGCGATCGTCGGATGGATGGTGAACACATTGGGCGAGGCCGCCATGTTCGACACCGGAATGAAGCTCTTGTACGGGTCATAGGGAATGCTCGCGTAGAGGCCCGGATTCACCACAAAACTGGAACTCACCACGATTACCGTATGCCCGTCGGGCGAAGCCGTGGCTGCGAGCCCCATGCCGATGTTGCCCCCGGCACCGGCGCGATTATCGACAACGACCTGCTGACCGAGGCCCTCGGTCAGCTTCATTGCAACTACACGGGCAATCACATCGGTCGGACCGCCTGCCGCGAAGGGCACGATCATGCGCACCGGGCGGTTGGGATAGTCCTGGGCGAAGGCTTTAGCGACGCTCAGGCTGGCCAGTCCCGCAAGGGCGGCAGCGGCTATGGTTTTACGTTTCATGGGTTCATCCTCGCTATTTAGGTGTTGACGCGCTCAGTTCGCAGTCGCACCGGAGGTGCGCACCACACGGCCCCAGCGCTCGGTTTCGCTGGCGATGAACTTGGCGAATTCCTCCGGCGTGCTGGTCTGCGCGTCAGTGCCGCGCGCAGCAAGCTGCTTGCGCATCGCCGGGTCGTTGAGCATCTTGACGAAGGCGCTGTTCAAGCGGTTGATAATGTCGCGCGGCGTACCGGTTGGCGCCAGCACACCGTACCAGGTATCCACCGTGAACCAGGGCATGCCCGCCTCGGCGACGGTCGGCACCTCGGGCACCGCAGGATCACGGTTCTTGCCCAGCGCCGCCAGCGCGCGCAGCTTGCCGGCCTTGACGTGCGGCGCGGCTGCCGCCGTGCCGATCACCAGCATGTCGACCTCGCCCGAGAGCAGCGCGATCTGCGCCTGATTTGCGCCCTTGTGCGGAATCATTTCGATTTTCAGCTTGTTCTCGGCGATGAAGTAACGGGCGCCGAGATCGTTGGTGGTGCCGGGGCCGCCGGAACCGAAATTGAGCTTGCCGGGATTCTTCCGCGCCAGCGCAACGATTTCCTTCAGCGACTTCGCCGGGATCGAGGGATGTACCACCATCAGGTTGGGAATCGAGGCCACCAGTGAAATCGGCGTCAGGTCTTTCGCCGGATCGTAGTTGAGCTTCTTGTAGAGGCTGGGGCTGATCGCAATCGACGGCGAGCAAAGCACGATGGAGTAACCATCAGGCGCCTGGCGCGAGGCATACTCCGCGCCAACATTGCCGCCAGCGCCGGGCCGGTTCTCCGCAATCACCTGCTGGCCGAGGTTCTCGCCCAGCTTCTGCGCCAACATGCGGCCGAGGATGTCGGTGCCTCCGCCCGGCGGGAACGGCAGGATCAGCCGCACCGGCTTGGCAGGGTAGGACTGGGCAGGCACCGGCACCGCAACGGACGCCAGCGTCAGCACGGCCGACGCGGCAGCCACCACGTTCAGAAACTTTGGCATTGTTTGCTCCTCGATTACAGGCACTGCGCCAGGTGACTTGCGTTTGTTCGCGGCTTTTTTTGGGCGCACCGCCGATTGTCCACGCAGGGCCCGGTTTGTCAAACACGTGGACGCCGGCATTGCCAAAACAGTTAGAATGCGGCCCTCGTCAATCACCACTTTCCGTCATGACATCCCCGCGCATCGCCCTGATCCACGCGACGCCACTCGCGGTCGAGCCCATCGTCGCCGCCTTTGGCCGCCTGTGGCCCGAAGCGCGCACCACCAACCTGCTCGAGGACTCGCTGTCTTCCGACCTTGCTGCCGACGGCCAGCTCACCGATGCGATGATCGAACGCTTCCTGACCCTGGGACGTTATGTCCATGGCAGCGGCGCCGACGCCATCCTGTTTACCTGTTCCGCTTTCGGTCCGGCGATCGAAGCCACTGCCGCGGCATTGCCGATCCCGGTACTCAAGCCCAACGAAGCCATGCTCGACCAAGCCTTGGCCGCCGGTAACAGCATCGGCCTGATTGCGACCTTCGGACCGAGCATACCGGCGTTGAAATCGGAACTTGAGGACATGGCGCGGGCGAAAAAACAGCCGGTGCAGGTCACCACCCGCACGCTGCCGGATGCACTCGCCGCCCTGCAACGCGGTGACGGCAAAACACATGACCAGCTGATTGCCGAAGCTGCCGCCGGGCTGATGCCCTGCGATGCTCTGGTGCTCGGCCAGTTTTCAATGGCCACTGCCGCACGACTGATTCCGGCAAGGCACGGCTGCCGTGTGCTGACCAGCCCGGATTCGGCGGTGATGCGTCTAAGAGACACTTTGCGCGCCTGATTGCCGCCGGACATGCAGTTTTTTCTCACTCTACTCCAAATAGTTAGATCCACCGTGCTGCAGGGCGATTCCTGTGCATCACAAACACTGAGCCCGCCTGTCGCCACAGCGTCGGCACTGCAGACGCAAAAAACACAACCGGACAGACGCATCTTCCCGCCGTACACACAGCGTTTTACATGTCTCTTAGCGAACATAAACACTTGTTTTTACTAATTTCTTTATAATTTTCGAGCATTTTCACCTAAAGCTTGATGATCAGGAACGCAGGCTCGACTTTGGCGCACACCTTCGACTTCGTGGTGTTCTGCAATGATCACTGAAGCTCACCCAAAGATTGACGACCATGGCCGAAAACAACCTCCCCGCCACTCCCGGCATCCAGAAAGTGCCGACCGGCATTGCCGGACTCGATGAAATCACCCAAGGCGGTCTGCCGGCCCGACGGGTCTCCCTGGTCTGCGGCGGTCCCGGCTGCGGAAAAACCGTGCTGGCTATGGAATTTCTGGTCAACGGCATACTGCAGCGCGAAGAACCGGGACTTTTCGTGTCCTTCGAGGAAAGCCCGGAGAATCTGATCGAAAACTTCCGCTCTTTCGGCTTCGACCTCGAGAAGCTGATCAACAACAAGCAGCTGAAAATCCTGCATGTCGACATCGCCGGGGCGAACCTGCTCGAGTCTGGCGAGTTTTCGCTGGATGGCCTGCTGGTGATGCTGGAACACGCCATCCAGTCGACCGGCGCCAGGCGCGTCGCGATTGACACCATGGAAACCATCTTCTCGAGCCTCTCGAACACGGACAGCCTGCGCAACGAAGTGGCACGGCTGTTCCGCTGGCTCGGTGACAAGGGTATTACGGCAGTCATCACCGGCGAGCGGGGCAAGGAGCAGCTGACCCGGCACGGCTTCGAGGAATATGTCTCCGATTTCGTACTGCTGCTGGATCACCGCATCGACAACCAGATTTCCAAGCGCCGCCTGCGGGTACTCAAGTACCGCGGCTCGGACCACGGCAAGGACGAATACCCCTTCCTCGTCAGCAGTCACGGGTTCCTGGCGTTCCCGCTGACCTCGCTGATGCTCGACTATACGGTGTCACCGGTACGGGTCAGTAGCGGCGTGCCCGACATTGATGCCATGATGGAGGGCAAAGGCTATTTCAAGGGTTCCACCGTGATGATTTCCGGAACCGCCGGCACCGGCAAAAGCACTCTGGCGGCTGCCTTTGCAGCCGCCGCCTGTGAACGGGGTGAGTCCTGCCTCTACCTGGCCTTCGAGGAGTCCGCAGGCCAGTTGTGCCGAAACATGGCTTCGGTGGGCATCGATCTCGGAAAATGGATGGAACGCGGCCTGCTGAATCTCTCCTCGAACCGTCCGACACTGTTCGGCCTGGAGGAGCACCTGATGCAGATCCAGGACATGGTCGACCGCCACAAACCGTCGTGCGTGATCATCGACCCGATGTCGAACTTCCTCAGCGCGGGGTCCGGCGCCGAAGTGAAAAGCATGCTGTTGCGCATCATCGGCAATCTCAAGGGCCACGGCATCACCCTGCTGCTGACCTCTCTCACCCGCGGCTCAAAGATCACCGACGAGACCGATACCAAGGCCTCCTCAGTGGTGGACACCTGGATTGCGCTGGATCTTGAAGAGAAAAATCACCTGCACCGCCGCGAAATCCACATCATCAAATCGCGGGGCATGGATCACTCCAGGCAGACCCGGGAACTGGTGTTCTCGTCATCCGGCCTGTCGGTGCGCGATCTCGCAACGGACTGAACACCATGACCACGGAAAACCCGGACGAAAAATACCACCTTCGGCTGTATATCGCGGGCATGACGCCCACCGCAAGGCGCGCCCTGTCCAACATCGAGTCGATATGCACTGATAACCTGCAGGGACGCTATGATATCGAAGTGATCGATCTGCTCGAACAGCCCGCCCTCGCCGAGGGCGACCAGATCATCGCGGTGCCCACCCTCGTGCGCAGACTGCCGCCACCGCTGCGCAAGATCATCGGTGACCTGTCGCAAACCGAGAAAGTCATCGTTGGCCTCAACCTGGTGCCCTACAAGAAAGACCCATGACCGCTGCAAAGCCTCCCGTGGCCCGGCAAGACAGCAGTCCCGCTGCGGAGCAGGACGATATCTACCGGATTTTCACTGAAAAATCGGCGGATGGATTGCTCGTCATCGATGATCACGGATACATCCGCTACGCCAATCCGGCGGCAATCGCGCTGTTCTCACCCGCGAGCGGTACCCTGATCGATTCCCACATCGGCGTGCCATCAGTACTGCATCCCACTGAAATCCAGATCCCGCGCCCAGACGGCATCCGGCATATCGAACTGATGGCTTCGGAGATTCTCTGGGACAAAGCCAAAGCCACGCTCACCAGCCTGCGCGATGTCACCGAACGCAACCAGAACCGCCAGGAACTGATGGATGCACTGGCGCAGTTTCGGGGAGTTGTGGAGCAATCGGTTGCCGGCATTTACATCGTGCAGAACGGCAGGCTCGCCTACATCAATCCGCGTTTTGCCGAGATACTCGGCTACACCCGCTGCGAAGAACTGGTCGGCCGTGAAATATTCAGCATCGTGGCTGAAAGCGACCGCGACATCGTCAGCAAGAACATCCAGCGGCGGATATCCGGAGAAATCGACAGCTGCGCCTATGAAACCCGCCTGCTGCGCAAGGATGGAAGCATCGTCGACGTCGGCGTCCATGGCAGCGCCGCGACACTCCGCGGCCAGCCTGCAATCATCGGCTTGATGCAGGACATCACCAGCAAGAAGCAGGCCGAGCGCGACTCCCGCGAATACCTCTCCAATCTCGAGGCATCGCTGATGGGAACTGTGGGGGTTGCCGTCAACTTGAGCGCAATACGGGACCCCTACAACGCTTCTCACCAGCGGCGGGTAGCGGAAATTGCGGCCGCGATCGGCGTCGAAATGGGGTTCGACGCTAACCGGCAGCAGGGCCTGCGCATCGCGGGGATGCTGCACGACATCGGCAAAATGAGCGTGCCGGCGGAAATACTGGTGAAGCCGGGCAGGCTCAGCGCCCTCGAATACATCCTGGTCCAGAACCATACGGTTGCCGGCTACGACATCCTGAAAGCGGTGAAATTTCAGTGGCCGGTCGCAGAAATCGCTCTGCAGCACCATGAACGCATGGACGGCAGCGGCTACCCGAAGGGCCTCAAGGGCGACGAGATCCTGCAGGAATCTCGCATCATCGCCGTCGCTGATGTTATCGAAGCCATGTCCTCGCACCGCCCGTACCGACCCAGCCTCGGGATCCATGCGGCACTGACTGAAATCGAGAGCGGCCGCGGCAACCATTACGACCCGGCAGTCACCGATGCCTGCATGCGGCTGTTTCGCGAAAAAGGCTATGTCATACCGGAGTGATCCGGCACGCCTCACCTGAGCAGGCGAACGGGCATCAGCGCCCATCAGGACGGGGGAGGGACTCCGCTCAGCCTTCCCCCAGCAGAGTCTTCGCCGTGCGTTCGCACAGCCAGTCCTTCTCCTCCGCCGTCAGCCCCGGAATGCCGTCCACTGCCGCCGGCACGTCGAGCGGCGCCATGTCGAAGGGATGGTCAGTGCCGATGACCACGTGGTCGGCCCCGACTTGATCAATCAGGTACTTGGCCGCTTTCGGATCGTGGGTCAGGCAGTCGAAATAGAAACGCTTGAACAGTTCGCGCGGCGGCGTGGGGTTGTTGACCTGCGGCTCCTGCCGCACCTGGTGGCCATGGCGGAAGCGCCCGATCTGGTAGGGAATGAAGCCGCCGCCATGCGGCAGCAGGACACGCAGCTTCGGCATCTCATCCATCGCGCCGCTGAACATCAGATGCGCCACCATCAGTGTGGTGTCGAGCGGAAAACCGACGAAGTTCGACAGGTAGTAGTCCTCCATACCGCCCTTGGCCAGGCACTGGTAGGGGTGCGCAAAGACGAAGCAGCCCAGCTGTTCGATGGTCTTCAGCACCTTGCGGAATTTCTGCGCGGCGAGCGGCGTGCCCTCGATTGAAGTTGCCAGCTCCACCGCCTTGAAACCGTATTCCTTGACTACGCGTTCAAGCTCGGTGATCGCCGCGTCCGGATCCTGCATCGGCAGGTGCGCCATGCCGCGCAACCGTGAGGGGTGTTTCGCCACCATCTGCGCAATGCCGTCGTTGGCGAGCTGCGCGGCATAGAGCCCGGCTTCGGCTGGCAGCCAGTAGAAATAGATCGGCGGTCCGACCGAGATCGCCGACACGTCAAGCTTGTTGCGGCTCATCCATTCGATCTTGGCATCAGCATCGTAGAAATCCGGGCTGAGGATCGCCGGCCGTCCATGCACGTCGAAGTATTTCTTGCCATCCTTTTCCCAGATGCTGGTGTGGAAACGCTTGGGATCCTTCTCCATCGCCGCGATGATGGTCGGCGGGATGACGTGGCTGTGCAGGTCGTAACGCTTGGACATAAAAATTCCTCGAATTATTTATGATTACATAATTCAGTGACAAAGATACCGTCATTCCGGACGCGCGTAGCGCGAGCCGGAATCCAGTTCCGCTTCAATACAAAACCCCTGGATTCCTGCTTGCCCCCCAAGGGGACTTCCTTCGGGGCGCGCAGGAATGACGGGGCGCAGTCATCGTGCCACGTACTTATGTAATTCTCCATAAAACAGGTGGCTTCGCAGTTACGGGCTCATCAAACCGTTCGTCATGCCCGCGAATGCCGGCATCCTGTGGCACGTTTCCGGACCCCGTCTTGCGCCGGGGTGACGATTCATATCATTGCGCTTGGTATTGATTATTTTACTGCGAGCAGCGGGCGCAATGCGCGGACATCATGCAGGCCTTCGATGTTCCACACAGCATCAATCAGTTTTTCGCTGTGTCGGCGGCCGAGCAGCGGCAGCAGCAGGTCGCGCGCCTTGGCCGCCACTTCCTTCCGCGGCATCGGATTGGCCGCAGTGCCGCGTACGGCTTTCGTGTGGTGGCGCAGCCGGCGGCCGTCGCGGGGGGTGATCTCGACGATGGCCTGGGTGGTCTTGGCTCGGCCCAGCACAGCGCTACCCTTGAGTTCTATTCTCTCCTTCAGCCTCAGCACCTGCGGATCACGCACCCGGCGATCGTCATGCGCCGAGGCAAAGCTGATGTCGCCGTCGAGCAGCATCACCGCGACCAGGTGCTGGATGTTGATGCTGGCCATCGTGCGCTGATTGACCGTGCGCGCGCCCTGCTCGTCGATGGTGATGGTCACGCGTTCGACGTTCTTGGCCGTAATGTCGTGCTTTTCGATCAGGTTCATTACCGCATCCAGCGGCGCCTGAATCGGATAACCGACCGCCCAGCGCTTGATCGAGGTGTTCATGATTTCGTACCTGCGGCCGAGGTCCGCCACCAGTTTCTCCGGGCTCGCGGTCAGGCCGTGGGCATGGAAAAAACTGCGGTCGCCCTCGAACACATCCTCGACACCCGTAAACTTCATTGACACCATCAGCGCCGCGGTAACGCCATTCCGCGCAGGCATGCCGCCGAAGTCAAAAGCCTTTTCAATGTGCTCGATGTCGCGCGCCCAGCAGGACAGGCCCGAAGCCTGTTGTGCGGTGTACGACAGCAGGTAACGCGTCTGGTCATAGTTCAACTTAAGGATCGCCGCCGCGGCGGCAGCGGCGCCGAACATGTGGCCGAAGCTGTGTGTCGAATGGCCGCGCTCACGGAAACGCTCGATGCCCAGCGCGATCGACATCCGCGCGCAGACGTCGTAACCCAGCACCACGGCACGCAACAGCGCGGTGCCGCCGGCACGTTCACGCTCGGCCAGCGCCAACGCGGCCGGTACCACGCCGCAGCCGGGATGCACCAGCGCCAGGTAATAGGTGTCGTCAGTCTCGTCGGCGTGAGCATGCATGCCGTTGGCGAGCGCAGCGTTGATCGCGGTAGTGCGGATGTCCGAGCCGATCACCGTGGCCTCGGGCACGCCGCCCTGGGTGTCGATGAACTCGATCGCACGGCGGCCGGGCAGCAGCTGCGAACCGGAGAGCATCGCCGCCAGCGTGTCGAGCAGGTGGTGCTTCGCGCGCTCTGTGACTTTTGCCGGCAATGCGCGGCGGGGTGCGGCGGCGATGTAGGTCGCCAGCTTGTGCATCAGGGGAGAGATTTTTGGGGGTGTTTTTTTCATGAAATCTTCGGGGGTGTTTTTTTCATGCTTTGTTACATCAAATACCGTTCGGGCTGAGCTTGGCGAAGCCCGGTTTTTACCGGCTTTTCTCTAGTTGACTCGCCCTTCGACAAGCTCAGGGCGAACGGCTGTTTAATAGATGTTTTGAGACAACGTCCGAGAACGGACTACTCGGGCTTGATACCCGCCGCCTGTATCACCTTCGCCCACTTCGCCGTCTCGCTGCGCAGATAAGCCGAGAATTCCTCGGGACTGCTGCCAATCGGCTCGGCACCGTCGTTAAGCAGACGCTGGCGCACTTCCGGGTTCTGCAGCGCGCGCACAACGCCGGTATGGAGTTTTGTAATGATGTCGCGCGACACCGCTGCCGGCGCCAGCACGCCGTACCACTGCACCGCTTCGTACCCCGGCACGCCGGCTTCGGCGATGGTCGGGATGTCATCGGCGCCCGGCGCGCGTTTCGAACCGGTGACGCCGAGAGCGCGCAGCCGGCCCGACTTGATGTGCGGCTGCGCCGACAGCATGTTGGGCATCATCGCCGGCACGTGGCCGGCGATCAGGTCGGTGACACCGGGACCGGAACCCTTGTACGGGATGTGCATCATCTTGAGCCCGGTCATCACCAGGAACAGCTCCATCGACAGGTGGGGACTGGTGCCGACACCGGCGGAGGCAAAGTTGATTTGTCCCGGCCGCGGTTTCACCAATTCGATGAACTCCTTCACATTTTTTGCCGGCAGCGAGGGATGCACCACCAGCACATTGGACAGCGACACCGCCTGCGAAATCGGCGCGAGGTCCTTCAGTGCGTCGTAGGGCACTTTTCTGTACATTGCCGGATTGATCGCCAGTGTGCTGATGCCCATCAGCAACGTGTAGCCATCGGGGGCCGCGCGCGCCACCGCCTCGCCACCGATCATCGTGCCGGCACCGGCGCGATTTTCAACGACGACCTGCTGACCGAGGAACTGGGTCAGCTGCGGCGCGAGGATACGCGCCGAGATGTCGGTACCGCCGCCCGGCGCCGAGGGCACGATCAGACGCACCGTACGGGTCGGATAGTTCTGTGCCAGCACCGGCAGCACCATCACAGACAATGCGATTAATGAAAATAAGTATTTGATTATAGACATTATTTTTCTATTCATCAGAGATGTGAATACAGGATCTTGCCCGCAACCGGCATTGGCGCCACCAGGATCTCGCCGCGATAGGAATCGCAGATATACAGCGTTTTGCGGTCTGCACCGCCGTAGGCCATGTTGGTCATCCGCGCAGTCTTCAGTTCACCCTTTTGTTTGCTTTGCACCCGCGCCAGCGGCTCACCCATCGGACCGAACAGCCAGACGATGCCGGGACGCGCATGCGCTGCCGAGAGGTTGCCGGCCTCGTCCATCGCGAGACCGTCGGGACCGTGAATGCCGGGCAGCACAGCAAACACGCCGGCCTTGTTAACCGATCCGCCCTTCAGCGGGCAATGCCACATGCAGTTGGCACGGGTCATCGCGACGAACAGCACCTTGTCCTGCGGATCAAGCACGATGCCGTTGGGACTCGGTCCGTTGCTGATCAGGCAATCGAGGCGGCCGTCCGCACTGTAACGGTAAACGCGGCCCGTCGGATCGTGGATCCCGGTCTGACCCTGATCGGTGAAATAGAGGTCGCCGTTGCGTGCGAACGTCAGGTCGTTGGCACCCTTGAAGCCCTCGGAATGAATGTGGGTCAGGAAATCTTCCACGCGCCCCGTTTTCGCATCGCAGCGCAGGATGCCGCGGCGGTAATCGGCAATGAACAGCGAACCGTCCTTGTGCACCGCCAGTCCGTTGGGCCAGCCTTCATATTCAGCGGCGACGTCGAATTCCCCTTGCGGCGACATCTTCAGGATGCGACCGTAGGGAATGTCGACCAGGTAGAGATTACCCTCGCGGTCGAAGGCCGGTCCCTCAAGAAAACAGTCGAGCTTCGAACCCGGATGATTGGCATCGATCCAGCTTGAAGGCGCACCGCCCTTGCGCAGGCGCGTAGGCACGGATGCAAAAACGTTCGCCTCGATCAGCGGCGGCGGTTCGAAAAACGACATCGTTCAATCTCCTTCAATCTCCCGTTACGGCGAAGCGCCGTCAGCGGTTCTCGCTGCCGGCCATACCGATGTGCTTCAGCAGTTTCGAATACTTTGCGGTATCGTTGCGGATCCAGATGGCAAAGTCCTCGGGCGAACCGCCCGCCGGTTCCGCGCCCTGGGACGCCATGCGATCGCGCACCTCGGCGATTTTCAGCACCTCATTGATCTCCCGGTTGACCTGGCGGACGATGGCGGCCGGCGTTCCTTTCGGCATCAGGACACCGTGCCAGATGCTGCTCTCGAAACCCTTGACTGTTTCACCCGCCGCGGGCACATCAGGCAAGCCCTGCACGCGCCGGTCGGTCATCACCGCGAGCGCGCGCACACGCCCCGCCTTAACATGCGGAACAGCCCCGATCATCGGACCCGCCATGATCTGCACCTGCCCCGATATCAGGTCGGTCATCGCCGGACCGCCGCCCTTGTACGGCACGTGCACCATGTCCAAGCCGGCTGTCAGGTTGAACAGCGCCATCGCGAGATGGGCGGCACCACCGTTGCCGGAGGACGCGTAGTTCAGGGTGCCGGGTTTGGCTTTTGCCAGCGCCACCAGCTCGGCAACATTTTTTGCCGGCAGATTGTTGGTCACCGTCATCAGCAGGGCGATGGTGTTGAGCCGGATCACCGGCACAAAATCGCGCGCGGGATCGTAGGGCAGATTGCGGTACAGCGTCGGATTCACCGACACGCTGGCGGGCAGACAGAACACCCAGGTGTAGCCGTCGGGCGGCGCCTTGGCGCCCAGGTCGGTACCAATGATCGCGTTGGCACCGCCGCGGTTGTCGATGATCACCTGCTGCTTCAGGCGCTCGGCCAGCGGACCGGCAATCAGCCGGGCGACGGTGTCGGTTCCGCCGGCCGGGGGAAACGGCACGATGAAACGGATCGGCCGCTGGGGATAATTCCCGGCAGCTTGTACCGTGGCTGCCACCACACACAACACCACCAGCAGTGCATATTGCATCTTCATCACTTTCCCCCTTGTCTGTCTTTCACTACCTGTTGCCATTGCGGCAGCCGTTATCGGACCAGCGGGAGCGTTACCGCTCGGCCGCAGGCCATCGAATGCTCGATCGCCAGCGTCACCTCGAGGTTGTGCCTCGCCTCGCGCGGCCTGGCCAGGGTGCAGGGCTTGCCCATGGCCAGGTGGTCCAGCCAGGCCCGTGTCTCGTTGGCAATCGGTCCCCAGAACTCGCCGAGCGCCCAGTCGCCGGGCGTGCCGCTCTGCAGAAACACCATGTTGACGGTGTGATCCGGCAGGTAGACGTGCGGAATCCCCTTCTCGGTGTACATCAGCTGGTCGGTGTGGTCGTCGTCAAGGATCATCACGCCGTCGGTGCCGACCAGTTCGACGCGGGCGGCATGGCCCAGCGCGGGATATTTCGCCGGCAGCGCATAACTGATGCCGAGGTTGATCACCGCACCGTCGGAATAAGTGAGGATCGCATAGCTGATGTCCTCGACATCGGGGTGACCCGCATCTCTCAGCACGCCTTTCTGGCCACGCGCATAGACTTCGACCAGGTGATGACCTTCATGGAACCAGTTCATCAGGTCGACGTAATAGGTCAGCGCATCGACCACCGGTGTCGCATGCGGATTGCGCTGGAGCATGCCCAGCGCCTGTGAACGCGAGTTGAACACCCGTGCAGCCCCGCCCGTCATGCGGCCGATGCGCCCCTGCACGATCTGTTCCTTGGCGATCTGGTAACGCTCCTTGTAACGCCGGCTGTAGCCGACATGCACGCCGACACCGGATTTTTCGATGCTGCGGATGACCTGGTCGGCATCGGCCAGGGACAACGCGATGGGCTTTTCCACCAGCACCGGTTTGCCGAGTTCGAGCGCCTTCAGGATCGGCGCCAGGTGTTCACCCTCGCTGGTTGAAACGATGACCGCGTTCACTTCGGGATGGGCGATGATCGCGTCGTTGTCCGCCGAATGGACAGCGGCGCCAACCTTTTTCGCCAGCGCCTCCGCTTTTTTTGCATCCTGGTCGGCGGTCGCGATGAAGCGCACCGCGGGATGTCCTGCCGCGAGCTGCGCGCGCAGCCCACCGATGCGGCCCGAGCCGATGACGGCGAGGCCCAAGCTCTTGCGTTCGATGATGTCTCCTCCGGCAGCGCTGCGTGCATTGCGCAGCGACGTTCAATCGGTCGTGTCGCAGGGTTTCATGGGGCAACACGCATGCCCGTGGAGTCTAGCCAAGGGGCCGATGCATCACAAGCCGGAGACGGGCATTCCACAGCATGTGGAATGCCCGGCGATTCACATCAAGAACAACGAGAAAAGCGCGCCGCGCGGAGAGGGGTGGGGGAAGAACGGCGCGGGACGCGCAAAACGGGACGGCTGGATGCTGCTGTTACTGCTTCTGTATGCCTGCTGCATCGACAACCTGCTGCCAGCGCGCTACCTCTTCCGACAGGTATTTCGAGAACTCCTGCGGCGCGCTTACGCGCACGGTCAGGCCCTGGCTGGAGAAGCGCTGGGCGATCTGCGGATCGCGCGACTGCTTGGCGAGGTCACCCTGGAAACGCTTGACCACTGCAGCCGGCGTGCCTGCAGGCACCAGTAAGCCGTACCAGGTGGTGTAGGAAAATCCCGGCAGCCCCGCTTCGATCGCGGTCGGGATGTCCGGCGCCGCTTCCACGCGTTTCTCGCTGGTCACGGCGACGCCGGTGAGGCGGCCCGCGCGCACCTGGGGCAGTGCGGTGGCCATGTTGGTCACCATGTACTGGAGTTCACCAGAGAGCAGCCCGGTGGTGGCGAGGCCGGCGCTCTTGTACGGCACGTGGATCGTGTTGACCTTGGCCGAGAGCTTGAACAATTCATTGGCAAGGTGGCTCGCCGTACCGTTGCCAGCAGAACCGAAGGCATACTTGCCCGGTTCCTTCTTGAACAATGCGATCAACTCGGAGAGCGTCTTTGCCGGAACTTTCGGATTGACGGCGATGATGCTGGGCTGATCGGCAATCAGCGTCACCGGAGCAAAATCCCTCAGTACATCAAACCCGATGTTCTTGAACAGCGCGGGACCGATCGCCATGGTCGAGCTCGACACCAGCGCGGTGTAGCCGTCAGCCGGCGCCTTGGCGACGATCATCGTGCCCATGGTGCCGCCCGCGCCGGGCCGGTTGTCGATGACCAGCGTCTGTCCCCAGGCATCAGACAGCGCCTGTGCGGCAATGCGCGCGACGATATCGCTGCCGCCGCCGGGTGCCAGCGGCACAACCACACGTATCGGCTTGGAAGGATAGGACTTGGTTTGCGCGGCCAGCGGCGCGGCGCTCAACGCAAGACCAGCGAATACCAATCCGCTAGCCAGGGAAAATGCAAAAGGTCGGTTCAACACGGCAGAATTCCTTGTCTGATGCGGCGCTGCTGCGCCGCAAACAAAAGGACATTAACCGCCGTTCGTTACAGAAGCATGACAGTCACTTCCTGCCGTCTTCTTACATTGCCGTCCCCGCCCGGATTGGGCGCTAATACAAGAAGTGATAAGCCCGGAATCCGACTGATAGCCAGGACCTGTTAACAGGCCCTAGCGCCCTGGCGGCGCCAGATCCACCGCCCGCGCCCGCAAGGCCTTGTCTTCCCGCAACTGCGCCTTAAGAATTTTGTGCGTCGGAGTGTGCGGCAATTCGTCGACGAAGGCGACGAAGCGCGGCACTTTCTGCGGCGCGAGCCGAGTGCGGCACCAATCTGCAATCTCTTCTGCGCTGACCTTGGCGCCCTTCCTGACAGCCACCACGACAAAAATTTCGTCTTCGCCCAGTTCCGAGGGCACCGCGATGGTGCCGGCCTCGGCGACGGCCGGATGCTCGCCGACCACGCGATCAAGTTCCGCTGCCGCGATATTTTCGCCGCGGCGACGGATGATGTCGCGCTTGCGCGAAATGAAGTAGTAATAACCGTCGCCATCGCGCTTGACCAGGTCGCCGGTCTTGAACCAGCCGTCATGGAAGGCGTTCGCGGTCTGCTCGGGATCGCGGAAATAACCCTGCATGATGATCGGCGTCTTCACCCACAGCTCGCCGGGCTCATTGTCCGGCAGGTCGCGGCCTTCGTCGTCAACGACGCGGCACTGCGCCCAGGGTCGCGCGGGATCGGGATGGCGGCCAATGGGGCCCATGCTGCCGAGTTTCTGCGGACCCTCAAAGGGGTTGCAGGTCACGCCGGGTATTTCGGTCATGCCATAGCCGCCTATGCGGTGCGCGATCTTGAACTCGTTCTTGAATGTCTCGTCCATGCTGGCGCGCACGCCGTAGACCTTGGAAATCCTGTGCTCTGGTCTGAACTCGCTGCGCGCCCGCGCGCGCAGGATGCTGCCGATGGCCTCGATGATATTGACCTGGGTGGCACCGGTCTCAACCGCGTTCTGCCAGAAGGTCGAGGCCGAAAACTTCGGCACGATGATCATGCAGGCTCCAGCCGCGAGCGTGCCGGCCACCGAATAGAACATCGCGTTGATGTGGAACAGCGGCAGTACAACCATCACGCGGTCGTCGTTCTGCAGGTAGACGCGCTGCACGAAGGCCTCGCCGCCGGTGACGAAGCTGCGCTGACTGTGCATCGCGCCCTTCGGGAAGCCGGTGGTGCCCGAGGTGTAGACAATCAGGCAGGTATCGTCGCCGCACACGTCGGAAGGCAAGGCCACATCGGGCGCAGTCTTGAGCAAATCTTTGAGCAGTGGCGCGTCCGCCGCAGCCGCATCAAGCATCACGAACCAGGCCGGTGCCTTCAGCCCCGCAGCCGCCTTGCGCGCCACCTCCAGCGTGTCCTGAGTCGCCGCCACCGCGCTGACCTCGGCATGGTGCAGCACGTACTTCGCTTCTTCGACACCGAACTCGGGGTTCACCGGCACCATGATCGCGCCGAGCCGCGCCAGCGCGCAGAGCATCAGTACATGGCCGTCGCAGTTGCGCGCCATCACCGCCATGCGGTCGCCCTTGCGGATGCCGCGGGAAGCCAGCACGCGGGCCGCCGCGTCGACCGCAGAATCAAACTCGCCCCAGGACCAGTTGCAGTCGCTGAACACGATGAAGGGACGCGCGGGATCGCGTCCGGCTCGGCTCTTCAGCACGCCGTTCAGCGTGTAATCGTGTTCCGGATAAAGGCGCAGGACTTCGAGCGGTTTTTTCATGGCGGATGGCAATATGGATTTGAGCGGATTGCGCCGGATTCTGTCATACAATCGCCGCTCCTTCCGTTGTCCAGTCCATATTGAGACCATGAGCTTCTTTGCCCCGCCCGAGCGCATCACTGCCGACGTTTTTGCCGAACTGCCGAAAAAATTCCGCCGCACGAAGGTGTCTGCTGAGCGCCTCGCCGCAGGCCGTCCCGCGCCGCACGGCGGCTGTTTCCTTGAAGGCCCGTCCTTCGATCGCAAGGGCAATCTCTATATCACCGACATTCCCTTCGGCCGCATTTTTCGCATCTCGCCGATGGGCGCCTGGGATCTCGTCGTCGAATACGATGGGGAGCCCAACGGCCTGAAGATCCACCGCGACGGGCGCATTTTCGTCGCTGACCACCGGCACGGGCTGATGCTGCTCGACGCGAAACGTGGCCGTATCGAGCCCCTGATCAACCGCTATAACCTGGAAACATTCAAGGGGCTCAACGACCTGGTGTTCGCCGCCAACGGCGACCTTTACTTCACCGACCAGGGCCAGAGCGGCTTGCAGAATCCAAGCGGCGCAGTTTACCGGCTGTGTGCGAACGGCAAGCTGGACCGCATCGCCGATAACATCCCCAGCCCCAACGGCCTGGTGCTCGATGCAGCGGAAAACACGCTGTTCGTCGCAGTGACTCGCGCCAACGCGGTATGGCGCCTGCCCCTGCTGCCCGACGGCACGGTGTCGCGCATGGGGGTCTTCATCCAGATGTCAGGCGGGCGTGGCCCCGACGGAATGGCGATCGACGAGGACGACGGACTGGCCGTCGCGCATCCGGACATGGGTGCGGTATGGGTGTTCAACCAGCGCGGCGAACCGATGTACCGCATCGATTCGCCAGGCTCGGACGTGATCACCAACTGCGCCTACGGCATCAATGATCCGCACACGCTGTACATCGTCGATTCCGAGGGCGGCGCGATCCTCAGCGCGGAACTGCCGACGCCGGGGCGGGAGATGTACTCTCACGCCTGAAATACCACCGCCATCGCAGGCAAATCGATTTCAGATTTTGTAGCCCGGAGGAAGGCCGTAGGCCGGAGTCCGGGACCTAAGGCATGTCGCGATGCGGCCTCATGCGCAATCGCCCCCCGGATTCCGCTTCGCTTCATCCGGGCTACGGATACTGCGAGTGCGGCTAACGCACCAGCAAATCCACAAACTCGTTGACCGCCATCGCCTCGAGTTTTTTCTGGTCCATGCAGGCCGCGGTGATCGCAGCCTTCTGTTTTGCCGCAAACGCCATCGCGGTGTTGGCGTTGAATTTCTTCATCACCGCGGGGATGCCTTCCTTGCGACGCTTGCGGTGGCCCAGCGGATAGTTCACTTCCGACAAAGGGGTCTTGCTGCCGTCCTTGAAGAAGACCTGGATCGAGTTGGCGTTGGTGCGTTTGGCGGGATCGTGGTACTCGCGCTCGTAGCGCTCGTACTCGGTCAGCCGGATCTTCGCGCGCAGTTTGTCGATGCGCGGGTCGGCGGCTATTTCGTCCTCGTAATGCTTCGCGGTCATGTCACCGAAAATCAGGCCGACAGCCATCATGTACTGCATGCAGTGGTCGCGGTCGGCGAAGTTCGCCAGCGGACCGGTCTTGTCGAGGATCACCATCGTCGAGTTGTGTGCACGCGCTTCGATATGGCTGATCTCGTCGAGCCGGTCTTTGACCAGCGGATGCAGCTTGATCGCCGCTTCGACGCCGGTCTGGCCGTGAAAGGCCGTCGGGTACGGAATCTTGAACAGCGTGTTCTCGATGACATAGCTGCCAAGCGGGCGCTGGAATTTGAAGGGCTTTCCCTTGAACAGCACGTCGTAGAAGCCCCACTTCGGCGCAGTCAATGCCGAGGGATAACCCATCTCGCCCTTCTGCGCCAGCAGCGACAGCCACACCGCGCGCGCCGAGGCGTCACCCGCAGCCCAGGACTTGCGCGCGCCGGTGTTGGGCTTGCGGCGGTAGGCCGCCAGCGCATGGCCATCGAGCCAGGCGTTGGACAGCGCGTTGACGGTCTCCTCCAGCGTGCAGCCGATCAGCGAGGAAATCGCGGCAGTGCTCGCAATCTTGACCAGGATAGTGTGGTCGAGGCCGGCGGCGGTGAAGCCGTTCTCCAGCGCCAAGCCGCCCTGCACTTCGTAGGCCTTGATGACCGCAGTCAGCACTTCGCGCATGGTCAGCGGCTTCTTGCCTGCCGCGACCCGTGTGCGCGACAGCCAGTCGGCGGTCATCAGGATAGCGCCGATATTGTCCGAGGGATGAATCACCGTGCGGCCGTAGAAGGCGTCGTTGAAATCGAGCCAGCGCACCAGTACGCCGGTGTTGAATGCCGCGGTCACCGGATCGAGCACGTAATTCGTGCCGGGCACGCGCGCGCCGTTGGGCACGATGGTGCCGGGCACGACAGGCCCGAGCAGCTTTGTGCAGTCCGGATAAGCCAGCGCCTCGAACGCGCAGGCAAGGCTGTCGATCAGCGTCAGGCGCGCGGTTTCATAGGCGAGCTTGCTGGTCGGCTTGTAACCGTATGCGTACTTCGCGAGATCGACGATGACCTTGTCCGGCTGTGGACGTTTATTGGTGACTGCGGACATTCCTCGTAACTCCTTGATTATATTGATATTTTAATGTCATTCCGCCTTGATTCCCGCCGACTTGATCAGCTTGCCCCACTTCGCCGCCTCGGTCTTGAGGTACTGCGCAAACTCCGCCGGCGTGTCACCCACCGGCTCCAGCCCGGCGCGCGTCATGCGCTCGGCAATCGCCGGTTCCTTCAATGTGGCGACGATGTCCCTGTGCAGGCGCTGGATCACCGCGCGCGGCGTGCCGGCAGGTGCCACCAGGCCGTTCCAGTTGTTGGCTTCGTAGCCCTTCACGCCGGCCTCGGCAATGGTCGGCATTTCCGGAAACAGCGGCGTGCGCTGCGCCTTGCCAACACCGAGCCCGCGCAGCTTGCCGGCACGAATATGCGGCTGGGCTGTGGTGAGGTTGGCCATCATCATGTTCAGACGGCCGGCCACCAGATCCGCCACCGCGGGCGCACCGCCCTTGTACGGCACATGCAGCGCCTCGACCTCGGCCATGCTGGTGAACAGCGCCATCGCGAGATGGCCGGCGCCGCCGACACCGCTGGAGCCATAGTTGTATTTTCCGGGGCTGGCCTTCAGCAACGCGATCAACTCCTTTACCGAGGCCGCAGGCATCGAGGGATGTACCACCAGCAGGTTGCTCGATGCGGCGATGTTGGTGACGGCGACGAAATCGCGCTCCAGCACGTAAGGCACCTTCTCATACAGTGACGGATTGACAGCCAGCGGCGGCGTTGCCATCAGCAGCACGTGGCCATCGGGCGTCGCGTTCTTGACAATCTCGGTGCCGATGAGGGTGCCGGCGCCGGTGCGGTTGTCAACCACGACCTGCTGCCCCAGTCGTTCCGACAGCCGTGCGCTGGTCACCCGGGCCACCGTGTCGGTTGAACCGCCGGCGGAATAGGGCACCACCAGGCGCACCGGACGCTGCGGGTACTCGGCCGCCTGTGCGGGCACCGCGACGAGTACGGCAAACATGACGGAGAAAAGGCTGCTGCGGAATGTCTTCATGGTGTTCCTCGCTGAGCGATGGTTGTCCTCCGATCGGTGCCTGCTTTTTGTTCTGTGTTCTGTTCTGTGAAGCACTTCTTCATTCACCCGCCGTGCCTCCGTCATAGGGTATGCGCGGCATTTCGAAACGGTCGGTGATCCGCGTATAGCCGCCCTTGCCGGCAAGGCGCCCGATCGGATTGATGCGGCCGGCATCGACGTGGAAACGCTCGTTGACGATGCCTTCGTGGTAGTGGAAATACAGCACCTCGCCGAACACGACGTGATAGGGTTTGCGGCCGAGGTCGACGATCTGCAGCAGCCGGCATTCCATCGCCACCGGCGCCTCGACGATACGCGGCGGGCGCACCTTGCGCGAGGGCGCCATTGTGAAACCGGCCTTCTCGATTTCGTTGACCTCCGGCGGATAATCCACGGCGCAGATGTTCATCCGGTCCTTGATCGCGTCGCTGACAATGTGCACGACGAACTCCGGAGTTTCGCGGATGTTGCGTACGGTGTCCTTGTCCGCACCCGAACGATCGCCGACCGAAAACATCAGCATCGCCGGGTCCGAACCCACCGCATTGAAGAAACTGAAGGGCGCGGCGTTGGGGCCGTGTCGGCCGAGAGTGGTCACCAGCGCGATCGGGCGCGGCGTCACCGAGCCGACCATCAGTTTGTACTGATCCTGCCATGAGATTTTTGCGGCGTCGATTTCAGTCATGTCACGGTTTCGCGCGGGCGCGCGCATCAAAACGGATGCGGCAATTCTAACAGGGAGATTCGCGCATACCGCGCATTCCACATCATGCACGACCATGGTGCATCAAGGCACCATCGCGGCGCGGCGGATCAGCGATCCATAACGCTCTGTCTCCCGCCGTAACAACGCTTCGAGCGCTGCAGTATCACCGCTGACGGCATCCACTGCGTGCGCTTCGAAATACGCCGTAACGGCCTCGTCACGCAATGCCCGGCGCATCGACTGCTGCAAGGCGGACACCAACCTGGGCGCTACCGTCGCCGGTACGAACAACGCATACCACTGCGAGCTCACGAACTCCGCCTGCGCATTTCCAAGCACAGGCAGTCGCGTGAGCCCGGGATTCCGTGAAGCAGCGGTGACCGCGAGCAGGCGCACGCGCCCCGCCACCCACTGCGGCAGCGCGAGCGGCGCCGCCACAAACAGCATGTCAATCTGGCCCTCCGCCAATTGGCGCGTGGCGGCTGCATCTCCGCGAAACGGCGCGATCCGCGCCGCCGTGAGCGGCGGCAGCAGAAGGGCCACTGCCAAATGATCCAGTCCTCCCGCCATGCCCGTGCCGGCCTGAAGCCGGACGTCGCGGGAGCGCGCCAGCGCGAGCAGTTCCGGCAGTGTTCGCGCCGGCACCCGCGGATGCACTGCCAGCACCAGCGGAGTGGAGGATATCTGCCCGACAGGCGCGAGTTCGCGCAGGCTCCAGTCCGCCGCGCCAGCCAACGCCGCTCCGGCGGCACGCACCGCCAGAGATGCATCGGCAAAAAGCAGCACATGGCCATCGGCCGCAGACCGCGCCACCACGGCAGCGGCCGAACTTCCACCGATGCCGTCGCGATGGTCGATGATGAACTGCCGGCCGGACTGGCGTTGCAGTGCCTCTGCCAGCAACTGCGCCTGCCGCGAGGCACTTCCGTCAGCGCCCCCCTGCACAACGATGCGCACCGGGAACTCTGCGGCCACAGCGACCGCGCCGGAAGCGGCAAGAAGGCCAATAAGGCAAAAAAACGCCCGCACGAGGCGGGCGCCAGACGATGCCATGAACATCCAATCAGTCGATAACGATCTTCGCGGCATTGATGACCTTGGTGTACTTCTCGGCTTCGCGCTTGAAGTAATCCGCGAGTGCTTCCGGGGTGCTGCCCACCGGCTCGCCACCTTCCTTGCGGATGAACCCGTCGACGTCCGGCGACTTCAGCGCCTTGATGATCTCGGCGTTGAGTTTGGCCACGATGTCCTTGGGCGTGCCCTTCGGGAAGAACATTGCGTACCAGTTGTCAGCCTCGAAATCCGGAAACATGGAATTCATCGTCGGCAAGTCCGGGAAGCTCGACGAGCGTTTGGCCGTGGTGACGGCAATGCCGCGGGCCTTGCCCGACTTGATGAAGGGCTGGACCGCCAGCGCGGTGCCGAAGTGGAAGTCCGACTCGCCACTGATCTGTGCCACTATGGAAGGACCGCCGCCCTTGTACGGCACCGGCGTCACCTGCGCGCCGGCAAACAGCTTGAGCATTTCCACCGACAGGTGGCTGGTGGTGCCGGCGCCATTGTGCGCAGCGATCAGGTTGCTGTTCGGGCGCTTCGCCAGTGCGACGAACTCCTTGAGGTTCTTCGCCGGCACGCTGGGGTGCACGACCAGCACCAGCGGCACTGAGGACACCCAGCTCACCGGCTCGAGATCAGTCAGCGGGTTGAACTTCAGGCGCTTGGCATAGAGCACCGAGTTCACCGCCAAGGACGCCGTCGTGAACAGGATGTTGTAGCCGTCGGGGGCTGCACGCACGACGAACTCGGTGCCGATCAGTCCGGACGCGCCGGACCGGTTTTCGACCAGGAAATTCTGGCCCATGCTCTGCTGGAACTTCTGGCCGAGCAGCCGGCCCTGGATGTCGGTGCCGCCGCCCGCGCCGAAGGGCACGACGATGCGCACCGGCTTGTTCGGCCACTGCTGTGCCTGGGCCGGGATGCTGAGTGCAATGGTCGCCGCAGCGACCACCGCTCCCGCCAGTTTCAATTTCTGCTGTTTCATGCTTTTCCTCCTGTTATGAACTGCTGTAGTGGTAAGCCACGTCAATAATCCTTTGCCGCCGGATTCAACCCCGGTAGATCGGCTCCGGCTGGGTGAAGAACGAATGCAGGATGTGGTACACCGTACGATAATTGATCTGCTGGAAGCTGGCATGCGAGATGCCGGCCATCACTGCGAACTGCTTGTCCGGATTGGGCAGGCGGCTGAAAAAATCGAGCAGATCCTCCACGCTGGCAATACCATCCCACTGACCGCGCATGATGATGGTGGCCGCGGTGATTTTGGCCGGATCGACCACCGGCAGATTCGCGCACATGTCGAGGTAGGTACCGGTGGGCACCGAATCATCCAGTGCCAGCACGGCATCGGCAAACGCCTCAACCACGTTTTCCTCGGCACAGCCCGGATGATCACGGTTGAATATCGAGTGCATGAACGCACGGTCGATGGGGCGGCGCTTCATGGCCTTCCACAGGTCGAGTTTCTTGGCGCGTTCTTCCAGCGTAGGACTGCCCTTGCCTGTCCAGACAAAAGCATCAAGGGCAAGTCGGCTCACCCGGTCCGGATGACGCTCGGCAAACATCGCGGCACGCAACGCGCCGGATGAGATGCCGTAGACCATGAATTTTTCAGTGCCCGTGGTCTTGATGATGTAGTCACTGGCCGCAGCGAGGTCGTCGGCGCCGTTGGCAATGTCGAAGTAAATGTCGCGCGACTTGTCGGAGCGGCCGTAACCTTCCATGTCCACGCACCAGGTGTTAAAGCCGCGCTGCGCGAACCAATCCATCACCGAGGAGTCGGCGCGGCCGGGAACCTGAAGGTCGAAGGTCGGCTGTGAGGCCATCGACGAGCCATGCACGAACAGCACGGTACCCTTGGCACCCTTGCCGTCGACAGCTTTTTTCTCCCAGAGGAAAAGCTTGACGTCGCCCTTGCGGGTCCAATGTTCCTTGCCGGCGATGGGGGCACTTGCTGCGGTTTGATCCATTTTGTTCCGTCGATTGAATGTGGCTGCCAAGGGCGAGACGCGGGACAGACGCGGGGCTCGCAGGCGGGGATGCCAAGTCTAGGATACGGAACCGCCCCAGTCAAACAGCAGAGGCGCCCTATATAATCCTGCGCTGTCCAGATCCTGCAGGCGTCCATGACAGACGCCCCACACGATGACCGCCAATTACTCAACCCGTTTTCGCTGCGTGCGGGACGATGTCAGTCCCGCAGAGTGGGAAACGCGGGTCAACCTTGCCGCCTGCTACCGGCTGACCGACAGCTTCGGCATGACCGACCTGATTTACAACCACATCACCGCACGGATCCCCGGCGATGACGAGCACCTGCTGATCAATCTCTATGGCCTGCTCTACAAGGAAATCACCGCCTCCAGCCTGGTCAAGATCGACCTCGAGGGCAACATCCTGTGGAAACCGGATACCGATTACGGCATCAACAAGTCGGGTTACGTGATCCATGGCGCCATCCACCGCGCGCGCGCCGAGCTCAAATGCGTGATGCACACGCATACCCGCGCCGGCATGGCAGTGAGTTCGATGAAGTGCGGCCTCCTGCCGATGACCCAGACGGCGATGCGCTTTGTCGGCCACCACGGCTACCACGACTACGAAGGCCCGGCGATCGACCTCGCCGAGCGCGAGCGGCTGGTGCGCGACCTCGGACCGCATGACACGCTGATCCTGCGCAACCACGGGCTGCTGACCTGCGGCGCCACCATCCAGCAGGCCTTCAACACCATGTATCAGCTGGAGCTGTCCTGCCGTGCCCAGGTCGACGCGATGGCCGGTGGCCAGGAAATCGTACTGCCTGCCTCGGAGGTCATCGAACACACGGCCAATCTTTATCAGCCGGGCACGCGCCGTCCGTATGGCGTGCTGGAGTGGCACGCGATGCTGAGGCTCCTCGACGCCGAATCGAAAAATTCGGGTTATCCGCCGTACTGGCACTGACCACGCAAAAAAGGCAAAAAACGTCATGGATTTCAGGATTTCAGAACAGCAGCGCGCCTTCGTCGATACCGTGCGCAAGGTGTGTCAGCAGGAATTCGCGCCACGTGCGATCAAATATCTCGATGGCACCTGGCCGGCTGAAAACATGAAGCGCCTCGGCGAAATCGGCGTGCTCGGCATGGCGGTCCCCGAAGAATACGGTGGCTCCGGCCTGTCGATACTCGACACCGTGCTGGTGCTCGAGGAGATCGGCAAGGTTTGTTACGTCACGGCAATGGGCGCGCTGGGTGAAGTCGGCACGCAAACGCGGGTGATCTCGACATTTGCCCCCGAGGAAATCAAGCGCAGCATCCTGCCCCGTGTCGCCTCCGGCGAGGCCATGCTTGCGATCTGCATGACCGAACCCGACGCCGGCACTGACGTGCCGAACTACAAGACCAACTGCACCATCAAGGGTGATCGCGTAATCCTGCGCGGCGCAAAAACATTGATTTCCCGCGCCGACATTGCCGAGATGTTCGTGGTGTTCACCCGCGTCGATAACAAGCCCGGCGCGGAAGGCATCGGCTGCGTGCTGGTGCCGGGCGGCATCAAGGGCCTGACCGCAAAGGCGACTTACCACACGATGGGCGGTGAATACCTGTCCGATGTTTTTTTCGACGATATTGAATTGCCGCTGGAAAACCTGGTGATCCGCGACAACGGCATGAAAAAACTGCTGTCGGCATTCAACACCCAGCGCTGCCTGAATCCGGCGATCTGCCTCGGTCTCGCCGAAGGCGCGCTGGAAGAAGCAGTGAAATATATGCGCAACCGCTCCGCCTTCGGCAAGAAAATCGGCGACTTTCAGGGCATGCGCTGGAAAGTGGCGGACATGTATATTGAGATCGAAGCCGCCCGCGGACTGCTGTATCGCGCCGCAGTGTCAGGCGACAAATTCCCGGATCCGACGCTGGCGGCAATGGCCAAGATCTACACCAACGAAATGTCGATCCGGGTCACCAGCGAGGCGGTGCAGGTGCATGGCGGTTACGGTTTCACCGACGAGTTTCCGGTATCGCGTTTTTTTCGCGGCACGCGTTACGGCAGCCTCGGCGGCGGCACCACCGAAACCCTGCGCAACATGGTCGGCCGCAAACTGGTCGAACAGATGGATCTCGCGTCAGGCTGCCTGGGAATGGACTATTTCTAGTGATGAACCATGAGTGATGAGCAAAATCGTTTTTCGCTCATCGTTCATCGCTCCGCACTCATCACTCTGCCTCAATAGACCGGCCTTTCCCGGAAATGGCGTTCGCGGGCGATTGATCTGACTTTCACCGCTTCGACCTTGCTGCCCTTCAACACGTCCAGCGTAACTTCGACGCCGGCCTCGCCGGTCTTCCACAGCCGGGTATAGAAATCCGCCTGCCCGGTGAGCGGCTGGCCACCGAGGCCGACGATGATGTCGCCGGCCTGCAATCCGGCCTCCTCGGCAGGACCATCCGAGGTTACCCGGGTCACGATCACCTTGCCCTGCACCTCCTGCGAGGTGATGCCCAGCCAGGGACGCGGCTTGCTCGTGGCCTTGCCATTGGCGATGAAATCGCCCAGCACGGGCTTCAGAGTGTCGATTGGCACGAACATGTTGCCGGGAACGCCACCCTTGCCCAGCGCGTCGCCAACGGCGAGCGAGCCGATGCCGAGCAACTTGCCCTCGCGTGACAGCAGCGCAGCGCCCTGCCAGTTGACGGTCGCCGGCGCGGTGTAGATCGCCTCGTCGAGCAGGTATTCCCAGTAGCCGACGAACGGCCGCTTGGACACGATGTAGGCCGGTGCCACGCCGTCGAAGCCGACGATCAATACCATGTCTCGCAGGCTGGCCGCCGACGACAGGCCGAAATCAACCGGTTTCACCGGCAGGGGCAGCAACGATTTCACCAGTCCGAGGCCAGTGGCATTGTCATAACCCACAACATTCGCCGCAAACTTGCGCCCGTCAGCCGTCGTCAGTTCCACGGTATCGGCTTCGGTCACCAGGTATCCGATAGTCATCACCAGGCCGCTGGAATCGATGACTACCCCGGTGCCCTCACGCTGGGCACCGAGGGTGCGCGAACTGCGCGCGTCGGGCACCGCCTTGACCGTCAGTTTCACCACCGAAAAATGGTCGAGCGTCAGCTGACTTTCGGCAGCATGTGCCATGCCCTGAACCAGCAGGCCGGCAATGATGGGCAATGCCCGCGCCAGGCGCTGCCACCTGAGGATTACTTCGTGGACTGGATACATGGGCACCTCCGCTGTAATGTGCCTGCGACGCGGCTGTCGCAGGCACCATGTGGCTATCCTACGACTATTGCCGGCGATCCAAAAGGTCCGGCCGAAGAATGACGATACAATGCGGCTCTTTTCCCGCAATTGTGGAGGACAAACGGCATGGAATTCGGACTCAAGGGCAAAGTTGCAGTGGTTACCGGCGGCACCGAGGGCATTGGCAAGGCCACCGCGCTGACCCTCGCGCGCGAGGGCGCGAAAGTGGCGATCTGCGCAAGAGGTCAGCCGCTACTCGATGCCGTGGCCGCGGAAATCACCAAAGCCGGCGGAGAAGTGCTGGCACTGTCCGCCGACATGAGCAAGGCAGCGGATGTCGAGCGCTTCATCAACGAGGTGGTCAAGCGCTTCGGGGGCATCGATATCCTGGTCAACAATGCCGGCACTTCGAAGCGCGGCAAGTTTCTGGAACTGACCGACGACGAGTGGGCCGCCGATCTGGAACTGAAGGTGTTCGGCGCCGTACGCTGTTCCCGGCTGGCGATACCGCATATGAAAAAGCGCGGCGGCGGGCGCATCATCAACATCACGATTTCGGGCGCCAAGCAGCCGGGCGCGGAATCCTACCCGACTTCGGTTTCGCGCGCAGCCGGCCTCGCGATCACCAAAGCGCTGTCCAAGGAATTCGCCGCAGACAACATCCTGGTCAACACAATCTGCATCGGCAAGATAAAGTCCGGCCAGCATGAACGTCGTTTTACCAAGGACGGCATCAGCGCCGATGAGTATTACGGCAAGCTCGGCAAGGACATCCCGATGAAACGCGCCGGTGAAGCGCAGGAAGTCGCCAACGTCATCACCTTCCTCGCATCGGATGCCGCCAGTTACGTCACCGGCACCAGCATCAACCTGGACGGCGGTATTTCCGGGGTGCTCTGAACGCCGTCGCAGAGCCCGGGTCTACTCGTCCCGAACGACGCGGAAGCCGCGCGTGTAGACCCGGATGACAACCGGGCTGCCGACGCGGTAGCCGGCGCGCAGGCCGGCGGGGCCTTCATCCCAGGCGCCGCCGCGCACCGCGCGTAACCAGCAATCACCGTCGCTGCGGCTGTGGCCGTCCGCGGGCGCGCCCCGATAATCGGGGCTCCAGCAGTCAGCGGTCCACTCGGCTGCGTTGCCGAGCATGTCATGCAAACCGAAGGCGTTGGCGCGAAAACTGCCCGCCGGTGCAGTATGGACATGGCCGTCGTCGCAATCAGCCGCGTCCCAGTCCTTCGCGATGGCAAGCGCAGCGCGCAAGCGGGCGTCCGCTCCGTTGGCATGGGCACAGGCGGCGTGACCGTCCATGCCCCAGTAGCGCGGTGTGACGGTGCCCGCGCGCGCCGCGTACTCCCACTCCGCCTCGCTGGGCAGGCGATATCGCCTTCCCGTCAAGAGGCTCAGCCAGCGTACATAGGCCTCCGCATCCTCCCAACTCACGCAGATGGCAGGATGGCGATCGTCCTGCGGATAGCCCGGCCTGTCCCAGGCCGTTCCGTTGTCGAGGCGGTGTTCACTGCCTGACCAGACGAAGCATTGACTGACGGCATGGCTGGTCGCTTCCGCGAAACGGCGGAATTCACCGCGGGTAATCTCATAACGGCCCATGGCAAAAGCGGCAATGCGCACACGCCGCTGCGGAACGCTGCGGTTGCGGAAGATCTCGCCCAGACGTTCGCGCTCCTCCTCATCGGGGCCGGCGCCCATCAGAAACTCGCCCGCCGGAATGCGCACCATCTGCGGACATGTATCGCAGTCGCGGAACACCGCAGGCGACGCCGCATCGGGACGTGCATCGCTTGCGGCATAGCCGATGCCCACCGCGAGCAGCAGAGGGAATATCAGCGCAAGGGCCGCGACTCGTCCGGACGGCGGTCGCCGTGAAACGGATGGCTCGGTTCCGGAGATAAAACGGGAAGTGAACTGGGATGCGTCCTGCACCGCGCGATGTCCCTCAAGGCAACCGGTTGACAATGCCCGGAAGAGGTGTTGACGAGTGGAGTCGAACCTCCGACCTACTGATACTTATAATTTTGAAGGACAAAAAGTATCCTTGGAAATCAACGGTCTGCAATGACATCAGGTTTATTTTTATCGAATTCAATCAATAACTTAGTTTCATATTTACTTCCAAACAACTCCCGCCGTCCTCAGGCTGCTCACCCATTTCTATTATTTGCTCACGTTTTTTTCTTGGGTACCTGCCTTGCCCATGGATTTTCGGACCATTCATAACTTAGGCCGCCAGAAGTGGAGTGCCTTCAAGAGAAACCGATTCGCGGCCATCAACGCCAACAGGCACTTTACCGACCAGCGTCGTCCGATACAGTTCGCGCGGGAAATCACTGTCATTAATGTCGCGCGGTGCGAGGTGGGCCGTTGCCCTGTTGTCCCACATGGCGGCGGTGTTCGGTTCCCATTTAACGCGGACCGTGAACTCCGGCCGGATGGCGTGGGTTTTCAGCATTGCCATTAGCGCGGTACTTTCGGTCGGCGTCAGGCCGACGATTTCACGCAGGAACTTCGGGCTGATAAACAGGATGCGTTCGCCCGAATCCGGGTGCACTCGAACAATCGGATGTTCGCTCGTCTTCTGGTTCCTGGCTATGCGGTCGAGGAAATCCTGATTCGGCCTGACGCCAGGATAGGTGAGATAGGTGTGCACGCCGCGCAGACCATCGACGAATTCGCGCATCGTCGGCGACAATGCCCGGTAAGCCGCACCGAGATCGGTCCACTGCGTGTCACCGCCATAGGGTGGAACATTGACGCCCCACAGAATCGACCCGGTCGGCGGATTGATCGCCGGCGTCAGGTCGGTATGCCATCCGGTCCAGGGTTCGAAGATCGGTTGGCCGGTCTGGCGCGCTTTGTGGCGGTTTTTTATGACGCCATAGATTTCCGGAAAATCCTCATCGACGGCATGAATATTGTGGCCGCGCGACAAGAGTCCGAACTGTTTCGAAACAGCGACGAAGCTCGACTTGTCGAGATTTTGATTGCGAAACACCAGCATCTTCCACTTGACGAAAGCCGCCCAAATTTCGTCGCGCTGCTGCTGCGACAAGGTCTGCGACAGGTCGGCTCCGCCGATTTCGGCGCCAATGGTCAGGGCCAGCGGTTTGATTTCAATTGTTTCAGGCGTTTTTTCTGAGTGTAGCGTTTCAACCGACATGGCTGTCTCCCTACTATTATGCACAGTTGGCTTCACCCGTTTCCGCAGAACCTCCACCTGGCTTCCAAGCTGCCACTCAAACTCGGCTGGGCTGGGCTGGGCTGGGCTTATATTACCCAGCGTTGGGTGTTCGAACCCGGAATTGTAAACCGCTCGATGCAACAGTCGAACAGGTCGGCGCGCGCTTGATTCCGGGTGATAACTTAAGGTGCGCGGTCAATTGCCAAAAGCTGTGGATAACTGCCATTTTATTGACGGTGACTTATCTTCAGACCAACGGCCCCGGCCTCCTCAGATATTGGTCCTTAATCGCATCTGCAACCCAGCATGCAAGTGCGCCAATCGTATTGGTTGGAGGGTTGGCGCTATTTTGCGGAAACGCACTACCCCCCACTACGAAAAGATTGGATACATCCCATGACTGGAGATATTTATTGACGGCGCTCGTCATGGAGTCTGCACCCATGATTACTCCTCCGACATTATGCGTACTCTGATATGGAACAATGCTGTAATGGCCTCGGGTGGGTGAAGCACTTAACTTTGACGCCCCTATTTCGCGCGCAATGTCTAAAGCTTTCTCACTAATCCATGAGGACATACGCCGCTCATTTTCCGTCCAGTCAAACGTCATCCTTAAAAGCGGAAGTCCATTTGCATCCTTATAGGTTGGATCTAGATCGAGATAGTTTCCACGGTGACTTTGACACCCACCAGTTACTCTGATTGAAAAATTTCGGTTGTAATACTTTGAAACCGCCCGCTTCCACTCCAGACCCCAACCTGGCGTTCCCGGAGGCACAGGGGTATTTTTAATCGGCGGCGCGCCGCTGCTGGAAACTGCCACATATGCACCGCCAACAAAACCAAGCCCTGAATGGTCAAAATTGTCGCCGTTAAAATCGTCAATCGAGACGCCTCTAGCGCCACCACCCATGAAGGGATTGAAAACCTTGTCCTCAAAGAACAGAGTAACTTTGCCACCGGTCTGGTAAGAGTAGTTCTTGCCAATCACTCCGGTGTTCGCAATCGGATCATAGGGCTTGCCAATACCGGATAAAAGCAACAGACGCGTGTTGTTAAACGTGTATGAGGCAAGTATTACGAGATCGGCCGGTTGCTCAACCTCCCGTCCACGGGCATCAATGTAATTAACGCCTGTCGCACACTTACCGCTCGAATCAAGGTTGATTCTTATGACATTGCAAAGCGGCCTTAACTCGTAGTTTTTGTGTTTGGACAGCACTGGCATCACTGCCGTCAGTGGGTTCGCTTTTGCACCGTTCGCGCAGCCGTGACTGGAACAAAATCCACCGCGCATACATTTACCCAACATCAGGCGGTAGGGATTGACATAAGACTCCGTCATTGACGCAACTGGATTGACGTGGGGTGTATATCCAAACTTGCGCGTAGCCTCAGCGAAGATTGAGCCCGCATAAGTCATCGGCGCAGGCGGATTCGGGTATTCCCGCGAACGCGCGCCCTCAAATGGATTCCCGCCTGGCCGGATCTCTCCGTTCAGATTTCCCGCTTTTCCACCAACGCCATAGAGATGTTCAAACTGATCGTAGTAAGGCTCCAACTCTTCGTAGGTTATTCCCCAGTCCTGCATACTGCAATCTTGTGGAAGTGCGTCAGGCCCATATCGTTCAATGGTTTTGCTTAAAGACTCGAAGTCCCAAGGAAGAAATCTTCTCGAGTGCGTTCCCCAATGCAACGCCGTGCCTCCGACAACTTCGCCGAGTTTGAATGAGCCCATCTCCCGCATAGGCAATGCGGCATCACTACTTGAATTGCGGAAAGTGACAGTTTCCCGAGACAGATTCTGGAATATGTCGCTATGTCGTTCATATTTGAATTCATCGAATGCATGCGGCGAAGAAAACTCTCTCATTCCGTCAATCATTCGGCCTCGCTCAAGATTAACCACACGCAATCCTGCCGCAGCGAGTTCCATACAAAGGATCGAACCGGACACGCCACAGCCAACAACTACGACATCCACATTCTTTTGCTTGATCAACGCCATAGTCACTAGCCGGCAATTAGCTCTTTAAAAGTACATGCTTCGGGTAACCTTGTGAGTCAAGTTCAACCGAACCGTTTTTAATGTCCAATATGCTGACCGGCTCGACCCTGTACGGAATATTTCGCTCATCGATATGGTCATCGTAGTTGGAAGCAGGCACGCCCGGAAAGCCGATTAATCTCCAGCCGACCTTGTCTTTGTTTCCCCCATACATAGGATCGGAAAAAAAGCCTTCCTGAGTATTGCGTATCAGCAATTCAAAAAACAGGCTCGACGGGATGGACTGGAATTCAAATGTACCTGCCTCCAGTTCCCGGATAATCTCGTCCTGCAAATCAGCACCAAGGTGAGCAAAGACTTTCCCATGCCTACCAGTGCAATGCTGATCGATTTCCCTAATCGCCTCTCGATAAATCTCCTGCGGCGTCAGCCTGGATTGATATCCTTGCTGCGGTTTACCTTCCCGCCAAGGGCCCTGCCTGTAGCATCGCCCGTGCACTCCCCAGCTTCCCGCGAGTTGCTGATCAATAAAATAAGCGACATTCGCCTCTTTCGCCCCTGCTCCCGACTCATCACTGGGAATCAGACGCTCAACAGCGGCATTCAGGAAACGAACCTCCGCCTCAGTCAGGTACCGGTAACACGGGACAACACTCATTTCCCTGTCTCCTGCTGAAACATTAAACGCCCAATTAATGTCAAACCAGCTGCTAAACCGCCAATCCTTATTTACCCCGTAACTCAGCCCATTTTTTTGGCAAAACGATGGCCTTCGTGGTTGGCGTCGTATGCCCACCTTCCATGACCATAAGTCTGTTTCGGTTCGGATCACCGCAAACGATAATGTGCAAAATTTCCGGCCCGGATAGGACTTGGATAATGTCATCTGGCGCCCCGGCAAACTCTTTCGGGTAAACGCCCTCGGCCACCTTCTCTTGCGGTCTGGCCCCGGAGATGCTCATGTAGCGGCATAACCACTCAAACTCACGAAGCGTCATTCGCGTGTTTTCGTGCAGATATTTTTTTACATCCTGTTTTGAATACCCAGCTGCTGCAAGGCTCTGTGCCAAGGAAGGTGATAGCAATACAGTCAACATCGCTGTATCTGCGTCCGGACCTCGTCCCGGGAACATGAAAATCCGGGTTTTTTTAACGATCTCCCGTGAAAGCATCTCCAAGGTAGTCGAGGCGCCATCTTTTTCCGGCCTGTCATAAGGTGCGGGAGACGAGCCCCAGTTACTCGTAATTCCCACTGTAACAGTGCTCTCATCGAGGGCAAAGCCATGCTCAACGTGAAATGGTTCCCAAGGACTTCCTTCAGCATGTTCTGCCAGCGCAAAAGCTTGCGGATATCCGAATGTACCCATGTAAGTGGAGCCTGGTCGGTATCCCGCAATGTTCCGCACGATCAGTCCTATTGCTCTGCCAATAGGTGGGTTCGGGGGCCTCGACACCAGCTGCGCCCCCGACTGGATTCCCAACTCCGCGACGATCGGACCATTAATCAGGACAAATGGCACCAGCGATGATGAGCTACCAATGTTATTGAGATTGCAACGCTCCTCTCCCAGGGCTTCTACAGCAGCAATCAGCAGTGGCATGTGTTCAGGCCTGCATCCAGCCATCACACCGTTTACCGCGATGTTCCATGGTGTGGCCTGTAAGTTAGCAGATTGCAAAACAGCCACCACTTCATCCGGCTTGCGATCCGTAAACTCCAAGAACCGTTCGACACGCTCGATCGTTGGCGCAACTATAGGGAGGCCATCGCTCCACTCCTTTGCCTCGTAATAGTCGCTCACCTCGGATTCGGTTCCGGTGAACACTACATCGTGCGGGTTACTCGATGCAGTCACCGTTTCAGCCGTATCGCTACCGACCGTTAATCCATTAATGATCTGGTCCAGCAGCTTGCCTTCAATGTTTTTGGCAATCTGCGCCGTGTCGTGAATTCCTAACGGACCGGGATACTCGGAAACATTCAGATCAGCCACACCACCTGCTTTGCCAGTCAACCGAGCAAGTAGAGAAAAGCCAGTCGTTGTAACTACAACGCTTGGAATGCCGAGTTTTTCGGCTTCTGTCGCCGGCCGCGCCGCGGCCGGTGCACAGACCCCTCAAGCCCCGTTGCCAGAAATTAGGGCATCACACCCTTTTTCCTTCGCCATTGCTGCTATGCGCTGGGCCAGTTCGCGCTGTTGGCTTGGGTTATCGCTACCGGAGTTATGCGGAAATTCAGTAAACGGAATGATTTTTAAGGAAGGATATTTTTTTAACAGCAGCTTCCGAATAATTGGAAACGTCTGATCACCCTTGAATACGCCATTCCAGACCTCGCCGATTGTTTTTCCTTCCAGGGACCCCAGCCTGGGTGCACTGCCGCTCCGCTTGACTGCATCAAGCCCTGCGGGGCTTACAACGCCGACTTTAGACATGATCTGAGCCTTGAGTAAAAATTATGCACAAGCACCAGGAGCGCAATAAGTGCCTTTGAAAACGAATGTCAGACGGAAAAGATATTCATCAATTGGCTGCAACTAGCTTGTCGATTCCGGACTCCTTGGCCACCTTAGTCCACTTGGAAATCTGACTATTTATATGTTTACGAAACTCTTCAGGTGAGGAAATCGTTGGCTCCGCTGCCTGCGCCTCAAGCCACTTTGTGGTGTCCGGCTCGCGAAGAATTGCTCCCACTTCTGCATTTAGCTTGTTGACTATCCCAACCGGTATCCCTGCCGGGCCAACAATTCCCCACCAGATGCTACCTTCGTACCCAGGCACCCCCGCTTCGCTGATCGTCGGAACATCCGGCATGATAGATGAGCGCTTTAGACTACTGACTCCTAGTGGTCGAAGCCTGTTCGAACGCACATGTGGAATTGCCGAGATCAAAGTAGCAACGGCGATTTCAACGTTCCCTGCCATTACATCTACCATTGCGGGGCCACCGCCTTTGTAGGGTATTTGCATGATGTCCACACCCGCCATGATCTTGAATAATTCGGCAGCAAAATGATGATTCCCGCCAGTGCTAGACGATGCATAACGCAGTTTCCCCGGATTTGCCTTAGACATGGCAATCAGTTCTTTTATTGAATGCACGGGTAATCCAGGCCAGACCGCAAAAAGGTTGGGGCCTGTGCCTATTGATGCCACAGGCACAAAAGACTTAATTGGGTCATAAGGGAGTTTCTTTCCGGTAGCCGGTACCATTGAGTAGGTCACAGAGGCAATGAGCAGCGTATAGCCGTCTGGCTGCGCAGTCGATGCAAGTGAAGTCCCTATGACCGAATCAGCGCCCCCCCTGTTATCCACAACAAACTGTCGACCAAGACGCGAGGTAAGTTTGTTTGCAATAAACCGACCGACAATGTCGTTACTGCCCCCCGGCGGAAACGGCACGATGATACGCACAGGCTTCGTCGGGTAAGTATTGATATTGGCAGTATTTTGCGCAATAGCTTTGGAAGAGACTACGGATATTGCAATCACTAAACATATGAATAGTGAATGCACGACAATCCTTGATTTGATAAGCAAAGACATAATTCCTTATCCTCCTGAAAACCACGTGTGAATAGAGACGCCGAACAAGAAACACCTTGAATTATTGCATCCCAAGGTGGCCATTTTGGTAGCAAATGTCATCAGTGAATGACAAAACGGGATTTTTCATCCCTTTGAGTTTGAAATCTAAATCTGCGAAAAGACCCATTAAAGGCCTATCCTCGTCCGTCGATATCCACACTTTATTGGTCTTAGAGCCAGTGCCAACTTGTCATGCACACACGCATATTTCCCGAACTACTACTGAATTTTTATTCCAGCCTTCTTGACAACTTTTTCCCAATTAGCCATTTCTTCTTTTAGCAGCTTGAGAAATCGTTCGGGCGTTCCACCTACAGGCACAAGCCCGTCAGTTGCAATTCTCTGTGCGAACTCGGGATCTTTGACGATCTTGTTAATTTCACTATTTAGACGCTCAATCACTGCGGTAGACAGGCCACTGGGTCCCATTAGTCCATGCCAATTGCTGACTTCGTAATCGTAGCCTGACTCTCTCACAGTGGGAACATCGGACAGGGCAGAGTTTCTTTGGGCGGAGGTAACAGAAATCGCCCTGAGCCGTCCCGACTTAACGTGCGGAACAGCACTCGCAATTGCCGCCAAAAGGAATTGATTGTGTCCAGCAATCGTATCTGCCACGGACAACCCCGTTCCTTTATAAGGAATATGCGTTAAGCGAATTCCGGAAATCATGGAGAATAGCTCGGTAGACAAATGCGAAATACTTCCCTGGCCGCTGCTTGCAAAATTGATTGCGCCGGGATTACTTTTTGCAAGGGCAACAAATTGTTTTACCGTTTTTGCAGGCAAAGATGGGTGTGTAGCCATAACGAACGGTCCGTCATCCGGTTGAATGATCGGCGCCATATCTTTGATAGGGTCGTATCGCAGCTTGTATAAGCTAGATGCAACTGTATAACTTCCCGATGTGAGCAGCAGCGTATATCCGTCAGGTGGCGATTTGAGTGCAAACTCAGTTCCTATTGTGCTGCCCGCTCCAGCTCGATTTTCGACGATGAATTGAGTGCCAAGATTCGAGGAAAGCTTGGCTGCGACTAATCGCGCAATAAAGTCAGTCCCACCGCCAGGAGAAAAGGGAACAATTATGCGCACCGGTTTAGACGGGTACTGTTGAGCATTTGCCTGGAATACCGCGCCTGTTAACGCAAGTGCGGCTGTAATTCCAACTAGATACTTCATATATCCTCCTCGATTTTACTTATTGATGTCTCCATAATTCTTGCAGTCAATTACTACCTTATAACTACGAGACTGCCGCAAGTTCCTTCTCCATAGAGACTTCTGCTTTTGCAGTTTCTTCGAAGCGACGGCCAATTTCCTCACCCAGCAATGCAGTGCGCAGCATATAGCGAATTTGGGACTTGTCGTAATTTGGCACCGCAATATGCATAGTGCAGCGGTTATCCCACATCATGAGGTCATTCAGGCTCCAGTTGTGCCGGTAGGTAAATTCAAGGGAGACCGCATGTTGATTCAGAAACGAAAGGATCGGCGCGCTTTCGGCCTCGGTCATTCCGACGAAACTCCTGATTCTCTGGCCAACGAAGAGGCATTTCCTCCCTGTTTCCGGATGAGTCTGGATCACTTTATGTATTACAGGAGGATTTAATTTTTTCATTGCAGCCACTTTTTCGGGGTCTCGTTTATCGAGACCCTTAATGAGAGATACGTCGTGAATGGCCTCAAGTTTGTCCAGAAATTCCTGGAAAGGTCTGCTCAGTGTTTCGTACGCTTTGTACATATTTGAAAAAATGGTATCGCCACCCACCGAAGGCTTTTCCTTGCAAAGCAGAAATGATGCCTTAGTGGGGCGTAACGTGTAGGTACGATCAGAATGCCAGCTGGTTCCTGCAGTAGCTGTTTCAGATGGCTTCCCATCCAGGGGCTTGTTGGTGACAATGAGAATTTCTTTATGCGTTGGATCTCTGTAATAAGGTGCCGCATCGTTCGGATCGAGGCTTCCAAACGAGGAGGTAAATTCGATCATTTGCTCAGGGCTCAATTTTTGGTCAGGAAACACCAGAACCAGGTGCTCTCGCCATGCTTCACTGACCTGTTCTTTTATTGACATGCTTAATGGCTTTGTCAAATCAACTCCCGTTATTGCTGCACCGAGAGCAAATCCGATGGGTTTTACGGTAATCGCAGTCATAATTTCCTCTTGAGAGCGCATGAAAATGGCGCTTGTTTCAAGACTATACGCACTAATTATTATGCGTTCTAATACTATAATTTGATATTAAATATGCTTAACAGGCATACCCTATGAAGCTTCGCCAACTACAACTACTTTGCCAAGTTGTTGACTGCAATCTCAATGTGTCTGAGACCGCACGCGTAATGCACACGACGCAGCCGAATGTTAGTAGGCAGCTTCATGCTCTTGAGCAGGAGTTGACGATCGGGATATTCGTGCGCTCAAAAAAGAAAATTCTGGCGCTTACGGATGCCGGCGCTGAAGCCGTGCAGTCAGCACGGCGAGCCATTCGAGAAATCGAAAGCATCGGGCAAATCGGGAAAACAGATTCGCTACAGCAAACAGGCAGTCTCACAATTGCCGCTTCACACGCACAAGCCAGATATACCCTCCCCGAAGTTGTCAGAGAGTTCATGAAGAAACATCCCAAGGTAAGACTAGTTTTATTGCAAGGGGGCCCTGAGCAAATTACGAACTGGGTAATTCAAGGGCAAGCAGACATTGCAATTACCTCGGAAACAAATAAATTGAATCCGGATTTGGCATTATTTCCATGCCATAAACATTCCAGAATCCTGCTTGTACCGCGCGGCCACCCTTTGAAGCGGATTACAAAACCAACACTTGAACAATTAGCAAAGTTCCCGCTGATTACCTACAACGCCTCTTTTTCCGTATACCGGCGAGTTGAAGAGGCATTTTCCCGAAAACGGATTGTGCCGAACATTGTGCTCAGCGCGACAGACGCTGATGTCATGAAAACTTACGTAAGGCTGGGGCTAGGTGTCGCTGTAGTAGCCTCGCTGGCCTTTAGTGCCCGTGAAGATAAAGATCTACAAGCAATAGATGCAAACCATCTCTTTAAACAAAATTTGATCAATATCGGATTACGCAAGAGCACATACCTGAAGCCATATGTTTATGACTTCATTGAAATATTTTCGCCCCTTTTGCGCCGCGATCAAATTCAAAGAACATTGTTCAACGAGTGAGTAATCAGAGTCATTCGCCCTATCATTCAAGGTCCGCTTATCTGGCGCTAGAAGTGGCAAAGCCTGTGAAAGCTGGGAAGGGGCCGAATTCTGGTGGTAAATTTTGGGGTTGCCCCCCCCGGGGCCTGACTAAGCGCATAGGCAGAAAACCAATCGATTTCTCATGCATCTACACGCCGTTTACATGAGAATGACCAGTCTGCCACTCTAGGTGTAACCGATTGATTTTTGGTGCTGACGAGAGGAGTCGAACCTCCGACCTACTGATTACGAATCAGTTGCTCTACCAACTGAGCTACGTCAGCCCGGGGGGCGGATTTTACAGCAAACACCCTGTCAGAGCGCGCGGATCCTGACGATGACGTCAACGCCTTCGGTGACCATGCCGGGAGGTAGCGCAGGCATGCCGCTGATTTCGAGGGCATCGGCGGCGATATCGGTGATCTCACCGGTATCAACATTGTAGAGATGATGATGCGGCTGGGTATTGGGATCGTAGAACACCCGCTTCGGATCGACGATCACCTCACGGATCAGTCCGCGGTCGCGGAACAGGTTCAGCGTGTTGTAAACCGTCGCCTTGGAGGTCTCTGCGAAGCGCTCGTTGGTCAGCGCGAGAATCCGGTCTGCGGAGAGATGCTCGCAGCGACTGAACAGGACGTGGGCAATCTCCAAGCGCTGGTGCGTCGGGGATATGCCATGTTTACGCAGTAACTCGACCATGGCTTCGCGGCTATAAGACATTGCTTTCATTGGTCTTTATTTTAGGCTAAAGATTGGACTTTGTCTAACTCAAGCCCGCCAAAGAGCTTCCGGCCCTGCCGCGGCGAAACCACCTCAAAACGTGCGCAATTTCACACTGCGAACCGCTGGTGCCGGATCAACAACCACTCATCGGCAGCCGGTGGCTAGAGCATAAAATCCCCCCTAACCTTCAGCCCTCAGAAAAGGAATTGCCATGAAACGATTCGCGCGAGGATTCACCCTGGTCGAACTGCTCGTCGTGGTGGCCATCATCGGCATCATTGCGGCGATCGCAGTCCCCCAATATGGTGACTACATTGTTCGCAGCAAGCTCACCGAGGCCTTTGCGACACTATCCGAGCACCGCGTGAAAATGGAACAATATTTTCAGGACAACCGCACCTACGTCGGCGCCTGCGCGGCAGGCACCATAGCCCCGCCACCGACCGGACGCTACTTCACCTATGCCTGCTCAAATCTGACGGCCACCACGTTCACGGTCACTGCCACCGGTGTGGCAGCTCAGGGTGTCAACGGTTTCGTTTACACCGTCAACCAGGCCAATACCCGCACCACCACCGGCGTCGCCACCGGCTGGAACGGCGCGGGCTCGAGCTGCTGGGTCACCAACAAGGGCGGCGGATGCTGAGCCGGCGCCACAGCGGTTTCAGCCTGGTCGAGCTGATCGTCGGCATGGCCGTACTCGCCCTGCTGATGGCACTGGGCGTACCGCAGTACGCCACGTTCACCGCCAATGCGCGCATTCGCGCGACCTCCGAAGGCGTTACGTCCGGCCTCAATCTCGCGCGCGCCGAAGCTGTCAAGCGCAACGCGCGGGTGGAAATGGTACTCACCGATGACCTGCCCGTCGAAGCCCTGGTCAATGCGATCACGCCCTCGACCAGCGGCACCAACTGGATGGTCCGTGAGTGGGTGCCCAGCACCAATTCCTTCAATTTCATCGAAGGCAAGGCTGGCGCCGAAGGTTCGGGGCGCGAGGAATCCGGTGTGATCGTCGCGTCGTCCAGCACCGACGCCACCTACGACGGACGGATAACTTTCACCGGCTTCGGTGCCATGGCCATCGGCCAACCGGTGTCTTTTCAGTTCACTTACCCCGCCGCAGGCACCTGCGCGGCGGCGAGCGGCCCGCTGCGCTGTCTTAACATCAACGTGTCGCCCGGCGGGCAAATTCGCGTCTGCGACCCCAAGGTCACCGATACCAAGGACACGCGGGCCTGCTGATGAAAACATTGATCAAACATTCTCCCGCACCCCTGCACTCGCAGAAGGGCGTCATGCTGCTCGAAGCGCTGATCGGCATCCTGATATTCTCGATCGGTATCCTCGCCATGGTCGGCATACAGGCGGCCGCGTTCTCGGCCAGTGCCGACGCCAAGAACCGCGCCGATGCCGCCGCTTTTGCCAGCGAAATCATCTCGCAGATCTGGATGAGCGTGGACCGCACCGACGATGCCAGCGTCATTACGTCGCTGAATAATTTCCAGCTCAACACCGGCGGCAGCGACTGTGAATTCACAGGCGGACAGGCCGATAACACCAATACCGCGGTGACGCAGTGGGTCAGCGGGGTTACTGATTCCGGCACCGGCCTGCTCGGTGCCACCGCCGCCATGCAGCAGATCGCCGTCTCCACGGCTGACCTTAACCGCGTCACGGTCACCGTCTGCTGGCAGACGCCGCAGGACACGGTCCGACGCCGCCACCAGGTAATTTCCTATGTTTATTGAACCTAGCAGGCGCAAGCCGGCAGCGCACGCGCGACAGTCCGGGCTCAGCCTCGTCGAAATCATGGTCGGCGTGCTGATCGGCATGATCGGCATCATTGTCATTTTCCAGATGCTGGCGACCTCGGAGGAACGCAAGCGCACAGCCTCCGCCGGCAGCGATGTCCAGGTCACCGGCGTCATCGCCCTCACCACCCTCGAGCGGGATATCCGTGAAGCCGGGTACGGTTTTTCTTCTGCTGCTTTCGATGCCGGCATCACCCCGGTCATGGGCTGTACGGTCAATGCGTTTGACAGCGGACGCCCGGTTAACGCGTTCACTTACCGGCTGACCCCGATCCAGATCATCCAGGGCGTCGGCACCGCATCCGACACGCTGATCGTGCTGCGCGGCAGCGGCAGCACCTTTCCGGCAGCTTATGTGTTCACCGAATCCACCGACACCTCGAAAAAAACCCGTGGCCGCGCCGGTATCTCACCGCGAGACGTCCTGCTGGTGGCGAGGACCACACCAACGACGGACTGCTTGACCGTCGAGATTACCGACGTCAGTGATGCCGATGCGCTGACCATCCGCCACAACCAGGGCAGCTACAACTACACGGTGTACCTGCCCGACGGCAGCACCTCAACCGAAGCACGCATCGCACGCCATAACAATGCCACTCCCCCGATAACGTTCAGTTCGGGATATCTGTTCAACCTCGGTAACAGCCCGCGCCGCAACATCTGGACCGTGCAGAACGGCAGGTTGCAGGTGACCAACGACCTGCTCTACCAGGACAGCAATGGCGACGGTGCCAACGACCCGGTGGAGGTCGCCGACAACGTCGTCTCGCTGCAGGCGGAATACGGCCTTAATTTGAACACCGTCGGGGCCAACAACGGCCGCGTCGACACATGGAGAACAGCGGATCCGGGTACCCTAGGAACGGAACCCGTTTCGCTCTGGGCCAATGTGCTCGCCGTACGCGTCGGCATTCTGGTGCGCTCCGGCCAGTTCGAGCGCCAACCCGATCCGCTTCAACCGAACGAGCCCAACAATCATGTCACCACAGTTGTTCCTTCGTGGGCGGGCGGGCAGTTCGCCATCACCAACCTGGACGGCACGAGCAGCGCGACCAAGCCGGCTGATCCGGCAAACCACTGGAAAAACTACCGTTACCGCGTTTACGAAACCGTTATCCCCCTGCGCAACATGCTGTGGGGTTCGCAGATCCGTCCCTGAGCCAAGCAGCCCCGGAGCATTCGCCCATGAAATCCATCCGCAAACAACACGGCGTCGTCCTGTTCATCGCACTGATCGTGCTGGTCGCCATGTCGCTGGCCGGCGTGGCACTGTGGCGCTCGATCGGCACCGGCGTGCTGATCGCCGGCAACATCGCGATGCAGCGCGGCGCGGTCACCTCATCCGACGCCGGCATCGAAGGCGCACGCACCTGGCTGATGGCCCAGGGCCCGGGCGTGCTCAACAACACCCAGCCCCGGGGTTATGTCTCCAGCTGGGACGAACGTTTTGATGCCACCACCTTCGACTGGGACAACCTCGGCAGCATGCCTGCCGCTGCCGATTCCGCCGGATTTACCACCCAGTTCGTGGTCCACCGGCTGTGCAGCCTGCCCAATGCCGGCCACAACGCACCGAACCAGCAGTGCCTGACCGTGAGCGTCGCCGGCGGCAGCAGCGGCCGGGGCGCAGGCAGCTACGGCATCATGCCGCTGTCGGGCACCACCTTCCTCTACTATCGCATCACCTCGCGCGCCCTCGGCCCGCGCAACACCGTGTCCTATACCCAGTCGATCATGTACTGAGCGTGGCACACGTCCGCACCTGGAGAACATCATGAATCCCCGCATACCCTCGCCCGCCAGCCTGCGCGCCCTTGCCCTGGCCGCCTGCCTCGCGGCCACCTCCGCGGCCCAGGCCGCGATGACCGACATCGCCAACGTGCCGCTGGCCAGCAGCTCGACCACCGTGGTCAAGCCCAACATCCTGTTCACGCTGGACGATTCGGGCAGTATGGCCTGGGGCTTCATGCCGGACGGCATTCGCAACCGCACCGGCACGACCGGCTACAAGAACCACTTCTGCAACACGGTCTATTACAACCCGAGCATCACTTATGTGCCGCCGAAGAACTCCGACGGCACGGATTTTCCGAATGCGAGTTTCACCGCCGCGCGCTACAACGGCTTCAACACCTCGTCGTCAACGCGCAACCTCAGCACCAACTACATCGCCTACGACAACACCACCAGCTGGAACATCGGCACCGACACTGCGCAGCCCGCCTATTACTACGTCTGGAATGGCGCCGGCACGCCCAGCGACAGCAGCACCAGCAGCACTACCGGCTGCTGGCCCAGCTCCAGCGACGGCTTCCCGCACACCACCGGCAACTGGACCAAGCGCCAGGTCACTGCAACCTCGGGGCCCGGCAACACTGACGAGCGCCAGAATTTCGCCAACTGGTACAGCTATTACCGCACCCGGATGCTGCTGATGAAAACCGCCACCGGCCGCGCCTTTGTCAGCATCAACGAGGGTTACCGCGTCGGCTTCATCACCATCAACCCCGGCAGCCCGGTGCTGGCCAGTCGCTATCTCGCCATCAGCGATTTCAACGCCACCCAAAAAAACGACTGGTTCAACAAGCTCTATTCCCAGGACCCGAGTGGTGGCACGCCGTTGCGCGAAGCGCTGTCGCGCGCGGGACGGCATTTCGCCGGCATCCAGGACGGCATCAACAGCGGCATGACCGGCGACCCGATGCAGTACTCCTGCCAGCAAAATTTCTCGATCCTGACCAGTGACGGTTACTGGAACGGCAACGCGGGACGCCAGCTCAACAATACGCTGATCGGCAATCATGACGGCAACATCAGCATCACGCCGCGGCCGCTGTACGACGGCACCCTCGAAACGGTGTCCAGTCGGCGCTACAAGTACGAGGAAATCCGCGACCGTTTCAACTGTTCTTCAGGTCGTACACGGATTCGTCTGGTCACCACCACGCTGGTCACGCCAATCAGCCCGACGCCGGGACCTGAGGCCGTGACAAACACCTCGCAGACTTACATCACCAGCTGCTCCACCAGCACACGTGCAGTGTGGAATCCCAATCCCCAGTTTTCAGACCCGGAAATCCTGACCTCCACCAGCGGTGGCGCTTCCGGCACGCTGGCCGACGTCGCGGCCTATTACTACCTGACCGACCTGCGTCCCAACGGCTCGATCGGCGCGCTGGGCACCGACGTCGGCACTGACAACAACGTGCCCGCAAATGGCACCGGCGTCGAAGCCGACACCGCGCGCCACCAGCATATGACCACGTTCACAATGGGCCTCGGGCTCGCAGGCACGCTGAATTTCGTGCCGAACTACAAGACTGGTGCCGGCGACTTCGCGGCGCTGCGCTCAGGCGCCCTGAACTGGCCGGTACCCTCCGCTGACGATCCCACGACGCTGGACGATCTCTGGCATGCCGCAGTCAATGGCCGCGGCCAGTTTTTCAGCGCTGCCGATCCGGACAGCGTGGTCGATGCGCTGACGACCGCGCTGGCCGGCGTCAACGCCCGCGTCGCTTCGGCGGCCGCGGCGGCGACCAGTAACCTGGAGCCGGTGGCCGGCGACAACTTCGCCTACACCGCGAGTTACAAAACTTTGGAATGGATCGGCGAACTGGAAGCCAAGGAAATCGATCTCGTCACCGGCAATGTCGGCACCACGCCGATCTGGTCGGCACAGGCCAAGCTCAATGCGAAAACCGGCAACGCCTGCGACAACCGGGTGATCAGGTTGTTCCGCACCGGCGCCGCAAACAATCTCGCCAACTTCACCTGGAACACCCAGGCCTGCGATGGCTCCGGCAATCCGACTGGCGTGGCCAGCACGGGGCTGAACCTTACCGAGCAGGCCTTCTTCGGTGCCACCCAGATCGGCAATCTCAGCCAGTTTCCCGACATGACCGACGGTTCCTCCGGCACAGTCAACCAGCGCGGCCTCGCTGCCGGCGCCAACCTGGTCAACTTCGTCCGCGGCCACCGCGGCCGCGAGGGCTTCGAAACCAACGAACAGGAACTGTACCGCACCCGCACCGCCGTGCTCGGTGACATCGTCAATGCCCAGCCGGTGTTCGTGAAGGCGCCGTTTGCCGAATACAACGATGCCGGCTACGCCGCCTTCAAGACCGCCAATGCCGGACGTACGCCGATGGTCTACGTGGCCGCCAATGACGGCATGCTGCACGCCTTCTATGCCGGCATCAACACCAGCGATCCGCTGGGCGGCGAGGAGCGCTGGGCCGTCATTCCCTCGATGGTACTGCCCGAGCTGCACCGTCTCGCCGACAACAACTACGCCAACCTGCGGCGCTACTACGTGGACGGCACCCCGACCGCCGGCGATGTCTATGACTCGGTGAACGCGGTGTGGAAAACCATTCTCGTCGGCGGCCTCAATGCCGGCGGCAAGGGTTATTACGCGCTGGACATCACCGACCCCGCCAACCCCAAGGGCCTGTGGGAGTTCAAGCACACCAGCACCTGTGCTGCGACGCCGGCGGGACAGTCCTCGGATTGTCACCTCGGCTACAGCTATGGCAACCCGACCATCAGCAAACTCGCCGACGGCCGCTGGGTGGTATTCGTGACCTCGGGCTACAACAACGTCAACTCGCCCGCGGTTGCCGGCGACGGCCGCGGTTACCTCTATGTCCTCGACGCGCTGACCGGCACGATCATCTACAAGATCTCCACCGGTGCCGGCGACGCGACCACGCCGAGCGGGCTCGGCAAGATCAACAATTTCGTGCTCGATACCGCGGTGAACAACACCACCCAGCACCTCTACGGCGCCGACCTGCTCGGCAATGTCTGGCGCTTCGAGGTGAATGCCTCGCAAGCCGCCATCCGCATCACGACCATCACCGACGCCGCGAACAACCCGCAGGCTATCTCCACCAAGCCGGAGATCGCCGACTTCGGCAGCCCGCCGGTAACTCACATCTACGTCGCAGCCGGCAAGTACATCGGTGCCAGTGACCTGTCGTCGACCCAGGTGCAGTCGGTGTGGGCGATCAAGGACACCGGCACTTATCCGGTCGCCAACCCGCGTTCCGCGCTGAGCCAGCTGACCATTGCCAACACCGGCACCACGCGCGGCATCACCTGCACCACGAACTGCGTCACCAACGCCGGCTGGTTCGCCGACCTGCCGGACACAGGCGAGCGGGTGAACATCGACATGAAGCTGCAACTGGGTACGCTGGTGGTTGCCAGCAACGTGCCGCAAAACAACGCCTGCAACATCGGCGGCTATAGCTGGCTCAACTTCTTCGATGCCCGCAACGGCCTGCAGATTGCCGGCGCCGCCAACTTCGGCATCAAGCTCTCGGATTCGCTGGCAGTGGGTATCAACGTGGTGCGGCTGCCCGACGGCAGAACGGTGGTCATCGCCACCACCTCGGACGCATCCCAGCAGACCCAGGAAGCACCGATCCCGCCGGGCGACCCCCAGGGCCGGCGCACCAGCTGGCGTGAGTTGGTGCAGTAACCATCAGGCGCCGGACGCGTGCCATGTTCATGCGGAACGTGGATGACGGCATGCCGCGCCTGCTGCTCGCCGTCGGGCTGTCACTGCTGCTGCATACGGCACTGGTGATTTCGGTGGGCCGCCCCGCCGGTGGTGAAGGCGGCAACGGAGCGGCAGCCCAGGCGCCGCCACTGATTGCGAGGCTTGCAGCTGCCGTCACTGATACGGTCACGTCCGTTCCGGTGATGCCGGAGCCGGTAGCCGCGCCTGCTGCAGAACTCCCGGACATGGTCGCCGTGACCGCGCCAGCCGCAACGGTTGCAGGCGATGGCGGCAGCGCGGAAGGTGCGTATTACTTCAAGACCTCGGAACTCGATCGTCGCCCGTTTCCGCTGACACGGATCGAAGTGCCTGCACCGGAATCGGAACCGTCAATGGCCGGCGCCGTGACGATCCGCCTGCGCATCAGCGAAAGCGGACGCATCGACGATGCCCGGATCATGATGAGCACCGGTGTCCGGGAATTCGAGGACGCAGCGCTGAGAGAATTCAAGAGCGCGAAATTCCATCCCGGCTACCGGGCCAGTGTGCCGGTACGCAGCGAAATGCTCATTGAAGTAACCCTGCGCCCCGAACCGGGTAAGGCTGCACCGGGCATCCTGCCGGCAGTTGCCGGCAGCGCCGGGGCAACTCCCTAGAATCTAGTTCAGACCCTTCGGCAGCGGGAAAGTCACCCGCTCGGCAATGCCGTCCAGCGTCGTGACTGCATCGGCGCCGAGGCTGCGCAGACGCTCCACCACATCCTGCACCAGCACTTCGGGCGCTGACGCCCCCGCCGTGATGCCGACGGTGGTTTTACCGGCAACCCACTCCGGCTTCAGTTCGCTGGCATTGTCGACCATATACGAGGGCACGCCGAGTTGCTCGGCCACTTCGCGCAGGCGGTTTGAATTAGAGCTGTTCGGCGAGCCGACGACGATCACTACGTCGCAACGCTGCGCCAGTGTCTTGATCGCATCCTGCCGGTTCTGCGTGGCGTAACAGATGTCATCCTTCTTCGGACCGACGATCTTCGGAAATCGCTGCTTCAACGCGGTGACGGTGCGCGCGGCATCGTCCATCGACAGCGTGGTCTGCGTAACATAGGCCAGATTGCTCTCGTTCTGCACGCGCAGGCCGGCGACATCCCCCGGACCTTCAACGAGATGCATGCCGCCCTCGCTCTGTCCCATCGTGCCCTCGACCTCGGGATGCCCGCGATGACCGATCATGATGATCTCCCGGCCCTTCTCGCGCATCTTCGCCACTTCGACATGCACCTTGGTCACCAGCGGACAGGTCGCATCGAACACTTTCAGGCCGCGCGATTCCGCTTCGCGGCGCACCGCCTGCGACACACCGTGGGCACTGAACACAACGGTGCTGCCGCTGGGCACATCGTCGAGTTCCTCGACGAACACCGCGCCCTTCGCACGCAGATTGTCGACAACGAACTTGTTGTGCACGACTTCGTGGCGCACGTAGATCGGTGCACCGAAGAGTTCAAGCGCGCGCTCGACGATGTCGATCGCGCGGTCAACGCCGGCACAGAAACCGCGGGGATTGGCGAGCAGGACTTGCATGATCTTGATTATATCGCGAGAGCCCGGAGCAATATCAGGGAAAACATAAAATATTCAATAAAAACATATACTTATGAAATATTCTGCAGGGCCGGACTGCGCAGACCATCCCACACCAGCAGCACCGCGCCGCAGGTGATCGCGGAGTCCGCGACATTGAAAGCCGGCCAGTGCCAGCCCCAGGCATGGAAGTCGAGGAAGTCAACCACCGCGCCGATCATGATGCGGTCGATGACGTTGCCCAGCGCGCCTCCGAGCACCAATGCGAGCGCGACGCAAAACAGTGATTGCCGCGGATGGCGGTAGAGCAACCAGACGATCCACACCGAGGCCGCGAGCGCGATAATCGTGAAAAACTCGCGCTGCCAGCCACCTGCGCCAGCGAGAAAACTGAAAGCCGCGCCGGGGTTGTAGACCAGCACCAGGTTAAAAAAGGAAGTGACTGCGACCGGCGGCTGCCCGGCGAGCGCCGAGACTGCCGCGTGTTTGGTCGCCTGGTCGGCCACGACGACGATGCCCGCAAGCAGCAGCCAGCGCCACATCAGGCAAAACTCCTCGGTTCGCCGGCGCCGTAAAGGTTCGACGTGCAGCGGCCGCAGAGCTCGGGATGCTGCGGGTCATGACCGACATCGTCACGGTAATGCCAGCAGCGTTCGCATTTGGTGTGGGTACTGGGCTTCACCTGCGGCACAGGATTAAGGTCGTCTCCAGTCGCATCAGTCCTCTTATGCAGAGTTGCCCGGGAGGTGATGAAGACAAACCGGAGGTCATCTCCCAAGCGCTTCATCATTTCGTAAGCAGGGCCGGCGGCATGAAGATCGAGTTCCGCCTGAAGCGATGATCCCACTGCTCCCTTTGCACGATCTTCCTCGATCTTCTTGTTCACCATATTTCGCGTATTGCGGATATCTAACCAGCCCTCCATCAAACGCTGATCCATTTTCATATCAGGCAGTTCATGCCACTGCTCCTCAAAAATGCTGCCTTCGGTACCGCCCTTGATGACCTGCCAGGCTTCTTCAGCGGTAAAACTCAGCACCGGCGACATCATTTTCAGCAGTGAGTGAGTGATGTGCCACAGGGCATTCTGGGCCGCCCTTCGCGGCCGTGAATCCGCGCCGGTCGTGTACAGCCGGTCCTTCAGGATATCCAGGTAAAACGCGCCGAGATCCTCGGAGCAGAACCCCGTCAGTTCCTGGATCACCGTGTGAAACTGGTACCGTTCATAACCCTCACGCACCTTCCCCTGGCGCGCCCGCGCGAGCTCCAGCGCATAACGGTCGATCTCCAGCCACTGCTCCACCGGCAGCGCGTGTTTGGCGGGATCGAAATCGGCGATGTTGGCCAGCAGAAAACGCAGCGTGTTGCGGATGCGGCGGTAGGACTCGACAACGCGCTTGAGGATTTCCTTCGAAATCGACAGCTCGCCGGAGTAATCCGTGCTCGCCACCCACAGGCGCAGGATGTCTGCGCCAAGTTCTCCCATCACCTGCTGGGGCACAATCACGTTGCCCTTCGACTTGCTCATCTTCTTGCCTTCGCCGTCGACGACAAAGCCGTGGGTCAGCAGCGCCTCATAGGGCGCGCGGCCGTCGATCATGCAGCCGGTCAGCAGCGAGGAATGAAACCAGCCGCGGTGCTGGTCTGAACCTTCCAGGTACAGGTCCGCCGGAAACGAGCCTTCCGCCGCGTGCGAACCGCGCAGCACTGTCATGTGCGTGGTGCCCGAATCAAACCAGACGTCGAGCGTGTCGCGGATCTTTTCGTATTGTCCGGCGTCCTTGCCGAGCAGTTCGTCAGCGTCCAGCGTCTGCCAGGCCTCGATGCCTTCACGTTCGACGTGCTGGGCCACCTGCTCCAGCAGTTCCGGCGTGCGCGGATGCAGCGCGCCTGTTTCCTTGTGCACGAAGAAAGGCATCGGCACGCCCCACTGGCGCTGGCGCGACAGCGTCCAGTCCGGCCGGTTGGCGATCATCGCGTGCAACCGTGCCTTGCCCCAGGTCGGGAAAAACTGTGTGGCGTCGACCGCGCGCAGGGCCGTCGCGCGCAGCGTCTCCTGCGGCTTCACACCGTTGTAACCCGGCACATCCTCCATGCCGGCGAACCACTGCGTGGTCGCGCGCAGGATGATCGGCGTCTTGTGGCGCCAGCAGTGCATATAGCTGTGCAAGTCCGACTTGTGCGCGAAAAGCACTCCAAGTTCCTGCATGAGCGCCACGATCTGCGGATTGGCTTTCCAGATCATCTGGCCACCGAACAGCGGCAGCGTCGACGCGTATTTGCCGTCGCCCAGCACCGGGGTCAGGATCTCGTCATCCTTAAGGCCGTACTTGCGACAGGAGTGAAAGTCCTCGACGCCATAGGCCGGCGCTGCATGCACGATACCTGTGCCAGTGTCGAGCGTGACGTAATCTGCCAGGTAGACCGGCGACAAGCGATCGTAGAAAGGATGCTTGAACTTGATCAATTCGAGGGCAGCGCCCTTGCAGGATGCGAGCTCCCTATAGCTGACAATTCCGTACTTGCGAAGAATATCGGGCATAGAAGCATCTCTCAGCTCCGCATCAGTTCCCGGAAAAGATGTCGAAGTCGCACTGATTTTTCGCGCAATCTCTGCAGCAAGAATCAGCAACCCTTTGTCAGTATCAAGAAGCAGATACTCAACTTCAGGGTGCACGTTCAGCGCCTGGTTCGCCGGCAACGTCCACGGCGTCGTGGTCCAGATCACCGCAAAACCCGGCTTGTCCGGCAAGGACGAAAGGCCGAAGGCTTGCGCCACCTTCTCCGGCTCCGCGAAGGGGAAGCCGACGTCGACTGCAGGGTCCTTGCGGTCTTCGTACTCAACTTCCGCCTCAGCCAGCGCCGAACCGCAATCGAAACACCAGTTCACCGGTTTCAATCCGCGATAGACATAGCCATTCTCCAGCAGCTTGCCCAGCGCGCGGATCTCATCGGCCTCGCTACGGAAGGCCATCGTCAGGTACGGGTTGTCCCAGTCGCCGAGCACGCCGAGACGCTGGAAATCCTGTTTCTGGCGCTCAACCTGCTCCGCCGCATAGGCGCGGCACAGGCGCTGGGTTTCACCCGCAGGCAGGTGCTTGCCATGCAACTTTTCGATCTGCACCTCGATCGGCATGCCGTGGCAGTCCCAGCCGGGCACGTAGGGCGCATCGAAACCCGACAGCGATTTCGATTTGACGATGATGTCCTTGAGGATCTTGTTCACCGCGTGGCCGATATGGATATCGCCGTTGGCATACGGCGGGCCGTCGTGCAGCACAAAACGCGGACGCCCCTTGGCCGCTTCGCGGATGCGCTGGTAAAAGCGGCGCTCCTGCCACTCGGCAAGCATTTTCGGTTCGCGTTTCGCCAGGTCGCCGCGCATCGGGAACGGCGTGTCCGGCAGGTTCAGGGTGTTCTTGTAATCGGCCATGTCAGCTTTTTTGGATAATCATCACTTGCACGCGCCGCGATTTCACGCCGCACGCTTCGCAAAATAGGCACGGGTATCGGATACATCGCGCGCAATCTGCGTCTTCAGGGTTTCGAGGTCGACATACTTCGCCTCGTCGCGGAACTTGTGCAGGAAATCAACGCACACCAACTCCCCGTAAATATCCTCTTTAAAATCAAATATAAACACCTCCAGCACCGGCGCAGCACCACTCGCCTTCACCGTCGGCCGTACACCGAGGCTGGCTACGCCCTGCAAGGGCCGGCCGTCACGACGCCTCAGTTCCACCGCAAAAATTCCGGTCAGCGGCGGCCGGTTGTGTTTCATCTGCACATTCGCCGTCGGAAATCCGAGTTCTCTGCCCAGGCGGTCACCACCAATCACCCGGCCGCTGATGCTGTATGGGCGACCGAGCAGTCTGGCCGCCTTCCCGACATCGCCCGCAGACAGCGCATCGCGCACCGCCGTGCTCGACACCCGCGCGCCATCGAGCTCCACAGTGGCCATGCCCTCGACCTCATAACCGTGCTGCGCGGCCTGCGCACGCAGCATCGCAAGATCGCCGGCGCGGCGCGCGCCAAAACGGAAATCGTCGCCAACCTGCAGCCAGCGCACGCCGAGCCCGCGCACGAGGATGCGCTCGATGAAGTCCGCCGCCGTCACCTGCGCCAGCGCAAAATTGAAACGCAGCACATGGGTGCGCGCCACGCCGTGGCTGCGCAGCAGCTCCAGCTTCTCGCGCATCGACGTCAACCGCACGGGAGCCTGGTCCGGCGCAAAAAACTCGCGCGGATGCGGCTCGAAGGTCATCACGCAGGCCGGCAGCCCGTGCGCCAACGCGGCCGCGCGCAGCTTCGCGAGCATGGCCTGATGACCGAGATGAACCCCGTCGAAATTGCCGATGGTCAGCGCGACGGGGCTGGAGGCAGCGTCCGGAACGCTGCGCAGGATTTGCATGAACCCGCCTTGTTCCCAGAGAAGCGCGCTAAAAGGCTGAATTTTAGCGTGTTTCCCGACGGGGTCGCTAGGCGGCGCGGGCTCGTTCCGCCAATTTACAGGCAGTGGACGCTGGCGACGCCTGCGCATAAACCTCGCCGATCAGGATGATCGCGGGGCCGGTAATCCCGGAAGCGGCAGCAGATCCCAGGTCAGCGAGTCGCATCCGCAGACAACGCTCGCCCGGCAGGCTGGCATTCTCGACGATCACCACCGGCAGGTCGGAACTGGCGCCGCGTGCAAGCAGCATGACCGCAATGGCCGCCGCCTCGCCAACCCCCATGTAAATCGCGCAGGTGTCCGCCGCCAGCACCGTCTGCGCCCAGTCATGGCCTTCTTCGCCAGCGCCGGTGCGCGGCGTCACGAAGGCCACGTTGCGCGACAGGCCGCGTCTTGTCATTGACGTGCCGACGGCGGCGCTCGCCGCCAGCGCTGCAGTGATGCCAGGAACGATCTCGAAACGGATTCCGGCTGCAGTCAGCTCGTCGATTTCCTCCTGCGCGCGGCCGAACAGCAGCGGGTCGCCCCCTTTCAGCCGCACGACCAACTCATGTTTCTGCGCCGCGTCTACCAGTCGCTTGTTGATGAAGCGCTGTGCCGTGCTGTGGCGGCCGCAGCGCTTGCCCACTGCAATCTTCTCGGATTTGTCGGCCAACGCCAGCGTATCCGGATGCACCAGCGCGTCGTAAAACACGATGTCGGCGCGTTTCAGCAGGCGGGCAGCGCGCAGCGTCAGCAGATCCGGTGTGCCGGGCCCTGCGCCAACCAGATAGACAGTGCCGGCCATGGTTTCAGGCCACCTCTGCGCCGCGCCGGCGGAACAACGGCAGCGGGCGTTCAACCGAGGTCTGGTAGGCCTCGCTGAAATCCCCGAAAGCCGACAACGCCGCCTGCGCGCTGCGAAGCAAGTCCTCTTGGGGGACGTCGATGCCGTCGTTGAGCTCGAAGGCATCAAAACCAACACGCGACAGATAGAACAACTGGTCGCGCTGGATGTCACCGATCGCGCGCAGTTCGCCCTTCCAGCCATAACGTTCGCGCAACAGGCGCGCCGTCGAATAGCCTCGTCCGTCAGTGAATTGCGGAAAATGTACGGCGATCAGCGCCAGCGCATCGAGGCTGTCGGCGATCAGCGCCGGATCCTCCTGCGGCGCCAGCCAGACGCCGACACGTCCCGAGGGACGGCCGAGCAGCGCGCTGGACGACAACTGCCACAGTTTCAGCGGCACCAGCAGGTCACCCTGCGGCGGGATCGAAGGCAGGCCGCCGTCGGCCGCCGCCTCAAGCCGCTGCCAGCTGTCGTGCGCGAGCTTCGCGTTTCTGATGAGCGTTGCCATAAACGTTTTCCTTGAACGGTTCGATGCCGATGCGGCGCACCACATCGATGAAGCGCTCCGCCTCGCTGTCGCGGCGCGCAAGATAGGTTTCGATCAGCCTGGCGATCACCTCCGCCACCTCGTCCTGCGCGAACGAAGGGCCGATAACCTTGCCCAGAGACGCTGCATTGCCCTGCGCACCGCCGATCGAGACCTGGTAGAACTCCGCGCCCTGCTTGTCGACGCCGAGAATACCGATGTGGCCGACGTGGTGGTGGCCGCAGGAATTCATGCAGCCTGAAATATTGAGGTCGAGTTCGCCGATGTCGTGCTGGTAGTCAAGGTCGTCGAAGCGGCGCTGGATCGCCGCGGCCACCGGGATCGACTTGGCATTGGCCAGCGAGCAGAAATCGCCGCCGGGGCAGGCGATGATGTTCGAGATCAGCCCGATGTTCGGCGTTGCTAGGCCCAGCGCCTTCGCCTCCTGCCAGACTGCGAACAGCTCGGACTGTTTCACATCGGACAGGATCAGGTTCTGTTCATGCGACACGCGCAGTTCGCCGAAGCTGTAGCGATCGGCGAGATCGGCCACTGCTTCCATCTGCTCTGTTGTCGCATCCCCCGGCGGCACACCGGTCTTTTTCAGCGACAGCGTCACCGCGGCATAACCCGGCACCCGGTGCTCATGCACATTGCGCCCCGCCCAGCGCGCGAAACCGGGCTCGCGCGCCAGCGCCTGGGTGTACTGCGGCGAAAGTGCATCGAGCTTCAGGTACTGTGGCCGCGTGAAGCGGCTGCCGATGCGGGCCACCTCGGCGGCGGTCAATGTCGCCGGACCGTCCTGCAAATGGGCCCATTCGGCATCGACCTGCGCGCGGAACACCTCCGGCGTCAGTTCCTTCACCAGGATCTTGATGCGCGCCTTGTACTTGTTGTCGCGGCGGCCGTAGCGGTTGTAGACGCGCAGGATGGCGTCGAGATAGCTCAGCAGATGCGGCCAGGGCAGGAATTCGCGAATTACCGTGCCGATGATCGGCGTGCGGCCGAGACCGCCGCCGACCAGCACACGAAAACCAGTCTCGCCATTGTCTCCACGAACCGCCTGCAAGCCGATGTCATGCACCTGAATGGCCGCACGGTCCTGCTCAGCTCCGGACACCGCGATCTTGAACTTGCGCGGCAGGTAGGCGAACTCCGGATGAAAAGTCGACCACTGGCGGATCAGTTCGCACCAGACCAGCGGATCGACAATCTCGTCCGGCGCGACACCCGCGAGGTGGTCGGTGGTGGTATTGCGGATGCAGTTGCCGCTGGTCTGGATGGCGTGCATCTGCACCATGGCGAGATGGGCGAGGATGTCCGGCACCTCTTCCAGCTTCGGCCAGTTGAACTGGATGTTCTGGCGGGTGCTGAAATGGCCGTAGCCGTGATCCCATTTGCGCGCAATGTGAGCGAGTGCCCGCAACTGCCTGGATGACAGCAGTCCGTAGGGAATGGCCACCCGAAGCATCGGCGCAAATCGTTGAATATAAAGACCATTCTGTAACCGTAGCGGACGGAAATCGTCTTCCGACAATGTGCCGGACAGATGGCGCTGCGTCTGCTCGCGGAACTGCGCCACCCGTTCGTCCACCAGTTTTTGATCGATCTCGTCGTATTGATACATCTGCGGCACCTTTGATCTGACGCCGCTGATAGTAGAAACCCCCTTATATATCGTCCAAGAATATGTTATTAATTATTTAGCGTTATTTGTTATATCAAGCCAAGAACATAACTAACTAATTGATTTTAAATGAATTTACAACAACTCCGCTATTTACGCGAGGTGGCTCGAAGCGGCCTGAATGTTTCCGTCGCGGCCGCAGCGCTGTTCACCTCGCAACCCGGCATCAGCAAGCAGATCCGCCTGCTGGAGGAAGAACTGGGCGTGACCATCCTCGTCCGCCACGGCAAGCGCATCACCGGCATCACCGAGCCGGGACGCATCGTGATCGACATCGCCGAACGCATGCTGCAGGACGCCGACAACCTGCGTGCGGTCGGCCGCGAGTTCAACTCCGGTGGCCGCGGCCGCTTGGTAATCGCCACCACCCACACCCAGGCGCGTTACGCGCTGCCACCGGTGGTCGCGCGCTTCACCCGACGTTATCCCGAAGTGCGGCTGACGCTGCGCGAAGGCAGTCCCGAGCACATCGCGGAACTGCTGCGCGACGGCCGGGCCGACATCGGCATCGCCACCGAATCGGAGGAAGCCTTCGCCGACCTGGTGACGCTGCCCTGCGCGCAATGGACGCGCAGCGTGATCACGCCGCTGAAACATCCGCTGCTCGGCGCCGGGCCGCTGACTCTGGAAAAAATCGCGCAGTACCCGCTGATCACCTACGACTTCGCTTTCACGCCGAATTCGCCGATACAGCGCGCTTTCGATGGCGCCGGCCTCAAGCCCAATGTCGTGCTCACGGCAGTCGCTGCCGATGTCATCAAAGCCTATGTCGAACAGGGCATGGGCATCGGCATCCTCGCCAAGATGGCCTTCGATCCCGCGCGCGACATCGGCATCCGCCTGATCAATGCCGACCACCTGTTCGAGGCAAGCACCACGCGTATCGCCCTGCGGCGCAATGCCTGGCTGCGCGGCTACACCTACGACTTCATCGAACTGTTTTCCCCGCGCCTCGACCGCAAGACCGTCGGCGCCGCGCTCGCGGCCGCAGCCTGATACGTCCAGGACAAGCCTCGGGAACCGGCTTTGCAATTACCGCAGCGCTGCGGTAGCGTGTTGCCCGGCGACGGCCATGCCGCCGCCTGCAGCGCCGCCTGAAATATCGACTTCCCACTTTTCAGCAAACCCGGAAGGTAATTCCATGATCGATCTGAGCCCCTCCCGCACGCGCCGCGTCGTGGTTGGCTACTCGGCGCAGCTCCACGCCAGTCAGGCCATCACGTCCAGCCCCAACAAACGCATCGCCCGCTAACCGAAAGGAATAACCATGCTTTGCACACTGTCGAAACGCCCGTTCTACGCCCTGCTCCGCAACACCCTCGCCGCCATCGGCCTCACCGCACTCTTTGCAGTTCCGGCACTGGCACAGCAGCAGGTACTCAAAGTCACCACCATCCCCGAAGAAGCCGCCACCGAGCAGATGCGCAAGTTCGGGCCGCTGACGCGCTATCTCGAACGCACGGTCGGCTTGAAAGTCGAGTTCACGCCGGTGAACGACTACCCGGCCGCGGTCGAAGCGCTGGTGAACAAGCAGGTGGACCTGGTCTGGTTCGGCGGTTTCACGCATGTGCAGGCGCAGCTGCGCTCCGGCGGCAAGATCGTGCCGATCGCGCAGCGCGAGGAAGACACCCAGTTCCGCTCGGTGTTCATCACCCAGACCGGCTCCGGCATCAAGGCGCTGACGGACCTCAAGGGCAAGCAGGTCAGCTTCGGCTCACAGTCGAGCACCTCCGGTCACCTGATGCCGCGAAGCTTCCTGCTGCAGGCAAAGATCGACCCCGAAAAGGATTTCAAACGCGTCGCCTATTCCGGCGCGCATGACGCCACCATCGCCTCGGTGGTCGGCGGCCGCGTGGATGCTGCCGCACTCGACATCACTGTCTGGCGCAAGTTTGTCGATGAGAAGAAAGTCGACACCTCGAAAGTCAATGTATTCTTCACCACACCGCCGTACTTCAATTACAACTGGTCGGTGCACGTTGACATGCCGGCCGCTCTGCGCGAACGCATCACCAAGGCGCTGCTCGCGCTGTCTATGGACAACCCCGAAGGCAAGGAAATCCTGACGCTGAACCGGGCGACCAAGTACATCGCGACCAGCGCCGAGAACTACAAGAGCCTCGAGACCGCCGGCCGCAGCGCGGGCCTGATCAAGTAACGGCCGCAACATGCGCATCGCACTTTCGGCGCTGGCGGCCCGCCATCCGGCGGCTGCCGGCGCAGGTGCGCCGGCACTCAAGCCGCTCACGCTGACCATCGCCCCCGGCGAACAGGTCGCCGTGATCGGCCCTTCCGGCGCCGGCAAGACCACGCTGCTGCACGCGCTGGCCTGCGCGCTGAAACCGGCCGCTGGCCGCATCGAACTCGACGGCGTCGATCCCTGGGCCCTGCCGGTGGCAAAGTTGCAGAAGCTGCGCGGCCGCTTGCTGCTTTCACCGCAGACCCCGCCGTTGCCGCCGCGACAACGGGTCATTACCGCGGTGCTGGCCGCGCGTCTGCCGCAGCAGTCGCTGCTCTCCAGCCTGCGCTCGCTGTTCTACCCCACCCACATCGCCGAGGCTGAAGCCGCGCTGGCGCGTTTCGACCTCGCCGGCAAACTGTGGCACCGTGTCGACCGCCTGTCCGGTGGCGAACGCCAGCGCGTCGGGCTGGCGCGCACGCTGCTGTCATCGGCCAAGCTGTGGCTGATCGACGAACCACTGTCCTCGCTGGACCCTTCGCGGGCCGCGCAGGCGATAGATTCTCTGACCCGCTGCGCGCAGGAATGCGGCGCAACGCTGGTCACCACGCTGCATCAGGTCGACGTCGCCACGCGTTTCCCGCGTGTGATCGGCCTGCGCGACGGCGAATTGCAGTTCGACCTGCCCTCGGGAGAAGTCACCCGCGAGCGCCTCGCGGCACTCTACGTGCAGCACGAACACGAACTGCTGGGTGCGCCCCCGCAGGCGGCCGAAGAAATACCGGGCGGCGCACAGGCCCCGCTCTACTGCCGCTAGGTGCCGGATTGAACACTTCCAGTTCTGTCCTGCCGCAGCATCGCGACCCTGCCTGGCTGCCAAGGCTGTTCTGGTTCTGTGCCGCACTGGTGCTGCTGGCACCGGCGCTGGTGGTCACCGAATTCAAGCCCTGGACCCTGTTCGAACCGGAAACGCTGAAGTCAACGCAACGATTCCTCGGAGATTTTTTCCCGCCGAAAATCGAAGGCGAATTCCTGCTGCTGGTGGTACGTGAAGCCTGGCGCACGGTCGCCATCGCCACCGCCGGCATGGCGCTGGCGCTGGTGGTCGCGATCCCGCTGACGCTGCTCTCGACCAGCGCCATCTCGATCTCGGCGCTGACGGGGCGCATGCATGCGCTGCCCTTCGTCCTGCGCCAGGCCGTGCGCTGGCTGCTGATCATCCTGCGCAGCATCCCGGAGCTGGTATGGGCGCTGGTGTTCGTGCGCGTGGTCGGCCTCGGCCCGACGGCGGGTGTGCTCGCCATTGCGCTGACCTACGGTGGCATGCTCGGCAAGGTCTACGGCGAAATCCTCGAAAGCGACGAGACCCATGCGACACGCACACTGCTGCGCAACGGCAGCGGCCGCCTGCAGGCCTTCTTCTACGGCCTGCTGCCGCAAAGCGCGCCGGAACTGACCAGCTACACGGTCTACCGCTGGGAATGCGCGATCCGCTCCTCCGCGGTGCTTGGCTTCGTCGGCGCCGGCGGACTCGGCCAGCAGATGGACAACTCGATGAAATTGTTCCAGGGATCCGAAGTCGCCACGATGTTGATCGTGTTCATGCTGTTGGTCGCGATCGCCGACTACGCCAGCGGCTGGCTTAGACAAAGAATCGCATGAGCATGAGCGAACACGGCACAAAACCCGCGATCGACGCCGCCAACGAAACTTACCGGCTGCCACCGCAGTTGTTCGATGCGCGCTGCGCCATATGCTGGTTCGTGCTCGGCCTCGCCGTACTCACCGTTGCCAGTTTCTGGACCCTCGACCTGCAGTGGGCAAAATTCCTGTCACTGGACGCAATGCGCAGGATGGGCCGTTTTCTCGGCGAGTTGCTCACCCCGGCGACCAACGCGGAGTTTCTGGGCAGGCTCGCCATCGCCAGCCTCGAAACGCTGGCGATGTCGGCGCTGGGCACACTGATCGCGGCAATCGCCGGAATCGCGCTGGCGCTGCCGGCCAGCCGCAGCCATCCCGGAGATCCTGCGTACTGGCGCGCGCCGACACGGTTGTTGCTGAACGGACTGCGCTCGATTCCGGAACTGGTGTGGGCGGCGCTGCTGATCATCTCCGCGGGGCTGGGACCCTTTGCTGGTACGCTGGCGCTGGCGCTGCACACCACCGGCGTGCTCGGCAGGCTGTTCGCCGAGGCGGTCGAGAACGCACCGCCGGGTCCGGCCTTCGCGCTGCGCGCGCGCGGCGTACCCGCAGGCCGCGTCTTCCTCTATGCAAGCTTGCCGCAGATCCTGCCGCAACTGCTGTCGTACACGCTGTATCGCTGGGAGAACAACATCCGCGCCGCGGCCGTACTCGGCGTAGTCGGCGGCGGCGGGCTGGGGCAGATGCTGGCCTTCCATATGGGGCTGTTCCACATGGACGAAACGAGTTCGATCCTTATCGCGATGATCCTGCTGGTGGCGATGGTGGACTTTGCGTCCTACCTGTCGCGGCGCCTGCTGCAGCGCTGACCGCCGGTCAGCGCGTCTGGCGCGCGAAGTCTTTCATGCGGAAGCCGAGCAGCCCCAACACGGCAAAATAGGCGGAAGCCCCGGCAACGACCAGCAGCGCGAGGTGCCCCACGCGTTCCGCGGCAGACGCGGCCAGCCATGACGTGGCATCGCCGGCAAGCAGCCACAACAGCGCGCCCATCACGTAGACCGCCAGCAGCAGCTTGCAGGAAAAAATACCCCAGCCCGGCCGCGGCCGGTAAATCGCGCGGCGGCGAAGACCGCGCAGAAGCAGCCCCGCATTGAGACAGGCGCCCAGACTGATCGCCAGCGCGAGTCCGGCATGGCGCAGTTCCCAGATGAACACCAGGTTCATCAGTTGCGTTGCCACGAGCGTGATCACCGCGAATTTCACCGGCGTGCGGATGTCCTGCTTGGCGTAAAAACCCGGCGCCAGCACTTTCACCGCGATGAGGCCGACGAGGCCGATCGAGTAGGCGACTACGGCATCGCGTGTATTGATGACGTCGGTCGCAGTGAATGCGCCGTAATGGAACAGCGTCGTGATCAGGGGCACCGCCAGCAACGCCAGCGCGACCGCGGCTGGCACCGCCAGCAACAGCGTCAGGCGCAGCCCCCAGTCGAGCAATTCCGAATAGACATCGTTCGATTCCTCGGCATGGCATTTCGCCAGACTGGGCAGCAGGATGGTGCCGAGCGCCACGCCGAGCATTCCCGCAGGAAACTCCATCAGGCGGTCGGCAAAATAAAGCCAGGTCACGCTGCCGGTGATGAGGAAGGACGCGAAGATGGTGTTGATCAGCAGGCTGATTTGTCCGACCGACACACCGAAAACCGCAGGTGCCATCTGCCGCAGCACCCGGCGCACACCCTCGTCACGCAAACTCAGGCGGAAACGCGGCAGCATGCCGATGCGCGCGAGAAAGGGCAACTGGAAGGCAAGCTGCAGCACGCCGCCGCAGAACACCGCCCACGCCAGCGCCTTCACCGGCGGATCGAAAAACGGCGCCGCAAACAAGGCGAAGCCGATGAACGACAGGTTGAGCAGCACCGGCGTGAACGCAGGCACCGCGAAACGGCTCCAGGTGTTGAGGATGCCGCCGGCCAGCGCCGTCAGCCCGATGAACAGGATGTACGGAAAGACAATGCGCAGCAGGTCGACGGTCAGCGCGAATTTTTCCGGGGTCGAAACAAAACCCGGCGCGCTGATGACCACGATCCAGGAGGCGGCCAGCACGCCGATGACTGTCACCACCACCAGCGCCAGCGCGAGTATCGCGGCAACATGGTCTACCAGTGCCCGCGTCTCCGTTTCACCGCGGCGGTTGCGGTATTCGCCAAGGATCGGCACGAAGGCCTGCGAGAACGCACCCTCGGCAAACAATCGGCGCAACAGATTGGGAATCTTGAAGGCGACGAAGAAGGCGTCGGTCATCAGACCGGCGCCGAATACCCGGGCAATCACCGCGTCACGCACAAAACCCAGTACGCGGGACAGCAGGGTCATACTGCTGACCGTGGCTAAGGCCTTGAGTAAATTCATGTTTTCGGAAATCGGGCGCCGCAGTTGGCGCCACTGGGTACCTTGCGGAAAAGGCCGGTATTCTTTATCATTACGCCCTTTTTCCGAACGAAATCCGGAGTTTACATGGCCAATACCGCTTCAGCCAAAAAAGCCGCCCGTCAGGCCGTCAAACGCCGCGCGAGCAACGTGGCACAGCGCTCCTCGCTGCGCACCGCAATCAAGGATGTGCGCAAGGCTATCGCCGCCGGCGATAAGGCTGCCGCCAAGGCCGCATTCCAGCAATCGATCAGCAAGATCGATTCGATCGCCGACAAGGACATCATGCACAAGAACACGGCTGCCCGTCACAAGAGCCGCCTGTCCGCCGCAGTCAAGGCAATGGCCTGAGCAAATAAATCGTGACCGGTTTGCGCCGGCCACGCTGAACGGCAGCAAACAGCATTCAGGTTTTTCAGGCGCCGCCGGTCGAAGCAGTTTCAGGCGGCGCCGGCGGCATCTTCAGGCCGCCTGGCTTTGCGGCCGGGACGCATTGTCAGCCGGTTGTCGCGCGCGAATTGCAGCAGGAACTCGAAAGCCGCGGGATTGTGGTTTTCCAGCACCCGGTCGACGGCAACGCAATGAATCCCGCCGGCAAAGATCGGTTTCAGGAATGGCGAATAGGCAAGGTGCCCGTCATCACCGAACACTGACAACATGCCGCTCAGGCGTTCCGCCCAGTCGCTGGGACGGAAAGTGTCGCCGGACTCGGTGATGCCCTGGATGACAATTTCGGGTGCGCCGTCGAACATGGTCTGGAACCGCCCGCAGGCCGTTTTTGAAGTCGGAAAAGTCTAGCAGAACACCCGTCCGTTCAGCTCTGAAACCCGCGGAAATTTTGCTTGCCAAGCAAAACGGGGTGGTTAAAAATAGTCTTTCCGGCGGCGTAAGGCCGCCGTCTGTTTTTGTGGAGATCGATGCACCATGTCTCACGTGATGAACACCTACGGCCGGTTGCCGGTCGCATTTGAACGCGGTGAGGGCGTCTGGCTTTGGGACACCGCGGGCAAGCGTTATCTCGATGCGCTCGCCGGTGTTGCCGTGTGCGGACTGGGCCACTGCCATCCGCGCTACACCGCCGCGCTGCAGGCGCAGGCGGGCAAGCTGGTGCATACCTCCAACATCTACGGCATCACCCTGCAGGAGCAGCTCGCCGACCGGTTGGCGGCGCTTTCCGGCATGGACAATGTTTTTTTCTGCAATTCGGGTTGCGAAGCCAATGAGGCCGCGATCAAGCTGGCACGGCTCTACGGCCACCAGAAAGGCATCGAGGCACCCGCCATCGTCGTGCTCGAACACGCCTTCCACGGCCGCACCATCGCCACGCTGTCGGCCACCGGCAGCCGCAAGGTGCAGGCCGGTTTTGAACCGCTGGTCGCGGGCTTCGTGCGCGTGCCCTTCGACGACCTCGAAGCGGTGCGCCGGGTCGCCGAGAACAATCGCAACGTAGTCGCCGTGCTGGTCGAGCTGATCCAGGGCGAAGGCGGCGTCAACGTATGCCAAGAGGGCTACCTCAAGGGCCTGCGCGAAATCTGCAACGCTAACGGCTGGCTGCTGATGCTCGACGAAGTGCAGAGCGGCATCGGCCGCACCGGCAAGTGGTTCGCCTTCCAGCATTCCGGCGTGAAGCCCGATGTAATGTCGCTGGCCAAGGGCCTCGGCAACGGCGTACCAATCGGCGCCTGCATCGCCGCCGGCCCCGCCGCAAAACTGTTCAAGCCCGGCAACCACGGCTCGACTTTCGGCGGCAACCCGCTGGTCTGCGCTGCGGCGCTCGCCACACTCTCGATCATCGAGGACGAGAAGCTGATGCAGAACGCCGAGGCGATGGGCAACTTCATCCGCGCCGAGCTGCGCGAGCGGCTGGCCGGCCTCACCGGCGTCCGCGACATCCGCGGCATGGGCATGATGATCGGCATCGAGCTCGACAAGCCCTGCAAGGACATCGTTGAGCGTGCGCTTGACGCCGGACTGCTGATCAACGTCACCGCCGACAACGTGGTGCGCCTGCTGCCGCCGCTGACCTACACGCGCGAAGACGCGCTGCACCTGGTCGACCACCTGACCCCGCTGATCAAGGACGAGCTCGCGAAACAGGCTGCGCCGCAATCGGCCGCCGCCTGAACGCAGGGCTGCTGAACACCGCAGCCGCGCTCCCGGAACACCATGCAACTCCGCCACTACCTCCAGTTCAGGGATTTCAGCGCCGCCGAATACGAGCAGATATTCGCGCGCGCCACCTGGATCAAGGAACGCTTCAAGCGCTACGAGCCGTACCTGCCGCTGCATGACCGCACGCTGGCTATGATTTTCGAGAAGAACTCGACCCGCACCCGCGTCTCCTTCGAGGCCGGCATGCTGCAGATGGGCGGCTCAGTGATCAACCTGACCTCCACCGACTCCCAGATCAGCCGCGGCGAGCCGATCGAGGACATGGCGCGCGTAATCACGCGCATGGTCGACATCGTGATGATCCGCACTTTCGAGCAGGAAATCATCGATCGTTTCGCCTCCCACTCGCGGGTGCCGGTGATCAACGGTCTGACCAACGAATATCACCCCTGCCAGATCCTCGCCGATATCTTCACCTTCATCGAGCAACGCGGTCCGATCCGCGGCAAAACTGTGGCCTGGATCGGCGACTCCAACAACGTCTGCAACACCTGGCTGCAGGCAGCGGAAGTGCTCGACTTCAATGTGCACGTATCGACCCCGCCCGGTTATGAAGTCGAGCCCGAGCGCGCCGGCCTCTACGGCACCGACCATTACGAGGAATTCCGGGATCCCATGGACGCGGTACGCGACGCCGACCTCGTCACCACCGACGTCTGGACCAGCATGGGTTTCGAAGCCGAAAACGAGCAGCGTAAGCGCGCTTTCGAGGACTGGTGCGTCGACGCCGAAATGATGCGCGTCGCGAAAAACGACGTACTGTTCATGCACTGCCTGCCCGCGCACCGTGGCGAGGAAGTCACCGCCGAAGTTATCGACGGCGCGCAAAGCGTGGTCTGGGACGAGGCGGAGAACCGCTTGCACGCGCAGAAGGCGCTGATGGAGTTTTTATTGCTTGGAAAAGTTGACGCTTGATTCCGCGCGCGCATTGGGTTGTGGGGGAGGCTAACTTGCCCTGGCAAGTTAAGGCATCGGGCGTGCCCGATGCCGGCCGACACCAGAACCCCAATGCGCAGAAGGCGTTGATGGAGTTCCTGCTGCTTGGACATGTGCAGCCCTGATGTGCCGAGCTGATTGCCGGCAGCGCCCCCAGGCGCCGCCCACCCCTCTTGAACCACACGGATATGGAAATGAAAAAAGTTAATAAAATCAATAAGGTAGTGCTCGCCTACTCGGGCGGCCTCGATACCTCGGTGATCCTCAAATGGCTGCAGGACGTCTACGGCTGCGAGGTCATCACCTTCACCGCCGACATCGGCCAGGGCGAGGAAGTCGCGCCGGCGCGCAAGAAGGCGAAACTGATGGGCGTGAAGCAGATCTTCATCGAGGATCTGCGCGAGGAATTCGTGCGCGACTTCGTGTTCCCGATGTTCCGCGCCAATGCCGTCTACGAGGGCGAATACCTGCTCGGCACCTCGATCGCGCGGCCGCTGATCGCCAAACGCATGATCGAAATTGCGCGCAAGACCGGCGCCGATGCGGTATCGCACGGTGCCACCGGCAAAGGCAACGACCAGGTGCGTTTCGAACTCGGTGCCTACGCGCTGATGCCCAACGTCAAGATCATCGCGCCCTGGCGTGAGTGGGACCTGCTGTCGCGCGAGAAGCTGCTGGCCTACGCCGACAAACACGGCATCCCCGTCGACTACAAGAAACGCAAGGGTGGCGCACCCTATTCGATGGACGCCAACCTGCTGCACATCTCGTACGAAGGCGGCATCCTCGAGGACCCTTCCTTCGAGCCGGAAGATTCAATGTGGCGCATCACCGTGTCGCCGGAAAAGGCCCCGAACAAGCCCGAATACGTGGAACTGACTTATGCCAAGGGCGACATAGTCGCCATCAACGGCAAGAAAATGTCCGCGGCGCAGGTGCTGGCCAAGCTCAACCAGCTCGGCGGCAAACACGGCATCGGCCGGCTCGATCTGGTCGAGAACCGCTACGTCGGCATGAAGTCGCGCGGCTGCTACGAAACTCCCGGCGGCACCATCATGCTGCGCGCCCACCGCGCGATGGAATCGATCACGCTGGACCGCGAAGTGCTGGCCCTGAAGGATGACCTGATGCCGCGTTACGCGCGGCTGATCTACAACGGTTACTGGTTCAGCCCTGAGCGCCTGCTGATCCAGCAATTGGTTGACGAATCGCAGAAACCGGTCAACGGCACGGTGAAGGTCAAGCTCTACAAGGGCACCGTCACGACTGTCGGCCGCGCCTCGAAGACCGATTCGCTGTTCGACCCGGCAATCTCGACCTTCGAGGACGACAAGGGCGCCTACGACCAGGCCGATGCCGGCGGTTTTATCAAGCTGAACGCGCTGCGGCTGCGCATTGCGGCCAAACTGCGCAGCAAGAGAAAATAATAATCACAAATGAATTATCGAGAGTTGCATAAATAATGACAAAAACATGCCTCTGACGAGGCTGTCATGTTTTTGGAAAAACTCAATAGTCCCCCGTTCGCTCTGAGCCTCGCGAAGGGTGAGCGGGCTTGGACAGGGCCTGTCCTGAGCATGTCGATGGGGCTCAGCCTGAACAGCCCCCGGGTTATCGAAAACAAATTAGGAATAAAACCATGCAATTCGACAACGTCTCCGTCGTCAAGAAAGCCAACGTCTACTTCGACGGCAAATGCGTCAGCCACTCGCTGCAGCTTGCGGATGGCACCCGCAAATCAGTGGGCGTGATCCTGCCGTCGAAACTCACCTTCAACACCGATGCGGCTGAACGCATGGAAATCATCGCCGGCAAGGGCCGCTACCGGCTCGCCGGGGCGGACTGGATAAACGTCGGTGCCGGCGACAGCTTTGACGTGCCGGGCAAGTCGAGTTTCGACATCGAACCCGCCGAGCCGCTGCACTACGTCTGCCACTTCAGCTAACGGGCGGCTGACCCAATGACCACCATCGTTGTGGTACGCAAGGGCGACGAAGTCGCAATCGCCGCCGACACCATGACCAAATGGGGTCCGGCCAAGGAATCCGCAGGCTACGTCACCAACCACGGCAAACTGCTGCAGGTCGGCGACAACTGGCTCGGACTCACCGGCAACGCGACCTTCAAGACCATACTGGCCGATTATTTTTCGCGTCCGAAAGTGAAACCGCGCTTCGACACGCCGATGGCGATCTTCCGCACCTGGCAGGCGCTGCACCTCGCACTGAAGAACGATTACCAGCTGCAGCCGGGCAGCCATGACGACGAGCCGCTGGAATCGACGCGTTTCGACACGCTGATCGCCAACCGCCACGGCATTTTCGGCGTGGTCGCCCATCGCACGGTGCAGGAGTTCTCGCGTTATTACGCCTTTGGCAGCGGCAGCCCCTATGCGATGGGCGCACTGCACGCGCTGCAGGGCGGACGCCTCGATGCCGGAACACTGGCGCGCCGCGCGGTGGAAGCTGCCGCCGAATTCGACGACGCCACCGGCCTGCCGCTCGAGGTGCGGTCGCTCAGGCTGCGCGCCGGGCGCGGCCGCTGAGCTTCAGGCCACGCGCGGCACGGGGCGTATAATCCGGGCCTGACTCACAAGAAAGGGAGCAATCCATGCCCTCATTCGACATCGTCTCCGAAGTCAATCAGGTCGAAGTGCACAACGCCGTCGACCAGACCAACAAGGAAGTCTCCACACGCTTCGATTTCAAGGGCTCCGATGCCCGGGTTGAAATCAACGACAAGGAGAAAACCCTCACCGTCTTTGCCGACGATGATTTCAAGCTGAGCCAGGTCCGCGACGTGCTGACCGCCAAACTCGCCAAACGCGGCGTCGACACCCGCTGCCTCAAGCTTGAGGATGGCGAACCGATCAGCGGCAACAAGATGAAACAGCCAGTCACCGTGCGCGAAGGCATCGAGCAGGACCTCGCGAAAAAAATCGTCAAGCTGCTCAAGGACAGCAAGATGAAGGTGCAGGGCAGCATCCAGGGCGACGTAGTGCGCGTCTCCGGCGCAAAGAAGGACCTGCTGCAGGACGCCATCGCACTGATCCGCAAGTCGGTCACCGAGTTTCCGCTGCAGTTCAAGAATTTTCGCGACTGACCTCCAGTCGCCATTCCGGCGCAAGCCGGAATCCAGTGCAAGGTTGCCTTCCCGCAAACGCCTCCTGAACCCCGGCCTCCGCCGGGGTGACGAGTGATTACCAAAACTCGCATTGGGTCGCAGCGGCACGTTGACAGCACAACACCGGTCGCGCAGAATCCTTCGCATCAGTTCGGGGACGTTGGCAGACTCCCCGGTTCCAGACGCCCCGCGTCCAAGCGCTGCCTTCGTGTACTGTTGGCCTCCATCGGCCGACGCGAAGGAGATCACATGGACGCAGGCAACACACCGCGCATCACCCCGCAGAAACTCATCGAGCTGCGCCCGCAGTCCCCGGCAGTTCTGGTCATCGACGTGCGCCGCGAAGCTGTATTCCAGAACGCCGCCGACCGGATTGCCGGCGCCCTGCGCCGCGATCCCGCCACGGTCACCGACTGGGCCGGTGCGCTTCCGGCCGCGAAACACATCGTCGTCTACTGCGTGCATGGCCACGAAGTCAGCCAGAACGCAGCCCGGGCACTGTGCGAACGCGGATTTCCGGCGCAGTTTCTCGAAGGCGGCATCGAAGCCTGGCGCGCGGCCGGCGGTGAACTGACACCTAGCAATTCGTTGAAAAAATGATGTGCGAGCGCGTTGGGGACACAGCGACCGAGCGCACACGCGTACAAGCCTCTGATTTCATAAGGGTCAAACAACCACAACTTGGCCGGACAATCGACATCGCAGCCTTTTTCGACATCCTGTTAATTCCTGATTGAACAACACCATGACCACTGATCCGAAAGATACGCCGCCCGCATCAATTCCCTTTTGGGATGCCTTCCGCTTCTGGCTGAAACTCGGCTTTATCAGTTTCGGCGGCCCCGCGGGACAGATCGCGATCATGCACCAGGAACTGGTCGAGAAACGGCGCTGGATTTCGGAGCGACGCTTTCTGCACGCGCTGAACTACTGCATGGTGCTGCCCGGCCCCGAGGCGCAGCAGCTCGCCACTTACATCGGCTGGCTGATGCACCGCACCTGGGGCGGCATCATCGCCGGCGGTCTTTTTGTGCTGCCCTCGCTGTTCATCCTGATCGCGCTGTCCTGGATCTATATGGTCTGGGGCGACGTGACGGCAATCGCCGGCATTCTCTACGGGATCAAGCCCGCAGTCACCGCAATCGTCGTCGTTGCGGCACTGCGCATCGGCATGCGCGCACTGAAGAACGGCGCCCTGTGGAGCATTGCCGCCGCCGCCTTCATAGCACTGTTCGCGCTGAATGTGCCGTTCCCGCTGATCGTCATCGGCGCCGGTATCATTGGTTACATCGGTGGCCAGGTCGCACCGAAGCTGTTCGCTACCGGCGGTGGCCACGGTGCCGACGGCAAAAGTTACGGTGCTGCAGTCATCGATGACGAAACTCCGACGCCTCGGCATGCGCTGTTCACCTGGAAACGCTTCGCGGTGGCGCTCTCTGCCGGCCTGCTGCTGTGGATAATCGCGATGGCGCTGCTGATGAGCGTTTATGGCTGGCAGGGTACGCTGACGCAGATGGGCTGGTTCTTCACCAAGGCTGCGCTGCTGACCTTCGGCGGTGCCTATGCCGTGCTGCCCTATGTCTACCAGGCCGCCGTCGAACAGTACCAATGGGTCACACCGCTGCAAATGATCGATGGCCTCGCGCTCGGCGAAACCACGCCCGGCCCGCTGATCATGGTGGTGGCCTTCGTCGGTTTTGTCGGTGGCTGGACCACGCAATTTCTCGGTGCAGACCACTTGTTTCTCGCCAGCGCACTGGCGGCGACGGTGGTGACCTACTTTACTTTCCTGCCGAGCTTCATGTTCATCCTGCTCGGCGGCCCGCTGGTCGAAACCACGCATGGCGATCTCAAGTTCACTGCGCCGCTGACCGGCATCACCGCCGCAGTGGTCGGCGTGATCCTCAATCTAGCCGTGTTCTTCGCCTACCATGTGTTGTGGCCGACGGGCCTGCAGGGCCCCTTTGACTGGCCATCACTGGTAATCGGTATCGCCGCCTTTGTCGCGTTATGGCGTTACAAGGCCGGCATCATGCCGGTGATCGGCGCCTGTGCCGCCGCCGGCGCGGCGTGGACGCTGCTGGTCTGAATCCCCCGGGTAAACAACAAGCTCTACTGCGCCCCTCACCCTAACCCTCTCCCCGTAAAAAACGGGGAGAGGGTATTAAAGCCTCTTGAGATTCTTCCCCGCTCCATAGCCATCAGTGGCGAGGGATCAAGTCCAATTGAACCCCCTCTCCCCGCACACTTGCGGGGAGAGGGTTAGGGTGAGGGGCAACCGAAACGCCAGAATTACCCAAAAACCTACTTCACCAACCCCTCCACCCACCGATCATAAATCCGGTCCGCCACCGCATTCAGCGCGCGCACCTTGTCGTCGATCCCCTGCTCCATCTCCGCCGGCGTCTGCACCGAAGCCACGCGCCCGGCCAGCACTTCGACCTCCTTTGCCCAGTCGCGGCACCAGGCGCGGATCATCTCCACGGTCATCTCGACATGGCACTGCATGCCGAAATGTTTGCCCATCGCGAAAGCCTGGTTGGGACAGGCCGCGCTCGCCATGATGCGGGTGGCGTCCTCGGGCACTGCAAACGTTTCCCCGTGCCAGTGGAATGACAGGAAAGACGGCAGATCCTCGCCCAGCCACTGCCGCGCCTCGGGCGTCTGCAGCACCTCGACTTCGCCCCAGCCGATTTCCTTGACCGGGTTACGCGTCACAGGCGCGCCCAGCGCCTTCGCCATCAACTGGCCGCCGAGGCAATGACCCAGCACCGGCACGTCACGCGCGACGGCGTCGCGGATCAGGCTGCACACCGGCTCAATCCACGGCAGGTCGTCGTTGACGCTCATCGGCCCGCCCATGAAACAGAGTCCGGCGAAGGCCGAGGCGTCGGACGGCACCGCCTCACCGGCGTCGATACCGATGATGCGATACGGGATCTTATTCCGCTCGAGGTACGTGGCAAAATAGGCCGGCCCTTCAGTGGGCGAGTGACGGAAAATGGCAACGGGTTTCATGGAGGGATCCGGAATGCGACGGAATGATGTTATAGCAATCGGCATCGCGCTACTGTTCGCCGCCGCACCCGCTCGGGCCGCCGACATCAGCGTCAGCGCGCTGTTCGGCGGCAAGGCGCAGATCGTCGTCGATGGCAAGCCGCGCATGCTGTCCGCCGGTGAGACTTCACCTGAAGGCGTGAAACTGATCAGCGCCGACAGCAGCGCCGCGGTCATCGAATTCCAGGGCAAACGCCGTTCGCTGGCACTCGGCTCGGGCTACAAAGTCAGCGGTGTCAGCCTGCCCACGGGCGCCAGCGGCAGCGCGCCCTCGGTCACGCTGACCGCGGACGCGCAGGGCCATTACCAGACCCTGGGCCAGGTCAACGGCGGCACCGTGACATTCCTCGTCGACACCGGCGCCACCTCGATCGCCCTGCCCAGCGCCGAAGCCCGGCGCCTCGGCATCAACTATCTCAACGGCCAGCGCGGTTACACCCAGACCGCCAACGGCAAGGCCCTGGCCTACCGCATCACCCTCGACACGGTGAAGGTCGGCGACATTACGCTGCATGCCGTCGAAGCGGTGGTGCTGGAAGGCGATGGACTGAAGATCGCGCTGCTGGGGATGAGTTTCCTGAACCGGACGGAGATGAAGCGGGATGGGCAGGCGTTGACGCTGATACGGCGGTTTTGATGATTTTGTTAAATATATCAATAAAATCAAATACTTATGTAATACCACCCTTCCAACTGCGCCAACATCCGAATCCTCAATTGACGAGGGCGGTCTTGCTGGATATCTTATAGATATCTAAAGGGAGCAATACCCCATGGCCACTCGTTACACCGCCGAACAAATCGCCTTCCGCTATCGGGTCACCGACAGCGCGCATGGTGTCACGCGCGACACCGCCAAGCGCATTGCCGAGCGCCTGGGCATCGATGAAACCCAAGCCATCCACCGCGCCCTGCATGAACTGGCCGTGCGCGTATTGCCGCAGTACGAACCCGACGATGGCCCGCTGACCGCGGCGCAACTGCGGCAGATCAAAAAGCTTGCACCGCAAGGCAGGATGCGTTCGGTGCGCTCAAGCCTGTTCGATAGTGAACCGGCGAAAAAATGAAACCCTGGGGAGAACCCACCGCCGGCGAAATCGTGTGGTGTCACTTCCCCGACAACATCAACCCGCACCCCAAACCAAGGCCCGCGCTGATCGTCGCCGTTTTTGATGACGCCGCGCCACTGTTCACGGTGCGTGTCGCCTACGGTACCAGCCAGAAAACCACCCAACTGTATCGCGGCGAGTTCGCCATCCTGCAAAGCAGGAACCCTGCGGCTTATGCGGCGGCGGGACTCAGTTACGACACCAAGTTCAACCTGCTTCAGCTGGTCGATCTGCCCTACACTGCGGAACATTTTTCCGTGCCGCCGGCTGCGCCGCATGGGCAGACACCTTTGTTGGGCACCTTACACCCGTCCATGGTGAGGGCGGTTCAGGCGGCGTATCGTGAGGCCGGCAAATGATGGGGCAAGCGCTCTCAAATCGTCTCCGGTAATTTTAATAATGACATTCGAAACTGATTCGCCTCTCGGCTATAAGACAGCAACGCATGCTCTAAAGCTTGGTCGTGCAGCTTTTCTTGGAGGGGCAAATGTAGATTTACCACAAGGTAGAGCGCCTTTGATCGCAAAGGACGATCTCATTCCTCAGTTTGGTTATGTAGGAACTCAATTCCTTCAAAGCAGGGTTCTGCTTCTCGGAATCAACCCTGGCAACGGAAACAATGCGTCGAGAAGCCGACAAGACCAGACCATGATGCCTGCGTTGCATAAATTCGCTGACAATCTTTCGCCAGTCGCATTCCTTGAAGCACAAAATGCATACAAGTCGGTATGCCAGTCTTGGCCTGTCTGGCGACGGCATTGTTCTGAGGTCATTGGTGCGGGCAGGTTGTCACTTGAAGATATTGCGTATGCAAATGCCCTCCCGTGGCGCACCGGCAGTGAATCAAATTTCGATGATGCAATCGGGAAAAAAGCGGCAACGCAATACGCCTACCCGCTGATTGAGGAACTTCAGCCGCGCGTCATTATTGCAATGGGCAAAAAGGCTGCAAGAATTCTTAGCTTTGGTGGCAATTCCTTCCCCAATCTCATCGTCTGGAATCGCGCTCAGGTCGCAACAACTTCCGTCCAGCAAGAACGTGTGAGGGCGGCCAGCCAAATTTTCCGCATGATTGGGCGTCAAGCATCGTGACGACGCAACCCAACCAAGCACTCTAGCCAACGAGCTCTTATTTTCCCGGCGTTTCCGACTTCCCACCCACCATCGCCAGCAAATGCCCGAACTTGCTGCGCTTGGTATCGAGATACCGCCGGTTGGCTTCCCGCGGCGGCACTTCCACCGCGACGCGTTCGACCACCTCCAGGCCGTAGTCGGCGAGCGCCGCGACCTTGTCGGGGTTGTTGGTCATCAGACGCACGCGACGCGCGCCAAGGTCGGAGAGGATGTGCGCGCCGGCACTGTAGTCGCGCATGTCGGCGGCAAAACCCAGCGCGTGGTTGGCTTCCACGGTGTCCTGGCCCTGGTCCTGCAGCGCGTAGGCGCGGATCTTGTTGAGCAGGCCGATGCCGCGCCCCTCGTCGAACATGTAAACCAGCACGCCGCGGCCGGCATCCTCGATCTTGGCCAGCGCGGCGTCGAGCTGTTCGCCGCAGTCGCAGCGCTCGGAGCCGAAAACGTCGCCGGTCAGGCACTGCGAATGCAGGCGCACCAGCACCGGCTCACCCTTGCCGGTATCGACATCGCCTTTCACCAGCGCGACAAAGAGGTTCGCCTCCAGATTGTCGGCGTAGACAATCATCCTGAATTCACCGGCCTTGCTGGTCGGCAGCACGGTTTCGGCCTTGCGGCGGATGTCGCGCTCGCGTTCGCGGAAAGCGACGAGATCGCTGATCTTCATTATCCGGATGCCGTGTTTTTTCGCGAAAGCCTCGAGCTCGGGCAAACGCGCCATCGTGCCGTCGGGATTCATGATTTCGCAGATCACGCCGGCAGGTTTGAGGCCGGCGAGCCGCGCAAGATCGACTGCAGCCTCGGTATGGCCGCGCCGCGACAGCACGCCGCCGTCGACGGCGCGCAGGGTCTGCAGGCGGCCGGGGCGGATCAGGTCGGCGGCCTTGGCGTTGTCGGCAATCGCCACCGCGATGGTGCGTGCGCGGTCCTGCGCCGACATGCCGGAGCCGACGCCCTCTCGCGCATCGATCGGCGTCGCGAAGGCGGTGCCGAAACGGGTCTGATTGCCGGAATCGTCGGTGATCAGCGCGAGGCCCAGCGTGCGCAGACGGTCCTCGGTCAGCGCCAGCGACACCAGGCCGCGGCCCTCGGCCGCCATGAAGTTGATGGCTTCGGGCGTCGCGCGTTCAGCGGCGACATAGAGGTCGCCTTCATTCTCGCGGTCTTCGCTGTCGACGAGGATCACCATCTCGCCGCGGCGCACTGCCGGCAGGATCTGCTCGACCAGGTATTCGCTGCTGCGGGTGTCGGCGCTCATGCCGGAGAATTTACGTAAGCACTTGTTTTTATTGATATTTTTATGATTTTGCCGCGATCAGGCGCAGGAACTCGGCGCGGGTCACGTCCTGGTTGAACTCGCCGGTGAAAGCCGAGGTTGTCGCCACTGAATGCTGCTTCTGGATGCCGCGCATGATCATGCACATATGCTGGGCCTCGATCACCACCGCAACACCCGCGGGTGCCAGCGTGTCCTGGATGCAATCGCGGATCTGCACGGTGAGGCGCTCCTGCACCTGCAGCCGCCGCGCGTAGGCATCAACAACGCGCGGCACTTTGGACAGGCCGACGATGCGGCCCTTCGGAATGTAGGCGACATGGGCCTTGCCGAAAAAAGGCAGCATGTGGTGTTCACACAGCGAATAGACCTCGATGTCGCGCACGATCACCATCTGCTGGTATTCCTCGGTGAACATCGCCGACTTGAGGATTTGCGCGGGGTCGAGGTCGTAACCGTGGGTCAGGTACTGGAGCGCCTTGGCCACGCGCTCCGGCGTCTTGACCAGGCCTTCGCGGGTCGGGTCCTCGCCGATGTCGCGCAGGATGCCGGTGTATTTCTCGGAGATGCTGCGGATGGTGTCCGGGTTGTACTGGTCGATCTTGGAATAACCGTCCATCACGTTTTCTTTTCTCATGATCAGCTCCGCTGCGGGGTCTTGCCGGCGGCCATCGACGACAGGCGGCTGCGGATTGACTGCGCGATGCCTTCGGCGTCGAGGCCGACGCTGGCAAGCTGCAACGCGGGGTCGCCGTGGTCGATGAAGCGGTCGGGCAGGCCAAGCTGCAGCACGTGCACCGTGCAGCCCTGGCGCTCCAGCGATTCGAGCACCGCACCGCCGGCACCGCCCATCACCACGTTTTCCTCGACGGTGACCAGCAGCGAATGGGTGATCGCGAGGTCGTGCACCAGTTCATCGTCCAGGGGTTTCACGAAACGCATGTTGGCGACCGTGGCGTCGAACTCGTCGGCGATCGCCAGCGCCGGCGCCAGCATCGAGCCGAAGGACAGGATCGCCACCAGGCCGTTGCCGCGGCGGCGTACGTCACCCTTGCCCACCGGCAGCGCAGTCATTTCCTTCTGCACGGCGACGCCAGGGCCCGTACCGCGCGGGTAGCGCACCGCAGCGGGCGAGTTCATCTGGAAGGCGGTGGTGAGCATCTGCCGGCATTCGTTCTCGTCAGCCGGCGCCATCACCGTCATGTTCGGCAGGCAGCGCAGGTACGAGAGGTCGAAGCTGCCGTTGTGGGTCGCGCCGTCGGCGCCGACCAGCCCGCCGCGGTCGAGTGCGAACACCACCGGCAGGTTCTGGATCTGCACGTCGTGAATCAACTGATCGTAACCGCGTTGCAGGAAGGTCGAATAGATCGCGACCACCGGCTTGTAGCCCTCGCAAGCGATGCCGGCGGCGAAGGTCACCGCATGCTGCTCGGCAATGCCGACGTCGAAATAACGGTTCGGATGCTGTTGCGCGAACTTCACCATGCCTGAGCCTTCACGCATCGCCGGCGTGATCGCCACCAGTCGCGGGTCTTTCTCGGCCATGTCGCAGAGCCAGTCGCCGAAGACCTGGGTGTAGGTCGGCTTGCCGCCGGACTTGCCGCCGGCAATGCCCGCCTTGTGGTCGAATTTCGACACGCCGTGATAGAGGATGGGATCGACTTCAGCGAGTTTGTAGCCCTGGCCCTTGCGCGTGACCACGTGCAGGAACTGCGGCCCCTTCAGGCGCTTGATGTTGTTAAGCGTCGGCAGCAGCGAGTCAAGGTCGTGGCCGTCGATGGGGCCGATATAGTTGAAACCGAATTCCTCGAACATCGTGCCCGGGGTGACCATACCCTTGACGTGTTCTTCCGCCCTGCGCGCCAGATCACCCAGTACTTTGGCACCGAGATCCTTGGCCTTCGCGTAGAAGCGGCCGGACATCAGCCGGGCAAGGTACTTGTTCAGCGCGCCCACCGGCGGCGAGATCGACATGTCGTTGTCGTTGAGGATCACCAGCAGATCGACGTCCATGTCGCCGGCGTTGTTCATGGCCTCGAAGGCCATGCCTGCGGTCATCGCACCGTCACCGATGATCGCCACCGCGTGCCGCGGCTCGCCCTTCAGCTTTGCCGCCACCGCCATGCCCAACGCGGCGCTGATCGATGTGCTTGAGTGCGCAGTGCCGAAGGTGTCGTATTCGGATTCGGTACGCTGCGGAAAACCGGAGAGTCCCTGCCACATGCGCAGGTTTTTCATGCCGTCGCGGCGGCCGGTGAGGATCTTGTGGCCGTAGGTCTGGTGGCCGACGTCCCACACCAGGCGGTCGTGCGGCGTGTCGAAAACGTAATGCAGCGCAATGGTTAATTCCACCGTGCCAAGATTCGACGACAGGTGGCCGCCGGTCTGACTGACCGACTCGACCAGGTATTCGCGCAGCTCTGCGACAAGTCGCGGCAGCTGGCTGCGTTCAAGCTGGCGCAGGTCAGCCGGAGACGCAATTGACTTCAGCAATCCGTACTTCGGTTGGTCGCGCCCGCCGGCACCTTCGAGGATCATGGTTCCACTCATGTCCGCATTGTCTCAGAACTGGCGCAGCACGATGAAATCGGCGAGTTGTGCCAGTCGTGCCCCGCGTGCGCCAAAGGGCGCGATAGCGGCGAGGGCCTCCTCGCGCAGCTGTGCGGCCAGTGCCCGCGCCTGGGCAATACCCATGGCACTGACATAGGTCGGCTTGCCCTGCTCTGCGTCCTTGCCGGCGGTCTTGCCCAGCGTCGCCGTCGGGGCGTCGGCGTCGAGCACATCGTCGACGACCTGGAAAGCGAGGCCCACCGATTTCGCGAAGCTGTCGACGCGCGCGAATTCGGCTTCGCTCAAGCCACTGCCGCAGCGCGCGCCGAGCACAGCGGCTGCACGGATCAGCGCGCCGGTCTTGTGGATGTGCATGAATTCAAGCTCGGGCACGCTGAGCGTCTTGCCGACTGCGGCGAGGTCAATGGCCTGGCCCCCGGCCATGCCGCGCGAACCGGCGGCGACAGCGAGCAGCTTGACCATCTCAAGCTGCGCGGTGGCATCGTCGGCAAGGCGATAGTCGCCGAGCAGCTGGAAGGCGAAGCTTTGCAGTGCATCACCGACCAGCAGCGCAGTGGCTTCGTCGAATTCGACATGGCAGGTCGGCTTGCCCCTGCGCAGCACGTCGTCGTCCATGCACGGCAGGTCGTCGTGCACCAGCGAATAGGCATGGATCAGTTCGACCGCGGCGCCGGCAACGGTGACCCGCTCGACATCGGCACGTGACAGCTCGCCGGCGGCGTAGGCCAGCAGGGGCCGCACGCGCTTGCCGGCGCCGAGCGCGGCGTAACGCATCGCTACGTGCAGGCGCTGCGGCGCGATATCCGGCTGCGGCAGCACGCGCTGCAGGAAAGCTTCTATGCGTTCTTGCCCGGCAGCAGCCCAGGCCTGGAAATCAGGAGCATTCACGATGGATGGGAAAAAAGATAAAACGGCTTTATTCGGCAGCGCCGAAATTCTTCAGCACGCCGTTTTCCAGCAGCTTTACCTGCTGCTGGGCATCCTGCAACTGCGTCTGGCAGAGCTTCAGCAGTTCCGCGCCGCGCTTGTAGGCGGCCAGCGACTGCTCAAGAGGCATCTGGCCCTCTTCCATGGCTTCCACGATTTTTTCAAGCTCGACCAGCGAAGACTCGAACGTGGGTGTGGCCGGTGTTTTGATGGATTTGGACATGAGGCCCGCGACCCTGCAGAAAGGACAGGAAATGTAACGCAATCATGGGCTTGCGGTCAATGTCGGACACGCCGAGGTCCGCATCGCGGCACAGCCAAACTCAGGGTTGCAGACGCTCCATGACAGCCCGCGGAATCAGTCCGAGCTTGCCCAGTGGCTTCAGCGAGGGATCGTCGCTGGCGACACAAAGACAGCGGATCGCGAACAAGGCCCGGGCTGCTGCGGTATCGCGCCAGAACCAATGCTCGATCGCCGACGACGACAGATTGCCTGGCTGTGCGGCAGCCGCCTCGAAGTAATAAGCCCGTATGTCGTCGCAGGCACGTTTGATCGCGGTCCCGGCGCTGATACCGGCCGGCGGCGAGGCCTGCCCGTCGAGAAATGACGTCAGGTACGCCACGGCCACATCCACCGTATCCCCGAACACTCCAACGGTGGAACGGCCACGGCGGCGGCACGCGAGTTCGTACCAGGAGGAAAGCTGGCGGATTTCATCCCGCAACCCGGCAGCAAGTCCCCGGTCCTGCGTGCCGCTGCCGGCAAAACTCACGGGGCAGGCAAAACTGCCGGGCCCGGCCTGATCCGCCGGCGCATCTTCCGGAAAATCCTCGAGCAGCGGACCCCGGGGGCGCTCGAACAGTGACAGCAGCGCCAGCAGCACCCGGCGCTGGAACCCTGCATCACCGGGCGCGCCGAAGGGACGTCCCAGCATGAACGGCACCCACAAGGCGCGCGGCGGCCGGATGGCCGCGGTCTGCTCGCGGATCAGGCTGATCTGCGCGGTGGGGATCCCTTCACGTTCGAGGTAGTGACCGAGTGCGCCCACGGCGCACGTGCAGTTCGGTCAGACCGGACTCAGCAGCACCGCATCGACGCGGTCCTTCTTCAGCAGGCCGGCGAGTTCGCGCGCCTTGCCTTCGAGCGCGCGCATCTGCGTCGCACCCATGAACGAATAGTGAATGGCGGCCACTGAACCGACAACGCCTTCTGCAGCCAGCTCACGCAGGCGCTGCAAGGGAAATACCACGTTGAGGTCCTCCTGGAAGCCGCTGCGATCGAAGTTGACCGAAACATGGCTCATTACCAGGTCAGCATCAGTCGCGTCGCCCGGGATCACCCGGTAATCGGCGGAACCGCTGTCGAAGGGTCGGTCTCCGCGCAGGTGCAGACCTGCCGTGGCGACAATGGCAACGCGGCGTTGCGCCAGCGGCGGCCCCTCCATCCACGGCGTTGCACCAAAATCCGGAAAATCGCGGATCTTGTCGAGGTGGTGCTTCTGTTCTGCTGCGGAAAAATCGCTCATCCTGGCCATGCCATGCCCTCCTGCCGTCAATGCGTCTCAGCGCCGGTGTTTGCCCACGTTCCAGCCGCTTTTAGCGAGGTGTTTTTCGCCAACGTGAACCGGCTCATCTTCCAGCGGCGTCGCCATCGTGTCATTCCAGCGGTTCATGAAGCCGAACATCGAAACCACACCGACGATTTCGACGATCTGACCTTCGTTCCAATGTTTTTTCAGTTCGACGAACATGTCATCGGTCACCGCGTTGGGCTGGGCTGCTGCGGCAATCGCCACTTCCAGCGCCGCGCGCTCCGCATCCGTGAACAGCGGATTCGAGCGGAACTCCCACACCGTTTCCAGTTTTTTGTCGTCGTAACCCAGCCCGAGCGCCGCCCCGGCCGTGTGCGCCATTCAGTAATGGCAGCCGTGGGCGCGGCTGGCGACGTGGGCCAGCATGCGCTTGAACGCGACCGGCACCTCGCTCTGCGGATCCCAGATGGCTGCGGCAAGTTGTGACAGCGCCTGCACCAGTTTCGGCTTGCGCTGCATGATCAGCACGCTGTTGGGCACGAAGCCGAGCACACGGACATAGGTCTGGAATGCACCCGCCAGTTCCGGCGTGGTGTCCTGCGGCAGAGGTGCCAGCCGGGGGTCCGGCTTTTGTTTGTTGTTCATCTGTCCTCCCCTGTTGATGTTTTAACCTCGACGGACATCATGCGGCAGATTCAGCGATCAAGACAGCGCAGCATGACTTCGGCAATGCCGGCCAGCGCCGCGCGGTCGGGATTGGTCTTGCCGACCAGGCGCAGGCCCTGGATTCCGGACACCAGGAACCGCGACAGGGCCTCGGGGTCGGCATCGGCCGCAAGTTCGCCGCGCAACTGTCCTCTTGCAAGCCCGTCGCGGAATGCATCCTCGACGCGCGCGAGGCTTTGCCGCACACGCGATGCCGTAACTCGGTCGCCGGCCAGTTCGGCCGCGCAGTTGCCGATGAAACAGCCGGCACGGCCGGGACCGGCAACGATGCCATCGATCAGTTCATCGATGAATGACGCAATCGCCTCGCGCACCGGCAGCGGTTTTGCCAGCGCGGCATTGATGCTCAAGACGGCGTTCTCCTCGTAACGCGCCAGCGAACGGTGCAGCAGGGCACGTTTGCCGCCGAACGCGGCGTAGAGGCTGGATCGACTGAGGCCCGTCGCCTCGCAAAGATCCTCCAGCGAAGTTGCCTTGTAACCTTTTGCCCAGAAGGCCTGCATCGCGCGTTCGAGCGCAAGCTCCGGCTCGAACCCCCGCGGTCGCGCCATCAGCGGATGGCTTCTGCCGCGAGCCCCGCGAGCGCCTTCAACAGGTTAGGCACCACGGCGCATTCGCCGGCAGCGTGGCGTTTCGCCAGGAAAGCGGGATCGTTGTAACCCAGCCAGACCTGCCCGCCGGCATCCTGCCAGGCCAGCGCCTTCAGCGGCAGGTCGATGCCGCTTGTCTGCGCACACTCCATCAGTGGTGTGCCGCCCTGCGGATTGCCGAACACCAGCAATTCCGTGGGCCGCAGCTGCTTGCCGATTTTTTGTGCGCCGGCGGCATGATCGACGCGCAGGAAAATGTTGAGTCCCCGCTCTTTCGCGGCGGCTTCCAGGCGGTCGATGGTGACCTTGACACTGTGGGGACTCTTCAGTGCGGTCAACCCATCCGCCGCCAGGCCGGTGGTGGCGGCAGCAACCAGCATCAATGCGACAAACGTTTTCAGCAAGTTCATGGTGGTCTCCTTTTTTGACCGCTTGCAAAATAATTATAGAATGAACGTTCCGTAATACAAAGCCGCAAGAATTCCGGACCGGCAACAGCACCGGCATCCTTCGGTGCGGTATGAGATAACAGCAACTGGCTGTAAGGAGTTCCTTGCCGCACCGACTGACCGGACAGATCAGGCCACAAAACCCGCGTCACCCAGGAGCCTTTTGATGCACGCCACGCTGCCCCTGCTCGAAACCACCGACTTCCCCGCCATCCGCCGCCGGAAGACCGAAACGCTCCAGGTCAACCTCGGTTACCGCTGCAACCAGAGCTGCCTGCACTGCCATGTCAACGCCGGGCCGACGCGCACCGAAGAGATGGCGCGCGAAACCATTTTCGAAGTCGTGGCCTTCCTCAAGGCTGCCGCGATCCGCACGCTGGACCTCACCGGCGGCGCGCCGGAACTGAATCCGAATTTCCGCCTGCTGGTTGAATCAGCACGTGCGCTCGGCGTGGGCGTGATCGATCGCTGCAATCTGACCATCCTCTTCGAACCCGGACAGGAAGGGCTTGCGGAATTCCTCGCCGCGCAACAGGTGGAAATCACGGCTTCGCTGCCCTGCTACCTCGAGGACAACGTCGACCGCCAGCGCGGAGACGGCGTGTTTGCAACCAGCATCCGCGCGCTGCAGAAACTGAATGCGCTGGGTTACGGCCGTCCGGGTTCGGGGCTGGCGCTGAACCTGGTCTACAACCCGCAGGGCCCCGTGCTGCCACCGGCACAGCAGCAACTGGAGCGGGATTACAAGACGCATCTCTCCGACCGTTACGGCATCGTCTTCAACGCGCTCTATGTGCTGACCAACATGCCGATTCAGCGATTCGGCAGCACGCTGGTATCGAAGGGTCAGTTCGCCGGGTATATGCAGCTGTTGCGAGAGGCCTACAAACCGGCCAACCTGGAATCGCTGATGTGCCGCACGCAGATTTCGGTTGACTGGCAGGGCCATATCCACGACTGCGACTTCAACCAGATGCTCGAATTGCCGCTCGCCTGGAAAAGCCGGCCGCGCACGCACCTGCGCGAACTGATCGGCGCCGACCTCGACGGCAATCCCATTGTGGTCAAGGACCACTGCTACGGCTGCACCGCCGGGCAGGGTTCGAGTTGCGGCGGCGCGCTCGCCGGCTGAAGCTCCTGAACGGACAGGGCTATGATCGAACCCGCTTTCGCAATCTATTTCTGGGCCTTCCTGCTGCTCTACGGCGGCGTGATGTATGCAATCTCGCCCAGCGCACGCAGCGAAGCGAGTTTTTTCAGCGGCAGCGATCATGCCGGTCGCCCCGCCAGCGAATGGGCGCTGATGTGCAGCATTTTCATCAGCTGGATTTTCGCCAAGTCAGTGACCAATGCCGCCAACCTCGGCGCCGCGCATGGCGTGGTCGGCGGACTGGCCTATGCCACCTACTGGCTGTCGATCCCGGTCGCCGGTATCGTCATCTACTGGCTGCGCACGCGCCACGGCGCAACCGGCCTGGTGCCCTTCCTGATAAGCCGCTACGGCCGGCTTGCCGCGCTGGCCTTCACCGTGGCGATCCTGATCCGGCTCTACAACGAAGTCTGGAGCAACACCGCGGTGGTCGGCGCCTACTACGGCAATGCCGGCGAGTGGACCTTCATCGCCTCGGCTCTGCTGTTCACCGCGGCAACCCTGACCTACAGCCTCAAGGGCGGACTGCGCAGTTCCATCATCACTGATGTCATCCAGGCGGTGCTGTTCGTGTTCGTGCTCGGCACGGTGCTGTTTCTGGTACTGCCGAAACACGGCGTCGGCACCCTGCTCTCTGTCGGTGATTTTCGTCTCAACGCCGGCGTCGACCTGCTGCTGGTGGCGCTGCTGCAGGTGGTCTCTTACCCCTTCCACGACCCGGTGCTGACCGACCGCGGATTCATCACCCGCGAAAAACCGATGCTGCGCGCAATGATTGTCGCCGGCGTGCTCGGATTTTTCTGCATCCTTGCCTTCAGTCTGGTCGGCGTGCACGCGAAGCTGGAAGGCCTGCCGACAGGCGACAACATGCCGGGGGCCGTCGCGCTGGCCTTCGGCACGCTGCCCTACCTGCTGATGACGGTGGTGATGATCATGGCCGCGGGCTCAACGCTGGATTCAACCTTTTCCTCCGTCGCCAAGTCGATCGGCCGCGAACTGCCCATGCTTGCCGGCCGCACACCGGGGCCGCGGGCGATGGTCATCGGCATGTGGACCATGGTCGCGTTCGCGCTGCTCGGCAACCTGCCGATGATCGCCGGCACCGATATCCTGAAGGCGACCACTGTCAGCGGCACAATGGTCATGGGTCTGGCGCCAGTATTTCTGCTGGCGCCGCTGGTCAGGCACTCACCCTGGAGCTTCCACCTCGCCTTTTGGCCGGGGATCACCCTCGGCGTGCTGCTCGCCGCCGGCCTGATCCCGCAGTCCTGGGCCATTGGTGACGGTAAATACGCGCTGCTGCTCGGCACCAACTTCTACGGACTGCTGATCTGCGTCACCGGTTTCCTGCTGCCGGTCATATTCCAGCGCCTCCGCGGCAACCATGCCTGACGCCGCGCAGCCCGGACGCAGCTGCCCGCTGCACTATCGCTACCCGCCGGCCGCGCTGAATCGGCCGCCAGAGATTACCGCGGACACGATTTACGTGATCGGCGGCCTCTACGGCAACGGACCGGCGCTACAGGCCGTCGCGGCGATGGCTGCTGCCGAACCCGGTCCGGTGACGCAGGTGTTCAACGGCGACTTCAACTGGTTCAACCGCGATACAGCGGGCTTCGCGCACATCAACGAGGCAGTACTGGACCACGCAGCTATTCGCGGCAATGTCGAGACCGAGCTCGCCGGCGATGAAGATGCCGCGGGCTGCGGTTGCGCCTATCCGGACAGCGTCGATGATGCCAACGTCGAACGCTCGAACACGATGCTGGAGGCGCTGCGCGACACTGCGCGCAGTTTGCCCGGGCTGCGCGAACGGCTGGCGGCGTTGCCGATGCACCGGGTTGCGGAAGTCGGCGGACTGCGCGTGGCGATCGTCCACGGCGACTGCGAATCGCTGGCCGGCTGGGCCTATGACGAATCTGCGCTTGCAGACAAAAGCGGCCTCGCCACGCTCGCCTCCCATTTCGCCGCATCGCGAACCCGCATCATCGCCAGCAGCCACACCTGTCTGCCGGTGGCGCTGAAACTCTCGACGGCGCGCGGCAGCTGCGTGCTGTTCAACAACGGCGCCGCCGGCATGCCCAACTTCGCCGGCACACAATTCGGCTTGATCACCCGCATCGCCGTGACGCCGGCGCCGGCTGCGGCGTTGTACGGCACGGTAATCGACGGTGTCCATGTCGACGCCCTGGCAATACATTACGACCACCGGCGATGGCTCGCCGATTTCCTCGCCAACTGGCCAGAGGAGAGCGCCGGATACCAGTCGTATTTCCACCGGATCAGCAACGGGCCACGCTACGGACTCAACAAGGCCATGCGCGCCGGCATCCATATCAACAACAGGCTGCTGCGGGAGCTGCACGCAGCCGGAGGATCCAGATGAACAAAGGCAGACTGCTGGTCACCGTGCTTATCGCTGCGGGCATCATTGCGTTTTTTGCGTTCGACCTGAAGCAGTTCTTCACGCTGGATTATTTCCAGGCCCAGCGCGCCGCCATTGACGCCGAGGTGCAGGCGCGGCCGCTGCGCTCGGCCCTGCTCTTCTTCCTCGTCTATGTCGCCGCCACTGGCCTGTCGCTGCCGGGCGCCGCAATCATGACCCTGGTCGCCGGCGCGGTGTTCGGCCTGCTGTGGGGCACGATCATTGTGTCCTTTGCCTCCACCCTGGGCGCCACGCTGGCCTTCCTCGCCTCGCGTTTCCTGCTGCGCGACTGGGTGCAGCAAAAATTCAGCGAACGGCTGAAGCCGGTCAACGACGGTGTCGCGCGCGAGGGCGCCTTCTACCTGTTCGCGCTGCGCCTGGTGCCGGTGTTTCCGTTTTTCGCGGTCAACCTGCTGATGGGGCTGACGCCGATCCGCACCTGGACCTATTTCTGGGTCAGCCAGATCGGCATGCTCGCGGGCACCGTGGTCTATGTCTATGCCGGCACGCAGCTCGGCGAGTTCCGCCTGTCGGCCGGACTGGTCTTCGCCTTCGCACTGCTGGGCCTGTTCCCGCTCGCCGCCAAGAAAACGCTCGACGCCCTGAAGGCGCGCAAGGTCTATGCCGGCTGGACGCGCCCGGCGCGTTTCGACCGCAATCTCGTCGTCATCGGTGGCGGCTCGGCGGGACTGGTCTCGGCCTACATCGCCGCAGCGGTGAAGGCCAAAGTGACGCTGGTCGAAAAACACAAAATGGGCGGCGACTGCCTGAATACCGGCTGCGTGCCGTCGAAGGCGCTGATCAAGTCGGCGAAGCTGGTGGCGGCAATGAAAAACGCCAGTCATTACGGACTTAAAGATACCGCGGTCGACTTCGACTTTGCCGAAATCATGGAGCGCGTGCAGCGCGTGATCCGCGATATCGAGCCACACGATTCGGTGGAACGCTACACCGCGCTGGGGGTGGAATGCATCACCGGCGAAGCGAAAATCACCTCGCCGTGGACAGTCGAAGTGAAAACCGCAAATGGCTCACAAACGCTGACCACCCGCAGCATCATCGTCGCTGCCGGCGCGCGCCCCTTCGTGCCGCCGATTCCCGGCATCGAGGACGTCGGGGTGCTGACCTCCGATACGGTGTGGAAACTGCGCACACTGCCGAAACGCCTGGTGGTGCTCGGCGGCGGGCCGATCGGTTGCGAACTGACGCAGTGTTTCGCCAGGCTCGGCTCGCAGGTCACGCAGGTTGAGATGCTGCCGCGGCTGATGGTCCGCGAAGACCCGGAAATCTCGGAAATGGTGCTGCAGAAATTCCGCGCCGAAAGCGTGAATGTGCTGCTCGGACACAAGGCGCAGCGCTTTGCGGTCGAGAACGGCGAGAAAGTGCTGTACTGCGAAACTGGCGGCAGCACCGTGCGCATCGCGTTTGACGAACTGCTTTGCGCCGTCGGCCGCATCGCCAACACCGCCGGTTACGGTCTCGAGGAACTGGGCATTCCGGTGACCAAGGCGCGCACCGTCGAAGTCAACGAATTCCTGCAGACGAAATATCCCAACATCCTCGCCTGCGGCGACGTTGCCGGACCCTACCAGTTCACCCACACGGCGGCGCACACCGCCTGGTACGCGGCGGTCAACGGCCTGTTCGGCGGTTTCCGGAAATTCCGTGTCGATTATTCGGTGATTCCCTGGGCCACCTTCACCGACCCCGAGGTCGCGCGCGTCGGACTCAATGAAACCGAGGCGAAGGAAAAAAACATTCCTTACGAGGTCACCACCTACGGCATCGACGACCTCGACCGCGCCATCGCCGACGGCACCGCTCACGGCCTGGTCAAGGTGCTGACCGTGCCGGGCAAGGACAGGATCCTCGGCGCCACCATCGCCGGCGAACATGCCGGTGACCTGATCACCGAATTCGTGACTGCGATGAAAAACGGAATCGGACTGAACAGGATTCTCGGTACCATCCACATTTATCCGACGCTGGCCGAGGCCAACAAATACGTCGCCGGCAACTGGAAACGTGCTCATGCGCCGCAGCAGCTGCTGGCCTGGGTGGAAAAATTCCACGCCTGGCGCCGTGGCTGATACACTGATGTTATAAGTATTTGATTATATTAATATTTATGAAACGTTTCTTCTTGCTCATGCTGTGGGCCGCCCTGCCCCTCACCGCCCCGGCCCAGGTCTTCGACCACACCCACGCTGCCTGGGGCGTCCTGCTCGAAAAGCACGTCGTGCTGATCGACGGCGGCAAGTCCTCGCAAGCGCGTTACGCCGGTTTCGCGCAGGATCGCGCGGCGCTGAAAACCTACCTGGGCATTTTGTCCAAAGTCAGCGTGCAGGAATTCGCCGGCTGGAGCAAACCACAGCAAATGGCCTTCCTGATCAATGCCTACAACGCATACACCATCGAGAAAATCCTCACCCGTTATCCGGACATCCGCTCGATCTGGGATTTCGGCAAGCTGTTCGGCAACCCTTTCAAGGACCGGTTTTTCCGCCTGCTCGGCCGCGAGTTTTCACTGGACATGATTGAACACGACACGCTGCGCAAGCCCGGCGCCTACAACGAGCCGCGCGTGCATTTCGCGGTGAACTGCGCTTCTGTGGGCTGCCCGATGCTGCGCGAGGAGCCTTATGTGGCAGTGCGCCTTGATACGCAACTTGAGGAACAGACCCAGCGTTTCCTCGCTGACCGCAGCCGCAACCGCTACAACGCGGCGACAAACACACTGGAGGTCTCGGAAATCTTCAAGTGGTTCGGCGAGGACTGGACCAGCGGCTACCGCGGTTTCGACAGCAAGGGCGAAGCAATGCGGTCGCTCGCGCAGTTTTTTGCGAAGTACGCCAACCTCCTCGCCGATGCGCCGGACCACCGGCAGGCGATTGCCGGGCACAAAGCCGCGATTCGCCATCTGGAATATGATTGGACGCTGAACGACTCCCGCAAATAGCTGCCAGAACCACGCCGTCCCGCATTCCCGTGTCCCTCTCCATCATCATCCCCGCGCTGAACGAAGCCGAACACATCGTAACCACGCTCGACGGCCTGCAGCCGCTGCGCCGGCGCGGCGTCGAAGTCATCGTCGCCGATGGTGGCAGCACCGATGCCACCGTGACGCTGGCGCAACCCGCGGCGGACCGCGTGATCACGACGGAACGCGGCCGCGCGTGGCAGATGAACGCAGGGGCTGCTGCCGCAACGGGGGAAATCCTCTGTTTCCTGCACGCGGACACACAACTGCCCGAAAACGCCGACGGCCTGATCATTGACGGTCTTGCCCGCGCCCGCCGCAGCTGGGGTCGCTTCGACGTCGACATCGCAGGCGGCCACCCAATGCTGAAAGTCATCGCGCGCATGATGAACTGGCGCTCGCACCTGACCGGCATTGTCACCGGCGACCAGGCCATCTTCATCACGCGTTCGCTGTTCGAGGCGGCGGGACGTTTCCCCGAAATCCCGCTGATGGAAGACATTGCACTGTCGCGGCAGTTGAAGGTCTACAGCCGGCCGCTGTGCATCGCGCACCGGCTGACCACTTCCGGCCGGCGCTGGGAACAGCAGGGCCTCTGGCGCACGGTGCTGCTGATGTGGCGGCTGCGCCTCGCCTACTGGCTGGGTGCGGATCCCCGTGAACTCGCTGCACGTTATGTCCGACAGCAATCCTGACACCGCTATCCTGGTCTTCGCCAGGGCGCCGGTCGCCGGCGCGACAAAATCACGACTTATTCCGCTGCTCGGCGCCGAAGGGGCTGCAATGCTGCACCAGCGCATGCTGCTGCAGTCCCTCGCAGTCGCCACGACCGCGGTCCCCGGTATGGTGGGCTTGTGGTGCTCACCCGACGACAAGCACCCTTTGCTGCAGGCGGCAGCATCGCGCCACGCTGCCAGCCTGCATGTGCAGCAGGGCGCAGACCTCGGCGAGCGCATGGCCCATGCCTTCGCACAGGCGCTGCGGCAGTGGCGCTACGTGATCATCATCGGTACTGACTGCCCTGTACTGACTGCAGCACAACTCCAAGCGGCCGCCGACGCCCTGCGCGAAGGACACGATGCAGTGTTCGCACCTGCGGAGGATGGCGGTTACGCCCTGGTCGGCCTTGCACGTGAGGCACCTCAGTTGTTCGCGGGAATCGTCTGGGGCGGCTCCGATGTCATGGCTGACACCCGGATGCGCCTGCGCGAAGGCAACCTGCGCTGGCGCGAGCTTGCGACACTGTGGGATGTCGACCGCCCCGACGACTATCGACGCCTTATCCGGTCGGGACTACTCGATGCGCTGCCCGACGCGATCTGAAATCCTGCTGCTGCTTGTCCTTGCGGCAACAGGGTTTGCGCTGGCCGATGAACAACGCCGCGAGCCTGGCGCTTTCTCCAGTGCAAAGGCCGGCGCCGCGCTGCCAGTGGGCTGGTTGCCACTAAGCACTAAGGGGTCCGCCACACCGACGCGTTACACCCTGGTGGACGACCGGGGCACCACGGTATTGCGCGCGGAAGCCAAGGCGGCAGCCTCCGCACTATCGCATCCGGTAAACGTGGATCCTGCGGCGACACCCTGGCTGCGCTGGCGCTGGAAAATCAGCACCCTGATAGAACAAGCCGACCTGCGCACCCGGGAGGGCGACGATTTCCCGGCACGGCTTTACGTGATGTTCGACTATCCCCTGGAAAAGCTGTCTTTCGCCGAACGCAGCAAGCTGCGTCTTGCAAGGGCGCTGTTCGACCCCAAGCTGCCGGCAGCTACTCTCTGTTATGTCTGGGACGGCAAGGCCGCCAAAGGAACCATTGCGCCCAGTGCATACACCAACCGGGTACGGTTGATCGTCGTCGAGTCGGGCGGCGCGCGCGTTGATCGCTGGGTGGATCTTGAACGCAATATCGTTGATGATTTCCGCTCGGCCTTCGGCGAAAATCCGCCGGCAGTGACGGCAATTGCGGTCGCTGTCGATACCGACAACACTGGTGCGTTTGCAACAACTTATTTTGGAGATATTTCGTTTAACAAACAGAGTGTTACGAAACAAGTGCCTGGCACTTCTCCCGCGCCATGAGGAAATTGTTGTTGCCTTTTGGGGGGGGCTGGGGAAGAATAGCCGACCTTTTTCGTGGGCCCGGCATTAGCCTAAATCGCTTAAGAATCATGACCTTGTAAAGCCCTCTCCGGCTGCTCAACCTGTAAACATTCCCCGCTGCATGTCCGATCTCTCCAGCGTCACCACGTTCCGGCAAAACGCCACGCAACTCCCCGTTCACTGGTACTTCGACCCGCATATCCACGAAGTCGAAAAGCGCCTGCTGTTCGATAACGGCCCGGGCTACGTCGGCCACGAACTGATGGTGCCCCAGGCCGGCGACTACCATGCACTATCCTGGCAGGGTAACGCGCGGGCTCTGGTGCGCAATGCACAGAGCGTCGAACTGCTGTCGAACATCTGCCGCCACCGCCAGGCGGTGATCCTCAAGGGGCGCGGCAATGCGCAAAACATCATCTGCCCGTTGCATCGCTGGACTTATAGCCTCGACGGCAAACTGCTCGGGGCGCCACACTTCCCCGAGAACCCCTGCCTCGACCTCGCGCGCTCGCCGCTGGCACGCTGGAATGGACTGCTGTTCTCGGGCAAGCGCGACGTTGCGCGCGATCTGGCTGGCCTCGGCGTAATGCAGGACCTCGACTTCTCCGGCTACATGCTCGACCGCGTCGAAGTCGAGGAATACGCCTGCAACTGGAAAACCTTCATCGAGGTTTACCTCGAGGACTACCATGTCGAGCCCTTTCATCCGGGGCTCGGCCAGTTCGTCAACGTCTCCGACCTGCGCTGGGAATTCGGCGACTGGTACAGTGTGCAGACCTGCGGCATCAAGAACGGCCTTGCCCGCCCCGGTAGCGCGGTCTACGGGCGCTGGCACGAACAGTTGCTGCGCTACGACGCAGGCAAGTCACCCTCGCACGGCGCGATCTGGCTGACTTATTTCCCGAACATCATGGTCGAATGGTACCCGCACGTGCTGGTAATCAGCGCGATCATTCCGCGCGGTCCTGAGTCCTGCAGCAACATCATCGAGTTCTATTACCCCGAGGACATTGCGCTCTTCGAGCGCGAGTTCGTCGCAGCCGAGCAGGCGGCATACCGCGAAACCGCGGTAGAGGATGCCGAGATCATTGCGCGCATGACAGAAGGCCGGCGCGCACTGTGGCAGCAGGGGCGCAGTGAGAGCGGCCCCTACCAGTCACCGCTGGAAGACGGCATGCTGCACTTTCACGATTTCGTCCAGCGCGAAGTGGCGCCCCATATTTAAAATTCAATAAAAAACAATTATTTATAGCGCTGAACGGCAGTCGCGTGTTGCCGTTCATGCAGTCCGGCGCTTGCATTTCAATCGATGTTTGTTACCTTTGCCGGTCCCGACACCGCAGCACCGGACGAACCATGGCCTTCACAACGCTAGTCAGCACCGCAGAGACCGCAGGGCACCTGCACGACCCGCGATGGGTGATCTGCGACTGCCGCCATGATCTGGCAAACCACAGTGCCGGTTACCGCGCCTACCGCGCCGGGCACATACCGGGGGCGCGCTTCCTGCATCTGGACTCCGATCTCTCAGGCCCCAAGACCGGACTCAACGGCCGCCATCCCCTGCCCCATCCCTCGACCTTCGGCCTGCGCCTTGGCGCGCTGGGCATCGGCAACGACAGCCAGGTGCTTGCCTACGACGAGTCGGGCGGCGTCTACGCCTCGCGACTGTGGTGGATGCTGCGCTGGGTCGGCCACACAAACGTCGCAGTACTCGACGGCGGATGGCAAGCCTGGACCCGTGCGAAGCTGCCGTTCACGGTGGAACAGCCGGCGGTCGAGCCGACGAGCTTCAGCGTCAAGCCCCAGACCCGGCTCGCAGTAGACAGCGCGTTGCTGCAGGCCAATTTCGGCGCACGCAAGGCGCTGGTTCTGGATGCCCGCAGCAGCGACCGCTACCGCGGCGAAAACGAAATTCTGGATCCGGTCGCCGGACACATCCCAGGCGCGGTCAATCGTTTCTTCAAGCAGAACCTCGGTGAGGATGGCCGCTTCAAGACGCCCACTGCCTTGAAAACCGAATTCAGCGAGTTGCTGAACGGGCATGCACCCACCGACGTCGTCCATCAGTGCGGTTCCGGCGTCACCGCCTGCCACAACCTGCTGGCGATGGAAGTGGCCGGCCTCGCAGGCTCGCGGCTCTATCCCGGTTCCTGGAGCGAATGGGTCAGCGACCGCCGCCGTCCGGTCACCACCGGCGCAACGCCCTGACGCCGGAAACTATGCGGCTGCTGCTCGCCGACCTGATACTCGTCACCCATTTTGCCTTCGTCGTATTCGTCGTCGCCGGCCTGCCACTGGTGTGGATCGGCGCCCTGCGCGGCTGGCGCTGGGTGCGCAGTCGCAGCTTTCGCATCGCCCATCTCGCTGCCATCCTGTTCGTCAGCGCGGAAGCTGCGGCCGGGATCTGGTGCCCGCTGACGCTGTGGGAAGACGCACTGCGCGGCGCGACTTCTGAACGCAGCTTCGTTGCGCGCTGGATACACGAGTTGCTGTTCTACGACCTGCCGCCGTGGATGTTTACCGTCGCCTACCTGCTCTACGCCACACTGGTCGCGATCACCTGGTGGCGAGTGCCGCCGCGGCCGCGCAGACCGGCATGAAAAAGGGGCGCCGCAGCGCCCCCTTTCCCGTATCTGCGGAACTTCAGGCCAGTGCTTCGGCCCAGATGTTGCGTGCCCAGCCCCAGGCGTAAGCCGCCTCGGCCGCGCTCGCCGCACTCGACACGCCGCCACTGCCTTTCACCGGGGTGATGGTCTTCTGAGCCGGGTCGTAGCGGTGCACCGACGCGACGTGTATCGCGCTGTCACCGCTGACGAAGCTGTAGCAGGTGTTCATCATCATCGTGTCGCTGTTGACCGGCTGGCCCTTGATCAGCGCCACCACGGCGGCGGCGCAGACCTTGGCATGCTGGTTGGCCATGCTGCCCGATTTAGGCATGCCCGGCGCCGACAGCGTCGAGTCACCCAGCACATGCACACCTTTCACAGCCGTCGATTCGCAGGTGGTCCAGTCAACACCACACCAGCGATTGTTGGCCGTGATCAGACCGCTTCTCACCGCTATGTCGGCGGCACGCTGCGCCGGGACAACGTTGAGCACGTCACCCTTCACGTTGTCGAACTGCAACTTGACGGTCATACCCTTGACGTCGACATCGGCAATCTCGCTGTTCGGCCGGTAGTCGATCATGCCCTTGTAGAGGCCGTTCCAGGCCGCGAGGAACAGACCTTTCTTCGACGTGATGTCCGGGTTCGAGTCCAGCACGATGATTTTCGACTTCGGCTTGGCCTTCTTGAAATAATCCGCGACCTGGCAGACGCGTTCGTACGGTCCGGGCGGGCAGCGGTACGGCGCCATCGGCATTTGCAGCACATAAACGCCGCCGTCGCGCATCGACTCCAATTGCTTGCGCAGCGCCACCGTCTGCGGACCGGCCTTCCAGGCATGCAGGATGCGGTTCTGCGTATCGGGATTCTTAAGCGAGGGGATCTGGTCGGTCATGAACTCGATGCCCGGCGAAACGATCGCACGGTCATAGGGCAGGCTGTCGCCGCCGGCAAGCCGCACCATGCGCTTCTCGGCATCAATGGCTACCGCGCTGTCGCGAACCACGCGGATGCCACGGGCACGCAAACCTTCGTAGCTGAAGCTGATGTCGGCCATCTGCGCGTTACCGCCAAGCACCAGGTTGCTGATCGGGCAAGAGATGAAGTGCTGATTGGGTTCAACCAGCGTGACGTCGATGTCCGGCCCCCACATTTTCACAAACTTCGCCGCGGTCGCACCGCCGTAACCGCCGCCGATCACCACCACCCGGCCGGCACCGCCGCTGCCGGCGGTAACACAGCCTGAAATCGCTGCAACACCTGCCCCCGCAGAGGCCCATTTCATGAATTCGCGTCTGGAAATAGTCATGTTGTCCTCCTAACGCACGGCCGGCGCAGGCACTGCGCGACCGGGCGTAACCGCAGCGAAATAACCCGCGATCAGCTCGAGCTGTTCGTTGGTGTAGCCCTTGGCATGATGGTGCATGATCGTCGCCGGACGCTTGCCGTCGCGAAACTCCTGCATCTGCCTCAGCAGGTAATCGCGATTCAGTCCGGCAAGGCTGGGCGGCACGCCGTTGACGCTGCGGCCATCGGTGCCGTGGCAGGCAAAGCAGGTCGCCGCCAGGCTGCGGGCATATTGGGCATCGGCCGCCACCGCGGGTTGCGCCAATCCGCCAGCCGCAAGCGCGGCCAGCAAGGTGATCACTCTACGCATGTGCTCCTCCAATCAACGAATGGGTACCGCTGAATCCTGATGCATCAGGCTTTTCTAATAAAACCAGTGTCCGCGCAAAGATGGAAGCTGTCAAGAAAACCGCCGGCAAAAAAGCCGGCGGCTGGGATACCGCAGGACCGTACAGTCTCAGGCGACGCTGGCGGCTTCCTCGATAAACTTCAGGCTTACCTTGCCGTCGTCGTCGACATCAACCGCGACCCTGCCGCCACCGGCCAGTCTGCCGAACAACAACTCATCAGCCAAGGCACTGCGGATGGTGTCCTGGATCAGCCGCGCCATCGGTCGCGCGCCCATCTGCGGGTCGAATCCCTTGTCGGCAAGATACTCGCGCAGCGCCGGCGTGAAACTGATGTCGACCTTCTTCTCGTGCAACTGCTCCTCAAGCTGCATCAGGAACTTGTCAACGACGCGCAGGATGACTTCGCGATCAAGCGACTTGAAAGAGATGATGCCGTCAAGGCGGTTGCGGAACTCCGGTGTGAACATGCGCTTGATCTCGACCATCTCGTCGCCGGCCTGCCTGACCGTGGTGAAGCCGATCGAGGTCTTCGACAGCTCCGCGGCGCCGGCATTGGTGGTCATGATGATCACCACATTGCGGAAATCCGCCTTGCGGCCGTTGTTGTCGGTGAGCGTGCCGTGATCCATCACTTGCAGCAGAATGTTGAAAATGTCCGGGTGCGCCTTCTCGATTTCATCGAGCAGCAGCACCGAATACGGGTTCTTGGTGACCGCCTCGGTCAGCAGGCCGCCCTGATCGAAGCCGATATAGCCGGGAGGTGCGCCGATCAGCCGCGACACGGCGTGGCGCTCCATGTATTCCGACATGTCAAAACGCAACAGCTCCACGCCCATCACGTAGGCAAGCTGGCGCGCGACCTCGGTCTTGCCGACGCCGGTCGGGCCGCTGAACAGAAAGCTGCCGATCGGCTTCGCCGGGTTGCCGAGACCGCTGCGCGCCATGCGAATTGCCGCAGTCAGCGCTTCGATCGCCTTGTCCTGGCCAAACACCACCGCCCTCAGGTCGCGGTCCAGCGTCTTCAGCGCATTGCGGTCGTCCACCGACACGGTCTGCGCCGGGATGCGCGTGATCTTGGTGATGATGGCCTCGATCTCGTGCTTGCCGATAACGCGCTTCTGCTTCGATTTCGGCAGGATCTTCTGCGCCGCACCGGCCTCATCGATGACGTCGATGGCCTTGTCCGGCAGGTGGCGATCATTGATGAAACGCGCCGACAGTTCCGCAGCTGCGGTCAGGGCACCCGGCTGGTACTTGACACCATGATGCTCTTCGAAGCGCGACTTGAGCCCCTTCAGGATGGCCACTGTCTCGGCCACTGTCGGCTCGTTGACGTCAACTTTCTGAAAGCGCCGCGACAGCGCATGGTCCTTCTCGAACACTCCGCGGTACTCGTTGTAGGTGGTCGCGCCTATGCATTTCAACTGGCCACTCGACAACGCGGGCTTCAGCAGGTTGGAGGCATCAAGCGTGCCGCCCGAAGCCGCGCCGGCGCCGATCAGCGTGTGGATCTCGTCAATGAACAGTACCGCTTGCGGGTTTTCGTTCAACTGCTTCAGCACCGCTTTCAGGCGCTGCTCGAAATCGCCCCGATACTTGGTGCCGGCCAGCAGAGCCCCCATGTCCAGCGCGTACACACAGGCTTTTCTCAGAATATCGGGCACCTCGCCCTCGACAATGCGCCGCGCGAGTCCTTCGGCGATCGCAGTCTTGCCGACACCGGCCTCCCCCACCAGCAGCGGATTGTTTTTGCGCCGGCGGCACAGAATCTGGATCACCCGTTCCAGTTCATGGTCGCGGCCGATCAGCGGATCTATTTTGCCGGCAGTTGCCTGCGCATTGAGATTCTGTGTATACGACTCAAGCGCACCGCCCGGCTGGGCTTCCTGCTCGACCTCGGCCGCATCACCTTCCGGCTTCGGCTGTTGCTGGGCCTGGGGCACTTTGCTGATCCCATGCGAAATGAAGTTGACCACGTCAAGCCGGGTCACACCCTTCTGGTGCAGGAAATAAACCGCGTGGGAATCCTTCTCCCCGAAAATCGCCACCAGCACATTGGCACCAGTCACTTCCTTCTTGCCGGAGGACTGGACGTGGAGGATCGCGCGCTGGATCACGCGCTGGAACCCGAGGGTCGGCTGGGTATCAACCTCTTCACCGGCGAGAATCGGCGTGTGTTCGGAGACGAAATCAGCCACCAGCTTGCGCAGTTCGTCGACATTCGCTGCACAGGAACGCAGCACCTCCGACGCAGACGGATTGTCGAGCAACGCCAGCAGCAAGTGTTCGACGGTAATGAATTCATGGCGTTTCTGGCGGGCCTCCATAAACGCCATGTGCAAGCTGACTTCGAGTTCCTGGGCAATCATGGTTGTCCGATCATGGCTGTTGGGGATTGAGACCGCTGTTACTCAGTTCTCTTCCATTACGCACTGTAACGGATGTTGGTGCTGCTTGGCGTACGACTTTACCTGCTCGACTTTGGTTGCCGCAACATCCCTGGGAAATATACCGCAGACCCCCATGCCTTCGCGGTGGACCTTGAGCATCACCTGGGTTGCCTGTTCCCGGCTCAGGGAAAAAAACCGCTGCAGGACGCTGACGACGAAATCCATGGGCGTGTAGTCGTCATTCAGCAGCAACACCTTGAACATCGGTGGTGGCTTGGTCTTGGTACGTTTCGCCTCGAGGACGGTGTCTTCACGCTGCCTGGTTGCCATGCGCTTGCATTGAGCCTTGCCTGCTTCAAAAAGCCAGGGCATCCGCCCCGGGCCGCTGCGGGCCGTAGTGCGCCCGCTGCAAACCTATTTTCTCCTGAATGGGGAATTTTTCAAGTAGCGGAATACAGGAGGAAAACCGCCCGGAAGCCCGGTTTCCTGCCTCCGCTTGACTTTCACCGGCAAATATCCTAGAAAGCAGTCGGGTGTTGGGGTTCAGGTTTTATCGCAAGACCAGCGCAGTACCTCATGTTTGGCCGGTGCGATCCTTGGAACTCGAACAAATCGCGGAGCCCATCCGCTTTTCTCTCAAGGCAGGCATATGGCAACTGGTACTGTGAAATGGTTCAATGACTCCAAGGGTTATGGCTTCATCACTCCGGATGACGGCAGCGAAGACCTCTTCGCTCACTTCTCCGCAATCCAGATGAACGGCTTCAAGACGCTGAAAGAAGGTCAAAAAGTGTCTTTCGAAGTCACCCAGGGCCCGAAGGGCAAACAAGCTTCTAACATCCAAGCAGCCTGAAGCTGTGATATTCCCGCCGCCCGGCAGAAATGCCGGCGGCTCTGCCGGACTAAGCCCGCAGACCACCGGTCCTGCGGGTTTTTTTCTGGCGCGGCAGACTGATCCGACCATTGCCGCCGGTGCCGGGGCCACACAAATAATGCGATAATCCGCACCTTGGCCAGCATGCAGATTGTCACAGGCAAGATGGTCATGGCCTCCGGCGGAGATCTGCCTCCGGAGCGCCCCTTCCGATCGCGATTACGAGCCGATCACTTGAAAGACCCTATTCGAACGGAGAGTTAAGAAATGAGTGGAAAACTGGACCTGCTGAAAATCGCGCAGGAAGAAGCAAACGGCGACCTCTTCAAATACCTGGATGGCGTCTTCAAGCGCTCCAAGACCCAGCCGCGCGGTGTCAGCGATGCCATCATCTGGGAAGGCGGCAACTTCACCGGCGGCGTGAACCCGGTTGCTCACGCCCTTACCGACACCTTCGCGCTCAACGGCACCATCATGGCGCTCGACGTGCTCGGCCTGCCCTTCCTCGGAGTACCGATGATGGCCCAGTTCCGCCACGATTCGAAGCTGAAGTCGCTCGAGTGGTTCGGCAAGATGGATTACACCTGCCTGAAGTGGTCCACTGCGGGCGACTTCATGGTCAACGAAGGAGGCAAGAAGGTGGTCGTGGCCGGCAAGACGGCCAATGCCCCGCTGCGCACTGCCGCCGGCGTGTATTGCAACGTCCGCCCCTACGGCTCCATCACCAACGTACGTTTCATGCCCGGCCTGCCTTACTCGCAGGACAACAAGAAATTCGTGGTCGAAAAAGCCACCGGCAACATCCACTCCGAAATGAATACCCCGGGCGTGCGCATGGCCTACGCCGCGCGCCTGTTCCTGAAATTGGTCCATGACCGCGGCTGTATCGGCCGCGTCGCCACCAAGCCGACCCAGGCAAAAGAAGACGCGGTGAACGCGGGCCTTTTCCGCTGGCTGCTCCAGGGCACCAAGTTCAAACTGAAACGCCAGTACGCGGTCGACGCCTACGAAGAGCACAAGGACAATGTCCACGCCATCGTCGCGCTGCTGCCGAAGGACTTCAAGGCCGGCATGGAAAACTGGGGCGGCGACATTTACGAACATATCTCCGACACCAATTTCGGCCTGCTGCTGCACGACATGATCGAGCAGCGCGAGTGCATCGTCTATTCGACTGACCTCGACGGTGACCGCCTGACCGACTTGATGGCGGACGCGCCGGACGTGCTGCGCAAGTGGGGCCAGATCATTCTCGACTACGCAAAGACCGGCAAAAAAATGGCTGATGTGTGGAAAGAGATGGGTTTCACGATGACCAACGGCAAGGACATGACCAGCGTCATGTACCGCATGGAAGGTGCACCGATCTACGAACAGACCCTCGGTTCCGCCGATGCGATGCTGCAGCGCCTGCTCAACGGCGACGAAACCGTCGGCGGCACCAAGGATCCGTACGATCCGCGCATCCACTTCGTGCTGATCAACGAGGCCTACAAGGCCGCCAACCCCGGCAACAAGCAGCTCGCCGACTGGCTGGACGCGCAACTGGGCACCTTCGACAAGATTTACAGCGCCAAGCGCCCGCGCTATATCGACGGCTACAACCAGCTCAAGGCCGCCATCAAGCCTTGGGGCAGCCAGTAAGGCCATCCCCTGCCGCGCACTTCGCGCGGCCCGAAAACACCGCCCGCAATTTGCGGGCGGTGTTTTTTGCATATTCCTTTCGTTGTGCCGGCTTCCCCGTCTTCGCATACCGCATCGCAAAACAAACCCTGATGCAGCACTGACCGGCAATTTTCACAGAGTGAATTCCACTGGGATACTCAAGTTGGGCAGGATGTGATTCTATATATATAATGCAATGCAACATTGCATATAGAATCATTTTTTACAATGCGGGATGTCGAAATCAACCGCCTCCCCCGCCCTGACCACTTGCCGCGGAGAACCCTCATGGCCCAGCTCCTTCCCGAAGGCATCACCCTGAACGGCGCAACTGGCACCGGCTACGACAGCATCCTTACACCCGAAGCGCTGGCCTTTGTCGCCGGACTTGCGCGCAAATTCGAAATGCGGCGCAGGGAGCTCATGCAACGGCGAGCCGGCCGCCAAGCCACATTCGACGCCGGATCCCTGCCCGACTTCCTGCCTGAAACGAAGGCCATCCGCGACGGCGCCTGGACCATCGGACCTGTCCCCGCCGACCTGCAGGACCGTCGTGTCGAAATCACCGGGCCGACCGACCGCAAAATGGTAATCAACGCACTGAACTGCGGTGCCAACGTGTTCATGGCCGACTTCGAGGACTCGAATGCGCCGACCTGGGCCAACATGATCGAAGGCCAGATCAACCTGCGCGATGCAATACGCCGCACGATTACTTTCCGCAGTCCCGAGGGCAAGCATTACAAACTGGCCGAAAAACCCGCGACGCTGCTGGTGCGCCCGCGCGGCTGGCACCTGATGGAAAACCACATGCAGGTCGACGGCGCGCCGGTGTCGGGCGCGATTTTCGATTTCGCGCTGTATTTTTTCCACAACGCCAGGGAGGCCCTCGCGCGCGGCAGCGGCCCTTACTTCTACCTGCCGAAAATGGAAAGCCACCTTGAGGCGCGGCTGTGGAACGACATTTTTGTAACGGCGCAACAGCAGCTCGGTGTAGCGCAGGGCACGATCAAGACGACCGTGCTGATCGAGACTGTGCTCGCCGCCTTCGAGATGGACGAAATCCTCTACGAACTGCGCGAACATTGCGTCGGCCTCAACATCGGTCGCTGGGATTACATTTTCAGCTGCATCAAGAAATTCCGCTCGAACAGGGAATTCTGCCTCGCCGACCGCAGCCAGGTCACGATGACCGCCCCGTTCATGCGTGCCTATGCCCTGTTGCTGGTCAAGACCTGCCACAAGCGCAAGGCCTTCGCGATGGGCGGCATGGCAGCGCAAATTCCGATCAAGAACGACCCTGCTGCCAACGAAGCCGCGCTGGCCAAGGTGCGCGCCGACAAGGAGCGCGAAGCCAGCGACGGCTGCGACGGCACTTGGGTCGCGCATCCGGGGCTGGTCGGCATCGCCAGGGAAATCTTCGACCAACATATGCCGGGCCCCAACCAGGTCAACCGGCAGCGCCCGGACGTCAACGTCAGCGCCAGAGACCTGCTCGATTTCAGGCCCGAAGCCCCGATCACCGAAGCGGGACTGCGCAACAACATCAGCGTCGGCATTCAGTACATCGGCGCCTGGCTCGCCGGTAACGGCTGCGTGCCGGTTTACAACCTGATGGAAGACGCCGCCACCGCGGAAATCTCGCGTTCGCAGATCTGGCAGTGGATGCGCAGCCCCAAGGGCGTGCTGGATGATGGCCGCAAGATCACCCGCGACATGTTCCGCCGGATGCTGCCGGAGGAACTGGCCCGGGTCCGCCGCGAACTCGGCGAAGGGGCGTGGAGTGCCGGACGCTATGGAGAAGCCGCTAAACTGTTCGACGAAATCACCGCCAGCGATGACTATGTCGAATTCCTGACCCTGCCCGGCTACGACCGGCTGGAACAGGCCGCGGAGTCCGGCATCGCCGCCTGAAGCACCGCAGGAACGGCGTCCGGCCGTCACGTAGAATCCGGGCATGCCGGACGTCATCTTGCTCAACAAGCCTTATGGCGTGATCTGCCAGTTCAGCCCGTCGGGCAGCCATCGCACGCTGAAAGATTTCATCGACGAACCCGGCGTCTACCCGGCAGGCCGGCTGGACACCGACAGCGAGGGCTTGGTTGTGCTGACCGGCGACGGCGCCCTGCAGCATGCCATTACCGATCCGCGGCACAAGCTGCCAAAAACCTATTTCGCGCAGGTCGAGGGAACGCCGGATGACGCGGTGCTGGAACTCCTGCGCAGGGGAATCCGCCTGAGCGACTTCCGTGCCCAACCCGCGGAAGCCCAACTGGTGTCCGAACCGGATTGGCTGTGGCCGCGGGTGCCCCCGATCCGTTCGCGCCAGACCATCCCGACCGCTTGGCTGCGCCTTACCTTGCGCGAAGGCCGCAACCGACAGGTACGGCGGATGACGGCCGCCGCAGGTTTTCCAACCTTGCGCCTGATCCGGTTCAGTGTCGGTTCGTGGACGGTTGCCGGTATTGCGCCGGGAACCTGGGAAAGGGTGTCGTAGTCAATTTTATGCAACGTCAATCTCTGCGCCGCAGCAAATCGAATTTATCGGCGTTCCGTCGCATGCCCTTGTTTTTATATTTATTTTCTACCGACAAATCTTTCGCGAAACTGTCAACCAGTGCCGAGCACGCCCGTTATTTCGGCTTGACCGACTATTTCGGTCAAAGGCCGCAAGGCCTGGTTGATCAACCACTAATTAATTGAGGGAATCATGAACAAACTGTTTGCCGCCATCATCGCCGCCGTTTTCGCCGCCGCTTCGGTTGCCCCGGCCTTCGCTGCTGAAGCCAAGAAAGAAGAGAAAAAAGAAGAGAAAAAGGCCCCGGCCAAGGCTGACAAGAAAGACGAGAAAAAAGCTGACAAGAAGTAATCGTCCGTTTTTGCTCGTAAAAGGCGGGGCGCAAGCCCTGCCTTTTTTATTGCCCGCCCTCCGGAAATTTCCGTTGTAAATGACATGGGCATGCGCTAATGTAGCCGCGCTCGCAATGAGCCGCGTACCGAAATCGGGCGCGATTTGTCCACCAAGGGAGGAAACATGAAAAAGTTTCTCGCAATCGCATGTGCTGCCGTCTTTGCAACGGTTTCTGCCGCTCCGGTATTCGCCGCCGAGAAAAAAGAAGCTGCAAAAGTAGACTGCAAGGATGCCAAGAACAAGAACCATAAAGACTGCAAGAAGTAGAACCGTTCGGGCATTCAGTGTCCGCGGGAAGGCAGGGCCTCGTGCCCTGCCTTTTTTACGTCTTCGGCTAGCGGCGATAAAATGCCGGGATGACAGAGGAACCAGCACAGTGGAAACCCAATGTGACCGTTGCCGCGGTGGTCGAACATGACGGGGCCTTCCTCCTCGTCGAAGAACAGACCGCCGAAGGCATCCGCTACAATCAGCCCGCCGGCCACCTTGAGGAAGGTGAATCGCTGATCGAAGCCGTGGTCCGCGAAACCCTCGAAGAATCCGCGCGCAGCTTCAGGCCAACCGCTCTGGTCGGCGTCTACCAGCACCGCAAGCCCGGTTCACCCGTGACCTACCTGCGTTTCGCCTTCACCGGTGAAATCTCCGAACCGCAGGACCGCCCGCTCGATACCGGCATCCTGCGCGCAGTGTGGATGCCAGCGGCGGAAATACGCGCCTGCCGCGAGATACACCGCAGCCCGTTGCTGATACAGTGCATCGAGGACTACCTCGCAGGCCGGCGCTACCCGCTGCAACTGCTGCATCACCATCCGTAAAACCATGACACGCAAACAGAAAATAGTCGTCGGCCTGTCAGGCGGTGTCGATTCCGCCGTCGCCGCCTTGCTGCTCAAGCAGCAGGGCCACGAGGTCACCGGCCTGTTCATGAAAAACTGGGAGGAGGACGACACGGACGAACACTGCAGCTCCCGCCAGGATCTGGTCGATGCAGTTGCTGTCGCCGACCGCATCGGCATCGAAATCGAAGCCGTCAACTTCAGCACCGAATACAAAGACCGCGTGTTCAGCGAGTTTCTCAGAGAGTACCAGGCCGGACGCACGCCCAATCCCGACGTCCTGTGCAATGCCGAGATCAAGTTCAAATGTTTCCTCGACCACGCGATGAGCCTCGGTGCCGAATGGATCGCCACCGGGCATTACGCGCAAGTGCGTGAAGTCGACGGCCTCCACCAGCTGCTCAAGGCCGAGGACGGCGGCAAGGACCAGAGCTACTTCCTTTACCGCCTTAACCAGCAGCAGCTCGCCAAAACCATGTTCCCCCTGGGCAAGCTGTACAAACGCGACGTGCGTGAAATCGCCCGCCGCGAGGGACTGGCCAACCACGACAAGAAGGACTCCACCGGGATCTGTTTCATCGGCGAACGCCCCTTCCGCGAGTTCCTCAACCGCTACCTGCCGGCCAACCCTGGCGACATCGTGACGCCGGAGGGCGTCAAGGTCGGCAAACACATGGGATTGATGTTCTACACGCTGGGTCAGCGCCAGGGCCTGGGCATCGGCGGCACCCGCAACGGCGATGGCGAGGCTTGGTATGTCGCACGCAAGGACATGGCAAATAACCGTCTGGTCGTGGTACAGGGTCACGAACACTCCATGCTGCTGTCCGACGAGCTGACTGCCGTCAACCTGAACTGGATCAGTGGCGAACCACCGCACACGCAATGGGTGTATGGCGCGAAAACCCGCTACCGACAGAAGGACGCGGCCTGTTCGCTGTCAAAGTCGACGTTCACGCACTGCGTCGTTGAATTCGCTGAAAACCAGTGGGCAGTGACGCCCGGGCAATCCGTCGTCATTTACGAAAGCCGGGTGTGCATCGGCGGCGGCATCATAGAATCGGCGCGTCCGGCTCAGATCACGCCGCGCGATGCCCCCTGCCCGCCCGGTACGGTGGGCAAGGCCTGATAGGCAGCGTGAGCCGGCCCCGCTCAGGCCGGCACGGTATCCTTGAATGATTGGCGCTGCGCCAGCTTGTCGGCGAGCCGGGCGAGATTCGGATGGTTGCGGCGCCAGGGCAGATCCGGCAGCCGCAGCTCCATCCACCCCAGACAGCAGCCGACTGCGATGTCGGCGAGCGAGAAGAAATCCCCGGTACACCAGTTTTTTGCCGCGAGATCGTCAGCCATCGTCTGCAGCGCACGGTCAACCTTCCCCTGCTGGCGGGAAATCCATTCCGGCGACTGATGCGCTGCGGGGCGGCGTTTTTCCATAACCACGGCAACCGCTGCATCGGTGCAGCCATCGGCCAGCGCCTCCCAGCGCCGCATCTGGATGCGCGGCCGCTTTTCCTCCGGAATCAGCCGGTTGCCCGGGCTTGCATTATCGAGGTATTCGGCGATCACGCGCGAATCGAAAAGCGTGCTCTCGTCATCGAGCACCAGCACCGGTATCTTGCCCAGCGGGTTGAACTGCGCGACCGTGCTGCCTTCGGTGTTCGGAGTGTCTATGGAGAACTCGCATTCCATGCGTTTCTCGGCCAGCACGACGCGCACCTTGCGGGTGTAGGGACTGGTAGCCGTCCCGATCAGCTTCATCATATGGATTTCTTGCAGGGTAAAAAGCGCGCGGATTATAGCACCGCAAACCTTGACGCCCGGCGGCGCACGACGTTAGTCTCGACGCTCACCTCAACCGCCGGCAAAGGATCAATCATGGGCGCCAACGAACAGTTCATCCTGTTCACCCAACCCGGGTGAAGCAGTTGTCTCCGGGCGAAAGAGTTTCTTTCGCGGAAAAAAATCGATTTCATCGCCATCGACGTACTGAACGACCCTGAAGGCCGTGAACGCCTGCTCAAGTTCGGTGTGCGCAACGTGCCGGTCGTCGCCAAGGGCGAACAGTTCGTGTTCGGGCAGAACCTCGAGGACGTCGCTGAATTCGTCGGCCTTCAGGGCACCGGCCACAAGCCGCTGCCACCGGAAGAACTGATCAAGCGCTGGGTCATGGTGCTGCAGGCCGCACAGCGGCTGATGCGCCAGATACCCGATGCGCAGTTGCTCGAGCGCGTGATCCCCAACCGCGACCGCTCGATCCGGCTGATGTGCCACCACATTTTCCGCATCGCCGAGGCCTTCCTTGAATCCATGGAGGACGGCGTCGAATACTCGGTGCAGCTCGCCAACGTGCCCCCCAAGGACGGCAGCTTCATGACCGGCGAGGAAATCGCGCGTTACGGCGACACCGTCATCGCGCGCCTCGAAAACTGGTGGGACAAGCTCGAGGACAAATCCTGCCAGCAGAAGGTCAAGACCTTCTTCGGCATGCAGCCGCTGCACATGCTTTACGAGCGTTCGACCTGGCACAGCGCGCAGCATGGCCGGCAACTCGCCGCAGTACTGGAGCGGATCGGCATCACACCCGACCGGCCGCTGACGCCGGAGCAGCTGGCGGGCTTGCCTTTGCCCGAGCGGCTGTGGGAATAATTGTTTAAAATCAAATACTTATATTAACGGCGCCTGCGGGCGCCGTTTTTTGTTGAACCTGCGGGCGATAATTGTCCGAAGCGGAACGACCCTCACTCCATTCATCACACGATCAAGCCCATGTCCACTCGCAAGCTGCATCAGATGACCGCCGCCGAAATCGTCCGCGCCATCGCTGCCGGAAAAACAACGGCCATCGCCGTCGCCGAAGCCTGCCTCGCGCATATCGCCGAACGCGAACCGCAGGTTGAAGCCTGGCATTACCTCGATCCGCAGCGCGTGCTGGAACAGGCCCGCGCCCTCGACCGCCGCGGCAGCACCGGGCCACTGCAGGGCGTTCCGGTCGGCATCAAGGACATCATCGATACCGACGACATGCCCACCGAGTACGGCACGCCGATCCACAAGGGCCGGCAGCCGCGGCTCGATGCCGCCTGCGTGGCACTGACCCGGCGGGCAGGCGGACTGATCATGGGCAAAACCGTCACCACTGAGTTCGCGAACTTTTTCCCGGGCAAGACACGCAACCCCTTCGATCCGCGGCGCACCCCCGGCGGTTCCTCCAGCGGATCGGGCGCCGCAGTCGGCGCGGAAATGGTGCCCTTGGCCATCGGGACACAGACCACTGCATCGACGATCCGCCCCGCCGCATTCTGCGGCTGTGTCGGCTACCGCCCGACCTGGGGCGACCTGCGCTGCGCCGGCGTCATGGAAGCCTCGAGCTCGCTCGACACCCTGGGCCTGATCGCGCGCTCCATCGACGACATCGCGCTCTACCGGGACGTGCTGATGGGCATCACCCCGGAAGCACTGCCGGCCGACGCCGGCAGCCCGCCGCGCATCGGGTTCTGCCGCTCGCCGATGTGGGAGCAGTGCGAGCCCGAAACAAAGCGCCTGCTTGAAAACTGCGCATCAGGACTGGCACGGGCCGGCGCCGCGGTCAGCGACGTCGAATTGCCCCCGGAATTCACGCGCATAGAAGATGCGCACCGCTGGATCTCGAGTTTCGAGTTCGCGCGCAACCGTGCCTGGGAAATCGATCGCCACTGGGACATGATCAGCGAGACGCTGCGCAACAACCGCATCCGCAACGGCCTCGACTGCAGCGAGCAAACCTATCGCGAGGCCCGCGCCTTCGCCGAACGCTGCCGGCTCAAACTGGATGACCTGTTTGCCGGCTACGACATCCTGCTGACCCCCGCAGTCGCCGGGGAAGCGCCGCTGGGACTGAAGGCCACCGGCAACGCCTCTTTCTGCGCAATCTGGACCACGATGCATGTGCCGGCGATGACCCTGCCGCTGTTCACCGGTCCCAACGGCCTGCCGGTCGGCGCACAGCTGATCGCCCGCCGCGACGACGACCGCAGGCTGATGATGGCGGCGCGCTGGGTGCAGCGCGCCTGCACCTGAGATTCAGTCGGCCTTGATATTCGCCGTGCGGATGACCTTGCCCCACTTGTCGGTTTCGGCGCGGATATAGGCGGCAAAAGCCTCCGGTGAACTGGACACCGCGATGATGCCGGCGTCCATCAGGCGCTTTTTCACGTCGGCCATCGCCAGCGCCTTGCCGGCATCGGCACTGACACGGGCGATGATGTCCTTCGACGTGCCGGCCGGCGCAAACAGGCCATACCAGTTGTTGACCTCGAAACCCTTCAGGCCCGCTTCCGACATCGTCGGCAGCTCGGGCATGCCCGCGAAACGCTGGCTGCCGGCAACCGCCAGCGCCCTGACCCTGTTGCTCTCGATGGCCGCGGTCGCGGTCGACAGGGTCGAGAACACCAGCTGCACGTTGCCACCAACCAGATCCAGCATCGCCGGCGCACCGCCCTTGTACGCGATGTGGGCCATCTTGACCCCGACCATCGCATTGAACAACTCGCCGGCAAGGTGGTCGGCGGCGCCCGATCCGGACGACCCGTAGTTGAGATCATTGGGACGCGATTTCGCCAGCGCGATGAATTCCTTCACCGATTTGACCGGCAGCGAGGGATGCACCACCAGCACGTTCACCGCCACCGCGGCCTGTGAAATCGGCGCCAGGTCCCTGATCGGATCGTAGGGCATCTTGCTGAGCAGGCTGGGATTGATCGCAATCGGACCAATGGTGCCCATCACCAGCGTGTAGCCGTCGGGCGGCGATTTCGCGGCCAGGTCCACGCCGAGCATGCCGCCGGCACCGCCGCGGTTGTCGACAATCACCTGCTGCCCGAACGATGTTGCCAGCTTCTGCGCCACCGCGCGCGACGTGATGTCCGCACCGCCACCCGGTGCAAAAGGGCTGATCAGCCGCACCGGACGTGCGGGCCAGGATTGGGCGACAGCAGCACCCGCAAACAACACCAGTGCCAGGGCTGCGCCGCAGCGGATTTTCAGATTGTTCATTGCATCCTCTCTCGATTGGTCATGACTGTCCTGTCGCAGCCGGAAATCCTGCGCACTGCAGGTGGCAGCACCCGAAAAACGCAAAAAACATGCCACTGCAATAAATCACCGCATCCGGGCAAGGCAGCCGGCAGCGAGTCTCGCGGACGCCCCGCGATGGCGCAACATGCACCAGCGGCTGACACCCGGAATTCCGGAGCGGCTCCTGTCCGCTCGGTGACCGGCCAATGCCTCCGCAATGCGAACACAGTGCGGTCAGCGGTCAGCATAGCACCCGTGCAGCGAGTTGGGCTAAACTGGCGCCCCGGCGATATCTGTCGCACATCCCTCCGGATTCCATGTTCCGCACGTCCAGCCACGGCTGCTGCAGTCCCCACCGGCTATGGTGAATACCGCCGCAGCCGCGCGTCGCGCGTTGCCCTCGCTGGATCGCCTGCTCGGCAGCCCCGCTGTCGCAGAGCTCATTTCCGCGTATGGTCGCAGCCGCGTAACCGAAGCGCTGCGCCGGGCGCTCGATGCCGAGCGCGAACGGCTGACGGACGCAGAAGCTTCTCCCTACGAAGAAAACCATTTCCTGCAGTCTTGCGCCACGGCGCTGGAGCGTTCATCAGCACCGTCGTTGAAGCCGGTATTCAACCTCACCGGCACCGTGCTGCACACCAATCTTGGCCGTGCAGTGATGCCAGAAAGCGCAGCGCGCGCAGTCGCGTCAGCGATGACGCGCCCGGTCAACCTCGAATTCGATCTTGACGGTGGCGCCCGCGGCGAACGCGACAGCCATGTCGAGCGCTGGCTGAAGGAACTCACCGGCGGCGACAAGGCTGTCGCCGTCAACAACAATGCCGCCGCGGTCTACCTCGCGCTGAACACGCTGGCGCTGAGGCGCGAAGTGCTGGTCTCGCGCGGCGAACTGATCGAGATCGGCGGCGCCTTCCGCATCCCCGACATCATGGCGCGCGCCGGCGTAAAGCTGGTCGAGGTCGGCACCACCAACCGCACCCACCTGAAGGATTTCGCCGAGGCGATCACGCCGCGAACCGCGGCGATCATGAAAGTGCACACCAGCAATTATGTCGTGCAGGGCTTTACCGCCGCAGTGCCCGAGCCGGAACTTGCAAAACTCGCGCACGAGCATCAGTTGCCCTTCATCGTCGACCTCGGCAGTGGCACCCTGGTCAACCTTGAGGACTACGGCTTGCCGCATGAACCGACACCGCGCGAAACGCTCGCCCACGGCGCCGACGTCGTCACCTTCAGCGGCGACAAGCTGCTGGGCGGTCCCCAGGCCGGCCTGCTGGTGGGACGCAAGGACCTGATGACACGCATTGCAAAAAATCCGATGAAACGCGCGCTGCGCCTCGACAAGCTGACGCTGACTGCACTGGACGCCGTGCTGCGGCTCTACCTGCATCCGGAAAAACTGCGCGAAGAACTGCCGGCGCTGCGCCTGCTGACACGCAAACCGAAAGACATCGCCGCGCAGGCAGCGCGCGTGCAGCCTGTGCTGGCCGCGACGCTGGGCGAGAACTGGCGCGTCGAGGTCTGCGACTGCAAATCGCAGATTGGCAGCGGCGCCCTGCCCGTCGACTCACTGCCCAGCAGCGGCCTCGCAATCACGCCAGTTGGAAAAAAAGGCAACCTCAACAAACTGGCGGCGGCGCTGCGCGCGCTGCCGGTGCCGGTGATCGGCCACATCCGTGACAACGCGCTGAAACTCGACTTGCGCTGCCTCGACCATGAGGAAGAGTTCGTGCTGCAACTGGAAAAACTGAAAACCTTTAAAACCTAGCCACAGAGGACACAGAGAGCACAGAGAGCACAGAGAAATTCGAAAAACACGTTCGCCTGCCCCCCAGGGACCTCCTTCTAGGGTGACGGTTGCCGGTTTTTGGTTTTCCTCTGTGTCCTCTGTGGCTAAACGCTTTTGACTTTGAAAAAATGATCGTCGCCACTGCAGGCCACATCGACCACGGCAAGACGCTGCTGGTGAGAACGCTCACCGGCACTGACACTGATCGCCTGCCCGAGGAGAAGGCGCGCGGCATTTCCATCGACCTCGGTTTCGCCTACCTGCCGCTGCCGCAGGGCGGGCTGATCGGATTTGTTGACGTACCCGGCCACGAACGTTTTATCCGCAACATGCTGGCCGGCGTCTCCGGCATCGACTTCGCGCTGCTGATCGTCGCTGCCGATGACGGCGTGATGCCGCAGACCGTCGAACACCTGCAGATCCTCGACCTGTTGCGCATCCCCCGAGGCGCCGTGGCCATTACCAAGACCGATCGCGTCGATGCCGCACGCGTCGAGGAAGTGCGCGCGCAGGTGCAGGCACTGCTCGCGCCGACGCTGCTGGCCGCTGCCCCGCTGCTGCCAGTATCTGCGGTCAGCGGCGCCGGCATCGCCGAACTGAAAGACCTGCTGCTGCGCGAAGCAGCCGAACGCGGACAACGCAGCGCCAGTGGCCAGCACCTACGCTACGCCATCGACCGTGCCTTCAGCATTGCCGGCAGCGGCACCGTGGTAACCGGCACGGTATTCAACGGCAGTGTGAAAACCGGCGACCGGTTGGTGATTTCGCCCGCAGGACGCGAGGTCCGGATACGCAGCATCCAGATCCATGGCCAGCCCGCCGAGCAGGCGCAGGCCGGAGAGCGCTGTGCGCTGAACCTCACCGGCGCCGACGTCGAATCGGTGCGCCGCGGCGACTGGGTAATGGCCGCGGCCATCCACCGCCCGACGCAGCGCCTCGACGTGCGCCTGTCGGTACTGCCTGGCGAAAGCCGGCCGCTGAAACACTGGATGCCAGTGCACCTCCACCTAGCCACCGCCGACGTCACCGCGCGCGTATCGCTGCGACGCGGTGAAGCCTTGCCCCCGGGCGGCAGTGGCATCGCCAGGCTGGTGCTCGACGAACCGCTGTCGGCGCTGCACGGCGACCGCTTCATTCTGCGCGACCAGTCAGCCGCACGCACCATCGGCGGCGGCGCCGTCATTGATCCCTTGCCGCCGGAGCGCCGCGGCAAGGCTCGGGACGCCGCGCTCGTCGCTCTTGAATCTGCGGACCATGACACCGCTCTGGCCGCGCTCGCGGCAAATCCGAAGCGGCCGGTCGACCTCGCGCATTTCGAAGTCGCCTTCAACCTGCTGCCGGAAATCGTGGCAATTGCCTGCAGCGACGCGGGCCTGCTGCCTCTGGGGAAGGAACGCCGCATCGCGATCACCCACGCCCGGCTCGATGCCCTGCACAATGCAGTGGTGAAGCAGGTCCTGGCTTTCCACACGGCACAGCCGCAGGCGCCAGGCCTCGAAATCGACACCCTGCACAAAAGCCTCGCACCGGAACTCGATGCCGATGCCTTCGGCCACGCGCTGCGCCTGCTCACCGAGCACAAACGCTTCGAAATCCACGGTGCGCTGGCGCGCAAACCCGGCCATGACACCACCGCCAACAGCGCGGATACGCGGTTGTGGGAGACCGTGCAGCCGGCGCTGGCCGCTGCCGGCTTCAATCCGCCGACGCTGCGTGAACTCGCGCCGCAGCTGAATCTGAAGGACGCGATCCTCAAGGATTTCCTCTACCGCCAGATGAAGGCCGGCAACGTTCATCGCGTCGGCACCGACCGCTTCTATCTGAAGGCAACGATGGCCGTCCTCTCCGCCACCGCACAAGCGGTCGCTGAGAAGCAGCCCAACGGCCAGTTCACCGCCGCGCAGTACCGCGACGCCACCGGCATCGGCCGCACGCTGGCAATTGAAATCCTCGAAACACTCGACGGTCTCGCCATCACCCAGCGCATCGGCGACGCGCGCAAGATGCGCAAGGATTTCGTACCGATCCTCGGCCCCGCCGATCCAGCGCCGCCACCTCCGCCGGGCACTGCCGCAAAAACACAGGCGCAGAAGCCGCAAGCCGGCAAGCCGCAGCAGCGCCCCCCTTTCCGCAACAGACGTTACTGAAACAGAAAGAGAACCATGTCCAATTCCTTTGACGTCATCATCATCGGCGAAGGCATCGCCGGACTCACTGCCGCCGGCCTGCTCGCAAAAAAAGGCATCCGCGCCGCCAGCTTCGAGCAGCAGCTGTTCGGCGGCCTGATCCTCAACGTCAATGAACTCGATCCCGCGCCGGCCGGTGGCGAAGCCGGCGGCGCCGCCTTTGCCTCGGAGATGATCGGCGCGAACGCCGACGCCGGCGTGACCAGCATCCAGGAGCCAGTCAGCGCGGTGGCCGCCGCCGAAGGCGGCTTCACGGTCAAAACCGAAACCGGCAGCTATCACGCGCGCCAGGTCATCGTCGCCAGCGGTGCAAAGCTGAAAATGCTGGGCGTGCCCGGAGAAGCGGAGTTCGAAGGCCGCGGCGTGTCGAAATGCGCCGACTGCGACGGGCCGATGTTCCAGAACGAAACGGTCGCTGTCGTCGGCGGCGGCGACTCGGCGCTGCAGGAAGCCAATGTGCTGACGCACTACTGCGCCAAGGTGCTGCTGCTCCACCGTGGCAGCGCCTTTCGCGCGCAGCCGCGCTTCGTCGAGCAGGTGCAGGCCAATGCGAAGATCGAGCTGCGCTTCGGCAGCCGCGTCGAGGCAATACTCGGCGGGCAGATGGTCGAGAAGATCCTCGTCAAGCGCACCGCTGGCAGCGAGGAACTCGCGGTGGCCGGCGTCTTCGCCTACATCGGGCTCGAACCCAACGCCGCTTTCGTACCTGATACCGTCGAGCGCGACGCGACAGGCCGCCTGCTCACCGACGTCACGCTTGAAACCGCCCTGCCTGGACTCTGGGCCATCGGTGCCGTGCGCAGCGGCTGCGGCGGCAGCCTCGAGGATGCGATGCGGGATGCGAAACAGGCCGCCGAAGCCGTGGCGGCGCGCCTGAAGTAAGGACTGCTATTTTTTTGGAGCAGGCCGGCCGATGTCGAGCCGGCCCCAGCCCTCGTGCCCGAGGCGACGCAGCGTCTCGATGTTGTCGCGGTAGATGCGGTCGGTATCGGGATGCGCGGCCACCGCGCGTTCGACACTGGACTCACGCAGCAGGTGCAGCGTCGGATAGGGCGAGCGGTTGGTGAAATTCCCGATATCGTCAGCTTCGGTCTCTGCAAACTGGTATTGCGGATGGAAACTCGCCACCTGCAGGACGCCTTCATAACCGAGTTCGGCGACCAGTTCATCGGCGATCTCCAGGAAATCGTTGTAGTCGAAAAAATCGCCCAGCACTTCAGGGTGGATCAGCAGCGTCGTTTCGGTTTCGGCCTCGTCCGCTGTCGCCAGCCGCTGCAGTTCCTCCGCCAGGGTCTCGAGCAGCGCCTCCGGCATCGTCGCCCGGCTCACCGCGTAGCGGATGCGTCCGCCAGCGTATACTGCGCGCGCGAAAGGGCACAGATTGAGCCCGATCACGGCCTTCACCAGCCAGTCCTGCGTCGCGGCGATCACGTCTTCGTCTGACGGCCTCATCCGTTTACATTCATCATGTCACTACGGTAACCAGTTCATGGCGCTCAACGCAACCATATTCAAGGTCGATCTCACAGTCAGCGACATGGATCGCAGCCATTACGCGACCCATGCGCTGGTGCTCGCGCGCCACCCCTCGGAAACCGACGAACGTCTGATGGTGCGGCTGCTCGCCTTCGCGCTGAACGCGGACAACGTGCTGGAATTCGGCAAGGGCCTCAGCAGCGAGGACGAGCCGGCTCTATGGCGCAAGGACCTCACCGGTCGCGTCGAGTTATGGATCGACGTCGGCCTGCCCGACGAGAAATCGATCCGCAGAGCCTGCGGCCGCGCCGACCAGGTCCTGATCTACTCCTACGGCCGCGCCGCGGAACGTTGGTGGCAGGACATGAAGGGCGGGCTCGCCCGCCCGGACAACCTGAAGGTCATCGAACTGCCGGCGGTCACCACCCAGACCATGGCCGAACTGGCGCAGCGCACGATGCAACTGCAGTGCACGGTGCAGGACGGTACCGCCTGGCTCACCGACGGCGCGCACACGGTGGAGATCGCGCCGGTATTGCTCCGCGCCGCTCGCTGAGCCTGCCCCTCAGACGGGACCCGCTTTCGCCGCGACGCGCCCCGGCAGGGTGCGCAGCCGGGCCGCCACCAGCGGCGCCAGCAAGGCGACCACGATCATCACCAGCAGGATGATGCAGATCGGGCTGCCGACGAAGATTTTCGGGTTGGCGCCGGAAATGGTCATGGCCTGACGGAAAGATTGCTCCATGATGCCGCCCAGCACCAGTGCCAGAATCAGCGGCGGCGCCGGGATCTCCAGGCGCCGGAACAAATAACCAACGGCGCCGAAGAAAATCAGCGCATAGAGGCTGATGGTGCTGCCGCCGACCGAATAAATGCCGACCGAAGCAATGCCGAGAATGATTGCCAGCAGCACGCCTGGCGGGGCGTAAAGCATTTTCGCGAACAGCGGAATCATCGGCAGGTTGAGTACCAGCAGCATGACGTTGCCGATATACATGCTGTTGATCAGACCCCACACCAGGTTCGGATTATTCTGGAACAGCATGGGCCCGGGCTGGATGCCGTACATGATGAAAGCGCCCAGCAGCACCGCGGTAACTCCGGAGCCGGGCACACCCAGGGTCAGCAGCGGCACAAATGCCCCGCAGGTGGAGCCATTGTTGGCCGCTTCCGGCGCAGCCACGCCCTCGACCATCCCGGTGCCGAATTTCTCGGGATATTTCGACAGCTTCAGCTCGGTGGAATAGGCAAGGATGGTGGCGATCGTGCCGCCGGCCCCGGGCAACACCCCCACCGCGAAACCGATCAGGCCGCCGCGGGTGATCGGCCCCACGGAGCGGCTCCACTCCTCCTTGGTAAACCACAGTTTGCCCTTGATCGGAATCGGCGTCAGCGTGCCCTCAAACCATTTTTCCACGTTGCGCAGGCATTCCCCCACCGCGAAAAGCCCCACGATCACCACCAGCAGGCCGACGCCGTCGAGGAACTCGGGAACGCCCATCGTGAAGCGGGCCTGGCCGCTTTGCAGGTCGATGCCGATGGTGGCGATCATCAGCCCGAATACGGCAGACATCGCGCCTTTTGCCGGAGACTTGCCGGTCAGCGCGCTGACTGCCGTCAGGGAGAAGACCATCAGCATGAAATATTCAGCCGGACCAAAGCGCAGGGCAAAGGTCGCGAACGGAACGGCAAGCAGCGACAGGATGACAATGCCTATGGTGCCGGCAATGAAACTGGCAATCGCGGCAATGGCCAGGGCTGCCCCGCCGCGTCCGTTCTTCGCCATCGGGTAACCATCCAAAGTGGTCATCGCCGCGGATGCCGTGCCCGGCGTGTTGATCAGGATGGCAGAGGCGGTGTTGCCATACATTGCACCGTAATAGATGCCCGCGAGCATGATCAGCGCCGATACCGGCTGCATGCCGAAAGTCACCGGCAACAGCAGGGCGATACCGGCCGCCGGCCCGATGCCGGGCAGCATGCCGATCACGGTGCCCATGACCGCACCGAGAAAAACGAAAAACAGATTCATCGGCTGCGCGGCAACCGCGAAGCCCCCCAATATGGCGTTCAGCGTTTCCATTGGCTGGTCGTCCCTTGCGCGCTCAGAACGGCAACACGCCGCGAGGCAGCGAGATGCCGAGAATCTCCGAGAACGCGAAATACACGCCCAACGGAAAACCCAGGCACACGGCGGCGTTCATCAGCCAGCGGCCACGGTTGAAATAGCCGGTGAGGCCGGCGAGGAACAGCGCGCAGGACAGCAGGAAACCGAGGCGCTCGATCAGGAAATAGAACACGAACATCCACGCCATGACCGCTATCACGGCCAGCGCGTGATGCTGCTCAGGGGGGTGGGCAACGTCCGGGGTGGCAACTGCCGGCCGTTTGCGCAGGGTTTCAATGATCAGCCAGATAGCGGTGATGCACCCGAGGCCGCCAATCAGAAAAGGAAATGCCTTGGGCCCCAGAGGGTCGCCGATGTCCAGCGACGGCAGACGGGAGGTTGCAAAGATATAGATGCTGGACAACGCGAGCACGAATCCAGCCAGCCAACGATCAGTCACGGTTTCTCCTCCTGCTTGAGTATTATTTTTGATACCAGATCGTCAAACTAAAAATTAATTTCCACCTAGCCTAACACCTTCAATCGACTACTTTAACATAATGGATTAAATTCCTGAACCGAGGCTTGCAGAAATTTGTGGTCTAGCCGGAGCTGACCGAGCAAGGCAGTGAAACTCGTGAATCGCCCCGGGAATTTAGGAGGCCATTTGGTTTAAGTCAGGCTGTTGCAAGGACCTGATTGGCATGTTGCCGCCAATAGTCTGCCTCAGCTTCTGCCGGCGGGATATACCCGATCGGCTCAAATAACCTGATGTGGTTGAACCAGTGCACCCATTGCAGGGTGGCCAGTTCCACGGATTCCTTGGTTTTCCATGGAGCCCGGCGGTGGATCAACTCGGTCTTGTAGAGCCCGTTGATCGTCTCGGCCAACGCATTGTCGTAGCTGTCGCCACGGCTGCCCACTGACGGTTCTATGCCTGCCTCGCCAAGCCGCTCGGTGTACCTGATGGAGACGTATTGCGAGCCTCTGTCCGAATGGTGTACCAAGGCATCTGAGTTCTGTGGCTGGCGGTCGTAGAGCGCCTGTTCCAGCGCATCGAGCACGAAGTCCGTTCGCATGGCGCTGCTGACACGCCAGCCCACAATGCGTCGGGCGTACACGTCGATCACGAAGGCCACGTACAACCAGCCCTGCCAAGTCGAGACGTATGTGAAGTCCGAGACCCAGAGCTGGTTCGGACGCGCGGCTTTGAATTGCCGGTTGACCCGATCCAGCGGACAGGGTGCCGAAGTATCCGACACCGTGGTTCGCACCACCTTGCCGCGGCGAACGCCCTGCAAGCCCAGACGCTTCATCAGACGCTCGACCGTACAGCGGGCAATGCCAATGCCCTCTCGGTTGAGCTGTTTCCAGACCTTGTCTGCACCGTAGACCTGCATGTTGGCATGCCAGACGCGCTGCACCTCGGCAATGACTTCGTCGTCACGCTTGGCGCGGTCACAGCGCAGCGCCGGATTGCGCCGTTGCGCGGCATGACGCCTGTAACACGACGGGGCAATCTGCAAGACCTTGCAGATCGGCTCGACCCCGTAGGCATCCCGGTAGCGGTCGATGTAAGCCTTTAGGACTTGAGTCGGCGGTCGAGCTCCGCCTGGGCAAAAAACGCGCTGGCCGTCTTGAGGATCTCGTTGGCCCGACGCAGTTCCTTGACCTCGCGTTCCAATGCCTTGATGCGTTCTCGCTCGCTGATGGGCACACCATCACGCTGGCCGCTGTTGACCTCCTCGCGCTTGACCCATTCCAGCAAGGACTGGGGCACGCAGCCGATCTTGGGCGCAATGGATTCAACGGCAGCCCACAGAGATGGGTACTCGCCCCGGTGCTCCTGCACCAGGCGCACCGCACGCTCACGGACCTCGGGGGAAAACTTGTTTGTCTTGTTCATGGCTCCATTCTCTCAAAGGTTGGAGCCTCCTCAATTCCCGGGGCGATTCACTCGACCTGCAGCTTTGACTGGAACTTTATTGGAAGTTCGCCTCGCGAGCGATCCAATGCCCACGCAAACCACAAATCCAACAACCGCTTCGCCATTCCCAGCGACGTGAGGTTTGATAGTGGTCTACTTCGTGCTCAGAAATAACCCGCAAATAATGGTACCTATTCGGGGCTGTAGGGGCCACGCTAAGCCGATTTACCATCCAGTTCATCAAGGACAGGATTTGCAGAATTGACCAAAATCCGATTCCGCGTCAATCGCCGCAACCTCAAAATCCATTTAAGCCGACACTTTCGTGTACTTCCCTGATAGTTGAGGTGTTTGCCCCTCAAGCCCTTTTTGCTGACGTTGCAACCGAGTTTCCCGAGCCCATGTACGCTTCAAGGGGTCTCTTATATTAATTCTAAGCCGCCCCAACCCCTCTGTTTCCAACTCAACTGTATCTCCATCTTGGAAGGGATTTAAACCTCGATGATTCGTTCCCATTGCCAAAATATCCCCGGGCTCAAGAGTGTGTATTGAAGTCACCCACTCGATGCATCGCGGAATGTTGTGGGCCATGTCGCTAGTATTGTAGTCTTGCATCAAGTTCCCATTTACCCATAGTTTCACCTGCAGTTGGTGTGGATTTTTAATTTCGTCTGCGGTCACTAAATAGGGGCCAATTGGCGCAAACGTATCACGTGACTTCATTTGAAAGAAAGTATTTCCAGTAGGCAAAAGGCCTCGAGCAGAACCATCAATAAAATTCATGTACCCAAACACATAATCCATCGCATCCTTAGCTTGCACTTTCGAAGCGTGCTTCCCAATCACAAGTGCTAGCTCAGCCTCGCCCTCGAATATTGTCGCAGGAACGTCAGGTAATTCCATCGTATCCTCTTGCCCAATAATGGCGTTTGGAGACTTGTGAAAAGCATTAATTGGCGCCGGCTCCTTACGTGTGCCGTCTTCCATATAATTCACTGCCATGCAATCGATATTCCGGGGGTTCGGTAACGGAGGACGAATTTTTACATTTACTAAAGGGACACCTTTCTCATTTTTCGCCGCCAACTCAAGCTTATTTTTATATTTTTCGAAATCCACAATCAAAGTTTTAATTAAATCATGTGGGTTACCATTAGAACTGCCAAGTATGATTTTTGTAACATCAACCACCTTGTCATCCTGTAAAACTCCTAGTTTAAAGTCATCAAAAAACAAGATTTTCATGCGATTACCTTTCGTTATGGTTATTTCTTTAAACCGACGTCCGTTAGCAACGAAGAAAGTATTTCATATTGCTCATCTAGGTAACGGCTCGTTTCACTACTACGCATGAAAGTATCGTTCCAAAGATTATTTTCAAGCTCCTCTTGCCATTGCTTAGATTGACTCACTTTGTAAAGCAACTGTTCCCAGAAAGCTATTTGTTCAGTGGAGAGCCCTTTTGGCGCAACAAGATTTCTCCAAAGCGCCATCACAGCGTCTATGTTTTGCTCCCGCCACGTCGGAACATCTTTCAAAGGGCCCCCTAGCCGCTTTGGTGCCGCGACCCCTATTACTTTCATTCTCCCCTCCAAGATGGGCCCTAACGCATTGGAGGCGGCATTAGAGGCGACATCAATATGCCCTCCTAGGACAGCTGATGTCGTCTCACCAGCCCCTTTGAAGACCACTGTCCTCATCTTCCTTACGTCTCCACCAAGAGCTTTGACAATCATGGCAGCCGCCAAATGATTTCCCCCTCCCAGCGCGCAACAAAACCCAAAGCTTATGGAATCAGCTGACTTTTTTAATTGATTTAAAAATACCTTAGAGTCGCGAATTGGAGAAGTTGCCACAACAATGGTCGAAATGTAATCACTGAACATATTCGCAACAGGAGTAAGGTCGCGATGCGTAAGCTTACTCCGCCCAACTATATGGTTTGCGAGCAACGCAGTGGAACTCACCATCAACGTGTGGCCGTCACCAGGTCGGCTTGCTAAGTAAGTTAATGCAACATTACCTCCACCCCCTGATCGATTCACAATTGTTACTGGCACATCCAAGAGCTTTTCTTCTCTCGATATTCTTTCGATTAGTCGCATTGTCTTATCGAAGCCACCACCTGGGGCTGATGGAACCACAAACTCGACGGGGCGCTCGGGCTTCCATGCGTGCGCTTTGCCGGAACTAATGATTAAAAGAAAAACTATAAAACTAAAAATATAGACCAACTTGTTTGTAATCATCAAAATCTCCTCAGAGTTATATAAGTATAATTATTGTTGACTACGGCATTGACACCTTAGCCAATCCTAGATCCGATAAAGCCTCGTAAAGTTCTTTGTATTGGTTACTAAGAAAAATTGTGCTTTCCTTGGAGGTCATGAAGTTATTTTCCAAGGACTGCTTTGTAAGGTAATCCTGCCATTCCGTGGTTTGCACGATGCTTGAAAATAGCCGTTCCCAATACGCCACTGCTTCCCTAGACATCCCCTTCGGACCGATCGCACTGCGAAACGCGCCAATAACCACATTCGATCCTAGTTCTTTTAACGTCGGAACCTTGGCAAATGCACCACCGAGTCTCTTTTCTGAAGATATAGCAACCACGCGCAGCGTACCCGCTTGTATATGTGCAATTGTATTTGCGGCAGGCGATGCAACAAGCTCTATGTGCCCGCCCAACAGTGCAGTAAGACCCGCAGCAGATGAGTTAAATATCACCGTCTTAAGTGTCTTAGGATCTACACCTAAACTTTTTAGCACTAGCGCACACGCAATGTGATTTGTACTCGCGACACTTGGCAGTCCAACCCTTACGCTTCCCGGATCCGCTTTCAAGCGGGCAAGAAGGTCGCGTCCTGATTTAATTGGAGAGTCAGCGCGAACGGCAAATGAAATGGACTCTGAAAATAGTTGTACTAATGGTGTGAAGTCGGAAGTATGTAACGTGCTTCGCCCTGTAATGTGATTCGTCAGTAACGCCCCTGACCCCATTGCGATGTGGTGCCCATCAGACGGCAACTGTGACAAGTAAGTAAGTCCGACCGAAGCACTACCGCCTGGCTTGTTTACAATTGTAAAAGGTGCGTCTAATAGCTTTTTTTCTTGAATTACCCTCTGAATCGCCCGCGCTGAGCTGTCTATGCCGCCGCCCGCCCCTCCTGGCACGACAACTTCTATAGCCTTGCTGGGATGCCACGCACTTTCAGCAGCCCATGTCAGCTGCGTCCATAACATTAGTAATGATGCGAAAATCAAGCTTGAGAAAATTTTTGTTAATAAATTTCTTTCATGCATATCAAATCTCATCTTCTCCTCCGGAAATAAAACGGCCTACTTTGTAGGTCGACATACATCTTTACGTGAAATGTTGTCGGGACCTTAAAAGCGCTAAGCGCGTATTAAACATCTAGTTTTATCAGGCAATTAACTAGGAGAACCGAGCTTGGTTAATAGAAAAGTTACTAATTGCTTCCTCGCTCAATTTAGGCGTAGTTCCAGCCGGTAGGATCAACCGTGCCCCCATCATCCTGAGGGGCTCACTAAGTATGGGCGCCACCAACTTAAGAAAGCCATTCATTTCACCTGCCGTTGTTACGCCCGTACGGCTGCAACACAACGCCTCTCGATAGCACGCGAAGTCGCTTGCAACTCCATTTCCCACAATCACGTCTAAACCTAGACCACGGGCCAGTTTGATTTGTTCATATAATGCTCTGGGGCCGCCTACCTTTGACATTTTCAGCTTCACTGCTTTTGCACAAGCAGTTTTTGCCACTCGTTTGATGTCATCCGGTCCGTATATTGATTCGTCGAGCATTAGCGGTATTGGTGACCGAGTTGCAAGCGACTCAGTGGCTTGCCAATTAGAGGATGCAAAAGGCTGCTCAAAATATTCAATGGCCTCGATCGGCACATTAACGGCAAATTCATATGCCGCGTCTGGACTAAAGTTTCGATTAGCATCCACACGTAACTTAGCTTTTCCTTTTACAGCCTCATATATCCGGGTTACCCGATCCGCGTCGGACCTCGCCTCAATTCCGACTTTCACTTTTAGAGTGGCGTATCCCGAATCAACGTATTGTTTAGCTATTTGTACTGCTTCAGCTGCATCAAGAGTGTTAACAGTCGCAGCCAACTCGAACCAGCCATCCTCACTTAAAGGCGAAATCAAAGTGTCATCGCATAGGTCAAGCACGCATTCGTTTATGCCTGACAGCAAAAATGGGTATGAGTGAAAATTTTCCGCGATAAGGTTCGCGCGTCCTGGTCCGTCTTTTCCAATCAATAAAGGAAAAAACTCTTTTAGAAAACCCCAAGCACTTTCGGGCGTTTCGGGTGAATACCCCCCCCATGAAGGACACGCTTCCCCCCAACCAGCTCTACCTTCCGAATCAACTGCCCGTATCAATAAAACATCAAGTGTTGCTCTGCCTTTCGGATTATTCGATGTGTAGTAAGGGCGGGTTAATGGGATTGATAGCCAATGAGTTGTAATCTCCAGCAACACGAGATCATTTATGGCCGCCTGAGACCGATAAGCCGTTTCCATTTCTCGACTCTCCTTTTTGAAATCACTATTTGCGACGTCAAGAGGAAATCATGCGCCACACCCAAGGTCTAGCAGTTAATATGGTTTTGTACCTTTCACCTGCAACCTATTTAACAATCGACGGGAATTATTATCAAAGGATTCACGATAATGAATTGTGCATCGGTTGTCCCAGACGATAACGTCCCCAACTTTCCAGTGTTGCGTCCATGTAAATTCGGGTTTTGTACAGTGGGCCCACAAGTCATCGAGCAAAGCTTCACTTTCAGCTAAATCCATCCCAGGGATATACCCATTTAGTCTACGCCCCAAGAAAAGACTCTTTTTTCCTGTCTCGGAATGCGTGCAGACAATGGGATGTACTGCACCGGGTGAAGTGCGTGGATCGGTTACGTCAGAAAACCCTTTACGCAACTCTCCGGTACTGTTGTATGAGTAATCATGCTTACAAGTTAGCCCCTCAATCTTTTGTTTAAGGCCATTAGGTAGCGCCTCATAAGCTGCATACATGTTTGCAAACCATGTATTACCCCCGACAGGGGGGATCTCTATCGCATAAAGAATACTGGCCGAAGGGGGAACATCCATGTACGACATGTCCGTATGCCAGGCCGCTTCGAAGTTACCAAGTCCACCAATTGGTTTGCCGTTTTCAACAATATTAGACATGACTGCCATCTCAGGATACTCAGGCCGTCTCGGGTTCCCCCTCGCACTCGTAAAGGGAAGATCTAGCTCTCCAAACAAACGCCCAAACTTTACATATTCCCCATCTGTGAGGTTCTGCGCTCTGAATCGCAATACAAGATGCTCATGCCAACCCGATATTATTTTTTTGATCGCGTCATCACCAACAATTTTAGATAAATCTATATTCTCAATATCCGCTCCGAGTGCCTTGCCAGAGGGAATCACTTGAATATCGTCCATGACAGCGGTTGTCATAACTTATGCTCCTTTATCGCAAAAAATTAAAACAAATTTGTTTTCAAGCCCTTATAACGAAACTACGAGCAGCCACCACAACATTCAACTTTTCTGAGGACGTATGTTGTCTTGTACATAAACATTCGAATGATTGATATGTTTAGTCTATTTTTTTACCCATGTCAAATACGATTCGAATGATGCCAATCTTTCAAGTTAAGGACAAAATTCGGCGGTATGAATGTTTCCGAGGCCAGGCGCCTCAAGGCCTTTAAAGGCGATAACGGCTGACTGAGGGAACCGCTGTCCGACACAATGTCGATCAACGAGGTTCTGAAGGCAGCGCTCCAAAATAGTGGTGAGCCCGCCGCAGCGTCGTAAGGGTGTGGACTTGGCTATGACCGTAGACCCAATCTTTCCGCGACGAGCTGCGGACTGACACACATCTCGCCACTATGGCGCGCAATCAGCTGCGCCTTGATGGCAACAGCGAGTTACGGGGTCAATCCTTGCGGCAGGCTAAATCTGCCAAACGGATTCTTCTTAAAATTTTAGCGTGGGCATTGGCTACGCATGCGCTTCATCCTATGCTTAAATCATACGCTGGACTTGCTAACTTGAGCGTGGGAAGCACATCATGCCTTGCAATGAGATTGTAGGAAATTGGAGAAAATGAACCCTGAACCGTTATACAAAGACATACGGCGTAAACTTATAGAGGGCTTAGCACAAGGCAAGTGGATGCCGGGTGATCGGTTACCATCCGAACATGAGCTTGCTAGCCAATTTAAAGTTTCAATTTCTACGGTAAGGGCAGCGATAAGTCAGTTAGTCACAACAGGAATTCTTATTCGCAATCAAGGACGGGGAACTTTCGTTGCGGCCCACGACCTAGATAGATCCCGCTATAGTTTTTCGAATTTATATGATCGACTTGGGAATAAAGTTTTTTCAACACGTCAAATACTGACCATTAAAAAATGCAGGCCAGACGCCGAGACAATGAATATTCTTCAGTTGTTTGATCGTTTACCAAATGACATATATAAAGTATCGGCCCTTCTAAATGTTAATGATCAACCCGCTGCGGTTATGACTGTTATTTTGCCAGTTTGGCTTTTTCCTAGATTTGGGAAGTCGGGTCTCAAGCAGACAGAAGAAAATCTATACGCTGTCTTTCAAAAACTGTATGGGGTAACAGTTGTTCATATGGATGAGACAATTTCAGCGGGTAAAGCGAATGCTTGCACAGCAAAGCAACTAAATATTAAAACCAATGATCCAGTGTTACAAGTTTATCGTGTCTCTTATACTTACAATGATATTCCCGTAGAAATTCGCAAACGTACTTTTCGAAATTCATACAATTATATTTACAAACAAGATCATGTTCGTTCGATGTGATCTCTAATACCCTCATATGAACTTCCTGAGTTATTCCTAAAGCTGTTTCTTCCAGGCCTCAGTCTTTCCGCGTTCACGCCTTGCTGACCAGGACCTGATTGATCACTTACTTCAGTTACGTGAAACACCTGGATTTTCCCGAGAAGCATCTGGATCAAGACCATCATTGGAAACAGGATGCTCATCTGGTCGTTGTTTGCAACGTGCCGACACTGAGAGTCAACTCCTCAAAATTACTCTTAAGCAGGTCTAGGGCGCCCCTACAGCGAAACTGTGCGCACGACCAAGATCTAGTATTCAGTAAATCAAGCGGCTGATAACTTGGATTCGCGCTACATCCCCGCCGGCGGCCCAACTTTTTTGTTGCCCACAATATGCCGCAGCCAAGGATGGTTTCTTTTTTAAAGTTTGGAAGTATGAAAAGAATTCCGGTATCACAGTCTGGACCGCAGTTTCGCGTCCGGGCCACCGCGAATTACAATGTGCACATCTAGCAAGGCACAACGGAAGGGAATCGCTCCCGGTGGGGCGGCCGGACTTCAAACCCGGTAGGGGCCGCGAGCGGTCCTGTGTGGGTTCGACTCCCACTCTCTTCCGCCATCATTCCGTCCGGCACGCCCTGCAGCGGCCGGCGCCGCAGAGGAGCAGCGCGATGAGCTTCGCCCTTGAAATATCCAATAAAATCAATGAGTTACAGTACGCCTCATTGCCGACCGAGGCCGTGCACTGGGCCAAGGTCGGTATACTTGACACCGTCGGTGTAACCCTCGCCGGTGCGCAGGAACCTGCGACGCGCATCGTGCTCGGCATCTCCGGCTCCGCCAACGGTTCCTCCCTGGTCTTCGGTCACGCGCGGCGCATCGGCGCGCTCGATGCAGCGCTGGTCAACGGCACCGCCTCGCATGCGCTCGATTTCGACGACTGCAACAACACGCTCGGCGGCCACCCCTCGGTGCCCATCCTGCCGGCGCTGTTCGCACTCGCCGACGAAACCGGTGCGACCGGCAAGGATTTCATCGCCGCCTACGTCGCCGGCTTCGAAACCGAATGCAAGCTGTCGATGGTGGTGAACTTCCATCAATACACCAAGGGCTGGCACCCGACGACGACCATCGGCGTGTTCGGCGGCGCGGCCGCCTGCGCGCACCTGCTGAAACTGTCGGTGGAACAGACCGCCACCGCGCTATCGATCGCAGCGTCGCTCGCCGCCGGCATCAAATCCAACTTCGGCACCATGACCAAGCCCCTGCACGTCGGCCACTGCGCGAGGAGCGGCCTCTTCGCCGCGCTGCTCGCGCGCGATGGATTTAGCGCAGGCGCGCTCGCTTTCGAACACAAGCAGGGTTATTTCGAAGTCTTCAACGGCACCGGCAATTACGATGCCTCGAAAGCACTCCCCGCCTGGGCCGATCCGCTCGACATCACCCGCCCCGCCATCGCGATCAAGTCCTATCCCTGCTGCGGCAGCACACACCCGGCGATCGACTGCATGCTCGAGCTGGTGCACAAACACAACCTGAAGCCCGAGCAGGTCGCGCGCATCGATTCCTGGACCCACGCACGGCGGCTGGAACACACCAACCGCCCCGACCCGCAGTCCGACCTCGACGCCAAGTTCAGCGTGCAGTACACGCTGGCCCGCGCGCTGAAAGACCGCACGGTCAAGCTGGAGCATTTCGAAGGTACCAACTGGCAAGACCCCGCCACGCGCGCGATCCTGCCGAAGATCCACGTTGCGCCCTACACCACAGAACAGTTCCCCGCCGACAGCCACTTCGGCGCCGAAGTGAAAGTCACGCTGACCGACGGTCGCGTCGTCAGCGCCAAGATCGACCAGGCTCTCGGCCGCAGCGTCGACAAGCCGCTGCCCGCCGATCGCCTCAAGGACAAGTTCGACAACTGCGCCGCGCGTGCGCTGTCCTCCGACAACGTCGCGCGCTTGTATGCTGCGATCCAGGATTTCGAAAATGCGCAGGATGTTCGGGAGATTGCAGTGCTGGCGGCGGGGATGGGTGGGCCGAAGCGGGTTGCTGCCTGACGTTCCGATTTCGTCAGCAAGCGCCGGTAAAAATCATCGTCACCCCGCCAGATAGCAGGGGTCGGGCGATCGAGACAGGTCGAGCAAAACGGAATCCGCCATGACGAGTGAAGAACTGGGGCTCTGCAACATTGAGGATCTTCGGCAAATAGCCAGAAAACGGCTGCCTCGCCCCATATTCGAGTACATCGACGGCGCAGCGGAGGACGGGATAGCACTCCGGAACAACCGCGAGGTGTACCGGTCGCTCAACCTCAAGAATCGGGTCCTGCGGGATGTATCGAGACGCTCGACCGCGACCGAAATCTTCGGCAGGAAAATAGCCATGCCCTTCGCCATTTCGCCGACAGCATCGGCAGGCCTTATGTGCGATGGCGGCGAAGTCGCGCTTGCCAGGGCGGCGGCCCGGATGGGCGTGCCGTGCACTGTGGCCACCAATTCGCTGACCCCCATGGAAGAGATAGTCGAGGCCGCCGGTGGCAACCTCTGGTTTCAGCTTTATATGTGGGTGGACAAGGAGCTGCGGATGGCATTCGTCGAGCGGATCAAGGCGGCCGGGTTCGACACCCTGCTCGTCACCGTCGACGGCTCGGTCGGCGCCAATCGCGAACACGACCGCAAGAGCGGCTATGCCATGCCGCTGCGCTATACGCCGAAGCTGATTGCGAGGGTGCTCGCCAATCCAGGCTGGTGCCTGCGCGTTCTGGCCCCGCAGTACCTGAAACGCGGTCCCTTCCGCAAAGCGAACTACCCGGCGGAATTCTCAAGCAAGCTCACGGACAAGCCCACCGACCACGAGCTCACCAAGCCGGACACCCAGTGCTGGGACGACATCAAGCGCATCCGCGACATCTGGCCAGGCCACATGCTGGTCAAGGGATTGCAAAGTTGGGAAGACGTCGTGCTGGCGGCGGACAACGGCATGGATGGTGTCGTCCTCTCAAATCACGGCGGTCGCTATCTGGACAGTGCGCCGGCGCCGCTCCAGGTGGTGCCGGAGGTGCGCAGGGCCGTCGGCGACCGTTTGAAGATCATCATCGACAGCGGCGCACGGCGCGGCGCCGATATTGTGAAGGCGATCGCCATGGGCGCGGACATGGTCATGTCCGGCCGGCCTACGCTTTATGGCGCAGCTGCCGCTGGAGAAGACGGCGCCTACCGTGCGCTCGAGGTGTTTCAGACCGAGATGAACCGGGTCATGGCACAACTCGGGCTCAACCGCATAGAGGACATCTCTCCGCACGTGTTCTGGAACCCACCCGATTGGGTTCCCAGGCCCAAGGATGCACGGGTCGTCGAGCAGATCGACCTGCCGACCCGGTAGTCGAACATTCGCGGTGAGCGGCCAAAGGCAAAGTTGGCAGGGCCGGTCGCAAGCCATCATCGATACGCTCAACCACGTGCACGCACTTCGCGCCTTTGTTGCACCCAGCGTTTTTTAAGCATCGCCAAAAACTCCTGCGCCGCTGGTGGCAGCGTCACGCCGCGTCGTCGGATCACCGTCAGCGTACGCGTCAGTTTAGGTTCGATCAGTGGCCGACTCACTAGGTTTGAATTCTTTCGCCCTGCCAGCGCCAGCATCGGCACGGCGATGACGCCGATGCCGGCCTCGACCATACCGAGTCCGGTCCAGAAGGAGTGCTGCACCTCATAGGTCCAGCGCTGTTGCGGCAGGCCAGAAGGCAGACCGAAGTCGAGCAACGCGCGGTTGCCGGAGAGACGTCCGACCGTGATCACGCGATGCTGGGCGAGGTCGGCCCATTTCACCGTTTTTTTCTTTGCCAGCGGATGGTCGGCATGGCAGGCGAGAACGAAGGGGTCGTCGAACAGTGGCTCGGCTTCGATTTCCGGCGCATCGGCACCGGACAGCGTCAGCCCGAACTCGGCCTCGCCACCCTGCACCGCCTGCAGCACCTCGTTGGCATGCACGTCGAGGATGCGAATGCGGTTGTCCGGGTGTTTCGCGCTGTAGTCGCGGATCACCGGCGGCAGCACCTGCAGCGCCGCTGTCGGCACACAGGCGACCGTGACCTGTCCCGCACCGCGTGCAGCCATATCGCGCAGGCCGGTCAGCGACTGCTCCAGTTCCTCGATCAGGCGCCGCGCCTGCGGCAGGAAGTCGCGCCCCACCGCTGTCAGGCGCACCCTGCGCGTGGTGCGGTCGAGCAGGCGCACGCCGAGACCCTGCTCGAGTTTGCTGATGCGTCGCGACAATGCGGACTGCGACAGGTGCAGGGCCTCGGCGGCCTGGTGGAAACTGCCAAGTTCCGCAATACGGGCAAAAGCCTGGAGGCCGGGGATGTCGAGGTTCATGGCGCAGATGTTAGGCCGGGCAAGATTCGTTCTTCAACAAGCTTTGTACGAGCGACCTTGATCGATTGATGCATGGCAACGAACAATTGTTGCAACAGTCTCATTTTACTCAAGAGTGCTGGCGCCGGATAATGAGGCTTCTCCGCTGAACCGTAATCCCGAAAGGTCCACAACATGCAACAGGAATTCGACGTCATCGTCGTCGGCAAGGGCAACGCCGCCATGTGCGCGGCACTCTCCGCGCACGACCAGGGCGCCAAGGTCGCCATACTCGAGGCCGCTCCGGAAGAGGAAGGTGGCGGCAACAGCCGCTTCGCCGGCGGCGTGATGCGTTTCGCCTACGAAACCGTGGAAGACCTGCTCAAGATCACCGACATCACCGAGCAGGAAATCGCCGAGACTGATTTCGGCACCAACACCCGCGAGGAATTCCTCGACAAGATCTACCAGCTCACCGCCTACCGCACTGATCCCGACCTCTCCGAGTATCTGGTCAACGAGAGTCTGCCAACGATGATCTGGTTGCGCTCGAAGGGTGTGAAGTTCGTGCCGAACTGGGGCCGCCAATCGGCGGTGGTCGACGGCAAGCGCAAGTTCTTCGGCAACATGCCGATAGAAGCCCACGGCGGCGGCGCCGGCCTGGTCGAATACCTGAACAAGTCAGTCAAGGCCGCAGGCATTCCGGTGTTCTTCGAGACCCGTGCGATCAAGCTGATTTACGACGGCGCCACCGTCGGCGGTGTGCAGGTGCGGCAGAAGGGCAAGTCCTTCGAGATGAAGGCCAAGGCGGTGGTGCTTGCCTGCGGCGGCTTCGAAGCCAATCCGGAGATGCGTGCGCGCTACCTAGGACCGGGCTGGGAGCTGGCGAAGGTGCGCGGCACGCGCTTCAACGTCGGTGACGGCCTGAAAATGGCGCTGGACATCGGCGCCGCTCCCTACGGCAACTGGTCGGGCTGCCACGCCACCGGCTGGGACCGCTACGCACCGGAGTTCGGCGACGTCAATGTCGGCGACCAGTTCCAGAAACACAGCTACATCTTCGGCCTGCTGATCAACGCCGATGGCAAACGCTTCGTCGACGAAGGCCACGACTTCCATTCCTTCACCTACGCCAAGTACGGCGGTGAAGTGCTGAAGCAGCCGGGGCAGTTCGCCTGGCAGGTGTTCGACTCCAAGGTCACCAAGCTGCTGCGCTCGGAATACCGCATCAAGTTCGTCACCAAGGTCAGCGCCAACACGCTGGAGGAACTGGCGACCAAACTCGAGGGTGTGAACCCCGAGGGCTTCCTGCACACCGTGCACGAATACAACGCCGCAGTAATGAAAGACGTGCCCTTCAACCACGTGATCAAGGACGGCAAGGGCACGGTCGGTATCATTCCGCCGAAGTCGAACTGGGCGCAGGCGCTCGACACACCGCCTTATGATGCCTACGCAACGACCTGCGGCATCACCTTCACCTTCGGCGGGCTGCGCATCGACAAGGACAGCGGCCAGGTGGTCGATTCGAACCAGCTACCGATCCCCGGCCTCTACTGTGCCGGCGAGATGGTCGGCGGACTGTTTTATTTCAACTACGCCAGCGGCACCGGTCTCGTGTCAGGCGCGGTATTCGGCAAACTCGCCGGTACCGCGGCCGGCAAGGCAGCGGTGCAAGGTTAAGGCAGGGACCCATGTCCTCCGGCAAACCACCCCTGCTCCCCGACGCCACCCGCGACCTCGCGCGCTTCGGCGCGACGCTGCGTTATGAAGACATCCCCGCTGAAGCAGTGGCGAGAATAAAACTCTCGCTGCTCGACAGTCTCGGCTGCTGCCTCTTTGGTGCAACGCTACCGTGGACGCGCAAAGTCGCCGAACTCGCGGACGCTGAACAGGCCAAGCCGGTGGCGACGCTGATCGGCCTCGGCCGCAAGACCTCGCCCGCGCTCGCGGCGCTGGTCAACGGTACATCGGGCCATGCCTTCGAGCTCGATGACATTCACAAGGAATCCATCGTTCATGCCGGTTCGATCGCCACGCCGGTGGCGCTGGGTCTTGCCGAATCAAAAGGCAAAGTGTCGGGTCGCGATCTGCTAACCGCCATGGTCGCCGGATATGAAATCGGCCACCGCGTCGGCAACGCTGCGACAATGAGCCTGTTTTTCCGCGGCTTCCATCCGCAAGGCACGTCGGGCACCTTCGTCGCTGCCGCCGCTGCGGCACGCATGCTGAATCTCGATGCGACGCAGTTCCAGCACGCGCTGGGCATGGCCGGCTCGCAGGCCGGCGGCCTGATGGCCGCTCAGGAAGGCGCAATGGTCAAACGCTTCCACAGCGGCCGCGCGGCTCAGAGCGGTGTTTATGCCGCGCAACTGGCCTCCCGCGATTTCACCGGCATCCTTGATGCGCTGGAAGCACCCTATGGCGGCTATCTGTCGACCTACTCCGACAATCCAAATCCATCGCGCCTCACCGACGGTCTCGGCAAGACCTGGGAAACGCTCAACGTCGGCTACAAGCCGCACGCCAGCGTCACCAGCATCCACAGCGCACTCGACGCGCTGTCGGAACTGATGCAGGAGCACAAGCTCAAGCACGGCGACATCGCCAAAGTCGAAACAGGCCTGTCACCGATGACGCATGTGCACTGCGCCTGGGAATACAAGGCGCAGGGTGTCACTGCAGCACAAATGAATCTGTATTACGGCATGGCGGTCATCGCACTTGACGGCGCCGCATTCACCGAACAGTTCCGTGAAGTGCGCCTCGCCGATCCGCAGATTCTCGATTTCATTTCGCGCATCAGCGCGCATGTCGATCCCGAGATCGAAAAAATGGGCGCGCCCTTCCGCCACGCCTCGCGCGTGAAGATCACCACCCATGACGGCAAAGTGCATGAGAAACTTGCACTGCACCGCCGTGGCAGCCCCGAGAATCCGCTGGCACCGGAAGAAGTCATTCACAAGTTCCGCAATGTCGTTGCACCGTGCATGAACAAAGCCGACGCCGAACGCATCATCACGACCGTTGACCGATGCGAGTCACTCGCCGACATCAATGAGCTGGCAACCATCGTCGGCGCGACGGTCACGCTGCCGAAGTGACCGCCAAAATAGTAATTAACCAATTGATTTTATTGATATTTTTTAGGCCGTTTTTACAGACTCATCACAGGAATCCGCCACCATGGCCCAGCAACCGGCACAACCCCATCCCTACACCCGCGATATCGCAACGTTCGTTTCCGGGCTGACTTATGACAATATCCCGGAGGAAGTGCGTCATCGCAACAAGCTGCTGATGCTGGATTCACTGGGCTGCGCGCTGTATGGCGCGGATCTTGAATGGACCCGCATCCTGCAGGACAAGCTGAGCAGCATTGACAGCACCCGCCAGTGCAGTGTTTGGGGCACCAACAAGAAACTGTCCGCGCCACATGCCGCGCTGGTCAACGGCACGCAAGTGCAGGGCTTTGAACTGGACGACGTGCATCGCGCAGGCGTGCTGCATGTCGGCGCCGTGGTGCTGCCCGCGCTGATCTCGGTTACTGAACTGAAGCCGGGCATGAGCGGCAAGGAATTCCTTACGGCCTCGGTCGCCGGTTACGAAATCGGACCCCGCGTCGGCCTGTGCATGGGCCCGGCGCACATTGCCTCCGGCTGGCACTCGGGCGCCACGCTGGGCGTGTTCTCCGCTGCCGCTGGCGCTGCACGCGGCATGAAACTCGATGTCGACAAGACCGTGCACGCGCTGGGCATCGCCGGCACTCAGGCCGCCGGCCTGATGGCCGCGCAGTTCGGCGCGATGGTCAAACGCATGCACGCCGGCCGCTCCTCGCAGTCCGGCCTTTACGGCGCGCTGTTCGCCGAAGGCGGCTTCACCGGCATCATTGACGTGCTTGAGAACCCGTACGGCGGCTTCTGCACGACCATGTCGCAGTCGACCGACAAGTTCAATCTGAAGGAACTCACTGCCGGCTTCGGCGAAGTCTGGCAGACCATGGGCATCGCACTGAAGTTCTATGCCTGCGTCGGCAGCAATCACACCACGCTCGACGCACTGCGCGAGATGGATGCCGAACGGCCCTTCACCGCCAAGGACGTGAAAAAAGTCGTGGTCTACGGCTCCGAGGTCACGGTGCACCACGTCGGCTGGCCGTACAAGCCTCAGGGCCTGACTTCAGCCCAGCTGAACCTGCCGTACTGCATCGGCACCTGGCTGCTGGAAAAAGACGTGTTCGTCGACCAGTTCACTGAAGCGATGGTCGCTGATCCGGCACGCATCGCGGAGTCGCGCAAGGTCGAAGTGCTCCACGATCCGGCGATCACCGCGCTGGGCGCCAAAATGCGCCACAAGGTGCACGTCGAACTGCATCTCAATGACAGCACTGTGATGAAACGCACCGTCGAATCCGCGCGCGGCAGCGAATTCCGTTTCGCCAGCGACGCTGACATCATCGCGAAATTCGAGAAGCTCGCAGTCAAGGCGCTGCCGAAGGCACGCGTCGTTGAACTGCGTGACGCGGTGATGGGTCTCGAGAAGCTGTCCGACGCTACCGTTCTGTCGAAGCTGTTAAGCGCATAACCCGCTTTTGTCCCCTCTCCCCGTGCGCGGGGAGAGGGAATTTCTTTGCCTTGAGCGATCCATCCATGGTCAATTCCGCCGCCCCCCAAACCGCCGCCCGCACACTCGCCGATTTCGCCGTTGGACTGCGCTATGAAGACATCCCGGATGCGGCGCGCGAGCGAGCGCGCCAGTGCATCATCGACACCACCGGCGCAGCACTGTTCGGATCGCGCCTGCCATGGAGCAAAATCGTCGCCGGCCACGCAAGAAACTGCGGCGGCAACGGCGCAAGCCGCGTCATCGGCACCGCGCTGCAGGTCGCAGCACCGGCTGCCGCGCTGGCCAATGGTGTCGCCGCGCATGCCTTCGAGCTTGATGGCCTGCGCAAGCCCAGCGCCGGTGTGCATCCGGGCGCGATCCTGCTGCCGGCAGCACTGGCTTCGGGTGAAGCACAAGGCGCGGACGGCAAGGCGCTGCTGACCGCATTCGTCGCTGGCGCGGAGGTGATGTTCCGCATCGGGCTTGCGGCGAAGCAGACCACCGAAGCTCTGGGCTTCCATGCGCCGGGCACCAACGGCCCCTTCGGTTCGGCCATTGTGGCCGGCAGGCTGATCGGCCTCAACGCCGGCCAACTCACCCAGGCGCTGGGCATCGCCGGTTCGCTGGGTGGTGGTCTGCTCGCCTTTGCCAAGGCCGGCAACGGCGCGATGGTGAAGCGCCTGCACATGGGCCGCGCCGCCGAAGCGGGCGTTGTTGCCGCGCTGCTCGCACGCGACGGCTACGAGGGCCCGGACAACGTGCTGGAGGGCAAATTTGGCTACCTCGAATCCTATGCCCGCGACGGCGACGCCACGCAGTTCACCAAAGACCTCGGCAGGCATTTCGACATCGTTAATGCCTGCCTCAAGCGCTATGCCTGCCACATCACCGCGCACACGCCGGTGCAATCGCTGCAGGAGTTGCGTGCTGAACACGGCTTCGACGGCGATGCCGTGGCGCAACTGGTGGTCCACGCCCACCACAAAATTCTTTCGCACCACGACATCCGCGAGCCACAGGACGTTGCCGGCGCACAGTACAGCGTACCCTTCTGCGCGGCCATCGCGCTGTACTATGACGTCAACGATCCGCTGGCCTTCTCGGAAACGGCGCTCAAGGACCCGCGTGTGCGTGCCCTGGCCAGGCGCATGCAAGTCATCGAGATGGGCGAGCAGGAAAAAGGCGGCGCCTGGGCGACCCGTGTCGAGCTGGAACTGCAGGACGGCCGCCGCTTCGAACGTTTTGCGGAGGAATTCAAGGGCACGCCGGCCTCACCGCTGTCGGCGGCGGAGCTGCAGACCAAGTTCATGCGCATGGCAGGCCCGCACCCCCGGGCCGCGGTACTGCATGCGCAGCTCGCCGCGCTGGAAACCGTAACCGATTGCAGGACACTGGCCATAAACACGTCCGGCTGATCCGCTGCACGCAGGACGACAGAACCGGGCCACACACAGACACCAACATCGCCGGAGGAGACCGCCATGAACCGACTGCTGCCACTGCTGTTATGCACCCTCGCCTGCACTGCGCAGGCCGCATCACCGAAATACCCGGACAAGCCGGTGCGCCTGATCGTGCCGCTGTCGGCCGGCGGCGGCATGGACACCATCGCCCGCGCCGTGGCCTCGCCGCTGGCCGAAAAACTGGGGCAGAGCGTGGTGGTCGACAACCGTTCCGGCGGCGGCGGCGCGATCGGTGCCGAACTCACCCGGGACGCGCCGAAGGACGGCCACACGCTGCTGATGGCCAGCGCAACCTTCGTCATCCATCCGCTGCTCTATCCCGCGCGTTATGTGCCGACCCGTGATTACGCCACGATCACCCAGGTCACCCAGCAGCCCTTTGTGCTGATGGTCCATCCGAGCATGCCGGTAAAAAACGTCAAGGAACTGGTGGCCTACACCAGGGCCAATCCGAACAAGGTCAATTACGCCTCGGCCGGCCAGGGCAGCCTGATCCATCTCGCCACGGAGCTGTTCAAGGTGCGCACCGCTGCCGACATGAACCACGTCCCCTACAAGGGCATGGGCGGCGCCTACGTCGACATGCTGGCGGGCCGCATCCAGGCCGCCTTTCCCAGCATCATCTCGGTGCTGCCGCACCTGAAGAGCGGCAAGCTGCGCGCACTCGCGGTCACCAGCGCACGGCGTTCGCCTTCCCTGCCTGACATGCCCAGCCTGCAGGAGACCGGCATTCCCGATTTCGACGTGTCGCAATGGTACGGACTGTTCGCACCGGCCGGTGCGCCGCGGCCGGTGATCGATCGCATCCATCGCGAGGTGGTCGAAATCCTGAAAACTGCGGAAATGCAGAAACGCATGGCCGGCGACGGCGCCGAGGGCGTCGGTAGTTCACCCGCGGAATTCGCGGCCTATGTGAAGGCCGAAACAGCACGCTGGAGCGAAGTCATCAGGAAGTCGAGCATCAAGGCCGACTGATCCGGCAACACGGCCATGCTTGCGTGACGCGAAGCCCGGCGCGCACCCGGGCCGGCCGTACTGCGGTTACAATCGCGGCGGTCCGCGCCGCAGCGATTCCCGTGCGAACGCAACTTTCCGGCGTCCGCGAGGGTCTGTCAGCAAGCTGCCCACCGCCGCAAACAGTACGCAGAACAATAAATTTCTGTTTATAATCAATAGGTTATGTAAATGCTGATTTACGCGCTGACCATTTTCGCGAGCGCGTTCCTGCTGTTCCTGGTGCAACCGATCATGGCGAAACAGATCCTGCCGTGGTTCGGTGGCTCTGCGGCGGTATGGACGACCTGCCTGATGTTTTTCCAGTTGGTGCTCCTCGCCGGTTATGCCTATGCCGACTGGACCGTGCGTTTACAGAAGCCGCGGCCGCAGGTGATCCTGCATGTCGTACTGCTGGTCGCAAGTCTCATATCGTTGCCGATCATCGCCGGCGGCGGCTGGAAACCCGGTGGCGACGAGGATCCGACCTGGCTGATCCTCGGCCTGCTCACCGCCACCATCGGCCTGCCCTATTTCCTGCTGTCCACCACCGGCCCGCTGCTGCAAGCCTGGTTCGCGCGCAGTTATCCACAGGCGAAAAATGTCTACCGCCTGTTCGCGCTGTCGAACGGCGCATCGCTGATCGCACTGGTTGCCTATCCCTTCGTCGTCGAGCCCTACATCACCACTTACGAACAATCGATCGGCTGGAGCGTCGGCTACGGCCTGTTCGTGCTGCTCTGTGCAACGTCGGCCTTCTTCAGCCTGCGCCCGGCCGCCGGTGGCGCGGCAGTGATCGTGGGACGGGTGGCCTCCGATGGCCCGGCACCGCGCATCGGCGACTACCTGCTGTGGCTGACACTGGCCGCGCTGGGTTCGTTCATGCTGATCGCGGTCACCAACCACATCACCCACGACGTGGCTTCGGTGCCGTTTCTGTGGATCCTGCCGCTGACGCTGTACCTGCTCTCCTTCGTGCTCTGCTTCGAAGGCCGCAACTGGTACCAGCGCAAGCTGTTCTTCGGTCCGCTGCTGGTGATCGTCTGCGCCATGGCCTGGGCACTGCACACCGACGGCGGCGTGATGGACATCAAGCAGGCAATCCCGCTGTTCGCAGTCGGACTGTTCGTGATGTGCATGTTTTTCCACGGCGAACTCGCCGCGCTGAAACCGGCGCCGCGCTACCTCACCAGCTACTACCTGATGATTTCGCTGGGCGGCGCGATCGGCGGTCTCGCGATCGGCTTCGTCGCGCCGAAGCTGTTCAACACCTATTACGAGTTCGGCCTCGGGCTCTTCGGCACGCTGCTGCTGGCAGCCTTCCTGTCGCGGCGCGTGATGCCGCTGGTCCCCGTCATCGCACTGGTCGCCGCCGGCTTCACCGGCTTCCACATCCATCTCTACGTCAACATGCTGTCGAAAGACACAAGGGTGATGACGCGCAACTTCTATGGCACCTTGCGCGTCAAGGATTTCGGTGGCGAAGCCGACATCCAGGGCACCCGCCGCCTGATGCACGGCGTGATCATGCACGGTGAACAGTTCCTGCATCCGACGCGCCGCCTGGAACCGACCACCTACTACGGCCCGACCTCCGGCATCGGCCGCATCCTCAATATCAAGCGCGATGCCGGCCGCGATCTCCGCGTCGGCGTGGTCGGACTGGGCGCGGGCACGCTGGCCGTCTACGGCCGGCCGGGGGACCTCTACCGCTTCTACGAAATCAATCCGCAGGTCATCGACATCGCGAAAACCGAATTCAGCTACCTCGGTTCGAGCCAGGCGAAGATCGAAAACCTGCTCGGCGACGCGCGGCTGACCATGGAACGTGAGCCGGCACAGCGTTACGACGTGCTGGCGATCGACGCCTTCTCCAGCGACTCGATTCCGACCCACCTGATGACCCAGCAGGCGATGGGCATCTACCTGAAGAACATGAAGGAAGACGGGGTAATCGCCTTCCATGTCACCAACCGCTTCCTGAATCTGGCGCCGGTGGTCAAGCGCATCGCCGACGAATATGGACTGCACACGGTGCTGGTCAGCGATGACCCGGAGATCAGCTCGGACCTCGCCAACACCGACTGGGTGCTGGTCTCGCGCAATGCCAAACTGCTGGAACACCCGAAAATCACCGAAGCCGCCCACGACATTACCAACATCCCGGGCCTGCGCCTGTGGACGGACAGTTTCAACAACCTGTTCAAGATCCTCAAGTAAGTCCCGCGCCGCCACGCGCGGGGCGGGATTATCATGCACGGATTGAAAAACGCCGTGGCGGCATCCATCTGGATAAGCACACAGCCCGGAAAAACCACGCATGAATAACCGTATCCCGTTGTTTTTCGGACACTTCCTTTCGGCAGCCACCGCACTGCTGCTTGGCATCCTGGCGCCCGCGCCTGCCGCTGCACAGCCGGCTACGGACCCGCGCGGCCTGCCGACCATGGCGCCGCTGGTCAACCAGGTCACGCCGGCAGTGGTGAACATCTCGGTGCTCACCCGCGCACCGATGGAAGACAACCCGCTGTTCCGCGACCCCTTCTTCCGCCGCTTCTTCAATCTGCCCGACATCCCGCAGCGCAAGGAACAGGCTGCCGGCTCCGGCGTCATCGTCGATGCCGCGCGCGGTTACGTGCTGACCAACAATCATGTGATCAAGGATGCCGAGCAGGTCATCGTCACGCTGAAAGACCGTCGCAGCTTCCCGGCCAAACTGGTCGGCACCGACCCCGGCACCGACATCGCGGTGCTGCAGATCCCGGCGCAGAACCTGTCGGCGCTTCGCATCGGCGACTCCGATGCGCTGCAGGTCGGCGACTACGTGCTCGCCATCGGCAACCCCTTCGGCATCGGCCAGACCGTGACCTCGGGCATTGTCAGCGCGCTGGGGCGCAGCGGCCTGTCCGTCGAGGGCTACGAGGATTTCATCCAGACCGATGCCTCGATCAATCCCGGCAATTCCGGCGGCGCGCTGGTCAACCTGCGCGGCGAATTGATCGGCATCAACACCGCGATCATCGGCCCCGCCGGCGGCAATGTCGGCATCGGCTTCGCGGTGCCTGCTGCGATGGCGCGCGCAGTGATGGACCAGATCGTGCGCCACGGCGAGGTGCGCCGCGGCCGGCTCGGCATCGAAATGGCTGACGTGCCGGCGGAGCTGCAGCGCAAGCTGCGGCTGCCGACGCTGGACGGCGCGCTGATCGCCAGGGTCGAGGACGGCTCGCCCGCAGACCGCGCGGGACTGCGCCAGGGCGATGTGGTGACCCTGCTCAACGGCCGTCCGATCCGTACTTCCGGCGAACTGCGCGCGCGCCTGGGACTGACACCGGTCGGCGAGGAAGTCGAACTCGGCATCCTGCGCGACGGCTCGCCGCAACGCATCCGCACCCGCATCGCGCCGCCGCAGACTGCCAGCAACGGGGAGCCGCAACCCGTGGCGCAGTTGCCGGGGCTGCGGGTGGTGGAGATCGAACGCGGCAGCCCGCTGTTCCAGCGCCTGCGTGGCGGCGGACTGGTGGTCGCCGCGGTGGAGCCCGGCAGCCCCGCACTGCAGGCCGGTTTCCGTCCCGGCGACATCATCTACGCAGTGAACCGCCGTCGCGTGCAGAGCATCGCCGAATTCCAGGGCTTGTTACGTGGCTCCGATCGCGGGTATGCGGTCAGTCTGCTTCGCGGCGATTTCAGCCTGACCATCATCCTGCGCTGAAAAGCTGCTGCGCCCTTCAGTAGATTTCATTTTATTTCCGGCCGCGGCGTACCAGCCAGCCGCCGGCACTGAGCAGCACCGAATTGGCCAGCCACACCGGCGCATAACCGAAAGCGGTGCCGATGCTGCCGAAGACCAGCGGAATCACCATGTGGGTGAGGTTGTTGACGGTGACACGCACGCCCGCAGCTTCGGATGCCCTGCCTTTCGGCGCGAGAGAGTAGATCAGCGACATCGACATCGGCTGGCCGCAGCCGACGCCAAGCCCGAGCAGGAAGGCCACCATGCACAGCGCCACCGGGCTGTCGAACAGCGGAAACAGCGTGAATGCACCGGCGGCAACAAAAATCGCGTAGATCAGAATCTGCGCCTCGCTGATCTGTCGCAGCAGCAGCGGCAATGCGGCGCGGATGACAAAGGTCGCCAGCGCAAAGGCGCCGAGGATGATGCCGATCGCAGAGGCTGAAAGGCCGATGCCGTGGCCGTACACCGGCAGGTAAAAGTTGAACAAATCCCAGCCCGCGGAGATAAAACCGCTGGCGATGAAGGTGTTGCGCAGCTGCGGCGCGCGCCACAGTTCCAGTGCGCCGCCACTCGGGGCATCGGTAGCGGTTTTCGTCGAACCCGGAAGGAAGTCCGCCTTCAGCCACAGCATCAGGATCGGAATGACAGTGCATGCCGCGAGGATCATGAAAGCCTGCAGATGCCCCAGGTAATCGATGGAAAAACCCGCGACCAGGGGGCCGATGAATCCGGCGCCGGAAAAGCCGAGGCTTACCAGTGCGTAATTGCGCGAGCGGTGCTGGGTGCCGCCTATGCCGCCGGCGACGCCGGTCACGGTGACGAAAAAGAAGTGGAAGGAGGCGCCGAGCAGCAGCGCCACCACATAGAGCATGCCCATTGTTGGCCAGGCCACCGCCAGCAGCAGCCCAATTCCGAGGCCGGCGCTGCCCAGCAGCATTGGCAGACGCGCGCCAACACGATCCGCCAGGCGCCCGATGGCGATCGCAAAAAGCATCGGGCACAACGCGTAGAGAGCCATCAGAATGCCGACCTGCATCTGGGTGGCGCCGGACTCCAGCGCAAACAGCGATATCACCACCCGGCTGCCGCCGAAGGCGACGTGATTCAGAACGATCAGTATCAGTGTCAGATAGATGGCCATCGGCGCCGTGGATGGTATCACCGGGTCAGGCGCTTACCGCAGCGCATTCCATACTATAGCCAGCGAAACCGGACTTCAGAGAATAGGATCCGCAACGTTTCGCGATCCACGACTCATGCAGTCCGTATGATGACTATCAGTTGCGCAGCAGGTGCAGGGAAAAAAGTGCCTCGGCATCCACCCACACTTTTTCGGCGGCGAAGCCGGCGGACTGCGCGAGCTGCTGGAACTCGGCCACCGAATATTTGCAGGAGTTCTCGGTATGCAGGCGCTCGCCGGCGGCAAAGCCGAAGCGGCGTCCGCCGACGCTGACCGTTTGCGCAACCAGGCTCTCGAGGTGCATCTCGATGCGCCCGGCATCGGCGTCGTAGAACGCGACATGCCTGAAGCGGCCGGGATCGAAATCCGCGCCAAGCTCGCGATTGATCCGCCGCAGCAGGTTCAGGTTGAACTCCGCGGTTATGCCCTGCGCGTCGTTGTACGCGTCATGCAGCTGTCGCGGGTCCTTTTTCAGATCCACGCCGACCAGCATTGCGCCGCCACTACCGGCAAGATCGCGCGCACGCCGCAGAAACTCGAGGGCTTCAGCCGGCGTCAGGTTGCCAATGGTTGATCCCGGAAAATAGATCAGGCGACGCGCCGCAATCCCGTCGAGGGCGGGCACCATCAGCGGGCGCATGTAGTCGCCGCACACCGCGATGACCGGCAAGGCAGGGTAATCCGCCACAATCCGCGTCGCGGCGGTTTTCAGGGCATCGGCGGCAATGTCCACCGGCACATAGGCCGCGGGACGCAAGGCCTGCAGCAGCAGGCCCGTCTTGAGGCTGGCACCGCTGCCGAGCTCGATCAGCAGGCAACCCGCGCCGACGGCGGCAGCAATGTCCGCCGCGCAATCGCGCGTCAGCGCCAGCTCGGTGCGGGTCGGATAATACTCGGGCAATTCGCAGATTGCTTCGAACAGCTCGCTGCCGCGGGCATCATAGAAATATTTCGGCGAAATGGCCTTGGGCGAACTGCCCAGTCCGCGGAGCACATCGTCAAGAAAGGAACCGGCAGGTGACTGCAGGTCGACAAAGGACGGCGCGGGCATGGCTGCGGGCCTGCCGGGGAACAGCCGGTTCAGCCCGAGGTATTCGACGCGTAGCGCGTTTCCATCCACCGCTTGATGCGGTTGGCATCGCCGATGCGGGTCAGTTTGCCCCAGGAGTCGAGCAACACGATGATCACCGGCTTGCCGGCGATCTCCGCCTGCATCACCAGGCAGCGACCGGCTTCTGAGATGTATCCGGTCTTGGAGAGGCCGATCTGCCAATCCCCGTTGTTCACCAGACGGTTGGAATTGCGATAGTTCATGACTTGGCCATTGGCGACCCGTACCGAAGCGCCGGCATCGGTTGTAAATTCGCGGATCAGCGGATAGCCGTGCGCCGTGGCAACCAGTTTGGTGAGATCCCGGGCGGTCGACACATTGTCGCTGGACAGCCCGGTACCGTCGACGAAGCGGGTGCGCCACATGCCGAGTTCCATGGCCTTCTGGTTCATTGCGGCGACAAAGCCGGGGGTACCGCCCGGGAACACCCGGGTCAAGGCCTCTGCTGCGCGGTTTTCCGAGGCCATCAGGGCGATCTGCATCAGTTCGCGGCGGGTCAAAGCGGTGCCGATGCGCAGCCGCGAACGGGTACCCTTGATCAGATCCTTGTCCGCCTCGGTAATGACGATCTTTTCGTTCAACGGCAGGCCGGCATCGAGGACCACCATTGCGGTCATCAACTTGGTAATCGAGGCGATCGGCACCACGTTGTCGGTGTTCTTGGAAAACAGCGTCCGCCCCCCGGACTGGTCGATGACCAGCGCTGCGGAAGACTTCAGCTCCGGCGCGGCATCGCGACCCGCAACGGCTGCCTTGACCTTGTTCTGGGTACGGTCACGGTTGTCCGCGACCGCGGGCGACGCCGTCAGCGCGGCAATCAGAATAGTGGCCAGCCATTGCATCCGCGACATCCTCCTATGGATCCCGGTATTGCCGGGCCAATTTCCCTATGAAAATACAGCTTTACACCCGCTTTTTCAACAAGTTTGGCGGAATTTACCGGGACTTGGGTCAGTGGAAATAGAAGGCATAGGGCAAAAAAAACTCCGCTCGGGACGGTGTGGGTAGTCCCGGCGGAGCTTAAAGAGGCCCTACAGATCACCCGCTCAGCACAGGTTACTGCAGTTACCGGGCCTCCGAGGAGGAAAAACCAGCAACAACAACACAAACATCGAACAAACCCATTCGCGAACCACTCAAGACAATAAAACAAGGCAACGAGTGGCTTGCCTTGAACAATATGCGCCTCCGCTTACAGCAGACTTACGAACTCCTCCGGGTACCCGGAGCCGGGAGCCAGTATCATGTTTGCCCGTTCCCACTTTGCTGCAAAATGGCTCAACCATGCGCCTGCTGATCGTCGAAGACCATCCGATACTGGCTGACGGCTTGATTACCGCGCTGAAAAGCGCCGACTATGCGGTCGATCACGCCGCCTCGGGTGAGCGCGCCGATCACATGCTGGCGGCACAGCACTATGATGCGGTCATCCTCGACATCGGCCTGCCCGCACTGGATGGTTATGAAGTACTGCGTCGGATGCGGCGCCGCGGTTCCAAAACGCCGGTGCTGATGTTGACGGCGCGCGATGCGCTGGAGGACCGTGTCAAGGGCCTCGACCTCGGTGCCGACGACTATCTGACCAAACCCTACGATCTGCCGGAGCTTGAGGCACGCGTGCGAGCGCTGATCCGGCGAGGCCAGTCAGGCGGTGGCGCCGAACTCGCCCACGGCCCGCTGATGCTGGACACAGCAGGCCGGCGCGCCACCATCAAGGGTAATCCCCTTGAACTGTCAGCGCGCGAGTTCGGTGTGCTGGAAGTGCTGATGCTGCGCGCCGGCCGCGTGGTCAGCAAGGAGCAACTCGCGGAGCGGCTTTACGGCTGGGGCGAGGAAGTCGGTGCCAATGCAATCGAGGTTTGCGTGCACCGCCTGCGCAAGAAACTGGAGCCTGCCGCAGTCAACGTACGGACCATCCGCGGCCTGGGCTATCTGCTCGACAAGGCCACCCATGACTAGAGCGCGCTGCAAAAACGCCTGCGCTCGTCCGAACTGCCTTACCCACCGGGCTTCTCCCGATCCTATCCTCCCGGCATTAGCTTGCTGTGGCCTTGCGGACGCGTCGCTCTGGCCTCACCCGGCAGATTTATGAGATGAATTCCAGTCCGCGCACGTTGCGCCGGCGGCTGCTGCTATGGGTCAGCATCCCACTCATCGCGCTGTGGATCATCAGCACGCTGGTGGATCACAGCGTCGCCAGGGGTTTCGTCAACCTAAACTTCGACCGGGCACTGCTCGACACCGCAATCAATCTCGGGCGCAACGTGCGCGAATCCGGCAACCAGCTCTACCTCGACCTGCCGCAGCCGGTGATCGAAATGCTGATCTCCGGTGAACAAGGCCGCTTCTACTACCGTGCCAATGGTCCCGATGGCGAATACATCACCGGCGACCCGGACCTGCCGGACCCGCCCGCCGAGGCTTTGGAGGACCGGGTAACCTATTACGATGCGGTCTACCGCAAAGTACTGATCCGGGCGGTGGCAGTGCGCGTACCGGTGCGGCCGGGCTCGGGCAAGGGCGCAATTCTGATCCAGGTTGCAGAGAGAGCGACACTGCGCGAAGAGTTCGCCCGGCAGATAATGGTGCGGATGATGATTCCACAGGGCATCCTTGTGCTGCTCTCGACGCTGACCATCTGGTTCGGCATTGGCCTGGGCCTGCGCGCACTGACCTCGGTGCGCCGTGAAATCGAAAACCGCTCTCACGTCGACCTGAGCGCCATCGACGAAGCCGCAGCACCCGCCGAAGTGCGGCCGCTGGTGCGCGCGATGAACGGGCTGCTTGAACGACAAAGTGCAGCCTTGGCTGCGCAGCAGCGCTTCATCGCCGACGCGGCACACCAACTGCGCACGCCGATCGCTGCTTTGAAGACTCAGGCCGAACTGGCCACGCGTCAGGCACGTGACGGCGAACTGTCGGACACGCTGCAGCAGTTGCAAATAGCCGCCGACCATGCCGCCCGCCTCGTCAATCAACTGCTGAGCATGGCCCGTGCCGAACCGGGTTCGCACCGCAGCGTAATGCGCCAGCCGGTGGACATATCGGTGCTCGCCAGGGAGGCTACCAGCGAATGGGTACCGCGTGCACTGACCCGCAATATCGACCTCGGTTTCGACGGCCGCTCAACCGAATCAACCATCAGTGCCGATCCCTTCCTGATTCGCGAACTGCTCGGGAACATCGTAGACAACGCGATCCAGCATACCCCGCCCGGGGGGCGGATCACGGTGCGCGTGCGCAGCGAAAATGGCAACATAGTGCTGGAGGTCGAGGATGACGGTTCAGGCATACCCGCCGGGGAGCGCGAAAAGGTGTTCGAACGGTTTTACCGGCTGCCCGGCGGATCGCCTGAAGGCTGCGGCCTCGGGCTGGCCATCGTGCGCGAGATTGCACAGGGACACGGCGCACAGGTTTCCGCCCATGCCGGCGCTGACGGCCGCGGCACCCGGATAACCGTTACGTTTCTGCAGCCGGGCTGAGCGCGTCCGGCCTGCGTCGCGCTTCCTCCTGCTTCTCCTGCTGCTGGAGCGCCCACATCTGCGCGTAGGCGCCGCCTCGCGCCAGTAGCGCACCGTGGCGGCCACGCTCGACGATGCGTCCCTGGTCCAGGACCAGGATTTCATCGGCATCCATCACTGTCGACAAGCGGTGGGCGATGACCAGCGTGGTCCGGCCCTGGGCTACCGCATTGAGTTCCTGCTGGATTGCCTGCTCGGTGCGTGAATCCAGCGCAGAGGTCGCCTCGTCGAAAATCATGATGCGCGGATTTTTCAGGATCGCTCGGGCGATCGCCACCCGCTGCTTCTCGCCACCGGAGAGCTTGAGCCCACGCTCGCCAACCATTGAATCGTAGCCATCGGGCAATCGGCTGATGAAATCATGGATGTGCGCGGCCCTGGCTGCCGCGATTACCTCCTCGCGTGTGGCTGATGGCCGGCCGTACTGGATGTTGTAGTAGATGCTGTCGTTGAACAGCACAGTGTCCTGCGGCACGATCGCAATCGCCGCGCGCAGGTTTGCCTGCCGCAGACCGCGGATGTCGGCGCCGTTGATGCGTATCGCTCCACCGGAAACATCGTAGAAACGGTAAAGCAGCCGCGCCAGCGTCGACTTGCCGGCCCCGCTCGCGCCGACCACTGCCACCTTCGCCGCCGGCGGAATCTCGAAATCCATGCCCTGCAGGATCTGCCGCCGCGGGTCGTAGCCGAAATCGACATCCTCGAAGTGGACCAGCGCCGGACCTTCCGGCAGATCCCGTGCGTCCGGTGCGTCGGCAACCTCGCGGTTTTCCTCAAGCAGGCCAAACATGCGCTCCATGTCGATCATGGCCTGCTTGATTTCGCGATAGGCCATCCCGAGAAAATTGAGCGGAATATAGAGCTGGATCAACAGGCCGTTCACCAGCACCAGGTCGCCCAGTGACAGTTCGCGGTCAACCACGCCCTGGGCACAGAGGATCATCAGTAGTGTCGCCCCCACCGCGATGATCGCCGCCTGACCGACGTTGAGCAGTCCCAGGGATGCCTCATTGCGCACCGCCATCACTTCATAGCGCTGCAGGCTTTCATCGTAACGACGCGCTTCGTAATCTTCGTTGTTGAAATACTTGACCGTCTCGTAGTTGAGCAGGCTGTCGACCGCGCGCGTGTTGGCATGGGAATCGAGCTCGTTGGCCTTCTTGCGGATTGAGGTGCGCCATTCGGTAATGCCAATGGTAAAGGCGATGTAAATTACGACGGCGCCAAATGTGACCGCGACGAAGCGCCAGTCGAACTTCGCGAACAGCACCGCGGCAACCAGCGTGAATTCGAGCACCACCGGGATGATCGAAAACAGCATGAACGACAGCAGCGTCGAGATGCCGCGGGTGCCACGCTCGATATCGCGCGACATGCCACCGGTCTGGCGATCGAGGTGAAAGCGCAGAGACAGCGCATGGAGGTGGCGGAACACTGCCAGCGCGATGCGCCGCGTCGCGCGCTGGGTGACCGGCACGAACACCACGTCGCGCAGCTCGGCGAACAGCACGGTCGCGAGACGCAACACGCCGTAAGCGACCAAAAGCGCCAGGGGCAGCACCAGCACCGCCTTCTGCGAATCGAGTCCGTCGACGATGTCCTTGAGCACCAGCGGCACACCGACGTTCGCCACTTTCGCTACCACCAGGAACAGCAGCGCGATCACCACGCGCCATTTGTATTCCCACAGGTACGGCAGCAGCATCGGCACCACGCGCCAGTCGCTACCGCGGCGCCGGCCTGCGGGCTCCCGGGATGTCTCGGCAGGACGCGCCAGCTCAGCAGTCATGCCGGACTCGCAACATCAGTGTGTTAATTTTAAATAATAAAAACAATGGGTTACGATTCAATTGATTCATCAGGCTTACGCCAGGCGGTGCGGCAGACTCTGCATGCTCCATGGGGGGGCGCAATTATCGCACTCGGCACGCATGCATCGACAGTGGTCCGCGAACAGGGCAGGCATGACACCTGCAGGACAGGCACAGCGCTCAGCCCGGCAGACGCTCCAACTGCGCAGTCAGCGGTGCATGATCGGATATCCGCCACCAGCGCCGACCGTGATGAACCCGCACTTCACGCACCGCAAAACCGCGAACATAAATGCGGTCAAGGCGCAGCAAAGGCAGCATGGCTGGAAAACTGCGTGCTGGCACTCCGCCCGTCAGCTCGAACACTTCGTGCATGTTCAGCGGCAGCGCCAGTTCCTGGGTAGCACGGTGGCGCCAGTACCAGTCGTTGAAATCACCGGCGACGATCAGCGGTGCGTCGGACGGCACCAGACGCTCGATGCGCTGGCGCAGACGTTCCAGCTGCAGGCCGCGGCCACGCGCTGTCAGCGCAAGGTGCACGCAGACGCAATGCAGGGGAAGCGGCCAGCCGGGCACGTCAATTTCACAGTGCAGCAAACCGCGGCGTTCAAAGCGGTGTGAGGAAACGTCCTCGTTGTCCCAGCGCGTGATGGGGTAACGGGACAGCACCGCATTGCCGTGATGGCCGGCGTCGTACACCGCATTCTTGCCGTAGGCGTGGCTGTGCCAGAGGCTGTCGGCAAGGTATTCATACTGGGACTGCGCCGGCCAGTCACGGTGACGGGCAGCATGCACCGCATGCGCGCCTACCACCTCCTGGAGAAACACCAGATCGGTGCCGAGCAGGCGCAACTGTTCGCGCAGGGCGTGCATGGTCGAGCGCCGCGCGAACAGCGGCGTGACCGAAAATCCCTTGTGGATGTTGTAGGTGGCGACGCTCAATTGCAGCGGCGCGGCACTCACCAGGCGCTCAGGAGACAGACAGCATCCGCTCCAGCGCGATGCGCGCCAGTTCCGCTTCGTATGCCGGAACCTTGATTGGATTCACCACCTTGCCGGCGACGAGGTTCTCCAGCGACCAGACCAGGTGCTGTGGATCGATGCGCTGCATGGTCGAGCACATGCACACCGTGGGCGCCATGAACTGCACGGACTTGCCCTGGGGACCGAACTCCTCTGCTATGCGGTTGACCAGATTCAGTTCGGTGCCGACCAGCCAGCGCGAGCCGGGGTGGCTCGCAGCGATGGTCTTGATGATGTAGTCAGTGGAGCCGACATAATCCGAGAGCTTGCACACCTCGAAATTGCACTCGGGATGGCTGATCACCAGACCGCCCGGATGCTGCTGGCGCCAGCGCAGGATGTGCTGCGCCTGAAACATCTGGTGCACCGAGCAATGGCCCTTCCACAGCAGGACCTTCGCCATTTTGATCTGCTGCGGCGTGAGCCCGCCCATTGGCTCGTCCGGATCCCAGACCAGCATTTCCGACAGCGGGATGTCCATCAGGTATCCGGTCCAGCGGCCGAGGTGCTGGTCGGGAAAGAACAGCACCTTCTCGCGGCGGTTGAACGCCCACCGCAGGATGCCGCGCGCGTTGGACGAGGTACACACGATGCCACCATGTTCGCCGCAGAAGGCCTTCAGGTCGGCAGCTGAATTGATGTAGGTAATCGGGGTGACATGCTCGTCCGGATCAAGCACTTCGGCAATTTCACGCCAGGCGCGCTCGACCTTGGGCAGGCTCGCCATGTCCGCCATCGAGCAGCCGGCATTCATGTCGGGCAGGATCACCTGCTGCGAGGGACGCGACAGGATGTCGGCGACTTCGGCCATGAAGTGCACCCCGCAGAACACAATGTATTCAGCGTCGGTGCCGGCAGCAAGCTTCGACAGCTGCAGCGAATCGCCGGTCAGATCGGCATGTTTGTAGACGTCAGCCCGCTGGTAGTGATGCCCCAGCAGCACAACGCGTTCACCCAGCTTCTGCCGCGCGGCAAGTATGCGTTCCTGGCAGGCTTCGTCGGCCAGCGGCTTGAAACCGTCAAATGCGATCGTCTTTGTTTCCATCGTCAGGCCCTCTCCTGATGCCCAGTACTGGAAAAGTTTCTACATTACAGGATTTTGACAGAAAAACCATCCGATAAATCCCGGCCGGGCCAGAGGCTATGCCCCGGACGCCAGCCTTTCAGGCAGTTCACGGATCACTTCAGCGTTGCTCCTCGAAAAAACCCGGTCGGCCGCTTCCCGCCACGGCAGCCAGACGAAGGCGAGGTGCTCCCGCGGAGCCAGCACAATGTCCCGAACTGCCGGCAGCGTCAGCCCGAAAACATGTTCCGTATTGTGGTTCACGCCCGGCGCGTAACGGTGGCGCCAGTGCGGATAGATTTCGTAGCGACTCTGGCGCTTCCAGTCGACCAGCATACCGGGCCCGGCAACGATGCCGGTTTCTTCGGCGAGTTCGCGCTGCGCGGTTTGCAGCAGGGTTTCGCCCTCATCCATGCTGCCAGTCACCGATTGCCAGAATCCCGGCCGGTCGGCACGCTCCAGCAGCAACACCTGCAGGTCTATGGTGTGCACCAGGACCAGAACCGACACCGGGGTCTTGTATTTCATCGCTGCGGCAGCGCCGGCAGGCTGTCATCATCGGCAAGGACGATGAACTCCCGCCCGCGGCGCTTCCAGAATGCCGCTGCAGATGCAAGAATTTCGAGCAGCGTATCCCGCACCCCGGGCGCCAGGGAAGCCACACCGTCCAGTTGCAGCACACACCCGCTGGCCTTCAACCAGGACAGATCCTGCAGGACGTCATTAAGGGCATCCCAGTTCTCGCCAAAACTTCCGGGATAATCCAGCGCGCCAGCCAGTGCGCCGCAGACGGCCCTGCCACTGCCCGCGTCACGCAGGTCAGCAGCGAACCAGCGCAGGCCAGCAGCAGCCGCGCGCAACGGAGCTCTGTCCACAGGCGCACGATAGACCCCATTGAGCTTCACAGAAAATGCCGGTGGCTTCATTCGACGATGCGCCTGAAGCTGCGGTAATGGTCCGCAGTGTAGTAAAACTCGCCGCCATCGACACAGTGAGGCAGCCAAAGCACTCCCGTCGCGGAGCGGCCGGGCTGCACAGACCTGCGCTCGCAGCCCACAACAATGCGCCGCGCGCCGCGGTGGCTGAGTCCCGGCGTCGCCACGGTGTATTCGCGATAGTGGCCGCGTCGCGCGGAGGGCAAAAGCTTCTCGTAATTGTTGAAGGTGATTCCGTCCCGATCATGGGGATAAGGGCCGCCCTGTCGGATCAACTGCAGCGTCTGCCGCGCCTCGGATGGCAGTTCATGCAGTCGGATCTCGGAAAAGCCCCGCACATCGCCGCGCGCCAGCGCGACAGCAACCACTGCTGCGACGGCGATGAATGCCGTCCAGCGCCAGGCGCGGAACACCGACCACGGGAAACGCATGAATGCCTGCCCGCGATGAGGCCGGACCCGCCTAGACCGCCGGGTCGACGTTGCGCAGGCGGATGTGCAGTTCGCGCAACTGACGCTCGGTCACCGGCGTTGGCGCTTCCACCATCAGGTCCTGGCCGCGCTGTGTCTTTGGGAACGCGATCACTTCGCGGATTGATTCCGCCCCCGTCATCAACGTCACAATGCGGTCCAGGCCGAAGGCAATGCCGCCGTGCGGCGGCGCGCCGTAGGACAGTGCATCAAGCAGGAAGCCGAACTTGGCGCGCACGTCCTCGGGTGTGATGCCCAGCGCGGCGAACACCTGCGACTGCACCTCGGTGCGGTGAATGCGCACCGAGCCGCCACCGATCTCCCAGCCGTTCAGCGCGACGTCGTAGGCTTTGGCCAGCACCTTTCCGGGATCGGTTGCCAGCAGTCCGACATGCTCGTCCTTGGGCGCGGTGAAGGGATGGTGGGCGGCGTTCCAACGCTTCGCCTCCTCGTCGTATTCGAAGGCCGGAAAATCCACGATCCAGCACGGCCTCCAGCCGGCTTCGGCGTGGCCCTTTTCGTGACCAACTTTGACCCGCAGGGCACCCAGCGCGTCCCACACCACTTTCCTGCGGTCGGCGCCGAAGAAAATCAGGTCGCCGTTAACGGCGCCTGTGCGCTCGAGAATACCGCCCAGTACTGGCTGCGGCAGGAACTTGACGATCGGCGACTGCAGCCCCTGCTCGCTGAGTTGGGTAGCGTCATTGACCTTGATATAGGCGAGGCCCTTTGCACCGTAGATACCGACGAAGGCGGTGTATTCGTCGATTTCCTTGCGCGTCAGCGCGGCTCCACCGGGAACGCGCAGGGCGACGACCTTGCCGTCCTTCAGCGCGATCGCCTGCTTGAACACCTTGAACTCGATCTGCGTCATCAGGTCACTGAGATCCGTGAGTTCCAGCTTGACCCGCAGGTCGGGTTTGTCCGAGCCGTAACGCGCCATCGCATCGGCATAGGTCAAGCGCGGGAACTCGCCGAGATCTACGTCCAGCACCTGCTTGAACAAGTGTCGGATCAGGCCCTCCATCAGGTCCTGGATTTCACGCTCGCCGAGGAAGGAAGTTTCGATGTCGATCTGCGTGAACTCGGGCTGGCGGTCGGCGCGCAGATCCTCGTCGCGGAAACATTTGACGATCTGGTAATAACGGTCGTAGCCGGCAACCATCAGCAACTGCTTGAACAACTGCGGCGACTGTGGCAGCGCGTAGAACTGGCCGTCGTGCATGCGCGAGGGCACCAGGAATTCGCGCGCGCCCTCGGGGGTCGACTTGTAGAGCATCGGGGTTTCTATGTCGATGAAACCGTTGTCATCAAGATAGTTGCGCACCGCACGCGCCGCGCGATGGCGCAGCCGCAGGTGGCCCTGCATCTGCGGTCGACGCAGGTCAAGGAAGCGGTATTGCAGGCGCACGTTCTCTGACAGCTGATCCTCGTCCATCATGAATGGCGGCGTCTGCGAAGGATTGAGCACTTCCAGCATCGTCGCCAGCACTTCGATCTCGCCGCTGACCAGGTTGGCATTGACGGTGCCGGCAGGACGCTCGCGCACCTTGCCTTCGACACGGATCACGAACTCGTTGCGCAGGCTGTCGGCAGTGCCGAAGGTTTCCGCGCGGTCCGGATCACAGACGATCTGAACCAGTCCCTCGCGGTCGCGCAAGTCTATGAATATGACGCCGCCATGGTCGCGGCGACGGTGGACCCAGCCGCAGAGGCTTACGGTTTGGCCGAGGAGTTTGCGGTCGACCAACCCGCAGTAGTGGCTGCGCATAGACATAAGTATTTGATTTTAAAAGTATTATTGTGATGTTGGGGTTTTGGGCAAAATACCGCCGTTGCCATTGACATTGCCAACACCCTTGGTCGGCGCCACCACGCCCATGGAAACGATGTATTTGAATGCAGCATCCACCGACATGTCGAGTTCGATGACATCCTCGCGCCGCACGTAAAAATAAAAACCGTTGACCGGGCTTGGTGTCGTCGGAATGAATACGGCGACGTAATCCTCGGGCAGGCGCACGCCCACTTCAACGGGCACATTGGTCTGGAATGCCAGCGACCAGGCCTGCGGATGGGGGTAGCGCACCAGCAACACTTTGCGGAAGGCATGGCCTGTTCCGGAAAACAACGTATCGCTGACCTGCTTGACGCTGTTGTAGATGGTGTTGAAGACCGGGATACGAGCAAGGATTCCCTCCCAGAACAGCACCAGGCGCTGGCCGATGATGTTCGCCGCCAGCACACCGGTGGAGAACACTATCAGCAGAGTCAGGATCACCCCCAAGCCGGGCACATGCACGCCAAGCCAGTTTTCCGTGAGCAGGGCATTCGGCAGCAACTGCAGGCTGTGGTCCATCATCCCGACGAGCAGGTCGAGCACCCACAGCGTGATCACCAACGGTACCCAGATTAACAGGCCCGTGATGAAATAGCTTTTGATGGAAGTGTTCTTGAACATGGATCTTCAGACAGTACGCGGCGTACCCGGCGAGTTGCCGTGTACGCGCATCCGGACAGCGGCTGCCACCGGCGCTCAGTCGCCGGCGCAATCAGCGGAGGTCAATTGCAGGCGGGACAGGCTCCGGCGCCGCAGACGGCCTCAGCCTTGGGTTCATCTTTCTTTGTACCTTCGCCGGACTTCGCGACATCCGCGCCGGGTTTGCTGCCCTTGTCGCGGAAATCGGTTGCATACCAGCCGCTGCCCTTCAACTGAAAGCCGGCGGCGGTCACCATCTTGCTGAGCGTGTTTTTGCGGCACTCCGGACATTCGGTGAGCAGCGCATCGCTGATACGTTGCAGGAATTCCTTCTGGAACCCGCACGCCTCGCATCTATACTCGTAAATCGGCATGACGCACTCCAAAAATCGTAAAAAAGCATTATACCTGAGACGGTTACGTACTTTCCCGGACTCATATGCGGCGGCCAGAGCGGGATTTCAAGTCCCGGGCCCTGGCAAGCAAGGGCATTTGCCGACGCCACTTCGGCCGCCATCCCTTCCCCACAGGATCCCCCTATAATCAAAGAGTTGTCATGCAATCAACGGAATTGACCGACCAGCGCGGCTACCGCCTCCCCCCGGAACATGAAAACCACCGCCCCACGCAGCCACCAGCTTGTCGAGCGCGCCCGCGCCCCAGGCCCCGTCCCTACCGCAGTTGTCTACCCCTGCAGCGCACCAGCGCTTGTCGGTGCGCTGGAAGCAGCTGCCGCGGGGCTGATTCTGCCGCTGCTGGTCGGACCGCGGGAACAGATCACCCGGATCGCCCTTGAATCGCAGCTGGACATATCGGGATGCGTTATCGAACACGCGACGGGCGCCCATGCCAGCGCGCGGCGCGCGACGGAAATGGCCCGCGAAGGCGACGCCGCAATGCTGATGAAAGGCAGCCTGCACACCGATGAACTGATGACTGTCGTCATCGCGCGCGATACCGGCCTGCGCACGGACCGCCGGCTGAGCCATGTCTTCGTGATGGACGTGCCGGCACACAATCGTCTGCTGCTGATCAGCGACGCAGCGATCAATATAGCGCCGGGCCTCGAGGCCAAGCGTCACATCACGCAAAACGCCATCGAGGTCGCGCACGCGCTGGGCATCGAGCTGCCCCGTGTCGCGGTGCTGTCCGCCGTGGAAACCGTCAATCCCGCGATTCCCTCGAGTGAGCACGCCGCTGCGCTGCGTGATATGGCAACAGACGGCCGCATCACCGGCGCAATTGTTGACGGCCCGCTGGCCTTCGACAACATGTTTTCCGCCGAGGCTGCACTCATCAAGGGCATCTCGTCTCCGGTAAGTGGCGTAACGGACATCCTGGTGATGCCGGGCCTGGAGGCCGGAAATATTCTTTACAAGTCGCTGGTCTACGTCAGTGGCGCCGTGGCGGCCGGTGTCGTAGTGGGCGCGCGGGTGCCCATCATCCTGACCAGCCGCGCCGACTCGGCGCACAGCCGCATTGCATCAGCCGCCGTGGCCTGCCTGGTCGCTCGCGCCCACTCAAAGCGCGTGTGAATCCTGGGGCAACTGCTGCACCCCGTCAGAACGGGATATCGTCGTCCATGTCGTCGAAGCTGCCGCCGCTTTTCTTCGCCGGTGCCTTGCTGCCTCCGGAGGACGATGGCGCTTCGCGCATGCCGCCGCCGTCTCCGCCTGAGCCGCCGCCGCGACTGCCCAGCAGCTGCATGCGATCAGCAACGATCTCCGTCGAATAACGATCCTGTCCTTCCTTATCCTGCCACTTGCGGGTGCGGATGCGACCCTCGATATACACCGGCGATCCTTTTTTCAGATATTCGCCGGCCACTTCCGCCTGACGGCCGAAGAAGGAAATGCGGTGCCATTCGGTATGTTCCTGCTTGTCGCCGCTTTTTTTGTCTTTCCACGACTCGGTGGTGGCAACGGTGATGTTCGTCACCGCATCACCGCTGGGCAGGTAACGCGTCTCCGGGTCCTTGCCGAGATTGCCAATCAGAATGACCTTGTTTACCGATGCCATGTGTAGATTTCCTTTGTAGAAATTTGATGCCCACCGCGCATATCCGCTTCAACGCATCGGGCAGCCGTCCGTTTACGCCCGGGTCACCACCGGCGGCACGCGCATGCCCAGCGCGAGTATAAGCCAGATCGCCAGAAGCCCCGCATCCAGCACGACCACTCCGGACAGACCCCAGTACTTGTAGATGAATCCTCCGGCTGCGGCCCCAACGAAGGTCCCGAAAAACTGGATCGTGCTGTAGAGGCCGATAGCGGTACCTTTGGCGTGGGCCGGCGCAAGCCGCGTAGTCAGTGTCGGCAACATCGCCTCCAGCACGTTGAAGGGCACAAAAAACAGCAGCAAAAACATGGACAAAAACAGGATGTTTGCGGCCAGCCAGGGCAACGCCAGATGGCCCGCGAGGAGCAGCCCCACGGCGATAATGAACCAGCGCCGCAGCAGCACCGGATTACCGGCCTGCATCACCGGCGGCAGCATCAGCACGAATGAACCGACCATGACCGGCAGGTAAACTTTCCAGTGCTCGGCAATCGGCAGCCCGGCATCGCGCAGACTGAAGGGCACCACGATGAACAGCGCCATCAGCACGGCATGCAGCGCAAAAATGCCCCAGTTCAACCGCGCAAGCTGCGGGTCCGTCAGCACGCTCCAGAAATCCTTCAGCGCCCGGCCAGGTGCTGGCGGCACCTGCGGCGCGTCCGGGATGACACGCCACATTACGATAATGCCGGCGAGCGCCAGTATGCCGGTCATCGCAAAAATACCCGGCACACCGATCACGCGGTCCAGCCAGGGACTCGCAATCAGCGACAGCGCGAATGATGCACCGATGGTCGAACCGATCATCGCCATCGCCTTGGCGCGCTGGCTTTCGCGAGTCAAGTCGGCCGTCATCGCGATGACCGCGGCGGAAATCGCGCCGGCGCCCTGCAGGACGCGGCCAAGAATCACAATATAGATATTGGGCGCGAGCGCGGCCACAAAACTGCCAATGGCAAAAATCACCAACCCGGCATAAACCACGGGTTTGCGGCCTATACGGTCGGACCACCAGCCGAAGGGAATCTGCAGAATGGCCTGGGTCAGGCCATATATTCCAATGGCGATACCGACCAGCGTCAAATCATCACCGCCGGGCAGCGACTCCGCGTAGATCGCGAATACCGGCAGGATCACAAACATGCCGAGCATCCGCAGCCCGAAAATCCCGGACAATCCGATGCTCGCCCGCAGTTCGAGCGGGGTCATTTTGGTGCTGGACGACATGAGATGGAAAGGAAAGGAGCCGGGGCAACCTGTACGCGGTTCTCGAGTGCCCGACTCACGGCGGTTGGGCATAACACCGTAAGGGCGTATATTAACAGGTTTACTTTCGGACTCCCCCGGCCCTGGCATGACTGCACGCACCACCCCGCCCAAACTGGTCTCGCTGCCGTCCCCGCAGCAGCGCGACGCGACGCTGCCCGCCAACGGCCAGATTCGCGTGCGCGGCGCGCGCACGCACAACCTGAAGAACATCAGCCTCGATCTGCCGCGCAACCGCCTGGTCGTCATCACCGGTCTTTCGGGATCCGGAAAATCTTCGCTCGCCTTCGACACGTTGTACGCGGAAGGCCAGCGCCGCTACGTCGAATCGCTGTCGGCCTACGCCCGGCAGTTCCTGCAGATGATGGAGAAACCTGACGTAGATCTCATCGAGGGACTGTCGCCGGCAATCGCCATCGAACAGAAGGCCTCCAGTCACAATCCGCGCTCCACCGTCGGCACGGTCACTGAAATCCACGACTACCTGCGCCTGCTCTATGCTCGCATCGGCGAGCCGCATTGTCCGGAGCACGGCACGCTGCTTGCCGCGCAATCGGTATCCCAGATGGTCGACCATGTGCTGCGGATGCCTGAGGACACCCGGTTGATGATCCTTGCACCGGTGGTCAGCGACCGCAAGGGAGAACAGTCGGCGCTGATCGACGAACTGCGGGCACAGGGCTTTGTGCGGGTGCGCATCGACGGCAAGGTGCTGGACATCGATGCACTGCCCGCCCTGAAGAAAAACGCCAAACACTCAATCGACGCGGTGGTCGACCGCATCAAGGTTCGCGCCGAAATCCGACAGCGTCTCGCGGAATCCTTCGAGACAGCCCTGCGCCACGGTAGCGGCCGCGCGCTGACTGTCGACATGGACAGCGGCGAGGAAACCGCATTCTCCGCGCGTCTCGCCTGTCCTTTCTGCAACCGCTCGTCGCCCGAGCTCGAACCGCGGCTGTTTTCCTTCAACAACCCGGCAGGCGCCTGCCAGCGCTGCGACGGCCTCGGCAGCATCACCTTCTTCGACCCGAAGCGCATCGCCGCATTCCCCGAACTGTCGCTGGCCTCCGGCGCGATCAAGGGCTGGGACCGCCGCAACCAGTTTTACTTCCAGATGCTGCAGGGGCTCGCCGAACATTACGGCTTCGATATCGAAACACCGTTCGGCGAATTGCCGGAAAACGTGCGCCAGGTGGTGCTGAATGGATCCGGCACTGCCCAGATCCGTTTCACCTATGCCGGAGAACGCGGAAAATCGTACGTCCGCGAACATGCTTTCGAAGGCGTAATCACCAACCTTGAGCGGCGCCACCGCGAAACCGATTCGCCGGTAGTGCGCGAGGAACTCGCAAAATATCTGAACACGCAGACCTGCCCAGAATGCGAGGGTACACGTTTGCGCGTGGAAGCCCGGCATGTGATGGTTTCTGGACAACCGATCTACGCCGTGTCGGCCCTGCAACTCGGCCGCGCACTGCAGTTTTTCGAGCAACTATCGCTGACCGGCGCCAGACAGGCTATCGCCGAAAAAATCGCGGGGGAAATCCGCAGCAGACTGCGTTTCCTGGTCGATGTAGGCCTTGACTACCTGTCACTGGACCGTTCGGCGGACACGCTTTCCGGCGGCGAGTCACAACGCATCCGGCTGGCCAGCCAGATCGGCTCCGGTCTGACAGGCGTGATGTACGTGCTCGACGAGCCGTCGATCGGCCTGCATCAACGCGACAATTCCCGCTTGCTGGACATGCTCAGGCGACTGCGCGACATCGGTAACTCGGTCATCGTCGTCGAACATGACCAGGATGCCATCATGAGCGCCGACCATGTCATCGACATGGGACTGGGTGCCGGCGAACACGGCGGCAGGGTTATCGCCCAGGGGACACCGGTCGACATCAGTACCAGTGCCGAATCGCTGACCGGTCAATACCTGTCGGGCCGCCGCCGCATCGACGTGCCCGCGCTGCGCCATCGAGCCAACCCGCAGCGGCAACTGGCCATTCGCGGCGCCTCGGGCAACAACCTGAAGGATGTCAGCGTCAATATCCCGGTGGGGCTGCTGACATGCGTCACCGGCGTTTCCGGCTCCGGCAAATCGACCCTGGTCAATGACACACTGTACCTCTCGGTCGCATGCGACCTCCACGGCAGTAATGTGGAGCCCGCACCCTGTTCCGCAATGGAAGGCATCGAGTTTTTCGACAAGGTCGTCAATGTTGACCAGAGCCCGATCGGCCGCACGCCACGATCGAACCCGGCCACCTATACGGGACTGTTCACCCCCATCCGCGATCTCTTTGCCGGCGTGCCGGAAGCGCGTGCGCGGGGTTACGGCGCGGGACGTTTCTCGTTCAACGTCAAGGGCGGACGCTGCGAATCCTGCCAGGGCGACGGCGTGCTGAAAGTCGAAATGCATTTCCTACCCGACGTCTATGTATCCTGCGATGTCTGCCGCGGCATGCGCTACAACCGGGAAACCCTCGACATCCGCTACAAGGGAAAAACCGTCCACGACGTGCTGGCCATGACCGTCGAGCAGGCCCTTGAGTTTTTTTCAGCAGTTCCGGCCATCGCGCGCAAACTTCAGACCATGATGGATGTAGGTCTCGGATACATCACGCTTGGCCAGAGCGCGACGACGCTGTCCGGCGGCGAAGCGCAGCGCGTCAAGCTTGCACTGGAACTGTCCAAGCGCGACACCGGACGCACACTGTACATCCTCGATGAACCGACGACAGGCCTGCATTTCCACGACATCGACCTGCTGCTGCGCGTTTTGCACCGGCTGCGCGACCACGGCAACACCATCGTCGTCATCGAACACAACCTCGACGTGATCAAGACCGCAGACTGGGTGATCGACCTGGGTCCGGAAGGCGGTGACGGCGGCGGACGCATCATCGTCGAAGGACCGCCGGAGGCCATCGCAGCCTGTGCGGAAAGCCATACCGGCATCCACCTCAAATCGGTTCTGGCGTGAACACCGAACACGCGCGCCGCCTGCTTGAAGACAGTTTTGCCGCAGCGCTGGCCGCTGCCGACCCGCTGCGCATTGTCCCAGCCCATCTGCCTTTGCCGCCGAAAGGCCGGACGCTGGTCGTCGGCGCCGGCAAGGCAGCTGCGGCAATGGCACTCGCCGTCGAACAGAACTGGCCTGCTGCAGCGCCACTCGAAGGGGTGGTGATCACGCGTTATCGCCACGGCCTGCTAACCAACCGTATCACCGTGCTCGAAGCCGGCCATCCGATCCCGGACGCAGCTGGTGAGAAGGCCGCATCCGAAATACTGCGCAAGGTGAAAGCACTGACCGCACAGGATCTGCTGCTGGTGCTGGTCTCCGGGGGCGGCTCCAGCCTGCTGTCGCTGCCCGCCGACGGCATCACGATGACGGATCTGAAACAGGTCACGCAGCAGTTGCTGCGCTCGGGCGCGCCGATCCAGTCGATGAACACGGTACGCAAGCACTTGTCGGCGATTCAGGGCGGACGCCTTGCGGCGGCATCGTGCGCCCCGGTGCACGCACTGGTCATCTCCGACGTTACTGGGGACGATCCGACGCATATCGCCTCCGGCCCCTGCGCCCCGGATCCGTCGACCTATCGGGACGCGATCGTCATTCTCGAACGTTATGCGGTACAGGCCCCCGCGGCAGTCACCGAACATCTGGCTAGCGGTGTGTGCGGCAAGATCGCGGAAACGCCGAAGCCCGGTGACCGGTTGTTCGCGAAGACGGAGAACCGGGTGATCGCCACGGCGCAGCAGTCGCTGGAAGCGGCTGCTGCATTTTTCCGCAGCCAGGGTATACAGCCGGCGATACTCGGCGACTCGGTGACCGGCGAGGCGCGCGAGGTGGCCAAGGCCTATGCCGCGCTGGCGCGACAGGTCCGCCAGCATGGAACACCCTGGAAGCCGCCAGTGGCGCTGATCTCCGGCGGAGAATGCACGGTTACCGTACGAGGCGAGGGACGCGGCGGACGCTGCGCCGAGTTCCTGCTTGCGCTGGCGCTCGACCTCGACGGCGCACCGGATTTATACGCGCTGGCCTGCGACACTGATGGCATCGACGGTTCCGAAGACAATGCCGGTGCGATCCTGGATCCCGCGACACTGCAGCGTGCACGTGGCCGGCAGCTGGATGCCGCAGCCTTGCTCGACCACAATGATGCCTACCGTATTTTCGAGGCGGCCGGCGACCTCATCTTGACGGGCCCCACGCGCACTAATGTCAACGACTACCGCGTAATCCTGATCACATGAATCTGGTATTCGTAACTATTTGTTTATAAATAAATTTTAATTAATTTTTGTGGCGCTAACAGCATAAAAAAACCGGGCATTGCCCGGTTTTTTTTGGGTCTCACACAGATCAGGCTACGGTTTCCGGCTTGGCGTCTGCCACTTCCGGCCGGTCGAGCAATTCGACATAAGCCATCGGCGCGTTGTCGCCCTTGCGGAACCCGAACTTGAGGATACGCAGGTAGCCTCCGTTTCGTTTGGAGTAGCGCGGACCGAGCAAATCGAACAGCTTGACCACGTTCTCGCGATCGCGCAGGCGATCAAAGGCAAGCCGGCGATTGGCCAGCGTAGGCTTCTTGCCGAGCGTGATGATCGGTTCCACGACGCGCCGCAGCTCCTTGGCCTTGGGCAGCGTGGTTTTGATCGCTTCATGGCGCAGCAGGGAATTGGCCATGTTACGCAGCATCGCGAGGCGATGGCTGCTGGTGCGATTGAGTTTCCTTAAGCCATGACGATGACGCATGATGCCCTCTTAAACCTTTTCAAGGCCGGCAGGCGGCCAGTTTTCCAGCTTCATCCCCAGCGTGAGTCCGCGGGAGGCCAGCACTTCCTTGATCTCGTTCAGCGACTTGCGGCCCAGGTTCGGAGTCTTCAGCAACTCGGTCTCGGTACGCTGGATCAGGTCGCCGATGTAGTAAATGTTTTCCGCTTTCAGACAGTTGGCCGAGCGGACGGTCAACTCCAGGTCATCGACCGGACGCAGCAGCACCGGATCGATCTGTGTCGCTTTCTTCTCCTCAATCAGCGCCGGGGTGCCCTTCAGATCGGCGAAGACGGAGAGTTGCTCGACCAACACGCGTGCAGCGTAGCGCACTGCTTCCTCGGGATCGATTGCACCGTTGGTCTCGATATCGATAACCAGCTTGTCCAGGTCCGTACGCTGCTCGACTCGCGCCGATTCCACCGCGTAGCTGACACGGCGGACCGGGCCATATGAGGCATCCAGCATCAGGCCGCCGACACTGCGGGTATCTTCCTCGCCACGCCGGGTCACTGCAGCCACGTAACCACGGCCTTTTTCAATCTTGATCTGCACGTCGAGTTTGCCGCCTGCCGTCAGGTGGGCAATGACGTGATCCGGGTTTACGATCTCCACATCGTGCATCGGCTCGATGTCGGCAGCGGTCACCAAGCCCTCACCGGATTTCTTCAGAGTCAGAATCGCTTCGTCGCGGTTGTGCAGGCGAAAGACGATGCCTTTCAGATTGAGCAGGATGTCGACCACGTCCTCCTGGACGCCATCGATTGTGGAGTATTCATGCAGAACACCGGAAATCTTGACTTCGGTCGCGGCAAAGCCGGGCATCGAAGACAGCAGGGTGCGACGCAGGGCGTTGCCGAGCGTATGGCCGTAGCCGCGCTCGAACGGCTCCATCGTGACCTTGGCGTGGAACGGCGAAACCGCCTGCACATCGATGATCCGAGGCTTGAGAAAAGCGCTGCTGGACATGACTGTCTACCTCTCGCGAATTATTTCGAGTACAGCTCGACTATGAGCGACTCGTTGATGGTTGAGGGCAACTCGGAACGCTGCGGACGCGCTTTGAAAGTGCCTTTCAGCGCTTTCGCATCCGCCTCAATCCATTCGGGGTAGCCACGCGATTCCGCTGCTTCAGCCGCACCCTTGATGCGCAATTGTGCCTTGGCAGCCTGCGCCACCTCGACCACGTCGCCGGGACGGCATTGATACGAGGGAATGTTCACCCGCTTGCCGTTCACGAGAATGCCGTTGTGGCGCACCACCTGACGGGCCTCCGTACGCGAAGCACCGAAACCCATGCGATAAGTCACGCTATCAAGCCGGCTTTCAAGATTCTGCAGCAATGCCTCACCAGTCACGCCCTTGCTACTCGCGGCGTCCTTATAGGTACGGCGGAACTGCCCCTCCAGAATGCCGTAAATACGGCGCACCTTCTGCTTTTCCCGGAGCTGCACGCCGTAACCCGAAAGACGGGTGTTCTTCTGGCCGTGCTGACCCGGCGGATAGTTGCGACGTTCGATCGCGCATTTGTCCGTAAAACATTTCTCTCCCTTGATGAAGAGCTTTTCGCCTTCGCGCCGGCATTGCCGGCACTTTGCATCGAGATTCCTGGCCACTGTGGGATCTCCTTAAATTCTGCGCTTCTTCGGCGGACGGCAACCGTTGTGCGGCACGGGCGTCACGTCGGAGATGCTGGTGATCTTGAAACCTACGGCATTCAAGGCGCGTACCGCAGACTCGCGTCCCGGCCCCGGCCCCTTGATCAGAACCTCAATGTTCTTGACGCCGCATTCCTGGGCAAGGCGGCCGGCCTTCTCGGCAGCGATCTGCGCCGCAAACGGCGTAGATTTTCGCGAGCCCTTGAAGCCGTTGCTGCCCGAAGTCGCCCACGCTAGGGCATTGCCCTGACGGTCGGTTATGGTAACGATGGTGTTATTGAACGACGCGTGCACGTGTGCGACGCCTTCAGCAACGTTCTTCTTGACCTTCTTGCGAACCCTGGTGCTTGCCTTAGCCATATATGGTCACTCTCGTTTACGCGGCTGGCCGCTGGATTTTGACTGCCGCCTTGCGAGGCCCCTTGCGCGTACGCGCGTTGGTGCGTGTACGCTGGCCGCGCATCGGCAACCCGGCGCGATGGCGCTTGCCGCGCCAGGTGCCGAGATCCATCAGCCGCTTGATGTTCATCGATGTTTCACGCCGCAGATCACCCTCGGTCGTGAGTCTGGCAACCTGCTCCCGCAGCTTGTCCATGTCCGAATCGGACAAATCCTTGATCTTGGTCGCGGTGTTGATACCGGCTGCAGCGCAGATCGCGCGTGCGCGGCTGCGGCCAATACCGTAAATTGCCGTCAGCGCGACTTCAGCGTGCTGATGATTTGCTATGTTGACGCCACCTATGCGGGCCATCTGCCACCCCACCGATGAAAAAAACTCGAAATTATAACTTCTGACACGTTCATATTCAACGAACGATCAACCCTGGCGTTGCTTGTGGCGCGGATCTTTGCAGATCACTCGAACCACGCCGTTGCGCTTCACAACCTTGCAGTTGCGACACATGCGCTTTACCGATGCCTGTACTTTCATGTAACACCTCTTTCGCTTGCAGCTTATTTCGCCCGAAATACAATTCTGCCCTTTGTCAGATCATAAGGCGTCAATTCAACCGTAACCTTGTCGCCTGGAAGAATGCGGATGTAGTGCATACGCATTTTTCCGGAGATATGACCGAGCACCATATGGCCGTTTTCCAGCTTTACCTTAAACGTCGCGTTTGGCAGGGTTTCTACAATTTCCCCCTGCATCTGTATCGTGTCTTCTTTCGCCATTTACCGCGTCGGGAACACACCGCCCTTGAAGTTTGCTTTCTTCAGCAGACTTTCATACTGATGTGACATCACGTAAGACTGCACTTGTGCCATGAAATCCAGGGTTACAACCACTATGATCAGCAAGGAAGTTCCGCCAAAATAGAACGGCACATTCTTCCAGACAATCAGCAATTCGGGCACCAGGCAGACCAGCGTGACGTAAATAGCACCAGCGAGTGTAAGGCGCATTGTCACTTTTTCGACGTACCGTGCGGTCTGTTCTCCTGGCCGGATGCCTGGCACAAACGCCCCGCTCTTTTTAAGATTTTCCGCGGTTTCCTTCGGATTAAAAACGAGTGCCGTGTAGAAGAAACAGAAGAAGATAATCGCCGCCGCATAAAACAGGGTATAGACAGGCTGTCCGGGATGCAGCACCGCAGCAACATTTTTGAGCCAGACCATGCCCTCGTTCTCGCCCAACCAGCCGGCTATCGTTCCCGGAAAAAGAATGATGCTTGAGGCAAAGATAGGGGGAATCACGCCCGACATGTTCAGCTTCAGCGGCAGGTGCGAGGACTGTCCGCCATACACCTTGCGCCCAACCTGCCGCTTGGCATAGTTCACAAGAATCTTGCGCTGTCCCTTCTCGACAAAGCAGACGAAAGCGGTAACAGCCACCACCAGCACAAAAATGAACAGCACGAACGGTATCGAAAACGCGCCGGTACGGGCAAGTTCGAGCGTACCTCCCACCGCCTGCGGGAAACCGGAGACAATGCCGGCGAAGATGATCAGCGAGATGCCGTTACCGATGCCACGCTCTGTAATCTGCTCACCCAGCCACATCAGGAACATGGTGCCCGTGACGAGTGTGACCATCGCAGTCATCCTGAACATCAGGCCCGGATCAACCGCCACCTTCTGCTGCTCGAACGCAATTGCGATCGCCAAACCCTGCACAATCGCCAAGGCAGCAGTACCGTAGCGGGTGTACTGTGTGATCTTGCGCCGGCCAGCCTCGCCTTCCTTTTTCAGCGCCTCAAGGGTCGGCGACACCACCGTCATCAACTGCATGATGATGGACGCCGAGATGTAAGGCATGATGCCCAGCGTGAAAATTGAGAAGCGCGAAAGAGCTCCCCCGGAGAACATGTTGAACATGTCGAGAATTCCACCACGCTGCGAGCGGAACAGTTCCGCGAGCTGCGCCTGGTCGATGCCCGGCACGGGGATGTACGATCCGATACGGAATACGATCAGCGCGCCCACGAGGAACAGCAGGCGACGCTTCAGGTCACCGTACTTTCCCGCTCCTGACATTGCTGATCCTACGGCCAAAACTTAGCTCCCGGCTTTTTCTGCGGGCTGCTCGACACTGCCACCCGCCTTTTCAATGGCGGCACGCGCACCCTTGGTGGCAAGCACGCCTTTGAGGGCAACCTTGCGCTGAATTTCGCCAGCCAGGATGACCTTGGCGCGGGTGGCCTGACGCGGCACCGCGCCAGCCTTCTTAAGGGCCTCCAGATCGATGGTGTCCGCCGCGATTTTCTGCAGTGTATCGAGACGCACTTCGGCCGTGTCGCCTGCGGAGAGCGACTTGAATCCGCGCTTCGGCAAACGGCGATGCAGCGGCATCTGTCCGCCCTCAAAGCCGACCTTGTGGAAACCGCCGGCACGCGCTTTTTGACCCTTGTGGCCACGCCCCGCAGTCTTGCCCATTCCACAACCGATACCGCGCCCGACGCGCTTCTTGCTGTGTTTTGCACCAGCAGCGGGCTTGATTTTGTTGAGTTTCATTTATCCCTCGCAACGAACGAGATAGGCCACTTTGTTGACCATGCCACGCACAGCGGGCGTATCAACGAGCTCGACCGAGTGATTCAGATGGCGCAGACCTAGCCCGCGCACGGAAGCGCGGTGTTCGGGTCGGGTGCCGATCAGGCTGCGAACCAGCGTGACCTTGATGGTCTTGCCTCCATTATTAGCTTGTGTCTTCGCCATGTTTAACTCAGCAGTTCTTCCACCGATTTTCCGCGCTTGGCGGCAATTTCGGCGGGGGTGTTCATTTCAGTGAGCCCGTTAATCGTGGCCCGCACGATGTTGTACGGATTTGTCGAACCGATGCATTTCGCTAGGATGTTGGCCACGCCCATAACTTCCAGAACCGCGCGAACCGGACCGCCTGCGATAATGCCCGTGCCTTGAGACGCAGGTTGCATATAGACTTTTGATGCGCCGTGACGGCCCATCACCGCATGCTGCAGCGTGCCATCCTTAAGCTGCACTTTGACCATCTTGCGGCGAGCTTCCTCCATGGCCTTCTGCACGGCAACCGGCACCTCGCGTGCCTTGCCCTTGCCCATGCCGATGCCGCCGTCCCCGTCGCCGACCACTGTCAGCGCAGCGAAGCCCAGCACCCGGCCACCCTTGACAACCTTGGTGACACGGTTGATCGCGACCATTTTCTCGCGCAACCCGTCGCCACGTTCCTCGCCGGTCTGCATCTTTCCTGCTTGCATTTTTGCCATGCGCCGCTCCGTCAGAACTTGAGGCCGGCTTCACGCGCCGCTTCCGCGAGCGCCTTCACACGGCCGTGATATTTGTAACCGGAGCGGTCAAAAGCCACCTTCTCCACACCGGCCTGTTTGGCCCTCTCGGCTATACGTTTGCCGACTACAGCTGCAGCCGCTGCGCTGCCGCCCTTGGGGTTCGCAGTACGCATTTCCTTCTCCGAGGTCGATGCACTCGCTATCACCTTGGATCCGCTCGCATCGATGACTTGGGCGTAAATATGACTGTTGGAGCGGAAGACGGTAAGCCGCACAGCCTTAAGTTCGGCAATCTTGGCCCTCGTGCTTTTCGCGCGCCGGATACGTTCTACTTTTTTCTCAAACATGATCTGTCCGCCTACTTCTTCTTCGTTTCCTTGAGCACAATGCGCTCATCGGCATAACGCACGCCCTTGCCCTTGTAAGGCTCCGGCGGCCGGTAGTTCCGCACATCGGCAGCCACTTGTCCGACTAGCTGCTTATCCGCGCCCTTGATGATGATCTCGGTCTGCGTCGGAGTCTCCGCCTTCACGCCCATCGGCAACTGATGCACCACAGGGTGTGAGAAACCGAGGGTCAGGTTAAGCTTGTCGCCCTGTGCCTGCGCACGGTACCCGACGCCCACCAGGTTGAGCTTTTTCTCAAACCCCTTGCTCACGCCGTGCACCATGTTGGCAACCAATGCGCGCAGGGTTCCGCTGAACGCATTCGCTTCGCGTGAATCGTTGTTCAACTTGATTTCAAGATGCTTGTCGATTTTTTCGATACGTACATTCGGCGAAATCGACTGCTCCAGGGTGCCAAGCGGACCCTTGACTGAAATCCGGTCGGCAGCAATTGCCACTTCGACCTTTTCCGGCAGTTCCACCGGGTTGTTTCCGACTCTGGACATGGCTGATCTCCGTTACGCCACGATGCAGAGAACTTCACCGCCGATGCCCATGCCTCGCGCCTTGCGATCGGTCATCACCCCTTGAGAGGTCGATACGATGGCAACACCAAGGCCGTTCATCACGCGGGGAATGTCACGGCTGGGTTTATAAATGCGCAGGCCGGGGCGACTCACGCGTTCTATTTTCTCGATCACCGGGGCGCCAGCGTAGTACTTGAGGTTGAGCTCAAGCTCTGGCTTGGCCGATTCGCCGCGCACGGCAAAATCATCAATATAGCCCTCGTCCTTCAGCACCTTGGCGATCGCCACCTTGAGCTTGCTCGAAGGCATTGACACGGACACCTTCTCCGCCTGCTGTGCATTGCGGATGCGGGTCAACATGTCGGAAACTGGATCATTCATGCTCATGCAAAATTCTCCTGCAGCCTGTCTTACCAGCTAGCCTTGATTACGCCCGGGATTTCTCCGCGCATGGCAATCTCGCGCAGCTTTCCCCGAGCCAGCCCAAACTTGCGGTACACCCCACGCGGACGGCCGGTCAGCGCGCAGCGGTTGCGCAAACGTACCGGACTCGCGTTACGCGGCAGCTTCTGCAGCTTCAGGCGGGCCTCGTAACGATCTTCTGGAGCAAGTTTCTGATCGTCAACAAGCGCCTGCAGCTCCGCCCGCTTCGCCGCGAATTTCTTCACGGTTTTGCGGCGTTTCTGCTCACGATTAATCAGTGCAAGCTTGGACATACGGTTTTCCTCAGTTCCGGAAAGGGAATTTGAACGCCGACAGCAGAGCCCGTGCTTCCTCATCGGACTTTGCAGTCGTTGAAATCGTAATGTTCAGACCGCGTAACGCATCGATCTTGTCATACTCGATCTCGGGAAAAATGATCTGTTCCTTGACGCCCATGTTGTAGTTGCCACGTCCATCAAAGCTGCGGCCAGAGATGCCGCGGAAATCACGAACCCGCGGCAAGGCGATGCTGACCAGGCGATCAATAAATTCGTACATGCGGGCGCCGCGGAGGGTGACCTTGCAGCCGACCGGGTAACCTTCGCGAATCTTGAAATTAGCAATCGCCTTGCGCGACTTCGTGACCAGCGGCTTCTGACCGGCAATCTTGGTCATGTCGCCAACCGCGTAGTCCATGATCTTCTTGTCGGCAACCGCCTCGCCAACACCCATATTGAGGACAACCTTCTCGATCCTCGGAACCTGCATCGGGCTGGAATAGCCGAATTTCTTGGTCAGTTCGGCAGCAACCTTTTCTTTGTAGAACGTGCTTAAACGTGCCGGTGCTGCCGGACGAGCGGGCTTTCCCTGCTTGGCCTGGGCGCCGGATGCTGCAGCGGACTTGGATTCCTTCGCCACCTTCTTGGACGGCGCAGCTTTCGGTTCCTTGGCGGGCTTCGCCTTCTTGGTGTCTTTATCGGTGCTCATACATCAACCACTTCGCCATTGGACTTGAAATAACGGACGCGGCGCCCGTCTTTCAGCTGACGGATGCCGATCCGGTCGGCTTTTTTCGTAACCGGATTGAACAGGGCCAAATTCGAAACATGTATCGGCATCTCCTTGTCGATAATGCCGCCGGTCGAACCCTTGGCCGGATTGGGCCGCTGGTGCTTCTTCACACGGTTGATACCCTCAACGAGCAGGCGCTCGTCATCAACAATGCGCAGCACGGTGCCGCGCTTGCTGCGATCTCGACCGGTAAGTACGACTACGTCGTCGCCTTTTCTGATTTTGCGCATATGCGTATACGTCCTCTACAACACTTCCGGAGCCAGGGAAACGATCTTCATGAATCGCTCGGTGCGCAGTTCGCGGGTGACGGGTCCGAAAATCCGGGTCCCGATCGGCTCCAGTTTCTGGTTGAGCAGTACGGCTGCGTTTCCGTCGAACTTGAGCAATGAACCATCGTTGCGACGCACACCTTTAGCGGTACGCACCACTACCGCGTTATAGACCTCGCCTTTTTTTACGCGTCCGCGGGGAGCGGCGTCCTTGATGCTGACTTTGATAACGTCCCCGATGCCTGCGTAACGGCGCTTGGACCCGCCAAGAACCTTTATGCACATGACGGCACGCGCACCCGTGTTGTCAGCAACGTCCAATATGGATTGCATCTGAATCATGATTTTTCCTGCTTGTCTTTATCACCAACTTGACCCCCATCTGCAGAGAGTCAGTCTTGGAGCCCGTTCGGGCATGGTTTCGCCAACCAGAGGCAGCGAAAAATACAGCCGAGCAGTATATTACCTGCCCACCTAAAATACAAGAACTTTCAAACGCCCCGTGACTTCTCGACAAGCTTGATCACCTGCCAGGCCTTGGTTTTGGCCAACGGGCGGCACTCTTCGATCAGCACGATATCGCCTTCGCGATATTCGTCGTTGGCATCATGTGCGTGGTATTTTTTTGAACGCATAATTATTTTGCCAAGAAGGGGGTGCTTGACCCGCCGCTCGACCAGCACTGTCACCGTCTTGTCCATCTTGTCGCTGACCACACGCCCCGTCAGCGTCCGTTTATTAGCTTCAGTCATGTTGATCCCTGCCAATTAAGCCTTGTTTCCCAGCACCGTGCGGACGCGCGCGATGTCCCGGCGCACCTTGCGAAGCTGGCTGGTGTTCGACAACTGCTGCGTTGCCTTCTGCATGCGCAAGGAAAACTGCGCCTTGAGCAGGGATTCCAATTCCTTACGCAGATCTTCAGGAGATTTGCCCCGCAGTTCACTAACTTTCATGGATCAACCTCCCACCAGACGGTGGACAAACGTTGTTGCGATGGGCAGCTTTGCCGCGGCAAGGCGGAAGGCCTCCTTCGCAATCACTTCGTTAACACCATCCATTTCGTAAAGAACCTTGCCCGGCTGGATCTCGGCGACCCAGTACTCGGGATTCCCCTTGCCGTTGCCCATGCGAACCTCGGCTGGTTTGCGCGAAATAGGCTTGTCGGGAAAAATTCGGATCCAGATCCGGCCACCACGCTTTATATGCCGGGTCATGGCCCTGCGAGCCGCCTCGATCTGACGGGCGGTCAAGCGCCCCCGGCCGATGGCCTTCAGACCGTACTCGCCAAAGCTCACCTTGTTGCCGCGGGTCGCAACGCCGGTGTTCCGGCCCTTTTGCTCCTTGCGGTATTTACGCCTGGCTGGCTGTAGCACGTTTTGCTCCTGTTTTTGCAGTTGTACGGCGCGGCTTGCGAGCCGGCGCTGGTGCGGGTTCTTCCGCCGGAGTTGCCGCAGCAAGCCCCGGATGCTCGTTTTTGCCGATCACTTCGCCCTTGAATACCCACACTTTGACGCCAATCACGCCATAGCTGGTTTTGGCCTCGGAAAATCCGTAATCGATGTCAGCGCGCAAGGTATGCAACGGAACCCGGCCCTCGCGATACCATTCGGTCCGTGCAATCTCGATGCCGTTGAGACGGCCTGCGCTCATAATCTTGATGCCCTGCGCTCCGAGACGCATCGCGTTGGTAATCGCGCGTTTCATGGCGCGACGGAACATGATCCGTTTCTGCAACTGCTGAACAATGGAATCAGCAATTAGTTGGGCATCCAGTTCGGGCTTGCGCACTTCCTCGATATTGACGTGCACCGGAACACCAAGCATCTTTTGCAGATCGCCCTTGAGTCGCTCAATGTCCTCGCCCTTTTTTCCGATGACCATGCCGGGGCGAGCACTGAATACTGTGATGCGCGCGTTCTTCGCCGGGCGCTCAATAACTACCCGCGAAACCGCCGCCTGGGCCAGCCTTTGTTTCAGGTAATCGCGAACCTTGATGTCCTCGAGAAGCATGCTGGCAAAGTTCTTGTTGTTGGCATACCAGCGCGAGGCCCAATTGCGATTGAAGGCCAGTCGAAAGCCAATCGGATGAATTTTCTGACCCATGCTTACTTCCTTCCGTCGCCGACAGTCACGTAAACGTGGCAGGTCGGCTTCAAAATACGTACGCCCCGGCCCTTCGCTCGCGCCGAAAAGCGCTTCATGACGGGTCCTTTTTCCACAAAAATGCTGGTGATCTTGAGTTCATCGATGTCCGCACCGTCGTTGTGTTCCGCATTGGCAATTGCGGACTCCAGAACCTTGCGGATGATCACCGCGCCCTTCTTGGGCGAAAAACTCAGAATGTTAAGCGCGCTTTCCACGGTCTTGCCGCGAATCAGATCCGCGACCAGACGCCCCTTCTGAGCGGAAAGCCTGACGCCGTGCAGTTTGGCTGTCGTATTCATTTCGTTTTACCTTACTTGGCCGCCGGAGTCGGGGAGGACTTCTTGTCGCCGCCAGCCTTCGAATGCCCTTTGAAAACCCGGGTATGCGCAAACTCGCCCAGCTTGTGGCCAACCATGTTTTCTGTCACATAAACCGGAACATGCTGCTTCCCGTTATGAACGGCGATCGTCAAGCCGACGAAATCCGGCAGTATCGTGGAACGGCGCGACCATGTTTTGATAGGGCGCTTGTCCGAAGCCGCGCGGGCGGTTTCCACCTTTTGCATCAGGTGGTGATCTACAAACGGGCCTTTTTTGATGGAACGTGACATCTCTACCCCTTAAGCCGTGGCTTTCGCATTGCGGCGACGAATGATCATTCCGCTGGTGCGTTTGTTCTTACGCGTCTTGTAACCCTTGCACATGACGCCCCATGGGCTAACCGGCGCCTGAGCTGCAGCCGTCCGGCCTTCACCACCACCGTGCGGATGGTCGATCGGGTTCATCGCCACACCCCTGACCGTCGGGCGAATACCGCGCCAGCGGACACGTCCCGCCTTGCCGATCGACTCCAGGGAGTGTTCTTCATTGCCCACTTCGCCAATAGTGGCTCGGCAATTCACGTGCACCTTGCGGATTTCCCCGGAACGCAGCCGCAGCTGCGCGTATTCACCTTCGCGTGCAAGCAGCTGCACCGACGTGCCGGCGGCACGCGCGATCTGCGCGCCCTTGCCAGGCATCATTTCCACACAGCAGATCGTGGTGCCCACTGGAATGTTCCTAAGGGGCAGGGCGTTGCCCGGCTTGATCGGCGCTTCGGATCCCGATATGAGCTGCATGCCAACCGCCAGACCGCGGGTCGCGATCACGTAGCGGCGCTCGCCATCCGCATAACACAGCAATGCCAGATGCGCACTGCGGTTGGGATCGTACTCGATCCGTTCAACTTTCGCCGGAATGGCGTCCTTGGCCCGCTTGAAATCGACAGTCCGATAATGCTGCTTGTGGCCACCGCCCTTGTGACGCATCGTGATGCGGCCATGCGCATTCCGTCCCGCCTTCTTGGGCTGGCTCTCGACCAGATTCGCAACCGGTTTGCCCTTATGCAGGCCGGGGGTAACGACCTTGACCAGGCCACGACGGCCCGGCGATGTCGGTTTGACTTTGATCAGCATTACTTCACCTCCCCTTCAGCAAAGGTGATCTCCTGTCCCGGCTTAACCGAGACATAGGCCTTTTTCCACGAACTGCGACGGCCGGTAAACTTGCCGAAGCGCTTTTCCTTGCCGCGAACATTGACAATACGAACGTTCAGGATCTCGAGTTCCTCGTCCTTCTTGCCAAACATTTCCTGTACGGCAGCCTTGATTTCGGGCTTTGTAGCATCGCGCGCCACCCGGAAGACCACCTGGTTGTTTTTCTCGCCAACATGGGTGCTCTTCTCCGAAATTACCGGAGCAAGCAGAACCTGGGCCAGTCGTTCAGTACTGAATGCGCTCATGCCAGCAACTCCTCAATCTTGCCAACCGCGCCCTTGGTCATCAGCACCTTGCCGTGCCGGATCAGGTTCACCGGATCAGCATGGTTAACATCGATAATCATCACGTTGGGCAGGTTGCGCGAAGACAACCGGAGATTCTCATCCAGGCTGTCAGTAATAATCAGCACGCTCTCCATGCCCATTATTTTCAGCTTTGTCGCCAGGAGTTTGGTTTTCGGTGCCTCAATGGTGAATGAATCAACCACTGCCAGCCGGTCTTCGCGCGCCAACTGGGAAAGGATCGACATCATTCCCGCGCGATACATCTTGCGGTTGAGCTTGTGCGAATAGTTTTCGTCCGGAGTATTCGGGAAAATCCGTCCGCCACCACGCCACAACGGGCTGGACGACATGCCGGCACGCGCACGGCCCGTTCCCTTCTGGCGCCATGGCTTGGCGGTCGTGTGAGAAACGGTGCCGCGATCTTTCTGTGCGCGTGTCGCCTTGCGGGCATTGGCCATGTAGGCCGTGACAACCTGATGGACTAGTGCCTCGTTGTATTCACGCCCGAATGCGGTATCGGAAGCCGTCAGCTTCGCCGTCGGCTTACCCTGTTCGTTGATTACATTAAGTTCCATGCTCAGCGCCCTTACTTCGCCGCGGCGGCTTTGCCGCCCTGTTTGACCGCCGCCACACGGCGGGCGCGAACTGCAGGCCGCACCATGACATCACCGCCTCGCGATCCGGGAACGGCACCACGGATCAGAAGCAGATTGCGCTCCGCATCGATGCGCACAATTTCCAGTGATTGCTGGGTACGCTTGACGGCCCCCATGTGACCAGCCATTTTTTTGCCAGGAAACACACGACCGGGATCCTGCGCCATGCCGATCGAACCCGGCTTGTTGTGCGAGACCGAGTTACCGTGACTGGCGCGGTTCGAAGAGAAATGGTGGCGCTTGATGACGCCGGCAAAGCCCTTGCCCTGCGACACCCCGGTGACGTCGACGTACTGGCCGACTTCGAAAATCGTGGCGGCTATTGGTGCCCCAATCTTCATGTCCGCCAGTACCTCAGGGCCTACCGGGAACTCACGCAATACGCGACCGGCTTCAATGGCGGCCTTGGCAAAATGTCCGGCAGACGGCTTGCGCACGCGTGAGGGGCGACGCTTGCCGAATGCAAGCTGCACGGCAGCATAGCCGTCGGTTTCGGGGGTTTTGATTTGGGAAACGCGGTTGTTCGACACATCGACGACAGTCACCGGGATGGTGTCTCCGTCATCGGTGAATATCCGCGTCATGCCGACTTTGCGGCCGACCAGTCCTAACTTCATGTTTTAATTACCTTTTAAAAAGGCGCCGACTTCAATTGGCCGGCACTTCCATATTTAACTACGTGGGCGCCACTGCGCCCGGCACAACGGTTACAGCTTGATTTCTACGTCTACGCCTGCCGGAAGATCGAGCTTCATCAGTGCATCGACCGTCTTGTCGGTCGGATCGATGATGTCCATCAGTCGCAAATGACTGCGTATCTCCAACTGCTCCCGCGACGTCTTGTTGACGTGCGGTGAACGCAGCAGGTCGAAGCGCTGTTTGCGGGTAGGCAACGGAATCGGTCCTTTGACCACGGCACCGGTGCGCTTCGCGGTTTCCACGATTTCCAGCGCCGACTGGTCGATCAACCGGTAGTCAAACGCCTTCAGGCGAATGCGGATTTTCTGACTTTTCAAGGTGGCCATGTTCTTTACTCGATAACCTTGGCGACGACGCCGGCGCCGACGGTACGGCCACCTTCGCGAATCGCGAAGCGCAGCCCCTCTTCCATCGCGATCGGCTGAATCAGCGCCACCGTGATCGAAATGTTGTCCCCCGGCATCACCATCTC
>JAUXYA010000004.1 GCA_030684405.1 Burkholderiales bacterium | reverse complement strand
CGCCGTGTTGATCGTGATGCCGCGCGCCTTCTCCTCCGGCGCCGCGTCAATCTGGTCGTAACCCTTCGCCTCGCCACCAAATTTCGCCGACAGAACCGTCGTGATCGCCGCCGTCAACGTCGTCTTGCCATGGTCCACGTGTCCAATCGTTCCAACGTTCACGTGCGGCTTCGTACGCTCAAATTTACCCTTGGCCATGATGATGTTTCCTTATTTCTTTTCGTCTTTGCCGGATTGCTTGTTGATGATTTCGTCGGCGATACTGCGGGGCGCTTCCGAATAGTGCTTGAATTCCATCGTGTAGGTCGCGCGCCCCTGAGTCAACGAGCGCAGGGTCGTCGAATAACCGAACATTTCCTTCAGCGGCACTTCCGCCTTCAGTGTTTTGCCACCACCAGGAATGTCATCCATGCCCTGGATAACACCACGACGGGAACTCAGGTCGCCCATGACGTTGCCGGTGAAGTCTTCCGGGGTTTCCACCTCGACCGCCATAATCGGCTCAAGCAACGCTGGGTTCGCACGGCGCAGCCCTTCCTTGAACGCCATAAGCCCGGCCATCTTGAACGCGTTTTCGTTCGAATCGACCTCGTGGTAAGAACCGTCGAACAGCGTGACCTTGACATCCACCACAGGAAATCCTGCGAGCACGCCAGAGGGAATCGCCTCAAGAATACCTTTCTGCACGGCCGGGATATATTCCCGGGGCACCGATCCACCCTTGATGGCGTCAACGAACTCATAACCCTTGCCGGTTTCATTCGGCTCAACCTTGAGCCAAACATGCCCGTACTGGCCGCGGCCGCCTGACTGCTTGACGAATTTGCCTTCAACCTTGTCGCAGGACTTGCGGATCGTCTCGCGATAGGCCACCTGCGGAGCGCCGACATTGGCTTCCACGCTAAATTCGCGCTTCATGCGGTCGACAATGATCTCGAGGTGCAGCTCGCCCATGCCTGAAATAATGGTCTGGCCAGATTCCTCGTCTGTGCGAACCCGGAACGAAGGGTCTTCCTGAGCCAGCCGATTGAGCGCAATGCCCATTTTCTCCTGGTCAGCCTTGGTTTTCGGCTCCACGGCGACGTGAATCACCGGCTCGGGGAAAATCATCCGCTCCAGCGTGATGATCTTGGATGGATCGCAGAGGGTATCGCCGGTGACCACATCCTTGAGCCCTACGGCCGCAACGATGTCACCTGCGCAAATTTCCTTGATTTCTTCGCGCTGATTGGCATGCATCAACAGAATACGGCCGATGCGTTCCTTGCGCTGCTTGACTGCGTTGTAAACCGTATCCCCCGAATTCAGGGTGCCGGAATAAACACGAATGAAAGTCAACTGACCGACAAACGGGTCGGTCATGATCTTGAAGGCCAGCGCCGAGAACGGTTCACTGTCCTCCGCCTTGCGCAAGCCTTCCTGCTCGTTCTCCAGAATACCCTTTACCGGCGGGATATCAACCGGGGAAGGAAGGTAATCGATGACCGCGTCCAGCATCGCCTGAACGCCCTTGTTCTTGAACGCGGAACCGCAAAGCATCGGCACGATTTCACCTGCAATCGTGCGCAGGCGCAGCCCCTGTTTTAGCTCTTCCTCGGACAAGTCACCTGCCTCGAGGTACTTGTTCATCAGTTCCTCGCTGGCCTCTGCAGCGGCTTCAAGCATTTTTCCGCGCCACTCAGCAGCAACTTCGGCAAGTTCTGCCGGAACATCAATGTATTCGAATTTGATACCCTGGGACGCCTCGTCCCAAACCACGGCCTTCATCTTGACCAGATCGACCACGCCACGGAAATTCTCTTCGACTCCGATGGGAACCTGGATAGGAATCGGATTGGCCTTGAGGCGCGAACGCATCTGGTCATGCACACGGAAGAAATTCGCGCCCGTGCGGTCCATCTTGTTGACGAACGCCAGCCGGGGAACCCCATACTTGTTGGCTTGGCGCCATACCGTCTCGGACTGGGGTTGCACACCACCGACCGCGCAATACACCATGCAGGCGCCATCAAGCACACGCATCGAGCGCTCCACCTCAATCGTGAAGTCAACGTGCCCAGGAGTATCGATGATATTTACGCGGTGCTCGGGATAGTTCGCGCCCATTCCGCGCCAGTAACAAGTGGTCGCCGCGGACGTGATGGTGATACCACGCTCTTGCTCCTGCTCCATCCAGTCCATCGTCGCAGCGCCGTCGTGCACTTCGCCGATCTTGTGGTTGACGCCGGTATAAAACAGCACGCGCTCGGTAGTCGTGGTTTTCCCCGCATCAATATGCGCGGAAATCCCGATGTTGCGATAGCGTTCGATTGGTGTCTTGCGTGGCACGTTCGTTACCCTTCAGCCGCCGGCATCAGAACCGGTAATGCGAGAAGGCCTTGTTGGCTTCCGCCATACGATGCACTTCTTCACGCTTTTTCATTGCGCCGCCACGGCCCTCAGCCGCTTCCGCGAGCTCGCCGGCAAGACGGGCGCCCATTGATTTTTCACTGCGGCCACGCGCCGCATCGCGCAACCAGCGCATCGCAAGGGCCATCCTGCGCACCGAGCGCACCTCGACAGGCACTTGGTAGTTGGCACCGCCCACGCGGCGGCTCTTGACCTCCACCATCGGCTTGACGTTGTTCACCGCCTGGTTGAAGACCTCCAAAGCATCCTTGCCGCTTTTCTTGCTGATCTGCTCCAGCGCGCCGTACATGATTCGCTCGGCCACTGATTTCTTGCCGCTGGTCATCAGCACATTGATGAATTTGGATACGTCCGCACTACCGAATTTGGGATCCGGCAGGACTTCGCGCTTGGGCACTTCTCTACGACGTGGCATATTCCCTGATCCCCTATCAAGCTGCCTTGGCGCGCTTCGCGCCGTACTTCGAGCGGCTCTGTTTACGGTCCTTGACGCCTGCCGTATCCAGACTGCCGCGCACAATGTGGTAACGCACGCCAGGCAGATCCTTGACGCGGCCGCCGCGGATCAGCACAACCGAGTGTTCCTGCAGGTTGTGGCCCTCACCGCCGATGTAGCCAATGACCTCGAAGCCATTGGTCAGACGGACTTTGGCCACCTTGCGCAGCGCCGAATTCGGTTTTTTGGGAGTTGTTGTGTAGACGCGAGTGCACACTCCGCGCTTCTGCGGGCTGCCTGCCAGCGCAGGCACCTTGCTTTTTGTGCGGGGCGCTTCCCGAGGTTTACGCACCAGTTGGTTTACGGTCGGCATTTTTCCTTGCTTCTCAATAAGTTACGACGATATTCCGATTGCTACGAGCTTAAACTGCTGCCCGATGGCCTGAATTAAGGCCTCTACCCCAAAAAATGCGGGGACGGCGTTTCCGCCGTCCCGGCAATTTACCTCTGCGGGCCAGTGCGAAATCTGAGGACGCACCACGCCCAAAAAAGACTATCGAGTTTATGGGCTTGAATCATTACTGTCAAGCTACCTGCTCTTCGCCCTCGGAGGAGGTCGGCTCGATGGCAGCAGCTTCGGCCGCCGCAGCCGCTTGGTCGAGTTCCGCCTGCAGGATCTGCTGGCGACGCACACGGTGGTAAGCCAAGCCCGTCCCTGCAGGAATCAGACGGCCGACGATGACGTTTTCCTTCAGGCCGCGAAGTTCGTCGCGTTTGCCCATGATCGCCGCCTCCGTGAGCACCCGCGTAGTCTCCTGAAAGGAAGCGGCCGAGATGAACGAATCCGTGGACAGCGAAGCCTTGGTGATACCGAGAAGCACATACTCGTACTGCGCAGGCTCCTTGCCTTCGGCTTCCGCGCGCTCGTTTACTTCCAGCACTTCAGCGCGCTCAAGCTGCTCGCCGGTGATAAATCGCGTGTCACAGGCGTCGGTAATGAGTACCCGACGCAACATCTGACGAACGATTACCTCGATGTGCTTGTCATTGATTTTCACGCCTTGCAGGCGGTAAACGTCCTGCACCTCGTTGCAGATGTAACGCGCGAGTGCCTCCACACCCAGCAGGCGCAGGATGTCATGGGGATCCGCAGGACCATCGACGATCATTTCGCCCTTGTTGACCACCTGCCCGTCATGAGCCATCACATGCTTGTCCTTGGCGATCAGGAACTCATGGGCAACCCCGTCAAGATCGGTGATGACCAGACGTTGCTTACCCTTGGTGTCCTTGCCAAACGACACCGTGCCGGTAACTTCGGCGAGCATGCCTGCATCTTTCGGTGAGCGCGCCTCGAACAACTCCGCGACACGCGGCAAACCACCGGTAATGTCGCGCGTCTTGGAGGTCTCTTGAGGGATCCGCGCCAGCACCTCGCCGACGCCGACTTCCTGGCCATCGCGCACGGTAATGATGCAGCCGATCTGAAAGGTGATGTTCACCGATTGATCGGAACCGGCGATCTTGATTTCCTGACTGTTGGCATCGAGCAACTTGACCTGGGGCCGCAAACCTTTGGCCTGGGCGGTGCCGCGCCGCTTGGGATCGACTACCACCAGCGTGGACAGCCCGGTAACCTCATCGATCTGCTTCGCTACGGTGACACCTTCCTCGACATTCTCAAACTTGATGCGTCCGGCATACTCGGTAATGATCGGACGTGTGTGCGGATCCCAGGTTGCGAGCACATGCCCCGGCTTGACCGCTTGCCCGTCGCGCGCCAGTAGGAGCGCGCCGTAAGTCACTTTGTGGCGCTCGCGCTCACGATTAGCCTCGTCGTGGATCATGACCTCGCCGTTGCGTGAAATCGCTACCAGTTCACCGCGGGTGTTCGAGACGTAACGCATGCCGGCCGAATAACGGACCACACCCGCCGACTTGCCCTCTACCTGGCTGACCACTGCGGTACGGGATGCTGCGCCGCCGATGTGGAAGGTGCGCATTGTCAGCTGGGTGCCAGGCTCGCCGATCGACTGCGCAGCGATCACTCCGACAGCTTCGCCGATATTGACAACCGAGCCGCGGCCCAAATCGCGGCCATAGCACCGCGTGCAAAGACCATAACGGGTCGCGCAGGTCAAAGGAGTGCGCACCTTCACCTCATCGATGCCTGACGCCTCGATCGCATCGACGACATCTTCGTCTAGAAGGATATTAGCCTCGAAAAGGGTCGCGCCATTTTCAGGATTGACGATATCCGCCGCAGCGACACGGCCAAGAACGCGCTCCCGCAGGCTTTCCACCACTTCACCGCCTTCGACAAGCGCCTTCATCACCACGCCGTTGTCTGTACCGCAATCCTCCTCCGTAACCACCAGATCCTGGGTCACGTCAACCAGCCTGCGGGTCAGATAGCCGGAGTTCGCCGTCTTTAGCGCGGTATCCGCCAGACCCTTGCGGGCACCGTGCGTCGATATGAAGTACTGCAGAACGTTCAGGCCTTCACGGAAATTTGCCGTGATCGGCGTCTCGATGATCGAGCCGTCCGGCTTGGCCATCAATCCGCGCATGCCGGCCAGCTGGCGAATCTGGGCGGCTGAACCGCGCGCTCCCGAGTCGGCCATCATGTAAATCGAATTGAAGGACTCCTGCATCACCGGAGCGCCCTTCTTGTCGAGCCGCGGTTTCCATTCGCGTGTCTTGGCTTCCCACTCGATCACCGGCTCTACCCCCAACTGCTCCATCATTGCCTTGGCGACGAGGTCGCCAGCGCGGCCCCAGATATCCACGACCTTGTTGTAGCGCTCACCCTGGGTCACCAGGCCGGAGGTGTACTGCTTCTCGATCTCCTGAACTTCCTTCTCGGCCTCACCGATGATGTCGTTCTTCTGCATCGGCACCAGCATGTCGTCAACCGCGATCGAGAGGCCGGCGCGGGTCGCCATAGAGAAGCCTTTGTACATCAGCTTGTCCGCAAAAATCACTGTTTCGCGCAGACCGCAGCGGCGGAAGCTGGCGTTGATGATCTTCGAGATTTCCTTCTTTTTCAGCGCCTTGTTGATGAACTCGAAAGGCAACCCGTGGGGAAGTATCTCCGACAAAAGTGCGCGACCGACGGTAGTCTGGTAACGCGTCAGTTTCTCGCGTTTCGAACCGTCTTCGGCGACCTCCGTCTCCTTGATGCGGACATGAATGCGTGCGCTGATTTCGACCTGACCGGTTTCATAGGCGCGGGACACCTCGGCCAGGTTTATGAAGTGCGAATCCTCGCCGCGGGCGCCCAGTCTCTCGCGCGTCGTGTAGTAGAGACCAAGCACAATATCCTGCGACGGCACGATGATCGGATCTCCGTTCGCCGGCGACAACACATTGTTCGATGACAGCATAAGCGTGCGCGCTTCCATCTGCGCCTCCAGCGACAGCGGCACGTGGACGGCCATCTGATCGCCGTCGAAGTCAGCATTGAATGCCGCGCAGACCAGAGGATGAAGCTGGATTGCTTTGCCCTCGATCAGCACCGGCTCGAAGGCCTGAATGCCCAGGCGGTGCAGCGTCGGCGCCCGGTTCAGCATAACCGGGTGCTCACGGATCACTTCCTCAAGGATGTCCCAGACAATGGGCTCCTCGCTCTCGACCATGCGTTTTGCCGCCTTGATGGTGGTCGCAAGCCCCATGACCTCGAGCTTGTTGAAGATGTAGGGCTTGAACAGTTCAAGCGCCATCTTCTTCGGCAGGCCGCACTGGTGCAATCTCAGTTGCGGGCCGACCACAATGACCGAGCGGCCCGAGTAATCGACGCGTTTGCCCAGCAGGTTCTGGCGGAAGCGTCCTCCCTTGCCCTTGATCATGTCGGCCAGCGACTTCAACGGTCGCTTGTTGGCACCGGTCATCGCCTTGCCGCGACGGCCGTTGTCGAGCAGCGAGTCGACTGCTTCCTGCAACATGCGCTTCTCATTGCGCACAATGATTTCGGGCGCCTTCAATTCGAGCAGCCGCTTAAGGCGGTTGTTACGGTTGATGACCCTGCGATATAGATCGTTCAGGTCAGAAGTTGCGAAACGTCCGCCATCCAGCGGGACCAGCGGACGCAGTTCCGGCGGCAGCACCGGCAGCACCTCCAGGACCATCCAGTCGGGCTTGATGCCCGACTTCTGAAACGCTTCCAGCACTTTCAGGCGCTTGGATATTTTCTTGATCTTGGTTTCGGAGCTGGTCGCCTTGAGATCGACGCGCAGCGTTTCGACCTCGTGGTTGAGATCCAGGCTGCGCAGCAGGGAGCGCACGCCCTCGGCGCCCATATAAGCGCTGAAATCGTCACCGTATTCCTCGACCTTCGCCAGGTAATCATCCTCGGTCATCAACTGACAGCGCTTAAGCGGCGTCATGCCCGGATCGGTCACCACATAGGCTTCAAAATAAAGCACACGTTCGATGTCACGCAGCGTCATGTCGAGCACCATGCCCAGGCGTGACGGCAAGGACTTCAGAAACCAGATATGCGCGACCGGGCTCGCAAGTTCAATGTGGCCCATGCGCTCGCGCCGGACTTTCGACAGAGTCACCTCAACGCCGCATTTCTCGCAAATCACGCCTCGGTGCTTCAGGCGCTTGTATTTGCCGCACAAGCACTCATAGTCCTTGGTCGGCCCGAAAATTTTCGCGCAAAACAAGCCATCGCGCTCGGGCTTGAACGTACGGTAATTGATCGTTTCCGGCTTCTTTACCTCGCCGTACGACCAGGAACGGATCTTCTCAGGAGAGGCCAGTCCGATCTTGATCGCATCGAATTCCTCTTCCTGCGTAACCTGTTTGAACAAATCAAGCAGTGCTTTCATCGCAAACTCCTACGTAATCTTTGCCGTGCTGCGCGGTTCGCTGCGTCCGGCGGCTTGCTTCAGCCGCCGTTCCTTGGTTCCCTATCAATACCGGTTGCGGTCGAGATCGATGTCGATCGCCAGCGAGCGGATCTCCTTGACCAGCACGTTAAAGGATTCCGGCATGCCAGCCTCGATGCGGTGATCGCCCTTGACGATGGACTCGTAGACCTTGCGCCGGCCCTCGGTGTCGTCCGACTTGACCGTGAGCATCTCCTGCAACACGTAAGCCGCGCCGTAAGCTTCCAGCGCCCACACTTCCATCTCGCCGAAACGCTGGCCACCGAACTGTGCCTTGCCACCCAGCGGCTGCTGGGTCACCAGACTGTACGGGCCGGTCGAACGCGCGTGCATCTTGTCGTCAACAAGATGATGCAGCTTTAGCATGTGCATGTAGCCGACAGTGACCGGCCTTTCGAACGGGTCACCAGTACGGCCGTCATACAGCGTCACCTGTGTCTTGCTGGGCGTAAAGCCGAGTCTTTTCGTGCGCTCGTCGTCAGCCGGGTAGGCGAGATCCAGCATCTGCCCGATCTCCACCTCGGTCGCACCATCGAACACAGGCGTCGCAAAAGGAACGCCGTTGCGCAGATTGGTGGCCAGTTCGATTACCTCTTCGTCCTTCAAAGTGTCGAGGTCGACTGGTTTGCCGTTGGTGTTGTAGATCTTGTCCAGCATCTTGCGCACATCTGCCGCCTTGGCCTGTGACTTGAGCATCTCGCCGATGCGGATACCCAGCCCTTTCGCTGCCCAACCGAGGTGGGTCTCGAGGATCTGACCTACGTTCATCCGCGAAGGCACGCCCAGCGGATTGAGCACAATGTCGACGGGAGTGCCGTCGGCCATGTGCGGCATATCCTCGACCGGGGTGATTTTCGAGATAACACCCTTGTTGCCATGGCGGCCAGCCATCTTGTCGCCAGGTTGCAACTGGCGCTTGACCGCCAGGTAAACCTTGACCATTTTCTGCACGCCAGGCGGTAGTTCATCGCCGCTGGTAAGCTTTTTCTTCTTCTCGTCGTAGGCCTTGTCAAACTGCAGCTTTGTCTGGGCAAGGCTTTCCTTGATCTGCTCCATCTGCGCAGCAGACTCTTCGTTCGCCAGGCGAATGTCGAACCAGCTGTGGCGCTCGACTTCGGTCAGGTAAGTCTTGGTAATCTTGGTACCCTTGGCGAGCTTCTTCGGACCGCCATTCGCGCTTTTTCCGTTGAGCAGCCGTTCAAGCCGTTCAAACGCGTCGTTCTCGACAATGCGCAACTGATCGCCGAGGTCTTTCTTGTAGCGCTTCAACTCGTCGTCGATGATCTGCTGGGCACGCTTGTCTCGCTCGATGCCCTCGCGGGTGAACACCTGGACATCGATGACCGTTCCCGACATGCCGGAAGGCACGCGAAGGCTGGTGTCCTTCACGTCCGAAGCCTTTTCACCGAAGATTGCGCGCAGCAGCTTCTCTTCAGGCGTCAGCTGGGTTTCGCCCTTAGGCGTCACTTTTCCGACCAGCACGTCACCCGCCTCGACTTCAGCGCCGATGTGAATGATCCCCGACTCGTCGAGATGACCCAGTTGCGACTCCGACAGGTTGGAAATATCCCGGGTGATCTCCTCGGGTCCCAGCTTGGTATCACGGGCGACCACCGAAAGTTCCTCAATGTGGATCGAGGTAAAGCGGTCATCGGCAACAACCCGCTCGGAAATAAGAATCGAGTCTTCGAAGTTGTAACCGTTCCAGGGCATAAACGCGACCAGCATGTTCTGCCCCAGGGCCAGTTCACCCATGTCGGTCGAAGCGCCGTCGGCAACCACGTCTCCGCGGGCGATATGGTCACCCACCTTGACCAGCGGCCGCTGGTTGATGTTGGTGTTCTGATTTGAACGCTGATACTTCACCAGGTTGTAGATGTCCACGCCAACTTCACCGGCGGAGGTTTCGTCGTCATTGACACGCACCACGATGCGGCCGGCATCGATGTAATCAACCACGCCACCGCGTCGCGCCTGCACAGCAGTGCCGGAGTCGACCGCCACGGTGCGCTCCAGACCGGTGCCAACCAGCGGCTTTTCGGCACGCAGGCAGGGTACGGCCTGGCGCTGCATGTTGGAGCCCATAAGCGCACGGTTGGCGTCGTCATGCTCAAGGAAGGGAATCAGTGAAGCCGCCACAGAAACGGCCTGCGCGGGCGCCACGTCCATGTACTCGATGCGATCAGGTGACGAAAGTGCAAATTCATTGTGATGCCGGCAGGAAACCAGCTCGTCGGTGAACTTGCCATTCTTGTCAAGGGCAGCGTTGGCCTGGGCAATCACGAATTTGCCCTCCTCGATCGCCGACAGGTAATGAATCTCGTCCGAGACCTTGCTGTCCGTCACCTTGCGGTACGGAGTCTCGAGAAAACCGTAGTCGTTGGTGCGCGCGTAGATCGCCAACGAGTTGATCAGGCCGATGTTCGGGCCTTCCGGCGTCTCGATCGGGCAGACCCTGCCGTAATGGGTCGGATGCACGTCGCGCACTTCGAAACCGGCACGCTCGCGGGTCAAACCGCCTGGTCCCAGCGCTGAAACGCGGCGCTTGTGGGTGATTTCCGACAGCGGGTTGGTCTGGTCCATGAACTGCGACAGCTGCGAGGAGCCGAAGAACTCACGGATCGCCGCCGACACCGGCTTGGCGTTGATCAAGTCGTGCGGCATCAGGTTGTCGGACTCCGCCTGAGACAGGCGTTCCCGCACCGCACGCTCGACGCGCACAAGTCCGGCACGGAACTGGTTTTCGGCCAGTTCGCCCACCGACCGCACGCGGCGATTGCCGAGGTGGTCGATATCGTCGATCTCCCCCTTGCCATTGCGAAGCTCGACCAGGATGCGAATTACCGCGACGATGTCGTCAGGCGACAGCGTATTGTCGCCGGTCAGTTCCGAACGGCCGACCCGGCGGTTGAATTTCATGCGACCAACGGCCGACAGGTCATAACGATCCGCCGAGAAGAACAGGCCGTTGAACAGTGTTTTTACGGCATCTTCGGTCGGCGGTTCGCCAGGACGCATCATCCTGTAGATCGCGATCTGCGCTGCCAGCTGGTCAGCCGTTTCGTCGATGCGCAGAGTTTGGGAAATGTACGGGCCCTGATCAAGATCATTGGTATAAATAGTCTCGATGCTGTCCACGCCGGCTTCCCGCAGCTTGGCGAGCACCTCTTCGGTGATCTCGTCGTTGGCGTTCGCCACCAGTTCTCCAGTGGACTTGTCGATCACGTTCCGTGCCAGCGCGCGTCCGAGCAGAAAATCCTCGGGCACATCGAGACGCTTGAGTCCGGCCGCCTCCATGTCACGGACATGCTTTACCGTGATCCGCTTATCCTTGGCGACAATCAGCTTGCCGCCTTTCGCGGTAATGTCGAATCGGGCGGTTTCGCCACGCATCCGCTCCGGCTTCAGTTCGAACTCCACGCCACCCTTGGAAATGTGGAAGGTGTCGAACTCGAAGAACTCCTTGAGGATCTGCTCGGAAGAATGGCCAAGGGCCTTCAGCAGTATTGTGACCGGCATCTTGCGGCGGCGGTCCACGCGGAAATACAGGTAATCCTTGGCGTCGTATTCAAAGTCGAGCCAGGAACCGCGGTAGGGAATGATCCGTGCCGAAAAAAGCAGTTTGCCTGAGGAGTGGGTCTTGCCGCGGTCGTGCTCGAAAAACACGCCGGGGGAGCGGTGCAACTGGGACACAATCACGCGCTCGGTGCCGTTGATGACAAACGAGCCGGTATTGGTCATCAGCGGGATCTCGCCCATGTAGACTTCCTGCTCCTTCACTTCCTTGACGGTCGGCTTGGACGCTTCCTTGTCCATGATCGTCAGGCGCACCTTGGCGCGCAGCGGTGCCGCCAGCGTCAGGCCGCGCTGCTGGCACTCCTTGACGTCGAAAGGTGGCACGCCCAACGCGTAATTGACGAACTCCAAGCGAGCATTCTTTGAGTGGCTCTCGATCGGAAAAATGCTGGTAAACGCAGCCTGCAGGCCTTCATTCTTGCGCGCGTTGGGCGGCGTGAATTCCTGCAGGAAAGCCGCGAACGACTCGAGCTGGGTCGTCAGCAGGTACGGTACCTGCAATACGCTCTCGCGCTTGGCGAAACTCTTGCGAATGCGTTTTTTTTCGGTGAATGAATAGGCCATGTCCACTCCGGAGCAGAGTCAGAAAGTCAAACGTTGCAGGTCACAGTCGCATGTTGTGCGGTATGACCTGCCACTTTCGACCTTCAGCAAATCAGTCAAAAGGCGCCGGGCAGCAGGTGCCGCCCGGCGCGAGGTCCAGCAGTTACTTGATTTCGGCAGTGCCGCCTGCCTCGGTGATCTGCTTGGCGATCGCCTCGGCATCCGCCTTCGGCACACCTTCCTTCACAGGCTTCGGCGCACCGTCGACCAGATCCTTGGCTTCCTTCAGGCCAAGGCCGGTTACCGCACGCACCACCTTGATGACGTTGACCTTGTTGGCACCGGAACTCAACAGATTGACGGTGAATTCGGTCTTTTCTTCGGCAGCTGCAGCGCCACCACCGGCGGCGGGGGCAGCCACGGCGACAGCGGCAGCAGCAGCCGACACGCCGAACTTCTCTTCCATCTCTTTGATCAACTGGGACAACTCAAGCACGGTCATACCGGCGATCGCGTCGAGGATTTCTGCTTTGGCAACAGCCATGTCGTTCTCCTGAATACCTAAAAGTTTAATAAAAACAATAAGTTAACTGCAGCGGCGTCATGCCCGAAGGCAATGAACTCACGCCGCCTGCTTTTCTTTCTGATCACGCACGGCAGCAAGCGCACGCACGAACTTGGAGGGCACCTCGTTGAGGGTCCGCACAAAGGTCGCAACGGGGGCCTGCATTGTTCCGAGCAGGGTTGCGAGCAGCTCCAGACGGCCGGGCATCTTGGCGAGCGCCGCAACTTCATCGGCACTCATCACGACATTCGGCATTGCGCCGCCCTTGATCACGAGACGCTCATTACCCTTCGAAAACTCGTGCAGCACCTTGGCCGCCGCCACCGGGTCGCTCGAAATCCCGTAGGCCAGCGGACCGATCATCTGGTCAGCCAGCGCCTTGAACGGCGTTTCGGCTACGGCGCGGCGCGCCAGGGAATTCTTCAGAACGCGGAAATACACGCCCGACTCGCGCGCTTTTTTGCGCAATTCGGTCATGGCTCCCACGGGCAGGCTGCGGTACTCGGCGAGTACGATGGTCTGGGCTTGCGCAATCTGCGCGCTCACCTCGGCCACCACCGCTTGCTTCTGCTCCAGATTGAGACTCAAGGTCGTTCTCCGTTAAACGTTAAACGATGGCCGGCGGGCATTGCCCGGAAAGCACTCCGGACTGCCTCTCAGCCTTCCGGATAATCTTTTCCTTGCATACCCGCCGTACTGCACGGCGACTGATCCAGGAGCCAGACATGAACATGTTTGACCTGATTCGGGCACACCGTCTGCGTAGGACTTCGGCTTCCGGCCTAGGGCCTTTGTCCAAAAATTAAACCTTTCGGTACCTACGGTCTTTGACAACCCGCCGGCGGTGCACTGCCGGCGGCCCAAAGTTACTGCCCTGCGCACCAGCACAGGGGCTTGAAATCATTGCTGCTGCACAAAACTCGACTGATCGACGCGCACGCCGGGACCCATGGTGCTGGAAACTGCCACCTTCCTAAGGTAGATGCCCTTGGTCCCCGCCGGACGTGATTTGTTCACCGCATCGACCAGCGCGCGGATGTTTTCTTCCAGCGCATCGATGGTGAATGAGGCACGGCCGATCGTACACTGAACAATCCCCGCCTTGTCGGCGCGGTACTGCACCTGGCCGGCCTTGGCGTTTTTCACCGCGAGAGTCACATCCTGAGTCACCGTGCCAACCTTCGGGTTCGGCATCAGGCCGCGCGGGCCCAGCACCTGACCCAGCTGACCAACCACGCGCATGGCGTCCGGCGTCGCTATGACCACATCGAAATCCATCTTGCCGCCCTTGATTTCAGCAGCAAGATCCTCGAAACCGACGAGGTCGGCGCCGGCGTCCTTCGCCTGCTGAGCCTTGTCGCCCTGGGCAAACACCGCCACGCGCACCGTCTTTCCGGTGCCCTGCGGCAGCACGACCGAACCGCGCACATTCTGGTCCGATTTCTTGCCGTCGATGCCAAGATTGATCGCGACGTCGACCGCCTCGTTGAACTTTGCCGTGGCGCCTTCCTTGACCAGCTGCAGCGCGTCTTTCAGCGCATAGAGCTTGCTGCGGTCAACCTTGGCACGCACCGACTTGTAGCGTTTGGATACGTTGGCCATTTACACACCCTCCACGTCGACGCCCATGCTGCGGGCACTGCCGGCGATCGTGCGCACGGCCGCATTCAGATCCGCCGCGGTCAGGTCGGGCATCTTCGCCTTCGCAATTTCCTCGACCTGGGCACGGGTCAGTCGACCCACTTTTTCGGTATTCGGACGCTTGCTGCCGCTTTCGATTTTGGCAGCCTTCTTGATCAGGACCGACGCCGGCGGCGTCTTCATGATGAAGGTGAAGCTCTTGTCCTGATAAGCGGTGATCACCACGGGCACCGGCAGGCCGGGCTCCATTTTCTGCGTGGCGGCATTAAACGCCTTGCAGAATTCCATGATGTTCAGGCCGCGCTGGCCAAGGGCCGGCCCGATGGGCGGCGAGGGATTCGCCTTGCCCGCCGGCACCTGCAACTTGATGAAGCCGACTACTTTTTTTGCCATCACACTCTCCTTGCGGGTTCAGTCGGGCGCGCACCGTAAGTTGCGGCGCCCTCCCCGGGGTTAAAAATCAGGCCTTTTCGACCTGACCGAAATCCAGCTCGACCGGTGTCGAACGTCCGAAGATCGTCACCGACACGCGCAGCTTGCTTTTGTCGTAGTTGACGTCTTCCACGTTGCCGTGAAAATCGGCAAACGGGCCATCCTTGACGCGGACCGCCTCGCCCACCTCGAACAGCACCTTGGGCCGCGGCTTTTCCACGCCTTCCTGAATCTGGTTCAGGATGTTCTGCACTTCCTTGTCTGAAATCGGCGTCGGCTTGGTCGCCGTGCCGCCCACGAAACCGGTGACCTTGGCAGTGTTCTTGATCAGATGCCAGGTCTCATCGGTCATCTCCATCTCGACCAGAACATAGCCCGGAAAAAACTTCCGCTCGCTGATGCTCTTCTGACCGCCCTTCATCTCGATCACTTCTTCGACCGGCACCAGGATCTGGCCAAACTTGTCTTCCATGCCGGCGCGGCGGATACGGTCGAGCAATGCGCGCTGCACGCTTTTCTCGAAGCCTGAATACGCGTGCACCACATACCATTTCTTGCTCATTATTCCCCGCCGATCAGCTTTTTGACGACCCACAGCAGGATGCCGTCAACGATCCACAGAAACAGCGCCATGATCACCACGAACACGAACACGATCCCGGTCGCCTGCAAAGTTTCGTTGCGGGTAGGCCAGACTACTTTGCGGGTCTCGGCTGCCGACTCGTGCGCAAAGGCAAAAAAGTCCTGTCCTGCCGCAGTTGTCCACAGCACGGCAGCGCCCGCCGCCAAGCCGGCCAGAAACACCGCCAGCCGGATGACCGTGGCGCTTTCCTGCAGGTAATAAAACCCGCCGACACCCGCGGCCACGAGCAACACAGCCGCCGCAACCTTGATCTTGTCCACTATCAAACCACCTTCTGCTGGCCTTGGTACCGGGCCTTTCAGCCCGGCTTACCAGCCTTGAATGCTGCCTGTTGTTGGCAGGCCAGGAGGGAATCGAACCCCCAACCTTCGGTTTTGGAGACCGACGCTCTGCCAGTTGAGCTACTGGCCTGCAGCCTTACTCGATAACCTTGGCGACGACGCCGGCGCCGACGGTACGGCCACCTTCGCGAATCGCGAAGCGCAGCCCCTCTTCCATCGCGATCGGCTGAATCAGCGCCACCGTGATCGAAATGTTGTCCCCCGGCATCACCATCTC
>JAUXYA010000032.1 GCA_030684405.1 Burkholderiales bacterium | reverse complement strand
GTGAGCGGTGAGCGGTGAGCGGTGAGCGGTGAGCGGTGAGCGGTGAGCGGTGAGCGGTGAGCGGTGAGCGGTGAGCGGTGAGCGGTGAGCGGTGAGCGGTGAGCGGTGAGCGGTGAGCAAATGGACCCCGAACTGCAATCCTGGTTCGGTTTTACCGCTTACTCCTTACTCCTTACTGCTCACTGCTCACTGTTCCCCATTTACTGCCTCTAATCAAAAAATCGTCGCACTGCCGCGGCAACTCCCCTCGCCTCATCCACGGCAAGCCCGTAATACAGCGGCAGCCTCACCAGGCGTTCGGCGAGGTCTTCGGTCACCGGCAATGCGCCGGCGGCACGGCCGTAACGTTGCCCGGCGGGCGAGGCGTGCAGGGGCACGTAATGGAACACGGCGTGCACACCCGCCGCCTTCAGGTGGGCGAGCAGCGCCGGGCGCTCGGGGGCGGTGCGTGTAAACAGGTAGAACATGTGGCCGTTACCCGATACCCCTTCGGGCTCAGGCTGCGGCAGCAGGAGCCGTCCGGCGTCGGCGAGGTCCTGCAGCGCCTCGCGGTAGACCGCGCACAGGCGACGCCGGTGCGCGATGATCATCTCCGCATGTTCAAGCTGCGCCCAGAGGAAGGCGCCGATCAGTTCGCTGGGCAGGAAAGAGGAGCCGATGTCGACCCAGGTGTACTTGTCGACTTCGCCGCGGAAGAACTTCGAGCGGTTGGTGCCCTTCTCGCGGATGATTTCCGCGCGCTCGGCGAGCGCGGGATTGTTGACCAGCAGCGCGCCGCCCTCTCCGCTGATCACGTTCTTGGTTTCATGAAAGGACAGGCAGCCGAGATCGCCGATGGCGCCGGGGCGGCGGCCCTTATAGTCCGACAACACCGCCTGCGCCGCGTCCTCCACCACCCGCAGGCCATGGCGGTGCGCAATGGCCATGATGCTGTCCATCTCGCAGGCCACGCCGGCGTAGTGCACCGGCACAATGGCTTTGGTTTTCGGCGTGATCGCGGCCTCAATCAAGGTTTCGTCGAGGTTCAGCGTGTCGCGGCGGATGTCGACGAACACCGGCACGCCGCCGCGCAGCACGAAGGCATTGGCGGTCGAGACAAAGGTGTACGAGGGCATGATCACCTCGTCGCCGAGCTGGATGTCGCAGAGCATCGCCGCCATTTCCAGCGCGGCAGTGCAGGAATGAGTCAGCAGCGCGCGTTTCACGCCGAGCTTCTGTTCCAGCCACTGATGGCAGAGTTTCGTGTAATGGCCGTCGCCCGAGAGATGGCCACGCTCCACGGCGTCGGTGATGTAGTCGAGCTCTGCGCCGATGGTGAAAGGCTTGTTGAAGGGGATGCTCATGCCGGTGCCCTTGCCACGGCGAGCAGGGATCCGCCGCAGGGCAGCGGCAGGCCGGCGCGGATCAGCAACCGTTCGGCATCAAGCGCGCCCTCAAGGACGACATTGGCAACACGACCGATGCGCAGCTCGGCCAGCGGATCGTAGTCGGCGGCATTGGTACGGCGGGACAGGCGGGACATCATCATCAGCGGCAGCAGTACGGAAACGAAAGACGTCATTTTAACGACGCTGAAACCGGCACGCTCGAGCTTCTGCCGCAGTTCCGCAACATTGTAGCGCCGCACATGGTGTGCCCGCACATCGTATTCGCTCCACAAAAAGGGATGCTGGGGCACGGTCAGCAGCAGGCTGCCGCCGGGACGCAAGGCGCGGCGCATCTGCGCCAGCACGGCTTCGTCCTCGCCGATGTGCTCGATCACGTCGAAGGCGCCGATGACGTCGAACTCTCTTTCGTAAGGCATGCACCGCGCGTCCATCTGCAGAAACTCCGCTGCCGGCACGCGCTGCGCGGCAAAACGCAGGCCCTCGGTCTCGGCCTCGCTCGCAACCAGCCGCGCCTGCGGGAAAGCCGCGGCAATGCCCTGCAGCACATAACCGGTGCCGCAGCCGACTTCGAGCAGGCTGCCGAACCCGGCGGCGTAACGCTGCAGCGCCCAGACAATCAGCCGGTTGCGCGCGCGGAACCAGAAGTTGCCCGCTTCCAGCGCGGCCAGTTCGGTGAACAGCGCGGGATCGAAACCCTCGGCCTGATCCGCAAGCTCCGGGGCCAGCGCGACAAAGCCGTCGCGCCGCGGCGCCTGGTAAGCGCAGTTGCCGCAGTTCCAGCCCGCGGCGGCGAGAACGCCACCGCAGCCCGGACACAACCTCAACCCTGGCTCCCGACGATGATGCCGAGCGTGATCAGCGCGAGACCGCCGACCTTCCAGGCATTGACCGGTTCATGGAATACCACAGCACTCAGCACCAGCACGCCGATGAAGGCGAGGCTCATGAAGGGATAGGCATGCGACAGCTCGAGCTTGGTCATCGCCGCCATCCACGACACCGCGGCGAGCAGTCCCGCGAGCAGGCCGGAGATGATCCAGGGATTGAGCATCAGCTTGGCGAGGAACCAGATGCGGTCCGGCGTCGCCTCGGGAAAGACGCCGGCGGCGACGACCTGCCACTTGATCACGATCTGGCTGTAGACCGTCAAAAAAACAGTAATAAAAACAAATAGATAGCTCATGTCGTCCACCGGTGATAAACATCGACGGGATGGCGCAGGCGAAAACCCAGCGACTGATAAAGACGGATCACCGCGATGTTGGCGGCAGAAACCGAGCTGCAGAGTTCGGTATGGCCGTGCGCGTACAGTGCATCACAGACCGTCGTCCACAGGTACTTCGCCAGGCCGCGGCCGCGGAAGGCCGGCGCCAGCGCGTGCAGCACCAGGCGGTTGTGCATCATCGCAATGAAGCCTGCAAGTCGCCCTTCGTAACGCAGCCCCCAGGCGTCGCCCGCGGCATGCACCTGGCGCAGCCAGTTGTCGTAACGCAGGTCGGCGCCGGCGCGCGGCAAGTTGAAGTCGCGGTGGAAACGGCCGTGTTCGAAAGCGCCATGGCAGATCGCCTGCAGGTCTACGAGTGTCTCGTTTCGTGTGCCGGCCGCCCTCGCATCGCGGTGTCCTGCAAAGTCCTCGCGGTTGCAATACGGCTCGAGCAGCGTGTCGACGTAGTAGAAACCGTGGCGCTGCAGCGCCGACTTGTCCGCCAGCGGGTCGAGCTTTATCGCGTAATGCCCCGGCATCACTGCGGCCTCGCGCAGCGCGTCTTCCTCTGCGGCGGTGATCTCGTAACAATCGCGCCCGAATGCAGCGCTGTCCCACTCAACGCGCCGGATCGCGGGGTGCATGGGTGCTGTTCATCACGATGTACAGCGGCCGCTTCTTCGCCTCGTCGAAGGTCTTGCCGAGATAGATGCCGAGCACGCCGAGGAGGCTGATGATGATGCCGCCGATGAAATACACGGATACGAAGAGGCTGGGCCAGCCGACCACCGGCGAGCCGTAGAGCACGGCGTGCAAGAGGATGAACAGGCCGGCGGCGAAGGCCAGCAGCGACATCAAAAAACCGAAACGCACGGCCAGCCGCAGCGGCTTGTCGGAATAGGCAATGATGGTGTCGGTGGCCAGCCGCCACAGCTTGGCGAAGGTGTAGGTCGACTTGCCTTCGTGCCGGGTCGCATGGCTGACTTCGATCGAGGCCGTCGGAAATCCCATCCAGTTCACCAGCCCGCCGAAAAAACGCAGCTGTTCGCGCATCTGCCGGCTCGCCACTACCACCTTGTTTGAAATGATGCGGAAATTGCCGGTGGCGCTATCGTATTCGGTGTCGGCGAGCCAGCTCAGCAGCCGGTAAAAGCACCAGGACGAGAAACGCTTGAGCGCGCCGTCGGTGCGGCCGCCGCGCCGCGCCAGCACCACGTCGTAACCCTCCTGCGCTTTGGCATAGAGCGCCGGAATCTCCTCAGGCCGGTCCTGCAGGTCACAGTCCATCACCACTACCCAGTCGCCCTCGGCAACATCGAGCCCGGCGGTGATGCCGTAATGCTGGCCGAAGTTGCGGCTGAATTGCAGACCCTTGACCCGTGGATCGCTTGCCGCGAGTTGGCGGATGATGTCCCAGGAACGATCGCCGCCACAGTCCTCGACCATCACGATTTCGAAATCCGCAGTGATGGTCTCCAGCGCGGCGACCAGCCGGCGATAGAGTTCCTCGAGGCAGCCCTCGGCCTTGTAGACGGGCGTAACGACGGACAGCAGCGGCATGCCTCAGCCCTCCCCCATCGACAGAAACTGGTTGCGGTAGAGCTGCGCGTACTTGCCTTCCCGCGCCAGCAGTTCGTTGTGCGTCCCGGTCTCGGCAATACGGCCTCCATCGAGCACGACAATGCGGTGTGCCTTCTCGATGGTCGACAGGCGGTGCGCAATCACCAGCGTGGTGCGGCCGCGCATCAGCACCTCCAGCGCGGCCTGCACATGGCGCTCGGACTCGGTGTCGAGCGCCGAAGTCGCCTCATCAAGGATCAGCACCGGCGCGTTTTTCAGCAGCGCGCGGGCAATCGCCAGACGCTGGCGCTGGCCGCCGGAGAGCTTGACTCCGTTCTCGCCGACCATGGTGTCGAGGCCCTGCGGCATCTGCGCGATGAACTCCATTGCATGCGCAGCTTCCGCTGCAGCGACGATCTCGGCGCGCGAGGTCTGCTTCATCGCGCCGTAAGCGATGTTGGCAGCGACCGTGTCATTGAACAGCACCACGTCCTGGCTCACCAGCGCGATGTTGGCGCGCAGGCCGGCCAGCGTCAGATCTGCGGTGTCATGCCCGTCGAGCAGAATGCGGCCGGCTGTCGGCGTGTAGAACCGCGGAACCAGGTTGGCGAGCGTGGTCTTGCCGCTGCCCGAGGCGCCGACCAGGGCCACCGTTTCGCCGGGTGCGATCGCAAGATTGATGCCGGTGAGTGCGGGGCGGCCGCCGTCGTTTCCTTCCTTGCCATAGGTAAAAAAGACGCCCTCGTATTGGATCTCGCCGCGCACGCGACCGGGATCCACCCTGCCACCCTCGGGTTCGCCGGGCTGGTCGATCAGCGCGAACACGCTCTCCGCCGCGGCAAGCCCGCGCTGCAGCGGCTCGTTGACGCTGGTGATGCGTTTGAGCGGCGCGGTCAGCATCAGCATCGCGGTGATGAAGGAGACGAAGCCGCCAACGGTGATCTGCGCGGCGTTCGACTCCTGGGTCGCGAGATAGACGATGGACGCCAGCGCCAGCGCGGCAATGAACTGCACGATGGGCACGCTCGCAGCAGAAGCCGCGACCTGCTTCATCAACTGGCGGCGCACGCTGTTGGCCTGGGCGTCGAAACGCTGCTGCTCGTAATCCTGTCCGCCGAAGAGCTTGACCACGCGATGACCCTCGATGGTTTCCTGGATGACCTGGGTCATGTCGCCCATCTGCGTCTGAACCGCACGGCTGGAGTTGCGCAGGCGCACGCTGATCACCCGTACCACCAGCACGATCACCGGCGCCATCACCAGTGCAAACAGCGTCAGCTTCCAGTTGAGCCACAGCATCCACGCCAGCAGGCCGATGATCACCAGCGTGTCCTTGAATATCGCGGTCAGCACGCTGGTCGCCGCAGTGGTCACCTGCATCACGTCGAAAGTCAGTTTCGAGATCAGGTTGCCCGAGGCCTGGTCGTCGTAGTAACGAGCCGGCAGGGTCAGCAGCTTGCGGAACATCACGCCGCGCAGGTCCATCACCAGCCGGTTGCCGACCCAGTTCAGCGAGTACTGCGCAAGATACTCGGCAAGGCCGCGCACCACGAAGAGTCCGATGATGAACACCGGTGTCCAGCGGATCACCGCTTCGTTCTTCTCGACAAAAACGCCGTCGAGCAACGGCTTCAGCAGAGCCGGCAGCGCCGGTTCAGTGGCGGCAACGATGATGATGCCGAGAATTCCGAGGGCGAACACCCGCCAGTACGGCCGCACGTGCTGCAACAGTCGCAGATAAAGCCCGGTTCCGGACATCGTTTTCGCGGGGGAATTCACAGGCCGAACGATAGCAAACTTCTGATCATTAAGAGCACCTGACAAAATGAAATTCTCCTCTTCCGTCAAGGTGAGCACATCACGGTGCTGTAACCCGGATGCGCCCCGAAGGAAGTCCTCTTGGAGGGGAACGAAGTGGAATCCGGGTCAGTCGTCGCAATGAGCCGCGGTGTCCCCGGATTCCGGCCTGCGTCCGTATATGGGCTACGGGGGTATGGCGCACAAAGAGTCATTATGATGAGCGCTCCAAAAAAAAGCCGCGCCAAAGCGCGGCTTGGTCCGGCAACAGATGGCTCAGCGGAAGGCGTACTCCACGGAAACCCCGAAGTTGCGTTCCGGCAGCGGATAGGCGTTGTAGCGGTCTGCAACGAACTGGCTGCGCACCGCGTAGTTGTAATACTTGCGATCAAACAGATTGTTGATCACCGCGCTGAGCGTCCATGGCCCCTCGCGATGCGACAGCTTCACGTCCGCAACCACGTAAGAGGGAATCTGCGTGCCCAGCGTGTTGCCCTGGTCGTTGTCCATGAACTGTTTCGCCACATAAGTGGCCAGCAGGCTGAGCCGGGTCGCCTCGCTGAAGGCCCAGGACGCGCCGAGGTTGATCTTGTGGCGCGGCACCAGCGGCACGGTCTTGCCGGCGATCACCACATTGGTCGCGGTGAAGGCACCGCCCGGCAGCACGCCCTCGCGGAAACGGGCGTCGATGTGGCTGTAGGACCCTGACAGCGACAGCGGCCGCAGCGGCTGCCATTTGCCTTCGAGCTCCAGTCCGTGACGGCGCGACGGCGGCAGGTTGGTGTTGCCGATGCCGCTGGTGTAGGCGTCGAGATGAATCTCGTCGCGCACGTCCATCCGGAACAGCGCGGCACGCATCCAGGCCGAGCCCTTGCGCAGTTCGAGGCCCAGTTCATGATGGCGCGCGGTCTGCGGACGCAGGAACTGGAACTGGTTGGTGAACAGCGCCGAGGTTTCGTAGATTTCGTCGACATTGGCGAAGCGGTAGCTGCGGCCGGTTTTCGCGATCAGCGCGGCGCCCGCGGCCAGCCCGTAACGCGCGCCGAGTTCCCAGGCCTTTTCCGATTCACGCTGCAGCCCGGCTGGAGCGCCGGAACCGAAAGCGCCGCCGGGTGCCGCGGCATCAAAGCGGTCCCTGGCATCGATCTCGAACTGCTCGCCGCGCAGGCCCGCCGTCAGCGTCAGTCGTTCGGACACGGCGAGCGAATCCTGCACATAGAATCCGAGGGATTCCTGCTGTGCGTCGACGGTGTTGAAGGGGCGGCCGATGTTCGCCACCGCGTTGGAGCGCTGCAGCCGGTAATTCCAGCGCTGCCAGTCGAGGCCGAACACCAGCGTGTGTTTACCACCGGGCAATGCCGGTGTCGCCCTGAAGCGCGGCGAGAACGACCAGACATCGAGTTCGGCGATGCGGAAGTCGGGGAAGCCGCCGAAATCGAAATAGGAGCGCTGTTCCTTGTCGCGCCAGCCGAGGCCGACGTTGAGCTCGCCGAGCGCGGTGTCATGGCGCCAGTCGAGGTTCATGCGGTTGCCGTTGCGCTGCGACCAGTCGCGCGGGGTCTGCGCGCCGCGTCGATCAGTTACGAGCTGGTTGACGCCCGTGCTCGGCTGCACCTGGCGCGCACCCGGCAGGCGGATGCCCTGGTGGTCGGTGCCGAGTTTCAGCGCCACTTCACCGCTCCCGGTAAGCACGCGGAAATCGGCCAGCGCAGTGCTCTGGCGGTTATGGTTGTTGGCGCGGTAGCCGTCAGACTCGAAATTGCTCGCTGCGACGCTGAAGCCGATGCGCTCGCCGGCGCGGCTGGCCGAAGCGCTGAGTTCCTTCATGCCATAGGAGCCGGCACGCAGGCCGAAGGTTGCGCCTGCCGGCTGGGCCAGTGGCGAGCGCGTGATGATATTGACCACGCCGGCCGTCGCTCCATCGCCGTAGAGCACGGCGCCGCTGCCGCGGACGATCTCGATGCGCTCAATCGCGCTCAGGGGCAAGGCCGACCACTGCACGCCGGAGAGATCAAGGTCGGCCGCGCGGCGGCCATCGATCAGGATCAGCGTGTTCTGTGTGCCGCTGATGCCGAAGCCGCGCAGGTCGATGGTCGTCGTCGCCGCGTTGTTGCCGAAAAAATCATGAATGTGGATCCCCGCCTGTTCTGCCAGCAGGTCGGGCACGGTTTTCGCCGCGCTGCGCTGCATGTCCTCGGCGCTGATCACCGTAACGTTGACCGGCTTGTCGTCGTAACGCTCCCTGAACCGCGTCGCGGTCACCACTACCGGATCCAGAATCGCCAATTGCTGCTCCGCAGCCTGCGCTGCCTCGACCGCGAGCAGTGCTACGGTCCCAATCCATACCCAATGCATGTCATTCCCCGTCAGACGCGCCCGCCGCGCGCAAAAAATGCCCGAGGAAGTGCTGCGACGAGGAAAGAGGGACTCAAATACCGGGCCCGCCGCCTCCCCGCGGCACTTCCACCACAGCGTTGCAGGCCGGTCTCCGGGCTCACGATCTCCGCCGCGCCGCCTTCCCGTGTCCGAGGGACACAGTGGCTGGATGGCGCGGCAGTGCATACACTGAACTGAATGCCGATCGCTTACCGTTGCGGGGGCAGCACAGGCTTTGGACGCAGGAGTGAGGAGTGAGGAGTGAGGAGTGAGTGCCTGTTGCCACCCTCCCCTCAATCCTCAATCCTGAAAAATCAATCCTGCTGCCGCACCTGTTTCCCGTTTCACCGGCGTCCCCGCAGGGGAGCGCCGGCACCCGAAACGCGTCCGGGACTGGCCGCATGCGGTCGCAGTTCGTCCAGGACAGCGCGGATTGTAAATCAGGCCGGCGCCGAGGTCATCGTCGAAGCCGAAGTATTTGTCTTTTAAAAACAAATAGTTATAAATTAATGCCGGGTGCCCTAGGACAACAGACGGCGGTGCTTGCCGGGGTACCCTGCGACTCGATCCGGCGCGGATGTCCGACATGCCAAACTACATTCAAAATCGGGCCTTAGCGCTTGAGCTGTCTGGATTTTCCGCGATATCCCCACTATAGTGCGCGCATGGAAGCCGAACTCAAGGCACTGGAGGACAAACTCGCGCAGTTTGTCGATACCAACCAGCGGCTGCGTGAAGACACGCAGCGGCTGCGCCAGGAATTGGCCGCGAGCCTGCATCGCAACAAGCAGCTCGAACAGAAAATCGAGGCCGCCAGCCAGCGCCTCGAAGAAATCGTCAAGCAGATTCCCGCCGAGGAAACATGAGCGCTGACCCGAAGGGTTTGCAGATCAACATCATGGGACGCGAATTTCGCGTCGCTTGTGCGGAACACGAGCAGAAAGGCCTGCTCGAAGCCGTCGAGTACCTCAACGCCAGGATGCAGGAAATTCGCGACCGCGGCAAAGTCATCGGTCTCGAACGGGTTGCAATCATGGCTGCGCTCAACATCACGCATGAATTCCTGTCGATGAAGGTCGGCGGCTTTGACATCGCGGAAACCAAGCGTAGAATTCAACGCATGGAAACGGCCATCGATCAGGCGATGGCGGAGCAAGCCAAGCTGTTCTGAATGTTGTTTTGCAGTTGAGTCGCTGGTTTTTCCCGCTGCAGTTCCCCTGACGACGTACCGTTCAACAGTTTCCCCTGCGGTGTTTGTTCAGGCCATATACTCTTTGAGCCAATAACATCGCTCTGGTCGCCGACCAAAGTGGTTTCGGTGTGCGCGTCCCAAGTCGGACGTGCCTGAAGAAATCCGGAAGGTGGCCGCCTTGAACCTTAGGTTCAGGATGCTGGTCTGCGACGGCACATGCGGGGGACCCTACAAGGGCCTGTTAACCATTATTTCGTGAGATGCGTTGCGGCCAAAATCGTCAGTGGCGAAGCGCTTGCCGCAGTTCATATCGAGAATATGGGCAAGGCAAGCAACGCAGCCAGTGGCGATTTTGGCCACAACCCGCAGGGACGGGACGATTTGGCCCCAGTGCGTTGTCGCGCCTTCGCTTGTTTGCCTAGGGGCAAACCGCGCTCGACGCTCCTAGCCCTGAGGCCAAATCGTCGCCGTCGCACTCATGAAATAATGGTTAACAGGCCCTGATGCGGCGCAGCCGCATTTTTTTTGTGCGGCAGTTGTTGAGTAACAAAAAGAACGGATTCGATTTAACCGCCGATAAACACAGATGAACGCCGATAGAACGGGGGGCGAAGCAGTCATCCGCGTTCATCGGCGTGTATCGGCGGCAAATGCTTTTTTGATTTTAGATTGCCCATCCGGAACGATACTCCCATGCGCTACTGGCTGATCAAATCCGAACCCGATGTCTACGGCATCGACGACCTCGCCCGCGACAAGACAACACCCTGGACCGGCGTGCGCAACTACCAGGCGCGAAACTTCATGCGCGACCAGATGAAGGTCGGCGACCAGGCCTTCTACTACCACTCCAACTGCGAGACACCGGGCATCGTCGGCATCGCCGAGGTCAGCAAGAGCGCCTATCCGGACGCGACGCAATTCGACCGCAAGAGCAAGTACCACGACGAGAAGGCGGCAGCGGACAATCCGCGCTGGCTGCATGTCGATTTCCGTTTCGTCAAAAAGACGCCGCTCATTTCGCTCGACGAGCTGCGCAAACACAAGCCGCTGGCGAAAATGCGCGTGCTGGCCAAAGGCAACCGGCTGTCGATCACCCCAGTCGATCCCGACGAGTGGAAGTACATCCTCGGCCTGATGAAGTGAAGCGGGCCTGACCCCGATGTTCGAATGGTGGTGGGCCTACCTCGCGCTGGGCGCCTTCGTCGGCTTTTTCGCCGGCCTGCTGGGCATCGGCGGCGGCGCGGCGATGGTGCCGGTGCTCGCCTTCATCTACGCCGCCAAGGGTTTCGACGCCGGACATGTCGTGCACCTCGCCCTGGGCACCTCGATGGCCACCATCCTGTTCACTTCTGTCTCGAGCGTGCGCGCCCACCATGGCCATGGCGCGGTGAACTGGGCAGCTGTCAAGCGCATGGCACCGGGCATCGTGATCGGCACCTTCGGCGGCGCGCTGCTGGCGAGCGTGCTCGACGTGCGCCTGCTCAGCGTCGTGTTCACGCTGCTGATTTATTACATCGCCTGGCAGATGTTTTTCGGCAAAAAACCCGAGGCTGGCGCGTTGCCGATGACCACGACGGGGCTGAATCTCTCCGCCGCGCTGATCGGCGTCATCTCCAGCCTGACCGCCACCGGCGGCGCAGCCCTGGTCGTCGCCTGGCTGGTTAAGCGCGGCATGCGTATCCACGAGGCCATCGGTACTGCAGCTGCCGTCGGCTGGCCGCTCGCCGCCGCCGGCACCGCCGGCTACGTGCTCACCGGCCTCGGCCGCAGCGGCATGCCCGAGCACAGCGTCGGTTTCGTCTACCTGCCGGCACTGGCCGGCATCGTCATCGCCAGCATGCTGCTCGCGCCGCTGGGCGCGAAACTCGCCCACCGCACGCCGGGCCCGCTGCTGAAGAAGGTCTTCGCCGCGCTGCTGTTTGTGCTGGCGACGAAGATGCTTTTCAGCTTCCTTTAGTGATTGGTGACTGGTAATTGGTAATTGGTAATTGGCAAAGGCACCCCCACCAATTACCAGTCACCAATCACGAATTACCATCCGCTAAACAATCTGCTCCGTCCGCAACTTGGCAATCGCGGCATCGCTGAGCTTCAGCACGTCACGCAGGATCTCGTCCGTATGCTGCCCCACGATGGGCGGCGGGACGTCGTACTGGAGCGGTGTGCCTGAAAAGCGCATCGGGCTTGCGACCAGCGGCACCTTGCCGGCCGCGGCATGCGATAGCTCGATTTTCATGCCGCGGGCAATCACCTGCGGCTCTTCGAACACTTCCTTGATGGTGTTGATCGGTCCGTTTGCAACACCCGCGTCGTCGAGAAGCTTGACCCATTCCCTGGTCGTGCGTTTTTCGAACACCTCGTTGAGCAGCCGCGTGATCTCGACGCGGTTTTTCACGCGTTCGGCATTGTTGGCGAAACGCGCATCCTTGGGCAGATGGGCACAGCCCGCCGCCTCGCAAAACTTGTTGAACAGGTTGTCGTTGCCGCAGGCGAGGATGATGGCGCCGTCCTTGGTCTTGAAGGTCTGATAGGGCACGATGTTCGGGTGCGCGTTGCCGATGCGCGTGGGCGACTCGCCGGTGGCGAAGTAATTCATGGCCTGGTTGGCGAGGAAGGCGACGCAGCTGTCGAGCAAAGCGACGTCAATCCACTGCCCCTTGCCAGTGATCGCGCGGTTGGCCAGCGCGGCGCAGATCGCGATCGTCGCGTACATGCCGGTGGTCATGTCGATGATCGGGATGCCGACGCGCTGCGGACCGCCGCCGGGCATGCCGTCGGCTTCGCCGGTGATGCTCATCAGGCCGCCCATGCCCTGCGCCATGAAATCGTAGCCGGGACGGTCCTTGTCCGGGCCAGTCTGGCCGAAGCCGGTGACCGAGCAGTAGATCAGGCCGGGGTTGAGTGTGGCGAGGTCATCGTAACCGAGACCGTAGCGCGCCAGATCACCCACTTTGTAATTCTCCACCAGCACGTCGACGCCTTTCGCCAGTTCGCGCACCAGCTCTTGGCCTTCGGGCTTGCTCAGATTCACGGTAATCGATTTCTTGCCGCGGTTGGCGGCGCAGAAATAGGCGCCCTCTTTCGTCTCGCGGCCCTGTTCGTCTTTCAGGAACGGCGGCGCGTAGCCGCGCGAATCGTCACCCTTGCCGGGTCGCTCCACCTTGATCACCTCGGCACCCAGGTCCGCGAGGTTTTGTGCGGTCCAGGGTCCCGCGAGTACGCGGGAGAGGTCCAGTACTTTGACATGCGATAAGGGTCCGGCCATGGTGATTCCTGAAAAATGGATTAAAGAGTGAGTCAAACCGAAAAATCATTTGCCGCCGATAAACGCAGATGAACGCCGACCCGTTCTTTCAGACGGCAGTTTTTCGGTTTTCATCTGCGTTTATCGGCGTTCATCGGCGGCTGAAAATCAGCGCCCCTTGAACCCCGGCTTCTGCTTGTTAATGAAGGCATCGTAGCCGATGCGGTAATCCTCGGTGTTGAAATAGTCGAAATTGGTGTCAAACTCGGCCGCGGACAGTGGTCCCGGCTGCGGCGTCAGGCGACGAATGAACTGCTTGTGCCAGCGCGCGACCAGCGGCGCACCGTCGCAGATGCGGCTCACGGTGGCGGCAGTTTCGGCGGCCAGCGCGGCGTCATCAACCAGCCGCGTCAGCAGCCCTTTGTCGTATGCTTCCTGCGCGCCCCACATGCGGCCCTCAACGAGGATTTCCAGCGCCGCGGCGCGCCCGATCAGCGGCAGCAGCACAGCAAGCTCGTCGTACGCAATCGCGAATCCGAGGCGGTTGATCGGCACCCCGAATCGCGCACCGGTCCCGGCAAGGCGCAAGTCGCACTGGCAGGCCAGTTCCAGCCCGCCTCCGGCACAGGCGCCATGAATCATCGCTACTGTCGGATGCCGGCATTCGCCCACCGCACGCAGCGCACCGTAGACCAATTCGCGGTGATAAATTTTGCCTTGCTCGATGGTGTTGCGTTCCGTAGCGAACTCGGCAATGTCGGCACCGGCCGCGAAAGCCTCGTTGCCTGCACCGCGCAGCACGATGCAGCGCAGTCCGTCGTCAGCAGACAGTTCGACAAAAGCAGCGGCCAGCGCACGCCACATCGCCACCGTCAGCGCATTCAGTTTGGGGGGATTGGACAACGTGACGGTCGCGACCAAACCTTCGCGCGCCACCAGAATTTCACCGCTCATGCCGCAATTTTAAGCGATGAGCCCGCGAACGTAAGCGGCACCGATGAACACGGCGAGGCCGCAAACCATGCCGGCGAACATATTGCGCCGGGCGAGGTGATAGGCCAGCAGGGCGGCAAGGCAGGCAAGCAGACGGTCGGCCAGTGCGGTCTGCGCGAGCAGGCCAGAGGGGAAAACGATGATGCGCGCGATCAGTCCGGCGACCAGCGCGTAGGCAACGCAGGACACCCATTCGAACATCGCGCTGTTCGGATCGAGACGGCCCGACAGCAGTACGCCAAGGCCGCGCCACAGCCAGGTCGCGAGCCCGCAGGCAGCAATCGCCAGCGCAATGTCAGCCGCGCCGGGCATGGGTCCGCTGCAGCAGGAAGGCGGCGCTGCCGCCGATCAGCCCGGCACCGAGCAGACTCCAGCCAGGCGCCACCTCGTGCAGTGCCAGCGCCACCCCGGCACCGCAGACCAGCGCGGTGACCGAGGCTTTCGAGCGCGCCTCGCCGACCAGGGTCACGAAAAAGTACAGCGGTGTCAGCAGCGCGAGGCCAAAACGCGCCAGCGGCGGCAGTGCGCCGATCAGCAGCTGACCGATCACGGCGCACAAGGCCGCGGAGCCAATGCATACCGCGGAAAAACCTATGAAGTATCGCCAGCGCGCTTCAAGGTCCTGAAGATCGGCGTCCTCGAAGCGGCGTATCGCCACCGCCCAGGTGGTCATCGACACCAGCTGCGCGACAAGCAGGAATTGCCACAGCCGGCGTGCATTGTTGCCGCGGCGCATCAGCGGCATCAGGGTCAGCGTCATCGGTAAAAAGCGCGCGGCGCTGAGAGACACCGCGATCAGTGTCGCCGCCAGTGCGGCACCGGCCGCCTGCATTTCCATCAACACCAGCTGGCCAGGCAGTGCCCAGATGGCAAAAGTCGCCAGTAGTGTCAGATAAACGGGATATCCAGCGTCAGCGGCGAGTGAGCCGTACCCGAGAAAACCCGCGCCGAGCACGGCCGCAGGCACGCCGAGCGCCTCACGCGCGCCGAGCACCAGGGCGCGACGCGGATCGGCAATCAACGCCGTGGGTCGCGCGGCTTGGGCTGGGTGTACGGCGCCGGCTGCATCGCCTCGGAATCGAGGAACTCGGTCAGCTTCGCCAATTGCACCGAAGCCTGCTTGCGCACCGCCGCGGTATCGCAGCCTTCCCAGTCGTAGAAACCCTTGCCGGCCGCGGTGCCGGTTTCGCCGTTTTTCACCATCGCCTGCAGCATCGGGTTGGGTACCCGGTTGTGGAACAGCTCCGGCACGATCGAGGCCTGCGCACCAGCGTGAATCACCAGACCGCTCAGGTCCTTCTGGGCGATCAGGCCATTGACGCACATCCGCGGCGCCAGCATGCGCCGAGCGGCGTGATCGATGTCAGCAGCACTGGCAACACCGTTTTCGATGAGGTAGTAGGCCTCGTGCAGGATCGCGTGCTGCAGCCGGTTCACCAGGAACCCGACGATGGGCTTGTAGAGCACCACCGGCTCCTTGCCGGTACGGCGCAACACCTCGGTGCAGAGATCGACCAGTTCGCGCGGGGTCTGCGGTCCGGCCATGACTTCGACCACCAGCGCCTGATCAGCCGGCATAAAGTAGTGCAGGCCGACGAAGCGTTCGGGATGCTTCAGCGGCTTGACCAGCTCGACCAGATCGAGTCCCGAGGTTCCGGTGGCGATGATTACATCCGCACCGGGATATTTCGCCTCGACCTCTAGGTATACTGCCTGCTTGGTCTTCACCTCTTCCGGCACCAGTTCGAGCACCAGATCAGGCGGCGTATCGGGCAAGGCGGTGACTGCGCGGGCGCCAGCGGGCAGGTCCTTCAGTTCCGCAGCGCGGCTGCTGCGGATGATGGTGTCGAAGCCGGCATTGGCAAAGGTACGGGCTACGCCCTGCCCCATGACGCCGTAACCGTAGATCAGGATGGATTGAATTTTTTGGGTCATCGTTTCTCTATGATCGGGAGATTGTCGGCCCTTCGGCCGCCGTGGTGCGCGTAGGCTAACCAAGTTGCGCCGTGTTGCCAACTGCAACGGCCGCGGCACGCAATTGACTTCACCGGGTTTAGGGATTAACGTTTTCCAATAGCCTTTCCAGTAAACACAAAACAACGAACAACGCGGGTGCAGGATGCCCGTGCACTCCAGGAGGAGCCTCATGAAACGATTGCTGATCGCCGCAGCCTGCGCGTCCGTGTCACTGGCCGCACAGGCCCAGACCTTCCCGAACAAGGCCATGACCGTGGTCGTACCGAATCCGCCCGGCGGTATGAACCAGATCCACGCCCAGCCGTTGTCGGCGGTTATTGAACGCCTGACCAAACAACCGGCGCCGGTGGTCAACCGCGCTGGCGGCACGGCCGCGGTCGGCACTGCCTTCGTCGCCAACCAGCCGGCCGACGGCCACACGTTGCTGGTAACGACACCTAACATCTACCTGGTCATCGAGAAGGACAAGCTCTACGGCATCAAGTCGCCCTACACGCTGGCGCAGATCCAGCCGGTGGCCCTGTTGAGCGCGGATCCGCTGATCCTGACCGTGCATCCGACGGTGCCGGCCAAGACCGTCAAGGAATTCATCGCGCTCGCCAAGGCGGCCAAAGGCAGCAGCACCTTTTCGTCTTCCGGCCCCTATGGCATCACGCACGTGCCGATGGAAATGTTCCTCGATGCCGCCGGCCTGAAAATGCGTCATGTGCCGACTACCGGCGGCGGTCCCGCGATCACGCAGCTGCTCGGCGGCCACGTCGACGCCACCGACGGCGGCGTCGCCGCGGTTTTCCCGCATGTCAAATCGGGCAAGATGCGTGCGCTGGCGAGCTGGGGTGCGAAACGGCATCCCTCCTTGCCTGAAGTGCCGACCTTCAAGGAACTGGGAATCGATATCGAAGCCTACCTGTGGGTTGGCGTATTCACTGCGGCGGGTATTCCCGATGCCACCCTGACACAATTGCGCGACTTGATCCGCAAAGTCGCCGCTGACCCCTCGTTTGCCGAAACGCTGGCCAAGGTGCAGGTAGTGCCCGATTATCGCGATACGCCGGAGTTCAAGACATTTTTTGACGCTGATTACAAACGCATGGCCCGGGCCGTACAGCGTATCGGCAAGCTCTGACCCCACGAACCCGCTGTTTTAATCCACATTCATGGCGGCGCTGCGGCGCCGCTTTTTACTCGGATCTCAATAATGCGCATCCAGCGACTCCAGGCCATCGCCATCAGCCTGCCGATGATCAAGCCGGTCAAAATGTCTTTCGAGGAAGTGCGCAATGCCGAAAACGTGCTCGCGCGCATCGAAACCGACAATGGCATCATTGGCTGGGGCGAAGCCGCCTCGGCACCGACCATGACCGGCGAAACCCAGGGCAGCATGGTCGCAGCGATCCGCCACCTCGCCGACAAGCTCGAAGGCCAGGCAGCCGACGACATCGCAGCGGCGATGCACCGCGCCGGCCAATATCTGTACGGTAACAACAGCGCCAAGGCCGCCATTGAAATGGCGCTGTTCGACGCGCTGGGTCAGGCGCGTGGCAAGCCGGTGTACGAACTGCTTGGCGGCGCGAAGCGCCGGCGCGTACCGGCGCTGCGCCTGATCGGCACCGGCAGCACTGCCGGCGACATTGCGGAGACGCAGAAGCGACTGGCCGAAGGTTATGTCGCGATCAAGATCAAGGTTGGCGTAGACACGCCGGAAGCCGATGCCAACCGCGCGCGCGCAGTGGCCGCGTCGGTCAAGGACGACAAGGTGTTGATCTGCACTGATGCCAACCAGGCATGGACACCGGAAGAAGCCATCCGCTTCGTGCGCGGCATTGCCGACACCCGGATCGAATTCTTCGAACAACCGGTCGCCGCCCACGACGTGGCAGGCATGGCGCGCGTCGCTGCGGCAAGCCGCGTGAAAATCGGTGTCGATGAGGGTCTGCACAGCCTCGATGACCTGCGCCGCCATCACGACATGAAAGCTGCGCAGGGCTGCAGCCTGAAAACCATCAAGCTCGGCGGCCTGCAGGCGGTACAAGACGCCGCGATGCTGTGCGAGGAACTGGGCATGAAGGTCAATCTCGCCTGCAAGATCGCTGAAGCGGGCATCGCCAGCGCCGGGCTGTTGCACCTCGCCGCAGCGATTCCGTCACTCGATTGGGGTGTCAGCCTGTCGAGCCCCTACCTCGCCGACGACATCGTTGCCGAGCCGATCCGGCTCAACGGCGGTTATCTCGACGTCCCGACCGGTCCGGGGCTGGGGATTCGTGTCGACGAAGCGAAAGTGCGGCGCTACGCGCGAGAGTTCTGAACCCGTCATCAGGGGGCGGCGGCCGACGCAGCCTTTGCCCCCTGGATTCGAGCGCCATCGTGCGGTAGCTGAGGACCATCACGGCACCCGGCTAAAAACTCCCGATGACCATGCTGCTCAACGGACTAGCGCAGTCTGTGCCGACGAAGGAGGCACGATACCGCCTTCATTTTCCCAGACTTCCAGCGCGTTCTGCAGTTCCCGTGCTTTCACCCGCTGATTGTGCTTGCGCCGGGCGTAAACGCCGAAGGCAACAGCGCATCCGGTCAGTGCCAGAGCCGCCGTATATGTTTTGTTCAAATTCATGTTCGCTCCTGGAAGTCATCATTAATATGAGTGTGTGCCGAGCGTGCATAGACTCAACGCACCCGGCCACATCGAATGTTCAGTATTGACGATTTTCCCTGGGCAATCCGTGTGCTGACACACATAGCCCCAACGCGTAAAAACCGGTTGGCACCTACAGCTTCAGGCACGCCGCATGATGCCCGGGCCTGATTTCGCGCAGCGGCGGCAGCACCGAGCCGCACTCGACAGTCGCCCGCGGACAGCGCCCCTGAAACACGCAGCCTGAGGCCGGCGCCGCCGGCGCTTCACCGGCGATTCGAGGCTGCGGACGACGCGCCTCCACCGCCGGATCGGGCACCGGAACCGACTCCAGCAGCAGCTGCGTGTAGGGGTGGAGCGGCGCCGCATACAGCGCATCGCGGTCGGCCATTTCCATCACCCGGCCGAGGTACATCACCAGCACGCGATCGGCAATGTGGCGCACCACGGCGAGGTCGTGGGCAATGAACAGATAGCTCAGGCCGAGCTCGCGCTGGAGGTCCTCCAGCAAGTTGACGATCTGGGCCTGGATCGACACGTCGAGCGCAGACACCGGCTCATCGCAGACAATGAACGAGGGCTGCAGTGCCAGCGCCCGCGCGATACCGGCGCGCTGGCGCTGGCCGCCGGAGAGCTGGTGCGGATAACGCGCCGCCATGTCGGGGCTGAGGCCGACCTGTTGCAACAGCTCGTTCACGCGCGCGCGGGCCGCCGCCGCATCCGCCACCAGCCGGTGCACGCGCAGCGGTTCGCCGATGATCGCGCCGAGGGTCATACGCGGATTCAACGCGTGGTACGGATCCTGGAAAACCACCTGTGCGCCGCGGCGATAGGCGCGCAGCGTGGCGCCCGACAACTGCGTCACTTCCGCACCGTCGAAGACGATGTTGCCCGCAGCGGCAGTTTCCAGTCGCAGCAAAGCGCGCCCGACAGTGGTCTTGCCACAGCCCGATTCGCCGACCAGACCCAGTGTCCTGCCGCGCGGAACATCGAAAGACACATCGGACACGGCGCGCAGTGGCGTCTGGCCGCGGCCGCGATCGTAGTGCACCGACAGGCCGCGCACCTGCAGCAGCGGCGTGGTCGCTGCGTCCATCACGCGCGGGGATGGCTGAGCGGATATGGCCGCCTTCGATTCATCGAGTTCCAAGGCACGCAGACAGGCGGATGAGCGCCGCGGCGCCACCGTTTTCAGTTCGGGCAGCGTCTGCGTGCAGGCTTCGATGCGCCAGGCGCAGCGCGGTGCAAAACGGCAGCCGGCGGGCAGGTCCAGCAGATCGGGCGGCGCGCCCTCTATGGTATCCAGGCGCGTTCCGCGTGGCCGGTCCAGCCGCGGCACCGCGCGCAGCAGACCGGCGGTATACGGGTGCAGTGGCCGCGCGAACAAGGCTGCGGCCGGTCCCTCTTCAGCCATACGCGCCGCGTACATCACGCTGACGCGGTCGGCGTAACGCGCGACGATGCCGAGGTTGTGGGTGATCAGCAGCAACGCGATACCCTGCTCGCGCGCGAGTTCACGCAGCAGGCCGAGGATCTGTGCCTGCAGCGTGACATCAAGCGCGGTGGTCGGCTCATCGGCGATGATCAGCCGCGGATTGCAGGCGATTGCGGTGGCGATGACCACCCGCTGACGCATGCCGCCGGAGAGTTGATGCGGATAATCATCTACGCGCCGCGCGGCGTCCGGAATGCCGACACGCTGCAGCAGTTCTATCGCGCGACGTTTCGCCGCCGGCGCACTCATGCCAAGGTGGATACGCAGCGGCTCGGCCACCTGGAAACCGATGCGCAGCACCGGATTCAGCGCGCTCAGCGGATCCTGGAAAATCATTGCAATGTCGCGACCGCGAATCGCCGGCAGTGCGGCGGCCGGCAACTGCAGCAGGTCGCGGCCTTCGAAAACAATGCGGCCTTCGACCCGCGCGTTGTCCGCGAGCAGGCGCAGCAGCGCCAGCGCCGATACCGACTTGCCACAGCCTGACTCGCCGACCAGCGCCAGCACTTCACCGGGCCTGATATTCCAGGACAGGCCGTCGACCGCACGCACGGTCCCGCGCGGCGTGGCGAAACTCACATGAAGATTTTCGACCTCGATCAGCGCGGCGCCAGCAGCCGCTGGCGCGGACGGAGCCGTTGCGGCCGTGCCGTCCATGCCGGGATCAGGCCAACGCTGCAGCGAGCACGCGCGCGACGTGCAGCGCCTCGCGCTTCGCGCCGTCGTGGATCTGGTGACGGCAGCTGGTGCCGTCAGCGACGATCAGCGTCTGATCCCCGGCTTCGCGCACCTTGGGCAGCAACGACAGTTCCGCCATGCGCATCGAGGTGTCGTAATGGCGCGCTTCATACCCGAAGCTGCCGGCCATGCCGCAGCAGCTCGATTCGATGGTTTCGACCATCAGCCCCGGCACCAGGCCCAGCACCTTCTGCACTGCCGGCATCGCGGCAAAGGCTTTCTGGTGGCAATGGCCGTGCAGCAGCGCCTTGGCCTGCGGCAGGGCTTTCAGCTTCAACTGCAGCCGCCCGGCCTCGTGTTCTCGGGCGAGGAATTCCTCAAACAACAATGCCTGCAGCGCCAGCGCCGCAGCGTCGGCACCCGGCAGCAGTGACAGAAACTCGTCGCGCAATGAGAACAGGCAGGACGGTTCAAGACCGATCACCGGCACACCGCGCTCAATGTAGGGTTTGAGGGCGGCAATCATGCGCTGCGCCTCGGCGCGCGCCTCCTCAACCAAACCGCTGGCGAGGAAGGTGCGGCCGCAGCACAGCGGACGTGTCTCGCCCTCCGGCTGCGGCAGGTGCACTGTATAGCCGGCCGCCTGCAACACCTGCAGCGCGGCGCGTGCATTCTCCGGTTCGAAGTAAGTGTTAAAGGTATCGACAAACAGCACGACTTCTCGAACCTCCGCTCCCTCTGCCCGCAACGCGGAGAGAGGGCTGGGGTCAAGGGAACACTTGGAGCGAAGCGGAGGTGCAAGGGCATCAACGGCGCTGCTGCCCCCCCTCACCCTGCCCCTCTCCCCCAAAAGCTTGGGGGAGAGGGAATGAAAAGCATCGCTGCGCCAAGCCGGCAGCGAGCGCTTCGAAGCAAAACCGAGAAAGGGCTTGGCCAGGGCCTGCAGCACATTGAGCAGCGGTGCCGCCCGCTTCGCCCAGGGTGCGTAGCGCGGCAGGAAGGCGATCAGGCGCTCCTTCAGCGGCAAGCCGTGGTGGCGGCGCCAGTGATGCAGCCATTCGACTTTCATTTTCGCCATGTCGACGCCGGTCGGGCATTCGCGCTTGCAGCCCTTGCAGGACACGCAGAGATCCATCGCATCACGCATGGCATTCGAGGTCAGCGCGTTCGGTCCCAACTGGCCGGACAGTGCCAGCCGCAGCGTGTTGGCGCGGCCGCGGGTCAGGTGCTGCTCCTCGCGGGTCACGCGGTACGAGGGGCACATGGTGCCGGCGTCGAACTTGCGGCAGTGGCCGTTGTTGTTGCACATCTCCACAGCCTTGTCGAAGCCACCCCATTCAGACCAGTCGAGCACCGTCGAGGGCGGCTTTGCCTCGTAGCCAGACTTGAAACGGAACAGGCTGCGGTCGTCCTGCTTCGATGGACGCACGATCTTGCCCGGGTTCATCAGACCTTTCGGATCGAAGAGGTCCTTGATCTCGCCGAATGCAGCGGTCAGTTTCGGCCCGAAGAAGGGGGCAATCCACTCCGAGCGCACCAAACCATCACCGTGCTCGCCGGAATACGAACCCTTGTACTGCTTCACCAGCGCCGCCGCCTCTTCGGCGATCGCGCGCATTTTCTGCGCACCGTCGCGGCGCATGTCGAGAATCGGCCGCACATGCAGGCAGCCGACGGAGGCGTGCGCGTACCAGGTGCCCTTGGTGCCGTGTTTTTGGAACACCTGCGTAAGTCTGTCGGTGTATTCGGCGAGATGCTCCAGCGGCACCGCGCAGTCCTCGATGAAAGACACCGGTTTGCCGTCGCCCTTCATCGACATCATGATGTTGAGGCCCGCCTTGCGCACTTCCCAGAACTCGCGCTGCAGCGCCGGGTCGATGACTTCGACGACACTGCCAGGCAGCCCGCGATCAGCCATCAGTTCTGTAAGCTGCTTCAGCCGGCGGATCTGCTCGTCGCGGTCTTCGCCGGCAAACTCCACCAGCAGAATGGCCGCAGGTTCACCTTTCACGCACTGGTCGACGATCGGCCGGAACGCCGGGTTGCCGCGGGCAAGGTCGATCATGGTGTTGTCGACCAGTTCGACTGCCGCCGGCTTCAGCCCGACGATATGCTGCGGTGCCTCCATCGACTGGTAGAAAGTCGGGAAATGGCAGACCCCCAGCGTCTTGTGCTTCGGCAGCGGCGACAGCTTCAGTTCGATGCGCCGCGAAAACGCGAGCGTGCCCTCGGAGCCGACCAGCAGGTGCGCCATGTTCACGCCCGGCGGCAGCATCATGTCGAGGTTGTAACCGCCGACGCGGCGCAGCACCTTGGGATAGCGGTGTTCGATTTCCCCGGCCTCGCGACGGGCGATGGCAATGATGCGGCGGACAATGTCGCGATAACGCTCACCGCCGTCGAGCTGCGACAGATCCTGCGGCAACAGTCCGAAGCGGCAGACCTCGCCGTCGGCGAGCCAGGCGTCGATGCCCATCACGTTGTGCACCATGTTGCCGTATTCGATGGAGCGCGATCCGCAGGAATTGTTGCCGGTCATGCCGCCGATGGTCGCCTGCGCGCTGGTCGACACGTCAACCGGGAACCACAAGCCGTGCGGCTTGAGCCAGGCATTAAGATGGTCAAGCACGATCCCCGGCTGCACGATGACCCGATGCGTGTCGCGGTCGAAGCCGACGATTTCGTTGAGGTGTTTCGACACGTCGAGTACCAGCGCCGCGCCTACGGTCTGGCCGCACTGCGAGGTACCGCCGCCGCGCGGCAGCACAGGCACGCCGGCCTCGATCCCGATCTGCAGCGCAGCCAGGGCGTCGTTGTCGTCGCGCGGCACTACCACGCCGACCGGTTCGATTTGGTAAATCGAGGCATCCGTGGAATAGCGGCCACGCGACGCTGCGTCGAACAGCACTTCACCGCGGATTTCCCGGCGCAACCTGCGCGCGAGTGAACTGCGGTCAGGCGCGCCGCGCGCGAAATGCACGGGTTTGGCGGGAGCGTTCATCGCGCGGCCTCCGTCTTCCGGGCTTGCAGCGCCTCCATAACCATGACCAGCTTGTTGGAGAGGTGGTCGCGCAACAGCACCTGCAGCCGCGCGCCGTCGCGCTTCAGCAACGCATCAATCATGTCTTCGTGCTCTTTCACCGCCTTGTCCCAGCGTTCGCGCGACAGGTTGGCGAGGTAACGCGCGCGCTTGACGTGGGCATTCATCGCGCGCCACGCCTGGGCCAGCGTGGCATTGCCGGCACAGTCGATGATGCGCTGGTGAATCTGCTGGTTGTAGCGGAAATACTGGGCCAGTTCGCCGCGGGCGTGGTGAGCGAGCATGTGGTAATGCAGTGCGCGGATGTCGGCGATATCGGCTTCGGTCGCATTGCGGCAGGCAAGGTCGCCCGCCAGTGCCTCAAGCGCGCCGAGCACGACAAAGACTTCCTGCATTTTCTCCGGCTTCAGCGCTGCGACCACTGCGCCGCGGTTGGGCAGCAGTTCGACCAGGCCCTCGGAGGCGAGGAACTTGATCGCCTCGCGCAGGGGCGTGCGCGAAGTGCCCAGCCGTTCGGCGAGCACGCGTTCGTTAAGCTTGGTCTCGGGCGCCAGTTCGCCTTGCACGATCAGGTCGCGCAGCTGGTCGATCACGGTTTCATGGAGCAAGCGCCGCTCGGCCAGGAAGGTGACGCTCGAGGCTTGGGGCATGGGGATGTCGGGCATGGTGGGGACTCCGTTTGTATGCATAATACCTTTTACTCATTCCTGATGCAATTCATAAATATCAATTAAAACAATATGTTATAAATAGACTGCGGGCGATCACTTCGCTTTCCGGCATTTTTGCATACAAAAAGTAATTGCTCTGGCGTTATCACAGGTTTACCATGCCGGCTCACCCATTCCCTTTCTGGAGCCCGATCATGAGCCACATCGCCGGCCGCCACTTCCTGCAAATCCCCGGACCCAGCACCGTCCCCGAGCGCGTGATGCGCGCCATCGACATGCCGGTCATCGACCACCGCGGCCCCGAATTCGCGCAGCTCGGCAAAGATGTTCTCGCCGGGATGAAACGCATATTCAAAACCGCTGGCGACGTGGTGATCTATCCGGCCTCCGGCACCGGCGCCTGGGAAGCCGCGCTGGTCAACACGCTGTCGCCCGGCGACAGCGTGTTGATGTACGAAAGCGGCCAGTTCGCGACACTGTGGAAAAACCTCGCGCTGCGCCTCGGCCTGAAACCCGAGTTCATCAGCGGCGACTGGCGCCACGGCGCCGACCCGGCCGCGATCGAGGCACGCCTGCTCGAAGACAAGGCGCACACGATCAAGGCTGTTTGCGTAGTACACAACGAAACCTCCACCGGCGCCACTTCACGCATCGGCGAAGTACGCAATGCCATCGACCGCGCGAAACATCCGGCGCTGTTCATGGTGGATACCATCTCCGGCCTGGGCTCGATCGACTACCGCCACGACGAATGGGGTGTCGACGTGACTGTCGCGGGCTCGCAGAAAGGCCTGATGTTGCCGCCGGGACTGTCCTTCAATGCGATTTCGGCGAAGGCACTGGCCGCCAGCAAACATGCAAAGCTGCCATGCTCGTACTGGTCCTGGGAAGAAATGCTCGCGTCCAACAAGAATGGTTTCTTCCCCTACACGCCGGCGACCAATCTGCTCTATGGTCTGCGCGAAGCGCTGCGCATGCTCGAGGAAGAGGGTTTGGACCAGGTGTTCGCGCGCCACCAGCGCCACGCCGAAGCCACACGGCGCGCGGTCAATGCCTGGGGCCTCGAGATCCTGTGCCAGAACCCGGCGGAATACTCCGGCGTGCTGACCGCGGTGCTGATGCCCGCTGGCCACAGCGAAGTTGCCTTCCGCAAGGTCGTGCTCGAACGTTTCAACATGTCGCTGGGCAGCGGACTCGGCAAGATCGCCGACAAGGTGTTCCGCATCGGGCACCTCGGCGATTTCAATGACCTGACTCTCATGGCCACGCTTGCCGGCGTCGAGATGGGCCTCGAACTCGCTGGCGTGCCGCACAAAAAAGGCGGCGTAGCGGCGGCGATGGACCATCTCACCGGCGGCAAGGCCACGGCCCGCGCCGCCAAGGCTGCTTAAGCGCGCAACAGGCCGATGCTATGCTTCGGGTTCCCCGGGGCACATCGGCCTGCAGGAAGCGGCGCGCTCCGGCATTAAAAATCGGAGGAGGAGCCTCATGCCAGATACGCCGTCATCAATACGCCGGCAGAATTTGCCACCTACCTGAAATCCGAAACGGAAAAATGGGGCAAGGTGGTCATGGCCGGGGCGCGAAAGCGGTATGACCGGACTCAAACTTAATCGACAAATCACAACATGAACAGGGGAATGAAGTCATGAGCCTGCTGGACCGCATCGGCATCGACATCGGACGCCGCCTCCCGCTGGAAGACGCCATCAGTTGGGCGGCGAAAAACAACGTCAAACACATCGACATCCAGCTCGATACCGCCGCCAATGCGATTACCAGCTTCGACGACGCACGCTGCGAAAAAGTGCGGGGCGCGCTCGAACAGCACGGCGTGCACCTCGCGCTGCACACGCTGTCAGCGGTCAACGTCGCCGAATATTCACCCTACGTCGGCGACGGCGTGGAAGCCTACCTGCGCAGCTACGTCGACATTTCCCCCAAACTCGGCGCGCAGTGGATCGTCGTCCATGCCGGCTACCACTTCGGTTCGGACATGAAAATGCGCATGGAGGTTGGCAAGGAGCGCCTGAAACGCGTTTGCGGCCACGCCGAAAAGGAGAAAGCCGTGATCCTGCTCGAGAACCTCAACAAGGAGCCGGAGGACGCCGAGGTGCATTACCTCGCCCACACCCTGGAGGAATGGCAGTACTACTGGGACATCGCCTCGCCCGCGTTCAAACTGTCATTTACTGCCAACCATGCGCACCTTGTTCCTGAAGGCATCGAGGGCTTCGTCAATGCGCTCGATTTTTCGCGGGTCGGCGAAGTGCGCCTCGCCGACTGCTTCCGCAACGGCAAGGAGCAGCACCTGATCCCGGGCAAGGGCAACCTGGATTTCGGCGCGATGTTCCGCATGATCGAGGACAAGGGATTCCGCGGCACCTACACCAACGCCTTCGCCAAGCTCGACGACATGCTGGCCGCACGCCACTTCCTCGTCGAGCAGGCGCGGGCTGCGGGTGTGGCGGCCTGATACACGGGCATGAGCGACTACATCCTGACCTCGATTGACGGCGACATCGCCACCGTCACGCTGAACCGGCCGGAGCGGCTTAATGCGCTGAACCGGGGGATGTGGGAGGCGCTCGGCGACACCCTGCGCCAACTGTCGGCCGACGAAACACTGCGCTGCATCGTGCTGCGCGGCGCCGGCGGCAAGGCTTTTGCCGCCGGCGCCGACATCGCCGAATTCGCCAGCGAACGCGCCGATGCGCGCCAGGCGAAGGGCTACGGCGAGCTGATCCACGCGACCATGCAGGCCGTTGCACGGTGCAAACACCCGACCGTCGCGCTGATTGAAGGCGCCTGCGTTGGTGGCGGACTCGAAATCGCCGCGATGTGCGACATGCGCATCTGCGGCAGCTCCAGCCGTTTCGGCGTGCCGATCAGCAAACTCGGCCTGACCATGGGCTACGGCGAGCTCACCGGGCTGCTCACGCTGGTCGGCCGCGCGGTGGCGCTGGAGATCCTGCTCGAAGGCCGGGTGTTTGGCGCCGAAGAGGCTTACCACAAGGGCCTGGTCAACCGCGTGGCACCTGATACCGAGGTGGAAAAGGAAAGTTATGCGCTGGCTCGCCGCATCGCCGACGGCGCGCCGCTGGTCGCACGCTGGCACAAGCAATTCATCGAACGCCTGACTCCCGGCGTCGCCATCCCGCCTGCCGAGTGGGACGAGGGTTTCGCCTGCTTCGACACCGCAGACTACCGGGAAGGCGTGCGCGCCTTCATTGCCAAGACCAAACCGGAATTCAAAGGACAATAATGCGCAGCCTGATCATCCTGCTCTTCACCGTGCTGAGCCTCAACGCCTGGGCCAAGGCCGATTACGACCGAGAACAACGCTGGGCCGCCGAGATCACGCCGGCGATACTGATCGGCGACCCGATCCAGCTCGCATTGCCCTCGGGACGCAAATTTCTCGCCATCCATGCGCCAAACGCAAAAGCGCAGGCCGGCGTGGTCGTCGTCCACGGACTCGGCGTGCATCCCGACTGGGGCCTGATCAATCCGCTGCGCAGCAATCTCTCAGAGCAAGGTTACGCGACGCTGTCGGTGCAGATGCCGGTGCTCGCTTCCGAGGCGCGCGGCGACCAGTACCCACCGCTGTTTGCGGAAGCAGCTGAGCGCATCGCCGTTGCCGTGGAGTTCCTGCGCAAGCGAGGTCATAAAAAAGTCGCAATCGTCGCGCACAGCCTCGGCGCGCGCATGACCAATGTGTTGCTCAACCGCGGCGATGCGCCGACGATCGATGCCTTCATCGCCATCGGCATCTCCGGCGAGTACAGCAAACCCGAAACCTTCAAGGCACCGGTTCTCGACCTGATGGGAGAAAAGGATATGCCGGCCGTGCTCGACAACGCCTCGAAACGCGCCGCCGCCATCCAGACGGTGCGTGGCTCCGGCCAGATCAGTGTTGCTGGCGCCGACCATTTCTTCAATGGCAAGGAACGGGAGCTCGTGCAGCAGGTGAAGCTGTTCCTCGACCGCGCCACACGCTGAGATCGTATGCGATCCTCAATCGCCCACAGCATCTGCGCTGCAATTGTATTGCCCCTGCTGCATTTTTGACCTACCCGGCCCGGCTGACATCATCTCGCGCAACATCGCGCCGCGTCCGACGGCCACACGCCGCTGATGACCCACCGCCAGCTTCACCGCGATCAACATGGTGGTCTAAACCAAGACGCCGTCCGACACTATGCGCGACATGCCGCCGCTGTCGCCGGTGATAACCACCAGCAGCCTGATCATGCTGCATCCTTCAATGGCGGTTAAAATCCTCAGGGAATTCGTCGCCTTCGGCTCAACTATTTATGTGCTGATGGCCAAAGCTGGTATCAAGACTACCCGCGTTGCCTACAAGGGCGCGGGTCCGACGGTGAGTGATGTCGTTGCCAGACAGATCCAGGGCATGTTCGTTGACTTGCCGGTAATATCGCCGTATGTCAAACCAAATCAAGTGGAAGCACTCGCTCTGGGGAGCGCAGCAGCATTCTCCGCTTTACCCCGAAATTCTGTCAGCCAAGGAAGCGGGCTACACCAAAGCCGACATGTTCGACTATTAAGGCCTGCTCAGCCAATCTAAGGTACTAAGCGACATTGCAGCCAAGTTGCACGACGAAATCGTCAAGACAGTTAACAGCGGTGCGTGATCGCCTGCTTTCGGAGGCCCCGTCAAGCACGACTGCGAGTATCCGACGAAGCGCTAGCCCGCAGCGTTTTATGCAATGGAATTCAATAGACCGTTTCGATGAAGCATTCGGCCCACAAAGAATGTGCTTTTCGTAGTTATGGTTCGTGGAGCGGCATTTAGGTCACAGATTGCTCTAATCCCTGAATCCCAGCTCTCTCGAAATGCTACTGGCGGTTTCCCTGACCAAAGGTCCTATGCGCTTGATGGCCTTAGGCTGCAGGCGTTGCACTGGGCCAGAGACTCCGATACCTGCGATCGGACTCCCGGAAACATCGTAGACCACGGCGCCAATGCTGCAGATGTCGTCCCGCCACTCGCAGTGGTTTACAGCGTATCCCAGACGCCGCGCATCTTTTAGATCTTTTCGGAGCTTTACGAGTGAGGTAATGGTAAATTTTGTAAACGGTTTTAAGCGACCTTCCAATTGATCAACAAACTCTTCGGTCTGGCAAGCAAGCAATGCCTTGCCGGTGGCCACGCAGTAAGCTGGCGCGCGTCCGGCAATCGGCGTAAATGCCCGTAGCGGCTGACGACTGTCAATCTTGTCGATGTATACGACTTCAGATCCTTCCAGAACAGTCATGTGGGCACTTTCTCCGGTTTTGTCCGCCAGACGACGCAGATATGTACCGCCAACTCGTTTCACGTCGATCCGCGAAGTAACCTGAGCACTAATTTCCCATAACCGCATCGTCAGATGATAGCCGGTGCCATCCTCATCTTGTGCAACATAGCGTTTGCTTGCAAGGGTCTGCAGCAGACGGTGCATGCTGGTCTTGGACATATTAAGTTTGCGGGCCATTTCCGAAACACCCCGAGGTTTTGCGCTGGAAGCAAGCTCCTCGATGACTAGAAGACCTTTGAGTAGCGTCTTATCAAGCATGTGGTTTCACAGTTCTAGGAATGAGTTGCGAGGGGCCTTGTGTTGACACCTTTGCTCTCCTCAAGTTAATGTTAATTAAAATTCGGGACGTCGTTCCGTTATACGGAACGACGTCGTTTTTGTCAAAAGGGGATGCTTTGGAAAAGCTCATAATTACGGTGCGTCAAAACGAATGGATGAAGCGTGGCCCCAACCCAAACATTCCTTACACACCGGATGAAATCGCCGAAGATGCAGCCGCATGCCGTGCTGCCGGCGCAGCAATAACTCATGTGCACGCACGGACACCCGATGGCGGGCGTTCCAACAGTCCTGAGCTTTATGCTGAGATAGCCCGCAAAATTCGCGAGAAGTCCGACATCCTGGTACATACGACACTGGGAAATATCCATAACGCCGGTGCAGACGAAAAACGATTGGCTCATGTGATTGAAGCCAAGCCGGACATGGCGAGCATCGACATCGGCAGCAACAACACCGATAGATACCTAGCCGCCGAAAAGCGTTTTCAGACCACAGACCAAGCTTATGTAAACACAATTGGCAGTTGCCTCAATTTCGCTCGCACGATGAAATCCATCAACGTCAAACCCTTGATTGCGTGCTGGTCGGTACCATTTTTGAGGGCTGTCGACGCATTTCTGGACCTCGGCGAATTCGTCGAACCAGCCATGGTTAACTTGGTACTTTGCGAAGGGGGCATCATCGGGGGGCATCGCGGCACGAGCGACGGACTTTCGGCGTTTTTCCATGCACTACCGCCCAGCGGCAAGGCCGTGTGGACCGTATGTGTCAAGAAGGGAAACATCCTGCCGGTAGCTGCGTTGGCCATCGAACGCGGTGGCCACTTATCTCCGGGGTTAGGCGACTACCACTATCCTGAGCTGGGTTATCCCACCAATGCTGAATTAGTGAAATTCATTGCCGGCATGGCCAAAGCGATGGGGCGTGATATAGCAACCCCCGAAGAGGCGCGCTGCATTCTCAACATGAAAAAGTAGCCTGAATTCAACAGAGCTGATTGCCCAAGTACGCCAGTCAAACAAGTAAACAAAACGGAGGAAACCATGAGTTCATACAGACCTGTATTTGTTGTGGCTACAGCATTATTCGGGCTTCTTGCGCTGCCCGCTATTGCACAACCTTACCCTTCAAAACCGATACGTTTCGTCATTCCTTTTGCTGCCGGCGGCAATACGGACGTCCTTGCCCGCATCATCGGCCAGAAGCTGACCGAGACGATGGGACAGCCTGTCATTACCGACAATCGTCCGGGTATTGATGGAGTGATCGGCATGGCACTGGTTTCACGCTCTGCTCCGGACGGATACACACTCCTGATGGTGTCGAGCAGTTTGGCAATTAATACCGCTATGGGCATGAAACTGTCCTACGACCCGTTACGCGACTTTGCGCCGATTACGCAGACAGCATCGCAACAACTAATACTTGTGGTACATCCATCGGTTCCAGTGAAGAATGTCGCCGAACTTGTGACATTTGCGAAATCGAGTAAATCCGGCCTTAACTACGGCACGAGCTCCAGCGCCACCCAGTTGGCTACAGAACTGTTGAGCTCGCTGGCCGGCATCAAAATGGTTCACATCCCCTACAAAGGGGCTGCCCCGATGATCACCGATCTGATCGGCGGGCAGATCCAATTGTCGTTAAGTCCGTCACTGGTGGCGATACCTCACATCAAAAGCGGCAGATTGCGTGCACTCGGATTAGGCGATTCCAAGCGCTCTTCGTTCATGCCAGATCTGCCGACACTTGCCGAAACCGGAGTGCCTGGTTATCAGGCGACAATCTGGACAGGCGTTCTTGCACCGTCAAAAACTCCGAGACCGATCGTCGACCGAATGAACAAAGAGATCGTGAAGATCGTGCGTTCGCCGGAGTTGACTGAACGCATGGTGCAGTTCGGCTCCGACACAGTGGGCAGCAAGCCCGAAGAATTCGGGAAATTCCTAGCCGAGGAAATCAGGAAATGGACAGCCATTGCCAAGAAAGTCGGTCTTTGGAATGCGGCGCCTTGATAGCCTCAATCGCGATTGCTTCAGGCTTTTGACCTGGTGAAGCGGAGAATGATTTGAATAAAAAGCTAATCATTACTGTGCGAGTCAATGAATACGTTGGCCGAGAATTCAACAAAAACATTCCTTTTACGCCAGACGAAATCGCCGACACGGCCGCTCAATGTCGTGAGGCCGGTGCGTCAATCATCCATTTCCACGCGCGTAACCCCGATGGCAGCGCATGCCATCAGCCGGAAATATATGCGGAAATCGTGGAAAAGATCCGTGATCGCACCGACATCCTTGTTGACTCTACGCTTGGGGTACATACCGTCAAGGAGGATGAAAACCGCCTCCAGCACATCAAGCTCATGGGGGAAAAAACTCGTTCGCGACCTGACTTTGCCGCCGTTGATACAGGCTCGACCAACCTCGACAGTTACGACCCCGTGGCGAAAGCGTTTAAAACAGTAAACAAAACTTATGTCAATAGCACCGAGACCTGCCTCTTTCTCGCCAAGGGAATGACGGAATCAGGCGTCAAACCCCACCTGTCGGTGTGGGCAGTGCCTTTCATTCGCATGACTGATGCGCTTATGGACATGGGGGCAATCCGTGAACCGGCTTACATCCAATGTGTATTGGCTGATGGCTGGCATGTAGGGGCGCATCCTGGAACGCCACGCGGACTGCAGGCGTTGATTGACTTCCTGCCTCAGCATCGCAAGATCGAATGGACGGTTGCCCTTAAAGAAGGCAACTTGTTCAATGTTTCGAAATTGGCACTGGAGCAGGGTGGACATCTTGCGCCAGGACTGGGGGACTATCCTTATCCTGAACTCGGGTATCCCACGAACGCCGAACTCGTCTACCGTTTTGCTGAATTCGGCCGTTCGGTGGGACGTGAAGTGGCAACCACAGATGAGGCTCGTGCCATGCTCGGAATTCAGAAAGACTAATCCACTTAAAGAAACCGGATGCATCATTGAAATCGTATTGGATCAAAGGCGTTGCAAATGGTACTACTACATTGGAACTACGCGACATTCCCGTTCCGGTTCCAGGGCCGGGACAACTCTTACTAAAGGTTCGTGCTACCTCATTAAATCGAGGCGACATCCTCGCAACGATTGCTCGACATAAGGCGGATGTCGCCCGTCCCGGTGGCGTAGATGCGGCGGGAGAAGTCTGTGCAGTCGGCATTGGTGTCACTGCATTTGCGGTAGGTGATCGCGTCATGGCCCGTGCCAAGGGAAGCTTTTCCGAGTATGTCCTTGTTGAATCTGCGCTTGCGACACTCATACCCGAGCGATTGGGTTGGGAACAGGCGGCGGCGGTTCCTATCGCATTCATCACCGCTTGGGAGGCAATGATTCAGTATGGGCGAATCAAGGTCGGCGAATGGTTGCTGGTGGCCGGTGCGTCATCTGGCGTCGGCGTGTCCTGCATACAGGCCGGCAAATACCTAGGCGTAAAAACTATTGGCGTTTCGAGATCCGCCGAAAAACTAAAAAAGCTGAAAGACATTGGACTTGATGTCGCCATTTGTGCGGACAGCACTTCATTTGCGCCGGCTGTCCTTGAGGCGACCGATGGCAAGGGGGCAAATGTTGCTGTGAACTTGATTGGTGGTACGGCATTTACGGCAACCCAGGATGCTCTTTGCGATTTCGGGCGGCTGATCGTGGTTGGCTATGTTGACGGTGTGATGAATGCCAACCTGAACCTCGAAGTGGTGCACGCGAAGCGGTTGGAAATTGCGGGCATTTCCAACACACCGTTGACGACAGCTGACCGTGCGAAGGCCACAGCCGGTTTCAATCGCGATTTCCTGCCTGGCCTGATTGATGGGCTGATCAGGCCGATGGTTGATCGTGTGTTCGCGTTTGATCGCCTGTCCGAAGCCAAAGCCTATGTTGAGTCAAATGCGCTTCTGGGTAAGGTCATCGTCACCCTCCCTTAGGACTCGAACAGGCCGTGCGCATCGCCACGCGCGCACTCCTCGCCGTCGGAGTACAGCGAACAGCTGATGCGGATTAGCCTTGAACCGGACTCAAACACTTTGGCACGCAACTTCAGCGGTCGGCCGCTGGACATCGGCTTCAGATAATCCGCTTTCTTCGACGCAGTGGATTACCAGAACTGCGGATCGGAATCAATGCGCGCCCTTCGCACCGGTAGGCATCGGGAACTGCGGTGCGGATGCATCGGGCTGCGGCTGTTGTCGGTGCCGTTCCGGAAGTAGTTCGGACAGCTAGGCAGGGCCTGCTGCTAAAATCAAATGCCCTGTTATCAAAGGGCTATCAACATGGCCATGATGTTCGAAGCGCTGTCCGAGCGCCACATCGAGTTCATTCGCACACAGAAAATCTACTTCGTCGGCACCGCCACTGCCGACAGCCGCATCAACGTTTCGCCCAAGGGTATGGATACACTCCGCGTACTCGATCCGAAACGCGTGGTCTGGCTCAGTGTCACCGGTAGCGGCAACGAAACCTCGGCGCATGTGCAGGCAGATGCGCGGATGACCGTGATGTTCTGCGCCTTCGACGGTGCGCCGCTGATCCTGCGCCTGTATGGCACCGCCCGCGTGATCCACCTTCGGGATACCGAGTGGCCTGAGCTTTACACGCACTTCAAGCCGCTGCCCGGAGCACGGCAGATTTTCGATCTTGCGATCACGCATGTGCAGACCTCCTGCGGCATGGGCGTACCGCTGATGGACTACAAAGGCGAGCGTGGCGCACTCGAGGCTTGGGCTGAAAAGAAAGGCACGACCGGCCTGCACGAGTATTGGGGCCTGAAAAACCAGAGCAGCATCGACGGCCTGCCGACCCACATCGTGGCCCGCAACAACGATTGAGGCCGCATCGCCGGTACAATTGCGGGCTTGAGCAAACCGGAGCCCGGCATGACCCTTGACCACACCGCCGTCACACTCACCGGCGGCCATTTCCAGTGGGAAGATCCGCTGCTGATCGAAGCCCTGCTGACCGACGAGGAACGGATGATCCGCGACACCGCGCGCCAGTACGCTCAGGAAAAACTCGCGCCGCGCATCCGTGAGTGGAACCGCAAGGAAAGTTTCGACCGTGAAGTGATGCTCGAAATGGGTGAACTTGGCTTCCTCGGCGCGCCACTTGAGGGTTATGGCTGCGCCGGCATCGGCTACGTCGCTTACGGCCTGATCATGCGCGAACTGGAGCGCGTCGACACCGCGTTCCGCTCCGCGGTCGGCGTCCAGGGCGGGCTCGCGATGACGCCGATCTATGCCTACGGCTCCGAGGAGCAAAGGCAGAAATATCTGCCGAAAATGGCAAGCGGCGAACTGCTCGGCTGCTTCGGCCTCACGGAGCCCGACCATGGCTCCGACCCCGGCAGCATGATCACCCGTGCGCGCCAGGTCGACGGCGGATGGCGTCTGACCGGCACGAAACTGTGGATCACCCACGCACCCATCGCCGACATCATGATCGTCTGGGCCAAGGACGACGGCGGCGTGATCCGCGGCTTCATCCTCGAGCGCGGCATGGAGGGGCTCTCCACGCGCAAGATCGAAGGCAAGTTCTCGGTGCGCGCCTCGCCCACCGGGGAAATCGTGATGGACAATGTGTTCGTGCCGGAAGCCAACCTGCTGCCGAACGTGAGCGGCCTGAAAGGGCCCTTCGGCTGCCTCAACAACGCGCGTTTCGTGATCTGCTGGGGCGCGCTCGGTGCCGCCGAAGCCTGCTGGCACACCGCGCGCCAGTACACGATGGACCGCAAGCAATTCGGCAAGCCGCTGGCAGCAAACCAGCTGGTGCAGAAAAAACTCGCTGACATGCAGTCCGAAATCGCACTGGGCCTGCTCGCCTGCCTGCACGTCAGCCGGCTGCGCGAGGAAGGGCGCGCGACGCCGGAGATGGTGTCGCTGCTCAAGCGCAACTCCACCGGCAAGGCGCTGGAGATCGCCCGCACCGCGCGCGACATGCTCGGTGGCAACGGCATTTCCGACGAGTACCCGGTGATCCGGCACATGCTGAACCTGGAAACCGTCAACACGCTGGAAGGCACCCACGACATCCATGCGCTGGTGCTCGGCCGTGCCCAGACCGGGCTCTCGGCCTTCAACTGAACAGGCTTATCCGACCATGCTGAAGGGCACTTCCGGGGTTTACCGCAGCGATGACATGATCGTCGTCGAGCGCCATCGTCAGCAGTTCCCTTCGCTGTGCCTGTCCTGCGGCGGCGTCTGCGCGGTGACGGAGGTCGCCCCGCCCATACCCGGCACCCGTTCAAAGCTGCGGCCGCCGGTCTGTCCGGCCTGCAACTCGCGGCGCGGCCGTGTCGCAAAAATTATCGCCATGGCCGGTGTCGCGATGATCATCGCTGCGCCGGCGATCTACTTCATGCTCGGCATACTGCCCGCAGTCGTAATGCTGCTGACCGGTGTCACCGACCTCGGCATTGCCTGGTGGCTGCGGGGCCATATCCTCAGGTTCCGCGTGCTCCACGAAGACGAACAGTACGTCTGGATCGCCGGTGCACACCCGGATTTCCTCGCAGCACTGCCCTCCTGGCACGGCATGAAGCTCGGCGAGCTGCAGGGGCGCGGCAACTGATTCCGCAGTGGCGTAACCCCTCAGGAACAGCTACGGCCGGAGGTCCCGCGACGCATCGCGCGGATGATCCTGCCGGTGCACCCGGCGTTTCAGTCGCGCGCGTTCCTGCGCGACGCACTCGACGCTTACTATTGAAGGTTACATAATTCAGTGACAAAGATTCCGTCATTCCGGACGCGCGTAGCGCGAGCCGGAATCCAGTTTCGCTTCAATACAAAACCCCTGGATTCCTGCTTGCCCCCCAGGGGGACTTCCTTCGGGGCGCGCAGGAATGACGGGGGCATAGTCCTCGTGTCACTTACATATGTAATTCTCAATAAGCGCTGGTATTGTGATCCGCTTCGAACTCGCCAACAGGTGGGCGTCGCCACACCGCGTCCGCTCGCCAACCTGACAACGCGCAAGCCCCATCCGGGCCGTCATCGCGTCGATGTGCTGCTCAAAAGCCGCGCGGTCGCGCTCGGCGAATTCCTGCTGTCGCGCGCGAAATAAACGGCTAAGGCTTGCCTGCGGCGGGTGCCGGCAGGAAACGCCGGCGCAGCAGGCGCCCCAGCACCAGCACCAGCACGAACGCCGGAAACACCGCGAGCAGCAGTGACGAGGGGCCCCAGACGCGGAAGTACTTCGGCGCCACCGTGTTGCCGTCCGTGTCATAGGCGGCGTAGATCACGTAATCATCCTCGGTCACCTTGAGCTCGACACGCTGACGGCCCTCGGCCGCATCACGCGCGGTGAAATGCACGTATGGCTTGAAGCTACCGAAGGCCGGCACTTCGAATTCACCCGCAGGCTGCGGCAGTCGCAGATTGCGGGGCGGCGGCGGCGGATCCTTGCGCGTGATGTCCGGCCAGCGCAGCAGCTCGTAGCGCAGCGGATCAGTCGCCGCCAACGGCAGTGCGATCACCGGAAACAGGCGCACCGGCGTCGCGCCTTCCGGATAACGCTCGGCGGTGAAGTAAGTGGTGCCCAGCGAGATCACCGTCATCAGCACGAGAAAAACCAGCAGCTGCGCGATCAGAATGCCGGTGCGAAAAAGAAAACGCATGGACGGACTTTCTTTGGACAGGAACGGCTACTGTACTGTGTCGGGGCAAGCTGAGATACGGCGATTCGCCTTGCCTAGCGGGCGAAAGGGAGGTGCCGCTCAGCGGATGACCAACCCTTCAGGCACCGAACGCACACCGGTCAGCAGGGTATTCGGCGCTGCGCGGCGCAGGCGGCTGCGTCCGCTCGCGCCGGTGGCGGCTTCGGCATGGGCAGAATTTTTCTCCATCTCCTCGATGTAGAGGTTACGGCCACCAAAATGGACTGCGGCATATTGATAGGCGCTGTGCAGCTTGTGCTCGAGCCGCTTCATCGCGTTAATGTAAAAATCCGGCGTCTTGCTGAGCAGGTCCTTGCCCGACTTGTAGACCACGACAATCCTGCCGTCGGGTTGTTTACGCTCGGCGATGCCGCCGAGCAGGAACTCGGGGTACAGCCGGTCATGGCATTTCTCGAGATAACAGCGGTCCGACATCTGCGCGATGATGTCCGCGGTGCCGAGGATCTCGCCGATGCGGCGCATCACCGGATCGGCCATGCGGATGCCCTCCGGATTGCGCTCGTAGCCGGTGAAATGGATGATCACCGAAGCGTCGAGGGCGTACTTCTTCATGCCGATTTTCGGCATATAGCCAAGCAGGAACTTCGCGCCGCGCGAGACATGGGTCAGCGTGTATTCGGCGCCAAAGCGGTGTTTGCGGTCGTTACGCCGGCGCAGGTAGCCGACATCGTGGAACAGCGCGGTGATGACACCGACACTGAATAACTCCGGTGACAGCGGCGCCTGTTCCCGCGGATCGCGCTGGAAGCCGTCGAGCAGCCGCGCCATCGCCAGCGTCACATCCAGCACATGCTGAATATCGTGGTACTCGGTGTCGCAGGGATGATAGTCCGGATGTTTGCCGTGGTACATCTTCGACAGTTCTTCGAAGGCGCGCTCCATCGGCCGCGGATTGCCCTTGGGATAGAGGGCGCGGAACAGGCCCAGGACGTGATCGGAGACCTCGATCGTGTCGGTGGTGCGGATCTTGTCCGTAATGTCGAAATCGCTGCGGCGCATGGCGGTTATTCCAGATTTTCCGGCAGTCTAACAATCTGCAACCTTTCGCACCATGCACTAGTTCCTGCATGAAAAACCGCCTGACTGACGCGCCTCGCCACCCGACGAACGGCTCAGTGCCCAGCCTGGAACGCGGCAAGGCAGACCACGGCGTGCCCGCAGCGGATATGCGGCGAGCCGGTGGCCGGCCCTGGCCTCAGCGCTCACCGCTTAGAATGCGTGAGCCGGATCCGTTCAACCGACCGAAACCGAGGAACCCAGACCATGACCGACAAATCCCCCCTGCCTTTCGCCCAGGTGCGTGCTGCGATGGATGCCATGATCGACAAAGCCCTGCAAAACCCGGGGGAGCATGTGTCGATCGTGATTGTGGATGACGCCGGCAATCTGCTGGCCTTTGCCAAGACCGGGCATATGCGCCTGTTCGGACGGCGCCACGCCATTCGCAAGGCGTACACCTCGGCCATACTCGGCATGGACACCGGCGCGCATGCCGAGAAACTGCATGCCAATGGCAGGAGCGTCAGCGAAATGGGCGACCCCCAGCTGACCTTCGGCCAGGGTGGCGTGGTGATTGTCCGCGACGGCGTGATCCTCGGCGGCATCGGCGTCGGCGGATATCCCAGCGGGAAACGTGACGAAGAACTGGCCCGCGTCGGGCTGGACGCGTTGAACCGCTGACGCCGAAACCGGCAGCGGTCCGCAGCGGCGGGCATTCGCCCGCCATTGGACGGCAGGTCCCGGAGGATCAAACCACCGGGGTCTTCACGGCCTCTCCATCCAGCTTCAGCTGGATATTCTCGATCTGCAATAAGCCCATCGCTGTGCGTGTTTCGTTCGTCGCACTCGCCATATGCGGCAGCAGCACCACGTTGTCGAGCCCGAAAAAGGCCGGATCGACATTCGGCTCGTCGTAATAGACGTCGAGCCCCGCGCCGGCGATTTTTCCTTCCTGCAGGTATTTCAGCAGCACCGGCTGGTCGACCACCGAGCCGCGCGCGACGTTGACGACATAACCCTGCGGCCCCAGCGCATCGAGCACCGCGGCATTGACCAGCTTGTCGGTCTCAGGCCCGCCGGGGGTGATCGCCACCAGCACGTCTGAATTTTTCGCCAGCGTCACCGGGTCGGGATCGTAGGTCCAGGGGACGTCCTTCCTGTTGCGGTTGTGGTAACGGACTTTCATCTTGAAGGCCTTCGCCCGATTGGCGATTTCCTCGCCGATGCGGCCGAGGCCGAGGATGCCCAGGGTCTTGCCACCGAGCGAGGTGGTGAAGGGATAGGTGCCGTCGGTCTTCCAGCGGCCGGCGCGCAGATACTTGTCCGCCTGCGGAAACTTGCGCAGCGTGTTCAGCACCAGCGCGATCGCGCAGTCGGCGACGCAGTCGTTCAGCGCATTCGCAGTGTTGGTAACTACGATCCCGCGTGCCTTGGCGGCATCGAGGTCGATCTGGTCCACGCCAACGCCGAAGTTGGCGATGATCTCGAGCTTCGGCAGCGCATCCATCAGCGCGGCATCAACCTTGGAGTGGCCGGTATGCGCCAGCGCGCGAACCTTAGGCGCGGCAGCCTTCAGCGCCGCAGCGCGGTCCGGCTGCTCCCACAGCTTGACCAGGTTGAACTCCTGCTCCATGCGTTTCTGGGTGCCGGCATGGCCTTTGGCGGTGAGGATGACGTCGTGTTTCATGGAATCTCTCGGGAATGGATTACAAAATAATGGTCAGGCCGCCGCCGGCTCGGTCAGCGGCACCGTCGTCGAATCGTAGCCATAGACCCAGGACGGATCGGTCTTGTCCTTGAGCCAGGTGTTGGCACTGGAACCAGCCTGGATCGCTGATGCGCGCGGCTTGCGGATGGCTTCATACAGCTTGAAGGCTTCAGACAAACCATCGGCTTCCACACCCGCCAGCACCCGCGACAGGATCGCCGCATCCTCCAGCGCCGAAGCCGCGCCCTGCGCCATGTACGGCGTCATCGGATGGCAGGCATCACCGAGCAGCGCGACGCGCCCCTCCGACCAGCGCGACAGCGGATCGCGTTCGAACAATCCCCATTTGTAGACTTCGGGACAGGCCTGCAGGATCGCCTGCACTTCCGGATGAAAACCGGCATACATCGCGCGCAGTTCCTCCAGATCCCCTTTCGCCGACCAGGACTCCGGCGTGATCCAGTCCGCCTTCTCCGGCACCGAGGTTACGAAATACAGCTCGTCGCGGTTGCGCGTGACGAAGTACACCACCATGTGCCGGTCCGGCCCCCACCACTTGGTGCGCACCGGCGCCAGGGTCAAGCCTTGCAAGCGTGATGCCGGGAAGGTCGTGCGATAGGCCACCCGGCCGGTGAAATGCGGCTTCTCCGGTCCGAGCATCTGCTCGCGAATCAGCGAATGCACGCCATCGGCGCCGATCACCGCATCGGCCTTGATCATCACGCCGTTGGTGAAATGCAGATCAACGCCGCCGGGCTTCTGGTCAAAGAATTTCAGCTTCATGCCGAGATGCACGATGTCTTTCGGCACCCCATCGGCAATCGCTGCGTGCAGATCACCGCGATGCAGGAACAGGTAGGGCGCGCCGAACTTCTGCATCACCTCCGCACCCAGCGGCAGTTCGCTGCTCGGCTTGCCGCTGTCCCATTCGCGGCTCAAGGCAAAATCCGCCTGGAAGGCCGTGCTCACCAGCCGCTGTTCAACCCCCAGCAGGCGCAAGACCTTCATCGCATTCGGCGCCATCTGGATGCCGGCGCCGACGCGGGCAAACTGCGTCGCCTGTTCAAACACATTCACGTCATGGCCCGCACGGCGCAGCAGCGCAGCAGCAGCCAGGCCGCCGATGCCGGCGCCAATGATGGCGATGGAGAGGGTTTTCATAAAATAATTAATAAAATCAAATACTTACTAATAATCATCCCCTCTCCCCACAGCTTTGTGGGGAGAGGGTTAGGGTGAGGGGCTTCGATAAAGGGAACACTTGTGGCGAAGCAGAGGGGCAACCACTAAACCCGCCTATACCCTCTAATCACAGCGCCGCAATCTTCGCCTCAGTCACCACCCGCCGCCACTTCGGAATCTCGCGCTGGATATGCGCGGCAAATCCTTCGGGCGTGGTCGGCGTCAGCTCCACGGTATTGAAGCGATCCCGCAGCGATTTCTGCTGCAGCACCTTGCCGATCTCCTGCGACAGGCGATTGACGATGGGCTGCGGCGTCCCGGCCGGCGCCAGCAGGCCGAACCAGATCGTCGATTCATAACCCTTCACGCCCGATTCAGCCAGCGTCGGCAGATCCGGCGCAGCCGCTGCGCGGTTGGCGCTGGTCACGCCCAGCACTTTCACACGACCGGCGCGCGCTTCAGCCAGCCCCGCCGCACCGAGCATCATGTCCACATGCCCCGCCATCACATCAATCATCGCCGGACCCGCGCCCTTGTACGGCACATGCAGCAGGTCCACACCCGCCAGCAGTTTCAGCAATTCACCGGCCAGATGATTCGATGAACCGTTGCCGCCCGATGCAAAAGTGAGTTTGCCCGGCTGGCGTTTCGCCAGTGCGACCAGCTCCTTCACGTTCTTGGCCGGCACCGAAGGATGCGTGACCAAAAATAACGGCGTGGTCACACACAGCGACAGCGGCGCGAAATCCTTGACCGGGTCGTAAGGCAGATCCTTGGTCACCGCCGGATTGATCGCGAGGCTGGTCACGCTGCCATAGACCAGCGTGTAACCGTCAGCCGGCGATTTCGCGACGAGCTGCATGCCGATCGCCTGCGAGGCACCGGGACGGTTTTCGACGAGGATCTGCTGGCCCAGTGCTTCGGTCAGGCCGGCACCGATGGCACGCGGCACCAGGTCGCCCAGGCCACCGGCGGTGTAGGGGGAGATGATGCGGATGGGTTTGACGGGGTAGGTCTGGGCTTGTGCTGCGGGCATGATGAAAGCCGCGACCGTCGTAATGGCAAGACCAAAGAATGAAATGCTGCGCATGGAACTCCCTCTATATTTTTTGAGTTCAAGGAGGAGTTTACGACGGCAGGAAGTCAAGATGTTAATTCTCACTTAATATAACCCCGCATTTTCTTTCGTTTTCTTCCAAGACAATGTGGGGATTTATCCTAGGGAAACATCGAAACTAGAACTGCTAGTATCTTCTGTAAAAACATTAGGGGAGAACGGCATGATGACGCTTGAAGAAATCCAGCAATCCAAGATCAACCCGACCGTTGCGAAAGAAGCTCACGACCAAGCTTTGAGGTGTCTAACTGACCTCCTCGATGTGAAAAAGGAATTTGAGAAAAAGGCTTTCTTTCTGTTCAACGCTTATGTCGCGTTGGCGCTCGCGGGGTTTGGCGTGGGCGGAACGTTGCTAAAAGAAAAGGTCGCGGGTCTTCAGGCCTACCCATTCATTTTCACCGGGCTGATCTTTGTTATTGGAGCCGGATTCTTTGCAAAGGCGCTGCTGGATGATAAATACGGCACGGTCGGGAGCAATCCCGAAATGTGGCTTAACAAAGGAACAATAGATGGAGAGGACAGCGTTATTCCGTTAATGCTGGCCTACATCACGTTTCACTACAAAAACAGAATTGAGCAAAGCATCTTTGCGAACAACCGGAAAGCCAAAAGTATTCGCATCGGAATCCTCTTGGGACTGGCAACACCTGTGGCACTCGCCTTGGTGTTTTTCTAACGGCCCTTCCGCACAACGCCGCTCGTGTCAGGCGGCGGTGGCGGTGGTGGGGACGGTGATGGGGTTTCAGCGGTTGCGCGTTCAGTCATTTCAGCCCCCATTTCGTCTAACAATTCCGTCCGTGTCGGGCGGTGGTGGTGGTGGATCTCCGGCTTTCTCGTTTTCAGCCATACCTCACCTCGATTTACCTAATTGTGCGGAGATGTTATCACGCAGGAATCCACCTTTTTCATCCCGCTTTACTGTTGAATAGCCCTGATTTTTTGATACGGTGGATAGACATACCGGTCTACGCTAAGCTTCCTGCGCAAGTCGGCAGAAATCCAAGGAGATAAAACCGCAAGACAATTTAGAGGGGATTCGACATGGCAAAAACAAGAGCGTTCATAAGCTTTGATTACGACAATGACGAAGGCGCAAAGATCATGCTAGCAGGGCAGGCAAAACTGCCAGATAGTCCGTTCGATTTCAGCGACGCCTCGGTGAAGGATCATCTGACTGGTGATTGGAAAACGAAGGTTGGTCGTCGGCTCGACAACGTGAATGTGATGATTGTCCTGTGCGGCACGAAAACGCACACCGCTGCTGGCGTTGCCGCTGAAGTGTCCCTCGCTCAAGCGAAGGGGACTCCCTACTTTTGCTTGGCCGCATACTCTGACAAAACGTGCACTGCCCCCACGTCGGTAAAGGCCACGGACAAGATCTACCAGTGGACCTGGGACAATCTTAAAAAGCTAATCGCTGGGCAACGGTAAGCGCCCATGAAAAAAGCTCTCGTGGTCGGGATTGATTTCTATAAGCACGGTCCCGCGCTGTACGGCTGCGTCAACGACGCGCACGGTGTCAAAGCCATATTGGAACGCAACGGCGACGGCACCGTGAACTTTGCCGTCGAACTTCTTGCGGGGACCGGGGCTAACGCGGCGGTCACGAGAGAATCGCTGCGGAATAAAGTTCGGGAATTGTTCGAAGGGGACAGCGATATCGCGCTGTTTTATTTCGCCGGTCACGGGCACCTTGACGAAACCGGCGGCTACCTCTTAGGAAGCGACTCCAAGGGCGATGACGGTTTGGCGCTTGGCGATGTGATGACGTTTGCGGCCAAATCGCATGCCAAGAACAAGATCATCGTCCTCGACAGCTGCCACTCCGGCATCGCTGGCGCAAAGCCGACAGCAACCACCATGTCGGAGCTAACCGACGGCATGACCATTCTCACGGCTTCGACGGACACGCAGTATGCTTCGGAAAAGAACGGGTCGGGAGTTTTCACGACGTTGTTCATTGATGCACTAACGGGGGCGGCCCGCAACCTGATCGGTGCGATTACGCCGGGCAGTGTTTACGCTTACATCGATCAATCGTTAGGGCCGTGGCAACAGCGACCAGTGTTCAAGACCAACGTGAAACGGTTTGTGTCGCTGCGGACGGTACAACCGCCCATTGCGCTCGGTGAGCTTCAGAAGCTCGCGGAGCTTTTCCCGATTGGAACTTCGGAGCTCAAGTTAGACCCGACTTTCGAGCCAGAGCGCCCGACACCGCCCGATCCGTCAATTCCACCGCCCGACCCGGTGAACACAGTCAAGTTCGCAATCCTCCAGAACTACGTCCGCGTGAATCTAGTTGAGCCGGATGGTGCGCAGCATATGTGGCATGCGGCCATGGGCAGTAAAGCCTGCAAGCTCACCGTGTTGGGCGAGCATTACCGCAGGTTGGTTGCGGAGGGGAAAATTTAGGCTCAATCACCGCCACGGGCAGCGACGAACCGAGCCCGGCTTCAAGCTACTGCGGCGTGATCCACGCCCGCCCCCTTAATCCCTAAACCTGCTTAACCAAAATCCCAAGTTCAATTGCGCGCTGGAAAACGGCGTCAGGAATCAGAGCTTCATCGCGCTCCACAGCTTCCGCCAAATCCAAGAACCACGAATACTTTACTTTATGTTCTGGAAACTGATTTAGTAACTCTGTCGCGCGCGTTCGTGCTGAAGTAAACCAAAAATTATTAAAGGGATTTACGAACGACAACCCCTGAAAATGCAAGATCGGAGCGGTGAAAAGCCCATGTTCGAAGCGAGCCATCCAAAGGCCCAAGTGCAAATCTACCTCTGGCGAGAATGTCACTGCAGGCATCTTTGCCATCCCCTCAAGCTTGACTGCTCGGACAAGTGCGTCGCTAACAACAAATAGATTCCCGTTTTCTCGTCGCTCCCAATAACGGCCGTAAGCGATACCACCGCGAATCATCCAATTTTGTCCAAGCGTCGCAAACCATAAAAGATTTACCGCATGAAGAACGGGCGTTAACTCATCAGCCACTATTAAAATAGAGTCTGAATAAATTGATACTTCGGCCTTTTCCGGCATAGGCCAATCTCGTATCTTCTCCATAAACTCTTTATATACCGCTATTGTCTCCTCAAAACGATTTTCAACCGCATTAGCGAACCCAAGGACGTCGCAAAATGCCACATAGCGCATTCGAATGTGGTCACTTTCGTTTGTCATCGACGTTTGATTGGACATGAGCTAAACATTAACGCTGATCGCATTAGTGATTTTCTCCGGAGCCTGCAGCAGCACGGTTAAGCCGATCCCGAATCGCATACCACTCCGCCACCTCCGGCGGCTGCTCCACCAGGATCGCATCACAACCGGCCTGATCCAGCTCGCGCAGATTGGCATACAGGTCATGCGCGTAACCCGCCGCATCCGCCGGCGCAGCCCGCCACACTAAATCATCAATTAACGGCCGCAGCGTAGTCCGCGCCAGCACAGCTACCTTCTTGCCCTGGCGCGTCAGGCTGTGCGCGAGTTCGATGACCAGGTCACCTTCCATCAGCATCACCGGGGTCTGCGGCGAGTAGTGTTTTTCCAGCGTGCCGGATACGCGTGGTGCATCGGCATCGGGTGCGGCCAGTGGCGCACCGAGTGCAGCCTCGAGCTGCTGCGGTGTGATCCAGCCCGGGCGCAGCAGGCTCGGTGTCGCGCGCGAGCAGTCGACGATGGTGGATTCGATGCCGACATCCGCTGCACCGCCGTCGAGTACGCAGGCGACTGCATCGCCGAATTCCTCGCGCACGTGGGCGGCCGTGGTGGCCGACACACGACCAAAACGATTCGCTGAAGGTGCGGCAACACCGCCACCGAATTCACGCAGCAGCGCCTGCGCGACCGGATGCGAAGGTACGCGGATCGCGACAGTGTCCTGGCCGCCGGTGACGGCATCGGGCACTTTCGGATTGCGCTTGAGCACCAGCGTCAGCGGGCCGGGCCAGAATTTTTTTGCGAGCACATGCGCGGCCGGCGGAATGTCGCGCGCCCAGTTGGCGAGCTGCACAGCGTCGGCGACATGCACGATCAGCGGATGGCTGGAAGGCCGGCCCTTGGCGGCGTAGATCTTCTGCACGGCATCGGCATTCGAGGCATCGGCACCGAGGCCGTAGACGGTCTCGGTGGGGAATGCGACGAGTTCGCCGGCCTTGAGCACGGCGGCGGCGTGGGTGATGTCGGCTTTGGGAACGGAATGCGTCATCTCGCGAGTATCGCGCAGGATAATAAAAATATCAATAAAAACAAATACTTATGTAATGTTCGTCAGCGCTCACCAGTATTGCGGATGGCCTCGTCGAGGGTGCGGATCTGGCTGATGATGCGCACGAGCTTCTGTCCGCAGGCCGTCAGCGCGTACTCGGTGCGCGGCGGCACTTCGGCATACACCCGCTTGTCGAGCAGGCCGTACCGCGTGAGCTTGCGCAGGCGTTCCGACAGCACCTTGGTCGAGATGCCGGCGATATGGCGTTCCAGCGCGCCGGGCCGCGAGATGCCTTCGGCGACCGCCTGCAGCACCGACACCGACCATTTGCAACCGACCACATCCTCAAGCTGTCGGTATTCAGAGGCTGCGGACAGATTTTTTTTCGCGTTCATATTCGCCGATTTACACCAAAAAGTGCCCGGGGCTCCGGAAGGTGCCTGCTGTTGCCGCGCGTCGCGGAGGCCCAGGATGGCGGCGTGCCTGTCGCACAAACCCACCGTCCAAGGAGACCCGCATGAAAAGCAAAGCTGTGTTTTATCACGCCGGATGCCCCGTGTGCATCGATGCCGAACGCAATGTCGCAATGGCCATTGATCCGGCGAAATACGAGGTCGAGGTCGTACACCTCGGCCAGCACAAGGCGCGGCTGAAGGAGGCCGACGCCGCCGGCGTGAAGTCGGTGCCGGCGCTGGTGCTCGATGGCGCGCCCTTCCACATCAACTTCGGCGCTTCGATCGACGCGCTACGCTGATTGTTGCCGCAGAAACACAAGGGGCGCTCCGCATGAAGGCCCCTTGAGGGATAGCCGGAATCCAGGGACGTGCATCACACCCGCAGCGACCTGTCTGGATTCCGGCTTCCGCCGGAATGACGGGATGGAGGCCGTTGTTTAGACCGGCATCGCCAGCGGCTTGAACTGCTTGCTCAGCTTCAGCCCCTGCGACTGGTAGTTCGAGCCGATGTTCACACCGTAGATTTTTTCCGGTTCGCCGAGCAGGCGTTCGTAGATCAGGCGGCCGACGTCCTGGCCGTGTTCGATCATGAAGGGCACGTCATGCGAGCGCACTTCGAGCACGGCGCGCGCGCCCTTCAGGTTGTTGGCGCCGTAACCGAAGCCGGGATCGAAGAAGCCGGCGTAGTGGATGCGGAATTCGCCGACCGAGGGATCGTAGGGCACCATCGACGCGGCATGGCTGTTGGGGATGCGCACGCGTTCGCGCGACACGAGGATGTAGAAGTCATCCGGACTCAGCACCAGGCTGCGTTCGGCGTTGCGGGCGATCGGCTCCCAGAAGTCGAGCGGGTCGTAATGATTGAGTTTTGACAGGTCGATCAAAGGCGCATGATGTTTCGCGCGATAACCGATGATGCCGTTGCTGGCATCACCTTCGAGGTCCACCGAAATCCACAGGCCGTTTTTGATGATCGCCGGCAGCGGCATTTCACTGTCGGAATAGACCAACTTGATGGTCTGGTCGAGTTCGGTGAGTTTGGTGTCGGAGGGCGGCGGATTGCCGCGGACGAAACGAATTTGATTGAGCCGCGTGCCCTGTTGCGCCAGCACGCTGAAGGTGTGGGGCATGATTTCCACGTAGAGCTTGCCCTTGTAACCGGCCGCCACACCTTCGAATTCGGCGCCGCAATCGGTGATCAGCCGCGTGAAAATATCCAGCCGCCCGGTGGAGCTTTTCGGATTGGCATAACCGGCGATGTCGGTGGGCAGCTTCAGCTCTTCCATCAGCTCGGCGATGTAGACGCATCCCTTCTCCAGCACAGTCGGCCGGCTCAGGTCGATCTTGTGCATCTGCAGGCGGTCGATCTTGGCCTGCACGGTCGAGGTCTTGCCCGGCAGGAAACTTGCGCGCACGCGCCAGGCGGTGGTGCCGAGGCGCAGGTCGAGGCTCGCCGGCTGGATCTGCGAGGGATCGACACCGCCTTCGGCACTGATGCGCCCGCCTTCGATCAGGCGCGCGATGTCGCGGTCGGGCAGGATGCCGGTGGTCACCGCGGCGCCTTCGGATTTACTGCCTTCGGGAAACAGCGTGGTCGACATCTCAGTGGCCGGTCAGCATGCGCTGGGCTTCGCGGTACTTCTCCGCGGTCTTCGCCAGCACGGCGGCGGGCAGGCGCGGGGCAGGCGCCTTCTTGTTCCAGGGCTGGGTTTCCAGCCAGTCGCGGACGAACTGCTTGTCGAAGCTGGGCGGGCTGATGCCGGTGCGGTATTCCGCCGCAGGCCAGAAACGCGAGGAATCCGGCGTCAGCGCCTCGTCGATCAGGAAAATGTTGCCGGCGGCGTCGGTGCCGAATTCAAACTTGGTGTCGGCGATGATGATGCCGCGCGTCGCGGCAAAGGCTGCGGCTTCGGTGTAGAGCTGGATCGAAATCTCCTTCACCTTCGCGGTGTTCGCGGCACCGATGGTGTTTACAACATCCTCGTAGGTGATGTTTTCATCGTGATGGCCGGCGGGCGCCTTCGACGCCGGCGTGAAAATCGGCTCGGCCAGTTTCTCCGCCTGCTTGAGGCCCGCGGGCAACTGGATGCCGCAGATCGCGCCGGTTTTCTGGTAATCGCTCCAGCCCGAACCGATGATGTAGCCGCGCACCACGGCCTCGACCATCAGCGGCTGGTATTTGTGGACCACCATCGCGCGGCCGGCGATCTGCGCGCGTTCTTCCGGCGCCACCACCGTCGCCGGATCAATGCCGGTCAGGTGGTTGGGGACGATGTGTTTGAGTTTTTCGAACCAGAAGTACGACACTTCCGTCAGCACGCGGCCCTTGCCCGGAATCGGATCGTCGAGGATCACGTCGAAGGCGGAGAGCCTATCGCTCTGCACCACCAGCAGCTTGTCGTCGCCGACGGCGTAGATGTCGCGCACCTTGCCGCGGTGGAGGAAGGGCAGGCTTTTGAGGTCGGTCTTGTACAGCGGGGTGTCGCTCATGGTCGTTTCAGATTCCGCTATGCGCATCAAGAAACTCTCCCTCGCCCCGCTTGCGGGGAGAGGGCCGGGGTGAGGGGCGGCCGACAATCATTCGCCCCTCAGTCTTTCCAGTCCGGATACAGCGCGCTGCGCACAATCAGCGCCTTCTGCAGCGCAGCGTCTGCGCTGGCACCAAGCATCGTGAAATGCCCCATCTTGCGGCCGGCGCGGGCCTCGTGCTTGCCGTAAAGGTGGAGCTTCCCCTCGGGCGCGAGGAATACGCGCTCCCACTGCGGCTGGCCATGCTGCCAGGCTTCGCCGAGCAGGTTGACCATCACCACCGGAGCGAGCAGCCGGGTGTCGCCCAGCGGCAGGCCGCAAAGCGTGCGCACCTGCTGCTCGAATTGCGAGGTGGCGCAGGCGTCGAGGGTGTAATGGCCGCTGTTGTGCGGGCGCGGCGCCATTTCATTCACCAGCAACTGCCCGTCTGTAGTGACAAAAAATTCCACCGCGAGCACACCGCAGTAATCGAGCTTTTCGGCAATCTTCAGCGCCCATTGTTCGGCACGCTGCGCGAGCTCGGGCGTCACCCGCGCCGGCACGATGCTGACGTCGAGGATGCCGTTGCGGTGGCGGTTCTCGGCCACCGGAAAACCGCGGCCGCTGCCGTCGGCGCCGCGGGCAACCACGGCGGAGATTTCACATTTCAGGGCAATGCGCTGTTCCAGTACGGAGGATTCGGCGCCCATTTCAGCGAAGGCTTTCTTCGCCTCGGCGACATTCGCCACGCGCGCCTGGCCCTTGCCGTCGTAGCCGAAACGCGCGCGCTTGAGGATGCCGGGGAACAGCGCGGCATCCGCAGTGTCGAGGTCGGCAGCTTTTTCGATCACCGCGTAAGGCGCGACCTCGATCCCGCAGGAGCGAACGAAGGCCTTTTCGCGGATGCGGTCCTGGGCGATGGCCACGGCGTCACCGGCAGGACGCACTGCGCAGTGACTCGCCAGCCAGCGCAGGCTCTCGGCGGGCACGTTCTCGAATTCGGTGGTGACCGCGGCGCAGGTATCGGCCAGTTGCTGCAGCGCCTCGACATCCTGGTAGGCGGCCTTCAGGTGCACGTCGGCGATCGCGCCGGCGGGGCTCAGCGGGTCGGGATCGAGCACGGTGACGCGGTAACCCATGCTGTGCGCGGCGAGCGTGAACATGCGGCCCAACTGGCCGCCGCCGAGCATGCCGAGCATGGCGTCGGGAAAAATCATGATGGAAAAACAGGATTGGACACAGGGAAAACCCTAAGTCCATTAACAGGATGGACAGGATGAACAAGATAAAAACCGGGCATGCGTGGTTTCATCCTGTCAATCCTGTACATCCTGTAAATTGATTTTCAGCTTTCATTTTTTTATCGGCAGCTTCATCGCGCGCACGGTCGCGGTCTGCTTTTTGCGGAAGGTCGCGAGTTTCTTCGCGAGTTTAGGGTCCGCGTACGCGAGCATCGCCACGGCGAACAGTCCGGCGTTGGCAGCTCCCGCTTCGCCGACAGCAAATGTCGCTACCGGCACGCCTTTGGGCATCTGCACGATGGACAGCAGCGAGTCGAGGCCTTTCAGCGCGCGCGAGGTCACCGGAACACCGAGCACAGGCACGATGGTTTTTGCCGCGAGCATGCCCGGCAGGTGCGCCGAGCCGCCGGCACCGGCGATAATGCACTGCAGGCCACGGACTTCGGCGCCCTCGGCGTAGCGGTAAAGCAGATCGGGCGTGCGGTGCGCGGAGACTACCTGGGCTTCGAAGGGCACGCCGAACTGGCGCATCATGGCGACCGCATGGCGCATCACGTCCCAATCGCTCTGACTGCCCATGACGATGCCGACCTTCGGTTTTTTCACTGCAAGCCCCTTTGCGAAAAGCGGCATTTTACAGTACGGACATCAGCCGACGTGCGCGGTTCGGGGCTGCTAGAATCGAAGTGCCCACTGAAGAATGACATCCCGTCGCTGCGCAGGGCTTTGCGACGCGGCTGCCGGAGGAGATCCCGATGTTTGAACTTGAGCGTCGCGCTCTTGTACTGGCGCAGACGCCGACCGTTCATTGCATACCTGGCTTTGGAAGCTTTTTTACTGCCGCTTTTTTTGCGGCAGCAAGCCCATTCGTCAAGTTATAAGTAATTGATTTTAAAGGATATTTAATGGATTATGAAATCGGCATGCGGCGCGGTGATGAATTCACCGGCAAAGTTGCGCTGATCACCGGCGGCGCGCGCAACATCGGCCGCGCCATTTCGCGCGCGCTCGCCGCGGGCGGTGCGACGGTGATGATCAATGCCAACACCTCGCGCGAGGCGGGCGAAGAAACCGTTGCGATGATCGAGAAGGCGGGTGGCAAAGCGGCGCTGTGCATGGGCGACATCACGGATCCAGCCGCAGTCAAACACCTCGTCGATGAAACCGTAAAACAATTTGGACGCATCGACATGGTGGTCAGCAACGCCGCCATCCGCGCCGAAACACCTTTCGCACAGATGAGTTTTGAGGAGTGGAAGCGCGTAACTTCGACCGTGCTTGACGGTGCCTTTCTCGTCTCTCAGGCCGCCCTGCCCCAGCTGATCAAGGCCGGTGGCGGCTCGCTGGTCTACATCGGCGGCCTGACCGGCCATAAGGGTGCCTTGCATCGCGCGCATGTCGTGGCGTCCAAGGGCGGCCTTGCAGCGATGGCCAAGGCGGTGGCCCACGATCTTGCCGAGCACAACATCACCGTGAACTGCGTGGTGCCCGGCCCGATCGCTACCGTGCGCGGCCTGCCCGGCGCGCCGGAGCGTCCGGATCATCGCAAGACGCTGCCGCTGGTCGGCCGGCGCGGCGAACCCCAGGAAATCGCAGCAATGGTGCGCATGTTGTGCGGACCCGACGCGCGCTACATCACCGGACAATCCATCCACGTTAACGGCGGAGTACTGATGCCATGAGCAGCAAATCGAAAGCTTCCAAAACCGCGGTTTCTCCGCTGATGAAAACCCTGGCCACCTACATGGCCGGCGCAGCGAGAAAGCCGCTACCCAAAGAAGTCGCGGAGAAGACCAAGCACCACCTGCTCGACACCATCGCCGCGATGGTTTCGGGCTCGCGCCTGCTGCCGGGCGAGAAAGCCATCGCCTACGCAAAGACGCTCGGCGGTACTCCGCAGGCGCTGGTGATCGGCTCGGACGTCATCACCAACGCTGAACAGGCTGCGCACATCAACGGCATGCTGGCGCATGCCGACGAGACCGACGACTCGCACGCCCCCTCGCTGTCGCACCCCGGCTGCGCGATCGTGCCGGCCGCACTTGCGATGGGCGAACGCGAAAAATCGAACGGCACGCAGCTGCTGCGCGCCGTTGCACTGGGCTATGACCTCTGTGCACGCATCAACCTCTCGCTGCATCCCTATGACTTCCGCCAGGTCGGACACTCGACCCACAGCTTCGGCCCGAGCTTCGGCGCCGCAGCAGCGGCTTCCCTGCTGGCGGGCCTGAACTACAACGGCATGCGTCATGCGCTGTCGTACACCGCGCAGCAGTGTTCGGGCATTTCCTGCTGGATGCGCGACGAGGAACACATCGAGAAGGCCTTCGACTTCGGCGGCATGCCGGCGCGCAACGGCACCGCAGCAGCGTCGATGGTGTCCTGTGGCTTCACTGCGGTGGATGACGTGTTTTCAGGCGAGCGCAATTTCTACATCGCCTACGACGAAACCCGCCGCATCGGCCGCAAGCCGGAACCGAAGCGCCTGATCAAGGATCTCGGCAAGGTCTACGAGATCATGAACACCAACATCAAGCGCTGGTCGGTCGGCTCACCGATCCAGGCACCGCTCGACGGCCTGCTGGAGATGATCCGCGAAAACGGGGTCAAGGCCGCAGACGTGGACAAGCTGGTGATCCGCGTCGCGCACCAGGCCGCCAACACCACCGACAACCGCAACATGCCCGATATCTGCATGCAGCACATGTGCGCGGTGATGCTGATTGACGGCATCGTCACCTTCGAGTCCTCGCACGACGAGAAGCGCATGTTCGACAAGCAGGTGCTCGACCTGCGCAAGCGCATCACACTCCTTGGCGATGACGCACTGACCCGCGCAATGCCTTCGCGCCAGGGCATCATCGACTTGAAGCTGAAGAACGGCCGCATGCTGCGCAAACACGTCAAGGCAGTGCTCGGCACGGCGCAGAATCCGATGACGCGCGAACAGGTCGACGAGAAGTGTTTTCACCTGATGGCGCCGATCCTCGGCAAGGCCCGTTCGCGCCGGCTCTGTGATGCGGTTTGGGGCCTGGAGAAGATTGGCAGCGTCATCAAGCTGCGGCCTTTGCTCAAAGCCTGAATCTTCGATGTTCCCTCTCCCCGCCCCCTGCCGGGGAGACAAGGGAACACTTGAAACGAAGTAGAGGGGCAACCACAACTTTGTGTTGCTTGCCCCTCTTTGTCACTCACCAAAGGCCCGCCATGTCCTGGAAATTTCAACTCCTGAAAAAACCGGTCGGCCTGCCGATCACCGAAGGCCCGGTGTGGGACGGTGAACACCTCTACTTCACCCACATCCACGCCCACACCATTTTCCGCTGCGATCCGAAAACCAACGCGATCACGCCCTGGCGCACGGGGCTGGATCGCGTCAACGGCCTCGCCTATGACGCGCAGGGACGACTGTTCGGCTGCTGCCAGGGCGGGCGCAGCCTGATGCGTTTTGATCCGGACGGCAAAAACGTGGTGGTCGCCGACAAGTTCGAAGGCAAGCGCCTCAACACGCCGAATGACCTCGCGATCGATCGCAAGGGCCGCATCTGGTTCACCAATCCCTGGAACGAAGGCAACATCGACCATACGGAAAAGGAAGAACTCGACAACCGTTCGGTCTACCGCCTCGATCCGCAGAAGGACGGCAGCTATTCGATCACCCGCGTCGTCTTCGACACCACCCAGCCCAACGGCATTCTGGTGTCGCAGGACCAAAGCACGCTCTATGTCGCCGAAAGCAGCTTCACTGCGGGTATCGCCCGCGAGTTGCGCGCGTACCCGATCCGCGACGACGGCAGCCTCGGGCCCTACAAGACACTGTTCACCTGGGGCGAGGATTATCGCGGCATCCACCGCGGCATCGACGGGATGACTTTAGATCGGGAAGGCAACATCGTTGCCACTGCCGGCTGGGAAGTGTCTGGACCGGGCCCGATGATCTACGTGTTCTCGCCGACCGGGCGCGTTCTCGAAACCCATCCCGTACCCTGCAACCGCCCGACCAACTGCTGCTTCGCCGGACCGGACATGAGCACGCTGTTCGTCACCAGCACCGACGGCCACCTGTTCCGCGCAGAAACGGGGCGTGTCGGCTGGGCGATGTACCCCTGAGAACACGTCAAGCAAGCACCATTTAAAATAATCAATAAAATCAAATAGTTAATAATATAGCCGCAGGCGTTTGCGGTGCTTATGCCCGATATTCACCGCACATCATGCGGTGAATATATTGACCCTGCGGTGAATAATCCCCACAATCTCCGCATGAAACGCGGAGATAAAACCTATATCTGGCAACTCGCCGACTGGCCGCACTGGACTTACAACCACCTGCGGCTGACGCCGCTGCTGGCCCAGGTTCATCAGGCGCAGGGGCATCTGTCAGGCCGCATGCACGACCTCGGACTGGATCTGCGCGACCAGGCGACACTGCGTGTGCTGACCGAGGATGTGCTCAAGACCAGCGAAATCGAGGGCGAAATACTCAACCCCGATTCAGTGCGTTCTTCGGTGGCGCGGCGTCTGGGTATCGAGATCGGCGCGCTGGCACCGGCAGACCGGCATGTCGATGGCGTGGTCGACATGGTGTTGGACGCCACGCGGAATCATGACAGCCCGCTGACCGCCGAGCGGCTGTGCGGCTGGCATGCGGCGATGTTTCCGACCGGCCACAGCGGACTCCGGAAAATCCGCGTCGGGGCCTGGCGCGATGATGCGCAAGGTCCGATGCAGGTCGTCTCTGGTCCCCTGCAGCGGCAAGCCGTCCACTACGAAGCGCCGCCCGCCCGGCTGCTGGATGTCGAAATGACTGATTTCATGCAGTGGTTCAACATCGACCCGCAAAACGATCCGGTGATCAAGGCCGGCCTGGCCCATCTGTGGTTTGTCACGATCCACCCGTTCGAGGACGGCAACGGCCGCATCGCGCGCGCCGTCGGTGACATCGCGCTCGCGCGCGCGGAAACCGCAACACAGCGTTACTACAGCCTGTCGGCGCAGATTCAACACGAGCGCAAGGAATATTACGACCGCCTGGAAGCGACGCAGAAGGGGGCAATGGACGTGACCGGCTGGCTGGAATGGTTCCTCGGCTGCCTGCTGCGCGCGGTGCAGGGCGCAGACGCAACGCTGTCGTCGGTGCTCGAAAAAGCCGGATTCTGGAGACACTGGTCGGGCATGCCCATGAACGACCGGCAAATCAGGATACTCAACAGGCTGCTCGATGGTTTCGAGGGCAAGCTCACCAGCAGCAAATGGGCGGCCATCGCCAAATGCTCGCAGGACACAGCGTTGCGCGACATCACGGATCTGGTCGAACGCAACATCCTGATGCGCTCGCAGGCCAGCGGACGCAGCACCAGTTACGAGCTGAAGCCGCTTGATTGATGAGTGGGATGCAAACGATTTCAAATCGCCACTTTTCCATGATACGGATTTCATTTGATGTACTGACTCACAGTGCAGCGGGCGGTAAAATCGGAAACTCATCAATCCGCAGGTTCAAATCATGGATTTCAAATTCACCCCCGAGCAGGAACAGTTCCGCGACGCCGTGCGCGGTTTTGCCGAGCGCCATCTGCGTGACGGCGCGCTGAAACGCGCGCACCAGGAAGAACACCCCTGGGATGTCGCAAAGCTGATGGCCGAGCAAGGCCTGATGGGCATCACGATGAAGGAAGAAGACGGCGGCCAGGGCGGCTCGCTGATGGATGCCATCATTGCGATCGAGACCATCGCCTCGGTGTGTCCGCGCAGCGCGGACGTGATCCAGGCCGGCAACTTCGGGCCGGTGCGCGTGCTCGCCGAATACGGCACGCCGGACCAGAAAAAGCGCTACCTCAACAAGATCCTCGCCGGCGAATCGGTAATCACCGTCGGCATGACCGAGCCGGAAGCCGGCTCCGCGGTGACCGATCTCAAAACCACGGCCACGCCCGACGGCGAAGGCTACCGCATCAACGGCATCAAGGTGTTCCAGACCCACGCCTCCTACGCCGAGGTGATGCTGACCTATGTGCGTTTCGGCCCCGGCGTCGGCGGTATCGGCTCGGTGCTGATCCCGCGTGATGCTGAAGGGTTCAAACAGGGCGCACCGTCGAAATTCCTCAACGGCGAGGAGTGGGTGCAGACCTATCTCGACAATGTCTACGTCGGCCCCGAAAACGTGATGCTGAAGGAAGGCGGCTTCAAGAAGCAGATCGCCGGCTTCAACGTCGAGCGCATCGGCAACACCGCGCGTTCGCTGGCCTTCGGCCGCTACGCCTACAACATTGCCCGGGAATGGGCGATGCAGCGCAAGCAGTTCGGACGCCTGCTCTGCGAGTTCCAGGGTTTGCAGTGGAAGTTCGCCGACATGAAAATGAAGCTCGACGCCGGCCAATTGCTGCTCTACAAAGCCGCGGTCAACGCCGACGGCGGTATTCCCTCGGCCGATGACACGGCGATTGCCAAGGCCTTTTGCAACCAGGCCGGCTTCGACATCTGCAACGAGGCGATGCAGATCATGGGCGGCATGGGCTACACCGACGAATCGCTGGTCGAATACTGCTTCCGCAAGTGCCGCGGCTGGATGATCGCCGGTGGCTCAATCGAGATCCTGAAGAACCGCATTGCCGAAGGCATTTTCGAACGCAGCTTCTCACAGCGCCCGCCTAAGATCAGTGAAAAGTAAGGTGTGAGGAGTCAGGCGTTAACCGGCCACCCCGTCGCGCCTGCCCTGCCCCTCACCCCTTACGCCTCACACCTCACTATTAAGTCCATGTCCACCAACAAACTCTACCAAGCCGTATTTGACCCCCGCTCCATCGCGCTGATCGGCGCGTCGAGTGACGAGAAGAAAAACACCTCGCGTCCGCAGCGTTACCTGAAGCGCCACGGCTACACCGGCAAGATCATTCCGGTGAATCCGGGCCGCGAGGAAGTCTTTGGCGAGAAGGCTTACCCCGATGTCACCTCCATACCCGGCGAGGTCGACCATGCCTTTGTGATGGTGCCGGCCAAGGCCGTTCCGGCGGCGCTGAAACAGTGCGTCGACAAGAAGATTCCGGTGGTCACGGTCTACAGCGACGGTTTCGCCGAGACCGGTGAAGCCGGCCGCGCGAAGCAGCTGGAGCTGAACGACATCATCCGCGGCAGCAGCACGCGCCTGGTCGGCCCCAACTGCATTGGCCTGCTCAGCACCCAGACCCATCTCGCTTTGTCGGTGAATGCGGTGTTGGAAAAGCTCGACATCACTCCCGGCGGGCTGGCGATCGTGTCGCAGTCCGGCAGCATGATGGGGGGGCTGATGTCGCGCGGGCTGGGCCGCGGCGTCGGTTTCTCGAAACTGATCTCGGTCGGCAACGAAGCCGACCTCGGCGTCGGCGAACTGGCCGGCCTGCTGGTCGATGACCCGCACACCCAGGCGATCCTGCTGTTCATGGAAACCATCCGCGATGCACCGCATCTGGCCGAGGCCGCGCGCCGCGCCTATGCGGTCAACAAGCCGGTGATCGTCTACAAGCTGGGCCGTTCCGAAGTGGGACAGGACCTGGCCGCATCACACACCGGCGCGATGGCCGGCGCCGACGAAGCCGTCGATGCCTTCTTCAAGGCCCACGGCATGCTGCGCGTGGACACGCTGGAAGCGCTGTTCGAGCTGCCGGCACTGGTGCAGGGTCGCAAGCCGGACAAACAACACCGGGTCGCGGCCATGACCACCACCGGCGGCGGCGCGGCCTGCGTGGTCGACCGCATCGGCACCTATGGCGTCGATGTCGTCGGGCCAACCGATGCGCTGGTTGCGGCACTGGCACAGAAAAACATCACGATCAGCAAGTCACGCATCACCGACCTGACGCTGGCCGGTGCGAAAAAGGAAATCTACGGCGGCGTGCTGAATGCCCTGCTCGCCTCCGGCCACTGCGACCTGGTGCTGGCCGTCGCCGGCAGCTCGGCGCAGTTCCAGCCGCAGATTGCGGTGGAGCCGCTGGTCGAGGCCGATCGCCGCGACAAGGCGATTGCGGTCTTTCTCGCGCCGCATGCCGAAGCCTCGCTGAAACTGCTGGCCCAGGCCGGCATCGCCGGCTTCCGCACGCCGGAGTCCTGTGCCGATTCGATCCGCGCCTGGAAGCAGTGGGTGCCGCCGGTCGACATCCCCAGGGCCGATGCGCAGAAAACAGCTGCTGCCGGCGTATTGCTGAAAACCGCCACCGGCAATCAGCTCAACGAGCAGCAAGCCTGCGCGGTATTCGGCGCGCTGGGCGTGCCGCAGGCGCAAACCGCAGTGATGGCCGACGCCAATGCGAAGGTCGACATGAACTATCCGGTCGTCGCGAAAATCCTGTCGCCGGACATCGCGCACAAGACCGATGCCGGCGGCGTGGTGCTGAACATCGGCGACGCGGCGCAACTGAAGCAGGCCGCGGATCGGATTTTCGCGAACGTGAAGGTGAAACACCCACAGGCAAAGCTCAACGGCATCCTGGTGCAGCGCATGGAGCGCGGGCTGGCCGAAGTCATCGTCGGTTTCAAGCACGATCCGCAGGTCGGCCCGCTGGTGGTGATCGGCGTCGGCGGCGTGCTGGCCGAGATCTACAAGGACTTCGCGATGCGCCTCGCCCCGGTGACAACGGAGACCGCGCTGCAGATGATCGAGGAAGTGAAAGGCCTGGCGGTGATCCGCGGCTACCGCGGCATGACCCGTGGCGACTGCAAGGCGTTGGCCGCAGCAGTGGCTGCCTTCTCGCAACTGGCCGCCTTCGAGGACATCGCCGAAGCCGAAATCAACCCGCTGATCGTGAAGAAGGAAGGCGAAGGCGTGGTGGCGGTGGACGGCCTGATCGTCCGCCGCTGAGCAGGAAACCCGCAGTACTGGCAGAGTTACGACGTTACAACGCACCGAGCCGAACGGAGGATATCCATCATGCTGCTGCAACAACTGGCCGATTACGCCATCCGCGAACAGACTTCGAAACTGCCGCCGCAGGTCATTCACCACGCCAAACGCGCGGTGATCGACTGGTACGCTGCACTGCTGCCGGGCAGCATTGTCAATCCGGCAAAGCTGATGGAAGACGCCTTCGCCGAGGACCTCGATCGCGGCCGGGCAAGGCTGGCCACCGGCCGCCGCGCGACGCTGCGCGCGGCCGCGCTGATCAACGGCGCGGCTTCGCACTCCGTCGAATTCGACGACATCTACCGCGATGCCGGTTACCACCCGGGCAGCCCGACCATCTCCGCGGCATTGGCCGCGGCCCAGGCCAGCGGCGCCACGGGTGACCGTTTCCTGCGCGGCGTGATCGTCGGTTACGAAGTCTCGACCCGCATCGGCGAGGCCGTGATGCCCTCGCACTACAAGTACTGGCACACCACCGGCACCGTCGGTTCCTTCGGTGCGGCAGCGGCGGCGGCCACCATCCTCGGCGCCAGCAAGGAACAGTTCATGCACGCGCTGGCGACGGTCGGCAGCTTCGCCTCGGGCCTGCAGCAGGCCTTCCGTTCGCAGGCAATGACCAAACCGCTGCACGGCGGCCATGCCGCGGACGCGGGTTGCTGGGCGGCGATGGCGGCAATGAAGGGCCTTACCGGTGCGCTCGATATGCTCGAAGGTGAAGTCGGCTTCGGCAACGCGATGAGCGTGAACCCGGACTGGAGCAAGGCCACCAAGGGACTGGGCAGCGATTACCACATCATCCAGATGACCTTCAAGAACCATGGCTGCTGCGGCCATACCTTCCCGTCTATCGATGGCGCACTGCACCTGCAGAAGCAGCACGGTTTCTCGCACAAGGACGTGAAGCACATCCGGCTGCACACCTACAAGGCCGGCCTCAACATCATCGACAACAACAATCCCGAGGGCGAATACCAGGCCAAGTTCAGCATCCAGTACACCGTCGCCCACGCGCTGGTGCGCGGCAGCGTGCGCCTGAACGCCTTCGATCCCGACCACCTGAGCGATCCGGACGTGCGCGCCCTGCTGAAAAAAATCGAGCCGATTGCCGATCCGGAAATTTCGGCGGGTTATCCCAACCGCCGCGAGTCGCGCGTCGAAATCGAATTGAACGACGGCCGCAAGCTCGAACACTTCCAGCCCTACCGCAAGGGCGACCCCGAGCTGCCGCTGACCGACGAGGAACTGAACGACAAGTTCTCCGAACTCGCTGAACCGGTGCTGGGCAAAGCTGCCGCCGCTTCTCTGCTGAAGCAGTTGTGGGATACCGAGAAGCTGGCCAACGTCGATTACGACACCGGTGGCGGCGCCAAGCGCGCTGCGGGCTGATAAACCAACCTGGTCATGCCGGCGCAAGCCGGCATCCAGACCAGACCCGGTCTGTTCGATACATCCGACTGGACCCCGGCATACGCCGGGGTGACATTCTTCTAAGCAATCAGTCCGGCTTCGCCCCTGAGGCCTTGATCACCTTGCCCCACTTGGCCACTTCCGCGGCCAGGTATTTCTGTGCCTCGTCGCTGCCGGTGTGCGCGGTCTCGAGCCCTTGGGCCGAGAACTGCTCCTTCACCGCGGGCGTCTCCGCGATCACCTTCAGCTCGCTATTCAGCCGCGCCATTACCGGCTTTGGCACGCCGGCAGGGACCACCAGCGCATACCAGGTGGTGAAGTCGTAACCAGGCACGCCGGATTCGATCATCGTCGGCACTTCCGGGAAAAACGCCGAGCGCTTGACGGTCGTTGCCGCCAGCGCCCGCAGCTTGCCGGATTTTAGCTGCGGCAGTGCCGAGGCCATGGTCGAGATGATGAATTCGGTGCGCCCACCCATCAGGTCAACCAGTGCAGGGCCCAGGCCCTTGTACGGCACGTGGGTCATTTTCGTGCCCGTCGAGAGCTGCAGCAGCTCGGTAGCCAGGTGCGAGGCGGTACCGATGCCGCCGGAGCCGTAGTTGACGCCGCCGGGTTTCGCCCGCGCCAGATCAAGCAGCTCCTTGACGTTCTTGGCATTCAGGCCTGGATGCACAACCAGGATGTTGGGCTGGCGGCCGATGATCGAGACCGGCGCCAACTGGCGCAGGGTGTCATAGGGCAGTTTCGGAATCAGCGTGGCGTTCACCGCGAGGCTGATGTTGTTGACCAGCATGGTATGGCCGTCGGCGGGGGCCTTGGCGGTCATGTCGGTGCCAATGGTGCCGCCAGCACCGCCGCGGTTGTCGACCACCACGGTCTGCTTCAGGCCTTCGGCCAGTTTCTGGGCGACGATGCGGCCGACGATGTCGTTGCCGCCGCCCGGCGGGAAAGGCACGATGAAGCGGATCGGGCGGTCGGGATAACCCTGCGCACAAACGGAAACCGCTGGTGCGGCAAGCGCAAAGCCGCAGGTTGCAAGAATAAAATTTCGGATGCAGGTCATGGATTCTCCCGGGACTATGGTTATCAGGATGTTTCGCCGAGCTGACGACGCACGCGGTCCAGCTTCTCCAGGCTGGACAGGGTGCGCTGCGGATCAAGCCTCGACAAATGCAGCACCAACGCGTTGCACAGCGTCATCGGCACCGCCAATGAGCGCGGTTCTCCAACAAGGCCTCGTCCCGCAGCCAGCACGATCTGCGGCGCAGGCTTGAGCGGCGGCGCGGGAATGTCGGTGATCAGCACGCAAACGGCACCGGCTGCCCGGGCCTGGGCAACGATCTTCGGCATCAGTGGCGGCACCGCGTTCAGCGCAAAAAGGACCAGCACGTCATGCCGGCGCAATTGCGCAAGGTCGGCTGCCATGTCACGGGCTACCGGGGACAGGATGCGGGTGCGACAACCAGCGCGCCCCAATCTGGAATCGAGCAGGCAGGCGAGCGCTGCGGCATGACCGACGGCATAAAGGCATACCTGGCCGGCGCGCCTCACCGCACGGGCGGCGGCGCGCAGGTCAGCATCGCTGACCTGTTCGGACAGACGTGCGAGGTTGGCGATTTCGGTTTCGACGAAGGTCTTCAGCACCGAGCGACCCGCAAGTTTGCGCATGCGCTCGCGCATCCGGCTTGCGGCATCCGAAGCACCGAACAGCTCCTGGCGCAGCAGCCCGCGCAGTTCGGGATAACCGGCGCAGCCCAGCTTGCGCGCAAAACGCACCGCGGTCGCGGCGTTCACGCCGGCGCGCCGTGCGACTTCGCTAGCGGACAGGAAGGCGGTTTCTCGGGGTGAAGCCAGCAGCACCTGCGCCAGGCGGTGGTCCGCCGCCGTCAGCTTTCCGTCGAGCCGTGCCAGGAGTTCATGCAGTGACATGGGTTGTTGCGCGTTCTGCCACGGGTTAAGGTGCGGTTGATTACAGCACGGGCATTCGCGTGCTGCAATGTTCATTGCAACTGGTCTGAAGTTATGCAATATTTGTTGCAGAATTGTGGCAACGGCAGCACAAACAAGGAAAATACCGGCCATGAACGGCGACTTCATCGAAATCTGCATCCGCCTGACCGGCGCCTTGGGCGTGGGTGCCCTGATCGGCCTCGAGCGCAGCTACCGCGGCCGGCCCGCCGGCTTCCGCACCCATGCGCTGGTCTGTGTCGCCTCCAGCCTGCTGATGCTGGTCACGGTCTACGAAAGCCAGTGGTTCCAGCCCGACGGCAACTCGCGGGTGGTGGTCGATCCGACGCGCATGGCGCAGGGCATCATGACCGGCATCGGATTCCTCGGCGCGGGCGTGATCATGAAGGAAGGCGCATCGGTGCGCGGACTGACCACCGCAGCCTCGATCTGGATCACCTCGGCCATCGGCATCCTGGTCGGCATCGGCTTTTACCTTCCCGCAGCACTCGCTACGGTGTTGACGCTGGCCACGCTGTCGGGCTTCCGCTGGATCGAGAGCAAGATGCGCACCGAGCAGTACGCGATTTTCAGTGTGCGCGTGCAGCGCGGCCATGAAATGGGCGAGGATGAATTGCGCAATCTGGTCGACGAGCATCATTTCAGTGTTGCCCGCGTGACCTATCGCTTGCGCGACCAGGGTGAGCACTTCGAATACCGCATGGTGCTGCGCACGCTCGACACCCGCAACCTGCGCGCGCTGGCGGCGACGCTGTCGAGCATGGACGCGGTCAAGGGTTTCCAGATCACCCCGACTGGCGATTGAAGCCCGATGGCTGTCATACCCGCAGTGGTGCCCGTGTCCGGCTGCGGGCGCAAAGGTCCGGCCTGCTTTGTCGTCGAAGCCGGCAACTCGCGGCTGATGCTCGACCTCGGCTATGGGCCGCAACCGGGCTTGTGGCCCGATGTCAGCGGCGTCGGTCATATCGATGCCTTGCTGCTGTCGCACGGTCATGCCGACCATGCCGGCGGACTCAAGCTGCTGCCGGAGATCGGCAACCCGCCGGTTTACGCGACAGAGATCGTCGCCCGCAGCCTTCCCTCGCATGTCGCCTTACGGCCGCTGCCGCTCAGCGGCAGCACCGATGTGCTGGGCGTGCGGGTGACCACCGGGCGCTCGGGCCATGCGCCGGGCGGCGTCTGGCTGCACCTCGCGCTGGGCGACGGCCTGCTGTACATGGGCGACAACTCAAGCGAATCCGCGCTCTACGCCCGGGACGCGCCGCCGCCCGCAGGCACGCTGATTCTCGACGCCTCCTACGGCGACTACGACATTCCGCTCGCGCAATGCCAGGAAGCGCTGGCGGAATTCTTCGCTGTCCCGGGGGGCCTGTTGCTGCCCGTGCCTGAAAATGGTCGTGGTCCGGAGATCGCACTCCACCTGCTGCGCAACGGCCATTTGCTGCCGCGCATCGACGAGCGCATGCGCAAGGCCCTGCAGCGACTGGCGACGAGCGATGCCGCCTGTCTCCATCCCGGCGTGGCACCGGAGCTCGCGCGCATTGCCGATGGCGCACTCGCGTCCGGCGAGCCCGCGGGCATCACGCTGGCGAGCCGCGCCGACGGTACTTCCGGCGATGCCGCAGAACTGCTTGCGCGCTGGGAAAGCGGTGAGACACCCGCTATCGTGTTCACCGGCTACCTGCCACCGGACACGCCAGCCGAGCGACTGACCCGCAGCGGCCGTGCCCGCTATCTGCGCTGGAATGTTCATCCGCGGCTGTCGGACAACGTTGCACTGGTGAAGTCGGTGGGTGCTCACACGATATTGCCGGCCTTTGGCGACGCCAAACACCTTGCCGCCTGGCAGCGCGCGTTTGCGCCGGCACAGGTGGTCACGACGGGGCGTGTCGAACTGTGAATGCCGCCACCCCGGCGCCGCTGCTCAGCGGACCCTTCTGTTTCCTGCGCCACGGCGAAACCGAGCCAAACCGCCTTGGCCTGGTCGCCGGCGCCAGCAATGTTCCGCTCAATGAGCGGGGATGGGCACAGGCTCGGGCTGCGGCAGCGCGCCTGGCGAGCGGCGACATCGATGCCATCTGGTGCAGCCCGCTGCAGCGGGCGCGCGACACGGCGCGCTGTGTCACCGAAGTGCTGGGCATCGAGCCGGTGATCGTGGCTGAACTCGCCGAACGCAACTGGGGCGAGCTCGAGGGCCAGCCGCGGGCACTGCGCGTGCGCAACGCCACTCCGCCCGGCGGCGAAAGTCCGGAAGCCTTCCGCTTGCGCACGCTGATCGGGCTGCAGCAGATCGGCGCGAGCCGCATGCCGCTGATCGTCGCCCACTCCGGCACCTTCCGGGTGCTCGGTGCATGGCTCGACCTGCCACCACAGGACTCGCCGGTGCCAAACAGCCTGCCCCTGCTATTCGACCGCTCAGCCGACGGCCGCTGGCACTGCAACGCCCTCTGATAGCCCGCGGGAGGGGGAACCGCGATAAAATGTTCCCGGCTTTACGGCGCCAGTTCCACTCCGGCCAGAACAACAGGCGCAGCGACCGCCAGCACCACCATCGAGAGTATCCCGCAAATGAACACACCCATTGCCCTGCTGGTACTTGCAGCATTGACATGGCCTTCATTCGCCGCAGAACCCTTTCCATCGCGCCCGATCCGCATGGTCGTACCGTATGCGCCGGGCGGCAATGTCGATATTTCCGCGCGTATCATCGCGCCGCACCTCTCCGAGGCTTTGGGACAGACCGTAGTTGTCGACAATCGGCCCGGTGGTGGCGGCAATCTCGGCGCCTCGCTGGTCGCCAAATCGACGGCCGACGGTCATACGCTGCTGGTCGGTTCCAGCGGTCCGCTGTCGGTGAACCCGGTCATTTTCAAGAAGCTGCCCTACGACTCGCTGAAGGATTTCGTGCCTGTCTCCACGGTACAGGCCGTACCTCTGGTGGTTCTGGCCAGTCCGCGATCCGGTATCCAGTCGGTCGCGGAACTGGTCGCTATGGCGAAATCACGCCCCGGCAAGCTGACCATAGCCTCTGCCGGCGCCGGAACCACCAACCACTTCGCGATAGAGTTGTTTGCGAGCATGGCCGGCGTGAGGCTGCTGCACGTGCCGTACAAGGGCAGCGGTCCGGCATTGTCGGAACTGCTTGGTGGTCAAGTTGAAACCATGGTCGACCAGCTCGCTGCGTCCATCGGCTTCGTCAAGGACGGCCGGCTGAAAGTTCTGGCGGTGACCACCCTGCAGCGCGCTGTGGCGCTGCCGCAGGTGCCGACGCTGGATGAACTGGGCTACAAAGGCTATCAAGCTTCCACCCTGCTCGGCCTGCTGACGCCTGCGGGCACGCCGAAACCGGTGGTCGCCAAGCTGAATACCGCAGTGCGCAAGGTGATGGACAACGCTGCGGTAGCCGAGCGTTTCCGCGGGCTGGGCGCCAATCCCGGCGCAAGCTCTCCCGAGGAATTCAGCAAGCGCATCCGCGACGAGCTGCAGCAGTGGCAGGCGCTGGCGAAGAAACTTAACCTGAAATTCGAATGATACGGAAACCCTGATGGCCCAGAACACTGAACGTCTGACCACCCGCATGCGTGCGCTGCTGGCGCGCCCCGGCTGCCTGGTCGTGCCCGGCGTCGCCGACGCCTTCGCTGCACGCATGGTAAAAATGGAAGGCTTTGAGGCGGTTTACATGACCGGCTTCGGCACCAGTCTGACCCGGCTCGGCATGCCCGACGTCGGCCTGCTGACCGCAACCGAGATGATCGACAACGCCGGCCGCATCGCTGACGCCTCCGGCCTTCCGGTGATTGCCGACGCCGACACCGGCTACGGCAACCCGATCAACACCCGGCGCACCATCCGCGACTACGAGAAAGCCGGCGTCGCCGGCGTTCACCTCGAGGACCAGGCCTGGCCCAAGCGCTGCGGCCACCTCGCTGGCAAACGCGTGATCCCGACCGCGGAGATGGTCGCCAAGATCAAGGCAGCCTGCGATGCCCGGCGCGACGACGATTTCATCATCATCACCCGCACCGACGCCATCGCCGTCGAAGGCATGGATGCCGCGCTGGAGCGCGGCGAACGCTACCGCGAAGCCGGCGCCGACGTGTTGTTCATCGAAGCGCCGGTGGGCCGCGAGCAGGTTGAAATCGTCTCGAAACGCTTTCAGGGCGTGCCTCTGCTCTACAACATGGCCGCCAGCGGCAAGACACCGGATCTGCCCGCCGACGAACTGGGCAAGCTTGGCTTCAAGATCTCGATCTATCCGAACTGGGTGATGCTGGCGGCGATCCCGGCCATGCAGAACCTGCTGCGTGAACTGAAAAAGACGGGTTCCATCGCCTACATGCGCGACAAGGTCGCGAACTTCAAGCAGTTCACCGACATTGCCGGCCTTCCCGAAATCCAGGCGCTCGAAAACCAGTACGGCCTGCCCGAAGACCAGCGCACCGGGCTCTGAAGTTACCCGGATGAGCCAGACCGCGCAGCGCCGGGCCCGGTTCGGCTTCGCAGCTCTGCTGTGGGCTGCACTGTCCCTGCCTTTGCAGGCGCAGACTGACAGGCCGGCGCAGCCCGAACCACCCACCGGGCGCTCGGACAAGACGCTCGCCCATGCGCAGCGCCACATGGTTGCCGCTGCGCATCCCCTCGCAGTGGAAGCGGGCCTGAAAATCCTCGACGCCGGCGGCAGCGCGGTCGATGCGATGATCACCGTGCAGCTGGTGCTGAACCTGGTCGAACCCCATGCATCCGGCCTCGGTGGCGGCGCATTCCTGATGCACTACAACGCCGGACACCGCGAGATCCAGGCCTATGACGGTCGGGAAACTGCGCCGGCTGCGGCCACGGCCGAACTGTTCATGCGCGACGGCAAGGCGATGCAGTTCCGCGAAGCAGTGGCCGGCGGGCGCGCCGTCGGCACACCAGGCGTAGCCCGTCTGCTGGAACAGGCGCACCGCAAACACGGGAGACTGCCGTGGGCCCTGCTGTTCGAGCCGGCGATCGCCCTTGCCGAAAAGGGTTACCCGATGTCGCGGCGTGTACACGCGCTGCTGCTGCGCGAAGAAGCCCTCGCCGGAGAAGCGGCTGCACGCGAGCATTTCCTGAATGCTGACGGTACGCCGAAAGCCGCAGGCACGATCATGCGCAACCGCGAATTTGCGGAAACGCTGCGCGCCCTGCAGAGCGGCGGCGCCGACGCGTTTTATCGCGGCGCTATCGCCCGCGACCTTGTCGCCGCCGTACGCGGCCATGCGAGGAACCCCGGAGTTCTGGATCTCAAGGATCTCGATGACTACCAGGTGCGCGAGGTCGATCCCCTGTGCGCGCCCTACCGCGAGTATCGCGTCTGTGGCATGCCCCCCTCATCGTCTGGCGGCATCGCCGTGCTGCAGATGCTCGGGATGCTGTCGCACCACGACCTCTCGGCGCTGGCTCCGGGCTCGGTGCAGGCCGTACACCTGCTCGCCGAAGCCGGGCGCCTCGCCTATGCCGACCGCGACCGCTGGGTGGCCGATGACCGTTTCGTCGAGGTGCCGGTGGCCGGCCTGCTCGATCCGGGATACCTGGCCAGCCGGGCACGGCTGATCTCGAACGAACGCTCTATGGTCAAGGCAGAAGCCGGGACGCCGCCGGGGGCGCGACTCGTGCATGCTGACGACACGCTTGAAGAAGTCACCGGCACCAGCCATGTCGCCATCATCGATGCAGCCGGCAACGCCGTGTCGCTGACGACCACGATCGAGAACTTTTTCGGCAGCCGCCTGATGGTGCGCGGATTCCTGCTCAACAACCAGCTCACCGATTTCAATTTCAATCCGCAGCAGGATGGCCGCACCGTGGCCAACGCCGTCGCACCGGGCAAGCGCCCGCGCAGTTCCATGGCGCCGACGCTGGTATTCCGCAAGAATGGCGACCTGCACCTGGTGGTAGGCTCGCCGGGTGGCAGCCGGATCATCAATTACGTCGCGAAAACGTTGATCGCGACACTGGACTGGAATATGGACATCCAGTCCGCCATTGCCCTGCCGAATGCCGGCAGCCGCAACGGTCCGACCGAGATCGAGCGCGACACCGCGTATGCGGCGCTGGCGGAACCGCTGCAGGCGATGGGACACGAAGTGCAGCTGGTGGACATGACGAGCGGCCTGCACGGCATCATGCGGGCAGGCAGGGGTTGGCAAGGCGGCGCGGACCCGCGCCGTGAAGGCATCGCGAAAGGACGCTGACATGGCATTAACGATGTTCGAAAAAATCTGGAACAGCCACGTAATACTTGAAAAGCCGGGCGGCGACACCCTGCTGCACATCGATCGCAACTTTGTGCATGAAGGTTCATTCCATGCCTTCGGCGCGCTGGCCAAGGAAGGCCGCACGGTACGCAAACCGCGGCAGAACTTCGCTGTGGCCGACCATTACGTGCCAACCGTCGGCCGCGAGCGCGGCCTCGATGCCACGGAAGACGCCGATGCGCGGCACATGATCCAGCTGCTCGAAGAGAATTGCCGCGTCAACAGCCTCACCCATTTCGGCATGGACGATGCGCGCCAGGGCATCGTCCACGTCATCGGCCCGGAGTTAGGCATCACGCAGCCGGGGTTGACCATTACCTGCGGTGACTCCCACACCTCGACGCATGGCGCGCTCGGCGCCTACGCCTTCGGCACCGGCGCCTCGCAGCTGAAACAGATCCTCGCCACGCAATGCCTGTGGCTGAAGAAACCGAAGACGCTGCGCGTGACGGTCAACGGCCGGCTCGGCCCCGGCATCACCGGCAAGGACGTGGTACTGGCAATCATCGCGAAAATCGGCGCCGCCGGCGCCACCGGTCATGTCATCGAGTTTGCCGGGCCGGCGATTCGCAGCCTGAGCATCGAGGGCCGGCTGACCGTCTGCAACATGGCGATCGAGGCTGGCGGCCGGGCCGGCATGATTGCGCCCGACGACACGGTCTACGAGTACCTGCATGGGCGCGAGTACGCACCCAAGGATGCCGAGTGGGAGCGCGCACTGACCCAGTGGCGCGCGCTGCCGGGCGATGAGGGCGCGCGCTTCGACCGCGAGGTGACACTCGACGCTTCGGCGCTGGAGCCGATGCTGACCTGGGGCACCAGTCCCGAGGAAGCCTTGCCGGTGTCGGGCCGCATCCCCGATCCGCAATCGCTGGGCGATGCGGACAAGCGGGCTCACGCCCTGCAGGCGCTGGCCTACATGGACCTCAAGCCCGGCATGGCGCTGACGGACATCCGCATCGACCGCGCCTTCATCGGCAGCTGCACCAACGGCCGCATCGAGGATCTGCGCGCTGCCGCCGCGGTGCTGAAAGGCCGCAAGTCGATGATCCCGGCCTGGATTTCGCCGGGCTCCACCGCGCTGAAAGCACAGGCGGAAGCCGAAGGCCTGCACCGCATATTCCTCGACGCCGGCGTCGAGTGGCGCGCATCAGGCTGCTCGAGTTGTGCGGCGATGAACGGCGACAAGGTGCCCCCGGGGCTACGCTGCGCCTCGACTTCGAACCGTAACTTCGAGGGCCGCCAGGGCAAGGGCGCACGCACCCACCTGATGAGCCCGGCGATGGCCGCCGCGGCGATGGTCACCGGCCGCGTCACCGACGTGCGCACACTGACGGGAGCCTGAGATGAAACCGTTCACAACCCTGACCGCCGTCGCCGCCCCGATCGACATGGCGAACATCGATACCGACCGCATCATCCCGGTGCGTTTTCTGCGCAAGCTGCGCAACGACAAGGCCGGCTACGACCCCTATCTTTTCCACGACATGCGCTTCGACAACGAGGGCCGCGAGAACCCGGCCTTCGTGCTCAATCAGCCGGCGTATCGCAAAGCCGGCATCCTCGTCGCCGGCGCCAACTTCGGCTGCGGCTCCTCGCGCGAGGGCGCGGTCTATGCGCTGCTCGACTACGGCATTCGCGCGGTGATCGCGCCATCCTTCGGCGACATCCATTACGCCAACGAACTGCAGAACGGCATGCTGCCGGTGACGCTGCCCGAGGAGATCTGCCGCGGCCTGCGCGGGCAATTGCAGGGGCAACCGGGCGCGACGCTGGCGATTGACTTGCCGGCGCAGACGGTCACCGACACCGAAGGCATGGCGCATCCCTTCATGATCGACCCGATGTATAAGGAACGCTTGCTAAAGGGTCTGGACGACATCGGCCTGGTCCTCGAACACACGCCGGCGATAGAGGCTTTCGAAACGCGTTATCACAGCGAGCGGCCCTGGCTCGCCTGAACATCGCAAAGCGGGAGGCCCTGACATGCTGGTCAACAGCGTAGCCTACAAGGACGGCCAGAAGCTTGCGGATGTCGCACGTGAGGACATTCACAAATGGCGCGAACGAGACGACTGCATCTTGTGGGTCGCCGTGCGCGATCCGGAGCCCCACGAACTTGAACAGCTTGAGGAGGAGTTCGACCTGCATCCGCTGGCAGTGGAAGACGCCCGCCACGGCCACCAGCGGCCAAAATTCGAAGAATACGGCGACTCGCTGTTTTTCGTGCTGCACATGCTGGAGCCGGATGGTGAGGATCTGCGCGTCGGCGAAGTCGATATCTTCGTCGCCCGCAACTACGTGCTGTCTGTGCGCAGCCGCAGCGAACGCAACTTTCAGGACGTGCGCACACGCTGCGAACGCGAACCTGAACTGATGCAGTACGGCACCGGCTACATCCTCTACGCGCTGATGGACGCGGTGGTTGACCGCTATTTCCCGATTCTCGATGACATCGAAACCCGGCTCGAGCTCATCGAGGAGCAGATATTCGCCGGCAAGTCGCCGCGCGCCAATATCGAGGCCCTCTATGACCTCAAGCAAAAGTTGATGACGCTGAAACACGCCACCGCCCCTCTGCATGAGGCTGTCGGCAAACTCTATGGCGGGCGAGTGCCGCAGATTTGTTCGGGCTTGGGCGACTATTACCGGGACGTCGCCGACCACCTCGGCCGAATCAACCAGAGCATCGACGCCGCCCGCGACATGGTGACCACGGCCATGTCGGTCACTCTTGCCATGATCACGGTACAGGAAACCGAAGTCACCAAACGCCTCGCCAGCTACGCGGCGCTGGTTGCGGTGCCGACGATGATCGCGGGCATCTACGGCATGAACTTCGAGTACATGCCGGAACTGAAATGGCCATGGGGTTATCCGCTGGTGCTGGGCGTGATGGCAACGATCGACGGCTACCTGTTCTGGCGCTTCCGCAAGGCGAAGTGGCTGTAACCTCCGCCTCCGCCGTCGTGATCGGCGGTGGCCCCGCGGGACTGATGGCTGCAGAAACGCTGCTCGCCGGAGGCATCACGGTTGATCTCTACGATGCGATGCCTTCTGTAGGGCGAAAATTCCTGCTTGCCGGGAAAGGCGGGCTGAACCTCACCCATGCCGAAGCGACTGAAAAATTCCTGACGCGTTACGGCGTGCGCACAGCGCAACTCGAAAACATGCTGGCCGGTTTCGGTGCCACACAGCTGCGCGACTGGGTGCACGGGCTCGGCGTTGCGACCTTCGTCGGCACTTCGCAGCGGGTGTTTCCCAAAGAGATGAAGGCCGCACCACTGCTGCGTGCCTGGCTGCATCGTCTGCGCGCGGCTGGCCTGCGCATCCACGTGCGCCATCGCTGGACCGGCTGGAACGAAGATGGCGGCCTGCGTTTCGCCACGCCACAAGGCGAACAAACGGTGCGTCCCCGCTGCACCATACTCGCCCTCGGCGGCGGCAGCTGGGCACGGCTGGGTTCCGACGGCGCCTGGGTGTCGCTGCTCGAAGCACACGGCATTGCTGTCGCGCCCCTGAAACCGGCGAATTGCGGATTTGAAGTGTCGTGGAGCACACACCTACGGGTTCGTTACGCCGGGCAGCCGGTAAAAGCCGTGGTCGTATCGGTGACTGATGCAGCCGGGATGATTCATCACCGCAATGGCGAATTCGTGGTCAGTGACTATGGGGTCGAAGGCAGCCTCATTTACGCGCTGTCGGCACCGTTGCGTGACACCATCGCGGCACAGGGTCACGCAACGCTGTATCTCGATCTGCTGCCCGACCACGATGCCGCACGGGTAATAACGGAGGTGTCACATCCCCGCGGTTCGCGTTCACTGACCACACATCTGCAGAGTCGCCTCGGTCTGAAAGGCGTCAAGGCCGGCTTGCTGCGAGAAGCCCTGACCTCCGAAGCGATGCACGATCCGCAGCGACTCGCCGCGACCATCAAGGCACTGCCGCTGAAACTGACTGCGCCGCGTCCGATCGACGAGGCCATCAGCAGCGCCGGCGGCGTGCCCTTCGAAGCACTGGATGAACATCTGATGCTGCGCGAAATGCCCGGCGTATTCTGCGCAGGGGAAATGCTCGACTGGGAAGCGCCGACCGGGGGTTATCTGCTGACGGCGTGTTTTGGAACCGGCAGGGCAGCGGGGCTGGGCGTGCTCAACTGGCTAAATTCTCGGAAAGGCAGCTAGACGCCGATATCCTCGTTCCACAGCTGCGGCTGAGCGGAAATGAACTCCCGCATCAGCACGATGCAGGTTTCATCCTGCAGCACTTCGACCGAGACGCCACGTGCACCCAGCAGCGCTTCTTCACCCATGAACGTGCGGTTTTCGCCTACGACCACCCGAGGAATGCCGTAGAGCAGGATCGCACCGCTGCACATTGCGCAGGGCGACAGCGTGGTATAGAGCACGGACTCGCGGTAGACCTGTGCCGGCTGGCGACCGGCACTTTCAAAGGCATCCATTTCGCCGTGCAGGATGGCGCTGCCGCACTGCACGCGGCGGTTGTGGCCGCGTCCAATGATGCGCCCCTGGTGCACGAGCACCGAACCGATGGGGATGCCGCCCTCTGCCAGCCCGCACCGGGCTTCGTCGATCGCGGCCTGCATGAAGGCATCCATGGCGACGTGCCGGCAGCGCTTAGCGCCGCAGCAGAATCTCCAGGATGCGCCGGTAGATCTTCTCCAGCGGTTCGATCTCCGCCACCGGCAGGCATTCGTTGACCTTGTGGATGGTGGCATTTGTCGGCCCAAACTCAACGACCTGCGGGCAGATGTCGGCGATGAAGCGCCCGTCGGACGTGCCGCCGGTAGTCGACAGCTCGGTATCGACACCGGTGATCTCCTTGATTGCCTGCGCCACCGCCGCGACGAGATCGCCTTTGGGCGTAAGGAAAGGGCGTCCGTCGAGCCGCCATTCGAGGTCGTACTTCAGGTCATGCTTGTCGAGGATACCGTGGACCCGGGTCTGCAGCGATTCGACCGTGCTGGCCGTGGAGAAGCGGAAGTTGAACTGTACGCGGGCGCTGCCGGGAATGACGTTATTGGCACCGGTTCCGGCATTGAAATTCGAGATCTGCCAGGTCGTCGGCGGAAAATATTCATTTCCGCGATCCCACTCGGCGGCGGCAAGCTCGGCAATCGCCGGCGCGACCTCATGAATCGGGTTGCGCGCCATGTGCGGATAGGCAACATGGCCCTGCACACCTTCCACGGCAAGAATGCCGGTCAGCGAACCGCGGCGGCCGTTCTTGATGGTGTCGCCGAGCTGTTTGACCGAGGTCGGTTCGCCGACGATGCAGTAATCGAGTTTTTCGCCGCGCCGTGCCAGCGCCTCGACTACTCGCACCGTGCCGTCGGTGGCGGGCCCTTCCTCGTCGGAGGTAAACATCACCGCCAGCGAGCCGGGGTGTTCGGGGTTCGCTTCGACAAACCCGCGGATGGCCACCACAAATGCGGCAATCGAGGTTTTCATATCGGAAGCACCGCGGCCGTACAACACGCCATCGCGGATTGTCGGCGTGAAAGGATCGATGCCCCAGTTTTCGACGGGTCCGGTGGGCACGACGTCGGTGTGCCCGGCAAAACAGACCAGCGGCGCAGTGCGGCCGCGGCGCGCCCACAGGTTGGTGGTGCCGTTGCTGGCGATGATCTCGCAGTCAAAGCCCAGCGGCTTCAACTGCGCGATGACCAGATCAAGACAACCGGCATCTTCGGGCGAGACCGAAGGACGCGCGATCAGCTGCTGTGTCAGTTCCAGGGTATTGATTTCCATTGAATGGACTTTTCGAGAAGATATGGCAATGTTGTTCGTATCGTGCATGTTAGCAAAGAGCGGTTAGAATCTCCGCTCTTCCGTCGTTTCCGGCAGCGCCCCTCCGCAATGACCACCCTGCTCGTCTCCCACCGACTGCATGCCGAACGCGGCGCGGACCTCGCTGTGCGAGCGCGGCAGCTTGACATTGAACTGGAGCTGGTCGTGTTGCCCGCTGATCCGGAAAGCCGGCTCGAGGCCGCCGAATGCGCGCGGATCGATCTCGCTTTTTTCTCGTCGGACGTGATTCCGCAGCACGGGCGCCAGTTTTTTTCGACGGTGCGCAAGGCGCCCGCATTGAAATGGCTGCATGTGTTCAACGCCGGCGTCGACCATCCGATCTTCAGTGAAATGCTCGAGCGTGGCGCGCGCCTGAGCACTTCCGCGGGTACTACGGCAGTGCCTATCGCACAGACGGCGATCGCCGGGCTGCTGATGCTGGCCCGCAATGTCCCGCGCTGGATCCGCGCGCAGCATGAACATCGCTGGGATCCGATGCGGGTACCCAACGTCCCGCGCGATCTCGCCGGCCAGATTGTGCTGGTCTACGGCCTGGGCAGCATTGGCCGCGAAATCGCCCGCCTGGCACAGGCGCTGGGGCTCAAGGTGATCGGCATCCGCCGCAGCCCGCCGCAACCGGGCGATCCGGTTGACGAACTGCACCCGCCGCCGCAACTGGCAACCCTGCTGCGGCGCGCCGACTGGCTGGTACTGGCTGCGCCACTGACTGCTGACACCCGCGGCCTGATCAACGCGAAGATGCTTGCGCACCTGCCCGCAGGGGCGCACATCATCAATGTTGCGCGCGGCGAGATCATCGACGAAACTGCACTGGTTGCCGCTTTGCGCGACGGCCGGCTCGGCGGCGCCTATCTCGACGTGTTCGAAAAGGAACCCCTGCCGGCGGATTCGCCGCTGTGGACCCTGCCCAATGTGCTGGTTTCCCCGCACAATTCGGCCGCAGCGCTGGGCAACGATGACCGGGTGTATGAGATGTTCCTGGCCAACCTCGAATGCTGGCACCGGGGCAAGCCAATCAACAACGAAGTGCGGGTAACCGCCACAACGAAGGAGGAAATATGAAAAAATTCAATGGTTTGATCGTGGGTCTCGGGCTGCTGGTGGCAGCAGCGCCTGTGCTGGCCCAGAACTGGCCCGCGCGCACGGTGCGCATCATCGTACCCTATGCCGCCGGCGGCAACACCGATTACACGGCGCGCACCGTCGCCGCCAAGGTTTCGGAAATGTGGGGTCAGCAGGTGATCGTCGACAATCGGCCTGGCGGCGCCACCAACATCGGCTCGGAACTCGCGGCCACCGCCGCACCTGACGGTTACACGCTGTTCATGGGCGGCGCCTCCAACGCGATCAACATGACGCTCTATGCCAAACCGCCTTACATCACCGCGCGTGACTTCCAGCCGGTGATCTGGTGTGTACAGGGGGCCGCACTGCTCGCCGCGCATCCCTCTTTGCCGGCAAAAAACGTAAAGGAACTGATCGCATTGGCCAAGTCGCGTCCGGGCCAACTCAACTACGGCCATGCCGGACTGGGCAGTTCCAACCACATGGCAGGCGAGCTGCTGAAGTACATGGCCGGTATTAACATCGTGCATGTTCCGTACAAGGGCAACACGCCCTCCATCACGGACGCCATTTCGGGCAATGTCGAAATGGTGTTCAGCGGCGTGCCGGCGCTGGTGCCGCACATCAAGTCCGGGCGTCTGCGCCCGATCGCGATCAGCAGCCTTGAGCGTTTTCCGGCGGTGCCCGAGATTCCCACTTTCCACGAGTCGGGCGTCAAGGGCTATGAGGCCAGCAACTGGTTTGGCCTGATGGCGCCGAGCAAGGTTTCACGCGACATCGTCAATAAGATCAATGCCGACGTGAACAAGGCGCTGGACATGAAGGACGTCCGCGAGCGCTTCGACCGCGACGGGCTGATCACCAAGGGAGGCACCATCGAGGAGTTCGGCAAGTTCATCCGCGCCGAAACCGAAAAGTACGCCAACGTCATCAAAAAAGCCGGCATCAAGCAGCTTTAATCCGCACTTAAAACGAGGAGAACCCAAGCATGAAATCACTAATTGCACTTTGTGTCACCGCTATCGTCGCCGCGGTACCCGCAGCCCAAGCCCAGCAAAGCTGGTCACCGAGCCGCAATGTCGAAATCGTCGTCGGCTCCGCCCCCGGCGGCAGCAACGACCGGACTGCGCGTACCGTCGAACGAGCCATTGTCGAGGGCAAGCTGATCCCGGTTTCGCTGACCGTGGTCAACCGTCCCGGAGGCGGCAGCACGATCGCCTTCAATTACGTCAACCAGAAAAAGGGCGATCCGCACACGCTGCTGATCGGCACCACCGCGCTGCTGACCAATCACATCGTCGGCACCAGTCAGCTCAGCTATATGGACTTCACGCCGGTGGCCTCTCTGTTCAACGACTACGTGGTGTTCGCGGTAAACCCGAACTCTCCGATCAAGACCGGCAAGGACCTGATCGCGAAGCTGAAGGAAAATCCCCAGTCGGTGTCCATCGGCTTTGCCACTACGCTGGGCAGCCATAACCATATCGCTGCCGGCTTGCTCGCAAAAAGCGTCGGCGTCAACGCGCGCAATCTGAAAGCCATTGCCTTCAAGGGTTCGGCGGAAGCCATCACCTCGGTGCTGGGCGGCCACATCGACCTGGTCACCACTGCGGCGGGCAACGTCGCCGGGCATGTCGCCGAGGGACGGCTGCGCGTGATCGGTGTGTCTGCGGAAAAGCGCTTCCCCGGCGCCTTCGCCCAAGTGCCCACCTGGAAGGAGCAGGGTGCAAATCTGGTCTATGGTGGCTGGCGCGCGATCATGGCGCCGAAGGATATTACACCTGCGCAGATCGCCTACTGGGAAGGCGTGCTGCGCAAGGTAGCCTCCAACCCGGACTGGAAGGCTGACCTCGAGAAGAACTACTGGTCGGACGACTTCGTCGGACATGCCCAGTTCAGCAAGGACATCGCCAAGGATTACAACGACATCAAGGCTGTGCTGGTCGATATCGGCCTCGCCAAGCAGTAAACAACCGCTCTGCGGAAACGGGCTCCGTAGGAGCCCGTTTCCGTTTGGCCCCTCACACCGCCCCCCGTAAATGAAACCAGGAGTCCATTCATGAATGCACCCGCCGTCATCACCGAGCGCCCCGCCGAAGGCGTGGGCCTGATCCGCATCAACCGGCCTGAAGCGCGCAACGCGCTCAACCTTGAGGTGCGGCGGCTGATCGGCCACTACCTGACTGAAATGACCGATGACGACTCGGTGCGCTGCATCGTGCTCACCGGCAACGATAAGGCCTTCGCTGCGGGCGCCGATATCAAGGAAATGGCGAACGCTTCGACTATCGAAATGTTACTGCGTGGTACCCAGAAAATGTGGCGCACCATTTACGCTTGCCCGAAACCGGTGATCGCGGCAGTCAATGGCTTCGCGCTGGGCGGCGGTTGTGAACTGGCGATGACCTGCGACATCATCATCGCCGGCGAGTCAGCGAAGTTCGGCCAGCCGGAAGTGAAGATCGGCATCATCCCCGGCGGCGGCGGCACCCAGCGTTTCCCGCGCACTGTAGGTAAATACAAGGCGATGCGCTATGTGCTTACCGGCGACCTATTCGGCGCAAAGGAGGCCTTTGACATGGGCCTTGTCAGCGAGATCGTGCCCGACGCAGAAGTCGAGAAACGTGCCGTGGTTATGGCCGCGCAGATCGCTGAACTGCCGCCGCTGGCCATCCAGCAGACCAAGGAGTCCGTGATCCGCGGCATGGACGCGTCGCTGGAAACCGGACTCACGCTGGAAACGCGCACGCTGCAGATGCTGTTCGCCTCGCAAGACCAGAAGGAAGGCATGGCGGCATTCATTGAAAAGCGCAAACCCAAGTTCACCGGGCGCTGAGCCGATGCCGGCGCGCCGGCAGATTCCGCTGGTGATAGCCCTGTTGTTCGGTACGCCCTTCACCGCAGCAGGCCTGGCAATCTTCGGCCTGCAGCTCGGCCTGCTGCCCTCCGATCCCGGTGCGCTGCGCCAGCCGGTCATGTTGTGGCTGGCGGGCGCGGTGTTCACAGGCGCCGGGCTCGGCCTGCTGTGTTCGCGCCTGATACCGAAATTCGCTGCGTACTGTGCTGTGATCGCATTCTGCGCGTTCCTGATCCTTTTCAACTGGATCGCCTTCGGCCCCGGCGACCGTGATTTCCGGCGCAGCGTCACGACTTCCGGCGGCGCCACTACGTCAAGCCGGCAGGTGGCGGTATCTGAAACCGAAGGACGGCTGGTGTTCGGACTATTCGCCGGGGCACTGGATGCGCTGATCCTGTTCGGCCTCTACCGCGGCCTGAGGCGGCGCACTCCCGCCACTGGGGGCTGATCTGGCAACCCCCGCGCGGGAATGGCTCGCGCTCACCGCGCTGTTCGCCGGCGCGACTGCCATTGCCACTGCACCGCTGTTCGTCAAGGTCAGCGAAACCGGTCCGGTGGCAACCGCTTTCTGGCGCGTGTTCCTGGCGCTGCCGCTGCTGTGGTTGTGGACGCTGGCGAGCGAGGGTGTGGCGCGGCAGGCCGGGCATTTGCGCGCACATCGCGGCAAACTCTTCGCCGTCGGCGCCTTTTTTGCCGGCGATCTCGCCGTATGGCACTGGTCGATCCTGCTGACTTCGGTTGCCAACACCACGCTGCTCGCCAACCTCGCGCCGATTTTCGTCGCGGCAGCGGTCTGGCTGCTCTACGGGCAGGTACCGCGAAAACTGTTCGTCACCGGACTCGCTGCCGCCATGTCCGGCACGCTGCTGCTGATCGGCGCCAGCTTCGGCCAGGGCGGCACGGCACTGCTCGGCGACGGCCTCGGCGTCATTACCGCGATGTTCTACGCCGCCTACCAGATTGCCGTGACCCGGCTACGTGCATACATGCCGACAGCAAGCCTGATGGCCTGGAGCAGCACGATCATGGCGTTGCTGCTGCTGCCGATTGCCTGGCTATCGGGTGAACAGCTGCTGCCGGACAGCAGCACGGGATGGGTAATGCTGATCGGCATCGCCTTGTGCGCACAGGTCATCGGTCAGAGTCTGATCGCCTGGGCAATGGCCCATCTTCCGGCGGTGTTTTCCTCGGTAGGCCTGCTGCTGCAACCGGTGATGGCGACGCTGTTTGCCTGGGTGCTGCTGGGCGAAACCCTGGGCTGGCTACAGTTCTCCGGTGCTGCGCTGGTACTCATCGGCATTGCCCTCGCGCGGCGCAGCACTTTACAAAAATAGTCAATAAAATCAAGTACTTATATTAATTGCTTGAGCTCTCAATTTTCCGTTTGAGCTTCGCCTGATACTTGTCGAGATCGACGACGAAACGGTCGTGATCGCATTCACCGACCTGCTCCACGTCATCGAAAACCCTGATCTTGAAACTCAGGCGGCGCCGGTCAATGCCGGTGAGTTCCACTTCGGCGCGCACACGTTTGCCCATCGGGGTCGGCCCCATGTGGCGGATGGTCACCACCATGCCGACCTGTCCCTGATCCGGCTTGAGATGCGGCGCCACCAGTTGTCCGGCGGCACTTTCGCAGAACTGCACCATGTTCGGCGTGGAAAAAATCTTGTATTCGCCACGCTGCGTGGTCATCGCCTCGGTGACCTCGCGTTCAACGGTGAGTGTCATGCCGGTATGCAGCGTTTCCATTCACATCCATCCTTGCCTGATTGAGTCACTGGCATTGTAGCCGACGGCCGGTCACCGGCGTGCCAGAAAGCCCGGCAGGATCAGGCCAGGCAAAGAACGAGCGATTGACACGCAGCGCGCGGAAGCCGGTGGGTACGTCAAGGCGCCGACGTGCGCGACATGGACGGTTATTTTTCGGGATAAGCATCAAAGGCGATGGCATCGGCATCACAGCCCAACGCCTTCGCCATGCCGGCCAACGCACCCTCGGTGAGAGGCACCACTGAATACTCGGCTTCGATGCCTTTGGTGGCGAGGAAGGCTTTCGCCTTGTCGCCCGAAGTCCAGGTCACCACGAGGTCGGGTTGCCCTCCGCCGACGCTGCGGCTGACCGGGAAACCATCGGATTTGCTGACAATTGCAAACATGCTGGATCCCTCCTGCTGTTTGTCGACCACGCCCGATTGCCTCGGGCGTCTTCAGTCTACTGGCGGTTTGTAGGCCTTGAAATCGATTTTCCCATAGTCTTTGAGCGTCGGCGCACCCTGCGTTTCTCGCGTTGGCTCGCTCCACAGCAGCAGGGCGCGGAACATCTGTCTTCTTCGGCGATCAGGCATGGCCGTGCGCACCCGATCGAAGCCGCACTTTAAGCCTGGCCAGCCGGAAACACATCCCGGCAGATTTATCAGCCGTCGCGCTTCAACACCGCCTCGATGTCCTCGGCCGGCACCTTGATACTGACGCCGGCACGCTCTTGCTGCAGGATCAGGTACGAACGCGAATCGCGTTTCTCCCAGCCGCGGTTCAACGCATCGGTCATTTCGGCGTAGGTCAGATTCGCCAACCGCATCGGCACCCCGATCTCGCGTGCCAGCTCGGTCGCCAGCGTGACATCCTTGTGCGCCAGTGCCAGCGCGAAATTCGGCGGATCAAATTTACCCTGGAGGAACTGGTCGCCAATGCGGTCGAAGGATCGCTTGCGACCGAGTGCGCCCTGACGGATCGCAGCCCACAGCGGCAGGGGCTCGACGCCGGCCTTGACGCCCATCGTGAACAACTCGACCAGGGCGAGTTGCATCGCATAGCCGGCGCAGTTGTGTACCAGCTTCGCCACCGAACCGGCCCCGATAGGACCGATGTGGATCACCTGGTCGCCGACGGCATCAAGCACCTTGCGGCAACGTTCGAACTCGGTCTTGTCGCCGCCGACCCACAAGGCCATTTTCCCGGACTTCGCACCGGATGGTCCGCCGCTGACCGGCGCGTCGAGCAAGGATATTTTCTTTTCGGCAAGACGCGCATGCAGTTCGCGTATCACCGTCGGCGAGTTGGTCGACAGGTCAAACCACACCTTGCCGGGACGCATGACCTTGATCAGCCCCTCGGCCACGGCTTTTACTTCCTTCGGTCCCGGCAGCGAAGTCAGCACGACATCGGCATCGCGGCCGGTATCCTCAACGCTGTCTGCCCATACCGCACCCGCCTTGAGATGGGGCGCCGCAGCCTCCTTACGCACATCGTGCACGGTCAGCGCGAATCCGCCCTTCATGGCGTTCAGTGCAATCGAAGCGCCCATCGTGCCCAGTCCTATGAATCCTACTCGCATCTTCTGCTCCTTTGTCCGATCTGGCATTGTCATCATCAATCCACCTGGATTCCCGCTTTTTTCACGACCCCTTCCCACTTCACGATTTCAGCGGAAATATGTTTCTGATACTCCCCGGGCGTCGACCCCACCAGTTCCACACCGTCAGCCTTGAAACGCTCCTGCATTTCCGGCGTGCGCAGGACATCAATAATTCCCCGGTTAAGAATGTTGACGACGGCCCCCGGAGTCGCCACGGGGGCAAGCACGCCGTACCAATTGGTCACCTCGTATCCCGTGACGCCGGTTTCCGCGATTGACGGCAACTCAGGCAATGCAGGGGAGCGTTTGGGGCTGGTGACCGCGAGGGCGCGAAGGCGTCCGCTTTTGATATGAGGAACCGATTCGAGAGGCGTGGCAAACACCATGCTGATCTGTCCACCGAGCACATCGGCGAGCGCGGGACCGCCACCTTTGTAGGCCACATGCAGCAAGTTGGTATTCGTCAGCGCACCCAGCAGTGCTCCGGACAGGTGCTGCAGGCTTCCCTGTCCGGCAGAACCATAGGTCAGACCGCCGGGTTTGGCTTTTGCCAGCGCCAGCAGTTCAGGAATCGATTTTGCCGCGACACCGGGATGCAGAACCAGCACGTACGATTGACGGGTCATCTGGGTTACCGCCCTGAAATCCTTCAGCAGGTCATACGACAGACGCCCATGATGCGTGGCACGGCGTGCGGTATGGGTCCCGGTAATCAGCACAATGGTGTGTCCATCCGGCTGGGCGCGGGCGGCCGTTTCCAGCCCGATGGCCCCGGTACCGCCGGGCCTGTTGTCGACGACGACGGTGTACCCCCACAACGCGCTGAGTCGCGGTGCGACGGTTCGCGCAGTAATGTCCACGCCGCCGCCCGGCGCGAGCGGAACGATGAAACGAACAGGGCGCTGCGGAAACTGCTGTGCCGAGGCAGCCGGAATCAACATTGCGGCGAACAGCGCGAAACCACAACACAGCAACCGTGATGGGGTAAGCAAGGACCGCAGGGACAGACTGCCTGAAACACTTAGCGCATGCATGGGTATGCTCCTCTCGGATAAATCTGACTGAACTGCGACTGATGTCGCTGTTTTTGTTCGATCAAGTTTCTGCGGCATGTCCGGTAGCGTCAAGTACCAGACCGCACTGTGGAGGACTGTCCTACCAGGCGGCCTGCAGGGTGGCCATCAGTACATCACTCTCGCGCAGGAATTCGCGTTTCGGATCGGCATTGAAGTTTTTCAGCGAAGCTTCCAGCACGTCACCCAGGCTGTCCCGCGGTATGCCCAGTTCACCCAGCCGCACGGGCATGCCGGCCTGCGCAAAGGCGCGCTCCACGGCATCCGCAGCACGCTCATGCGGTGAACGCGAGTCGGTGGCTTCAAATGCCTCGGCAATCAGCGCCATCGCTTCAGGATCGCGCATGCCGAAGTGGCGGATCACGGTCGCGGTCAGCGCCGAGTTGGCTTCACCCTGTCCGACGTGGGCATGGCGGTTGAACAGCGCGGTTGCCAGCGCATAGGTGACCCGCGCCGGCCAGTGTTTCTCGGTCAGTGCACCACCGTCGTCGGCATCGCGGTTCTGCAAAAATGCAGCGGCACACATTTCTAGCCGCGCTGCGGCATCTGCCGGGTCAGCCATGCGTGGATAGGCGCCGCGCGCCAGACGGAAAGCCTGCAGGCGGTCGCCCTCCGACAACGGTGCCATGCGCGGCGCGCCGAGATTCATGATCGCGCGCCAGAACACCGAGGTGCCGGTGGTGCACGCCAGTGACACCGGCGCGGTCAACAGCGCTTCTTCATCCCAGAACAGCGCGACAGGCCGCGTCTTGGGATCAAAGAATTCCATGCGGTTCGGCCGCGCGGGATCCTTCACCGCCGAGCCCGCGCGGTTCTGTGCGGTAGTCGCCGCGGTCAGCACATTGATGATCGGCAGCTTCGGCGCCAGCAGCTTGGGACTGATCGCCGGCGCGTTGTCGGGATACTGCGTGATCAACCGCTCCACCGGTGCCTGCTCGGCGAGCAGTATCGCCACCACGCGCGTGCCCTGGAGCACGCTGCCGGCGCCAACGCCGATCAGCAGATCGGCATCCGCCGCCCGCGCCGCCGCCGTCGCCGCCTGCACCGAGGCAAGCGTCGTGTCCTTCTCGATTTCGTCATAACGACCGGCATAGGCCGGCCCGAGAATCGCCGCGATGCGGTCAACGAGCCCGGTTTTGCGCGACACGCTGCGGCCGCAGATCACAAAAGCCCGCTGCGAACGATGACGTTTCAGTTCTGCCGGCAGGTTCTCCAGCGCGTCCCTGCCGCTGTACAGACGCAGAGGATAGCCCGTGGCGCGAAATCCGTGCTGGTAAGCCATCAGGCGCGGGCCGCCTTGTAGCGCTCGAAACTCGCCAGCGCCTCGAGCGGATGGCCGGCGTTGGCCATCTCGTCGTACACCGGCACACCCAGTGCCACCGCCTTGTCGCGGAACTCGCGCTTGCGCGCCTCCAGAGCCGGCTCGCCGTCGGAGCGCAGCACCAGGATGAAGTGCGATTGCTCCGGATATTTTTCCTGCACCCGCATCGCAGCGGCGATCAGGTTGTCGAGAACTTCCGGCTTGGTGCGGCCGACAAAGGCCGACAGGTTGAGGTGCATCACCAGCGCCTCGGGTTTGCCCTGGCCGCAAATGATGTCGAGGATCTTTTCGGCGACACGGCCGTCATCCTGCTGCAGCGTACCCACCGGACAGTCGACCGGATTGGTGATGCTGGTACCCGGCGGCAGCTTCAGCGCCGCCAGCGCGTCGATAGTGCCCTGTTCGAAAGGCAGCACGTCGAGTCCGAGACGCGCGAAATAGTCGGTGGCGAGAACGCTGGTACCGCCGCCGTTACCGAACAGCACGACCTTACGCGTCGGCCTCTGCGGCCGCGGCGTCAGGGTTTGGAAAATCAGCAGCGTGTCGATGAAGTGGTCGAGCGTGTCAGCCAGCATACAGCCGGTTTGCCGCGCCAGCGCTACCCACACGCGGTCATCACCGGCAAGCGAACCGGTGTGCGACGCGGCGGCGGCAAGGCCCTGCTGGGTGCGGCCGCCCTTGAGAATCACCACCGGCTTCGAAGCCCCGGCATTGCGCAGGATGTCGAACAGCCGGCGTCCGTCCTTGGCGGTTTCGATGTACATGCCGATCACTTTCGTTTGCGGATCGGCAAGGTAGAACTCGAGCAGATCAGAGGGCGTGACATCGGCACAGTTGCCGACGGTAACCAGTCCTGAAAACTTTACGCCGCGCGACAGGCCGCGGCGGATGATGTCGGTACCCAATCCGCCGCTTTGCGACACGATGCCGACATGGCCGACCTCTTTCGGACCGATTTCGGCGAAGGTGACACGGCCGCGCGGCGTGTAGATGCCGAGGCAGTTCGGCCCCAGCAGGCGCATGCCGCCGGCCTTTGCCGCCTGCACCAGTTCGTCCTGCAGACCCTTGCCCTCGTCAACCTCTCCGAAGCCGCTGGAGATGACTTGCGCAAAACGTACATGGCCCTTAGCCGCGGCAAGCATGCCCGGAATTTGCGCGCCGGACACCGCGATGTAGGCGTAGTCCACCGGCTTGGGCGTGTCCGCCAGCGACTTGTAGGCGGTCAGTCCGTCGATTTCGGCGGCGCCGGGATGGATCGGGTAGATGTCGCCGCTGAATCCGAACTCACGAATGCGGCGAATGAACACGTTGGGCAACGCATTGCCCTTGGTCGATGCGCCGATCACTGCGACCGTTTTCGGTGCAAACAGGGGGGTGAATTGTTCGATGATGTTCATGCTTAATTTCCTGTGATCATCCGAGGATGAAGCGGGCGTCGACGGCTACGGCCGCGGTGTCGGACACGATCAGCGGATTGATGTCGGCTTCGCTGATGTCAGCGGCATGCTGCATCAGGAGACCGTTTTCGCCGCCCACCTTGAGCAGCACGTCGATGATCGCTTCCTGCGATGCGGGTTTGCTGCCACGAGCGCCCTTCAGTATCGCCACACCCTTGAGTTCGGCCAGCATCTCCTCGGCATCGATGCGCGCGATCGGGCACAGCCGGAACGAAACGTCCTTGAGGATCTCGACAAAAATGCCGCCGAGGCCAACCATCACCAATGGCCCGAACTGCGGATCGCGCAAACCGCCGATCACCAGTTCATGGCCGGCCGGCGCCATTTCCTCGACCAGGAAGCCCTCGATGCGCGCACCCTTGATTTTCGGCGCATTGAGCATGCCCTCGATCGCCGATTTCACTTCGGCGGCAGACTGCAGATTGACTTTGACGCCGCCGGCATCGCTCTTGTGCAGGATGTCCGGCGACATCACCTTGACCACCACCGGCAGCTGCAGGCCATTCATCACGGCGTCGACATCGGCAAGTCCTTTTGCCACCCGCGATTGCGGCACGCGGATGCCATAGCTCGCAAGCAGCTGCTTGCCCGCGTTTTCGTCGAGTGCATTGCGGCCTGCGCGGCGCGCCTTCGAAACGATTGTATCTTCTTGATTTGTAATCATATTTTTCTACCAGTCACTTCGCCAATAATGCCGGTGTGCACCCGCCCTTCACGAAACTGCGCTGAGTTCAGGATGTTCACCACCGCCGGAATGTTGTGCTTCAGACCCTGGATGTCAAAACCGTTGAGCGCCTCGATCAGCTTGTCGATCGCCGCGGCGCGGGTCGCCGCGCGCACGATGACTTTGGCAATCATCGGGTCGTAATGCGGCGTCACATCCCTGCCTTCGGCATAACCGGTGTCGACACGGATGCCCTCGCCTTCGGGTGGCCGGAACACCGTCAACTTGCCCGGCGACGGGAAAAAATTCTTCGGGTCTTCAGCATAAACCCGCGCCTGGATCGCATGGCCCTTCACTTCCGGTTTACCCGGCAGGATGTCGGCGAGTTTTTCACCGGCGGCGGAACGGATTTGCGCACGGACGAGGTCAACGCCGGTGACTTCCTCGGTGACGCCGTGCTCGACCTGCAGCCGCGTGTTCATTTCGAGGAAGTTGAAGGAGCCGTCGGCGCCGAGCAGCATTTCGACGGTGCCGATGTTGTCGTAGCCCATGCTGCGCATGATGCCGGCAATCTGATCGGCGACGGCAACCGCCTTGTCGCGCGGAATCTCCGGACCCGGCGCCTCCTCGATCACCTTCTGGTTGCGGCGCTGGGTGGAGCAGTCACGTTCAAACAGGTGCATGGCTCCGCCGTGCTGATCGCCGAGAATCTGGAATTCGACATGGCGCGGCCGCTCGATCAATTTCTCAAGATAGACTTCGGTGGTGCCGAAACCGCGGCCCGCCATCGAGCGCGAGCGCTCCACCGCTGTGAGCAGTTCCGCCTCGTCTTTCGCCGGCAGCATGCCGATACCGCCACCGCCGCCCGCCGGCTTCACCAGCACAGGGAAGCCGATTTTGCGGGCAGCCGCGATAATGGCGTCGTTGTCATCGGGTAGCACGCCGGAGCCTTGGGACATCGGCATGCCGTACTGCGCGGCGATATCCCGGGCGCGCGTCTTGTGGCCCATCGCGTCTATCCATTTCGGCGACGGCCCGATGAAACTCCCGCCAGCGTCAATCACCTTTTGTGCGAAGGAAGCGTTTTCAGAAAGAAAGCCGTAACCGGGATGCAGGCCGTCCGCACCGGAACTTTTCAGGACATCGATGATGGTGTCCTGGTTGAGGTAACTCTCGCGCGCGGGAGCGGCTCCGATGGCAAAGGTTTGACTTGCCATTTCGAGGTAAGGGGCGTGGCGATCGGCCTCTGAATACACTGCAACCGAGTGGATATTCATCTCGTTCAGCGCACGCAGCACGCGGACAGCGACAGCGCCGCGGTTTGCAACCAGTACTTTATTGAACATCGGGGGCGGATTCCGGAAACAGAATGAAAAAAGAAACGTGGACCGCGGCCATTGGGTGTTGGGTGCGCGCTCCGCGTTTCACGAAGACTCAATAACTCGTCGGCCAGCTGCGCATCAGGTGCTGTCCGACGCCTTTGGTCATGCGCAGCCTGTAGATGTCGAGCATGCGGACCAGGTAGTCGCGGGTATCCTGCGGCTTGATCACCGACTGCGTGGCGTACACCGCGGCCAGGCCCCAGACATCGGCGCCCTTGCGAATATCGGCCAGCGCTTCCTCGAAGCCCGGCTCGCCGTGGCCGACGCCGTGGACGATCTTGGTCGCAAAATCCGGACTCATGAAGCTGACTTCGGCGCTGGGCCAGGCCGCCACTTCGTCGGAATGTCGTCCGCCGCCCATACAGACGTAGGCACGACCATAACTCTTGCGCACGATCACCGTCAGGTGCGGCACGGTAACCAGGGTCATCGCGTTCATGAAATTCATGATCTTCCCCGGTGCACCGGCGCGTTCGGCTTCGGTGCCAATCTGGAAGCCCGGGGTGTCGACCAGCATCACGAAGGGGATGTTGAACGAATCGCACATCACGATGAAATCGACGATCTTGCGGCAGGCATCGGCGTCGAGTGCGCCGCCGCGATGCAACGGGTTGTTGGCGATGATGCCCACCGATTTGCCGCCGAGACGAGCCAGCGCGGTAACTGCGCTCTTGCCGAAACGCGGCTTCATTTCAAACAGCGAGTCCTTGTCGACGATGCACTTGATCACCCGCTTCATGTCATACACCTGGGTGCGGCTCTCGGGCAGGATGTCGAACACTTTCTCCATGTCGGCACCGGAACCCGCCGGCACCGGCGCGTCGGCCGGCGCTTCACGGTGGTGGTTGGGCATGTACGACAGGAATTTCTTGATCTGGTCGAACACCTCTTCCTCGGTGTCGGCAAACTGGTCAATCAGCCCCGTGGTTTCAGCATGCAGGCGCCACCCGCCAAGTTCCTCGGCAGAAACCTTCTCGCCCAGCGCCATCGACACCAGTCCGGGACTGGACACCGCCATGATCGCGCTCTTGTGCATGATCGCGAAGTCGGACTGACACATCAGCCAGGTCGAGGAACCGAAGGAAGGGCCGAAAGCCGCGGCCGCGGTGGGCACTTCGCGCAGGCGGCGAAACTGGGTGTTGTCATTACCGAGCAGCAGACCCATGCCGCGAGAGCCCATCGCGTCAGGCAAGCGCGCACCGGTGGATTCACCGATCAGCACCAGCGGCATGCCGCGCTCGATCGCGGTGCGCTTCATATGCGCGATTTTCTTGCTGTTGGTGGCTGAGGTGGATGCGCCTTTGACGGTGAAATCGTTGATCACGGCGCAAACGTCGCGGCCCTGGATGCGGCCGAATCCGGCCAGCTTGCCGTCGGTCTGGGTTTCAGCTTCCTGCTCCGGATAGACGCCGGAGGAGGCAAACAGCCCGGATTCGATGAACGAGCCTGGATCCATCAGATAGTCGATGCGCTGACGCGCATTCCACACACCCTTGGCCGTGCGCCTGGCGTATTTCTCTTCGCCGCCGCCGGCCAACGCCCTGGCGCGGCGCGCTTCGTACTCCTGCAACAGTGCTTCAAATGCCATGATGACTGCTCCGGATTAACAACTGGAAACTGATGAAAAATTTTTAAAACAAATAGGTATATCAACTCATGCGGCGGCGGACCCGGAATCGCAGTAGACCACGCCCTCGGCTTCCAAGGCCTGCAGCTCGGCGGCGCTGAGACCCAGCTGTTTCAGCACGCTGCGCGTGTCCTGTCCAACGCGGCCGCCGCTTTTGCGGATATGCCCGGGGGTACGCGAAAGTTTGGGCACGACACCGGTCAACGTCACCGCGCCGAGATCATCATCGGGCACTTCAGCGAGCATGCCGCGTTCACGAAAATGCGGGTCGAGGAATATGTCGGCGACGTTATTGATGCCCATCGCCGGAACATCCACCGCATCCAGCGCCTTGCGGATATCCGCCAGCGTATGTTTGCCGGCCCATTCCGCCACGATGTCATCCAGTTCCTGCTGATGCCGGCCGCGCGCAATCGCGTTGATAAAACGCTCGTCGGCGGACAGTTCGGGTCGACCAATGGCCGGCGCAAATCGGCGGAATACCGTGTTCTGCGCTGCCTGGATGTGCACGAACTGTCCATCGGCGGTTGCATACAGATTGTTCGGCACACTTCCGGCAATCCCGGAACCGGCACGGTTGGCGATTTCGCCGAGCTTGTCGAAGGCGGGTATGTGCGGTTCTATAAAACTGAATGCGCCTTCGGCCAACGCCGCATCGACATATTGCCCTTCACCGGTACGATTGCGATGCAGCAGCGCCATCACCGCGCCGAACGCGGCATACAATCCGGTAATGTAATCCGTCAGCGCCACGGCAACGCGCGCCGGTGGCCGGTCCGGATCGCCGGTCAGATGGCGCAGCCCGCTTGCCGCTTCGCAGATGATGCCGTAGCCGGGGCGTGCACTGTATGGGCCGGTCTGCCCGAAGCCGCTGATGCGCACCATCACCAGGTCCGGACGCAGGCGGGACAGATCGGCATAACCCAGCCCCCATTTCTCCAGCCCGCCGGGTCGGAAATTCTCTATCACCACATCGCATTGCGGCACCAGCCTGCGCACCAATTCCTGGCCCTTGGCATGGCGCAGATCGACGGATATCAGTTTTTTGTTGCGCAGAATGCTCGCTGCGTACAGCGACTTGCCCCTGTAGCGCTTACCCGCCGAACGTACGCCATCACCTTCGCGTGGTTCGATCTTGATGACCTCGGCTCCGAAATCGGCGAAAAGCCGCCCGCAAAACGGCCCGGCGATGGTGGATCCCATTTCCAGCACGCGATAACCAGACAGCGGACCCTGTGGGATTGTGCTCACGACTTATTTGATGAGCCCGATGTCCATCAGTATGTTGCGCAGTTCGGCTGCCTGCGTTTCATAAAATTTCGCGGTCTCCCTGCTTGACAGGAAATTGGAATCCCAGTAACTCGCGGCCAGTTCTTTTTTCCACTCGTCAGATTGAGACAGTTTCTGGAATGCCCCTTCCCAGAAGGCAATCTGGCCGGCATTCAGCCCTTTGGGTCCAATGGCACCCTGGGATGCGGAAAACACGCCGTCGATTCCCTGCTCTTTCCAGGTGGGTACCGTCGCGAATACCCCAGACATGCGTTGCGCCGATGAAATAGCAATGACACGGATCTTGCCGGCCTGCAGTTGTGCGACGACATTCGGCGTACTTGAAGACACGACGTCGATATGGCCACCCAGCAGATTGGTCATCGATTCTCCCGAGGATTTGAAGGCAATCACTTTCATCTTGCGGATGTCGACGCCGCCGGCCTTCATGGCCTTGGCAATGCCGATGTGGATATGGTTGCCGAGGGTGCTGGCCACGGCGATCGATAGCGAAGAAGGATCCTTTTTCAGGCGTTCGATGAGATCGGCACCGGTTTTGATTGGCGAATCCGCCCGCACCGCCACCGTCATGTACTCGTTGAACAGCAATGAAATCGGCGTGAAATCACTCCAGGTCATTGGGCTGGTGCCGACCAGTTTGTTGGTGAGCAGCGTGAACGGCGCAATCGAAACATAGTGACCATCGCCGGCATGCTGGTTAATGTAGTTCCAGGCGATGGTGTTGCCACCCCCCGGCTTGTTCATCACTGTGGTGCTGACGTCGACGATTTTCTTTTCCTGCCAGATGCGCTGCACCGCGCGGTTGGCACGGTCCACGGCACCACCGGCGGCGGTGCCGGAAATAATTTCAACATTGCGTTCCGGCTTCCACGCAGTCTGCGCCGGGGCCGCCGTTGCCGCCAGCAATACACAGGCGCCGGTCAGCACGTTGAAGATGATTTTTTTCATTGCAATTCTCCTTTGGATAATCAGGGCCTGACGCCGCTTTTGAATTTCGGACCGAGCTGCGAACGCAGCCTACCCTGCAGGGTGTCAATGAACTGGCAGAGGTAGGGTCGCGTCTCGCGCGGATCGATGATGTCTTCGATGGCAAAAGCTTCGGCGGTGCGGAATGGCGAAGCGAGTTGCTTCAACTCGGCCTCGAGTTCCTGCTCGCGTGCGGCTGGATCCGCTGCGCGTTCGATTTCGCGGCGGTACGCCGCCTTGACACCGCCTTCGACCGGTAGCGAACCCCATTCAGCCGAGGGCCAAGCGATCTTGAAATTGAGGCCGCCGCGGTCGATGAATCCACCGCCGGCCACGCCATAACATTTGCGGATCAGCACTGAAAACACCGGCACACTGACCTGGAATCCGATGTAGCGGGCACGCACTCCTTCACGCAGGATTGCATCTGACTCGGACTCGACGCCGACCATCAGGCCCGGGATATCCGCGAACAGGATGATCGGAATGTTGAACATGTCGCAGAGTTCGGTGAAGTGGCCCTGCTTGCGCGCCGCCTTGAAATCCATGATGCCGCCGACCATCGGGTTGCTGGCGACAATGCCGACGACCTTGCCATTCATCCGCGCCAGCGAGGTGATCACGGCCTTGCCGAAAGTCGGCTGGATCTCGAACAATGAATCGCGGTCGACGATCAGGCCCAGCAGCTTCTTCATGTTGTAGGCTTGGCGATTCGAGCGCGGCACGATGCTGGCCAACGCGTCCTCGCAGCGATCCACCGGGTCGCCGCAATCCACCTGCGGGGGCAATTCCCACACGTTCTGCGGCATGTACGACAGAAAGCGGCGGATCTGTTCAAAGCAGTCCTGCTCGTTTTCAGCGACGTTGTCGATGGTACCTGCGGTGTCGACCGCAACCTTGGTGCCGCCGAGTTCATCCTTGTGCAATTTGTGGCCGAACGCGCGTTCGACCACCGGCGGTCCGGCAGCAAAAATCTGCCCGCTGCCTTTGACCATGATCGACCAGTGTGACAGGATCGCACGCATCGACGGTCCGCCCGCGGTGGTACCCATCACCGCACTGACCACCGGCACGATGCCCAGCAAATCGGCGGAGCGCTCCATGCCGTCTTGGCCATAACCCGGCACCACGGTGTAGCCCTTGCGCTTGGCGGTATTGACCGTACCGCCAGTGCCGTCGATCAGATTGACCAGCGGAATTCGGTATTCGTAAGCAAGGTCTTCGATGAAACCACCCTGCCCACCCTTGCGCCGGTCGCTACCGAATCCGGTGCCAGCGCGAATCGTGTAATCCTCGCCGCCTATCGCCACCGGTCGACCATCAATCCGTGCCACACCCATCACATAAGGCGCGGGTTCGAAGCCAGTCAGCTGGCCGTTGGCATCGTATTTGGCTTTGCCAGCGAGTTTGCCGATTTCACGAAATGAGCCGTGATCAGTGAGTCCGGCAATGCGCTCACGCACGGTCAACTTGCCTTGGGCATGATGCTTGGCCACGGCATCCGGACCACCACAGGCCTCCGCCAATTGGCGCCGGCGGTGCAATTCGTCTATTTCAGGTTGCCAGCTCATAGCCCGTTTTAATAAATATTATTTAAAAACAAATAGTTACATTCTCAATGTGTACACACACTTGAGAGAAGAGCATGCGCTCACTTTTTAACAACTACGGTGGATTCACCCTTCGATAATGGCAACTACCTGCCCCTCAGATACGGGGTCTTTTTCCTTGACCAGGATTTCTGTAACAGTGCCGCCGTCCTCGGTAATCACCGGGATTTCCATTTTCATGGACTCGATCACGATCAGGGTATCGCCACCTTCAACTTTGTCACCAGGCTTGGACTTAAGCTGCCAGACGGTACCGGTAATTTCAGATTTGACTTCGATGCGGGCCATATGGAACTCCTCAGAAATAGGGAAAGTGTCGGATTGAATGCTATGCTCGACCACACATTGTTGTCAAGAAGATTGTTGACAATACTACAAATGAGGGCTAGGGTGTCCATATTGCATTAGCCCCACTGAACCTGCTCCTTTCCCAGATCGGTTTGCCATGCCCGCCAACCCCGCCGCAGATATGTTCCCGCCGCTGCGCCAGTCAGCGCCGCTGACTCAGTCGCTGCCCGAGCAGATCGCTGCCCGGCTGTCCGAGCGCATCGTGTCCGGCACCTACAGTCCGGGCCAGCGCGTCATGGAACAGAGCGTCGCCGAGGAGTTCGAAGTCAGCCGCGGTCCGGTACGCGAAGCGTTGCGGCTGCTTGAAAAAGACGGGCTGGTGATGATCCTGCCGCGGCGCGGCGCGCAGGTCACCAATCCCAGCATTGAAGAGGTCAACGAAATCTTCGATATCCGCGCCATGCTCAACGGCCTGCGTGACCGCCTGATTGCTGAGGGGCCGCATCGGGCCGAATTGGTCCCCACACTGGAGCTGGACATCGAAAAACTGGCCCAAACCGCTGCTCTACCCGGCCCTGGCGACGAATACATCGACATCGTGTTGCGCCTGAACCGGCTGCTGACCCAAGCCGCTGGCAACCATCGCCTGCAAGCCATCCTCGGCTCGCTCGCGGTGCAGACCGTGCGTTATACGAGGCTCGGGCTCTCTACGCCGCAGCGCCGACAGCAGTCGGTGCAAAACTGGCAAAGTCTGCTGCTGGCGATTCGCGCCGGCGACGGCGACGCCGCGGAGCGCATCGCACGCCAGCGGGTCATTGATTCGCGCGACGCCGCGGTCCAACATCTGCGCGCTCTGGCAGGCTGAGTCCGTCCAGGCGTTCCCGGTTGTGCACCCCTCCAGCGGCGCTTAAGATAGCGCCCTTCATAGGCTTGCGGGAATTCGATGACCGTGTTGCCGAAGCTGCACTAAGGTAATTCGACACCTGCATCGCCGTTCGGGCAATCTGCCGCAAGACCGGGAATCACCCAAAAGTGGTAGAGCCCGTTTTTGACTACTACTAAGGTAGCTTCGAGGAATTCTGATGCACATCTTGTACCGCGTGATCTGCGCGCTACTGCTGGTCGCGATGCCAGCCATTGCGGCAGAAGCCCTGCCTAAGAAGCCGCCAGCCAAACCCCAAGACGGGGTTTTTGCACCGCGCGATGAGGCGGCGGGAGATCCGTCATGGACGCGTTTCCGCGAACAATTGCTGCAGGCCTTGCAGGCACGTGACCAAAAATTCGTGCTCGGCATCGTCGCCCGCAACGTGCGCAACGGCATCGACCGTCCCTCCGGAATCGAGGAATTCATGCGTCAGTGGGACGTCGATGCCGTGGATAGTCCGCTATGGCGCGAACTGCCTCGCGCGCTGCACCTCGGCACGGCCTGGTACAGCCATGAAAAAATGCCGCGCAGCCTGTGCGCACCCTATGTGTTGCCACACTGGCCCAGGAATGTGGATCCCCACGAATACGGTGCGATCACCGCGCGGGAAACCGCTTTGCGCGCCGGGCCTTCGGGCAGCCTAGAGATTCTGGCGAACCTCGGCCACTCCATCGTGCGCGTCACTGACTGGGAAACAGCTGACAGCGACCCCGACAACCGGCAGAAATGGGTGAAGATCCGTGCCGGGGAGCGCGAGGGCTTCATCCCCGAAGAGCACATACGCAGCCCGCTCGAACATCTGGCCTGCTTCCGCAAAGGCGAGGGCGGCTGGCGCCTGACCTCCTTCCTCGCCGCCGGCGAGTGACATGAAGGCCGCATGCGCCAGACCCTGCTTGCCACAGTACTGCTGATGGTCGCAGGGAGCGCGGCGGGCCTCGATCTGCAGGGCCATCGCGGTGCCCGCGGCCTGCTGCCGGAGAACACCCTCCCGGCCTTTGCCCGCGCCCTGTCCCTCGGCGTCAGCACCCTTGAACTGGATACCGTCGTCACCCGCGACGGTGTGGTCGTGGTCAGCCACGATGCCACCCTCAACCCCGACATCACCCGCGGTCCCGACGGCGCATGGATCTCCCGCCAGGATCTCGCCATCCATGCGCTGACTTGGGGAGAGTTGCAGGCCTATGATGTCGGCCGCATCCGTCAGCTGACTCAATATGTGCAGCGCTTTCCCGAACAACAGCCAGTTGACGGTGCGCGCATTCCCCGGCTCACGGACGTGTTCGCTCTCGCCCGCCAGGCAGGCAACGCGGTGGTGCGATTCAACATCGAAACCAAAATTTCTCCGGAGCGGCCGGGGCTGACGCCGTCACCCGAGGCGTTTGCACGCGCGCTGATCGAGCTGATCCGGCGGGAAGGTCTGGAATCGCGGGTTACGATACAGTCCTTCGACTGGCGCACGCTGCAGGTGGTGCAGCGCGAAGCCCCGGATATTGCCACGGTATACCTGACCGTGCAGCAGCCATGGCTGGACAACATCCGCGCGCACGACAGTTCATCACCGTGGACGGCCGGCTTTCATGTCGGCGATTACGGCGGCTCCGTGGCGCGAATGGTGAAAGCGGCCGGAGGCGCCGTATGGTCGCCTCATTTCGCCGAGTTGACCCGCGAGCAGCTGCGGGAAGCACGGCAGTTGGATCTCAAAGTGGTGGTGTGGACCGTCAACAGTCCGGCGGACATTGCGCGCATGATCGATTGGAGTGTCGATGGCATCATTTCCGATTACCCCGACCGCCTGCGACAGCTTGCCGCCGAACGCGGGCTGGCGTTGCCGCCCGCGACACCGGTCACGCGCTGAAGCGCTTACAGGCTGCCGTAGGAATGCAGTCCGGAGAGGAACATGTTGACGCCGATGAAGGCGAAGGTCGTCAACAGCAGGCCAACGATCGCCCACCAGGCGAGGATCGGCCCGCGCAGGCCCTTGATCAGCCGCATGTGCAGCCAAGCCGCGTAGTTCAGCCAGACGATCAGCGCCCAGGTCTCCTTCGGGTCCCAGGACCAGTAGCCGCCCCAGGCCTCCGCCGCCCACATCGCGCCAAGGATGGTGGCAATGGTGAAAAACACAAAGCCGATGGCAATGCACTTGTACATCACGTCATCCATCAGTTCCGCGGACGGCAATACACGCTTGAGCAACCCTTTGTCCGCGAGCAGATAGGCAATGCCGACCATCGCAGCAATCGAAAACGCACCGTACCCGACGAAATTGGTGGGCACGTGAATTTTCATCCACCAGGACTGCAGGGCCGGCACCAACGGCTGGATTTCATGCGCGCCGCGGTCGAAGGTGTACCAGAGGATGAACCACACCGCTGCGAGAATGATCAGCAGCACGAAGGCGCCGAGGCGGCGTGTGGCATAGCGGCCCTCGTAATAGAGGTAAAGCAATGCGGTAGTGACGCAGAACAGCACGAACACTTCGTAAAGATTGCTGATCGGGATATGGCCGACATCCGTGCCGATGAGGTAGGACTCATACCAGCGAACCAGCAGTCCGATGAAGCCCATTGCCGTGGCGCTCCAGGCGAAGCCGGTCCCCGCGCGGGCGAGGCCGTCGGCGCGGAAAAGCAAGCCGGCCCAGTACGCCACGCCGGACATCGCGTAGAGGAAACACATCCACATGATCGCGGTCTGGCTGGAAATCATGTACTTGAGGAAAAACACCTGCTCGGCCCGGGCAAGGTCGCCCTGATACAGCGAAATGCTCCACAGGCTGACGGCAACCAGCACGATCATCAGCACGCGCACGGCCTTCCAGTGCCAGCCGAGCCCGGCCACCGAGAGGGCGGTGCCGACGAGAATGGCCTGCTCGTAACCATCCATGTAGGCGCCGTAAAGCTTGAGCGCCACTACAGCACCGGCAAGCAGCGCGACAGCATAAGCCCAGTCAAACCATGACAGTCGGCGCAGCCAGGACTGCTGTTGCGGCAGGGTCTGTGCAAGTTCCATGATCAACCTTTCACGGTCTCGGCCAGGGCGGCCTTGTGGCGTTCGAATTCGCGTTCATTTTCCAGAGTCTGGCGGTTGGTCGCCATCGCCAGCAGCATCTTGCCCTGCGCCGGTTTGACCAGCAACCAGATCCGCCGTTCGCGGATGTACAACATCGCGAAAATCCCCAGTACCAGCATCAGCGAACCACCGTAGACAATATCCTGGCCGGGGGCGCGGGTCAGTTGCAGACCGGAGGCTTTCACTTCCTCATACTGGACCAATTGCAGATATACCGGCGCACCGTAGGCAAAGCTGTCGCTGACCGAAGTCAGGGTGTCACGGACAAAACGCAGGGTCTGGGGGTCGAAAGGGGCTGGGGGCAACTTCGCCCTTTCACGCGCCAGCTGCAGGGCCTCCAGCGCGGCACCTTCGAGCACTTTCACGTAAACATCGGCGGCCTTCTCCTGTTCGGCCTGAGGTATGCCCTTTTCGATGAACTGTCCGACCGATTCGAAGCCGCGCACGGCAAACAACTGCAGCACCTTTTCCGCGCTCTCGGCCAGCCGCTCCCGCATTTCCGTCGGCACCGTCGAACCGCTCACCGCGTTGTGCGCGAAACGGCGGCCAATTTCCGGCCAAGCCTTGTCGTCGAGCATCACGGCGCGCAGCTGCATGTGCCCGTCGAGGCGACCATCAGGATCCAGCGGCAGGCGGAGAAAGCGGAATCCCTCGTTCGGGGTGGAGCGCACACCGGACATCAGGTACCAGGAACCTTCGAGCTGCAGGGGCAACATGTAGTTGCTGAATTCCTTTGCCTGACCCTGGGAATCGCGCAGGCGGTACTGGAAGCTCGGGCCGACATTGCGCAGGTCCTTCTTCGAAAGATCGGCCGCACCGGAGCCCAGCTGGGCAAGCACTTTCTTGGACACGCTGGCGACTTCGATCCGCGAGCTTTCCGTATTCGCACTCAGATCCTCGATGTTGAACGGCCGGAAATCCGAAAGTTCTACGCTAATTTCGGTGTCTCCGCTGGTAATGCGGGTCGCCTGGTTGACCGCCCCCGCGACGTCGAAGGGCGTGACCTTCGGTGACAGCAGGGGCCAGCCTTTCAGCTGCATGCGGGTGCCGCCGTCGGCAAAACTCGCCTGGTAGATGGCAATGCCGCGATGGATGAAGGGATGATTGACGCGGATGGTGCGCTCGTAGCGCTCCCCGGTTTCATGGTCAAGGACCACGATATCGCTGGCAAAGTCGCGCGGCTGCCCGGTCGAGTAGTGATCGATGTGGAATTTTTTCAGGGCGATGGTGAAAGGCAGGTCTTGCACCAGGTAACCGTCGGCGACGTTCTGGAACACCACGCTCGCGCTGGTGCCCTCCGGAATGTTGACGTTGCCGCGAAACGACGGATTGGAAGGCGACAGGCGGCTCTGCGGCGGCACCTGACTTTGCGGCACATCGCGTGTTTCGAGCACCAGTTGACCGGTGATTTGGCGGAGCTTCAAGGGGACATTCCCGTCGAGCAAACCGCCGACGCAGATCACGACAATGCCGCAATGGGTCAGCAGATAACCCGTCCGGTGGTAACTGCCGGCCTTGGCTGCAACCAGAGTGTCCTCGCCGCGCTGCACGGTGCGAAAACGAAAGCCCTGGTTCGCCAGGTAGGCAGTCGCACGCCGCAGCACACCTTCCGGGGGAGCCGCGAATTCGTACTCGGCGCGGTTCTGAATATGCCGCAGGGAGCGCTCGGTGGCCTGTTCGCGGAAATTGCGCATTTCGCGAAGCATCCCGGGACCATTGCGATAGATACACAGGCTGGTCGACAGCACGAGGAAGCCGAGGATCGCGAGAAACCACGCCGCGTGGTACACGTCATACAGCCCGAGCGTCTCGAACACCGGGAACCAGAAGGGGCCGAACTGCGAGATATAGTTGGTATACGGCTCGGCCTGCTTGAGTACGGTGCCAACCACGGAAGCAACAGCCAGAACGGTCAGCAGGCTGATCGCAAAACGCATCGACGACAGCAGGTCGTAGACGGCGCGGGTTCGGGTGTGCTGGGCCATGAAAGACGTGAAGTCAGTGCAGACAAAAAAGGCAGACCTGCGCAGTCTCCCCCATGCAGCGGAACAGGGGCCTGACTGCGGTCAGCGCAGGCCCGCGATGTATTCGGATACTGCCGCGATTTCCTGGTCGTTCAGCTTTGCCGCGACACCGCGCATCATCTGCGCGGGATCATTGGCGCGCTGCCCGCTGCGGAATGCCTTCAATTGCCCGGCGGTGTACTCGGCATGCTGGCCGGCCAGGCGCGGGTATTGCGCGGGAATTCCGGCGCCGTTCGGCGCATGGCAGGACGCGCAGGCCGCAACGCCCTTGGCCATGATGCCGCCGCGATAAATGGCCTCACCCTGCTTGGCCAGCGTGGCATCGCGCGCTGCACGCGGCTTGAGTTTCTGCGCGGCAAAATACGCCGCAAGATTCTTCATGTCGTCTTCGGACAGATTGGCGACCATGCCGGCCATCACGGCATTGTTGCGCTCCGCCGGCTTGCCGCCCTGCGGCTTGAAATTCATCAGTTGCCTGTAGGTGTACTCCGGGTGCTGCGCAGCGAGAATCGGGTTCACCGAAGCCGGACTGTTGCCGTCAACGGCATGACAGGCCACGCAGAGCTGGGTGACAATCTGCTGCGCCTTGGCCGGATCTCCCTTGATCACGCCTTGTGCAGCCGCGGTCTGTGCCGCCAGCAGCAGTACCGTGGCGAGCAATGCTCGCCTGAAATGCGGACTGCGGGTCGGTTGGCGGTATTCCATGAGTACTCCTTGATTCATACAATCAGTAAAAAAGGTTTGTATTTTATAGTATTTCGCCCCGTGGCCGCCTGTGCCGGGAGATAATGAATCGTGTCCCTGTTTTCGCATCTCGAGTTCCGCTATGCCGTGCATCAGCTCGGCGACATGCCCCCCGATACCGGAGCCGAGGTGGCATTCGCTGGCCGCTCCAACGCCGGCAAGTCGACCGCCATCAATGCGCTGGCGAATCGGAGAAAGCTGGCCTTTGTCAGCAAGACTCCGGGGCGGACCCAGGCCATCAATTTTTTTGACATGGGTAATCAATGCGCACTGGTGGATCTCCCCGGGTATGGATACGCCAAGGTGCCCCGTCCCGAGCAGGAACGCTGGGATGAGTTAATTGGCACTTACATATCAAATCGTAACTCATTGATTTTATTGATAATTATTGTCGATATTCGGCGTGGGTTGATTGAGCTTGACCACCATTTACTGGACTGGCTGGCACCTACTAACAAACCCGTGCACGTGTTGTTAACCAAGTCTGACAAGCTGAACCGGCGTGATGCAGAAGCCATGCTAAAGCAAACCCGCGCGGAACTCGCTCGTCATCCGGGTGAAGCGACAGCACAGATTTTTTCCGGTACAGACAAGACCGGCGTACGTGAAGCACAAGCGGTGATCGCACGCTGGCTGAAGAAATAAAAAGCCCCCGGTTTTAAGGGGAGTAAACCGGGGGCGAAGAGCCTTAATTAGGATTAAGGCACCCGCTCAGGGAGGAGAACGGGAGACAGCCAAAGCTATCTGGAATATCAGACGGCTATAATCCGGAATAGTTCCCCACTTCGCGGGTGAGGGAAACCTCCCGTATTTACAAGGTGTTAGCGCAATGGCTCTGACCGGCGGCAAGTATCCCGAAGTGCGCATGCGTCGCATGCGCAGGGACGAATTTTCGCGGCGCCTGATGCGCGAGCATCGGTTGTCAATAGATGACCTGATCTACCCGGTCTTTGTCATCGACGGAAAAAACCGCGAAGTTGATGTGAATTCCATGCCCGGGGTGCGCCGCTACACGATCGATCGCTTGCTGCGCCACGCTGAAACCTGTGTCCTCGCGGGTATCCCCGCCATTGCCCTGTTTCCGGCAATCGAACGCGGGCTGAAGAGCGCGGACGGCCGTGAAGCAGTCAATCCCAGGGGGCTGGTGCCACGCGCGGTCACGGCGCTGAAAAAACATTTCCCCGATCTCGGCTTGATCACTGATATTGCGCTGGATCCGTACACCACCCACGGGCAGGACGGCGTCATTGATGACAGCGGTTACGTCCTGAACGATGAAACCCTGGCCGTCCTTGAAAAGCAGGCCTTGGTCTGTGCAGCTGCCGGGGTGGATATAGTCGCACCTTCGGACATGATGGACGGGCGCATCGGTGCCATCCGGGCGGCGCTCGACCGCAAGAACTTCATTCACACCCGGATCATGGCCTACTCCGCGAAATATGCCTCCGGTTTTTACGGCCCATTCCGCGATGCGGTGGGTTCCGCGAAACAGCTCGGCAAGGGCGACAAGCGCAACTACCAGATGGATCCCGCCAACAGCGACGAAGCCCTGCGCGAGGTCGGGCTCGACCTCGGGGAAGGTGCTGACATGGTCATGGTAAAGCCGGGCCTGCCTTACCTGGACATCGTGCACCGGGTGAAAGAAGAATACCGAGCGCCGACTTTCGTGTACCAGGTCAGCGGTGAATACGCGATGCTGAAAGCCGCGGCGGCGAACGGCTGGCTTGATGAACGCCAATGCGGGTTGGAATCTCTGCTCGCGTTCAAGCGCGCCGGCGCTGACGGCATTCTGACCTATTTTGCGCTGGCTGCCGCCCGCTGGATCGGAGAATCCGGCAACTGACTGCATCGTCGGATGCGTCGATTTTTACGGTTCCTCCAGCAAAGCCTCCACCGCGGGCAGCCGCGCGCGCTCGATGATGCGGCCCGCGGCGCTGGCGCGCAGCGGCACGCGCAAATCACGGGCATCAAGCACCGTCAACTCGATTTCCCGGCCCTCCACTTCCATGCTAAATGCCGGCAACAATCGCAACTCCTGCCCGGCGTAGAGGCGCTTCTCGCCCGCCTTGTAGACGATCCCGCGATTGATCAGAAACAGCTCCACTCCTTTGGGATCCTCGGCGAAGAGCTGGAGGTGGATAAGCGCATGGCGTCCGGCAATTCCCGCCAGCACTGCACCAGTCAGATGCGCATCAAAAGCCGCGAGCTCGCGCATCACTTTCGTCGCGAGCGTGCGCAACTCCCGAACCAGCTGCTTGTGGTCGCTACCCTCATAGATTTCCCGGTATTCGCGCAACGCCGCGTCGACTTCTTCGTTGTTGGGCAACCGCCGCGCATCCGGGACACCCAGGAGCCTGGCTGCCTTGCGCTTGGCGAGGCCATGATCATCTATTCCGTCCTGCGCCATCAGCCGCGCCGCATGAACTGCAATCGCGCGGCGTGTGTCGTCACGGCCCCGCTCTTTCGACATTGGCACCCCTAGAACAGCTGGTTTCGTGCGTCTTCCGGAATTTTTTCGGCGCCCGGCAACGACTCGGCATGATCCGGCGCAGGATATTCCTGGTAGAAATATTCGCTGATGCCGCCCGCTGCGCTGCGTACACCGGTTAACGGATCCACCTGCAAGGCGATCACCCCCGCCGGCGGAGTGAACCCTTCTTCCGGTACATTCTTCAACGCCACCGCCATGTAGTCGATCCATATCGGTAGCGCTGTGTTGCCGCCGGTCTCGTTTCGCCCGAGTGTTCTGGGCTGATCGAAGCCCATCCATGCCACGGCGACGAGGTTGGGTTGAAAACCGCTGAACCAGGCGTCGACAAACTCGTTGGTCGTTCCGGTCTTGCCTGCAAGATCGCCGCGCTTGAGACGCAGCGCCCGGGTCGCTGTGCCGGCACGCACGACGTCACGCATGAGGCTCGACATGATGAAGGCATTGCGCGCATCGATGACCCGCTCCGCTGATTCGCCGGCGACCTGGGGCTGGTTGACCATCAGCACATTGCCCTTGCTGTCCTCGACACGCTCGATGAAATGCGGGGTCACGCGGTAACCGCCGTTGGCAAACACAGAGTAGGCGCCCAGCATCTGCATCGGGGTCACCGTGCCGGCGCCCAGGGCCATGGTGAGGTAAGGCGGATGCAGCTTGGGGTCGAAACCGAAGCGGCCGATGTAATCCTGGGCATACTGGGGGGTGATGGCCTGCAGGATACGCACCGAAACAAGGTTCTTGGACCTGGCGAGCGCGGTTCTCAGACGCATCGGCCCTTCGAACTTGCCATCATAGTTTTTTGGCTCCCAGGGCTCGGAGCCGGTCTGTGCCGCAGTGAACGTGAGCGGCGCGTCATTGACTACGGTGGCCGCAGTGAACCCCCTCTCCAGCGCTGCGGAATAAACAAAGGGCTTGAAGCTCGATCCCGGCTGGCGCATCGCCTGGGTCACGTGATTGAACTGGTTACGGTTGAAATCGAAACCGCCGACCAGCGCACGGATGGCGCCGGTACGCGGGTCTGCCGAAACCAGCGCGGATTCAGCCCCCGGAATCTGCGTCAGGTGCCAGCGCCCTTTTTCATCCTTTGCGATGCGCACGATGGCGCCACGGCGGATTCGCTGGTTGGGCGCCGCCTTTTCGCCAAGCATGCGGGCAGCAAATTTCAGTCCGTCCTCGGCAATTACGATGCGCTCGCCGCCGGGACGATAGACACGAACCTGTTTTGGTGCGGCATCGAGGACGATCGCCACCCGGAGGTCATCGCTGTCGGAGTAATCATGCAGTGCGTCCTCGAGACGTTCATCAGTCAGTTCGCCGGCGATATCTGCATAAGCCTCGGGACCGCGGTAACCGTGCCTGCGGTCGTAGTCGATCAAGCCTTTGCGCAAGGCCTGGTATGCGGCGCGCTGATGGTCTGACAGCAGCGTGGTGTGGACGCGAAGGCCCCGGGTGTAGGCCTCCTCTCCGAAACGTTCGAACATCTGCGCCCGCACCATTTCGGCAAAAAAGTCAGCCCGCACCTGAAAACTGCCGAGGGACTGGCGGACCGTGGACTCGGCAGAGGCGGCACCCGACAATTGCTCTTTGGTAATCATGCCCAGTTCGCCCATGCGCCGGAGTACGTACTGCTGGCGAAGCTTCGCGCGCGCTGGATTGCTCACCGGATTGAACCGTGAAGGCGCCTTGGGCAGGCCGGCGAGCATGGCATGCTCAGCGATCGTCAACTCGGCGAGAGGCCTGCCGTAGTAAATTTGTGCCGCCGCGGCAAAACCGTATGCACGTTGCCCAAGATAGATCTGGTTGATGTAAAGCTCGAGAATCTGCTGCTTGCTCAGGCTGGACTCGATCTTGAACGCCAGCAGCATCTCGTTGAACTTGCGAGTCAGCGTTTTTTCCTTGGTCAGGAAGAAATTTCGCGCAACCTGCATGGTGATCGTGGACGCACCCTGGCTCACGCCGCCGGATGCGAAATTCGATAGCGCGGCGCGGGCAACGCCGACGTAATCAACGCCGCCATGCTGGAAGAACCGCTCGTCCTCAGCGGCGACGATGGCGTTCACCAGCGTTTGGGGCACCTGGTCCAGAGAAACCACTGCCCGGCGCTCTTCCCCGTATTCACCAATCAGCTGGCCATCAGCGCTGTAGATGCGCAGCGGGATTTTGGGCTGGTAATCGGTCAGAACATCGAGCGTTGGCAACGTCGGATAGATGACGACGGCGGCGAAACCGAGGATCAAACTTCCTACGGCAGCCAGCGAAAACACCAGTAATAGTGGGAAAGCCCACCAACGAACGGCCATCTAGTGGAAAACTAATTTTGTGAAAAAAGTCAAATTAATCTGTGGGTTACGCGCCACATCTAATGCAAAATCTTATTGCTAGTACAGTGAAAATACTGCAGAGTAGCAAGTGTCGCCGCAGCATTATAGGTGGATCGAACCGCAAAGGGAATGCAGCACAAATCCTTTACATAATAAAAGGTTGCTGCTACTGTCTAAAGTAAGTTGTGGGGAATTCGCGCTAAGCACATATGGCCAAAGGAAAACTTAATATAAACTTTGACGCCATCGAGGGTTGGTTCAAACCCAAGATGCCGCCATTGATCGGCGCCGACATCAGCTCTTCCGCCGTCAAGATGGTCGAAATCGCCGATGCCGGCAAGGGCGTTTACCGTCTGGAGCGCTATGCTATCGAGCCGTTGCCCAGTGAGTCGGTGGTGGAAGGCAACATCAACAACCTGGATGCGGTGATCGAGGCAGTCAAGCGCTGCCACAAACGTCTGGGCAGCAACCTGAAAAATCTGGCGTTGGCGCTGCCCAATGCGGCGGTTATCAGCAAGAAAGTGCTGGTTCCGGCCGGGCAAACCGAGGACGACCTTGAAATGGACGTTGAACGGGCTGCCAACGAATACATTCCGTTCGCGATCGAGGAAGTGAACCTCGACTATCAGGTGCTGGGGCCTGCGCCCAACAGCGCAGAAGACGTCGAAGTGCTCATTGCCGCCTCGCGCAAAGACAAGATCGAAGACCGCGTTGCCGTTGCTGAAGGCGCGGGACTCAAAGCCCTGGTCATGGACGTCGACCTGTTCGCGGCCCAATCCGCCTTTGAACTGATCGAGGCCAGCATGCCCGAGCGTGGCCGCGACCTCAATATCGCGGTCGTTGATATCGGCGCGTCGACCATGAATGTGAACGTGCTGCGCAACGACCAGTCGGTATACATGCGCGAACAGCCTTTCGGTGGCGCTCAGCTGACCCAGGAAATCCAGAACAAGTTCGGGCTCTCTGCGGAGGAAGCAGAGGCGGCAAAACGCGCCGGCGGTCTTCCGGAAAACTACGAGTCGGAAGTACTGCTTCCGTTCATGGACACACTGGGCCAGGAAATCGCGAGAGCCATACAGTTCTTCTTTTCATCAACCCAGTTCAACAAGGTCGATTACATTGTTCTGTCAGGCGGTTGCGCGGCGATCCCCGGCATGGACGATGCGGTCGCCAAGAGAACCCAGGTGGAAACGTCTGTCGCAAACCCTTTCTCCGGGATGGCCCTATCCAACCGCATCCGCGAAAAGGGCCTTAAGCAGGACGCGCCCTCGCTGATGGTTGCTTGCGGCCTTGCCCTGCGGAGGTTCGACAAATGACCACTCGCATAAATCTGCTGCCGCATCGGGAGATGCGGCGCAAGCAGCAGCAGCAGCAATTCTTCTTCATGCTTGGCGCGGTGGTTGTCCTGAGCGGGGTGATCTGGTTCGTGGTGCACTCTTACCTCGATGGCCAGTTCACCAACCAGGAGGCGCGCAACAAGTATCTGTCGGACGAAATCGTCAAGCTCGACAAGGAAATAGCGGAGATCAACAAACTCAAGGAGCAGACCGCGGCCCTGCTCAAGCGCAAACAGGTGGTCGAAACGCTTCAGAGCAACCGGGCGGAAGTCGTGCACCTGATGGACCAGCTTATCCGCCAACTGCCTGACGGCATGTACCTGAGGTCCATCAAGCAGAGCGGGACCAAGGTCGCCATCAGCGGATATACCCAGTCCCAGGCGCGGGTCTCAACATTGATGCGCAACCTGGAAGGCTCCCTGTACATCCAGAACGCCAATCTTGTCGAAATCAAAGCTGCGACCGTTGGCGGGGCCCGCATCAACGAGTTCACGATGAACGTCGATGTAATACGCGCCACCGATTCGGATGCCAGCAAAAGCGGCAGGAAGGGCTAGATCATGACCCTCGACGAACTCAAACGCCTGGATCCGAAGAAAATCGGCAGCTGGCCGATCCTGCCGAAATTCGGCGTCCTCCTGGGCTTGTTGCTGCTGCTCGTGTTCGCGGCATACTGGTTCGATTGGCAGAACCAGATGGCACAGATCGACGAGGCGCGTGCGAAGGAAGAACAGTTGCGCAGCACCTTCCTCAGCAAGAAGAAACAAGCCATCGATCTCCCTGCGTATCGCAAACAGCTGGTGGACATCGAGTCGCAGTTCGGAGCGCTGCTCAAGCAACTGCCTGGCAAATCGGAAATGGATGCTTTGCTGACGGACATCAATCAGGCGGGGCTGGGCCGCGGCCTGCAATTCGAACTGTTCCGTCCTGCGGCCCAGGAAACGATGCGTGATTTTTACGCCGAACTCCCGATTACGATCCGCGTCACAGGCAATTACCACGATCTCGGGGCATTCGCGAGCGATATCGGCAGACTGTCCCGGATTGTGACGCTGAACGACATCTCGCTGGCGGCGGCAAAGGACGGGCTGACCCTGGACGCAACCGCCAAGACTTTCCGCTATCTCGACGAAGCTGAAATTGCCGCAGCACGGAAAAAACCGGCGCCGGGAGGCAAAAGATGAAATCCAGATTGATTCTGATCGCTGCTCTCGGTGCGATGACCTTGGCCTCCTGTGGCAGCGAGGAACATTCCGACCTGCGGGAATTCGTCAGGGAATCCGACAGGATGCAGGGCGGCCGCATCCCCCCCTTGCCGGAAGTGAAGCCCTACGAGCCATTTGCCTACAATGCATACGATCTGACCGACCCGTTCAAGCCGCGCAAGATCGAACCCCCGAGATCGGCGGCCAAAGGCGGCCTGCAACCGGACCTCAACCGTCAGCGCGAGGCGCTGGAGGCTTTCCCTCTGGAAAATCTGGCGATGGTCGGAACGCTGCAGCAAAAGGGGCAGATGTATGCCCTGGTGCGTGCACCCGACAAGGGCCTCTACCGAGTGAGCTCGGGAAATTATCTTGGCCAGAATTTCGGCCGCATCGTCGGCATCACGGAAACAGACATCAAACTTAAGGAAATCGTTCAGGACAGTGGCGGCAATTGGGAAGAGAAGGACCAGGCACTGCTACTGCAAGAACAGGAGGCTAGAAAATGATTCGATTTTTCAGTTTATTGAAACATGTTTCCGGGTTGCTTCTGGCGACCGGCATTGCCGTGTCTGCCACGACGGTCCATGCCCAGAACAACAACATTGAATCAGTCAATGTTTCGGGACAGCAGGGCGGCTCTACGCTGATCCGTGTCGTTCTGAGGAATGCGCCCACAGCAACCCCCGCGAGCTTTGCCGTCACCAGCCCGCCGCGAATCGCATTCGATTTTCCGAACACCACCAATGGTTCGGGCAAGAATGTTCAGGAGATCGGCGAAGGCGATGTCCGGCGCATCAACATCGTCCAAGCCGGAAATCGCTCGCGCCTCGTTCTCGAAACCGCACGACCTCTGGGCTATGACGCCAGGATCGAAGGTAACGCGATCCTGATTACCTTGGGTGGCTCAGCCACAGCCAGCGCCCCGGCACCTGTAGCGCAAACCTTTGCCCAGGCGCAGCCGGGGGACGGCCGGCACAGCCTGCGGGACATTGATTTCCGCCGCGGGAAGACCGGTGAAGGCCGGGTCGTCGTGGACCTTTCGGATAATCAGGTTGGTATCGACCTGCGCTCCCAGGGCCGCTCACTGATCATCGACTTCATCAATACCGCGGTGCCCAAGAATCTGGAGCGTCGCCTCGACGTGGTCGATTTCGGCACGCCGGTCGACAGCATCGAGACGTTCACGCAGGGTGGAAACACACGGATGGTCATCACCCCGCGCGGCGCTTGGGAACACTCCGCCTATCAGACCGATAACCGCTTCATCATCGAGGTAAAGAAAGTCGCCGATGACGCCAACCGGCTGGTCCAGCCGGGCTTCACGGGGGAAAAACTCTCGCTCAACTTCCAAAACGTCGAAGTGCGCGCCGTGTTGCAGGTCATTGCCGACTTCACCGGTCTCAATGTCATCACCAGCGACACGGTTGGTGGCAGCCTGACGCTGCGACTGAAAGATGTGCCCTGGGATCAGGCGCTTGACATCATCCTGCAGAGCAAGGGCCTCGACATGCGCAAGACCGGCAATGTCGTCTGGATCGCCCCGCGCGATGAACTGGCCACGCGCGAAAAGCTGGCGCTGGAAGCGCGGTCCCAAATTGCCGACCTCGAGCCGCTGCGCACCGAGAGCATGCAGGTCAACTACCAGAAGGCTGCCGATTTCCAGAAACTGCTGACGGAACCTGCGCAAAAGATCCTGTCGAAGCGGGGCAGTGCGGTGGTTGACGTCCGCACGAACACGGTGTTCGTGCAGGACACGCCAAGCCGGCTTGAGGAAATTCGCAAACTGCTCAAGCAGATCGACATTCCGGTGCGTCAGGTCATGATCGAGTCGCGCATCGTGGAAGCGAATGACACCTTCAGCCGCAACCTGGGCGCCCGCCTCGGATTCAACGACACCACGGGGCAGGGATTCCGGATCGGCAGTGGTAATGCCCTGCAAGGTTCGGTCGGGGGCGGTCTTGCAAACAACGCCGCCAGATCAGGCCAGAACGCGACCGCCGGATCCTTCAATGACGGCCTCTTCGTCAATCTCCCGGCGCAGGGACTCTCTGGAGCGAATCCCGGCGTATTCTCCTTCCTGCTGTTCAATGACCGCAGCACCAAGTTCCTCAATCTGGAACTCTCCGCGCTGCAAGCTGACGGCAAAGGAAAGATAATTTCCAGCCCGCGCGTAATCACGGCCGACAAGATTGAGGCGACGATCGAACAGGGCACGGAAATACCCTATCAGCAGGCCACTTCCAGCGGCGCGACCGCAGTGTCTTTCCGCAAGGCTACGCTTTCTCTGAAGGTGAAGCCTCAGATCACCCCGGATGACAACGTGATTATGAACCTGCGGATCAACAAGGACAGCGTCGGCCAGAATACGCTGTCCGGTCCGTCCATTGACACCAAACAGGTTTCGACCGAGGTTCTGGTCGAAAACGGCGGCACCGTCGTCATCGGCGGTATTTATACCCAGGACGAGCGCTCCACGACCACCAAGGTCCCCGTGCTGGGCGATCTGCCGTATGTGGGATTCCTGTTCAAGAACAACCAACGTGTGGATGACCGGCGCGAGCTGCTGATTTTCATTTCGCCCAAGATACTCAAGGATAGCGCGACCTTGCGTTAATCCCCCTGTTTCCGGCAAGGGCGGCGCCAAGGCGCCGCCCTTTTTCTTTCAACGGTTTCCAGACGTCTGCCTCTGTGCTTCCGCTAAAATCACGCCATGTCACGGGAAGCTGATGCCCTCTCCAATAACTCAGATGCTCCACAGAACATATTTCTGGTGGGGCTCATGGGTGCCGGCAAAACCTCAGTCGGCCGCATGCTCGCAAAACGTATTCACCGCGAGTTCTACGATGCCGACGCAGAGATCGAAAGGGCCACCGGCGTCAAAATCCCCGTGATCTTCGATATCGAGGGGGAAAGCGGTTTTCGCGCCCGGGAAGAAAAAATGATCGAAAAGCTGACGGCGATGCAGGGTATCGTGCTGGCAACCGGGGGGGGCGCGGTGCTCTCGCCGACCAACCGCGCCCGCCTCAAGCAGAACGGTCGGGTCATTTATCTGCGTGCTGCGCCCGAAGATCTCTGGCGTCGTACGCGCCGGGACCGCAACCGGCCGCTGCTGCAAACCGCGAACCCGCTGGCCCGCCTGCGCGACCTGCATGCCCAGCGTGATCCCCTTTACACCGATGTGGCCGACCTCGTCGTGGATACCGGGGCGCAGAGCGTCGGCACGCTGACCTCAAGGATCCAGGCTTTGCTGGATCGCTTGGATGAATCCGCTCCGCAGGCAGCACAAGGACATGAGCATGGCTGCAACTGAACCCACCTGCACTGTTGGCGTCGAGCTCGGCAACCGGAGCTATCCGATTCACATCGGTCCCGACCTGCTCGACAGGGGGGATCTGGTCGGGCTGCACTTGCCGCAACCCTCTGTAGTGATCATTACCAATACCGTCGTGGCACCGCTTTACCTGAATAAACTGCAGGAAAGCCTGTCGCGGCAGCAGATTGCGTCCACATCGATCGTATTGCCGGACGGCGAAGAGCACAAGAACTGGCAAACCCTGAACCACGTCTTCGATGCCCTGATGGGATTCCGCGCGGAACGGAAGACCACGCTGATTGCCCTTGGCGGGGGAGTCATTGGCGACCTTGCGGGCTTCGCTGCAGCGGTTTTTCAACGGGGGACGCCCTTCGTGCAGGTGCCAACCACCCTGCTATCCCAGGTGGACTCCTCGGTGGGCGGGAAAACCGCGATCAACCACCCGCTGGGCAAAAACATGATTGGCGCGTTTTACCAGCCGCGAGTAGTCATTGCCGACACAGACACGCTGCGCACCCTGCCGGAACGCGAACTCTCAGCGGGTCTGGCCGAAGTTATCAAATACGGACTGATCGGAGACGCCGAGTTTTTCAAATGGCTGGAAGGGAACATGGAGCGCCTGTTGGCGCGCGATGCCGCTGCATTGACGCACGCCATCGAAGTATCCTGCCGTAACAAGGCTCGGATCGTGACCATGGACGAACGCGAAGAAGGCGTGCGGGCTCTGCTGAACTTTGGCCACACCTTCGGGCACGCAATCGAGTCCGGACTGGGTTATGGCGAGTGGTTGCATGGTGAAGCTGTCGGCGCAGGAATGGCCATCGCCGCGCGTGTTTCCCGGCAAATGGGACTTCTTGACAGTGGTTGCGTAGGGCGCATCGACGAACTGCTGCGAAAAGCAAGGCTTCCGGTTCGGGGTCCGGCGCTTGGAGAGGACCGCTATCTCGAGTTGATGGGGCATGACAAGAAGGTCGAAGGTGGCAGGATGCGCTTTATTCTGCTGCGTGGCATAGGGGACGCCTTTATCAGTGATGCAGTCCCGGGCAATGCACTGCGTTCGGTGCTGGGTGGTGACGGTGTCGATGCCCGTTGACAAGGCGCCCTACGCATCCGACGCGGCAAGGTCCCGCGGCCGCAGGCTGCGCGAGCCGGCACCGCGAGGACGTACCGAGTACCAGCGGGACCGCGATCGCATCATCCACTCGACGGCCTTCCGCCGCCTCGAATACAAGACCCAGGTTTTTGTGAACCATGAAGGCGACCTCTTTCGCACCCGCCTGACCCACAGCCTGGAGGTGGCGCAGATCGGGCGCTCGGTGGCACGACACCTCAGGCTGGACGAGGACCTCACCGAAGCCATCACGCTGGCACATGATCTCGGGCATACCCCCTTCGGTCATAGCGGACAGGATGCGCTCAACGCCTGCATGAAACCGTATGGGGGGTTCGAGCACAATCTGCAATCCCTGCGCGTGGTCGATGTGCTGGAGCAGCGTTATGGCGCGTTCGACGGGCTTAATCTGACCTTTGAAACCCGTGAAGGCATCCTCAAACACTGCTCCCTTAAGAACGCGCGCGCGCTCGGCGATGTCGGCGAACGCTTCATCCGGCGACAGCGCCCGGGTCTTGAGGCACAGGTCGCGAACCTCGCCGACGAAATCGCCTACAACAACCATGATGTAGATGACGGTCTCCGGTCGGGCCTACTCCAAATGGAGCAGCTGTCCACGGTCGGCATTTTCCGCCGCCACATGCGTGCCGCGTTGAGCGAATTTCCCCGGATCGAAGGCAGGCGCCTGGTGCACGAGACCGTCAGGCGCATGATCGATACTCTGGTCACCGACCTCGTACGGCAAAGTGCCAAAACCATCCGGGAACACGGTCCGGAATCCCTGGACGATGTGCGGCGAGGACCGCCCATGATCTGCTTTTCCGAACGCATTCGCGAAGAGCAGTCCGAGCTGAAGCAATTCCTGCGATCCAACCTCTACCGGCACTACCAGGTATCCCGCATGAGCAGCAAGGCGCGCCGGATCGTTAGCGAGCTTTTCGAGGCGTTTTTTTCCGAACCCGGGCTGCTGCCCCCGGAATTCCAGTCGCGGGCGCAGGCAGATACCCCGCGCGCGATTGCCGACTACATTGCCGGCATGACCGACCGTTATGCCATCGTCGAACATCGACGCCTGTTTGCCATCGACATCAGTTGAGATTTTCTCCTCAATTTGCCGCTTTCGACGGTTGAACCAAGCCTTTGATGCAGGTAGACTTATCGGGTTTCACTCCGTTTTTCGCACATTGATTTCCGGGCTCTGGCGCGCCGCAACAATATCGCGCATAACCCATTGATTTTAAATGTGTTTTTGACGAGGCGCCCGATGGCTCATCCAAATCTGCCGGAACCCCAAGGCCTGTATGACGGGGCCCATGAACATGACGCCTGCGGCGTCGGATTTGTTACCCACATCAAGGGCAAGAAAAGCCACGACATCGTCGATCAGGGACTGACCATACTGCGCAACCTGACGCACCGCGGTGCAGTCGGCGCAGACCCCAAAGCTTCGGATGGCGCGGGCATATTGATCCAGATTCCTGATGCCTTCTTCCGCGAGGAAATGGCCAAACAGGGGGTCAAACTGCCCCCCGCAGGCCACTACGGCATCGGCATGGTGTTTTTGCCGCGCGAACCCGCGTCACGCATTGCATGCGAATACGAGATCGAACGCGCAATCAAGGATGAAGGGCAAACCCTCATTGGCTGGCGCGACGTGCCCGTCGACAGCTCGGACCTCGGCGAATCGGTAAGGGAAGTCGAACCGGTCATCCGTCAAGTCTTCATCGGACGCAGTTCGGCTATCCGCGTGACTGACGCCCTGGAGCGCAAGCTGTACGTCATCCGCAAAAGCGCCAGTCACGCCATCCGCGCGCTGAAACTGGCGCACGGTACCGAATATTTCGTGCCTTCGATGTCGGCACGCACAATCGTCTACAAGGGCATGCTGCTGCCCTCGCAGGTCGGCACCTACTACAAGGACCTGCAGGATCCCAGGGTAGTCTCGGCTTTGGCGCTGGTGCACCAGCGCTTTTCGACCAACACCTTCCCGACCTGGGATCTCGCCCATCCGTTCCGGATGATCGCCCACAACGGCGAAATCAACACCGTGCGCGGCAACGTCAACTGGGTCCGCGCGCGTCAGGGTGCCATCTCCAGCCCGGTGCTGGGCAAGGACATCGACAAGCTGTGGCCGTTGATTTTTCCCGGCCAATCGGATTCCGCGTCGTTCGACAATGCTCTGGAGTTGCTGGTGATGGGCGGTTATTCCATCGCCCACGCGGTGATGATGATGATCCCCGAAGCTTGGGAAGGCCACAGTCTGATGGACCCCAGCCGCCGGGCATTTTACGAATATCACGCAGCGATGATGGAACCCTGGGACGGTCCTGCAGCGATCGCCTTCACTGATGGCCGCCAAATCGGCGCGACGCTCGATCGCAACGGTCTTCGGCCGGCACGTTACATCGTCACCGACGACGACTTGGTAATCATGGGTTCCGAGTGCGGCTGCCTGCCGATTCCCGAAGAAAAAATCACCAAGAAGTGGCGCCTGCAGCCGGGCAAGATGTTCCTGGTGGACCTGGAGAAGGGCCGCATCATCGACGACAGGGAGCTGAAGGATTCCCTCGCATCGAGCAAGCCCTACGTCGAATGGATGGAGCGCATCCGCGTCAAGCTCGACGATGTCGAAAGCCAGAAGGCACAGCCGGAACGCAGTGCGGTGCCCCTGCTCGACCGCCAGCAAGCCTTCGGCTACACCCAGGAAGACCTCAAGTTTCTGATGATGCCGATGGCCGCCAACGGCGAGGAGCCGATTGGCTCCATGGGCAATGACTCGCCGCCAGCCGTGCTGTCGAACAAGAACAAGGGGCTCTACCAGTATTTCAAGCAGCTTTTCGCCCAGGTCACGAATCCGCCGATTGACCCGATCCGGGAAGAACTGGTGACCTCCCTGGTGTCCTTTATCGGCCCGAAGCCAAACCTGCTGGGCATCGACGAAATGAATCCGCCGATTCGCCTCGAGGTCAGCCAGCCCGTGCTCGATTTTTTCGAGATGGATAAGATCCGCAACATTGAGGGCTACACCGACGGCAAGTTCAAGTCCTGCGAGTTAGACATCACCTACCCGGTAGCCTGGGGCAAGGAAGCGATCGAGGCCCGCCTCGCCAGCCTTGCCGCTCAGGCAGAAGACGCGGTGCGCGCTGGCTACTCCATCCTGATCGTCTCCGACCGCCGCGTGGACCGCGATCTGGTCGCTATTCCGGCACTGCTTGCTTTGTCGACCATCCATCACCACCTCGTCGACAAGGGCCTGCGCACCAGCGCCGGCCTGGTCGTCGAAACTGGCTCGGCCCGTGAAGTGCACCACTTCGCGCTGCTCGGTGGCTACGGCGCGGAAGCTGTGCACCCGTACCTCGCACTGGAGACCATCCTGCAGACGGCTGAGAGCGGCCAGCTCGGCGCTACGGTCGACGGCCACATGGCCATCAAGAATTTCGTCAAGGCCGTGGGCAAGGGTCTGCGCAAAGTGATGTCGAAAATGGGCATCTCCACCTACATGTCATACACCGGTGCGCAGATTTTTGAAGCCATCGGGCTGTCTACCCCGCTGATCGACAAGTACTTTCATGGCACGCCGTCGAATATCGGCGGCATCGGCCTGTTTGAGGTGGCCGAGGAGGCGATCCGCACCCATCTGAGTGCCTTCAGCGGCGACCCGGTTCTGGCCGGCGCATTGGATACAGGCGGCGAGTACGCCTGGCGGGTACGCGGCGAAGACCACATGTGGACACCGGATGCAATCGCCAAGCTGCAGCATGCAACCCGCGCCAACAGCGCAACGACCTATCGCGAATACGCCGACATCATCAACGACCAGTCGAAGCGGCACATGACCTTCCGCGGGCTGTTCGAATTCCGCTTCAACCGCTGCACTCCGGTGCCAATCGAGGAAGTGGAGCCGGCGGCGTCGATCGTCAAGCGTTTCTCCACTGGAGCGATGTCATTGGGTTCGATTTCAACCGAAGCCCATGCCACCCTTGCGGTGGCCATGAACCGCCTCGGCGGCAAATCCAATACCGGCGAAGGCGGCGAAGACCGGCGGCGTTTCGCCCCCGTGCAAGCCGGTGAAACCCTGGCTTCGCGCCTGGGGGAAGGCCGCATCGAGCACGACATCGTGCTCCAGCCCGGCGACTCGCTGAAATCGAAAATCAAGCAGGTGGCCTCGGGCCGCTTCGGCGTTACTGCGGAATACCTCGCCAGTGCAGAACAGATCCAGATCAAGATGGCGCAGGGCGCCAAGCCCGGCGAGGGCGGTCAGCTGCCCGGCCGCAAGGTGTCAGAGTACATCGCCGAGCTGCGTTATTCGACGCCGGGCGTCGAACTGATCTCGCCGCCGCCGCATCACGACATCTATTCGATCGAAGATCTGGCGCAGCTGATCCACGACCTCAAGAACAGCAATACCGATGCCTCGATCAGCGTCAAGCTGGTTTCAGAAGTCGGCGTCGGCACCGTCGCCGCCGGCGTGACCAAGGCCAAGGCCGACCATGTCACCATTTCAGGCCACGACGGCGGGACCGGGGCGAGCCCGTGGTCGTCGATCAAACACGCCGGCACGCCCTGGGAGCTCGGCCTTGCCGAAACCCAGCAGACGCTGGTGCTGAACCGCCTGCGCAGCCGCATCGCCGTGCAGGTCGATGGCCAGATGAAAACCGGTCGCGATGTCGTCATCGGCGCGCTGCTCGGCGCCGATGAATTCGGTTTTGCAACCGCACCGCTTGTGGTTGAGGGCTGCATCATGATGCGCAAATGCCATCTGAACACCTGCCCGGTTGGCGTTGCCACCCAGGATCCGGTGCTGCGCAGGAAGTTCTCCGGAAAGCCGGAGCACGTCATCAACTATTTCTTCTTTGTCGCGGAGGAAATTCGTGAACTGATGGCCAGGCTGGGCGTACGCAAGTTCGACGAACTTATCGGACGGTCAGACCTGCTGGACACCCGCAAAGGTATCGAGCACTGGAAAGCACGCGGCCTCGATTTCAGCCGCATATTTCATCAACCCCGGGTTGGTCCCGAGGTCGCTCGCTTCCATACCGAGTCCCAGGATCACGGCCTCGACAAGGCGCTGGATCACCGCCTGATCGAACTTGCCGGACCGGCGCTGGAGAACGGAGAAAAAGTCATCATCGAGATGCCGATCCGCAACATCAACCGCACGGTGGGCACCATGCTCTCCGGCATGGTCGCCAAACGCTATGGCCATGACGGGCTGCCGGATGACACTATCCGTGCCCGGTTTGCCGGTTCAGCGGGGCAAAGCCTCGGTGCATTCCTCTCCCGCGGCATCACGCTGGAGTTGATCGGCGACACTAACGATTACTGCGGCAAGGGCCTTTCCGGCGGCCGCATCATCGTGCAACCTTCCCCGAAATTCCGCGGGGACGCCGCACAGAACATCATCACCGGCAATGCCGTGCTCTACGGTGCCATCGCGGGCGAAGCCTATTTCCGCGGCGTCGCCGGCGAACGCTTTGCCGTGCGCAACTCGGGGGCGCATACCGTCGTCGAGGGTGTCGGTGATCATGGCTGCGAATACATGACTGGCGGTACGGTCGTGGTGCTGGGCACTACCGGGCGCAACTTTGCCGCGGGCATGTCCGGCGGCATCGCCTATGTCTATGACGAGGACGGCAGCTTCGCGTCCTACTGCAACACCGCGATGGTCAAGCTCGAGCCGCTGCTCACCGAAGCCGAACAGGAGGCCAAGTTGTCCCGCGACATCTGGCACATGGGCGAGGCCGACGAAGTGTTGGCGAAGCGTTTTATCGAGAATCATCACCGCTTCACCGGCAGCATCCGCGCCCAGAAAATACTTGCTGACTGGACGACGGCGCGTACGAAATTCGTCAAGGTTTTCCCGAACGAATATCGGCGCGCGCTGGGAGAACTTGCAGCCAAGGGCAAAAAAATCGCGGCCTGACGCCGCTTCAGAACTCACGGAACCACGACTTTCGGCCCTTCATGGGCCTGATGTTTCAGGGGCAATACAGCTATGGGAAAAGTAACCGGATTTCTGGAATTCGAACGGCTGCATGAGGCCGCTGAGCAGCCGCAGGAGCGGCTGAAGCACTGGCGGGAGTTCGTGCACCACCTGACCGACGAAGCCGCCGGCACTCAGGGTGCACGCTGCATGGATTGCGGCACGCCGTTCTGCATGAGCGGCTGTCCGGTCAACAATATCATTCCGGACTGGAACGACCTGGTCTTCAAGCAGGACTGGCGACGCGCGCTGGATACCCTGCATTCGACGAATAATTTTCCCGAATTCACGGGGCGCGTCTGTCCGGCCCCCTGCGAAACCGCCTGCACCCTTAACATCAACAACGACCCGGTGGGCATCAAATCCATCGAGCACGCGATCATCGACAAGGGATGGGAATCCGGTTGGGTCCTGCCTCAGCCTCCGGCGAAGAAAACCGGTAAGCGCGCCGCCATCATCGGCTCGGGGCCCGCCGGCCTGGCCTGCGCGCAACAGCTGGCGCGGGCCGGCCATGACATAGTCGTGTTCGAAAAAGCGGATCGCGCCGGTGGCCTGTTGCGCTACGGCATCCCCGACTTCAAGATGGAAAAACACCTGATCGACCGGCGCATGGACCAGATGCGCGCCGAGGGAGTGGAGTTCCGCTTTAACCAGCATGTTGGAGCGGAAGTGCCAACAGACCGGCTGCTTGCAGAATTCGATGCCGTGGTTGTCGCCGGCGGTGCAGAGCAGCCGCGCGACCTGCCGGTGCCCGGCCGCGAGTTGGCCGGCGTGTATTTTGCGATGGAGTTTCTGCCGCAGCAGAACAGGGTCGTCGCGGGCGACAAGGTATCCGGCCAGATCATGGCCACCGGCAAGCACGTGGTGGTGATCGGCGGCGGCGACACCGGCTCCGACTGTGTCGGCACCTCGAACCGGCATGGCGCTGCTTCGGTCACCCAATTCGAACTGTTGCCGCAGCCCCCCGAACAGGAGAATAAACCCATGGTCTGGCCATACTGGCCAGTCAAGTTGCGCACCTCCAGCTCGCACGAGGAGGGCTGTAAACGCGACTGGTCGGTGGCGACCAAGCGATTCGAGGGCAAGGACGGCAAGGTTGAAAAACTGGTGGCCGTCCGCGTCGAATGGAAAGACGGGCAGATGCGTGAAGTTCCGGATTCGGAATTCACGATGAAGGCCGATCTCGTGTTGTTGGCAATGGGTTTCCTCGGGCCGGTGCAGAATGGCCTGCTCGAGCAGCTCGGAGTGGAGAAGGATCCGCGCGGCAATGTGCTGGCTGATGTAGAGAAGTATCAGACTTCGGTAGACAAGGTCTTTGCTGCCGGCGACATGCGCCGCGGCCAATCGCTGGTGGTATGGGCAATCCGCGAAGGCCGTCAGTGCGCTCGCGCGGTTGATGAGTTCCTGACGGGATCCAGTGAGCTGCCGCGCTAAATGGCGGCACTGAAGAACAACACCTTCATCCGCGCGCTGCTGCGCCAGCCGGTGCCCTACACGCCCGTGTGGATCATGCGCCAGGCCGGACGCTACCTACCGGAATATAACGCCACCCGCAAACGCGCCGGCAGTTTCCTCGGCCTCGCCAAGAACCCCGATTTCGCTACCGAAGTCACCCTGCAGCCGCTGGCGCGTTTTCCGCTTGATGCGGCCATCCTGTTCTCCGACATCCTGACCGTGCCCGACGCGATGGGCCTCGGCCTCTATTTCGCCGAAGGGGAAGGACCCAAGTTTGAGAGGCCCCTGCGTGATGAAACCGCGATCCACGCGCTGCGCGTACCGGAGCCGCGAGAAAGCCTGGGCTATGTGCTGGATGCCGTGAAACAGATCCGCGGCGCCCTCGGCGGCAGCGTGCCCCTGATCGGATTTTCCGGCAGCCCTTACACGCTGGCCTGTTACATGATCGAAGGCGGTGGCAGCGATGATTTCCGCAACATCAAGAGCATGCTCTACGCGCGGCCGGACCTGCTCCACCACATGCTCGATATCAATGCACGGGCCGTCATCGCCTACCTCAATGCACAGATCGAGGCCGGCGCGCAGGCGGTCATGGTGTTCGACACTTGGGGCGGCGCGCTGTCCGACGCGGCCTACCACCAGTTTTCCCTCGAATACCTGCGTCGCGTGATCAGCGGCCTGCACCGCGAATGGAATGGCGAACCAGTGCCGAGTATCGTGTTCACCAAGGGTGGCGGACTCTGGCTTGAAGACATCGCTGCAATCGGCTGCAATGCCGTGGGACTGGACTGGACCGTCAACATCGGCGCTGCACGGCGGCGGATTGGCAATCAGGCAGCGCTTCAGGGCAATCTCGATCCTGCGGTGCTGTTCAGCGATCCTGCAACGATCCGCGCCGAAGCCGGCAAGGTATTGCGCGATTTTGGCCATGGCAACGGCCATGTATTCAACCTCGGCCACGGCATTTCGCAATTCACACCGCCCGACCACGTGGGTGTGCTGGTCGATGCGGTGCACGATCTCAGTTGCGCCTATCATTGATTGCGCCGCCAAGCTCACGGCACGATAAAACGCTTATGCACACAAGGACTTAGGGGCCGTTACCGCCCTGATTGCAACTGCGCACACCAAGATTTTATATAACTCATTGTTTTTATTGAATTACGTTTGACCCCGAATTTTGGCTGACGACTGACCGGCTGTCAGGGCAGGGATTTAGTCAACAGACTTATCCACAGCACAGTGAGACAAAAAATCCTTGTCTGTAAAGCAGTTGGACTGCATTTCGAATCTCCGGCTGAACACGGAGCAGCAGAGGGTTGAAGACTGCCATGACGCTGATACGGGTCGCACTCGATGTTCCTGTCGACCGCCTGTTCGATTATCGATGTGGCGACCGCAACGCCAGAATCGGAACCCGCGTACTGGTACCGTTTGGACGCCGCCGCCTGATCGGCATCGTCGTCGCGAAGCCTGAACACAGCGAAGTTCCGGAAGCCAGCCTGAAACACGCCATCCGTGTGCTTGACGAACAGCCACTGCTGGGCAAGGCCGACCTCAGGCTACTCGAGTTCGCGGCAGGGTATTACGTACACCCTCTGGGTGCCGCCATCATGATGGCGGTGCCCGCCACCTTGCGACGGGTGCGCCTTCGCGATCAGGCACCCGCAGCCTACGCTCTGACTCCAGCCGGCGCTGCGATCGACGCGGCAACCCTGCCCCCGCGTGCCCGCGCATCACACCGGTTGCTGGCCTTGCTGCAATCTGCTCCCGTCGTCGACCATGCTGCAGTTGCCGCACTAGGTGCAGCCACACGCAAGGCCTTGCAGACATTCCTCGAGAAAGGCTGGGTCCGAACCACCATTCCGGACCCAGTCCTTGCGCAGGATGCGCCCGCGGCTGCAGCCGGTCCCCCACTCAATCCCGAGCAAGCTGCGGCGCTCCAGGCAGTTGCATCAGCATTGGGACGATTCCAGCCGATGCTGCTGCTGGGCATCACCGGCAGCGGCAAGACAGAAGTCTATTTGCACGCGATTGCCGCCACTCTCGCACGCAATGCCCAGGCGCTGCTGCTGGTGCCGGAAATCGCGCTCACTCCGCAACTGCAGTCGCTGATTGTTGCGCGGTTCCCGGGAACGCCCGTTGCCACCCTGCACAGCGGGCTCGCCGATGGTGAACGCGCCGCCCACTGGGAAGCTGCGCGCAGCGGAAAGGCGCGCATCGTGCTTGGCACGCGACTGGCCGTCTTCGCGCCGATCCCCGCCCTGGGGCTGATCATCGTCGATGAGGAGCATGACGGCTCGTTCAAGCAGGGCGAGGGTTTCCGTTACTCGGCGCGGGACCTTGCCGTGGTCCGTGCGCGTCAGGCCGGCGTGCCGATCATCCTCGGTTCGGCAACTCCTGCGCTGGAGACCTACCGCAATGCCATGGACGGCCGCTATCAGCTGCTGCGAATTTCACAACGCATCAATGCCCGCCCGCCGCTCATCGACTGCATCGACCTGAGGCAGGGCATGACGGCCGATGGCCTGTCCGACAGACTGATCACCGCCATCGCGTCGCGGATCGAGCGCGGCGAGCAGAGCATGGTGTTCATCAACCGCCGCGGTTATGCGCCGGTGCTGATCTGCGGCAGCTGCGGATGGACTTCCGACTGCAAGCGCTGCTCGGCAAAGCTGGTATTGCATCTGCCCGAGCGACGTCTGCGCTGCCATCATTGCGGCCACGACAGTGCCGTGCCGGCAAGCTGCCCGGATTGCGGCAATACCGATCTGGCGCCGGTAGGACAGGGTACACAACGCATCGAAGCTGCGCTGGCTCACCACTTTCCCGAGGCACGCATCCTGCGCATCGACCGTGACACCACGCGGCGCAGGGATGCCTGGCCGGACATGCGCGAACGCATCCGCGAGGGGACGGTCGATATCCTCGTCGGCACCCAGATCCTTGCCAAGGGCCATGACTTCCCGCGCCTCAATCTGGTGGGCATCGTCAATGCGGACAGCATGCTCTACAGCAACGATTTCCGGGCACCCGAGCGCCTTTACGCCCTGCTCTCCCAGGTCGCCGGACGCGCCGGTCGCGCGGATATCCGCGGCCAGGTGCTGGTGCAGACCCGGTTCGCGGACCATCCGCTGTATGCCGCTCTTCGCCACCAGGACTTCGACACTTTTGCGCAGACGTTGCTGGCCGAGCGGCGTCAGGCAGGATTTCCACCTTATGTTCATCAGGCCCTGCTCCGATCGGAAGCGCGCAGCATCGACACTGCACTGCAATTTCTCGCAAAGGCAGCGCGTACCGCGCGAGGCATTTCGCCCACCGTATCCGTCTACGATCCGGTGCCTGCCGGCATGATGCGCAGGGCCGGGCGTGAACGCGCCCACCTGCTGGTGCAATCCGGCTCGCGCACCGAACTGCGCTCATTTTTGAAAATCTGGCACCAGTGGCTGGCTGAAACAAGCAACTCCGCGACACGCTGGTCCCTGGATGTCGACCCCGCCGAACTGTAATTCGGGGCCACCCGACATGCTAAAATCCGACACTTTTGCAGTGGCAAAAACTTTCACCAAAACAGTCAGTTGACAGCTGGCAGCGGGCTCCGCCCGCGATATTCCATAACAAGCAAATGAACACCCCGCCCACCGACGCCCGAGCCTTGCTCAGTAAACTGCTGCGTGAAGCACTGGCAGAGGTTGCACCCTCAGCGACTGCCGCCATCGTCCTTGATCGGCCGAAACAGTCGCAACATGGCGACTTTGCCTGCAACATCGCCCTTCAACTGGCCAAAGAGTTGCGCGGCAATCCCAGGGCCATTGCCCAGCAGCTTGTTGACGCGCTGCCGGCATCGCCCCATCTCGAAAAGGCCGAGATCGCCGGCGCCGGATTCATCAACCTGTTTCTCGCCCGCTCCTACAAGCAGCGGGTCGTGCACCGCGTACTGGATACCGCAGACCGCTACGGCAGCAGCCAGCTTGGCAGCGGACGAAAAGTGCAGATCGAATTCGTCTCCGCCAATCCGACCGGACCGCTGCATGTCGGCCACGGGCGGGGGGCTGCCTACGGTGCCAGCGTTGCCTCCATCCTGGAGGCAGCCGGCTTCGAGGTGTCGCGCGAGTATTACGTCAATGACGCCGGCCGTCAGATGGACATCCTCGCGCTTTCGACCTGGTTGCGATACCTGGAGCAGGGCGGCGAACCGGTGCAGTTTCCCGGCAACGCCTACCAGGGGGATTACGTACGCGCCATGGCCGACCAGTTGCGGCAAGCCGAAGGCGGTCGTTTTCAGCATTCCTGGGCCGAGGCCTCAGCCACAGCTGCCGACGCCGAATCCGATCCCGAGGCACGCCTCGATGATCTGATCGCCAATGCCAAGCGCCTGTTGGGAGCCGATTACGGCCCCGTGCACAGACACGCACTGAAACAGCAGCTCGATGACTGCCGGGACGACCTTGAGGAGTTCGGTGTCACTTTCGACCAGTGGTTCTCGGAGCAGTCTCTTTACGACTCGGGGCAGGTCGAACGCGCCATGCGCGAGCTGGAGTCGCGCGGACATGTTTACCTGCAGGACGGCGCAAAGTGGTTCCGATCCAGCAGTTTCGGCGACGAGAAGGACCGGGTCGTGCAGCGCGAAAACGGCCAGTACACCTATTTCGCCAGCGACATCGCCTATCATCTCGAGAAATTCGGCCGGGGCTTTGACCGGGTCATCGACGTCTGGGGCGCTGATCATCATGGCTATATCGCCCGGGTCAAGGGTGCCCTGCAGGCGCTCGGCCAGGACCCCTCCCGGCTCGACATCGCGCTGGTGCAGTTCGCCGTGCTCTACCGCAAGGGCGAAAAAGTTTCGATGTCGACTCGCTCCGGGGAGTTTGTGACGCTGCGCGAACTGCGCCGGGAAGTGGGCAACGACGCCGCGCGGTTTTTCTATGTTTTGCGCAAAAGCGACCAGCACCTCGACTTCGACCTCGATCTTGCAAAGTCGCAAAGCAACGACAATCCGGTCTATTACATCCAGTATGCACATGCACGCGTCTGCAGCGTGCTTGAACAGTGGGGCGGTGACCCGGACAGCGTCAGGAACGCGGATCTTTCACCGCTCGTCGCCGCGCACGAGACCGCATTGCTCAAAAGCCTGATGGATTATCCGGACGTTATAGAAGGCGCCGCGCGCGAACTGGCGCCCCACATGATCGCGTTCTACCTGAAAGACTTCGCCGGAGAGTTTCACAGCTATTACAACGCGGAACGCTTTCTGGTCGAAGATGCAGAGCAGAAGCATGCGCGCCTGGCGCTCGCTCTGGCCGTGCGGCAAGTGCTGCGCAACGGGCTTGCACTGCTGGGTGTGGGTGCTCCCGAAAAAATGTAAGATGCGCGCGTGAGCAGGGATTACAAAGGCAGTGAGCGCAAGGGCGGTTCCCGCAGCGGCGGCGGATCGCTATTTATCGGCATCCTCATTGGACTGGTGCTGGGTCTGGCCATCGCGCTTGGCGTTGCCTGGTACATCAACAAAATGCCCACGCCTTTCCAGTCCAAAGCCCCGGCGACGAAGCCGGAGCCTGCAAAGCCGGTGGGGTCCGAGCCGGCCAAGACAACGGACAAGACAGCCAAGCCGGCGGAAGAGATCAAGCCTCGCTTCGATTTCTACAAGATCCTGCCCGGCGTCGAGGAGCCTGCCACGGACCAGCAGCTGCGGGAAAACAAGGCAGCGGCCCGTGAGTCCTTCTACCTGCAGGCCGGCGCCTTCCAGAACGCACCCGATGCCGACAATCTGAAGGCGCGGCTGGCGCTGCTTGGGGTGCAGGCTTCGATCCAGACCACGACGCTGCCTGATCGCGGCGTCTGGCACCGCGTACGTCTGGGGCCCTACGGCAGCGTCGAGGAACTGAATCGCACCCGGGATACTCTGAAGAAAAACGGCATCGATACCACGCTGATCAAGGTACGCGACGCCGACAAGTAACTTCCTCCACCGGAGCAGCCATGCCATTCACCCTTTTTTCCTGGCGCACGTTCATTGCTGCCGCCCTCAGCCTCTTTTTCGCTTCTGCCCATGCCCAGCTGACCGCCGGCAAGGATTACGCTCTGGTGCAGCCGCCGCAACCGACCGACAGCGGCAGTAAGATTGAGGTAATCGAGTTCTTCTGGTACGGCTGCCCGCATTGCAACAACCTGCAGCCGTCGCTGGAAACCTGGCTCAAGCGCAAACCGGCGGATGTCGAGTTCCGACGCGTACCTGCGGTATTCCAGGAATCCTGGCTGCCGATGACCCGCGCTTACTACACCTTTGAAGCTCTCGGCATGATCGACAAACTGCATCACGAAATGTTTGTTACCCTGCACAAGCAGCGCGTGCAGCTGCGCGACGCCAATGCCATCTTCGACTGGGCGGCGAGCAAGGGCGTCGATCGCAAGAAGTTTGCCGATACCTACAACTCCTTCGGTGTGAATGGCAAAGCCCAGCGTTCCATTGAACTGACCCGCAAGTACGACATTCCCGGTACACCGGCGGTCGTGGTGGACGGACGTTACCTGACTGCACCATCGATGAGCCTCAAGGCCGACCGCAGCGTCGACTATGACCGCTTCTTCCAGGTGGTCGACGGGCTGATCGCAGAAGCCCGCAAGAGCAAGGGCGGAAAATAGCCATGCGGCGGGCGCCAGCGCTGCTGGTTGCCTGCTGCGTGCTTTTGCTGTCGACTGTGCCGCTGCCCGCGTCCGCACAGCAGCCGGTACGAGCCAATATCGATTACCGGGTCATCAAGCCCCAGCCGGTGGCGATTGCCAACCGCATCGAGGTCATCGATTTTTTCTGGTACGGCTGCCCCCACTGCAACAACCTGCAGCCCGGGTTGGAGCGCTGGATCGGAAGCAAGCCCGCCGACGTCGCTATCCGACGCATCCCGGCGATATTGCGCGACAGCTGGGCACCGCATGCGCGGATCTATTACACGCTGGAAGCGCTGGGAGAAGCCGAGCGCCTGCATCAGCGCGTCTATCACAGCTACCATGTTGAAGAGCTGCACATGAGCAAGCCGGAAGTGATGGCGACCTGGGCGGTACGCAACGGCATCGACCGTGAACGCTGGGAACAGGCCTACAACTCGCCGGAAGTACAGCGCAAGGTGGAAGAGGCTGCAAAGCTGACACGGGCATATCAGATCACCGGCACCCCTTCGTTGGTCGTCAACGGCCGTTACCTGACTTCCGGCAACCTGGCCGAATCGCTGGACAGTCTTGTCTCCATCATCGACGGACTGGTGCACAAGGTGCGCAGCGAAGCCGGGACGCGCTGACGCCGGAACACGCTTCGCCCCACCGCAGGGAAGAGCGTCAATCACCTGCAACCCTGCGGCAGGCAGGATTATTCGACCGTTACCGACTTCGCGAGATTGCGCGGCTTGTCGACGTCGGTGCCGCGCTTCAGGGCCGTGTGATAGGCCAGCAGCTGCAAGGGCACGGTATGCAGGATCGGCGACAGCAGGCCGGCGTGGTCGGGCATTTGGATGACGTGGACGCCATCGCCGCTTTGCAAGCGGGTATCCTGATCTGCCAGCACATACAGTTCGCCACCGCGGGCACGCACCTCCTGCAGGTTGGACTTCAATTTTTCAAGCAGCGCATCGCGCGGCGCCACGGCGACCACCGGCATGTTACGGTCTACCAGCGCCAGCGGGCCGTGTTTCAGTTCGCCGGCGGCATAGGCTTCGGCATGAATGTAGGAAATCTCCTTCAGCTTCAGCGCGCCTTCCATGGCAATCGGATAATGGATGCCGCGGCCGAGGAAAAGCATGTGTTCCTTGCGCGCGAACAGTTCCGCCCATGCCGCGATCGCCGGCTCCACCTGCAACACGTGGCTCAACGCCGAGGGCAGATGCCGCAAGGCATGCAGCAGCTCACCTTCACGCGTTGGCGGCAGCCGTCCGCGCTGCTTGGCCAATGCCATCGCCAGCAGCACCAGTGCGGCGAGCTGGGTTGTGAACGCTTTGGTCGATGCGACGCCAATCTCCGGACCAGCACGGGTCAGGAAACGCAGGTCGGAGGCACGCACCAGCGCCGACTCCGGAACATTGCAGATCGACAAGCTGTGCCGGTGGCCGCGCAACTTCGCGTACTGCAGCGCCGCCAGCGTGTCGGCGGTTTCACCCGACTGGGAAATGGTGACCACAAGCGAATCGGGATCGTTGTACGGTTCGCGATATCGATACTCGCTGGCGATCTCGACCGCACAGGGCAGTCCGGCTAGGGCTTCGATCCAGTAACGCGCCACCATCCCTGCGTGATAACTCGTGCCGCAAGCCAGTATCACTAACCCATTGATTTTATTGAATATATTTTCAGCACCGGCACCAAAAAGCTGAGGCGCAACAGCACTCGCATTAGTCACCATCTCCAGCGTGTTGGCCACCGCCATCGGCTGCTCGAAGATTTCCTTCTGCATGTAGTGCCTGTAGGGACCGAGTTCGACCGCTTCCGCCGTCAACTGTGACTGCTGCTCGGGCCGGATCGCCGGATGCCCGGCGACATCGACGATGCGGATGCGATCGCGGGACAGCTCAGCACAATCGCCTTCCTCAAGGTAGACGATGCGCGGAGTCACTTGCACCAGCGCGGACGCGTCGGAGGCTGCAAAATTTTCGCCGTCACCCAAACCCAGCAGCAGCGGTGCCCCCATGCGCGCGACAACGATATGCTCTCCGTCTGCCTCGTCGATCACCGCGATCGCATAAGCGCCGACCAACTCGTGCAGGCTCTTCTGCACGGCCTCGAACAGGCTCGCCGAAGACTTGCGGTTTTCGTGCACCAGGTGAGCAATGACCTCGGTATCGGTGTCCGAGAGGAACCCGTAACCCGCTGCTCGCAATCTGGCGCGGAGTTCGTCGTGGTTTTCGATGATGCCGTTGTGGACCACCGAAATCGTCCCCGACACATGGGGATGGGCATTGCGTTCCGAAGGCACGCCATGAGTTGCCCAGCGCGTATGGGCAATGCCCAGCGGACCGCCAACCCCGACGGTCTGCGCCATACGCTCGAGTTCGACGACGCGGCCGGTGCTGCGCAGCCGCTTGAGCGAACCATCGTTGATCGCAATGCCGGCTGAATCATAGCCGCGGTATTCCAGACGCTTCAGACCTTCGATCAGGATAGGCACAACATCGCGCTGGGCGATGGCACCGACGATGCCGCACATGTTCAGGAGCCCCCGTTCAGGATGATTTTGGCGCCTTGCGCGGCCGCTGCCAGCCGGCGCGGTGTTCCTGGTTTTTCGGATTCAGCACCAGGCTGCCGGGCGGCGTGTCCTTCCACACTGTCGTGCCGGCGCCCACCGTGCAGCCGCGAGCCACGCGCACCGGCGCCACCAGCTGCACGTCGGAGCCGATGTGCACATCGTCCTCGATCACCGTGCGGTGTTTATTGGCTCCGTCGTAGTTGCAGGTAATTGTGCCGGCGCCGATGTTGACGTTGCGGCCGACCGTCGAATCGCCAACATAGGCCAGATGGTTGGCTTTGGAGCCGTCACCCATCTCGCTGGCCTTGATCTCGACGAAATTGCCGATGTGTACTTCGGCAGCGAGCTGCGTGCCGGGACGGATGCGCGCATAAGGCCCGATGCGGCAGCCGGCGCCGATACGCGCCCCGTCTAAGTGGCAGAAGGGTTCAACTCGGGTGCCGGGGCCGATGGTGACATCCTTCAGCACGCAGTTGGCGCCGATGCTGGCGCCGTCGGCCAATTCCACATTCCCCTCGAATACGCAGTTGACATCGATGAAGACATCACGGCCACAGTTGAGCGTGCCACGCAGATCGAAGCGCGCGGGGTCAGCCAGCGTGACGCCGGTTTCGAGCAGCCGCATTGCCTGGTGTTTCTGGTATTGGCGTTCCAGCTGCGCAAGCTGCACGCGGCTGTTGACACCCTCGGTCTCGCCGGCATCTGCCGCCTTCACGCCGTTGACCGGTACGCGGTCCTTCACCGCCAGCGCGACAATATCGGTCAGGTAGTACTCGTTCTGGGAATTCTTGTTACGCAGCTTCGGCAGCCACTGCCTCAGCTTCGCCGTAGGCAGCACCATGATACCGGTGTTGATTTCGCGGATTTTGCGCTGCGCGGCGGTGGCGTCCTTCTGCTCGACAATGGCGGTGACTCGCTTCGCCTTGTTGCGCAGGATGCGGCCGTAGCCAGTGGGATCGACCAGTTCTGCGGTCAGGATCGCGACTCCCTTACCGGCAGCCTCGAGCAGGCCGCGCAGCGTGTCCGCGCGCACCAGCGGCACATCGCCGTAGAGCACCAGCGTCAGCGGCGCCGGTGTCAGCTGCGGCAGGGCCTGCTGCACGGCGTGTCCGGTGCCAAGCTGGGGTTCCTGCAGCGCAAACACCAGATCATCGCCGCTCACTGCCTTGCGCACCTGTTCGCCACCATGACCATGCACGATGCAGATGCGTTCTGCTGCCAACTCGCGCGCGGCTGCGATGACATGCGCCAGCAGCGGTTTGCCCGCCAACGGATGCAGCACCTTGGGCAGCTCGGAATTCATCCGCTTGCCCTTGCCTGCCGCGAGTATGACGACCTGGAATCGCATTCGAAAATTATCGCATGAAGGCAGGGCGGCAACCGGCGCGGCCTGCCTTCCTGCAAAACAAAAGAGCGGCCGCAGCCGCCCTTGCCGTTCCGCTATCCGCTCTCAGCGTTTGCCGCGCAGCTTGCGAATGGCAGCCAGCTGAGCCGCCAGCATCGCCAGTTCGGCTTCGACGGTAGCGACTTCCTGCTTGCCCTGGGCATTCTTGCGCGCCTCTTCCGCCTGCTTCAGCGCCTCAGTGGCCTTGGCTTCGTCGAGGTCGGCACCGCGGATTGCGGTGTCAGCCAGCACAGTGACTACCTTTGGCTGCACCTCAAGTATGCCCCCGGCGACGAAAATTAACTCTTCGGCACCGCCGCCCGCCGGCTTGATACGCACTTCGCCAGGGCGGATGCGAGTGATCAGCGGGGTATGCCGCGGATAGATGCCGAGTTCGCCGGCTTCGCCCGGCAGCACGACGAACTCCGCCTCGCCGGAATAGATCTGCTCTTCCGCGCTGACGACATCAACGTGCATGGTATGAACTGCTTCAGCCATTGCCGGTTTCCTTGCCCGTTACTGCAGCGTCTTCGCCTTCTCGAACGCCTCTTCGATGCCGCCGACCATATAGAAGGCCTGCTCCGGCAGCGCATCGCACTCGCCGCTGACGATCATCTTGAAGCCCTTGATGGTGTCTTTCAGCGACACGTATTTGCCCGGCGAGCCGGTGAACACCTCGGCGACGCTGAACGGCTGCGACAGGAAGCGCTGGATTTTGCGCGCGCGGGACACCGCCAGCTTGTCTTCCGGCGACAGTTCGTCCATGCCCAGAATTGCGATGATGTCGCGCAGTTCCTTGTAACGCTGCAAAGTAGCCTGCACCGCGCGCGCAGTGTTGTAGTGTTCTTCGCCAACGACATGCGGGTCAAGCTGGCGCGAGGTCGAATCCAGGGGATCAACGGCGGGATAGATGCCCAGCGAAGCGATGTCGCGCGACAGCACCACGGTCGAATCGAGGTGGCCGAAGGTGGTGGCGGGCGAGGGATCGGTCAGGTCATCCGCCGGCACGTAAACGGCCTGGATCGAGGTGATCGAGCCGGTCTTGGTGGACGTGATGCGTTCCTGCAGGCGACCCATTTCCTCGGCCAGCGTCGGCTGGTAACCCACGGCCGACGGCATCCGGCCGAGCAGCGCCGATACTTCGGTGCCGGCCAGCGTGTAGCGGTAAATGTTGTCGACGAAGAACAACACGTCGCGACCTTCATCGCGGAAGGCTTCGGCCATGGTCAGTCCGGTCAGCGCCACGCGCAGCCGGTTGCCGGGGGGCTCGTTCATCTGGCCATAGACCATTGCCACTTTCGATTTCGACAGATCATCCTTGTTGACGACGCCGGCATCCATCATCTCGTGATAAAAATCATTACCTTCACGGGTGCGCTCACCGACGCCGGCGAACACCGAGAGGCCCGAGTGTGCCTTGGCGATGTTGTTGATCAGTTCCAGCAGGTTCACGGTCTTCCCGACACCTGCGCCGCCAAACAGGCCGACCTTGCCGCCCTTGGCAAACGGGCAGACCAGATCAATCACCTTGATGCCGGTTTCCAGCAGGTCGGTCGATGGCGACAGCTCTTCGTAGGTCGGCGCCTTGCGGTGAATCGACATCGTCTTGTCGGATCCGATGGGGCCGACTTCGTCGATCGGACGGCCGAGCACATCCATGATGCGTCCCAGCGTTTTCGGGCCGACCGGCACCATGATCGGCGCTTTGGTGTTGGTCACCATCATCCCGCGGCGCAGGCCGTCGGAGGAACCCAGCGCGATGGTGCGGACGATACCGTCGCCGAGCTGCTGCTGCACTTCCAGCGTCAGTTCGCTGCCATCCATTGTCAGCGCGTCATAGATATGCGGCATCTGGTCACGGGCAAACTCGACGTCGATCACCGCGCCGATGCACTGAACGATTTTTCCCTGGCTCATGGTCAATCCCTAAATCAAAATGTCGTCAAACAATCAGACCGCTGCCGCGCCGGCGACGATCTCCGACAGCTCCTTGGTAATCGAGGCCTGTCGAGTCTTGTTGTAAATCAGTGTCAATTCTTCAATGACCTTGCCGGCATTGTCCGAGGCGGCTTTCATTGCCACCATCCGCGCCGACTGCTCGGAAGCCATGTTCTCGGCCACACCCTGGTAAATCAGGGTCTCGACATAACGCGTCAGCACCTGGTCGAGCACAACCTTGGGATCCGGCTCGTAGATGTAATCCCAGGAACCTTCCGGTGCGCCCAGCGCGTCACCCGACAGCGGCAGCAGTTGTTCCACCACTGCTTCCTGCTTCATCGTATTGATGAAACGGGTGTAGATGATCATCAGCCGATCAAATCGGTCCTGGGTATAACCGTCGAGCATGATCTTCACCGCGCCGATCAGTTTATCCATGTGCGGCTTGTCGCCGAGACCAATCACCTGCGAGGTGACTGTGGCGCCGAGGCGTTGCATGAAACCCAGACCCTTGTTGCCCAGCGCGCAGACTTCGATTTCTTCACCCTGGGCTTCCCATTCCTTGATCTTGTTCAAGGCCAGGCGCAGGGCATTGGTATTCAAGCCGCCGCAGAGGCCCTTGTCGGTGGTGACCACGATCAGGCCGATGCGATTGCCCGAATTGCGGTCCACCAGGAAGGGATGGCGATACTCCGGATTGGCATGGCTGATGTGCGCGGCGACGTTGCGGATCCTCTCGCTGTACGGACGCGACGTGCGCATGCGTTCCTGCGCGCGGCGCATTTTCGAGGCCGCGACCATTTCCATCGCCTTGGTGATCTTGCGCGTGTTCTGCACGCTCTTGATCTTGGTGCGGATTTCCTTCGAACCAGCCATATCTTAAGTATTTGTTTTTAAACGTTAATTAATTGTGGTCGCGCTAGTAAGAACCGTTCTGTTTCCAGTCCTTGATTGCCGCGGTCAGCTTCTCTTCATCGTCCTTGGAGAGATCCTTGCTGTCCTCAATGCGTTGCACCAAGTCGCCGTATTTGGCCTTGATGTAATCACGCATCGAACGCTCGGCCGCCAGGGCTTTTTTGACATCGACGTCGTCGAGGTGACTGCCGTTGACCGCAAACAGCGTCAGCGCCATTTCCCAAACCTGCAGCGGTTCGTACTGCGGCTGTTTCATCAGTTCAGTGACCAGGCGGCCGCGCTCGAGCTGCTTGCGGGTGGCCTCGTCAAGGTCGGATGCGAACTGCGCGAAAGCCGCCAGTTCGCGATACTGCGCCAACGCCAGGCGCACGCCGCCACCGAGCTTCTTGATGATCTTGGTCTGCGCAGCACCACCGACGCGCGATACCGAAATACCGGCGTTGATCGCGGGACGGATACCGGCATTGAACAGGTCGGTCTCAAGGAAAATCTGACCGTCGGTAATCGAAATCACGTTGGTCGGCACGAAGGCAGTGACGTCGCCGGCCTGGGTTTCAATCACAGGCAGCGCTGTCAGCGAACCGGTCTTGCCCTTGACCGCACCCTTGGTGAAGGCTTCGACATACTCCTCGTTGACGCGTGCAGCGCGCTCGAGCAGACGCGAGTGCAGGTAGAACACGTCACCGGGATAGGCTTCGCGGCCGGGGGGGCGGCGCAGCAGCAGCGATACCTGGCGATAGGCCCAAGCCTGTTTGGTCAGATCGTCATAGATAATCAGCGCGTCCTCGCCACGGTCACGGAAGTATTCGCCCATCGTGCAGCCGGAGTAGGGGGCGATGAACTGCATTGCGGCAGATTCCGAAGCCGAAGCGGCAACAACGATGGTGTAGTCCATCGCGCCGTGTTCTTCAAGCTTGCGTACCACATTCTTGATCGAAGAGGCTTTCTGCCCGATCGCGACGTAGATGCAGATCAGGTCCTTGCCCTTCTGGTTGATGATCGCGTCGATCGCTACCGCGGTTTTGCCGGTCTGACGATCACCGATGATCAGTTCGCGCTGGCCACGGCCGACAGGCACCATCGAGTCAATCGATTTCAAGCCGGTCTGCACCGGCTGCGACACGGATTTCCGCGCGATTACGCCCGGCGCGACCTTCTCGATCACGTCCGTCATCTTGGCGTTGACAGGACCCTTGCCGTCGATCGGCTGGCCCAGCGAGTTGACGACGCGGCCGATCAGTTCGGGACCCACCGGCACTTCAAGAATACGGCCCGTGGTCTTGACGATATCGCCCTCGGAGATGTGCTCGTACTCGCCCAGAATCACCGCGCCGACCGAGTCGCGCTCGAGGTTCAGCGCGAGACCGAAGGTGTTTTTCGGAAATTCCAGCATCTCGCCCTGCATCACATCGGCAAGGCCGTGGATGCGGCAGATGCCTTCGGTCACCGAAATCACCGTGCCCTGGGTGCGCGCTTCGGTGGTTCCTGCCAGATTCTGGATCCGGCTCTTGATGAGTTCACTGATCTCGGAAGGATTCAGTTGCATGGTGTTGCTCCTAGTGGGTCAGCGCGGCGGCCATGGCATCCAGCCTGCCGCGCACCGTTGCATCGATGACTTTGTCGCCGACCATGATCTTCAGGCCGCCGATGAGTTGCGGGTCGAGTTCGACTCTGGCCGTGATCTTGCGGCCGTATTTCTTTTCCAGTGCGGCGACCAGCGACTTCAGCTGTGCATCGTCCACCGGGAGTGCTGACACTACAGTCGCTTCCATCGCGCCTTCATGCTCGCGGCGCAGCGCCCCGAACAGCTCGACGATCTGCGGCATCAGGACAAGCCGGCGGTTCTGCGCCAGCACCTGCACCAAATTGCGCGCTTCACCGGAGAGCTGCTTGCCGATCGCGCCAATGATGATGCCTTCAAGCTGCGCTGTGCTCACCTGCGGCGCGCCGATCAGCGCGGCGACCTGCGGGTCGGCGACCACTGCGGCAATCAGATCCAGCGCGTCCGTCCAGGCCGGCAGGGTGTTCTGCTCGCAGGCGAGCCTGAACGCGGCTTCAGCGTAGGGGCGGGCAATGGTGACGGGTTCAGCCATGGATCAGAGCTGTTTCTGCACGGCGGCAATCAGGTCGGCATGGGCCTTGGCATCGACTTCGCGCCTGAGGATCTGCTCGGCACCGGCAACCGCCAGTGCGGCAACCTGGCTGCGCAACGTTTCGCGTGCCCGCGCCGCCTCCTGATCGATTTCGGCCTTGGCGCCGGCAACCAGGCGTTCGCCCTCGGTCTTTGCCGACACTTTCGCTTCCTCAATCATCTGGCTGGCGCGTTTTTCCGCTTGAGCGACAATTTCAGCGGCCCGGCCGCGGGCCTGGGCAATCGCCTCCTCGGCCTGTACGGACGAGCGCTCAAGCGACTGCTTGCCGGCTTCGGCGGCAGCCAAACCATCGGCGATACGCTTGGTGCGTTCGTCCATCGCGTTGGTGATCATCGGCCACACGAAACGGACCGTGAACCAGATCAGCGCCGCGAACGACAGTGCCTGGACGAACAGGGTGGCGTTGATATTCATGCTGTGCCCCTGTCGGGAAAAAAATTACTTGGCCAGGACGCCGAGCAGCGGATTGGCAAAGCCGAAGAACATGGCGATACCGACGCCGATCAGGAACGCGGCGTCGATCAGGCCAACCAGCAGGAACATGAACTTCTGCAGTTGCGGAATCAGTTCCGGCTGGCGGGCGGCGGCTTCAAGGAACTTCGAACCCATGATGCCGATGCCGATACAGGCACCGATGGCGCCGAGGCCGATGATGATACCGATGGCCAGCGCGGTGTAGCCTTGGATGATGGCAGCGTATTGTTCCATTTTGTGTTCCCTTTCTTTCGGACAGGTAGTAATTGCAAAGTGTAAAAACGGGGTCGGTTCAGTGGTGCTCGTGCGCCATGGCAATGTAGACGCAAGACAGCATCATGAATATGAAGGCCTGCAGCAGGATGATCAGGATGTGAAACACGCCCCAGGCCCAATACAGGATGCCGGCGGCAGCCCCAGCGAGCATTCCGCCAAAGGACAGTGCGGCAAGGGTACCCATGACGCCAAGAAGCATGAAAATCAGTTCGCCGGCGTACATGTTTCCAAACAGTCGCATGGCCAGCGATACGGGCTTGGCCACGTATTCGATAATGTTCAGCGCGAGATTGGGAATCCACAGCAGCGGGTTGTTGCCGAACGGTGCGGTGAACAACTCGTGTACGAAGCCGCCTGCGCCTTTCGCTTTGATGCTGAAGAAAATCGTCAGGAAAAAAATCGTCAGCGACATTGCGAAAGTGGTGTTCAGATCGGTAGTCGGCACCACTTTCCAGTAGGGCAGCCCGGTCGCGCCGACGAGGGTCGCAACCCAGTCGATGGGCAGCAGGTCCATCGCGTTCATCATGAACACCCAGACGAAAATCGTCAGTGCCAGCGGCGCAAGGAATTTGCGATCCCCGGGAAATACACCCTTGACGGTGTCATCGACGAATTCAACCAGCAGTTCGATGAAGCCCTGCACCCGCCCCGGGACGCCTGAAGTCGCGCCGCGCGCAACCAGGTAAAAGGCACCGAGCCCGAGCAGACCGGTAACCCAGCCCATCAGGATGGTATCGATATGGAGGGCCCAGAAACCTTCACCCACCCGAAGATTCGTCAGGTGGTGGCCAATGTATTCACTCGCGTTCCGGGGTGCTTCGGCAGCCATATCTGTTAGGTCTGTCTTTTTACTTGTTCAACCAAAAAATCGCTGCCGGATAAGCCAACAGCGCCACCCCTAAACCCGCCAGGCAAGCCAGCGCCCTGCTTGGGTCGGAGACTATCGCCCAACCCAGCAAAACCAGCGTTACCAATACCTTGGACATTTCCCCCAGCATGTGGCCCCACATCAGGCGCGAGGCGCTGCTGCCGGGAACCATGCGCTGGCAAGCCGCATAGGCCAGCGTTCCTGCAAGGGCACAACTGCCGCCCGTTACTACTGACTGCGCCATCGCCGCGCTGCCAAATGCCCATGCAAGCACACCCGCCAGTACCGCAAAGACCAGCTGCAGACCGGCAACCACGAGGACGGTCATGCATCCACCCCTTTTTCTTGCGCAGTGCCGCACCAGCGTGTCGCTGGCCCCTCGGTCAAGTGCCCCTGTCGCACCGCAATAATCCGGGGGTGGAAATCTTTCAATTTTACAACCCGCGCTGTTATTGCGTCAATTTTGATTTGACAGCGCTTTACTGAAGTTTCGTCAGCAGGGCATCGAGTTGATCCAACGACCCGTATGCAATGACCAACTTGCCACTGCCCTTGCGCGAAGCTGCCCGAATTTTCACCGTAGTACCGAGGCGTGCGGAAACCTCCTCCTCCAGCCTAGCGACATCGCGATCCGGGCGGGCAGGACGGCGGGAAAACTTGGCCGTCGTCATCGTTGTGCCGACCCGGCGTTCGACCTCGCGCACCGACCAGCCCTGTTCCGCAGCTTCCCTTGCCAGAGCAATCTGGCGTTCCACCGGCAAAGCCAGCAATGCGCGGGCATGGCCCATTTCGATTCTGCCCTCGCCGAGCAGCTCTTTCACGGGTGGCGCCAACTCAAGCAGGCGCAACAAATTAGTCACCGCGGCCCGCGACTTGCCGATGGCATCGGCTACGGCCTGATGTGTCAGCGCAAATTCCTTGATCAGGCGCTCGATACCGACGGCTTCTTCCAGCGCGTTGAGGTCTTCGCGCTGGATGTTCTCAATCAGCGCCACTGCGAGTGCCTGCTGGTCCGGCACGGCGCGCACCAGCACTGGCACGCTTGAAAGTCCCGCAATCCGCGCCGCTCGCCAGCGCCGCTCGCCGGCGATGATTTCATGCTTGCCGTTACCCACGGACCGCACCAGGATAGGTTGCATCACGCCCTGCGCCCTGATCGAGGCCGCCAGTGCGTCCAGCGCTTCCGCGTCCATATGCGTGCGCGGCTGGTACTTGCCTGGCTGCAGCGCGGCAACCGGCAAGGTGGTCACGGTATCGCCGGTGGTGGTGCGCGGTGGCGTACTTTCACTGCCGCCAAGCAGTGCATCAAGTCCCCGTCCCAATCCTTTCGGCCTAACCATAAAAATCCTTTTAATCAGATACTTATTCAGACGCGCGGTTAAGCATCTCGCCGGCCAGCGCAAGATAGGCCTGCGCCCCTTTGGAATTACGGTCAAATTCCAGCGCCGGCAACCCGTGGCTCGGTGCTTCGGCCAGGCGCACATTGCGCGGAATAACCGTGCGGTACACCTTGTCGCCAAAGTGCTGCAACAGCTGTGCCGAAACCTGCTGCGCCAGCGTATTGCGCGGGTCGTACATCGTGCGCAACAGGCCCTCGATTTCGAGCGTGGGATTGAGATGGGCGCGTACGCGCTTGATCGTGCCAACCAGATCCGACAGGCCTTCCAGCGCGTAGTACTCGCACTGCATCGGAATCATCACCGCCTGCGCCGCCGTCAGACCGTTGACGGTCAGCAAGTTCAGCGCCGGCGGACAGTCGATCAGGATGAAATCATACTCAGTGGCGACTTCAGCCAGCGCGTCCTTCAGCCGCGTTTCTCGCTGGTCGATTTCGATCAGTTCGACCTCGGCGCCGGCCAATTCGCGATTGGCCGGCAATACGTCGTACCCGGCCTGCGCGCGCTGGCGCACATCAGCGACGTTCTTTTCTCCGAGCAGCACCTGGTACACCGTTGCTTCGAGGGCCCGCTTGTCGATGCCGCTGCCCATGGTCGCATTGCCCTGTGGGTCGAGGTCCACCAGCAGCACGCGGCGCTGGGTCGCCGCCAGGCTCGCCGCGAGATTTACGCCAGTCGTGGTCTTGCCAACGCCACCTTTCTGGTTGGTGATTGCGATGATGCGCGTCATGCCGCCTCCGCTGGTTGCAGCAGCGCAACATGGCGCTCGGCGCCAAGACCGGGCACCTGCAGCGGCACGACACCACACAGGCGGAATGTCTGCGGCAACTGCGCCAGTTCCTCGTGCGGATAAACACCCTTCATTGCAATCACGACACCATCCTTTGCACACAGCCGCCCCGCGAGGGCAATGAACTCCGCGATTTCCGAAAACGCTCGCGACACCACGGTATCGAAGGGATGCGGGTCATTCCAGTCTTCGACACGTGCGCAAGCCACTTCGGTATTGCCAAGCTGCAACTCGATGACTGCCTGGCGCAGGAATGCCGATTTCTTGTGATTCGAATCGAGGAGTGTGAAATGCCAGTCCGGACGCGCCAGCGCCAGCGGAATCCCGGGCAGTCCGGCACCCGTGCCGACATCGAGTATCCGCGGCCCGCGCAGGTGCGGCAGCACCGCCAGCGAATCGAGCAGATGGTGGGTCAGCATTTTCTGAAGCTCGCGCACCGCAGTCAGGTTATAGGCCTTGTTCCATTTTTCGATCAGCGCGAGGTAATCGAGCATGCGCTGTTGGGCCGCAGTAGTTATGTCCAGGTCGAGCGTTCGGATGCCCGCGGCCAGTGCGTCCGCGAGGTTCATGCGCTTTTCTGGAGGACGGCAGAAATACGTTTGAGATGTACTAGCAGCACCGAAATCGCCGCCGGCGTCACGCCGGAAATGCGTGAAGCCTGACCGATGGTTTCGGGCCGTGCGCGATTCAGTTTCTGTATGACTTCGATCGATAGGCCACGCACCTGTGTGTAATCGAGTTCAGCCGGCAGGCGCAATTCGTCCTGCTGCGCACGATGCTCGATTTCCGCGCGCTGGCGTTCGATGTACCCGTGGTACTTGGCCTGGATTTCCACCTGTTCCGCGACCTGTGAATCGTCGACCCCGGGACCGGCGCCGGGCAAGGCCATCAGGCTAACGTAACTCACCTCCGGGCGCCGCAGCAGATTCGACAGTGAATACTCACGTTCTATATTTTTTCCAATAAAATCAATGGCTTGTTGTTCTGTGAGCTGACGGGGATTGACCCAGGTCGATTTCAGTCGTTCCTGCTCTCGGGCAATCGATTCGCGCTTGCGATCGAAAGCTTCCCAGCGCCGCTCATCGACGACACCGAGGCAGCGACCGATTTCGGTCAGCCGCAGGTCAGCATTGTCTTCACGCAGGGAAAGCCGGTACTCGGCGCGGCTGGTGAACATGCGATAGGGCTCTGACACGCCGCGGGTAATGAGGTCGTCGACCAGCACACCGAGATAGGCCTGGTCGCGGGTCGGCGTCCAGGCCTCGCGGCCGGAAATCTGCAGGCTGGCGTTGATACCCGCCAGCAGACCCTGCGCGGCCGCTTCTTCATAGCCGGTGGTACCGTTGATCTGACCGGCGAAAAACAGGCCGCTGATCGCCTTGGTTTCCAGTGAAGCCTTGAGCCCCCGCGGATCAAAGTAATCGTATTCAATCGCATAACCCGGCCGCGTGATGTGCGCTCGCTCCAGGCCTTTAATCGAGCGCACCACCGTCAGCTGCACGTCAAAGGGCAAGCTGGTGGAGATGCCGTTGGGGTAATACTCGTGAACCGTCAGGCCCTCAGGTTCGAGGAATATCTGGTGCGAAGACTTGTCGGAGAAACGATGGATCTTGTCCTCGATCGACGGACAATAGCGTGGACCCACACCTTCGATAACGCCCGTGAACATCGGCGAACGGTCGAGCCCGCCGCGAATGGCGTCATGCGTGCGCTCGTTGGTGTGGGTGATCCAGCACGGCAGTTGCTGCGGATGCTGCTCGCGCTGACCGAGGAAGGAAAACACCGGTGCCGGATCGTCGCCAGGTTGTTCGGTCATATGCGCGAAGTCGATACTGCGGCCGTCGATCCGGGGTGGTGTGCCCGTCTTCAGCCGGCCGACCGGCAGATTCAATTCACGCAGGCGCGCCGCAAGGCTGACCGAAGGCGGATCGCCGGCACGACCGCCCTGATAGTTCTGCAGCCCGACATGAATCAGGCCCGAAAGAAATGTCCCCGCGGTCAGTACCACGGCCTGCGCCTCGAAGCGCAGGCCGATCTGGGTCACCACGCCAATCACCCGGTCGCCCTCCACGATCAGGTCATCGACCGCCTGCTGGAAAATGCGCAGATTGGCTTGGTTTTCGAGACGCCCCCGTATCGCTTGGCGATAGAGCATGCGGTCAGCCTGGGCTCGAGTCGCACGCACCGCTGGCCCTTTGCGCGAATTGAGAATGCGGAACTGGATGCCCGCTTCGTCGGTGGCCGCCGCCATCGCCCCGCCCAGTGCATCAACTTCCTTGACCAGGTGGCCCTTGCCAATCCCGCCGATCGAAGGATTGCAGGACATCTGGCCCAAGGTTTCGACACTGTGGGTCAGCAACAGAGTACGACAACCCATGCGTGCGCTGGCGAGCGCAGCTTCGGTGCCGGCATGACCGCCACCGATGACGATTACGTCAAATTTATCAGGGAATTGCGTCATTTTAAGATGCCAGGCCTGCGGTGGCTGGAAGGCCTTGAGGTCGGGCGCGAATGATAGCTTAGTTGCCAAGCCGGTGAAAGCTGCAGGACAAACGTTCCACGTGGAACACCCCCCGATTTGCTCACAAACGAATGCACCAGGTTCCACGTGAAACCTTCTGGCAAAACCTACTTGCCGATGCAGAATCTGGAAAAAATTTCGCCTAGCAAATCGTCCGAGGTGAACTCGCCGGTGATGGAACCCAGTGCTTCGTGGGCCAGCCGCAGTTCTTCAGCGTAAAGCTCGAGTTGCCGTGTCAGACCCGCCGCGGCGGTGAGGTGGCGCTGTGCATTCTGCAGGGCTTCGACATGCCGCGCCCGAGCAGTGAACAACCCCTCCCCCGACGGCCGCCAGCCGGCATGATTCCAGATCGCTTTTTTCAGCAGATCCAGGCCTGCACCCGTTCTGGCGGACAGCCAGATCCGTTCTTCCGCAGGACCAATCTCTCGCACCGGCGAGAGGCCAGCCAAGTCAATCTTGTTGAGGACACGTATCCGCGGCAAGCCCTGCGGCAACCGTTCGACAATCGCGCGATCGCCAACCTCGTCGATACCACGGGCATCACAGACCAGCAGCGCCAAGTCGGCCTTCTGCACCATCGCCCAAGTTCGATCAATGCCTATCTTTTCGACGGAATCTACGGTGTCGCGCAGACCTGCGGTATCGATGATATTCACCGGCATGCCGTCGATGTCGATCTGCTCGCGCAGCGCATCGCGAGTCGTACCCGGCGTATCGGTAACGATCGCTACCTCTTCCCCGGCAAAGCGATTGAGCAGGCTCGACTTGCCGACATTGGGTGCGCCAATCAGCACGGCCTGCACACCGTCACGCAGCATGCTGCCCTGTCGAGTCGCCTTCAACGTTGCCACCAGCCCTTCACGGATCTCGGCCAGCTTTTCGGCGGCCCGGCCTGCGGTCAGAAACTCGACATCCTCTTCCGGAAAATCCAATGTCGCTTCCACAAGCATGCGCAGGTCGACAATTTTACCGCTAAGTCCTTGTATTAATTTGGAAAAATCACCATGCAGGGAGCGCAGCGCAGCGCGCGCAGCCATCGTAGTCGACGCTTCGATCAGGTCGGCGACCCCTTCGGCCTGGGCCAAGTCCATGCGGCCGTTGAGATAGGCACGTTCGGTGAATTCACCGGGTCGTGCCAGGCGGGCGCCCAGTTCGAGGCAGCGCTGCAGCAGCTGGCGCATGACCACCGGCCCACCATGGCCCTGCAACTCCAGCACATCCTCGCCGGTGTATGAATGCGGCGCCGCGAAATAAAGCAGCAGTCCGTCGTCGATGGCGGCACCGGCAGCGTCCAGAAACGGTGTGAACAGGGCGTGGCGTGCAACAAGCTGGTGCGACGTCAGTCCCGAAGCGAAACACAGCAGATCGGCGCCAGAGACGCGGATGATGCCGACGCCACCCCTCCCCGGCGCAGTGGCAATGGCAGCGATGGTGTCACGGCGCATCATGCGCGGCGAGTATAGCGCCGCAGCAATGGTCGGCGCTCAGGACTTCGGCTTGGCCTGCTTCGCCGCACGCTCCAGCACCCCGTTGATGTGCCACTGTTGCGCAATCGACAGGATGTTGTTGACCAGCCAGTACAGCACCAGGCCCGCGGGAAAGAAGAAGAAGAAAATGCTGAACGCGATCGGCATGATCTTCATGACCTTGGCCTGCACCGGATCCGGAGGCACCGGATTGAGGCGGGTCTGGATGATCATGGTCGCACCCATCAGGATCGGCAGGATGTACCAGGGATCGGGCACCGAGAGATCATTGATCCATAGCGCAAACGGCGCTTGGCGCATTTCGACGCTGGCAAGGAGCACCCAATACAGCGCGATGAACACGGGGATCTGCACCAAGATAGGCAGACAGCCACCGAGCGGATTGATTTTCTCTGTCTTATAGAGCTCCATCATCGCCTGCTGCATGCGCTGGCGATCATTGCCGTATTGTTCCTTCAGGCGCTGCATCTTCGGCGCGACGACGCGCATCTTCGCCATCGAGCGGTAACTCGCTTCGGACAACGGATAGAAAATCAGCTTGATCAGGATGGTGAGAATAATGATCGCCACCCCCCAGTTGCCAGCCCAGCCATGGATCCACTGCAGGACCCAAAACAAAGGTGCCGCAATGACCGTAAGCCAGCCATAATCCACCGCAAGCTCCAAGCCCTTGGACAAGGCCGCCAGCTTCTCCTGCTCCTGCGGTCCCGCATAAAGCGGCATCGACAGTGTTGTGCTGGCTCCTGGTGCCAGTGTGCCGCCGGGCACGATCACGCCCGCCGCATAGAGACCTTGTGGCACCTGCCGCGTGTAATATTCTCGGGGCGAGCCGTCTTGCGGCAGCCAGGCACCGAGGAAATAATGCTGAAGAATGCCTATCCAGCCATCATTGGCCGTTTTCGGGTAGGGTGCCTTGCCTTTCTCGATGTCGTCGAACGCGACCTTCTGAAATTTATCTTTTTCGGTATAGACCGCAGCACCGGTATAGGTCGGCATCATTGCCGAATCACCCTCGGGCGGCTTTGAATCCCGGACCAGTTGGAAGTACGCATGTATAACAACCGGATCCGCCGTCGTGTTGGTGACCTCATGCACAACGTCAATCACATAACTATTGCGTCGGAAACGATATATTTTCGCAGCCTTCCCCTCGCCCGTCGCCTCCAGCCGGATCTCGAGCTCGTTTGCGCCGTCTGCCAGGCGATACTCAGTGGCCAAAGCCCGGTACGGGCTTTGGTGGTTGGGCAGAGCTCCGCCAATCAAACCGGATTGGGCAATATAAACATGGTCGCTGGTCCGGTCGAACAGAACGAACTCCTTCGAACGATCCAGAGTGCCGCCGTGCTTAAGCAGTTCCAGGCGGATGAGGTCTCCGCCCACGGTGCTGATCTTTCCGCGATAGAGGTCGGTTTCCAGCGTGATGACCTGGCCGCGGTCTGTCGCGGTCGACGGGGCAGATGCGACCGACACCGGAGCCAGATCGGCGGCCGGTGTAGGAACGGCAGGGTCGACCGTGGGTGATGCCAAGGCTGGGGACGGCGTCGGCGTCGACGCGACTACCGCCGGCGTGCGAGCGGCAGACTGCTGATCACGCTGCCAGGCTTCGAAAAGCAGGAACACCGACATCGTGAAAACAAAGAAGAGAACGAGGCGTTGTGAGTCCATAAGCGTCTTTTCTTTGTCTGAAGTCCCGATTATCCGGTTTTGACCGTCAAACCGCGCAACAGATCTTGAAGTTCCTTGAACAATACGGCGTTGTCAAAGCCACGGGGGCTGCAGCGCAGCTGCACCACCACATCCATTGCATCGAGCTCTTCCAGCAGCTGGCGATGGATTATTCTGACCAGCCTCTTGACCCTGTTGCGGTCAACAGCCCTCGGCGCGGCCTTCTTACCGACTATTAGGCCGAGCCGGGCCCCGCAACTGACGTTGGGCAGGGTCCTGACCAGAAAAACCCTGCTACCCGAGCGGCGGCCTGAGGCCAGCACAGCCTCAAACTGCGCCGCAGTGGTCAAGCGGCCACTTCGGTTTATGCCCCCGCCAACCCGGGTTTGGGTCAAACGCTGAGGCGGGCCCGCCCTTTGGCTCGCCGGGCCCGGATGATCGCACGGCCGCCGCGGGTCTTCATGCGCACACGGAACCCATGCGTACGCTGGCGTCGCGTTTTTGACGGTTGATAGGTGCGCTTCATGATCGATCCTGAAATTGGTTTTGGGGAAACCCGTTATTAGACATGGTACTGGGGAATCATGTCAATGTACGCTTGTCCCGGGGCTTCCCAAAGCCGACGGTGAAAAGCGCATTTCGACTTTGGCTACCCCCCAATAAAGGGTAAAATCCAAGCTCAAAATTTCCCCATTCCAGCCCGGCAAACCGGCGCGCGCTTCACCCGATAGGGACGAATGAACGATTTCTGGCAACACTGCCTCGCATTTTTTTCCAAAGAGCTCGGGCAGCAACAATTTGTCACATGGATTCAGCCGCTCCAGTGCAGCATATCGGGCTCGATTGTGACAGTGACAGCTCCCAATCGTTTTGTTCAACGCTGGGTCAAGGACCGTTTCCATGCCACAATCCTTGATATTGCTCGCCAACGTCTGGGCAACGATACGTCGGTAGAATTGCTCATCTCCGAAAAGGCTACGATCGCGGGTCCCATCTCCTCTGCAGGACAAGCCGAAGCCGGCATAATCCGGCCCACGACGGCAGCCCCTGTGGTGCGTGATGTCTCGCGGTTGAACCCCGCTTTCACCTTCGACACCTTTGTCACGGGAAAAGCAAATGACCTTGCAAGGGCGGCAGCGCGGCAAGTCGCCGAAAAACCAGGCTCTGCCTACAACCCGCTGTTCGTGTATGGCGGCGTCGGCTTGGGCAAAACCCATCTGATCCACGCCATAGGCAATCACCTGCGCACCCGTGCTCCCGAAAGCAAAATCCGATACATACATGCCGAGCAATACGTCTCGGACGTGGTTAGGGCCTACCAGCACAAGGCATTTGACGATTTCAAGCGTTATTACCACTCCCTGGACCTTCTGCTTATCGATGACATCCAATTTTTCAGCGGGAAGAACCGAACCCAGGAAGAATTTTTCTACGCATTCAATGCCCTTGTGGAAGCCCACAAGCAGGTCATCATCACTTGCGACACATTTCCCAGGGAAATTTCGGGCATGGAAAGCCGATTGATTTCCAGATTTGGCTGGGGACTGACCGTTGCCGTTGAGCCTCCGGAACTGGAAATGCGCGTTGCGATTCTCCTGAAGAAAGCCGAGGCTGACGGCTTGGAGCTTGAAGAGAACGTCGCGTTCTTCATCGCCAAACACATCCAGTCAAACATTCGGGAGCTTGAAGGCGCACTGAAACGAGTGCTCGCCTACTCCAGGTTCACCGGCCAACCCATCGACGTCGACCTTGCTCGAGAAGCGCTGCGGGACATACTGGCTTCACAAAGCCGGCAGGTAAGTATCGAAAACATCCAGCGTACAGTCGCGGATTACTACAAGATCAAAGTCTCCGAGATGTATTCAAAGAAACGCACCCGCAATGTCGCCCGGCCCAGGCAAGTCGCGATGGCGCTTGCAAAGGAACTCACTCAGATGAGCCTGCCGGACATCGGTGAGGCCTTTGGCGGACGCGACCATACAACGGTGCTGCATGCGTGCCGGAAGATAGCCCAGTTACGCGACACCAGCAATGAAATGACTTCCGATATCGCGTCACTCCTTAAGGTATTACGCAGTTGAATACCTGTGCGTGTTTTGTGCACAAACGCAGGCCCGCGAAATCTGCAGACAATTTATCCCTTTTCCTCCCTGCGGTTTCCACCAACCATACACAGGAACGAAACAGACATTTTCTTTTTGGGATCAACGGGAAGGTAAGTCTTTCAACAAAAAGACACCGCCTTTATTAGTTACTATTATCTTAATTAAGAAACAAAACCAATATGAAACTCGTGCAATTACCGCGTGATGGCCTATTGAAACCGCTGCAAGCGGTTACCGGCATCGTGGAGCGGCGACATACCTTGCCGATACTTTCAAATGTTCTCATCGAACGCACTGCCGACGCCCTACGGTTTGTTGCAACCGACCTAGAACTGCAGATCGCAACGTCATGCGATGTTGACAAAAAAGGCGGAGAAGCCCAGGCCATCACAGTATCGGCACGCAAACTCGTTGACATCCTGCGTGCATTGTCCGATGACAGCAATGTTTCCCTCGAAACGTCCAACAATCGGCTGCAGGTCAAGGCTGGCAAAAGCCGGTTTAACCTGCAAACCCTCCCGTCAGCGGATTTCCCTGCCCTGGCTGACCCCGGTACACCGCAAAGCAAATTCACCATCTCCCAGGGCGCGGCCCGAAAGCTGCTCGCATTGGTGCAATACGCGATGGCTCAACAGGATATCCGTTATTATCTGAACGGTCTCTTGCTGGTAACCGACGGAAATCAGCTTCGGGTTGTCGCAACTGACGGTCACCGGCTCAGTTATGCGGTTACCGAGCTTGCCGAAAGCCAGGACAAGGTTGAAGTGATCCTGCCGCGAAAGGCAATCACTGAACTGACGCGACAGCTTTCCGAAGGAGACGAACCGCTGGAAGTTTCGATCTACCCCAATCAAGTGCGGTTCAAGTTCGGTGAGGTTGACCTTACAACAAAAGTTATCGACGGCAAGTTTCCGGACTATCAGCGAGTTATTCCCACCAATTACGATAAGGAAATAACGCTGGATCGGGACGAGTTGCAGCGAGCGCTGCAACGTGCGGCTATTCTTTCAAACGAAAAGTTTCGCGGCGTGCGCTGGATACTCACCAAAGACAGCCTGCGTATTTCCTGCAGTAACAACGAGCAGGAGGAGGCGCAGGAGGAACTGGAAGTGCAGTTTGGCGGTGATCCGCTGGATGTAGGATTCAACGTGACTTACCTTCTCGACGTTCTCAACAACGTCCCACCAGGCAATGTTGTCTGTTCCTTCGGCGACGCAAACAGCAGCATGCTGGTTACCTTGCCTGGTCGCGATGACTTCCGGTATGTCGTAATGCCGATGCGCATCTGACAGCACGAAACCGATAAAGAAAGCAGAATCAATGAGTGAAAAAGAACAGCGTACCGGCAACGAATATGATGCCAACAGCATCAAGGTCCTCAAGGGCCTTGAGGCAGTGCGCAAGCGCCCGGGAATGTACATAGGCGATACCAGTGATGGAACCGGGCTTCATCACATGGTTTTCGAGGTCGTCGACAATGCGATAGATGAGGCGTTGGCCGGACACTGCGACGAAATAACCATTGTTATCCACCCTGACAATTCGCTCAGCGTTGCCGATAACGGGCGTGGAATTCCTACCGAGATCCACCCGGATGATGAGGAAAAACGCTCCACTGCCGAAGTGGTGATGACCGAATTGCATGCCGGGGGGAAATTCGACAGCAATTCATACAAGATATCCGGAGGCCTTCACGGTGTTGGGGTCTCGGTGGTCAATGCGCTTTCGGAGTGGCTGCGCCTGACCATACGCCGCGATGGCAGGATGCATTCGATGGAATTCCGGATGGGCGAGGCGGTGGCTCCATTGAAGGTTACCGGAAAAAGCGAACGACGCGGAACGGAAGTGCATTATCTGGCGAGCAAGGAAATCTTCGGCAATATCGATCTCCATTACGAGATACTGGCCAAGCGTCTGCGTGAGCTGTCGTTCCTGAACCACGGTGTAAAAATAACCCTTACTGACCAACGCACCGGTAAGGAGGAAAAATTTGCGTTCAGTGGTGGTGTAAAAGGGTTCGTCGAATACATGAACCGTGCAAAGTCTGTTCTTCATTCCAACATATTTCATATAGAGGGCAGCAAGGACGGTATCACCGTCGAGGTGGCAATGCAGTGGAATGACTCCTACCAGGAGTCGATGCAGTGTTTTACCAACAACATTCCGCAGCGCGACGGCGGCACCCATCTGACTGGCCTGCGCGCAGCGATGACACGCACGCTCAACTCGTACATCGAATCCAACGAACTGGCAAAAAAAGCCAAGGTCGAGACCAGTGGTGACGATATGAAGGAAGGCCTGACCGCAGTGCTATCGGTCAAAGTGCCTGAACCCAAGTTTTCGTCCCAGACAAAGGACAAACTCGTCTCCTCCGAGGTCAGGCCGGTAGTCGAGGAGATCGTGGCGCAGAAGTTGATGGAATTCCTGCTCGAGAAGCCTAATGACGCAAAGACCATCTGCGGCAAGATCGTCGAGGCGGCGCGCGCGCGAGAGGCGGCACGAAAGGCCCGCGAACTGACGCGTCGCAAGGGGGTGCTGGATTCCTTCGGGCTTTCCGGCAAGCTAGCTGATTGCCAGGAGCGTGACCCGACGCAATGCGAGCTCTATCTGGTCGAGGGCGATTCAGCAGGGGGATCAGCCAAGCAGGGACGGGATCGCAAGAACCAGGCAATTCTGCCGTTGCGCGGAAAGATCCTCAACGTCGAAAAGGCGCGCTTTGACAAGCTGATTTCCTCAACCGAGATCACCACGCTGATCAGCGTTCTGGGAACCGGTATCGGCAAAGATGAATACAATCCGGACAAACTGCGATACCACCGTATCATCATCATGACCGACGCGGACGTCGATGGATCGCACATCCGCACGCTGTTGCTGACTTTTTTCTACCGCCAGATGCCCGAGCTGGTCGAGCGGGGCCATATCTATATCGCCCAACCCCCACTCTACAAGGTCAAGCACGGAAAGCAGGAGCGTTATCTTAAGGATGAGCACGAACTGAAGCAGTATCTGCTCAAGCAGGCGCTGGCGGAGGCAGAGTTGTTCACCAGCGCAGAGGCCCAACCACTTTCCCGGGACGCCCTGGAAGAAGTGGCCAAGCATTACCTGCTAGCAGAAGCCGTCATCGAGCGCGAAAGCCGGCTGATCGACCCCGAAGCACTGCACGCCCTGCTCAACAATCCAGTCACGCTGGATCTCAGCGATGAAGCGGCGGCGCATAATAGCGCGAAGGCGCTTTCCGGCCTCTATCGTGATACCAAAAATGTAAAGGTTGAAGCGGTGTTCGACGAAAAAAGCGAGTCCCAAATCCTGCGCATATCACGTACCCAGCATGGTGTTTCTCGAAACACCCACATTGACGCGGATTTTCTGCACAGCGGGGATTACGCCCAGATTCGCAAGACCGCGCAAATGCTGCACGGCCTGCTTGGTGACAGCGCCTACATCAAGCGCGGAGAACATATGCGCCCGGTGCGTGAGTTCCGCGAGGCGATTGACTGGGTGCTGAGTGAGGTTCAGCGCGGAATCGGCATTCAGCGTTACAAGGGCCTCGGCGAAATGAATCCGGAGCAGCTTTGGGATACCACGATGAATCCGAAAACGCGGCGCCTGCTGCGGACCCAGATCGAAGATGCCATCGGTGCTGATGAGATATTCACAACATTGATGGGTGATGCGGTGGAGCCCCGACGGAACTTCATTGAAACCAACGCACTTGGCGTGCGCAACCTCGACGTCTGATTCTGCGCTTTTCAATGCAAAAGGGCCGTAGAAGCGGCCATTTTGCATGTATCTGTTCTTGATAATACCTACGACTTGCGCCGGCTACTGCGCTTCTTCTCCACCGGTGCCGTTGTTTTCGTCGCATCCTTCTTTGCGGCTCTCGGCGCAAATTCGAATCCGATTTTTCCATCTGGCTGCTTGACGAGGAAAGCCTTGAAGCGCCGGCCATTGCGATTGGAGACGAATCCGTCGAGCAGGTCGGTACGCCCGGATTTCAGCAGTTTTTCCATCTGTTCCAGCTGAATTTCCTGGCGCAAGATCACTTTGCCCGAGCGGAAATCACAGGACTTGCGCGGAGTGTTTTCGCAGACGTAATTCATGCCGTGCTCGTAGACCTTGCCCGTGCATTTCGGGCAGTTTCCGAGTGCAAACCTGCCGCTGAAGTCGACTTCCTCAATCTCGTCGTCGGAATTATTCTGGCCGAAGTCGAATTCCAGCTTGAGGTTGCTGTTGTCCTTGTCCTCAACAATGCGCAGGATGGCCGCAAACGGGCGTCCCATCTTCGAACGAAAACCCTGAAGAGGGCCGATTGTGCGCTCGCGCATCAGGGTTTCGACTTCTTCGAGTTCGAACTGGCGGCCGCCCGGCACCTTGGAGATCGAAAATCCGCAGCTCTCGCATGCAAAACGCCGGTAGTTTTCCTTTACCGTGTTTCCGCAATTCGGGCATGGTGTTTTCAGGGTCGCATAGTCCCCGGGAATGGTTTCGTTGTCGTATTCTTTTGCGCGCCGAACAATGCGCTCGGTGATTTTCGAGATCTCCTTCATGAAGGTCTCGCGTTTGAGCTTGCCGCGCTCCATCTGCAGCAGCTTGTATTCCCACTCTCCGGTCAGTTCCGGCTGGGTCAGCTCGTTCACACCGAGTCCGTTGAGCAGAGTCATCAGCTGGAACGCCTTGGCGGTGGGAATTAGTTCCCGCCCTTCCCGCACCACGTATTTTTCCGCAATCAGCCGCTCAATGATCGCGGCGCGGGTCGCCGGGGTGCCCAGACCTTTCTGGGCCATTGCTTCGCGCAGCTCGTCGTCATCGATCAGCTTGCCGGCACCCTCCATCGCGCTGAGCAGTGTTGCTTCCGAATAGCGCGCAGGGGGCCGGGTAGCCAGGTCGATTGCGTTTACCTCTCGCGCAGCCGGTTTCTCGCCTTTTGCCACCGCCGGCAGATTGGCACTCTCCTGCTGTTCGTCCTTCCCGTAAATCGCCAGCCAGCCCGGTTTGACCAGTATCTTGCCTTCAGTCTTGAACTTGTGGGACGCCACCGCGGTAATTCGCGTGGTCACCAGATACTCTGCAGCGGGGAAAAAAACGGCCATGAAGCGGCGAACCACAAGATCATAGATTTTCTGCTGCACCTCATTGAGGTTTTTAGGCGGCTGCGGCGTCGGGATAATAGCGAAGTGATCGGAAATCTTGCTGTTGTCGAAAATTCGCTTGTTGGCCTTGATCCATTTGCTTTTGATGATTTCTTTGGCAAACGAGCTCAGCTCGGGTTCTCCGGCGAGCGCATCCAGCGTGGTTTTGACTGTGGCCTGGTAATCCTCAGGCAGATGTCGTGAATCAGTGCGCGGGTAAGTCAGGGCCTTGTGCTTCTCATAAAGCTCCTGCGCAATCGACAGAGTGACTTTCGCCGAAAATCCGAACCTACCATTTGCTTCACGCTGCAGGGATGTCAGGTCGAAAAGCATGGGCGACAACTGCGATGACGGTTTGGATTCCTCGGTGACGGCGCCCGGTTTGCCCCGGCAGTCCTCGGCAATCTTCTCCGCCTCCGCCCGGTCCCACAACCGGTTCTCCTTTTTCTCCGGATCGTTCTCATCACGCTTGAAGGCCGGATCAAACCAGCGGCCCTCGTAGTCACCGGTTTTCGCCGCAAAGCTTGCACGCACTTCCCAGTAATCGCGGGATACGAACTTGCGGATTTTCTGCTCGCGGTCGACCACAATCATCAGGGTCGGTGTTTGCACACGCCCGACGGTGGTCAGGTAGAAACCGCCGCCCTTGCTGTTGAACGCGGTCATCGCGCGAGTGCCGTTGATGCCGACCAGCCAGTCGGCCTCACTGCGGCTACGCGCGGCGTCGGCCAGCGGCTTCATTTCGTCGTCAGAGCGCAGGTGTTCGAAGCCTTCACGGATTGCGGCCGGCGTCATCGACTGCAGCCACAACCGGGATACCGGCTTGTTTGTTTTGGTCGCCTGCTCGATATAACGGAAAATCAGTTCGCCCTCGCGTCCGGCGTCACAGGCGTTGATCAGCGCTGTAACGTCCTTGCGCTTGATCAGCTTGGCCAGCACTTTCAGCCGCGCTTCGCTTTTGGCGATCGGGTTGAGGTCGAAATGAGGTGGAATGACCGGAAGGTTTGCGAATGACCATTTACCGCGCTTGACCTCGAACTCTTCCGGCGCCGCGATTTCAAGCAAATGGCCTACCGCGGACGACACCACGTACATGTCGTTTTCAAAATATTCGGCGTGTTTGGTAAAGCCACCAAGGACACGGGCAATGTCGCCTGCGACCGAAGGTTTCTCCGCGATGATGAGCGTTTTCGCCATGTAAGCCGTTGAAGTTGCGGCATTAAAGCCGCTGCAGGATGCCCCTTACAGCGGGGGCCCGGAAAAGAGCGCCCGATAATAAGAACAATCCGGGGCCAGCGCAAGCCGGGCTCAGAACACCCTTTGCCAGCGGTTTCCGGGCAAAGCCGCAATCGTTCCGGCCACTTCGAGCTCGGTCAAGGCCGTATTGATGCTATCGATCGGCAGACCGCTGCGCAGCTGCAATGTGTCGAAATCCACAGGTTCAAAACCGAAATGCTTGAGCAGCAGGTGATCATCATCGTTCGCAGTTCCCGGTGACAGTGCTTGCTGCGAAGAATGTTGCAGCCCGAGTTCCTCAAGCACGTCCTGAGCAGATTCGACCAGCTTGGCACCCTGCTTGATCAGCGCATGGCAACCCTTTGACAGCGGCGAATGTATCGATCCGGGGATCGCGAAGACATCGCGGCCCTGTTCCGCGGCGAGCCGCGCGGTAATCAGCGAGCCGCTGGAAATCGCTGCCTCGACGATCAGGCAGCCTTCCGACAATCCGCAGATCAGGCGGTTGCGTCTCGGGAAATTTGCGGCAAGCGCGGGGGTGCCCAGCGGGAACTCGGAAATCAGAGCGCCCTGCTTCGCAATCCGGTGCGCGAGATCACGGTTGCGCGCGGGATACACCACATCCAGCCCGGTGCCGACCACCGCGACGGTAGAGCCGGTACCGGTGAGTCCGCCACGGTGTGCAGCGGCATCAACACCCAACGCAAGGCCGCTGATGATTGTCATCCCGGCTGCGCTGAGTGTCTCGGCAAATGCCTGTGCATTGGTTATCCCCTGTGCCGTTGCATTACGGCTGCCGACGATTGCCAGCCCTCGGCGCTTGATCAGGTCGAGGCGTCCTTTGGCATAGAGCAGGGCTGGAGGATCCGGGATTTCCAGGAGTGATTTCGGGTATTCCGCATCAGCCAGAGTAATGATGCGGTTCGCAGGGTCCTCCAGCCAGGGTTCCACAGCGACCCATGCTGAACGGTCCGCACCGCCGACGCTGATTGCCCGGGCGATTTTTTCATTGACGATGGCGCGCAGCGTGGGCTGACTGGCGGAGAGCACAGCTTCGGGGCTGCCCAGCGCGAGCAAAAGCTTGCGCAGCGACTGATGGCCCAGTCCGGGGAGTAGGCTGAGGCGCAGCCAGGCTTCCAGCTCTGCGGAGACCATTACGGGCGCCGTTGCCGCAAAGCGGGCATCAAATCAGGGGAGCAGGACGCTCCCGACAATCACGGATTGGTGACTAAGTCGGAAACCGCAACCGGACGGCTGGCCTCCATGACCAGCGCGAAAGATGCGCGGTCGAAGGTCCGGAAGACCATCACCAGCCCGTAACGCTCATCCGGCAGTTGGGCAATATTGTCACGCGTGATGGCCTCGCCCCGCGGCAACAGCTTGTCGCGCGGCGGCAGGGGCTCACTGTAGTAGACGCGCGGCGTATCGCTGCCGGTGATTCCACTGCGGCCGAACAGGGGCTCGGTGCGCTGGCTGTAGCGTGCGCTGGTCTGGCTGCGCTCGATAGCAAGCACGGTACCTACATCCAGACCGTCTTTGCTGCCCTTGGATAGGGCGACAATGGACATTGGCCCGGTTTCTTGCAGACTGCCGTAGGCAGAGATAATGCGTGCCTTGACCGGAACCTTCGGCGGATGCGGCATATAGGCAAAAATGGGGGTCTGTTTGCCCAACGCCACGAGGCGGTCGCCCTGATAAATTTCCTGCACCGAGCGCACGATGTCAATGGTGGCAACCTCGCCATGCTGGCGTACCTGCGCTTCCCCGAGATAAGTGGCTTCGTAACCCAGGATTTCCTTGGTTTCCGGATCGACAAGCGGATCACCTCGGCGGAAAATCTGCCACTGATTGCCCTGATCCTTGGTGATTCCGCGAACAAAGGCCCGGTCTCCGGCGCCTAGCGTGACACGGCTCTCGGCGGTGGCCACGATTCGCGGCGCGGAATCGAGTTCTGTGGCACTAACCACCAGCGGTTTCGATAGGAAAGGCTCGATGGCGGACGGCGGGATGCTGGGCACTGCGCTGCGCGCACTGGGTTCGCTGCGAACTTTCGGCGACAAGCGGGTGGTATCCAGTTGCACCAGCCTCAACTCGGGCTTGCCGCTGCTGCGGTCCAGCACGATGACGTCGCCGGGATAAATCAGATGGGGGTTCTTGACTTGCTCCTGATTCATTTTCCACAATTCGGGCCAGCGCCAAGGCTCATTCAGATAGCGCCCTGAAATGCTCCAAAGCGTATCCCCTTTCTGCACAACATACCGATCGGGGGCTGCATTCTTCAGCGTGGCTGCTTCGGCGGCATGTGAGATGGACACCGGAGTTATCAAAAAAATCAGGGATATAATTGCGTTTCGCATGTGGAGCCCCACCTTTTGTACGTGTCATCCGCGGCTGCCCGGACGAGTGCCGGCAACACGTAAGAGTTTGGTTTAAATTCTGCATCTAGCTGATTAAATAGGCAAGTTTTTCATGGCTTTGCTCTCGATACTGCACTACCCCGATCGGCGGTTACATAAGACTGCCGCCCCAGTAGCGCGAGTGGATGATAAAATTCGCAAATTAATCAAGGACATGGCGCAGACGATGTACGCCGCTCCGGGTATTGGCCTTGCTGCAACACAGGTCGATGTCCACCTGCGGATCATCGTCATTGATATCTCCGAGGCCCATGATCAACTACAGGTGCTGATCAACCCGGAAATCATAAGCGCGGAAGGCGAAAAAGAATGTGAAGAAGGTTGCCTTTCAGTGCCTGGAATTTACGAAAAAGTGACCCGGGCGGCAAAAATCGTGGTTTCGGCGTTGGATGGAAACGGCCATCCGCAGACCATCGAGGCCGATGGCCTGCTGGCCGTTTGCATCCAGCACGAGATGGATCACTTGGTCGGCCGGGTATTCGTTGAAAAACTGTCGCGCCTCAAGCAGCAGCGCATCATCGCCAGACTCAACAAGCAGCAGCGGCAGGCGATGTAATCCGGCCACTGCCGGATATTGACGCACCTTGAATCTCATTTTCGCAGGAACCCCCGTTTTCGCGGCTGTGGCGCTCGAAGCGCTGCTTGATGCCGGACATCAGGTATCGTTGGTGTTGACGCAGCCCGACCGGCCGGCTGGTCGGGGCCTCAAGTCGCAGTCGTCCGCCGTCAAGCAGCTTGCGTTGGTACGGCAGCTGGAGATTGCACAGCCGCCGACACTCCGGGACGAAACCTTCATCGGGCAGCTTCAGCGTCTGGGTGCGGACGTAATGGTGGTTGCAGCCTACGGACTGATGATCCCGTCCTCGCTGTTAGTCATGCCGCAGTTGGGATGCCTGAATATTCATGCGTCCTTGTTGCCGCGCTGGCGTGGCGCGGCGCCGATACAACGGGCAATTCTTGCCGGTGACTGCGAGACCGGCGTCACCATCATGCAGATGGATGAAGGACTGGATACCGGTGCCACACTGCTCACAACGACAGTGGCAATCGATGGTGACGATACGGCGGGAACCCTGCACGACAAACTCGCTAGGGTCGGCGCGGAATTGATCGTGCGTGCATTGCGCGAACTCCCTCTGGTTCCAGTGCTGCAGAATTCAGTGGGAGCGACTTATGCGGCAAAATTAAGCAAAGCGGAAGCGGCAATCGACTGGAGCAAAACGGCGGTCGAGATTAATCGCCAGATTCGTGCTTTCAACCCGGCGCCCGGCGCATTTACGCTGCTCGCGGGGCAACCAGTGAAAATCTGGCGTGCCGAGCCGGCGGGTGCATGTTTCGCAGGGGCCGCGCCTGGGACCGTGGTGCAGATTGAAGCCGGCGTGCCCCGGGTTGCGGCGGGTAACGGGAGCCTTCGCTTGCTGGAATTGCAGCGGGCGGGTGGGAAGCGGGTTGCCGCGCAAGCGTTTCTCGCGGGCATGCCCTTGACTATGGGCTGCCGCCTTGGCGCCTGAGCTTCTTTTACTTTTTTGGCAGCACTGAACATGGAACAAGTCCAGTGTCTGGCGGCGGGTGCCCTGGCTCGCGTATTGGCCGGACGCAGCCTGGATGCGCAGCTTGCTGCGGTGTGGCGCGACGAGCCAACGCTGAGCCCGCAACAGCGGGGGGGCGTGCAGGATCTCGTTTACGGCGCACTGCGTCACTTGGGCACGCTGGACGCAATCCTCGCGCAGCTGCTGCAAAAACCCCTTGCCGACGCGGCAGTGCGCAGCCTTTTGCGTGTCGCGCTGTACCAACTCGCGCATACGCGGGCGAGTGCCCATGCCATCGTCGATCATGCCGTGACAGCTTGTGGCCACGTCGGCCATCCGCAGGCCCGTGGCCTGGTTAACGCTGTGTTGCGCAATTATCTGCGCCGCCGTTCCGAACTCGATGCTACCGCGGCACTTACCGACGAGGGACGGTATTCTTACCCCGCATGGTGGATCAGCATGCTCGCCGCAGACCATCCGCAACACTGGCGCGGAATGCTCGAGGCCGGTAATGCCCGCCCGCCGCTGACCCTGCGGGTCAACCGACGCAAGATCAGCCGCGAGGATTATCTGCAACTGCTTCGGCAACAGGGAGTCGCAGCAGAGCCCGTCGGTTTGGCCGGGGTGATCGTGGCCAAGCCGTGTCCGGTGTCGCAGTTGCCGGGTTTTGCCGAGGGACATGCGTCGGTGCAGGATGCCGGAGCCCAGCTTGCAGCTGAGATTCTAGATGTCCGGCCGGGCATGCGCGTGCTGGACGCCTGCGCCGCACCCGGCGGAAAATCCGCTCATCTGCTGGAAATTGCCGATATTGACCTGGTTGCCGCAGACATAGACGCGGGACGGCTGCAGCGTGTTGCCGAAAACCTGTCGCGACTGTCGCTCCGCGCACAACTGCTGCAGGCTGATGCCGAAAGGTCGGAAGCCTGGGCGGGCATCGGCAGCTTTGATCGCATACTGGCCGACGTTCCCTGCACCGCCTCGGGGGTCGTGCGCCGCCACCCGGATATCAAGTGGCTGCGCAATCCCGCAGACATCGAGGCGCTGGCCCGACGCCAGGCGCGCATCCTCGACACGCTTTGGCGGATGCTGAGCGGAGGTGGTAAATTGCTGTATGCAACCTGCTCACTGTTCCGCGAAGAGAATAGCCGGCAGGTCGAGGCGTTTCTTTCCCGCCATGCCGATGCGCGGCCGGCTCCCCTGATGTTGCCTGCCGACGGCATAACCCAGATTGAGGGCCAACTCATTCCCGATGCAGCGCATGACGGTTTTTTCTACGCCCTTCTGGAAAAGATCTGAGCTCGCGGCGCTGCTGCTGGCATTGCTGCTGGCGGCAGTGGCAGCCTTTGCCTCCCAGCCGCATGGCATCGAGGTGCGCAAGGCCTCGTTTGTTGCCGAGGACGAACATTACGTGCTTGAGGCTGACATCGATGTCATATTGTCGGCGCCCCTTGAAGATGCGCTGAATAAGGGCATTCCCTTATATTTCACGCTCGAATTCGAGCTGGTAAAGCCCCGCTGGTACTGGTTCAACGATCGTGCCCTGGCGAGGGGGCAGCAGTACCGTCTTTCCTACAGTGCACTGACTCGCCAGTATCGCATTGGCATCGGCGCCTTCTACCAGAATTTTCCGACGCTGAAGGAAGCGTTGGAGGTCATGAGTAAGGTACGTCGGCGCGAAGAGCCGGAGCCAGGTTCGCTGAGCAAGGGTACGACTTACACCGCAGGTCTGCGCCTGCGGCTTGACACTTCCCAACTGCCCAAGCCATTCAACCTGAATGCACTGGGCTCGCGCGAGTGGAGCCTGGGTTCCGACTGGTATCGCTGGACGTTCACCCCATGACAGCGACGACCGTAAATCCGGCGCGTTCCGGCGCCGTGATGCGCTACCTGCTGGTGTTGTGCGTCGTCCTCGGGGTTGCCGCCACCTTCCTGCTGGCTTCAGTCAGTGCCAACACCGCGCTGTTTTCCGCGTATTACGCGCCTCTGCTGGGTGTAAACCTGCTGATCGCGTTGCTGCTTGCGGGCATGGTTGTCTACCAGCTGGTCAGCCTGCGCCGACGGCTCAAAGCCGGCGTATTCGGCGCCAAGCTGACGCTACGGCTGGTCACCTTGTTCGCGCTGATGGCCGTGCTGCCGGGCGCACTGATTTATGGCGTCTCGGTGCAGTTCGTGTCGCAGAGCATCGAGTCCTGGTTTGAGGTGCGCCTCGACAGCGCTCTCGAGAGCGGCATTAACCTCGGCCGGGGCACGCTGGAGGGGCGGCTGAAGGAACTCACGGTCAAGGCCGACGCCATGGCCCTGGCGTTGTCGTCACGGGCTGAGGCGGAACATGTTTCCGCGTTGAATGCGCTGCGCGAACAGGCTGCGGTGGATGAGGCGACCCTCTACACCTCGCGCGGCAAGATCATCGGATTTTCCGGCAACGAGCGCAGCGGAATCGTACCAGAGCCGCCGGGTCCGGCGGCTATGCGGCAGCTGCGCCTGCAGCAGCCATATAGCGTCATCGAGGCGATACCGGAACGCGGCCTCTACCTGCGTGCCCTGGTGCCGGTCAATCCCATGTCGGTGAGCGAGGACAGCCGCGTGCTGCAGTTGCTGCAGCAGGTACCTCCGCATCTCGCGCGCGACGCGGAAATTGTGCAGACCGGTTATCAGGAATACCAGGAGCTGCAACTGGCGCGCCGCGGACTTAAGCGGCTCTATGGCATCACACTGACGCTGACACTGCTGCTTGCCCTGCTGTCCTCGCTGGGACTCGCCTTCCTGCTATCGAATCGCCTCTCGGCTCCGCTCAGCGCTTTGGTCGAGGGCACGCGCGCGGTCGCGCAAGGCGACTTCAGCCGCCGCGCCGCGGTGGCGAGCCGTGACGAACTCGGCCAGCTGACGCAGTCATTTAACAGCATGACACTGCAGCTCGCCGAAGCCCAGGCGCGGGTGGAACGCAACCAGGAGCAGGTAGCGCATGCCAAGGCCTACCTCGAAAGTGTGCTGGCCCATCTCTCTGCCGGCGTGTTGACCTTCGATGACGCGCTGCGCCTGCGCTCTGCAAACCCCAGCGCGGAGCAGATCCTGGGTGCAGACTGCGCCCTGCTGCTCCGCGCCGGGATCCGTGATTGGGCCGTTATCGATCCGTCGCTGGCGCCGCTCGCTGACGCTGTCGTCGAGGCATTTACTCGTGCCAAGACGGCTGAATGGGAACGTCAGGTCGAGCGTAAAGTGAAGGACGGTGTCCAGGTGCTGCTGCTGCGCGGTACGCATTTTGGCGAAGGCGGCGATGCTGGACTCATCGTCGTGTTCGATGACGTGACCCACCTCCTGCAGGCGCAGCGCGATGCGGCATGGGCGGAAGTGGCGCGGCGTCTCGCTCACGAGATCAAGAACCCGCTGACGCCGATCCAGCTGTCCGCTGAGCGCATCCAGTTCAAGCTGACGCCGAAGCTGTCGGCCGCCGATGCCGAAATCCTGACGCGTTCGACACAAACGATTGTCAGCCAGGTCGCGGCCCTCAAACGCATGGTTGATGCTTTCGGCCAGTATGCGCGCACCCCGGAACCGGCCTTGCGTCCGCTCGACCTTAATGCCCTGGTGCGCGAAGTGCTGACGCTCTATGAATCGCTGGGCTCCAGCATGCAACTGAATCTTGCCCCCGAGTTGCCGCTGGTGCAGGGAGATGCGACGCAGATCCGCCAGGTCATTCACAACCTGCTGCAGAACGCGCAGGACGCGCTGGCGGGAGCCGACTCTCCCTCCATCGAGATTGCGACGACATCGCGGGAGAGCCGCGCTGAGTTGTCGGTTACCGACAACGGCAGCGGATTCCCGGAACAATTGATGAAACGCGCATTCGAACCTTATGTCACAACCAAGCCTCGCGGCACCGGCCTCGGCCTTTCGATCGTGCGCAAGATTGTCGACGAGCACCGCGGCGAGATCACCATCACCAATGTTGCTCCGCGCGGCGCACGCGTGGCCATCCTGTTGCCGGCGGCCGTGCAGGGTGCCGGCGAACGTTCCGCAGCATAGACGGGCAAAACACGATCATGCGACAGATACTGGTAGTAGACGATGAAATCGGAATCCGGGAGCTGCTTTCGGAAATACTGTCCGACGAGGGATACGACGTCCAGCTCGCAGAGAACGCGGGTGCGGCCCGCGCATTTCGCAGCCAAACGCGCCCGGACCTCGTTCTGCTCGACATCTGGATGCCGGACACTGACGGTATTACGCTGCTCAAGGAATGGGCGAGCAGCGGCCAGCTGACGATGCCGGTGGTCATGATGTCCGGGCACGGCACCATCGATACCGCAGTTGAAGCCACGCGCATCGGCGCCGCGGATTTCCTGGAAAAGCCGATCGCGCTGCAGAAACTGCTGGCCACCGTCGGCCGCGCCATCAGCCGCGGCGAGCGTCAGCAGCCGTCGGCAGCGGGACTCGCGGTCCTCGGACGCACGCCGGTGGTGCAGGAGCTCAAGCAGCGTCTCGAGCGCATCGCCGGCCATCGTGGCCCCGTACTGTTGCAGGGCGCTCCCGGCTGCGCCTTCGAAGCTTGCGCCCGTGTGTTGCATGTGCCCAACATGCCTTGGCAGGCGGTCGATCAGGGCGCGCAGACGGTGGATGCGCCACTGGACTTATTGCAGGCTGCCCGCGGCGGCACCCTGTTTGTGCGCGATGTTGCCGAATTCAGCAGGCTTGAACAGCGCGGCCTGCTCGTGCTGCTGTCCCAGGCTGAGCGCTATAACGCCCGCGTGACTTGCGCGGCAACGCGCGACCTGTCGGAACTGGTCGCTGCAGGCCAGTTCGACGATCGGGTGTTCCAGTTGCTGGGCGCAACCATGATCCGCTTGCCACCGCTGCGCGACCAGCGAGACGACATTCCTGAAATCGCGGGTGTGATGCTCCAGGATCTGGTCGAGCAGAAGCTGGTGCCAGCACGCCATTTCAGCGTTGCCGCACTCAATGCACTGCGCAGCCACGATTGGCCGGGCAATTTCTCCGAGCTGCGCAGCGTCGTGCAGACACTGGCTAACACGGCGGCCGGCGAACAGATCATCCTCGAGGAAACCCTGCGTGTGTTGCCTCAGGCGACGACTGTTACCAACGTATCGGCCTCACTCCAGCTTGACGCGCCTCTGCGCGACGCGCGCGATGCTTTCGAGCGGATTTATTTCGAATACCATCTGGCGCGCGAGGGCGGCAACATAAGCCGCGTGGCCGAGGTGGTCGGGCTCGAGCGGACTCACCTCTATCGCAAGCTCAAGCAGCTCGGCGTGAAGACTTCGCGCAGGAACGACGAGTAAGTTGGTCACTGCAGGCCTCGCCCCGGTTGTGGCCCAGCCGCTATAATTGCGGTTTTCCGCAAGGCCTTTCCCCCATTTCAGGACTGCAAGCCATGAGTTCCCGACCCGAGCTGGCGAATGCGCTTCGCGCGCTGGCCATGGACGCTGTGCAGCAGGCCAACTCCGGCCACCCCGGCATGCCGATGGGCATGGCCGAGATCGCTGAAACGCTGTGGCGTCGTCACCTGCGCCACAACCCGGCGAATCCGCATTGGCCCGACCGTGACCGCTTTGTGTTGTCGAACGGACACGGCTCTATGCTGCTCTACGCGCTGCTGCACCTGACCGGCTACGACCTGCCGATCGAGGAACTGAAGCGTTTTCGCCAGCTCCACTCGAAGACTCCGGGTCATCCCGAACATGGCATGGCCCCGGGCGTGGAAACCACGACAGGGCCTCTAGGCCAGGGCATCGCCAATGCCGTGGGTATGGCCATCGCCGAGCGCGTGCTGGCCGATGTCTTCAACCGCGACAGCCACCGTATTGTCGACCACCGCACCTATGTATTCCTCGGCGACGGCTGCCTGATGGAGGGTGTGTCACATGAAGCCTGCGCACTGGCAGGGACGCTGAAACTCAATAAGCTGATTGCACTTTATGATGACAACGGAATTTCCATAGATTCCGAAAAATCCAATATAAAACAATGGTTTACAGATAATGTCCCGCAGCGTTTCGCAGCCTACGGCTGGAACGTCATCTACGGCGTGGATGGCCACGATGCTGATGCCGTCGATGCGGCGATCGGCCAGGCGCAGCAGGAAACTGCGCGCCCCACGCTGATCTGCTGCAAGACCGTCATCGGCAAGGGCGCGCCGAAAAAACAGAATACCGGCGGCGTCCATGGCGCGCCGCTGGGAGCCGAGGAAATTGCCGCCACCCGCGAAGCGATCGGCTGGCCGCATCCGCCCTTCGAAATTCCCGAGGACCTGCGTGCCGAATGGAGCGCGCGGGACAAAGGCGCCGCAGTTGAAGCTGAATGGAATCAGCGTTTCGCCGCCTACGTCGCCGCGCATCCGGAACTGGCCGCGGAATTCAAGCGCCGCATGGCAGGCGAATTGCCTTCCGATTGGGCCGCAACCCGCGAGGGCTTCATCACGCAGACCGTGCAGAAGGCCGAGACCATTGCCACGCGCAAGGCCTCGCAGAACGCGATAGAGGCTTATGCACCCGCGCTGCCGGAGTTGATCGGCGGCTCGGCTGACCTCGCGGGCTCCAACCTGACGCTTTGGTCGGGCTCCAAGGGCGTGAGCGCCACCAGTGGCGGCAACTATCTTTATTTCGGGGTGCGCGAGTTCGGCATGGCAGCCATCTGCAACGGCATTGCGCTGCATGGCGGGCTGCTGCCCTACCACGCGACCTTCCTCGTGTTCTCGGATTACATGCGCACCGCGTTGCGCATGGCAGCGCTGATGAAGCAGCGCGTGGTCTGCGTTTTCACCCATGATTCGATCGGGCTTGGCGAAGATGGCCCTACCCACCAGCCGGTAGAACACGCGGCGACCCTGCGCCTGCTGCCTAACATGGACGTGTGGCGGCCCTGTGATACGGTCGAAACAGCGGTGGCCTGGGCGGCGGCGATCGAGCGCAATGATGGTCCGACCAGCCTGCTGCTGTCACGGCAGAACCTCAATTTCCAGAACCGCAGTGCGGAACAGGTTGCGGCTGTCGCTCGTGGCGGCTATGTGCTGAGTGACACCACAAATGGTGCGGCGCGCGCGGTGATCATCGCCACCGGCTCGGAGGTCACGGTGGCGCTGGCGGCGCAACAGGGGTTGGCAGCCGAAGGCATCGCTGTCCGCGTGGTGTCGCTGCCCAGCACCCAGGCCTTTGATCGCCAGGATGCGGCATACCGCGAGTCGGTACTTCCACGCGGAATCCCGCGTGTCGCCGTCGAGGCGGGGGTAACCGATTACTGGCGCAAGTATGTCGGACTCGAAGGCAAGGTCATCGGCATCGATCGCTACGGCGAATCGGCGCCGGCGGGCGAACTCTACAAATTTTTCGGCATCACCGGCGACGCTGTTGCGGCGGCGGTGCGCAGCGTGCTCTGACTTTTTCAATCAATTTTCAATCAACCGGATTTCAGCGGGGGCGTCATGGCAATCAAGGTCGGCATCAACGGGTTTGGGCGTATCGGTCGCATGGTGTTTCGTGCAGCAGTGCAGGATTTTCCCGACATCGAAGTGGTCGGCATCAACGACCTGCTCGAACCGGACTACCTCGCCTACATGCTTCGCTACGACTCGGTGCACGGCAATTTCAAGGGCGAGATCTCGGTTTCCGGCAATACGCTGGTGGTCAACGGCAAAAAGATCCGCCTGACTGCAGTGAGGGATCCCGCCGAGCTGAAATGGAACGAGGTTGACGCCGATGTCGTCATCGAATCAACGGGTCTTTTCCTCGACAAGGCCACCGCCAGCAAGCACATCGCAGCCGGCGCGAAAAAAGTCATCCTTTCGGCGCCATCCAAGGACGACACGCCGATGTTTGTTTACGGCGTCAACGACAAGACTTATGCCGGCCAGGACATCATCTCCAACGCCTCGTGCACTACCAACTGCCTGGCGCCGCTGGCGAAGGTGCTGAATGACAAATGGGGCATCAAGCGCGGCCTGATGACCACTGTGCATGCCGCCACAGCGACCCAGAAGACGGTCGACGGCCCCTCGAACAAGGATTGGCGCGGCGGCCGCGGCATCCTCGAGAACATCATCCCGTCCTCGACCGGTGCCGCCAAGGCCGTAGGTGTGGTGATCCCGGAACTGAACAAGAAACTCACCGGCATGGCATTCCGCGTGCCGACCTCCGACGTCTCGGTGGTTGACCTGACGGTCGAACTGAACAAGCCGGCAACCTATGCCGAGATCTGCGCTGAAATGAAGGCGCAGTCGCAGGGCGCCCTTAAAGGGGTGCTCGGTTACACCGAAGACAAGGTGGTGGCCACCGATTTTCGCGGCGATGCGCGCACCTCGATCTTCGATGCTGAGGCCGGAATCGCGCTGGATCCGACTTTTGTCAAGGTCGTGTCCTGGTACGACAACGAATGGGGCTACTCCAACAAGGTGCTGGAGATGGTGCGCGTGGTTACAGGAAAAAAATAAAGTCAAAACCTACCCACAGAGTTCACAGAGAATAACAAGACCATTTTCTCTTGGGGTTTTTGCAGTTCTCTTTGTCCTCTGTGAACTCTGTGGCTAAAGCTTTGATCTAAAGGTTTGATCTTGAAGTTTCTCCGTCTCACCGATCTCGATCTTGCTGGCAAGCGTGTGTTCATCCGCGCCGACCTTAACGTGCCGCAGGACGACGCTGGCAATATCACTGAAGACACCCGCATCCGTGGGACCTTGCCGGGCATCCAGCACGCGCTGGCAGCCGGCGCAGCGGTGATGGTGACTTCCCACCTCGGGCGTCCGACGGAAGGATCGCTGCAGCCCGGCGACACGCTCGCGCCGATCGCGCAACGCCTGTCGGGAATGCTCGGTCAGCCGGTGCGACTGGTGCAAGACTGGGTCGACGGCGGCTTTGAGGTCAAGCCGGGCGAAGTGGTGCTGCTGGAAAACTGCCGCGGCAACAAGGGCGAGAAGAAAAACGACGAGGCGCTTGCGAAAAAAATGGCTGCGCTCTGCGATATCTATGTAAATGATGCTTTCGGAACTGCACACCGCGCGGAAGCCACGACGCACGGCATTGCAAGATTCGCGCCTGTAGCCTGCGCCGGTCCGCTGATGGCGGCTGAGCTCGACGCGCTGGGCAAGGCGCTGGAAAAGCCATCGCGGCCGCTGCTCGCCATCGTTGCCGGCTCCAAGGTTTCGACCAAGCTGACGATACTCAAATCGCTCTCGCAGAAAGTCGACCAGTTGATCGTCGGCGGCGGCATCGCCAACACCTTCATGCTGGCTTCCGGCATGCGCATTGGCAAATCGCTGGCCGAGCCTGACCTCGTTGGCGAGGCGCAGGAGATCATCGACATCATGAAGTCGCGCGGGGCCCAAGTGCCGCTGCCGGTCGACGTTGTGGTCGCCGACGAACTGTCTGCGCTGGCGCGCGCCAATCCGATCCAGGCTTCCGCGGTGCGCTCCGACGACCTGATCCTTGATGTCGGCGTGAAAACGGCGAAAATTTTTGCCGACCTTATCGCCAATGCTGGCACCATTGTCTGGAATGGTCCGGTCGGGGTGTTTGAATACGACCAGTTTGCCGGCGGCACTAAGGCCATTGCACAGGCGATCGCTGCCTCGCCGGCGTTCTCGATTGCCGGCGGCGGAGACACACTGGCTGCCGTGGCAAAGTACAAAATTGCCGACAAAGTGTCCTATATATCCACTGGCGGTGGTGCGTTCCTCGAATTCCTCGAGGGCAGGAAACTGCCGGCGGTCGAGGTCCTCGAACAGCGCGCAACATGACCGGGGCGCACCGCAATGCCTCGATATAATTTTTCTGTGAATGATCCAAGGTCATTACAGCAGATGCCTTTCCTCTCCCACGGGGGCCTCGGGGAGGGGGCGGGGTGAGGGAAAGTGGGAATTATTTCTGCACGAAAACCCTCATTAAACCTAAGGGGTAGTCCATGATCCGCAGAACCAAAGTCGTCGCGACACTCGGCCCCGCATCCAGCGATGCCAAAACGCTGGCCCGCATGATCGACGCCGGAGTCGACGTCGTGCGCATCAATTTCTCCCACGGCACGCCTGAGGAACACCGGGCCCGCGTCAGCCTTGTACGCAAGCTTGCACGCAAGGCTGAGCGTGCTGTCGGCGTGCTGGTCGACCTGCAGGGGCCGAAGATCCGCGTTGGCAAGTTCCGCGATGACAAAATCCAGCTCGAGACCGGTGCGAAGTTTGTTCTCGATGCCGAGTGCAGGCTGGGTGACCAGAACACGGTGGGCCTCGATTACAAGAATCTGCCCAACGACGTGCGCCCCGGTGACACCCTGCTCCTCGATGACGGCCGTATCGTCCTTGGGGTGACCAATGTCCGCGGCCCGAAAATCACCACGGTCGTCGAACAGGGCGGCCCGCTGTCCAACAACAAGGGTATCAACCGCAAGGGCGGCGGCCTCACCGCGCCGGCGCTGACCGACAAGGACAAGCAGGATATCCGACTTGCAGCCGAGCTGAAGGCCGACTTTCTCGCGGTGTCCTTCCCGCGGTCCGGCGAAGATGTGCGCTGGGCGCGTGATCTGTTCAACAAGGCCGGAGGCCACGGCCTGATCGTTTCGAAAATCGAGCGCGCCGAGGCAATTCCCGCGCTCGACGAAATTCTCGACGCTTCCGATGCCATCATGGTGGCTCGCGGCGACCTCGCTGTCGAGGTCGGCGATGCCGCCGTGCCGGCGCTGCAGAAGCGCATGATCCGGATGGCGCGCGAGAAGCACAAGCTGACGATCACCGCGACCCAGATGATGGAATCGATGATCAACAGTCCCATTCCCACGCGCGCCGAGGTCTCCGATGTCGCCAATGCAGTGCTCGACGGCACCGATGCCGTGATGACTTCCGCGGAGACGGCGACCGGCCAGTATCCGGCCGAAACCATCTCGGCGATGGTGCGCGTGTGCCTGGAAGTGGAAAAGGAAGATCTGCAGCAGCAGGTGCGTCGCGACAGCCCGGGCCGCATCGACGTCGAGAATGCCATTGCCAGGGCTACCGCGTTCACTGCCGCCGGACTGCCGATCAAGGCGGTGGCTGCCCTGACGCAGAGCGGACGCACCGCGCTGCTGATGTCGCGGATGGCGATCGCAGTGCCGATTTACGCGATGAGTTCGGTGATCGAGACCCGGCGCCGCGTGACCTTGTTCCGAGGTGTGCACCCCGTGCGCTTCAGGGGAGCGCGCAACCCGGAGAAGGCGCTGCACATGGCGGAAGACGAGCTGATCAAGCGGGGCGTTGTGCAGAACGGAGACCTGATCGTGCTGACCATCGGGGAGCCCTTCGGCCGCGCCGGCGGCACCAATACCCTGAAAATCGTAAAGGTCGGCGAGCATCGGAAAATCTGATGTCCCCAGAGTAGAATACCCTCCCGTTTCAGCAATTCCAGAACCGCAGGAGCCGCAACATGTCCACAAACAATCTCGCTCTCATTGCCAAGGCCATGGTCGCCTCCGGCAAGGGCATCCTTGCCGCCGACGAAACCACCGGCACCATCGGCAAGCGTTTCGACAGCATCCAGGTCGAAAACACCGAAGAAAATCGCCGCGCTTACCGCGACTTGCTGTTTTTGACCAAAGGAATTGGGGACCACATCAGTGGCGTGATCCTCTACGACGAAACGCTGCGCCAGAAATCGTCCGACGGCACCCCCTTCGTCAAACTGTTGGAAAAAAATGGTGTGTTGCCCGGTATCAAGGTCGATGCCGGCGCCAAGCCGTTGGCTTTCTGTTCCGGCGAAACCGTTACCGAAGGCCTCGACAACCTGCCCAAGCGCTGTACCGAGTACGTGAAGCTGGGCGCAAAATTCGCCAAGTGGCGCGCTGTGATCGATATTGGCCGCGACATCCCGAGCTCCACCAGCATTGCCGCCAACGCCCACGCGCTGGCGCGTTATGCCGCGATTTGCCAGGAAGCCGGCCTGGTGCCCATTGTCGAACCCGAAGTACTGATGGACGGCGACCACACGATTGAGCGTTGTGAAGAAGTCACCGAGTGGACGCTGAATGCCGTCTACGAGGCGCTGTATCTGCATCGCGTCGTGCTCGAGCACAGTGTGCTGAAACCCTCGATGGTCATCTCGGGCAAGAAATGCCCGAAGCAGGCACCGGTGGACGAGGTCGCGGCGCGCACTGTGCGCGTGCTGAAGCGCACGGTGCCCGCCGCGGTAGCCGGCATTGCTTTTCTGTCCGGCGGCCAAAGCGATGAAGTGGCCACCGCCCATCTCAACTCGATGAACGCACAGTTCAAGGGCGAACTGCCGTGGCCACTGTCTTTCTCCTATGGCCGCGCCCTGCAGCAGGCCTCGCTGAAGGCCTGGAAGGGCGTGGCGGTTAATGTTCCGGCCGCGCAAGCAGCGCTTGCCCACCGAGCGCGTATGAACGGAATGGCAACGCAGGGCCGTTATTCAGCTGACCTTGAACGCAAAGGCCAGGGTTAAAAGTCAATAAAATCAGTAATTTAAATAATAAGTCAGCGCTTGCTTCATATGCGGTTGCCTATATCGATAATTACTGGATTTTTGGGTTGCGGTAAAACCACCTTGCTGAACCGGCTGTTGCAGGATCCTGCGATGGCCGGTGCTGCGGTGATCATCAACGAGTTCGGCGAGATCGGGCTCGATCACCTGCTGATTGCTACGCCTAATGAAAATACCGTGCTGCTGTCCAGCGGCTGCATCTGCTGCACACTCCGTGGCGACTTGGTCAACACGCTGCGCGATCTCGACAAGCAGCGCCGCGAAGGTGACCTGCCACCTTTTGACCGCGTGCTGATCGAAACCACCGGGCTGGCGGATCCGGTGCCTATCGTGCAGACGGTCGTCGTCGACGAAAAACTCGCGCCGTATTATCAGCTGGACAGCGTCATCACGCTGGTCGATGCCGTCAACGGCGCTGCCCAGCTCGACCAGCAGCCCGAATCGCGCAAACAGGCGGCCGTGGCCGACCGTCTGCTGATCACCAAGACAGACATTGCAGAGCCGGCAGACGTTGCCTTGCTGCGGGATCGGCTGGCCATATTGAATCCCGCAGCCGAAGTGACTACGGCCAGCCGTGGCGACGTTGCGCCTGCGCTACTGTTTGGTGCCTCGATTGCCCCGGAGTCGCCTCAGGTCGATGTCGCGCGCTGGTTGCGTGAGGACGATTACCGCCGGGTCGAAAGCCGGCAGCATGGCTTGGCACCGGGTGCGCACGATGCCGGCATCCGTTCGTACAGCATCATGCTCGATACGCCGGTAACCCGTGTCGGTCTGACCGCCTGGCTGACCGCGCTGGCGTCATTGCGCGGTGCCGAACTGCTGCGGGTCAAAGGACTGCTCAATGTCGAGGGCGAGCCTGTCGCGGTGCACGCCGTGCAGACCTTGATTCACGAACCGGTGAACCTGGAACGCTGGCCCGATGCCGAGCGCCGCTCGCGGCTGGTGTTCATCACCCGCAACATGTCGCGCAATGCCGTCGAAGGCACGCTGGACGTGCTCGGTTGGCAATCTGATGTCCCAAGCACCGGGGTTCCGAAGCCCGATCCCCAGGCCTACGCGAAATTCCTCGCGGCAATGACCAAGATGCATTGACCCAACGCGGACTTTGCCTTGACAAGGGCGGTGTGATTATTTAGCGTCAAAGCTTCGATGCAAACGCTTACATTCTGCAAATTTTGCAGTCTTAAAGCTGCAATTACAATTTGCGTAACGCGGAGGAGGTTCCCAGATGTTCGAATTCAAGCCGCCTGAAGCCAAGGGCGCTGTCAAGATTCTCAAGGGTGGTCTGCTGATCGACGGCAACGGTGGCAAACCGGTCAAGGATCCGGTGATCGTGCTCGAAGGCCGGCGTATCAAACAGGTTGGCGTCAAAGGCAAGGTGAAGATTCCGGCAAAGGCCGAGATCATCGATTGCGGCACGGCGACACTGATGCCCGGGCTGATGGACGTTCATCTGCACACGATGATGTTCAACTGCCTGACCTTCCACAACTACCGCGTCGCGCAGTGGGAAATCACCCCGGAACTGCAGCAGATGTACGGCTTGTTCCATGCCCAGCTCTGCTTCGACATGGGCTTCACCACGCTGCGCGATCTCGGCCTCAATTCCGGCCGCGGGTTGCTGACCGCGCACCTGTGTGCGATTCGTGATTCGATCAATGCCGGCGTCATCGAAGGCCCGCGCATGCTGATTGGCGGTTTCACGACGATCACCGGGTCGCACCTTGACCTGATCCAGCCGCGCGCTGCGCAGCGTTACGGTTTCCAGACTGCCGACGGTCCGTGGGAGCTGCGCAAGCTGGCGCGCACCAACCTGCTGGCCGGTTGCGACGTCGTCAAGACCTGTGCCACCGGCGGCGGCGGGACCGACAAGGAAGAGCCGGATATCCGCAACATGACGCAGGAAGAAATCAACGCCATCGTGGATGAGGCGCACGCCTTCCACAAGGTCGCCGCGGTGCATTGCTTTACGCCCAACGGCCAGCGCATGGCGCTCGAAGCCGGAGCCGACACCATCGAACACATGGTGTTCCATGAGGAAGAGACCATCGACATGATTGCCGAGGCCGGCACCTGGATGACGCCGACGCTGCTCCACCGCACCGATCACGCGATTGAGACGCGCAAGGATCAAGGCACCTCGCAGTTCGTGCTCAACAAGATGAAGGCGCTGCAGCCGTACTGCTTCGAAACCTTCCAGAAAATGCACAAGGCCGGGGTCAACATTGCGCTCGGCACCGACATGGGATTCGATCCCGAGATGGGCACCAATGCCCGCGAGATGGAAATTTACGTCAAACTCGGCATGACCAACATGGACGCTATCCTGACCGCCACGCGCAACGCCGCGCGCGCGATCAAGATGGAGCGCGAACTGGGCACCCTCGAGGCCGGCAAGCTTGCCGACATCATCGCCGTCAAGGGGGATCCTTCGAAAGACATCCGCGTGTTCCAGAACAAGAAGAACATCCAGATCGTGATGAAGGAAGGCCGCGTCTACGCCGATCGTCGTCCCGGCCATGACAAGAATGTGGTCAGCGTGACGCCCAAGGACTGGAAGAAGATCGATTACCTGTAATCCGCATTGCGGCAATAATCAAACAACCGGAGGGGGTTGAGCATGGCAACAGCAAAAAAGAAGGCAGCAAAGGCATCAGTCAAAACCAAGACCGAAGGCGCTGTCCGTGCCGGAAACGGCCAGTACCAGTTCCGTATGGCGAAGCTGAAGAAGGTGGATGCGGGTACCGGCTATTCGACTTCGCACGGCGGAGTCGTCGAGGGTGCGCGCATCCTCGTCGGCTACATCCACAAGCCGCGCGGCACGGGTTCACGGATGCATTCCCATAAAAATGAGCAATTGAACTACGTGCTCCGGGGCACGCTGGTGGGGACGGTGAACGGCAAACGCGTCTCCGCTCCCGCCGGCACCCTAGTCTATATTCCGGCGAATGCCCCGCACAACCTGGTGGCCTCAACCAAGGACGAAGATGTGATTTTCCTCGCCATCAAGGATCTGTCGCAGGGCATCATCGGCATGGCAGTGGATGGTACGATGTCCGGGCCACATTACGAGAAGGGTTTCGGTCCGGCGGCGAAGCCGGCACAAAAGAAAAGCGCCCGGGGCGTTGCTGCCCGCCGTTGAAATAGAAAATAATAAATAAAAACAAATAGTTAAATGTCCCGATGCGTCTGACCGCAGAGGAGAAAAAAATGCTGCGCGGCGAGCAGGGCCGCGCAGTACAGGATGCACTGCAACTGCAACTGGAAGTCGGCAAGTTCTTCGGCGCCCAGTGTTTTGTGCCGGTGTCGAACGTGCACATGATGGGCGACATCGAGGTCATGGGCGACGCCGGCAAGTCCTTTCTTGAGCGTGCCGCGCAGTCCGGTGCGAAATGCGCGAAGCCGACCACCACCAATGCGCGTTGCGTTGATTTCGCTGCGGTCGAGCGCCTGAAGCAGGACCGGGACGAGGTGCGCAAGGAGCGGGAACTGATCGACTGCCTGCGCCGGATGGACGTCATCACCGCCGACACCTGCATCAATTACCAGACCATCTACCAGCCCCACCTTGGCGAGCACGTAGCCTGGGGTGATACCGGCACCGTGATCTACGCCAATTCGGTATTCGGCGCGCGGTCCAATTTCGAAGCCGGACCGGCCGCATTGGCTGCGGGACTCACTGGCCGCGTGCCCGCTTACGGCTTCCATCTTGACGAACACCGCCGCGGCACATTCCGCGTCGATCTCAAAGCCGATCTCAATGACCTCGCCGACTGGGGTGCGGTGGGCAGGATTGTCGGCTCATCCCACCAGGATTATTACGCGGTGCCGGTGTTCACCGGAATGAAGCGCTCGCCGACGGCCGATGAATTGAAGCAGCTCGGCGCTGCACTGGCGAGTTACGGCTCTATGGGCATGTTCCACATGGTCGGCGTGACACCTGAAGCACCGACGCTGAAGGCGGCCTTTGGCGGGCGCAGGCCCCAGGAAACGATGACCGTCAGCAACCGCGACATCGAAAAGATTTACGCTGGCTACGACAAACAAGGCAATCCGCTGAACCTGATCGTGTTTTCCGGACCGCAGCAGTCTTTGCTCGAAATGAAACAGCTCGCGGCGCTACTCAAAAACCGGCGTGTGGCCAAGGGCAGCCACCTGTTCATCACCACCAGCAACGGGGTCAAAAGCGCAGCGAAAGAACTCGGCTACCTGAAAATCCTCGAAGACGCGGGCGCGATCGTGCTCGAGGGCGTCTGTTTCTATATCCTGCAGAACCTGCCGCAGATGCGCGAGCGCGAGGGTTGGAGCAATCTGGTCACCAACTCGGCAAAACTCGCCAACATCATCGGCGCACACAAGTTCAACACCATCCTGCGCCGCACCGCGGAATGCGTGGACATTGCTTGCACGGGCAAGGATGTGCGGTGAAGGGCGCGAAGCCGATCCGCCTGAAGCGCGCCTTTGGCCCAGTGGTCGAAGGCGAGGCGCTGGTGTCCACCGAAGGGTTCTCGCCGCGCTACGACCTAGACCGCTGGAGCGGCATGATCTCGCGGCCCGGCCATGCGCTGGAAGGCCACAACATCCGCGACAAGATCCTGATCACGCCCAGCGCCAAGGGCGGAATTGCCGCCGGGTGGGCGTTCTACGACATCCGCGCCAAAGGCATCGCCCCTAAGGCTTTTGTCTTTGGTGTGACCAATCCGGTGATGGTGCAGGGCGCGGTGTTCGCCGGCATCACCATTACCGAAGGCTGGTCGGCGAGTCCATACGGGCTTATCCGCACCGGAGACATCGTGCGCGTCGATCCCGGTAAAAAAACATTGACCCTGCTTCGCCGCGGCAATTCGCAGTAAGCTGCTGCAGGCGCGGGTCGCCGCCCGTTCCAAACCTGTTCATCTGGAGGAGAGCCCGATGAAGCTGCTAATACATCTGTTGGCTGTTGCTTTTTCCGTCACGGCCGTTGCTGCACAAGCGGCTGCACCCTACCCGACCAAGCCCATCCGCATCATCGTTGCCTATACGCCCGCAGGCACCACCGACATCCTCGCCCGCCTTGTCGGTCAGAAAATGGGCGAGGCCTGGGGCCAGCCGGTTATCGTCGACAACCGTGCCGGTGCCGCCGGTAACATAGGCACTGAAGTGGCAGCACGCGCGACAGCCGACGGGTACACGCTGATCATGGGTACAGCCGGCTCCCATGGCATCAACGTCAGCCTTTATCGCAAGCTCGGCTGGCACCCGGTCAAGGATTTCGCGCCGGTGAGCCTGGTCGCAATGGTGCCCAACATCATGGTGGTCAACAACAACCTGCCGGTTAAAAGCGTCAAGGAGTTCATCGGCCACGTGAAAGCCAATCCCGGCAAACTGTCCTACGGCTCGCCCGGCAACGGCAGCACCGCACACCTGTCGATGGAACTGTTCAAGAGCATGACCGGCACAAACATTGTGCATATCCCGTACAAGGGCAGCGCCGGCGTGCTGGCCGACGTGATGGGCGGCCAGATCGCGGTGACCATCGACAACATGCCTCCCTACATCCCGCAGGTGAAGGCCGGCAAACTCCGCGCGCTGGCGGTGAGCACGGCAAAACGCTCTTCAGCGATGCCCGAGTTGCCGAGCATCGCCGAAGCCGGCGTGCCCGGTTACGACTCCGGCGCCTGGTTCGGCCTGCTGGCGCCGGCCGGAACACCGAAGGATATCGTCGCGAAACTGGCGGCCGAGACCGCGCGCATCATCCGTCTTCCGGACATCAATAAGCGCGTGTCCGAACTCGGCGCCGAACCGGTAGGGGGCACGCCTGCGGAATTCGCGGCGCTGATCCAGTCCGAAATCGCGAAGTGGGCGAAGGTCATCAAGGATGCCAACGTCGAACTGCAGTAAAGGGTGAGTGGTGATTGATAACGAACATTTTCCACGGATCAAGCCGTTACCATTCACCAATAACCATCCATCCATCACCGAATTTCCATGATCCGCGACCCAGAATCCTTCACCCTTCTCCTCGACACCCTGCAGCGCTTCGTCCGCGATAAATTGATTCCACGCGAGAACGAAGTAACTGAAACCGATGAAATCCCCGCTGATATCCTCGCTGCGATGCGCGAGCTGGGCCTGTTCGGCCTCACCATTCCGGAGGAATACGGCGGTCTGGGCCTGACCTCGGAGGAAGAGGTGCTGACTTCGATGGTGGTGTGTTATGCCTCGCCGGTGTTCCGCTCGCGCTTCGGCACCAACACCGGGATCGGCTCGCAGGGCATCGTCATTGACGGCACGCCGGAACAGAAAAAGAAATACCTGCCGCGGCTAGCCGCCGGTGAAATCACCGGATCCTTCGCGCTGACCGAACCCGAGTCCGGCTCCGACGCCGGTTCGTTGCGCACCGCCGCGCGCCGCGATGGCGACCACTACGTCATCAACGGCAGCAAGCGTTACATCACCAACGCGCCTGAAGCCGACATTTTTACGGTGATGGCGCGTACCGATCCCGCGTCGAAGGATGCCAAAGGCGTCTCAGCCTTCATCGTTGAACGCAGTACGCCGGGACTTACGGTCGGACCGTATGACCGCAAGATGGGCCAGCGCGGTTCGCACACCGCCGACGTGATTTTCGACAACGTGCGCGTGCCCGCAGCCAACCTGATCGGTGGACAGGAGGGCATGGGTTTCAAGACCGCGATGAAGGTGCTCGACAAGGCGCGGCTCAATATCGCCGCGGTCTGCACCGGCGCCGCCGAGCGTCTGCTCGATGAGGCGTTGAACTATGCGCGTGAGCGCCAGCAGTTTGGCAAACCGATTGCTGAATTCCAGCTGGTACAGGCCATGCTCGCCGACTCCAAGGCCGAGGCTTATGCCGCGCGCAGCATGGTGCTCGAAGCTGCGCGCAAGAAGGACGGCGGCGCCGGCATCACGATGGAAGCCTCCTGTGCCAAACTGTTTTGCGCCGAGATGGTCGGCCGCGTTGCTGATCGCGCGGTGCAGATCCACGGTGGCGCCGGTTACATGCAGGCCTCGGCGGTGGAGCGGCTCTACCGCGATGTACGGCTGTTCCGGCTCTACGAAGGCACCAGCCAGATCCAGCAGTTGGTTATTGCCCGGCATATGCTGAAGGGCGCGTGATGAGATTGCGGTAATCAAGTGTAGAGACAATTTTTGTATGATTGTCAACAATCTGCTTGACGACAATACGGTATAAAAGCTATGCTCTTGGACTGAAAAGTCGTGCGAACTAATGCAGAAATCAGAGGAAATACAGTGGCTTTCGAAAAATTGATCGAAGAATTCCAGCAGAAAACCGCCGAGGCTATGGCTATGGGCGGGCCTGAAAAACTGGCCAAACGCAAGGCTGAGGGGCATCTGAATGCCCGAGAACGCATCGATTATCTGATTGACCCGAACTCGTTCATCGAATCCGGTCTTTTCGCCCGTAGCCACCGCCCCGAGGTCAAGCACAAGACGCCGGCGGACGGCAAGATCGCCGGGTTCGCGAAGATTAAAGGTCGCGAAATCGCACTGGTTTCGAACGATTTCACCGTGCTTGGCGCTTCGAGCGCGGTGATAAACATGAAGAAAATCAAGCACGTCAAGCAGATAGCCACCAAACGTGGCATGCCGCTGGTGATGCTTGGCGAATCTTCGGGCGCGCGCATGCCCGACCGCATGGGCTCCGCAGGCCGTGCGATCATCGCCCAGGATCCGACCGAGTACCAGCGCCTGCGCGAGTCACCCTGGTGTTCGGCGCTGCTCGGGCAGTGTTACGGTTCCTCCACCTGGTATTCGGCAATGTCGGATTTCGTGGTCATGCGCAAGGGCGCGATAATGGCCATCGCCAGCCCCAACGTGACCTCGATCGCGATCAACAAACCAATCGGTGCCGAGGAACTCGGCGGCTGGAAGCTGCTGACCGGCATATCCGGGCTGGCTGACATGGCGGTGGATACCGACGAACAGGCGATGGACGCGATCAAGAAATTCCTGTCCTACCTGCCCAGCCATTACCTGCAGCCGCCGCCGGAAGCGCCGGTGCCGGAGGGTTCTGATGACGCCTGCAAAAACATTTTCGACATCCTGCCGGAGTCGCGCAACAAGGTGTACGACGTACGCAAAATCATCGCCGCAGTTGCCGACAAAGATTCCTGCTTCGAGCTGAAGGAGCGCTACGGCAAGTCGATCGCAACCGTGCTCGCCCGCGTCGACGGCAAGACGACCGGTTTCATCGCCAACAACCCGATGTACAAGGGCGGCGCGCTCGACGCTGACGCGGTGCAGAAGGTCATCAGCTTCATGGTGCTCTGCGACTCCTTCAACGTGCCGTTGGTGTTCATGGTCGACGTGCCGGGCTTCCTGATCGGCATCGAGGGTGAACTGCGCGGCATGCCGGGCAAGGTCATCAACTGGATGAACGCGCTGACCCAGGTCACGGTGCCGAAAATCACCATCATCATGCGCAAGAATTACGGGCAGGCTTTCATCAACATGGCGGGCGGCAAGAACGCCGACGAAGTTGCGGTGTGGCCGATGGCCGATCTCGGCTTCATGGATCCCGCGGTGTCGGTCAACGTGCTCTACGGCGTCAAGCAGCAGGACGATCCGGAGAAATTCGCCAAGCTGAAAGCCGAAGTCGAACGCGATACTTCGGCCTGGGGTCTGGCTGAACTCTATGAAGCTCAGCATGTGCTCGATCCGCGCGATACCCGCCAATGGCTGATCCGCACGCTGGATGTGCATCGCCGCGGCATGAAGAACGGCGTCGGCGCACATCTGCTGCGCAACTGGCCGACCAGCTACTAAGATGTTTTTTTGAAACTGCAGCGGACATCGCTGCATGGGGCCCCGCAACAGGCGGCAACAGACAAGTTCGCTGCGTGCCCCGCACAACCTGGAGGAACATGACATGAACACCCGACTTTCCCTGATCGCCGCGGCGATGCTGGCCATTACGGTCCCCGTTTCCGCCCAGAACTACCCAACCAAGCCGATCCGTTTCATCGTGCCCTTTGCCCCCGGGGGCAACACCGATGTGCAGGCGCGGCTGATTGGCAACAAGCTGACTACGGCCCTCGGCCAGCAGGTCATCGTCGATAACCGTGGCGGCGCGGGTGGCACCCTCGGGGTCGACATGGCGGCCAAGGCGCAGCCCGATGGCCACACCATCGTGCTCGCGTCCTTCGGCAATATCCTCGTCGGTCCCGCGCTCTACAAGAGCCTGCCCTACGATCCCGTCAAGGATTTCGAGCCGGTAGTCCTCGTGTCCGAACCCCCGGGCATCATCGTCGTCCATCCCTCGGTGCCGGTGAAGACCTTCCGGGATTTCATCGACTATGCGAAGAAGAATCCGAACAAGCTGAATTACGCTTCGGCTGGCAACGGCACCTGGAATCATTTATTTGCTGAACAGCTGAAATCAGTCGCCGGCATCCAGATGGCACACGTGCCATACAAGGGCGCGGGTCCGGCGATGAACGACGTCGTTGGTGGGCACGTGCCCACCATGTTCGCACCCTTCCCCAGCGCGCGCACTCACCTGACGACCAATCGCCTGCGTGGCCTCGCCGTGACCGGTGCCAAGCGCTCCCTGCTGTTTCCGGAAGTGCCGACGGCATCGGAATCCGGTCTGCCCGGCTATACCGCGGCGAGCTGGTTCGGCATCCTCGCCCCCGCCGGCACGCCGAAGGCCATCGTCGCGCGCCTGAACAAGGAAGTGAATGCGTCCTTCGATGCACCGGAGATCAAGGCCGCGTATGCCGCCGAGGGCATTGATCCCGCTGGTGGTACACCGGAAGACATTGCGAAATCCATCCGTGAAGGCATGGCGAAGTGGGGCAAGCTGGTCAAGGATCTCGGACTCACGCTCTAGTTTTGTCGATGAAACCCCAGCGGCTCCGCGGTTGCGCAGGGCAATTCCAAAGACATCGTTTCCACCACCGTTCGTCCTGAGCCTGTCGAAGGACGGCCTGCTTGCAAAGCAAACGCCATGGCCTTTGAAGAACTGCTGAAAGAACTCGACGCCCGCAAACAGAAGGCGCTGGCAATGGGCGGGCCCGAAAAACTCGCCGAACGCAAGGCGCAGGGCCTGCTCAACGCGCGCGAGCGACTAGACCGCCTGTTCGATTCCGGGAGTTTTCTTGAATCCGGTCTGTTCAGCGTGTCGAGCCGCCCGGAAGACAAGGCTTCTACGCCCGCCGACGGCAAGATCGCCGGCTACGGCCGCGTCAACGGCCGCGAAGTCGCGGTGATTTCCAACGACTTCACCGTCAAGGGTGCCTCCAGCGCCCAGATCAACATCAGGAAGCTGAAGCACATGAAGGGTGTCGCGAAAAAGCGCGGCATCCCGCTGGTCTTCCTCGGCGAATCGACGGGCGCGCGCATGCCTGATGTGATGGGCGCGGGCTCGATCGGTTCCAAGGACGATCCCCAGGAATACCTGCGCATGCGCGAAGTGCCCTGGGCTGCCGGCGTGCTCGGCCACTGCTACGGTTCCTCGGCCTGGTACGGCTCGATGTCGGATTTCTGTGTGATGCGCAAGGGCGCGATCATGGCCGTGTCGAGCCCGCGGCTAATCTCGATGGCCACCGGCAAGCAGTGCGATGGCGAAGCGCTGGGCGGCTGGCGTGTGCATTCCGAAGTCAGCGGGCTCGTCGACCAGGTGGTCGATACCGACGAGCAGGCGATCGATGCGATCAAGCAGTTCCTGTCCTACCTGCCCAGCCACCACATGGAGCCCCCGCCCGAGTATCCGGTGCCCGAAGGCTCGGATGAGGCGATCCGCGACGTGATGAAGCTGATCCCGGAATCGACCAACCAGGTTTATGACATGCGCAAGGTGATCCAGTGCATTGTCGACCGCGGCTCGATGTTCGAGATGAAGTCGCGCTTTGGTAAGACCCTGGTCACTGCGCTGGCGCGGCTCGACGGCAAGTCGGTAGGCATCATCGCCAACAATCCGTTGTTCAAGGGTGGGGCTATTGACGCCGATGCCTGTCGCAAAGTGCAGGCTTTTTTCGTGCTCTGCGATTCCTACAACATTCCAATCGTGATGCTGGTCGACCAGCCGGGATTCCTGATTGGCATGGAAGGTGAGCAGCAGGGCGTCACCGGCAAGGTGATGAATTGGCTCAACGCGATGACCCTGGTCACCGTGCCGAAAATTTCGGTAATTCTGCGCAAGAGCTACGGCCTTGCGGTCTCCAATATGGGCGCAGGCGGCAACTGTGACGAAGTGGCCTGCTGGGTGACGGCCGAGATCAGTTTCATGAAGCCGGATTTCGGGGCGAAAGTCGTGTTCGGTGTCGATCCCGAGAAGGAGCCGGAGAAATTCAAGGAAGCGGTGGCGAAAATGTCCAAAGGCACCTCGCCCTACGACATGGCCGCGATCTATACCGCGCAAGACGTCATCGACCCGCGCGATACCCGCAACTGGCTGATCCGCATGCTCGACGTCCACCGCATGCGCATGAGCGACGGCGTCGGCCAGCATCTCATGCGCACCTGGCCGACCAGTTTCTGAACGTCACTGCAAAACCGTCAGACTTGCCCTGACGGCGTCGCCGGCTGCATTGCTCCTCGCCTTACCCTCAGGTAATGTCTCGTCGCAGCCTCGCCGGCTCCTTGTCAGGGCTGCGCCTGACGATTTTTCAGGGCGCCTCGATTTTTCTTGATGCCGAAAAAACCAAACATGAAAACCAAAGACAGCACACTTTCCATCCGCTCCGTCGAAGCCATTCCCGTCGTCGTGCCGCTGCTGCACCCCATCAAGTGGGCGCGCGGCGAGATCAAGGACATCGACAACGTCATTGTTGTGGTCACCTTGTCGGATGGTACGCAGGGCATCGCCGATGCACCGCCACGGCCGACGATCTACGGCGAAACCCAGCGGTCGATCGCCACCATCATCCGGGACCATTTCGCGCCCAAGCTGAAAAATCTCGATGCCTTCGACATCGCTGGCCTGTGGGCCGTGTTCGACCAATACGCCGGCAATCCGGCAGCCAAGTCGGCCATCGACATGGCCCTGTTCGATGCCCAGGCCAAACACCTCGGCATCACTTGCGCTGAATTGCTCGGCGGCACCCCGAAGGCGCTGCCGGTCAACCGTCGACTGATGCTGGGCTCGAACAAGGAAATGCTGGCCGAGGCCGAGCGCATGATCAAACGCTACGGCTTCAAGGCGTGGAAAGTGAAATGCGGCATCGACAAAAAACGTGATATCGCGCTGCTGCGCGCGCTGCGCAAGCTGGTCGGCGATGAGCACGAGATCACCATCGACTGCAATCAGGGTTATTCATCGCAGGACCTGCTGGAAACCGCACCGTACTTCGAAGAGGTCAACGTCGCGCTGATCGAAGAGCCGATTCCAGCGCGTGACGGCGCCGGCAAAAGGTTTTGCGCCGAGCGCACCACAATCCCGATTTCCGGCGACGATTCCTGCATGGCTCCGGATGACGTCCTGCACGAACTGAAACTTGGCGGCATCCGCGCGCTGGTCATCAAGTGCGCGCGTACCGGCTACACCCAGTCGCGGCAGATCCTCGCGCTGGCGAAATCCTTCTACACCCCTGTGCACAACGGCACCCAGGCCGACATGCAGATCGGCTGTGTCGCCGCAGCGCACTTCGCCAGCACCTATGGCACGCCGCACGCCCATGAGTTTTCCAGCTTCATCGACGCCAAGGACCATGTCGCCAACGAAGAGCTGGTGATAAAAAACGGGCGCTTGGTGCTGCCGCCGGGACCGGGCATCGGCCTGACCTTGGATCCGTGCAAGATGAAGAAATATCGTGTTGATTTATAAGAGATATTTAAATTTACCCAAGCATAGCAGGCACTTACTTCTACATCTTTTAAGTCTACTCGCCGCTGTGCTGATGGCACCGACGGCAGCGGCGGAGCGCGGCGACGGCGCACCTTGGGACCTGCGCGGCAGCGAGATCCAGGTCTTCATCGAAAACGATTCCTTCGGCGGCACCGACCAGTACTACACCAGCGGCATCAAGATCGGCGGCGGTGTGCCGGCCGAGCGCATCACCCGGCTGATCACCCGCCCGCCGAACGCGCTGCTGGATGCGATCAGCGATGGTGCGAGCAATCACTTCGGCCTGTTCATCGGACAGAATCTCTACACACCGCGCGACATCACCGTCGCTACGCCGCAAGCTTTCGACCGGCCCTGGGCAGCGTGGTCGTACATCGGCGCTGTCGCACAGAGCGTCAAGGAAGACCGGTTGCATACCGTCGAATTCGATTTCGGTTTTGTCGGCGCACCCGCGCTGGGCCGCCAAGTGCAGACCTTCTGGCACAAATACATCGTCGATGCGCCCGAACCGAATGGCTGGGGCAACCAGATCCGCGCCGAGCCCGGCGTGCTGCTGACTTATCTGCACAAGCGGCGTTATGGCGACAGCAACGGCTTCCAGTTGGTGCCGCACGCTGGCGCCAGTATCGGCACCATCATGACCCTGGTACGCGCCGGCGGCATTGTCCGCGTCGGGCAGAACATGACCGGTTTCGGGCCCGACAGCATCGAGCCCGGCGGCGCGATGCTGAAGAACACACGCAGCGAGCACGACGCCGGACGCCGCCAGCCTTGGGAATGGTTCGCCTTCGCTGGTGTCGACGGCCGCCTGATCGGCCACAACATATTTCTCGACGGCTCGTTGTTTCGTGGCGGCCCCGGTGTCGCGCGTCGTGATTCGGTTTATGACATCACGGCCGGTCTGTCGCTGCGCATCGACAAGCTGCGGGTGTCGGTGACGCGCATCAAGCGCAGCGAGGAATTCCGTACGCCGCTGGCCGGCGGCGGCAAACAGCGTTTCTACTCGGTCAATGTCGGCATCGAGTTCTGAACCAGTGGCTAGAATTTAAATAAGCATATGATTTTATTGATATTTTTAAGTGTTTGCAAAACCGACAAGATCCGCAGCTGTGTAGCAGCCTACAAGCGTGTGAAGGCTTGTACAAAAAGAACGGGCTAACACTGTTTGTTCAAGGGGAGCGCTCCTGAGCTTGAAGGGCAAGCTATTGAATCAGGCCATCACCGGCTTCCACCCGGACGACGCCGGCGACTGGGTTGCCGAACTCGCCTGCGGCCACTACCAGCATGTGCGCCACAACCCGCCGTGGATCAACCGGCCTTGGGTCACCACGCCGGGAGGCCGCCAGTCGATGATCGGCCATGCGCTGGCCTGCAGGAAATGCGAGACCGGCGCGCCGCCGGATTGAATGCCGGTTAACGCGCCGCCCGCCGCACTTCGCCGCCGGTCATCAGCAGCACGTCGCCGCTGATCCAGCGCGCGCTGGGACCGCAGAGATAACGCACGAGGTCGGCGACTTCCTCGACGGTGCCGGGGCGCTTGATCGGGATGGTCGACAGGCGCTTTTCCCATTTTGCCGGATCGCGCAGGGTGTCGATGCGCGCGGTGTCGAGGAAGCCCGGCGCGATGACATTGGCGGTGATGCCGTGTTCACCGAGTTCGTCGGCCAGCGCCGCCATCAGCGCATGCATGCCGGCTTTCGAGGCGGCATAGGCGGAGAAGGTCGCCGGCGCCTTCAGCGCGGCGCCGGAGGAAATGCTGACAATGCTGCCGCCTTCGCCCTGGGTGATCATCTGCCGCGACACGTATTTCGAGCACAACATGGTGCCGGTCAGGTTGATGTCGATGATGTTGCGCCACAGATCATCGTCGAGTTCCTGCACCGGCACGCGGTCGGCGGCGCGGGGATAGGTGGCGTTGTTGATCAGGATGTCGATGCGGCCGAGTTTGTCGACAACTTCCTGCACCATGCGCTGCACGTCTTCGGCTTTGCGTACGTCCATGTACGCGCCGCAGCCGCGTACGCCCAGCGCTTCAATCTCGGCGACGACATCGGGCAGTCCGCGCCAGCCGTCTTTCTGTTCGTCGGCCGTGAGGCTGGCGTTGCCGCGGCTGCTGCCGGTGACCGCGACGTCAGCGCCGGCGCGGGCCAGCGCCAGTGCGATTGCACGACCGAGACCGCGCTTGCGTGTGGCGCCGGTAATGACTGCGACCTTGCCCTTCAGTTCATGTGCCATGCGGATTCCCCTTGCTCGTTGCACCGATGTTAGGCGAGGTGCAGCGCTGCGGCAACGCTTCAGGGCATGGACTCGGCGCATCGGCGGTTCCTGCAAAGCGGTAGAATCCGCGGCATGGAGGCGCCATGACCTGGATCATTACCAAGTATTTTTTGACCGCGGCGATCGTCGTGCTGGTTTCGGAAGTGGCCAAGCGCAGCGACAAGCTCGGCGGTTTCGTCGCCGCCCTGCCCATGGTGACCGTGCTGGCGCTGATCTGGCTGTATGTAGAACAGCAGCCGCCGGAAAAAATCGCCAATCACGCCTGGTACACCTTCTGGTACGTAATCCCGACGTTGCCGATGTTCCTGGTATTTCCGGTCTTGCTGCCGCGCCTGGGGTTCTGGCCGACGCTGGGCGCCTGCGTACTGATCACGGTAGTTTGCTTCGGGCTGTTTGCGCTGCTTGTGCGGCGGTTTGGCATCGAGCTGTTGTAAAGTTTCATGGAACAGAATCAGGAAGTGGATCTTGACTGAAAATATCCACTACCCATCTGCTTGAGAGCGTGCCTGCCTTTCGGGAACTGATTACGCGTCCGGCCCAGGCGAAGTATGGAACTTTTGGCGAAGACCCCCGGCCCAAGTGCCGTCATGCGCTTACTTGCACTGCTTAGCCTGCTGCTGATTCCTGCGCTGCAGCCCATCCACGCCGCGACCGACGTCAAGGCCAAGCCCTTCGCGACCGCGAAGAAGAAAGCGGACGCGGCTGCCGCGAAGCGCAAGGCCCAGCCGCAACCGGTGGCCACTGCACCCGTTGTCAGTGCAACCGGCGAGGGTCAGGCCGGTTATGTGCATTACTGGCTGATCACCGCGCCCAACGGTGATCAGGAAATCCAGGTCGGCATTGAACTTCCGGACCAGCGCATCGCCTGGTCCTTTCCAGGCTTGGGCGTGCATGTCGCTGCCTTCATTGCGGATGGCGAGGTCGGGGTTGCGGACGGCGCGTTCAAGGTGCAGCATCTTTACGGTCTGCGACCCTACGCCGACGACACGGCGATGCGCAGCCTGCGTGGCCAACTGATGCAAAGGGTGACGCCGCTGGTTCGCAAGCGCGTGCCTTATTGCGAACTGCACAGCGTGACAGCGGATATTTGCTTGAGCTGCATGGGCTTTGTGTCGCAAATCCTGTTTCCGGGGCGCACGCCGGCCTATGCGAGCTTTCCGCGCAATTTCCCGCGCATCGCCGGCGATGAATACCACACCACCGAGGATTTGCTGCTCTACTTGACCGGGTTGCATGCGCTGCCCAACCCTGCTGCTCGCCAGCAGCGGATCGCTGCACTGGGCGGACCGGTCGCGCTGCAGGAGGAACTGGCGAGGCTCGCGCCCTACTTGGCCGATGCGGCGCCGTCCGCAACGGCCCGCGCGAAGGCACCGGGCAAGCGCCCCTTGCGTCCTGCACCCAAGACCGCGATCCGGCGCGCCAGCTAACGCGGACTCGAAGTTTGCTGTCGCCAAAATGCGACAGCGTGAGGTCAATAAAAAAATCAGCAATAAACAGCTGTGAGCAGTACGCGTCATCATGGACTGCGGCGTTAATGCCGGATCATGAACACTCTCCTTCGGGCAGTCCGATTTTATTTATTGTCATCGCGGCCCGGTCCGGCAGTCGGGGCACTGGTGTTTGCAGTCGCGGGATCGTGCCTGTATGGATTGTCACCCGCGCATGCCCTGCCCCGCAGCACCGTTGCCGGGGTATCGCCGGCAGCCGTGGCGGCTCGCGCCAAACCGCGTGCAGCACTGCCGCGGACCCCGTCCACCGAAGCCCTTCGTGCTTTGCCCGTCGTCACCGCGCCGGGAGCCGGCCAGACCGGTTATGTGCACTACTGGGTCCTCACCGCGCCGAATGGCGAGGAGGAGATCCAGGTCGGCATCGAGTTGCCCGACGGGCGCATGGCCTGGGCATTTCCGGAACTCGGCGTGCAGGTCGTGGATTTCATCGCGGAGGGACGGGTCGATGCGCACGGCCGGATGTTCCGGGTGCAGCATTTGTACGGGCTGCGCCCTTTCGCTGACGAAGGCGCGATGCACGTACTTCGAGAAAATCTCGAAAAGCGTCTGGCGTCCTGGATCAATGACGAAACGGCGTATTGCTTCAGCGGCACCCGGGAACGCGAAATCTGTCTGAGTTGCATGGGCTTGGTGATGCAATTGCTGTTCCCCGGGCGGTCACCCGCACATCCCGCGATTCCGCGCGATTTCCCGCGCATCGGCGGCGACCTGCACTACACCACGGAAGACCTGCTGCTTTACATGGTCCGCCTGCATGAGCTGCCCAACGGCCAGGCACGTCGTCAGCGCATTACGATTATTGGCGGCCCGCCATCGTTGCAGGAAGAACTGACGCGCTTGTCAGAGCAGTTTGCGGATGATCGGAAGCCAGTGGTGGCTGACACTGGCAGGCCGCCGCAGAAGCGCCGTATCAGCACGCGTCCACCGGCACCAAAACCCTTGGTGCGCCGGCCAGCCGGCTGACCACTGACAACCCGGCTTAAAATCCTGCCGAGCGCAGTCAGGACAACGCCGGCCTGTCATGCGCAGGCATTTTTGGGAGGGGTCCTAGAAACTTTCGTCGTCGCGCAGGTAGCGCCACTGGCCAACGGGCAGGTCGCCGAGCATGATCTTGCCGATACGCACCCGCTTCAGGCCGACCACCGTCAGTCCGACCAGTTCGCACATGCGACGGATCTGGCGTTTTTTTCCCTGGCGCAGCACGAAGCGCAGCTGGTCGCGGTTCTGCCACGAGACCTTGGCCGGACGCAGGGCTTCGCCATCGAGGCTCAGGCCGTGATTGAGTTTGGCCAGGCCTTCGGCGTTGAGCCGGCCCGTCACCCGCACCAGATATTCCTTTTCGATCCGCGAGTTTTCACCGATCAGCTGCTTGGCGATGCGGCCGTCCTGGGTCAGCACCAGCAGTCCGGTGGAGTCGATGTCGAGGCGGCCAGCCGGCGCGAGGCCGCGCAGATGCTGCGGGCCGAAGCGCAGTTTGCTGCGGTCACCGCTGTAGTGGCTGTCTGCAAGAACCAGGGTTGATGCCGGTTTATAGTTTTTTTCCGCCTGACCCGACACATAACCCATGGGCTTGTGCAGCAATATCGTGACCCGCGCCTGCTGCCGGTCCTGCGCTGCGGCACTCAGGGTGATGGTCTGGGTGGGCAGGATGCGGGTGCCCAGCTCAGTGACGGGCACGCCGTCGACCAAGACCCAGCCGCGCTCGATATAGCTGTCGGCTTCGCGGCGGGAGCACAGGCCCTGCTCCGACATCAGTTTCGATAGACGGATCTTTTCCATGGCAAGGCGGTGGATTTGTTGCAGGGACTCAGTAGGTGCAGCAATTATATAAATTATAACTACTTGTTTTTATTAATATTTTTGTTATATTGTGAGCTAAAGTGCAGCAAAAACCTTGGTTGCAGCTTTGATAGTGCGCTCGATTTCGGCGGGGCCATGGGCGGCGGACACAAAGCCCGCTTCGTAAGCAGAGGGCGCGAGGTAAATGCCCTCGGCAAGCATGGCGTGGAAGAAGCGGTTGAAGGCGTCCTTGTCACATTGCATCACCTCGGCAAAGGTGGCCGGCGGCGTTTCGCGGAAAAACAGGCCGAACATGCCGCCGACGTTGCGCGCCGAGAACGGGATGCGTCGGGCCTGTGCCGCCTCGGTAAGGCCACTGCACAGCTGGTGTGCGGTTGCGGCCAGCCGGTCATGAAAACCGGGCGCCTGAATCAGCTGCAGAGTGGCGAGGCCGGCGGCGACGGCCACCGGATTGCCGGAGAGGGTGCCCGCCTGATAAACCGGACCCAGCGGCGCCAGACATTGCATGATCTCGCGGCGTCCGCCGAAGGCGCCCACTGGCAGGCCGCCGCCGATGACCTTGCCCAAGGTCGTGAGGTCGGGCTTGATGCCGTACAAGGCCTGGGCCCCCCCCAGCGCAACACGAAAGCCGGTCATGACCTCATCGAAAATCAGCACTGCGCCATGCTCGGTGCACAACTGGCGCAGCAATTCGAGGAATCCGGGGCGCGGCGGCACCAGGTTCATGTTGCCGCCGACGGGTTCGACAATCACTGCAGCAATTTCGCCGCCTTCGCGGGCAAAGGCGGCTTTGACTCCAGCCGGGTCGTTATAGTCCAGCACCAGCGTATGCGCCGCGGTTTCCGCCGGCACACCGGCAGAGGACGGTTGACCAAAGGTCAGCGCACCCGAACCGGCCTTCACCAGCAGCGAGTCGGCATGGCCGTGGTAGCAGCCTTCGAACTTGATGATCTTGCTGCGTCCGGTGAAGCCGCGGGCGAGGCGGATCGCGCTCATCGTCGCTTCGGTGCCGGAGCTGACCAGACGGACCTGATCCAGCGAGGGCATCAGCCGGCGTAGCACATCGGCCATGTCGACCTCGGCTTCGGTCGGCGCGCCGAAGGACAATCCCCTTTCCGCCGCCAGCTGCACGGCCTTCACCACGTCGGGGTGGGCGTGGCCACAGATCAGCGGTCCCCAGGAACCCACGTAGTCGACATAGCTGTTGCCGTCGGCATCCCAGACCAGAGCGCCCTTGCCGCGCTGGAAAAACAGCGGCGTGCCGCCGACGGACTTGAAGGCGCGCACAGGAGAGTTGACGCCCCCGGGGATGATCAGCTGGGCGTGGTTAAAGAGTTTCTGGCTTTTTTTCATGGCGGTTTTCAAACAGGATCTGGAAATTTCGTGCTGCGGCGGCGATGTCCGCAGCGTCGAACAGCGCGGAGATCACGGCGAGGGCGTCGGCGCCGGCATTCAACAATTGTGGCGCATTCTGCAGCGTGATGCCGCCGATGGCCACTATCGGCACACGCAGGCGTTCGCGGGCACGGAAGATCAGTTCGGGCTGCGGACGCACGGCACCGGGTTTGATGGTGGACGGGAAAAAACTGCCGAAGGCCACGTGGTCCGCGCCCGCGGCGATGGCGGCTTCGGCAAGTTCAATACGGTCGTAGCAGGAGGCGCCCAGCAGCCGGCCGGGGCCCAGACGTGCACGCGCAGCCGCAATGTCGCCGTCTTTGCCCCCCAGGTGCAGACCAGCGGCGCCGCAATCGAGGGCGATATCGAGGTGATCGTTGATGATCAGCGGCACACCGGTGGCGGCGCAGAGTGCCTGCAGGGTCCGCGCCTGTTCGCGGCGCAGCGTGGTGTCCGCCGCCTTGTTGCGGTACTGCAGAACTTGCGCGCCGCCTTCGAGCGCCGCGCGCGCGCAACGCAGCAGTTCCCGCGTGTCAGCGAGGTCAGGGGTGATCGCGTAAAGCCCTGCGATCGTCGGCTTCACGCCTGCGGCTCGTCGTCGCCTTCGCTTGCGCTTGCGCCCGAGGTCTCGTCCTCACGCGCCCAGAACAGGCGGTCGGGAATATGCTGTCCCATGCCGGGACGGAAGGCGAGCTTCAGCGACTGCCAGGTGTATTCCTGCGCGTCGCGCACGGCTTCCTGAATGTCGACGCCATTGGCAATGGTCGCTGCCAGTGCCGAGGCCAGCGTGCAGCCGGAGCCATGGTAACTGCCGGGCAGGCGCGGCCATGAATCGCTGCGCACTACGCCCTCGCTGTTGTAAAGCGTATTGGTGACGTCGCCGGTGTGCTCATGGGTGCCGGTGATCAACACGTACTCGCAGCCGGCGTCGAGTATGCGCCGCGCGCATTCAGCGAGATCCGGATTGTCGTCTTCGTCGTTGTCGTCAGCTGCAAGCCGGCGTGCTTCGATGCTGTTGGGCGTGACGATGGTGGTTTGTGGAATCAGCAGTTCGCGGATGGCTGTGAGCATTTCGTCGGAGGCGAGTTCGTCACCGCGACCCGAGGCCAGCACCGGATCGAGGATCAGCGGAATCTCCGGGTAATCGGAGACCACTTCCGCGACTGCGGCGACGGCTTCGAGGCTGCCCAGCACGCCGACCTTGAACGCGGCGACCGGCATGTCCTCAAGGATGCAACGCGCCTGGTCGGCGACCCATTCGCCGTCGATGGGCTGCATGCTGTCAACCCCGGTGGTGTCCTGGATGGTGATCGCGGTGACTACCGATACCGGATGGCAGCCCATGCTCGCGAGCGTCATGATGTCGGCTTGCAAGCCGGCACCGCCGGTAGGATCGGTGGCGGCAAAAACCATCACAATGGGCGGGGAGTCGGTCATGCGCGAAGTTCGGGCGCGAAGGATGAAGCGCGGTGAGGGGGATCAGCTAGAATGTCGAGACGATTGTAGCTTAATAACCCACAAGTAACCCAGAAGACGCTGATGATGACCACCGATAACGGACAGTACCGTAAATACATGTGCTTGATCTGCGGCTATATCTATGACGAAGCCGCCGGTGTTCCGGACGAGGGCATTGTCCCGGGCACCAAGTGGGAAGACGTGCCGATGAACTGGACCTGTCCGGAATGCGGTGCGCGCAAGGAGGATTTTGAGATGGTGCAGATCTGAGTATGGAGCGGCAATGAGACTGTTGCACACCATGATCCGGGTCGGCGACCTGCAGCGCTCGATCGACTTTTATACCCAGGTGCTCGGCATGCACCTGCTGCGCAGGAAAGACTATCCGGATGGCCGCTTCACCAACGCCTTCGTTGGTTACGATGACGAATCGCGTGCCGCCGTGCTCGAATTGACTCATAACTGGGACACAAAGTTCTACGACATGGGCAGCGGTTTTGGCCATGTCGCGGTCGAAGTCGATGATGCTTACAAGGCCTGCGAGGCAGTGAAGCAGCGTGGCGGCCGCGTCACGCGCGAGGCCGGTCCGATGAAACACGGCACGACGGTGATTGCCTTCGTCGAGGATCCCGACGGTTACAAGATCGAGTTCGTCCAGCGCAAGACCGCAGCCTGAATTTCAGGCTGGCGCTGCGACGGCGTCGGCGATGCGCACAAAATCCGCGACTGACAGCTCCTGCGCGCGCGCGCCGGCATCAATGCCCAGCCGCGCGAATGTTGCGTCCGGAACCCGGCCTTTCAGTGTATTGCGCAGCGTCTTGCGGCGCTGGCTGAAGGCGCGCGAGACGATGTCGGCGAACACCGTTTCATCGCTTGCCGGATACGGCAGCGTCGCGTGGGGCGTCAGCCGTACCACCGCGGAATCCACTTTCGGCGCGGGCTCGAAGGATTCGGGCGGCACGTCGATGAGCTTTTCCATATCGAAGCGGTACTGCAGCATGACTGACAGGCGGCTGAATGCCGAGTCGCCCGGCGCGGCAACCATCCGCTCGACCACTTCCTTCTGCAGCATTACGTGGATGTCGCGGATGCCGCTGGCGAAGGCTGCGAGGCGAAACATCAGCGGAGTGGAAATGTTGTAGGGCAGGTTGCCGGCTACGCGCAGCTTGCTGCCCAGCGTCGAAAAATCGAAATCCAGCACGTCGCCCTCGTGGATCAGCAGGCGCTCGGGTTGATGGTGTTTGCGCAGCAGCGCGATAAGGTCGCGGTCGATTTCAACGACATGCAGATGATCGAGCCGGTCGAGCAGCGGCTCGGTCAGCGCGCCGAGCCCGGGCCCGATTTCGACGACCGTGTCACTGCGCTGGGGTCGGATGGCGTCGACGATACCGGCGATGATGCCGTCATCGACCAGGAAATTCTGGCCGAATCGCTTGCGCGGAATGTGCCTGGACGTCGCGCCCTTGCTCATGCGCCGTGGCTGTGCCGGGCCAGCTCAGCCGCGAGTTCGACCGCCGCGACCAGACTGTCGCAACTGGCCCTGCCGGAGCCGGCGAGTTCGAGCGCGGTGCCGTGGTCGACCGATGTGCGGATGATCGGCAGTCCGAGTGTGATATTGATGCCGCCGCCGAAGCTCGCGTGCTTGAGCACCGGCAACCCCTGGTCGTGGTACATCGCCAGCACGCAGTCGCAGTGCTTCAATTTCTCCGGCTGGAACAGCGTGTCGGCGGGCAGCGGGCCCTCAAGCGCCCAACCTTCGCCGCGCAGACGCTCGAGCACCGGACCGATGATCTCGATTTCCTCGCGGCCGAGATGCCCCGATTCGCCCGCATGCGGGTTGAGTCCGGCAACGAGGATGCGCGGCCGGGCAATGTCGAAACGTGCGACGAGGTCGGCATGAAGCACGCGCAGCGTGCGTTCCAGGCCCTCGCGGGTGATCGCGGCAGCGACATCCCGCAGCGGCAGGTGAGTGGTGGCCAGTGCCACACGCATGCCGCCGCCGGCGAGCATCATCACCACCTGCGGCACCTGTAAGTGCTCGGCCAGAAACTCCGTGTGGCCGGTGAAGGCGATACCGGCATCGTTGATGACGGCTTTGTGCACCGGTGCAGTGGCCATCGCATCGAAACGGCCGTCGCGGCAGCCGTCGGCGGCGATTTCCAGTGTGCGCAGCACGTAGGGACTGTTCGCCGGATCGAGCACACCGGGCCGCGACGGTCTGGCCAGCGGCACGTGCAGTACCGAGACGGCTGCCGGATCGCCGGGTCCGGACCACTGCGACAGGACGGGTGCCGACAGATCGAGCGAGCGGGCACGCTCGAGCAGCAGCCCTTCGTCCGCAATGAATACCACCTGTGCGGGCAGGCTGCGGCGGGCGAGCATCATGCAGAGCTCGGGGCCGATACCGGCGGGTTCACCGGCTGTGACAGCAACAAGGGGCAGTCGGGCCGCTTCAGGCGGATTCATGGCGCAGGCGGGTGGTCTAGCTTTCGTCAAGACGCCGCTCGACGTAAGCGCGGTCGCGCAGCTGTCGCACCCATTCCTGATAGGCCTCGTCGGTCTTGCGTTCGCGCAGCGCCTGGCGCGCGTTCATGCGCTGACCGTCGCGGGTCATGTCCTGGGTGCGCCGCTCCAGGACTTCGATGATGTGCCAGCCGAAGGGGCTGCGCACCGGCGCGCTGATCTGGCCAGGCTTCAGTGCATTCATCGCCTGCTCGAATTCGGGCACTGTGTCACCGGCATTGAGCCATCCCAGGTCGCCGCCGCGGGAGGCGCTGGTGTCCTCGGAATGCGCGCGCGCCAACTCGGCGAAATCCGCCTTGTTGTCGAGGCGCTCCTTGAGCGCCAGCATGCGGTTGCGGGCCTCGGTTTCGGACACCAGTTCATTGGTCTTGATCAGGATGTGGCGGGCGCGGCTCTGCTGTACCATGATCGGCGCCTGTCCGCCGCGGCGCTCGTTGAGGCGCAGGATGTGGAAGCCGTTGGGGCTGCGCAGCAGATCCGTCAGCTGTCCGGCCTGCAGCGCACGCAGGGCCTCAAGGAACAGGGTTGGCAGGCGCTCGCTTTCCCGCCAGCCGAGCAGGCCGCCCTGGAGCGCTTCCGGGGCATCGGAAAAGGCCGCGGCGATCTGGCGGAAATCCGCGCCTCCCCGGATCTGTGCCAGCGCTTCTTCCGCCCGCGCGCGCCGCGTCTGCAGCTGCTCCGGCGAGGCGCTCTCCGGAACCGATACCAGGATATGCGAGACGTTGAACTCGTCGCTGCGGCCCGGCTGCGCCTGCTGGCTCTGGATGAAGTTGTCGATCTCGGACTCGGTGATGACGATTTTCTGCGCGACCTCGCGCTCGCGCAGTCGCGCCAGCGTGATCTCGCTGCGGATGTCCTCACGGAATTTTTCGAAGGGTACGCCGTCACGCTCCAGTGTTCCCCGCATCTGCGCGAGCGAGAGTTTGTTGTCTGTGGCAATACGCTCCAGCGCCTTGTCGAGTTCGGCGTCGTCGACGCGCATGCCGATGTTCCGTGCGTGCTGCATCTGCACCCGGTCGCCGATCAGGCGCTCAAGCAGCTGGCGTTCGATGACGTCGCGTGGTGGCGGCGGTGTCCCCTGCTGGCGCAGTTGCCGCAGGGCGAAATCGACACGCGCCGCGAGTTCTTTCTGCGTGATGATCTCGTCGTTGACCACGGCGATGATGCGGTCCACGGTGACGATGGCGCGCGGCTTGGCGCCCTGGGCATGGACCGCCGGTGCGGTGACCGCGAGAACGGCTGCGCAGGAGAGGACGAGGCAGAGTCGGAATGGCATGTTGAATCCAGGAATGTCGGGTTATCCGGCGCAGATCCGCCGGGGACGGCTAGAACACGCCGGGTACATTGTATTGGACCGGAGCGCCCGCGCGGGGATCCATGGTTTTGTAGCCGCTAATGTTGCGGAACAGGACTTCGGTCGGGTTGGTGCCGATGCGCGAAATACCGCTCAGCTCGAGTTGGACGAAAATCGAGGTGCTGGCCGCTGAGGTGGTGGTCGCAAACCGGTGCCCGATGACGCGCAGCGACCAGCAGCGGTCGTTATATTCAATGCCGGCCACTGCTTCCAGAGTGCGGTTGTCGCGGATCGAGTAGTTCCAGCGGGCGACTCCGCTCCACCGGCTGTCGATCGGCCATTGCGCCGAAAAATCAACCTGGCGCAAGGTATTGACAGTATCGCGGTAGGCCAGGTTCAGCACTTTGCCGGCCTGCGGCTGGTAACGTCCCGCGATGTTGAATTTCTGCATCTGTTTGAGGTCGGTGTTGTACTGCCAGCCGGCTTCGGTGGTCCAGTTTTTCGCGATGTTGCCGCTGATAACCGCAAGCACATCCGAGCTGTTGCTGTCACGCGCGCGCGGCGCGACACCGGGCACGGTCACCCGCTGCGGCTGGAAATAATAGCGCTGGGCCAGCGCCACGCGGAGCCGCTCGATGCCGGTGCTGGCGTCAATGAAGCGTGAACTGACACCCGCCGTCAACTGGTTGGCGTCGTTGATGCGGTCGCTGCCGCTGAACTGATTTTCGGTGAACAGGGTCGCGAAATTGATGTCCTGCAGGCCGCTTTCGAAATTCGGCAGACGACTCTGGTCACTGTAAGGGATGTAAACATAGTAGGCCTTGGGCTCGAGCGTCTGAATCAGTGTCTGGCCGCGGGACTGCATTTCGCGCTCGAGCACGACACCGGTTTCGGCGCTGAAAATCGGCAATGCGCGGGTGCGGTCTTCCAGATTGGCGGCATTGTTCTTGCCCATCGCGTAACGCGTGATATGGGCTCCGATTTTCGGGGTCACGAATGCGAATGCGTTCTGTAGCGGCAGCGAAAAGCTGGGATTGATCACTACACGCTGTCCATTGACCAGCGAAGGATGGTCAAAAGCCGTGTAGCTGCCGAGCAGGTCGAAATCGCCGACGCGGGTGCCCAGGCGCTGGGCCGCCAGCGTGAGTTGAGGCTGCCGGTTGTACGGGGCCACCAGCGGCGCCAGCGGGTCAGCCTGCAGGGTTTGCCAGCGCTGGGTGAAGGCGGAAAAACTGTAGGTGCCGCCGTCGCTCCAGGTGCCGCCGCGCGCCAGCGTCAGGTCGTTGGTCAGATAGACCTGCGAGGTCACGGCAACCTGGGTCGAGAGGTCGGTGAAGTACTTGCCGTCGGACACGCGGTTGATGTTGACGTTGCCGCTCCAGCCGCGGCCGATGTTCTGCTGGTGCTTGGCGAACAGGGCCCAGCGGTCGCGGTCGACCCGCTCATCGTTGGCAAGGACTTCGCTGCGCACCTCGCCCCGCCAATTGGGGTTGAGGTAGCGGAACTCGCCGCCGAGCTGCAGGCCGCGCTTGGTCATGTAACGCGGATACAGCGTGGCATCCATTTCCGGCGCGATGTTCCAGTAATAGGGAACGGTGAACTCGAAGCCAGTGGTGTTCGAGGTGCGGTAGCTGGGCGTCAGGAAGCCTGACTTGCGTTCCTGGTGCAGTGAGAACGAAAGGTAGGGCGAGTAGAAAATGGTCTGGTCGAAGAACACGATGCTGGCGTCGCGGGCAATGCCGACATCGCGGCTGCGGTCGATGTCGAGCTGCCGGGCACGGATGAACCAGGCGTCGTTTCCCGGTTCGCAGGTCGTGTAGCTGCCGCTCTGCACGCGGTACTGGCCGGGGCCCTCGAACAGCAGCCGCTCTGCGCTGCCGCGGCCATCGGTTTCGCCGGCGCGCGCAGCGCCGCCCGGACCGGAACCCGGCGGCACGCTCATCAGCATGTAGCGCGGCCGCTCCATGAAGCCACGATCGGTCGCGATCTCGTAACGCAGCGCGTCGCCCTCGATGATTTCGCGGTCCTGTTCGATGCGCACATTGCCCTTGGCTGTGAGTATGTCGCTGGGCGTCTCGTGGCGCATCCAGTCTGCGAAGAAGGCCTGTCCGCGTTTGCGCAGCCGGGCGCTGCCCTGGGCCTCGATTTCCCTGTCCTGTATGCCCTGCAGGCGGTCGGCCTCGATGAACAGCGGCACCTCGTCGGTGTTGTCCGCCGGCAGCAGCAGCAGGGTGGGCTGCGATTTGAGTTTCAGTCCCTGGTCTGCCCCGGCCATCAGCGGCAGTGCGCAAAGCACGGCAAGCGCAATCCGGGTTTTTCTGGAGGAGGGCATCAGAGGGGGGTGTCAGGCGAGGTGGGGTAAAATCTCACAATTCACTGAATGAAGCAACGCTTGAATCCCTCTCCAGTGGCCGGGCGCGATGAGCGCTTCGAATCGCTGCGCGCATGGCTCGACGGAGCCCTTGCCGGCGCCGCATACTCGCTTGAGCCGGCTTCGGCCGACGCCAGCTTCCGCCGCTATTTCCGCGTGACATTTTCCGGTGCGACGCGCATCGCGATGGATGCGCCGCCCGAACGCGAGGACTGCCGTCCCTTTGTCAAGGTCGCGCGGCTGATGGCCGATGCCGGGCTGCATGTGCCGCAGGTGCTTGCCGCCGACATCGACCGCGGATACCTTCTGCTTACCGACCTCGGCGACACCACTTACCTCAAAGCGCTGAATGACGCCAATGCCGATGCGCTGTTCGGCGATGCGATCACCGCGCTGGTCGCCTGGCAGCGGGCGAGCCGCCCGGGCGTGCTGCCGCCTTACGACCGCGCGCTGCTGCAGCGGGAGATGGACCTTTTTCCCGAGTGGTATGTCGACCGCCACCTCGGCATCACACTGTCCGCGGTGCAGCGCGAAGCTTTGGCCCGCATCAACGGCCTGCTCGCCGACAGCGCGCTGGCGCAGGCGCCGGTGTATGTGCACCGCGATTACATGCCGCGTAACCTGATGCTGTCCTCACCGAATCCCGGCGTGCTCGATTTCCAGGATGCGGTGTACGGCGCGCCGACCTACGACCTCGCCTCGCTGTTCCGCGATGCTTTCATCAGCTGGCCGGAGGAACGCGCGCTGGACTGGGTGGTGCGCTACTGGGAGCAGGCAAAGCGTGCAGGACTGCCGGTCGACGAGGATTTCGGGGCCTTCTACCGCGCTTTCGAGTGGATGGGGCTGCAGCGTCACCTGAAGGTGCTCGGCATATTTGCGCGCATCCGTTACCGCGACGGCAAGCCGGCCTATCTCGAAGACGCTCCGCGATTCCTCGCCTACACCAGGGCTGTCTGTTCGCGTTACGATGAACTCTCTGCGCTGGCCCGGCTGCTCGATGAGTTCGAGCAGCGTCCGCCCCAGATCGGTTACACCTTCTGAACGCGCTGACCGCGATGAAAGCGATGATCCTCGCGGCGGGACGCGGCGAACGCATGCGGCCGCTGACTGATCACACGCCCAAGGCCCTGCTGCCGGTTGCGGGCCGGCCGCTGATCCTGCGCATCCTGCAGGCCCTGGCAAATGCGGGCGTGACGGATGTCGTAATCAACCTCGCTCATCTCGGCGGGCAGATTGAGGCCGCGCTGGGCGACGGCCGCGCGTTTGGCGTCCGCATAGCCTATTCGCGCGAGGTCGAGGCGCTGGAGACCGCCGGCGGAATCGCGAACGCGCTGTCGCTGCTGGGAACCGCCCCCTTCATCGTGGTCAATGCCGACGTCTGTACCGACTATGATTTTTCCCCGCTGGTGGCGACGACCCGTGGGCTGCTCCGTGCCGGTACGCTTGCGCATCTGGTGCTGGTGCCCAACCCGCCGCACCACACCGCCGGCGATTTTGGCCTCGCGGCGGGACGGGTTACCGCCGAGGGCAGTCCGCGCCATACCTTCAGTGGCATCGGCGCCTATCATCCCGCGCTGTTTGCCGGCGTTGCGCCCGGCAGCAAGGCGCGCCTTGCCGATCTCCTGTACGCGGGCATCGCCCAGCAGCAGGTGACGGGCGAACTCTATGCGGGCTACTGGCAGGACGTCGGCACGCCCGGGCGTCTCGCAGAAGCCGGCCGCCGACTGGCCTCGGCATGAACGCCGCGCTGGATCCTGCGCAAGCCGACGCTGCGCTGGTTCTTGATCCGGCCTGGATCGCAGAACTGCGCTCGCTATGGCTGGATCTGATGGAAACAGCAGTGTGGGACGATCCGGCGATGCAGCGCCTGGGCGATGCGCCGCGGCTGCGCAAGCGCCTGCTCGAGCTCGGTGAGCGCCTGAAAAACCTCGGAGCCGACCGTGGCTGGATACCGCACCCGCGCGCACGATTGAAGAGTGCACTTGCCATAGCCGCGGGCGTTCGTGAATCGCTGACCGCTGCCGAGGGCCTGCTTGCAGGGCTTGCTCCGGGCCCCGTGGCGGACCGGCTGCGCGAGCAGTTCGCTGATCTGCGCATTAAAGTCGAAACTATGCTGCCGGACCATGAAAACGCCTGGGCGGCGCTGCTGGACGCACAGCTCGGTGGCTGATCGCCGCAGCTATAATCATTCCATGCAGACTCCCTTGCCATCCGCTGCGGTGCATGTCGCGCGCAGGACCCGGCTTGCCGCGATGCTCGGTAACGGCGTCGCCATCGTGCCGACCGCCCCGGAACGTATACGCAACCGCGACGCCCATTACCCCTATCGTTTCGACAGCTACTTCTATTACCTGACCGGATTCCGCGAGCCCGAAGCCGTGCTGGTGCTGATCGGAGGGGTTACGCCGCAGAGCGTTTTGTTTTGCCGCGAGAAGAATGCCGAACGGGAAATCTGGGACGGTTATCGCTACGGGCCCGAGGCGGCATGCGCAACCTTCGGCTTCGACGCAGCGCATCCGGTCGAGGAGCTCGATGCGCGCATGCCCGATCTGTTGGCGGATCGGCTGGCCGTGCACGCGCATCTCGGCGCTGATGCCGCCTGGGATGCGCGCGTGCTGGGGTGGATCAACGCTGTACGCGGTCGCGCACGCAGCGGTGTTGCCGCGCCGCAGGAAATCCGTGATGTGCACGCGCCGCTCGACGAGATGCGTTTGATCAAGGACGAACACGAACTGACCTTGATGCGCCAAGCGGGTGAAATTTCCGGTGCCGCGCACCGGCGCGCGATGCAGGCTACCCGGCCCGGCGCCACCGAATATGAAATCGAAGCCATGCTGCAGCACGAGTTCCGCCGCTGTGGTGCCCAGGCGCCGGCCTATACGCCCATCGTGGCCGGCGGCGCCAATGCCTGCGTGCTGCATTACATCGACAACAGCGCGCCATTGAGTGATGGCGACCTGCTGCTGATCGACGCCGGCTGCGAGCTCGACGGCTATGCGTCCGATATCACGCGCACCTTTCCGGTCAATGGCCGCTTCAGTGGTCCGCAGCGCGCGGTCTACGAATTGGTGCTGGCGGCGCAGGTGGCAGCCATTGCCGCAGTCCGGCCCGGCGTCTGCTGGAACGAACCGCACGACGCGGCGGTGAAAACGCTGGCGCAGGGCTTTATCGATCTCGGCCTGCTCCAGGGTGCACTCGATGGCGTCCTCGAACAGGAGTCGTACCGGCAGTTTTACATGCATCGCACTGGCCATTGGCTCGGACTCGACGTGCATGACGCCGGTGAATACAAGATCGGCGGCGTCTGGCGTGAACTGCATCCGGGCATGGTGCTGACCGTGGAGCCCGGCTGTTACATCCGGCCGGCACCCGGTGTCCCCGAAGCCTTCGCAAATATCGGGGTGCGCATTGAGGATGACGTGCTGGTTACCGCACAAGGCCATGAAATCCTCAGTGCCAGTGCACCCAAGGACGTGACCGATATCGAGGCGCTGATGCGCGCGGCCCGTGACTGAAGCGGCCGACATCGTCATTGCCGGTGGCGGTCCGGTGGGCAGCGCGCTGGTGCTGGCTCTGCGCGATGCCGGTCTGCGAACGCTGCTGCTGGAGGCGCAGTCCGTGCAGTCCACTGACCGGCGCCCACTGGCATTGTCTTACGGCAGTCGCCTGGTGCTTGAGCGTCTCGGCGTGTGGTCCGGACTCGCGGCCAGCGCAACGCCAATACGCCTGATCCATGTGTCACAACGCGGCGGTTTTGGGCGCGTGAGCATGAGTGCAGACGAAACAGGCATGCCCGACCTCGGCTATGTCGTCGATTACGGCCGCCTTGCGGCGCTGCTTGCCGAGGCGGCGGCGAGCAGTGGCGCGTCCTGCCGCCACGGAGCGCAGGTTGAATCCTGGCAGGGCGGCAACCCGGCGCTAGTCCAGTACTGTCAGGACGGAGAAACGAAAGAGTTGCATACCGCGCTCGCGGTCATCGCTGACGGCGGCGCTGTGTCCGATGCCGGATCCGAAGATTATCGGCAATGCGCAGTGACGGCACATGTCGTAAGTGAGCGCCCGCATAACAACACGGCTTACGAGCGCTTCACCCCCCAGGGGCCGCTGGCGCTGCTGCCTGATGCTGAGGGGTGGGCTCTGGTATGGACGACTACGCCGGAGCGTGCACTGGATCTGTGTGCGGCGGACGCGCCGGATTTCCTGGCTCAACTGCAAAACGAATTTGGTGGTCGTGCCGGCCGCTTCACTGCGGTGTCGGCGCGTGTCAGTCATGCTTTGCGCCGGCGGCGCGCTTCTGCCGATGCCGGCCACGTCGTGTTCATCGGAAATGCCGCGCAGACACTGCATCCGGTTGCAGGACAGGGATTCAATCTCGGATTGCGCGATGCATGGGAGCTTGCTGAGCAGATCATCCACGACGGAACTGATCCGCTGGGCTCCGACGCCTGGCTGCAGGCTTACCGGCGCCGCCGCAGCATCGATCGCGGCGGTGGCATCGGATTCACGCACGGACTGGTCAGGCTGTTTTCCAACGAGTTTCCGCCATTGCGCCTCGCGCGTGGCATGGGGCTTGCATTGCTCGGCAGTGTGCCGCCGCTGAAAAATTTTCTCGCAAGACGCATGACGTTCGGCGCGCGCGGCTGAACGGCGCGAACCGGTGGCCTGTCCGGCAATCTGCAGGTGGCTTTCGAGCAATCCGCACTAAAGGTGTTCATCGCAAAGAAGATTTTCTGCAGCGATCGGCGCTGGATACGATTGTGCGTGGTGTAAACGACACGGCTGCCCAAAAAAGAGGCACATTTTACTTTGCATGCCGCGCCGGTGTGATTACAATGGCGCCCTTTCTCCCGACACCTGCAAAAGAACAACACCGGTGCGCATCGGTTCCCTTCAGCTGAAGAACAACCTCATCGTGGCACCGATGGCGGGCGTGACCGACCGTCCGTTCCGCCAGTTGTGCAAGACGATGGGCGCCGGCATGGCCGTGTCGGAGATGGTCGCCAGCAATTCCCTGCTTTGGGGTTCCGAAAAAACCCGACGCCGCGCCAATCACGATGGTGAAGTCGATCCGATCTCGGTGCAGATTGCCGGCGCCGATCCGCAGATGCTCGCGGATGCCGCACGCTACAACGTCGACCAGGGTGCGCAGATCATCGACATCAACATGGGCTGCCCGGCAAAAAAAGTCTGCAACGTGATGGCTGGCTCGGCCCTGCTGAAAGACGAGCCGCTGGTCGCACGCATTCTTGATGCTGTGGTCGGTGCGGTCGATGTGCCGGTGACACTGAAGATACGCACCGGCTGGGACCGCGATCACCGCAATGCGCGCATGGTTGCGCGTATTGCCGAAAGCGCCGGTATCCAGGCGCTGGCGATCCACGGCCGCACCCGCGCCTGCGGTTACAGCGGTGAGGCCGAGTACGACACCATTGCCGCGGTCAAGGCGGAGATCCGCATTCCGGTCATCGCCAACGGCGACATCACCAGCCCGGAACGCGCGAAATACGTGCTGGAGTACACCGGCGCGGACGCGGTGATGATCGGCCGCGCGGCTCAGGGCCGTCCGTGGATGTTCCGCGAGATTACCCATTTCCTCGAAACCGGCCGGCATCTGCCGCCGCCGGCAGTGGAAGAAATCCATCGCGTGCTCGTAGCGCATCTGCACGACCTGTACGGCTTTTACGGTGAACACACTGGCGTCCGTGTCGCCCGCAAGCACATCTCCTGGTACACCAAGGGACTGGCCGGATCCGCAGCTTTCCGTCACGGCATGAACCAGCTGCAGACCTGCGCTGAGCAGATCGACGCCGTGAACAGGTTTTTTGCTGAACTTTCGGGTCTGGGTGAGCGCCTGACCTATGTGGAGGAACTTGCAGCATGATGAATGAAACCGAAATGGCCCGTGTCGTGCGCCGCGCGATCGACGGTTATTTCAAGGATCTCGACGGCGAGAAGGCCAGCGGTGTCTACGATATGGTCATTGGCAGCGTGGAAAAGCCGTTGCTCGAATCAGTACTGCACAAGGTGCGCGGCAACCAGTCGCATGCAGCGGCGATGCTCGGCATCAACCGCAATACGCTGCGCAAGAAAATAAAGAGCTACAACATCAAGTTCTGACCCGGGCCCGGGTTCACTCCGCATTTCCCGGCATTCTTTCAGTCGCAGCCATGGCTAACATCAAACAGGCATTGATCAGCGTTTCGGAAAAGGCGGGGCTCGTCGAATTCGCGCGCGGGTTGGCCGGCTTCGGCGTTGCCCTGCTGTCGACCGGGGGCACCGCAAAGCTGCTGCGTGAAGCCGGCCTCGAAGTCACCGAAGTTGCGGATTACACGGGGTTTCCGGAGATGCTTGATGGCCGGGTCAAGACTTTGCACCCGAAGATCCATGGCGGACTGCTTGGCCGGCGCGACCTGCCGGAACACGTCGCCGCGATGCAGAAGGCGGGTATCAGCGGCATCGACATGGCGGTGATCAACCTCTATCCCTTCACGCAGACCATCGCGAAGGACGGGTGCACCCTGGCCGAGGCCATCGAAAACATCGATATCGGCGGACCCGCGATGGTGCGCAGCGCCGCTAAGAACCACCAGCATGTCGCCGTGGTCACTGACCCCGCAGACTACCCGGGCATACTGAAAGAAATGTCCAGCGCCAGCGGCGCCGTCGGCGCTGAAACGCGATTTCGCCTTGCCTGCAAGGCCTTCTCGCATACCGCCGCCTATGACGGTGCGATCAGTAATTACCTGACTGCGCTGCAAGCTGATGGCCGGCTTGCCGCGTTTCCGCAGCGGCTCAATTTGCATTTCGAACAGATGCAGGCCCTGCGCTATGGGGAGAATCCACATCAGCAGGCTGCGTTTTTCCGCGATTTGGTGCCAGCGCAGGGCAGCCTCGCCGGCTATTGCCAGCTGCAGGGCAAGGAGCTGTCATACAACAACATTTCCGACGCTGACGCCGCCTGGGAATGCGTGAAGACTTTTGATGCGCCGGCCTGCGTGATCGTCAAGCATGCCAATCCCTGTGGTGTGGCTGTCGGTGCGGATGTGGCGGCCGCCTATGACAAGGCCTTTGCCACCGATCCAACTTCCGCCTTCGGCGGCATCATTGCGGTGAACCGCGCGCTGGATGCCGTAGCCGCGCAGGCGATCTCAAAACAGTTCGTCGAAGTGATCATCGCGCCAAAAATCGCGCCTGAAGCACTGGCGGTGTTTGCGCAGAAGGCCAACATCCGCGTGCTGGAAGTGCCGCTCACTGCGGGCGCAAACCGCTTCGACGTCAAGCGCGTCGGTGGCGGTGTCCTGGTGCAGACGCCCGATGCACTGAATGTCGCAGTGGCCGGCCTGAAGGTGGTCAGTCGCAAACCGCCGACGGATGCGCAGCTCGCGGATCTGCTTTTTGCGTGGCGCGTCGCCAAGTTCGTCAAGTCGAATGCGATCGTGTTTTGCGGCAATGGAACGACGTTGGGCGTCGGTGCCGGCCAGATGAGCCGTGTCGATTCGGCGCGCATCGCTTCGATCAAGGCGGAAAACGCCGGTCTGAAACTCGCCGGCTCGGTGGTGGCTTCGGACGCCTTTTTCCCGTTCCGCGACGGCGTGGACGTGGTGGCGGCAGCCGGCGCCACCGCGATCATCCAGCCCGGCGGCAGCCTGCGTGACGAAGAAGTCATCGCCGCCGCCGACGAACACGGCATCGCGATGGTGTTCACCGGCTTCCGGCATTTCCGGCACTGATGAAAATCCTGGTCATCGGCGGCGGCGGCCGCGAACATGCGCTGGCCTGGAAGCTGGCGCAGTCACCGCGGGTGCAGATGGTGTATGTGGCTCCCGGCAATGCCGGCACTGCGGGCGAAGACGGTCTGCAGAACGTCATGCTTGGTGAAAATCAGCAAGTTATTGATTTTATTGATAAAAATGATATTGCACTGACAGTGGTCGGCCCCGAGGCACCGCTTGCTGCGGGCGTCGTCGATGCCGTGCGCGCTGCCGGGCACCGCATCTTCGGGCCGACGCAGAAAGCGGCGCAGCTCGAAAGCTCCAAGGATTTCGCCAAGCGGTTCATGGTGCGCCACGGGCTTCCGACAGCGAAACATTCGACCTTCACCGATGCCGCCGCGGCGCATGCGTACATTGACCGCGAAGGCGCGCCGATCGTGATCAAGGCCGACGGCCTCGCGGCCGGCAAGGGTGTGGTGGTGGCGATGAGCCTCGATGAGGCGCATGCCGCGGTTGACATGATGCTGGTTGGCAATCGCATGGGCAGCGCCGGCGCGCGGGTGGTGATCGAAGAGTTCCTCGAAGGCGAGGAGGCGAGTTTCATCGTGCTTGCCGACGGCCGCAACGCGCTGGCACTGGCCAGCAGCCAGGACCACAAGCGCCTGAAGGACGGCGATCAGGGTCCGAACACCGGCGGCATGGGCGCCTACTCACCGGCACCGGTGGTGACACCGGAAGTCCATGCGCGGGTGATGCGCGAAGTGATCCAGCCGGTGATTGCAGGCATGGCCGCCGACGGCATTCCCTACACCGGTTTTCTTTACGCAGGCCTGATGATCGGTGCCGGCGGCACGCTCAAGGTGCTCGAGTTCAACTGCCGCATGGGGGACCCTGAAACCCAGCCGATCATGATGCGCCTGAAAAGCGACCTTGTCGGACTGCTCGAAGCGGCGGTCGACGGCAAACTCGATACTGCCGAAGCGGAATGGGATCCGCGTGTCGCGCTGGGCGTGGTGCTGGCGGCGGCGAATTATCCCGAAGATCCGCGCAAGGGTGACGTCATACGCGGCCTGCCGCCGTCAGGCGAGGACTTCCACGTATTCCATGCCGGCACCGCGCTGTTGGGCCGGGACGTGGTGACCAGCGGCGGCCGTGTGCTCTGCGTCACGGCGCTCGGCCACAACACGCGCACCGCGCAGAAGCGCGCCTACGAGATCGTCGACCAGGTCCGCTTCGACGGCATGCAGTGCCGCCGCGACATCGGTCATCGCGCGGTCGCCGCCGGGCGTAAGTAGCGTCTGCGGCGCCACAGCAGCCGGAATTTCCGATGGACATCGCCGCAGTCAAGACTTACCTCACCGGCCTGCAGTCGTCGATCGTTGACGGCCTCGCCGCGCTCGACGGCGGCAGCTTTATCCGCGATGAGTGGCAGCGACCGCAGGGCGGCGGCGGCATCACCCGGCTGATCGAGAACGGCGCGTTGTTCGAGCGCGGTGGCGTTGGTTTCTCACATGTGTTCGGCGACAACCTGCCGCCCTCGGCATCCGCGGCCCGGCCGGAACTCGCCGGCCGCTCCTTCCAGGCGATGGGTGTGTCGCTGGTGCTGCATCCGCGTAATCCCTACGTGCCCACAGTGCATATGAACGTGCGCTGTTTCGTTGCGGAAAAGACCGGTGCGGCGCCGGTGTGGTGGTTCGGCGGTGGCATGGACCTTACGCCGTACTACGGCTTTGAGGATGACGCCGTGCACTTCCACCGCAGCTGCCGCGACGCGCTGACACCCTTCGGCGCGGAATACCATTCGCAGTTCAAAGCCTGGTGTGACCGCTATTTTTTCCTGAAGCACCGCAAGGAGCCGCGTGGCGTGGGTGGCATATTCTTCGACGACCTCGGAACCCCGGATTTCGACAGTTGCTTCGCACTGACGCGCAGCGTCGGCGACCATTTCCTGCCGGCCTATGTCCCGATCGTCGAGCGTCGCCGCAACCTGGCCTACGGCGAGCGTGAACGCGATTTCCAGGCTTACCGCCGCGGCCGCTATGTCGAATTCAACCTGGTCTACGATCGCGGTACTCTGTTCGGCCTGCAGTCGGGCGGGCGCACCGAATCGATCCTGATGTCACTGCCCCCGGTCGTGCACTGGCGCTACGATTGGGCGCCGCAGCCCGGTACGCCCGAAGCGCAGCTCTATAGCGATTTTCTGGTGGAGAAGGACTGGGTTTGAACTGCGGGGGGCTGCGGCTTCAGCCGACGCCAAACCAGGATTTGACCGAGCGGATGCGTTCGCGCAGCTGGTCGAGCATCGAGGATCCGCCCTCCGGTTCGCGGGCTGCCGCGACGCGATGCTGCTTCAGCAGCTTCGGCGTCTTGCGGAAGGCCTGATAACGCGCCAGCGCTGCGTGTACATGCTGCTGCAGCAGCTTCAGGTTAAGCGGCTTGCTGAGGAAACGGAATACCTGCGCCTGGTTGATCAGGTCGATGACCACTTCCGAGTCCGAAGCGTCGGTGGTAAGGATGGCGAGTATCTCGGGATGATCCTGCTTCAGCAGCTTGAAAGCCGCCAGTGCCTTCTGGTCGCTGCTGCGGATGTCGGCGATGATGACCGCGATTTCGCGGTCGGCGAGAATCGCCAGCGCGCGGTCCATGTCAGGGGCATCGATCACCGGACAGACGCTGCCCATCAGTTCGTTGACGGCCCTGAACACGCTCTGGTCGGGATTGAGCACGAGGATGCCGCTGCTGACCTTGTCTGGCACGATTGCCGGGGAGGTTGCCATGTCGGTCAGCTCGATCGCAATGGCCGCCGCCTCGTCTATCGTTTTCTGGATTTCGGTGTTGTTCCACGGCTTGCTGATAAAACGGAAAACCTCGCCGTCGTTGATCGAGCCGACGATGGAGGCGAGGTCGGAATAGCCGGTGAGCAGTATCCGCACCGTGTGCGGCGCGAAATCCCGCACCTGGCGCAGGAATTCGACACCCGTCATCTCCGGCATGCGCTGGTCGCTGATGACCACATGCGGATGGAAGCGCTTCATGAATTCCATGGCTTCCGGGCCGCTGCTGGCGGTGAACACGTTGTACTGGTTGCGGAAAACCGAGCGCAGCGCATTGAGGATGCGCTCCTCGTCGTCGACGAACAGCAGCTTGGCCTTTTTGCCGCCGGTATCGAAAGTCGGCGCTACCGCAGGTACTGCCGTGGCAGCGGAAGCAGATGCCTGCGAGGCCTGCATCCCGGAAATGACCCTTGCAGCTGAGACCAGCTTCGGGTCGAGGCGCTGGGTTGGCACCTCGCGGGACTCCTCTTCAGCAGCAGATTTCGCGGTGCGCAGGCTTGCCGCGATGCCCTGGACGAAACCGAGCGCGAACTCGCGCGCGGTCTGGAAGCGGTCTTCGCGCTTCTTGGCCAGCGCCTTGTGCGTCGCCCAGTCGAGCTGCACCGATATGCGCGGATTGAATTTCGAGGGATTGTCGGGCTGCTCCCCGATCACCTGACGCATGATTTCCACGTTGCTGCCGGTGAAGGGCTTGCGCCCGGTCAGCAGCTCGTAGGCGATGACGCCGGCCGAGTAGATGTCGGTGCGCGCATCGGGCTCCTCTCCGGTGAACTGCTCCGGCGACATGTAGCCCGGCGAGCCCATGATCTCGCCGACCTGGGTCAGCGACGAGGAGTCCAGATGGGCGATGCCGAAATCGCTGATCTTGATGCGGCCGTCGTCGTTGATCAGGATGTTTGACGGCTTGATGTCGCGGTGGACGACCCCCTGAGCATGCGCATAACCCAGGCCGTCGAGCAGCTGGCGGATGATTTCACCGATTTCCGCGAGATCAAATTTCGCCTTGTTCTGCAGGTGTTCGTACAACGATTTACCGTTGACCAGCTCCATGACGATGTAGGCGAGGTCCTCGTCCTCGCCGTAATCGAAGATGGCGGCGATACGCGGATGCGTCAGGCGGCCGACGGCCTGCGCCTCGTGACGGAAGCGCGCCACGGCATACTGGATCTCGGAGGGATCCAGCGTCGACTTGGTGATGGTCTTGATGGCGACCTGGCGGTGGATTGCAGGGTCGAAGGCCTTGTAGACCACGCCCATACCCCCACGGCCGAGGATGCCCTGCACCTCGTACTTGCCGATTTTCCTGGGGTAATTGACGGTCATGAAAGATCGTCCAGCGTGGCCGGCGGCGTCAGCGGCAGCACGATGGTGAATCGGGTGCCCTGGCCCACGATGGAATCAACGCTGATCCTGCCACCGTGCTGCTCGATAATTTTGTAGGAGATCGACAGGCCGAGCCCGGTTCCTTTTCCGACCGCCTTGGTCGTGAAAAACGGGTCGAAGATCTTCGACATGATCTCCGGCGGGATACCCTTGCCGTTGTCAGAGATTTCCACCGCTACGTGGTCGGCGCCCTCGGTCCGTGTATTAACCGTGATTTCGCCGCTGCTCGACTCGATTGCCTGTGCCGCGTTGTTGATCAGGTTCAGGAAGACTTGGTTCAGCTGTGACGGCGAGCAGGTGATGGGCGGAATGTCACCGAGGGTTTTTGTGACCTTCAGGTGTTTGAGTTCGTGCTTGGCGAGGATTAGCGCGCTTTCCACGCCTTCGTTGATGTTGAAACTTGAGATCTTGCTGCGATCCAGCCGGCTGAAATTCTTCAGGTTGAGAACGATCTCCGAAATCTGGTCGATCCCGTACAGTCCGTCCTTGGCCAGCTGCCCGAGCTCGGCGAGCGCCTGCTGCTCGGCGAAATGGTTGACGAGCCCGCGCACTGCAGCGTACTTGGCCTGCAGGCGCTCCGGGCTCGGACTGGGGTCTTCCATCAGCCGCAGCAGCTTGTTGGTCTCGACCACCAGTTCTTTCACTTCCGGCAGCTTGCCAACGACCGAGCCGAGACTGTTCTTGACGTAGGCCAGCGGCGTATTGATCTCATGGGCGATGCCGGCAACCATCTGTCCGAGCGACGACATCTTCTCCGTCTGGATCAGCTGCGCTTCGGACTCCTTGAGCTGATGCAGTGCGTCAGACAGTTCTCGCGTGCGCTCCTCCACCCGCGACTCGAGCACGCGGTTGGCTTCGTTGAGCAGCCGGTAGCTGACGGCAAGCTTTGACAGCAGCCAGCCGATCAGGATCAGCAGCGCGCCGGCGTAGGCAATCAGGTATATGCGGTAGCGCGCACTGTCGGACTCGATGTCCGCCGCTTCCCGGCTGAAGGTGTCGGTCAGGCTGTTGATGCGCGGCCCGGCGGAGGAAATCGAGATTTTGAGGAACAACCCGTCCTCCACCGGCTTGGCCTCAAGGATCTGTTGCACGGAAGTGTCCATGCGCGCGAGGCCGTCGCGCAGCGCTGGCGGCATGTCGTCTGCCGACTTGCGCAGATCGGCGGCGAAGGTCTCGACATTCTTGCGCTGCGCCTCGGACGGGTCCGCTGTGTAGCGCATGACATGCGCGAACAGCAGCGCCGAGGTGCTTTCCACCGCGACCAGCCGGTCGCGCTGCGGATATGCGGCCCATGCGCCGCGTACGAGCCCCGCCATTTCGCCATCGAATTCCACCAGCCTTGCCAGCGCCTCGGCCATGGTCTGCTGGGCCGCGCGATAGCGCCCGAGCAGTTCCGCCTTCTGGCCGAAGGCCAGCTGCAGTGCCGGTAACTCCCGCATCAGCGCTTCGCCCTGAGCCTCTCCTGCGGCCTGTTGCAGTCTTTTGAGTATTTCCGAGGCCCGCGCTCCGCGGTCATCGCCGGGCTGGGTCTTGCCAGGCTTGCCCTCGGTGCGTGCGCGCAGAACCTCGAAGTCCCAGCGTGCATCGATCTCGCGCAGCTCGCGAAGATAGCCGAGGATTTCACCCTGGCGTTGGTAATCGACGCCCTGGCTCTTGAGGTAGAGAAAGCCGAGCAGCGCGACCAGTCCGACGGCCACCAATGCCATCAGCGGCAGGCGTGCCCTGCGCGGCGGTAGCAGACGCTGCCACCGGGGCGTGTTGAACTCATTCTCCAAGGTACGCTTGCCTCACTTGTGGGTTGCGCAGAAGATTTCCCGCGTCGTCGGCTAGCACGACGTTGCCACTTTCCATGACATAGCCACGATGGCAGGTTTCGAGAGCCAGCTTCGCATTCTGTTCGACCAGGAGCATTGTCACCCCTTCGGCGGCCACGGTCCGCACTGTCTCGAAAATCCTCTGCACCATCAGCGGCGCCAGTCCCATGCTCGGCTCGTCGAGCAGCAGCAACCGCGGCTTGCACATCAGCGCCCGCGCCATCGCCAGCATCTGCTGCTCCCCCCCGGACAGCGTGCCCGCAAGCTGGTTCCTGCGCTCTGCGAGCCGCGGAAACAGCGCGTAGGCGCGCTGCAGGTCGCGGGCGATTGCAGTCTTGTCTTTGCGGATATAGGCACCCATTGCGAGGTTTTCTGCCACCGTCAGCCTTGGAAACACGCCGCGTCCCTCGGGCACCATCGCCAGACCGCGCCGCACCAGATGATACGCCGGTTTGCCCGTGACTTCGGCGCCGTCATAGTCGATACGGCCGGCTGCGGGCCGCAGCAGGCCGGAGAGCGCCTTCAGGGTGCTGGTCTTGCCGGCACCATTGGCGCCGATCAGCGCCACCAGTTCGCCGCCGCGCACCTCAAGGTCGATGCCCTTGACCGCGCGGATGCCGCCGTAGGCAACTTCCAGGCCGCGCACGCTGAGCAGGGCCTCAGGCAATGGCGCCACCCAGGTAGGCTTCGATGACCTTGGGATCGCGCTGCACTTCGGCCGGCTCGCCTTCGGCGATTTTCTCGCCGTAATCAAGCACGGCAACACGGTGCGACAGTCCCATCACCAGCTTCATGTCGTGTTCGATCAGCAGCAGGGTCACGCCATCGGCGACGATGCGCTCGAGAAGTCCGCGCAGGCCGGCGGTTTCGGTGGCGTTCATGCCGGCGGCGGGCTCGTCGAGCGCGAGCAGCTTCGGTTCGGTGGCCAGCGCGCGGGCGATTTCAAGCCGTCGCTGGTCGCCATAGGGCAGGTCGCGTGCGAGCACGCCGGCGCGCACCGAAAGCCCGCAGTAATCCAGCAGTTCCAGAGCGCGCTGCGTAATCGCGATTTCTTCCTCGCGCGTCGCCTTTGTTCGCAGCACGGCGCCAAGCACCCCTGCGCGCGTGCGCAGGTGGCGCCCGACCATCACATTCTCCAGCGCATTCATGCTACCGAACAAACGGATGTTCTGGAAAGTGCGGGCAATCCCATGCTGCGCGATGCGATGGGGCTTGAGTCCGCCAACCGCTTCGCCATCGAAGGTCACCGTGCCGGAGTCGGCCGCGTAAAGGCCGGTGATAACGTTGAACAGAGTGGTTTTGCCCGCACCGTTGGGACCGATCAGCCCGAAAATCTCGCCACGAAAGACGCTGATCGAGACCGCGTTCAGCGCACGCAGTCCGCCGAAACGCTTGCAGATGCCGCGGGCACAGAGCAGCGGCGCGTCAGCCGGCGCCATGTGTTTTACCTCCTGCGGCGGCAGACAAGGCCGGACTGCGAACCGGGTTGCTGCGCCGCGCCGGCAGGATGCCCGACGGGCGGAACAGCATCATCAGCACCAGTGCGAGGCCGAACAGCAGCATGCGCAGGTCCGAGGGATCAACGAACACCTCCCCAAACCAGCGCTGCTGCAGGGGTCCGACATAACGCAGGGCTTCCGGCAGCGCGGTCAGCAGCACAGCGCCGAGCACGACGCCGTAAACGTTGCCCATGCCGCCGAGGACGACCATGCACAGCACCATGATGGAATCGATCAGGTGGAAGCTTTCCGGACTGATGAAGCCCTGGAAGGAGGCAAACAGGCCACCGGCGACGCCGCCGAATGTCGCACCCATGGCGAAGGCCAGCAGTTTCATGTTACGGGTGTTGATGCCCATCGCCGACGCCGCGAGCTCATCGTCGCGGATTGCCACCCAGGCGCGGCCGGTGCGGGAGTTCTCCAGGCGCAGGGAGATCGCGATCGACAACAGTGCACCGACCAGGAAAACAAAATAATAGTTGTGCACTGGCGTGAACGTGAGGCCGGCAATGGTGTGCGTCTGCGCCAGCGAAAAGCTGCCGATCTGCAAGGGGTCGATCAGCGTGATGCCCTGCGGCCCGTTGGTGATATTGAACGGGCGGTTAAGGTTGTTGAGGAACACGCGGATGATTTCGCCGAAGCCGAGCGTGACAATGGCGAGGTAGTCGCCGCGCAGCCGCAGCGTCGGTGCACCGAGCAGGATGCCGAACACCGCCGCCACTGCCGCGCCTATCGGCAGTACCACGTAAAAGGGCCAGTGCACCGCGAGCTGCGGCGAGGCGAGCAGCGCGTAGCTGTAGGCGCCGACCGCGAAGAAGGCGATGTAGCCGAGGTCGAGCAGGCCGGCGAAGCCGACGACGATGTTGAGACCGAGGGCGAGCATGATGAACAGCAACGCGACGTCTGCGATACGCACCCAGGCGCGGCCGAGCAGGGCCTCAATCAGGAAGGGTGCCGCGAGCAGCAGCAGCGCGAGCGCGAGCCAGGCCGTCCAGCGCAGTGCGGGATGGTCGGCAGTCATGCGCGGTCCCCGCCGGATCGGCCCATCAGGCCCGAGGGCTTTAGCACCAGCACCAGCACCAGAAAGGCGAAAATGTCGCGGTAGTTGCTGCCCAGCAGGCCGCCGGTGAGGTCGCCGATGTAGCCGGAAGCGAGGCTCTCGATGACGCCGAGCAGCAGCCCGCCGAGCACGGCGCCGCCGACGTTGCCGATGCCGCCGAGCACCGCCGCAGTGAAGGCCTTGAGGCCGAGCATGAAGCCCATGAAGTAGTGGCCAATGCCGTAATAGAGCACGACCATCAGGCCGGCGATGGCGCCGATTGCCGAGCCGAGCAGAAAGGTGAAGGCGATCACCGTGTTGGTGTTGACTCCCATCAGGCCGGCGACGTCGGGATTCTGCTCGGTCGCGCGCATCGCGCGCCCCATGCGGCTTGCCTTGATGAACCACAGCAGCCCGCCCATGATCGTGCAGGCGAGCAGGAAGATCGTCGCCTGCAGCGAGGTCATCTGCGCCCCGAACAGCGTGAACCGCAGGGGCTCGATGATCGGGGGCAGGGAGATGTACTGCTTGCCCCAGACCAGCGCTGCCGAATACTGCAGCAGTATCGATACCCCGATCGCCGTGATCAAGGGCGCCAGCCGCGGCGCGCGGCGCAGCGGGCGGTAGGCGGCGCGCTCAATCGACAGGCCAAGCACGGCGCAGACCAGCATCGCGCCGCAGGCGGCCAAACCCAGCACCAGGGGCACCGGCAGCCCTGCGGCGGCGAGCAGCTGCAGCAGGGTCAGGGACACCAGTGCGCCGATCATAGTGATGTCGCCGTGAGCGAAATTGATCAGGCCGAGAATGCCGTAGACCATCGTGTAGCCGAGCGCAACCAGTGCATAGATGCTGCCCAGCACCAAGCCGTTGACGATTTGTTGGGCGAAAATTTCCATCTGCAGAGACGCCAACGGCACCCTGGAGGGTGCCGTTGTGTCCGTAGTCGCGGTTTATTTGATCTCGGATGCGGATGCCGGCGCTCCGGCGGCAGCTTCGGGCTTCACCACTTCCAGCGGCTCCCACTTTCCGCCCTTGACCACGTAAATGGTGATCGGGCCGTTCCTGAGGTCGCCTTTCTCGTCGAAGGCAATCGGGCCGATGATGCCCTGATGATCGGTCTTGCCGATCTCGGGAAGGAATTTTTCCGGCTCGGCGCTGCCGGCGCGTTTCATGGCCTCGACCAGCACGAACACCGCGTCATAGCCCATCGGCGCGAACAGTTCCACCTCCTGGTTGAACTTCGCCTTGTATTTGTCGAGGAAGGCCTGGCCGCCCGGCATCTGGTCCTTGGGCAGTCCCGGGATCGAAGCCATCGCGCCTTCGGCTGCGTTGCCCGCGAGCTTGATGAAGTTGGGGGTCTGCATGCCGTCGCCGCCGATGAACGCGGCCTTGATGCCGAGATCCTTCATCTGCTTGGCCATAGGTCCGGCCTGCGGATCGATGCCGCCGAACATGATCAGGTCGGGCTTGCGGCCCTTGATCTTGGTCAGGATTGCCTTGAAGTCGGTGTCCTTGTCGGTAGTGTGCTCGCGGGCGACGATTTTGCCGCCTGCGGCTTTCACCGTTGCCTCGAAGTTGTCGGCAAGGCCCTGGCCGTACGCCGTGCTGTCGTCGATTACCGCGATGTTCTTCGCCTTGAGCTTGTTCATCGCGAAGCGCGCCAGCGTCGGGCCCTGCTGGCCGTCATGGGCAACGACCCGGAAGGTGGTCTTGAAACCCTTCAGCGTGTAGTCGGGGTTGGTCGAAGAAGGCGAAATCTGCGGTATGCCGGCATCGGCATAGACCTTGGAGGCGGGAATCGACGCACCAGAGTTGAAGTGCCCCACCACGGCCGCGACTTTCGCATCCACGAGCTTCTGCGCCACCGTGGTGGCCTTGGTCGGATTGGCTTCGTCATCCTCGGCGACCATTTCGAACTTCACTTTTTTGCCGCCGATTTCCACGCCCTGCGCATTGAGATCCTCGATAGCCAGTTGCACGCCGTTGCGGATGTCGATGCCGATATGCGCCTGCGGTCCGGTCAGCGGCGAGGCCGAGCCGATTTTCACCGTAAGCACTTCCGGTGGCTTGGGCGCTTCTACTTTCGGTGCGGGCGGATCCTCCTTGCCACAGGCGGTGAGCAGGACTGCGGCAATGAGGGCTACAACGGTGTGGCGTGTCTTGTGCATCTGCATGGAGGGCTCCAGTCCGAAGGTCTGTCGGGGCAATCGCTCCGCAGTGTGCGGAAGATCGCAGGTTCAGTATTTAACCCATTGTTACTGAAAGGGATTTCCCGATTATCCGGAGCGTGCAAGGGGCTGTCAATTTAAGTTCAGGGAAGCGCGCAAAAAAAGCCGGCAGGTGCCGGCTTTTTTTGCGAATGAACGAAATCCCGCTATTTCAGCGAGAGGATCCACTGCACGATGGCCTTGATGTCATCGTCCTTCACATGCGGATTGGGTGGCATCGGCGCCGGTCCCCAGACACCGGATCCGCCGGACTTAACCTTCTGGATCATTTTCGCTTCCGCGCCTTTTTCGTTGCGATACTTGGCGGCAATTTCCTTGTAGCCAGGGCCGATGGCCTTGCGATCCATCGTATGACAGGTCATGCAGCCACTGGACAGTGCAAGTTTTTCCGTGGCAGCAGCAGTGCCAGCGGACAGGACACCCGTAATGACGAATGCGGCATAAACCAGTTTCATGAAAACTCCTTGGCAGTCAGCTCTGGAAAATGAGCGCAGATTGTAGCTGAAGCATGTCCGCGCAGAAAACAAACCGTTCCCGCAGAGGTGTCGGCGTCGATCTTCGGAAAATAATACATACCATTGTTTTTATTGCATATTTTGTGAATTTGCCAGATCGTTTGCTAAGGATCTGCTTATACTTCCATCATTACCTTGAATCATTGCCCACCATGGAGGACTGATGAAAATAGACACCATTGCCGTACACGGCGGCTACAAACCCGATCCCGTTACCAAGGCCGTCGCCGTACCCGTGTACCAGACCACGTCCTACGCCTTCGACAGCACACAGCACGGCGCGGACCTCTTCGACCTCAAGGTCCAGGGCAACATTTACACCCGTATCATGAACCCGACCACCGACGTGCTGGAAAAGCGCGTCGCCGAAATGGAGGGGGGCATTGCCGGGCTGGGCCTGGCTTCGGGTATGGCCGCGATCACCTACGCGATCATGACCATCGCTGAAGCCGGCGACAATATCGTCACCTCGAGCGCGCTCTATGGCGGCACCTACAACCTGTTCGCACACACCTTGCCCCAGTACGGCATCGAGGTGCGCTTCGCCGACTACCGTGAGCCCAAGGCCTGGCAGAAGCTGATCGACGCCAAGACCAAGGCAGTGTTCTGTGAATCGGTCGGCAATCCGCTGGGGAATGTCGTCGACTTCGGCGAGCTCGCGAAAATCGCCCATGAGCGCGGCGTGCCGGTGATCGTCGACAACACCGTGCCGACGCCGTATCTGTGCCGCCCCTTCGAACACGGTGCCGACATCGTCGTGCATTCGCTGACCAAGTATCTTGGCGGCCACGGCAACTCCATCGGCGGCGCGATCGTCGATTCCGGTAATTTCCCCTGGACCGAGCACAAGCAGAAGTTTCGCAGACTCAACGAGCCCGATGTGTCCTACCACGGTGTGATCTATACCGAGGCGCTGGGCGCCGCGGCTTATATCGGTCGTGCCCGCGTCGTGCCCCTGCGCAACATGGGTGCCGCGCTGTCGCCGTTCAACGCCTTCCTGATCCTGCAGGGCATCGAGACGCTGGCGGTGCGCATGGACCGGATCTGCGACAACGCGCTGGCTGCAGCGCGCCATCTGCAGGGCCACGCGAAAGTGGGCTGGGTGCGTTATGCCGGCCTGCCCGACCATCCTGACAAGCTGTTGGTCGAAAAGTACATGGGCGGCCGCGCTTCGGGCATCCTCAGCTTTGGCATCAAGTCCGGCAGCGCCGGCGGCGCGCGGTTCATCGACGCGCTGAAACTGGTGACGCGGCTGGTCAATATCGGCGATGCGAAATCGCTGGCCTGCCATCCGGCGAGCACTACCCACCGCCAGTTGTCGCCCAAGGAGCTTGCGAGTGCCGGTGTCAGCGAGGACATGGTGCGCCTGTCGATCGGCATCGAGCACATCGACGACATCATCGCGGACCTGGAGCAGGCGCTGCAGGCAGCCTGACGCTCAGGTTTCACTTCATGCCGCTGATGCGGTCCAGGGTTTTTCGGTAGAGCGCAGCGCGCGGTCCACCCAGCTCCACGGCCTTCTGTGCGGCGGCCAATGCCTCGCTCCTGCGGCCCAGCTCAAACCGGACTTGTGCCAGATTGTTCCAGGCATCCCCGGACTGAGGATGTTCAAGGGTGGCCTCGTGGTAGGCCGCTTTCGCTTCGACGAGTTTGCCCTGGCTATAGGCGACATTGCCGAGTCCCAGGCGTGCGATAAGGTTTGCCGGCCAGCGCGCAAGTGCGCTGGTATATGCGCGTTGCGCGGCTGCGGGAGAGCTGCGCTCCAGTGCGGCAGCAGCGGCGACATGGCCCGCTTCGGCCGCTGTTGCCGCCAGCTGGTCGGGCTGCAGCACGACCATGGCCCAGTGTTTGCTGCGTGCCCAGGTCCGCTCAAAAGTCGACAGAGTCATGGTCAGCCTGCGTGTGGTGCCTGAACGCAGGATGATCTCCTCGCGCTCCCGGTTGTAGCCGACGACGACGGCGTAATGCCAGATCGGCGCAAATGCCAGCGAGAGATTCTGCAGGACAATCACCGGATTGCCGGCAGCGACTTCAAGCAGCAGATCCTGCAGCTGGGGCGCCAGCGGATATGCCATCAGGCCATGGCGCCGGGCTGCGGCGAGCATTTCAGCCTGCAGGGAGCCTTCGCGTGCTGGCAGGTAGACCTGCGACACCAGGGCTTCGGGCAATACCGGGATGCCTGCATGCGTCAATGCCATGGCCAGTGCGGCCGGGCCGCATTGATAGTCCTGTTGCGGGAAAAACGGCACAGCGGCGAGTTCAGCCTGCGGAGGCAGGGCGGCCGGCGGTTGTTCGAGCAGGGTCCGGACCTGGGGGCTCGCACAGCCTGCAAGCAGGCTCAAAAAGAACAGGACGCCAGCGACTGCGGGCGTCCTGATGCTGCACAACACGGATTAGCGAACAGATCGTGTGAAGGGGAAGACCTTGGTCAGACCGAGAATGTCGGTGACCAGCAGAACGATGAACACCGTGAACAGGACGCCGACAATGCCGGCACCGGCAGGCAGCTCGTCAATGCGGCCAGCGAGCTCTCCGATTTCCTGGTCCGACAACGCGTTAACGCGTGCCTTTGCCGCATCGGCATCGACACCGAAAGACTGAATTTGTGAGCGCACGTCTTCCCGTTCCAGGAAACTGCGGACACGTTCGCGTTCGGAACTTGCGTAAATCTGGTCGGTGGTGACGATATCCGCCGCGGCAGGCAGCGGCAATCCGAGCGCAAAAGTACAAATAACAAGCAGGCGGGCGATGGCACGGTTAAAACGGTTCATGGGGCAGCTCCTTGTGAGTTGGGCACAAAATCAAACATTACCCCCGGGCGACGGAACAATTTTTATGTGATTCTGTTTTTGATAGAGGTCGCCGCTCAGCCGGAGTGGGTAATCGCTTACCTGCCCCGGCATGGTCCCTGATCCCAGTTTACCTGCATTGGTCTCGCGGTGCAGCCTCATGCGCCTGGTCGATCACCGCGCCTTTGCTGGCGCTCGATGCGAACCTTGCTAAATTCGTCACCGCGCCTCAGGCATCCTCGGCTCCGGCATCAAGTCAGGCGGCGCCGGAGGCGCGCATTTCATCGACGCGCTGAAACTGCTGACGCGACTGGTCAACATCGGCGATACGAAATCGCTGGTCTGCCATCCAGGAGGCATAACGCGTCGCCAGCTGTCGCCGCGGCGTGACGGGTGCTGCGCGCTGTGATCTCAGGTCCAGCGCACTGAGTCGACGCGATCTTCGGCGGTGAGCAGCGTGGTGGTGTAGACCCAGGTGGCGTCGCAGAGGTCGTAGCGGTGGCTCAGTTGGCGGCGCACTTCGCGCTCTGCTTCGCCCGCGGGTATCTTGGAGCGCTCCCACATCGCCAGGTCGGGCCGGCGGGTCATCAGCAGTACACTGGCACGCCCGGGCGGGTCGTCGATGCAGCGCCACAGGCCGATGACCTGCGAATCGTAGGCGGCCTCGAATCCCGGCCAGGCTTCGGCGCAAAGTGACAGGAACTCTGCCCAGTGTTCATCCGGCAGTTCAAACCAGCGGAAGGCATAGTTACCTTGCCGTAGTGGCGGCTTAGGCGCTTCGGGGCGCAGCGTCGCTCGCATCGGTCGGCTGCGGATCTGCCTTACATGCGCCACGCCGCGCAGCAGCTCTTCGGCAAGGTCAGCGTCCCTTGCCGAGGGCCAGACAGTGATCACGTTCAGTTCGTCGCGAGGGCATCCGATTTGCGACCGCCAGACGCCGAACAGCGCACCACCCCACCTGGCCCAGTCGAGGTGGCCGAAATCATCGGCCACCGTGGCAAAGGTTCGTGGAGCACAGTTGATCGAGTGATGGACGTACACCATGGTGTCGGTCACGGTCTTGCGCTCCGCGCCTGTACCGTGCGCAATCAGTCGGTCACGGCGCCCTTGCTGGCGGTCGAGACCAGCCGCGCAAATTTGGCCAGCGCGCCGCGGGTGTAACGCGGTTTTGGCTGTTTCCATTTCTTTTTGCGTGCGGTGAGTTCCTTCGCCGGAATGTTGAGCTGGATCAGCCGCTTGATGGCGTCAATGGTGATCGAATCGCCTTCTTTCACCAGCGCGATTGGACCGCCCTCGAAGGCCTCCGGTGCAACGTGGCCGACGACCATGCCCCAGGTGCCACCGGAGAAGCGGCCGTCGGTGATCAGGCCGACGGACTCGCCGAGCCCCTGGCCAATCAGCGCGCCGGTGGGTGCCAGCATTTCCTGCATGCCGGGGCCGCCTTTGGGCCCTTCGTAGCGGATGACGATGACGTCACCGGCCTTGATTTTTCTCGCCATGATCGCCTTCATGCAGGCAACCTCGGAGTCGAACACGCGTGCGGGCCCGGTGATCTTCGGCGACTTGAGGCCGGTGATCTTGGCGACGCAGCCTTCCGGCGAAAGGTTACCTTTGAGAATCGCGAGGTGGCCCTGCTTGTACATCGGGTTCGACCAGGGACGGATCACGTCCTGGTCGGCGCGGGGCGCGTCGGGCACGCTCTTCAACTCCTGCGCCAGCGTTTTGCCAGTGATGGTGATGCAGTCGCCGTGGATCAGGCCCTGTTTCAGCAGCATTTTCAACACCTGCGGCACGCCGCCAGCGCGGTGGAAATCGACGGCGACGTAGCGACCCGAGGGTTTCAGGTCGCACAGCACCGGCACCTTCTTGCGCACGCGCTCGAAGTCGTCGATGGTCCACTTCACCTGCGCCGCATGGGCGATCGCGAGGTAGTGCAGTACCGCGTTGGTGGAACCGCCGGTGGCCATGATCAGCGCCACCGCGTTTTCGATCGACTTTCGGGTAACGATGTCACGCGGCTTGATGTCGTGTTTGATCGCGTTGACCAGCACCCGCGCAGATTCCGCGGCGGAGTCGGCCTTTTCGGGATCGGGCGAAGCCATCTGCGAGGAACCCAGCACGCTCATGCCCAGCGCCTCGAAGGACGAGGACATCGTGTTTGCCGTAAACATGCCGCCGCAGGCTCCGACGGAGGGGCAGGCGTTTTTCTCGATGCCGATGAAATCCTCGTCACTCATCTTGCCGGCGGCGTAGGAACCGACTGCCTCGAAGGCGCTGACGATGGTCAGGTCCTGGCCTTTCCACCGGCCGGGCTTGATGGTGCCAGCGTAGACGTAGATGCCGGGTACGTTCATGCGCAGAATCGCGATCATGCCGCCGGGCATGTTCTTGTCGCAGCCGCCGCAGACCAGCACGCCGTCCATGGCCTGGCCATTGACCGCGGTCTCGATGCAGTCGGCGATGACCTCGCGTGACACCAGCGAGTATTTCATCGCTTCGGTGCCCATGCCGATGCCGTCGGTGATGGTCGGCACGCCGAAGACCTGGGGCATTGCGCCGACGGATTTAAGTTCCGCGATGGCGCGGTCGACCAGGGGCTGGATACCGGCGTTGCAGGGGTTCATCGTTGAATGGCCGTTGGCAACGCCGACGATGGGTTTGTCGAAGTCTCCGTCGCCGAAACCGACGGCGCGCAGCATTGCGCGGTTGGGCGAGCGGGCGACGCCGGCGGTGATCAGCTGGCTGCGTTTGTTGAGTGGCATGAAGATCCTCCGGTTGGGCGTCGAAACCGTCGCAGGAGGGGCGCTGCGGCGGGGCACGTATAATAAGGGCGTCATTTTATCGCATCACCTTCCCTCCTCATGTTTGTGCATCCCCAGTTCGATCCGATTGCCCTGCAGCTCGGGCCCGTGGCCCTGCGCTGGTACGGCCTGATGTACCTGCTCGGCTTCGCGCTGATCTGGTTGTTCGGCCGTTACCGCATCGACCGCAATCCAGGCGGCGGCTGGGTGCGTAACGATCTGGATGATGTGCTGTTCTACGGCATTGTCGGCACCATCCTCGGCGGCCGGCTGGGCTATGTGCTTTTCTACAAGTTCGGCGAATACCTCACGGCGCCGTGGAAGGTGTTCTACGTCTGGGAGGGCGGCATGTCTTTCCACGGCGGCTTCCTCGGCGTGGTCATCGCGATGGTCCTGTTCGCGCGCAGCCGCCGCCGCGACTGGCTGCAGATCACCGACTTCATTGCGCCGCTGGTGCCGTTGGGACTTGCCGCCGGGCGCATGGGCAATTTCATCAACGCTGAGCTGTGGGGGCGTCCGGCCGAAGTGCCCTGGGCGATGGTGTTTCCGAACGTCGACCGCATCGCGCGGCATCCCTCCCAGCTCTACGAATTCGCGCTGGAAGGCGTGGTCTTGTTCGTGATCCTGTGGTGGTTCACGCTGAAGCCGCGCCCGCGCGGTGCAGCCTCGGCGCTGTTCCTCATCGGTTATGGCGTGTTCCGTTTCGGTGTCGAATACACCCGCGAACCCGACAGTTTCCTCGGATTCCTTGCCCTCGGCCTGACCATGGGTCAGTGGCTGTCGGCGCCCATGATCCTTGCCGGCATTGCGCTGCTCGCCTGGTCGCTAAAGGGCGAGCGCCGCGACGTCTGAGCGCCGTAGCCTAGTTCAGGGTTTTCGGATCGACTGCGGGTTTCACGCGCCGCGCCGCGCGACGGTCGAGCAGGCGCTGAAAATTTTCCAGCGACAGCAGGTGGGCATATATGCGCGACAGCATGCCGTTCTGCGCCAGTTGCTGCAGCCGCTCACCCGGCAGGGCCTGCAGCTTTGCCTCCGAGATGCGGTGCATGCCGGTCAGCGTGATCGGCGATTCCCCGGCCGGCACCGCCTGCGCCGAAAACGGCTCCAGCAACTGGAGATCCTTCAGCGTGCGGCACATTTCCTCGGTGCGCGCGAGATCGGCCTCGAACTCAAACAGCAGTTTGCTCAGGCGCTGCCACACCGGCAGGGCTTCGCCTTTCTCGTCGTACAGCGCCTCGCCCTTTGCCTGCAGCGCTCGTTTCTCGACGCAGGCCACGCGCTCGGAACGCTCCTGGCCGTCGACCATCACGCGGGTCATGCAGAAGGGGTAACGCCGCACATACGCCGGCAGATAAGCCTGCGTGTCCCAGGTATCGTTGGCGGTGGCGAACAGGTTCTGCTGCGACTCGACGCCGAGAATGGCCATCGCGACGAAGCTCGCGCCGCCGTCGCCGGAGACGAAGGTGATCGGATAGTCGCGCAGGGCTGCAGCAAACTCGGTGAAGGACAGCGGCAGCGCGGTGAGATTGCGGAACAGTACCGGGAGCTTTCTTTCGCCGGGCAGCAGCACCCGGTGGGTTTTGGCCAGCGGAACGATTTCCTGATAGCCGTAAGGCGGTTTAATGTCCATGGTGTGCGATTTTGTGCGGGAATGCGACCGGATTATATCCGCGGGCCTTCTACGCCGAGGTCCATTTGCCGCCTGCCGGGCAAGCGGGTAAAATCCGCCCCTCTTTTAGGGGTGGTAGCTCAGCTGGGAGAGCGTCGCGTTCGCAATGCGAAGGTCGGGAGTTCGATCCTCCTCCACTCCACCAAAACAAAAATGCCGCCTTGAGGCGGCATTTTTGTTTTGAGGAGCGAGGGTTGGTGAGGAGTTCCCGGCGTGCGATATGCGCAGTCCGGGAGACTGCGCGCTTGCCGCCACGGGATGCGGGTATCGCCTTAATGCGATGACCGCACAACCTCCCACGTATCAGCATCGTGACTCGGCATTTTCATGGTGATTTCTGCCGTGAGCGTGACGCTTGCCGGGTGCTGCGCCGGCGCCAGCGGCGCGCGGTCCGCCAGCGCCACAGCCAGTCGATGATGAGATAGGTGAGCACGCCGACCGACAAGGCCATTACCGCCAGTCCGGTGAGCAGCGGTTTGCCGAGTGCCTTGATGCGCTCGAGCAGGGTTTTGTCTTCGATGCTTTCCTCTGCAAGCAGCGAACCTTGGGGCAGCGGCAGCGCAGTGTCGCCGGTGATCCAACTGCCGAGTTTATAGGCGACGAAGTAGACCGGGCCGAAGGTGACCGGGTTGGTGACAAGTGTGCTCGCCGCTGCCGCCGGCAGGTTGGCGCGCAGGATGACCGCGGCAACCGCAGTCAGCGGAATCTGGGCCAGCGGGATCAGCAACCCGAAAAAAATGCCGAGGGCGACGCCGAGGGCGACGCCGCGGCGCGACCACCGCCACAAACGCGGATGCCCCAGCCAGGGCGCGAGCCAGCGCAGCCAGCGATTGGCTTCGAGTTTCTCGCGCGTGGGCAGCAGCCTTTGCAGGCGTCTGTTGCGGGGCATCGGCGGGGTCGGGCGCAGCTAACGGGCGGCCTGCCGCTCCATTAGGCGGCGCAGATCCTGCAGCTCGTCGCGCATCGCGCGGACTTCATCGCGCAGTTGCGCTTCCGCTGATGGGGGATCGCTGGCTTCCTTATCGCGGATCTCGATGTCGTGCTCGGTCTGGATGGCGTTGACAATCACCGCGATGAACAGGTTGAGCATTGTAAAGGTCGAAATCAGGATGAACAGAACAAAGAAGATCCAGGCTTGCGGGAACACCTCCATCACCGGACGCACGATGCCCATCGACCAGCTCTCCAGCGTCATCACTTGAAACAGCGTGTAGGCACTGCTGCCGAGCGTGCCGAACCAATCGGGAAACTGGCCGCCAAAGAGCTTGGTGGCGATCACTGCGGCGACGTAGAAGATGATGGAGATGATGCCGAACACCGAGGCCAGCCCCGGAATCGCCGCGAGCAGGCCGCCGACCACGCGGCGCATGTTGGGTACCATGGTCAGCAGGCGCAGCACCCGCAGTACCCGCAAAGCGCGCAGCACCGCGAAGGGCCCGCTCGCCGGCAGCAGAGCGATGGTGATGACGATGAAATCAAACACGCTCCACGGATCCCGAAAAAAGCGCCAGCCGTGGGCGATGAGGCGTATCACCAGCTCGATGACGAACACGGCGAGGATAGCCTGGTCGAGCCGCATCAGCAGTCCGCCCCAGTTCGCCATCACGGTCGGGCTGGTTTCGAGGCCGAGGATCACGGCGTTGACGAGGATCAGCGTGATGATCAGGCTTTGCGCATGCGGAGCTTCGATGGTGGCGGCCAGTCTGGCACGCCCTTTCGGGGAATCTGCGTGGGAGGTCATGGTTTGTGTGGGTGCAGAAAAAGCGGGATTGTGCGGTACTTCGCGAGCCAGCGTAGCGGTTTCGCATGGTGTTGCAGACCGTAGCCGTAGCAACTGCGATTCGGTAAGCTATCAGCGCATGGCGAGCCTTTAATAATATACAATAAAATCAATAGGTTAAATATGAACCCTACTCTGGAGCAAACAGGCGCGATGAATGAACACGGCATGGACCATGGTGCGATGCTGGCGCAAAGCGTCGGCGATTTCGTGCAGCACGGAGCGGACCTGCCGCGGGTGCGCGCCTTGGCGCAGACCCACGCCGAGTTCGACGCCGCGCAGTGGCGCCAGCTCGCCGAACTGGGCTGGCTCGGCGTGCTGGTGCCGGAATCCTGCGGCGGATTGGGTTTGGGCCTCGCCGAGGCGGCGATTGTTGCCGAAGGCCTGGGTCGTGCGCTGACGCCCGAGCCGTACACCGCGATTGCCGTGCTTGCGGCACGCACGCTTGAGGGTGCTGCGGAAACGCCACTGCGCGGGGAGTTGCTGGCCGGGCTGGCCGCCGGCACGCGCGTGCCCGTGGTTGCCTGGCAGGAACAGCCTGATGATTTTGGAGGACGCCAGATTGCCACTGCGGCGCTACCCTTCGAGGGCGGCTTCCGCGTCAGCGGCGAAAAGCGCTTCGTGATCGGCGCTGCTGCGGCCGACGGTTTTGTCGTCAGCGCGCTGGCTGGCCGCGAACTGCAGCTGCTGTGGATTCCACGCGATGCCGCCGGCTGCAGCACCGCCGCGCAGCCGCTCGCCGACGGCCGCAGCTACGGCAGCGTCAGCCTGTGCGACGTCGTCGTGCCGCGCGAACAGGTCCTCGCTTCCGGAGACGCTGCGCGTGCTGCGCTTGACCGTGCCATCGATCATGCCGCCGCAGTGGGATCTGCCGAGCTGGTCGGCATCATGAAGCGCGCCCACGAGATGAGTCTCGACTATATGAAAACGCGGGTGCAGTTCGGCAAGCCCATCGGCAGTTTTCAGGTTCTGCAGCATCGTGCGGTGGACCTGCACATTCAACAGGAACTGGCCGACGCGGTCCTGCGCGAAACGGTGGCCGAACTCGACACCGCTCCCGATGCAAGGGTGCGTGCCCGTGCGGCCAGCCGTGCGAAGTCGCGCTGTGCCGAGGCTGCGCTGGTGATCACCCGTGCGGCGATACAGTTTCACGGCGCGATCGGTTTCACCGAAGATTGCGATGTCGGGCTCTACGCCAAGCGTGCAATGACGGTGTCGGCCTGGCTGGGCAACGGCCGCGCACACCGCGTGCGCTACGCGGCACTGGGGACAGACAGCAGCGGGGGGCAGGCATGACCGACTGGAACACGATGAGCGACGAGGATTTCCGCAAGGAAGTCCGCGCATTTTTCGAGAATGAATTTCCGGAGGAATACAAGTTTCTGGCGCGACGCATGCGCTGGCACGAGTGCCGGGACTGGTACCGCAAGCTGTCGAAGAAAGGCTGGATTGCGCCGAATTGGCCGCGCGAGCACGGCGGCATGGGCCTCACGCCGACCAAGCTGCTGATCTATTACGAAGAAACCGAACGCGCCGGTGTCGGCCGCATGCCGGACCAGGGGCTGACCATGGTCGGACCGACGCTGATCCGCTTCGGCAACGATGCGCAACGCACGTTTTTCCTGCCAAAAATCATTGCCGGCGAGGCGATCTGGTGCCAAGGCTATTCTGAACCCAATGCCGGCTCCGATCTTGCCAGCCTGCGCACCGAGGCGGTGGCCGATGGCGACGACTACGTCATCAATGGCAGCAAGATCTGGACCTCGATGGCGCATGACGCGACGCACATCTACGTGCTGGCGCGAACCGACAAGCAGGCGAAGAAGAAGCAGGAAGGCATCAGCTTCTTCCTGGTCGACATGAAGACGCCGGGCATCACACTGCGCACCATCCGCAACATCGCCGGGCACGAAGAGTTCTGTCAGGTGTTCTTCGACAACGTGCGCACGCCGAAACACAATCTGGTCGGCGAACTGCACAAGGGCTGGACCATTGCCAAGGGCCTGCTCGGCTTCGAGCGCCTGAACATAGGCAGCCCGCGGCGGCCGCTGCAGGCGATGGAGAAGCTCGAAACGCTGGCACAGGCGCGCGGCCTGTTGTCCGATCCGGCCTTCGTCGAGCGCCTGACCCAGTTGCAGCTCGACCTCGCCGACCTCGGTTCGCTCTACCGTCGTTTCGTCGACAAGGTGCGCCGCGGTGAAGCGCTGGGGCCCGATGTGTCCATGCTCAAGGTCTGGTCGATGGATACCTACCAGCGCCTGTCCGAGTTGCTGATCGAGGCCGCTGGCGAATATGGGGCGGTCGAGGGCGAAGTGGCGATCGGTGACGAGGAGATCGACGTGCTCTCGCCATTCTATAACTCACGTCCCGGCACGATCTACGGCGGCTCCAACGAGATCCAGCGCAATATCCTCGCCAAGTATGTGCTGAACCTGCCGTCCTGACCGGATGGTCCGCATTGAAATTCGCGGTGATGCACCTCAAGATAGCGTATTTGCCGCAACAACAATGCTGGAGCCAGGATGACAAGACAGCCGGTACACACGACAGCCGCGCCGCAGGCGATCGGCACCTATTCCCAGGCCGTGCGCTGTGATGACACGGTCTATCTGTCGGGACAGATCGGCCTCGATCCGGCGTCCATGCAGATGGTCGAGGGCATCGACGCGCAGATCCGCCGCGTGTTCGACAATCTGAAGGCCGTGGCCACGGCGGCTGGCGGCAGTCTTGATGACTGCGTCAAGGTTAATGTCTACCTGACCGACCTCGGCCATTTCGCCAAGGTCAATGAAATAATGGCGACGTACTTCCGTGAGCCTTATCCGGCGCGTGCCGCGCTCGGCGTTGCCAGCCTGCCGCGCAATGCGCTGGTCGAAGTTGATGCCGTGATGCAGCTCGGCTGAGGGTGCGCCCGCGTGGCGGCTGAGGGACACAAACCCGCGGCACGTCCGCGCCGCCCGGCCACCGCCGCAAAACCGGCGCTGCCCGGCATCGGAGTCGCCACCGCCGACAAACTGACGAAGCTGGGTATTCACCGCCGCTTCGATCTCGTGCTGCACTTGCCGCTGCGTTACGACGACGAAACGCGCTTGTGTCCGCTGGGCGAAATCATGCCCGGCGCGGAAACGCTGGCACAGGGTGAGGTTGTTGATTGCGACATCAAGTACCGGCCGAAGCGCCAACTGGTCTGCCGCATCAGCGATGGCAGCGGTGAGCTGACGCTGCGTTTCCTCAATTTCTACGGCAGCCAGGTGAAGACCTTGGCGGTCGGCAATCATGTGCGTGTTTATGGCGCCCTGCGCCTCGGCCACTTCGGCCCCGAGATGATCCACCCGCGCTACCGCGTGATCGATGCCGAAGCGCCGGTGGCCGAAGCCCTGACGCCGGTGTATCCGACCACAGCCGGGCTTGGTCAGGACAGCTTGCGGCGGATGATCGCGCGTGTGCTCGCCGACGAGTCCCTGGCCGAAACGCTGCCGCAGCCCTTGCTCGACGCGCTGGGCCTGCCACCCTTTGAATCCGCGGTGCGCCTGCTGCATAACCCGCCGCCGGATGTTGCCCAGGCCGCGCTGCAGGGCCGCGTGCACCCGGCGTGGCGGCGCATGAAGTTCGACGAGTTGCTGGCGCAGCAGCTATCGATGCGCGTGCATTACCGCCGTCGCCGCGCCGCTGGCGCGCCGGTGCTTGCCGCACGCGGACAACTGGTCGACGCACTGCTCAAGCGACTGTCGTTCCGGCTGACGCGTGCGCAGAACACGGTGCTCGCGCAGATCCGTAATGATCTTGGCCAGGCGCATCCGATGCAGCGCCTGCTGCAGGGCGACGTTGGTAGCGGCAAGACCGTTGTGGCTGCGCTCGCCGCGCTGCAATGCGTCGAAAACGGTTATCAGGCGGCGGTGATGGCGCCTACTGAAATTCTCGCCGAACAGCATTACCGCAAGTTTGCCGACTGGCTCGAGCCGCTCGGCGTGGGTGTGGCTTGGCTCTCTGGTGGAATAAAAAATAGTATTAAAAAACAACAACTTATGAATGTGTCCGGGGGTAACGCACAAGTTGTCGTCGGCACCCATGCCTTGTTCGAGGATGCTGTGGTGTTCAAAAAACTGGGACTGGCAATCATTGACGAGCAGCACCGCTTTGGTGTCCATCAACGGCTCGCGTTGCGCCAGAAGGGCACGCAGTCGACGAAAGGCCTGCAGCCGCATCAACTGATGATGAGTGCGACGCCTATCCCGCGCACGCTGGCGATGAGTTACTACGCCGACCTCGATGTGTCGGTGATCGATGAACTGCCGCCGGGGCGCACGCCGGTGGTGACACGGCTGGTGGCCGAAGAACGCCGCGACGAGGTGATTCAACGCGTGCGCGACGCCTGCATCGCCGGGCGCCAGGCGTATTGGGTTTGCCCGCTTATCGAAGAATCTGAAAAATTACAGTTGCAAACCGCGCTCGACACTCATGCCCATCTGCAGCAGACCTTTCCCGAGCTGCGTGTCGGTCTGGTGCACGGCCGCATGAAGGCCGCTGAAAAACAGGATGTGATGGCCGCGTTCAAGGCTGGCGATGTGCAGTTGCTGGTGGCGACGACGGTGATCGAAGTCGGCGTCGATGTGCCCAATGCCTCGCTGATGGTCATCGAACATGCCGAACGCATGGGACTCTCGCAGCTGCACCAGTTGCGCGGCCGTGTCGGTCGCGGCGCCGCCGAGAGTACCTGCGTGCTGCTCTATCAGGCGCCGCTATCGCCGCTGGCGAAGGAGCGGCTGAAGGTGATCTACGGACAGACCGACGGTTTCGAGATCGCGCGCCAGGACCTTAACCTGCGCGGTCCCGGCGAACTGCTCGGCTCGCGGCAGAGCGGTGTTCCGATGTTGCGCTTTGCCGATCTCGCGGTCGATCTCGACCTGCTCGATGCCGCGCGTGATGCAGCCGAGCAATTGTTGCGCGAACAGCCGGAGGCGGCAAAGGCGCATCTCGCGCGCTGGCTCGGCGGGCGAAACGAGTATCTGAAGGTTTGAAGCCCAGTTCACGAGTGCAGAACCGTAGCCCGCAAGAAGCGCAGCGTATTGCGGGGTGGGGCATTCATGCCCCGCATTGCACTGCGTTCCATGCGGGCTGCAGGCTTCGTTGCAGAATCCGCGTGATGCGATAATCCCCCGAAAAAAGCCGTCGTGAAAACCATTCCTCAAGATCACTGCTGGTGTCCCGCGCCCGTCGCCGCCGGCCCGCTGCGCCGCTGGCTGACTGATCGCGGTTCGCTGACTGCACAGTTGGAACGCCATGCCGGCAGGATCACGGTGAGGGTGCTGTTTCAGGGCTTGCGCCGCCCTAACCCGGACGAGGACTTCCTGTTTCCGTCGCGCAGCGCACGGGTGATGGTGCGCGAGGTGCTGTTGCTGCGCGGCGCGACGCCGCTGGTGTTCGCGCACACGGTGTTTGATCCCGCAGCGCTGCGCGGCGCCTGGCGCGGCGTCGCCGTACTCGGCAACCGCCCTCTGGGCGCGGCGCTGTTCGCCGATCCGCGCATCGCGCGTTTTCCGCTGCGCCAGAAAAAACTTGGCGCTGCCCATTCCTTGTACCGCCGCGCCGCGGCACATCTGAAGCGCCCGCCGGCTGCGTTGTGGGCCCGGCGCTCGATTTTTGCCGCAGGCAAATCGCCTATACTGGTCAGCGAAGTGTTCCTGCCCGCGGTACTCGACCTGTGACCCTGACGCTCAAGCAGCGACTGAACGCCTACGAACAGCTGATGCGGCTCGACAAGCCCATCGGCATTCTGCTGCTGCTGTGGCCGACACTGTGGGGGCTGTGGTTTGCAGCCGGTGGCCTGCCGCAACCCGACATCCTGCTGATTTTCATCACCGGCACGGTGTTGATGCGTTCCGCAGGCTGTGTGATCAACGATTATGCCGACCGCAACTTCGATCCTCATGTCGAGCGCACCCGCAACCGGCCGCTGGCTGCCGGCGTGATTGCGCCGAAGGAGGCGCTGGCACTGGCAGGCATGCTGCTGCTGCTGGCTTTCGGCCTGGTGCTGCTGCTTAATCCGCTGACCATCAAGCTTGCTTTTGCCGCGGCGGCGCTTGCCGTGATCTATCCCTTCGTCAAGCGCGTGTTTCCGCTGCCCCAGGCCTGGCTGGGTCTCGCCTTCGGATTTGGCATCCCGATGGCCTATGCCGCGGAATGGAACGCGCTGCCCAAGGTGGCGTGGTGGCTGGTGCTGGCGACGATGTTCTGGGCGATCGCCTACGATACCGCTTACGCGATGGTCGACCGCGATGACGACCGCAGGATCGGCGTCAAGTCTTCGGCGATCTTGTTCGGCCATTACGACGTTGTTGCGGTGATGGCCTGCCATGCAGCCTTCCTCGGCCTGATGGCCTGGATCGGCTGGTGGCAGATGCGCGACATCCTCTATTTCTGCGGGCTGGGTATTGCCGCAGGACTGGTGATTTATCAGTACGGCCTAATCCGCACGCGGACGCGCGAAGGCTGCTTCAAGGCCTTCCTCCACAACAACTGGGTGGGTTGCGTGATTTTCATCGGACTTGCCGCCGACCTTGCGTTGAAACTGCGGGTGCTGCGATGAGCTACCGTGACCTGCGCGACTTTATCGCCGGCCTCGAGCGTGACGGCGATCTGAAGCGTATTGGCGTCGAGGTCGATCCGAAGCTGGAAATGACCGAGATCTGCGATCGCGTGCTGAAGGCCGGCGGCCCGGCATTGCTGTTCGAGAAACCGAAGGGTCACACGATGCCGGTGCTCGGCAACCTCTTTGGCACGCCGCAGCGCGTCGCCCGCGGCATGGGCCGCGACTCGGTCGCTGCGCTGCGTGAGCTGGGCCAGCTGCTGGCGCAACTGAAAGAACCCGAACCGCCAAAGGGGTTGAAGGACGCCTGGAACAAGCTGCCGCTGCTGCGGCAGGTGCTGTCGATGTCGCCGAAACTGGTGCGCACTCCCGTCTGCCAGGAACAGCTGTGGGAGGGCGATGACGTCGATCTTGCGCGGCTGCCGGTGCAGACCTGCTGGCCCGGCGACGTGGGTCCGCTGGTCACCTGGGGCCTGACGGTCACGCGCGGCCCGAACAAAACGCGGCAGAACCTCGGCATCTACCGGCAGCAGGTGATCGGCAGAAACAAACTCATCATGCGCTGGCTCGCCCATCGCGGCGGCGCGCTCGATTACCGCGATCATTGCCTCGCGCATCCGCGCGATCCTTTTCCCGTGGCGGTGGCGTTGGGCGCTGACCCGGCGACCATGCTCGGCGCAGTGACGCCGGTGCCGGATTCGCTGTCCGAGTACCAGTTTGCCGGCCTGCTGCGCGGTGAAAAAACCGAAATTGCGCAATGCCTCAGCCACGACCTGCAGGTGCCGGCGCGCGCCGAAATCGTACTCGAAGGCCATATTCATCCTGGCGAGATCGCGCTCGAAGGACCTTTCGGTGACCACACCGGCTATTACAACGAGCAGGAAAAATTTCCGGTGTTCACCATTGAGCGCATTACGCTGCGCCGCGATGCGATCTATCACTCGACCTACACTGGCAAACCACCGGATGAGCCGGCGGTGCTGGGTGAGGCGCTCAACGAAGTCTTTGTGCCGCTGCTGGTGAAGCAGTTTCCGGAAATCGTCGATTTCTATCTGCCGCCGGAAGGCTGCTCCTACCGCGTCGCCTGCGTCAGCATCAAGAAACAGTATCCGGGGCATGCCAAGCGCGTGATGTTCGGCATCTGGAGTTTCCTGCGCCAGTTCATGTACACCAAGTTCATCATCGTCACCGACGATGATGTCAACGTGCGCGACTGGAAGGAAGTGATCTGGGCGATGACCACGCGTGTCGATCCGAAACGCGACACGCTGATCGCCGACGCGACACCGATCGACTATCTCGATTTCGCCAGCCCGGTCGCCGGCCTCGGCTCGAAAATGGGCATCGACGCGACCAACAAATGGCCGGCGGAAACGAATCGCGAGTGGGGCACGCCGATCGCGATGAGTGATGAGGTGAAGAAACGCGTCGATGTGCTGTGGGCGAGGCTGGGGTTGTAGCACAGCAGTAGAATGGCTATAAATATTTGTTTTTATTGATATTTTTTTGGTAAGTGGAACGGGTTGTGGCGCCGATTCCCCCGAATACTGAAAGCCCGCCTTGAACACCGTCCTGTTGCTGAAGCTGGTCCTGGTACCCGCGCTGATCGCGGGCGTTACCCTCGCCGGCCGGCGCTGGGGACCGGCGGTGGCGGGATGGCTGTCGGCATTTCCGATTGTCGCAGGACCGATACTCTGGTTCATCGCGCTGGAGCAGGGCGCGGCCTTCGCTGCGCAGGCGGCGGTGGGCACGTTGTCGGCTGTGCTGGGCATGCTCGCATTTGGTTTGAGCTATGCCTGGGCGGCGACGCGTTTCCCCTGGCCGCTGAGCTTGCCGCTGGCTTATATCGGCTATGCCTTCGCCGTGCTGCTGCTGGAATGGTGGAATGCCACGTTGTCGACGGCGGCGGCCGGCGTGCTGCTCGGGCTGTGGATTGCGCCGCGTTTTTATCCCCGTCTGAATGCGGCCGCTGCGTTGGTGGCGAAACCGCCGCGGGACATGCTGCTGCGCATGTTGCTTGGCGCTCTGCTGGTGCTGGCAGTGACCTACTCCGCTGCACAACTGGGGCCGTCGCTGAGCGGCATTCTCGCGATGTTTCCGGTGATGGGTACGGTGCTGGTGTTGTTCACCCATCGCAGCGCCGGCGCGGCAGCGACCGTGCAACTGCTGCGCGGCATGGTGCTCGGCTTCTATTCCTTCAGCACTTTCTGTGCGGTGCTGGCGTGGGCGCTGACGGACAACATCATAGGCATGGCTTTCCTGTGGGCGCTGGCTGCTGCCGGGGTGGTACAACTGCTGTCGCGGCTGTGGATGAGTCGCCACGGCCTCGCGATCGCGAGGCGCGTGCCCTAGCCCTAGCCCGCGGCCGGCTTCCTGCCCTGCTGCCGCCGCCTCTCCTGGCGGCCGCAACAGCTGTCGCGGTTGTGCACCCATTGCAGCAAGGCATCCATTGCCGCCTGGGCGTTCGCCGCATTGGCATGGTTGACCATGAACACCACCACCGAGCGGTTGCCTTGGGCGTCGAGCACGTAGCCGGCGATCGAACGCACGCCTGACAGCGAGCCGGTCTTGATATGCGCCTGGCCCGCGATCTCTGCGCTTTTCAGGCGACGCCGCATCGTGCCGTCGACGGCTGCCACCGGCAGTGAGGCCATCAGTTCCGGCATCACCGCGCTGTTCCAGGCGCTGAGCAGCACGGTGCCGAGGTTGCGCGCGCTGATGCGTTCGATGCGCGAGAGCCCGGAGCCGTTCTCGAGAACCAGTTCGGGGAAGGACAGGCCTTTCAGCGCCAGCCATTGTTTGACCGCATTGCCCGCGCTGGTGGTGCTGGCGCCGGCGTCGTTGAATCCGAGCGCGAGAAAAAGCTGCCGCGACATCACGTTGTTGGAGTACTTGTTGACGTCGCGCACGATCTCCGACAGCGACTGCGACCTGACTGTGGACAGCACACGCGCCGTGGCCGGGGTCGTGCCATCGCGGATTTGGCCGCTGAAGCTGCCGCCCAGCTCGCGCCACAGCAGCGTGAACAATGCACCGACGTACTGGCGGTGGCCGAGCACGCTGAAACTGCGCTGGCGTTCGCCACAATCAAGAACATAACTGCCGGAGAAGGCGAGGCGTGCCGAGTCGGCGTTGCCCTGGGCGTCGATTTTCATCCGGCCCAGCCAGTCGCCGCAGGCGCCCTCGATCACTTTCAGATTGTTGGCAATCTGCACCTGCGGCAGTGGCGGTTCAGCGATGATGCGCACCGTGCGTGTTGCCGCGTCCGGGATGAATTGCAGGGTGACCGCCTTGAAGTTGACCAGCAATGCATTCGGCGCCGTGTTGTAAGGGCGGGTCGGCTGATCGTCGAAACCCGCCGGGTCGTGGGGTTCATCGGCAAACAGCCGGCGGTCCAGCACGAGGTCGCCGCGGATGTCGCGCAGGCCGCGTGCGCGCAGGTTGCGCAGCAGCAGCCAGAAATGCTCCAGCGTCAACTTCGGATCGCCGGCGCCTTTCAGGTGCAGGTTACCGAGAAGGCTGTCCTGGGTCAGCGTGCCGTCGGCCAGCGCCTCGGTGTTCCAGGTGTATGCCGGCCCCAGCAGTTCCAGTCCGGCATAGGTGGTGACGATTTTCATGCTCGATGCGGGATTCAGCGAGCGCTCCGCTCCGACAGAGAGTACCGCGTCGCCGCCAATCTCGTGCACATAGACGCCGACCGCAGCCTCGGGGATGCCGGCCCGCGCCAGCGCCTGGGCCACCGGCTCCGGCAGCGCGGAGGAGGGCTGCGCACCGGCGACGGCGGCGAGCAACGCAATGAGCAGTGCGGCAAGAGCTTGGCGGATACGCATGATGACCTGACTGTGACTTAGAGGATGACGGCGCTGTGCATGGCGGGGATGTCGATGCCACCCCAACCGAGCTGGTCGCGGATTGCAGTCGCGAAAATTTCCGCGGTGTCCTGTTCGCCATGGACGACGAAGGTGCGTTTTGGCGGTCGCTTGAAATGCTTCAGCCACTCGAGCAGGGCGGCCTGATCGGCATGGGCGGACAGTCCGCCGATGGTGTAGATGTCGGCCTTCACTGGCACCGGAATGCCGAACAGGCGCACGGTCTTCGCGCCGTCGACAATGCGCCGGCCCAGAGTGCCCGCGGCCTGGAAACCGGCGATGATCACGCTGCACTCGCGGCGCCCGAGGTTGTGGCGCAGGTGGTGCTTGATGCGGCCGGCGTTGCACATGCCGGCCGCCGATATGATCACCGCACCCTGTTTGATGCGCTGAAGATTGGTGGATTCCAGTACGTCCTGTACGAAATGGACTCGCGGCCTGCCGTGCCGGCCTTTCATCCACTGCAGCAGCGCCGCCGCTTCCTTGTCGAGCAGCGCCCAGTGTTTTGCAGTGATATCAGTCGCCTTCAACGCCATCGGTGAATCGATGTAGATGTCCATCTCGGGCAGCCGTCCCTGACGGTATAGGTCGACCAGCAGGTAGAGGATTTCCTGGGTGCGGCCGACGGCGAAGGCGGGGATGATGACATTGCCTTTCTTGTGCTGCAGCGTGTCGGTTACCGCGTGCGTGAGTTCGGCGAGTGTGTCCTCCATGCTCCTGTGCAGCCGGTTGCCGTAGGTCGATTCCACGATCAGCACGTCGGCCTCGGCGATGCGCTCTGGATCGCGCAGCAGTGGCCGGCAGGGTTGTCCGAGGTCGCCGGAGAACACCAGCTTGCGGGTGTGGTTGCCGTCGCGCACCCACAATTCGATGATTGCGGAGCCGATGATGTGGCCGGCGTCGCGAAAAACGCAGCGCACGGCCGGGTGCGGAAGCAGCTCGCTGTCGTACTCAATCGGGCTTAGCTGGCGCAGCGTGCGGTTGACCTCGGGCAGGGTGTACAGGGGCGGCCGCCCTGCGCTGCGCGCACGCGCCTTATCGCGCCACTCCTGTTCCCGTTGCTGGATATGCGCGGAGTCCGCGAGCATGATGCTCAGCAGGTCGGCGGTGGCTGCCGTGGTGTGGATCGGGCCGCGGAAGCCCTGCGCGACCAGCCGCGGCAGCAAGCCCGAATGGTCGATATGAGCGTGGGTCACCAGCACGAAATCCAGGGCTTCCGGCGCGAAGGCGAAGCGCGCATAGTTTTTCGGATCGGCGTCGCGCCCGCCCTGGAACATGCCGCAGTCGACGAGGAAGCAGACCTCGTCGGTTTCAACGAGGAAGCTCGAGCCGGTGACTTCGCCGGCGGCGCCGAGGAAGGTGAGTTTCATGCGATGGCCTTTTTCCGTTCGAGCAGCCGGCTGATGACGGCATGGGCCCAGTCGTAGATCTGCGGTTGCTTGCTCGCGCGCGGGCCGGCGATGTTGAGCGAGCGGATGCCATGCAGCGCGACGAACTCGGCGATCGCGGTGGCGGCGCCGGCGATGTCAGTCGTTTCGCGGGCGATCACCAGGCAGGGCTTGCCGAGCTCGCTGCAGAACAGCCGGGTCTGCAGCGTGCCGCCTTCGAGCTTGTCGCCGTGCAGGATCACCGTGCCGTCGCTGTCGGCGACATTGGCGCGGGTGCGCTCAATGTAGCCGCTGCCGGGAATTTCGGTGAGCGGATAACGCGCGACGAGCGGGCCGTCTTCGGCCATGCGCCCGCCCGGACACCAGCCGCCGCAGGGGATGCCTGCCGCGAGCGCCGCATCCAGTGCCGCGCGGTCGACGCCGGTTTGGCCGCCGGAGATGATGCGCAGGCTGCTCATTGGGATTCGACCAAGTCCAGCGTACGCTCGGCAAGCAGACCCATCTCGTCGTCACTGATGGAGTACGGCGGCATGAAATAAACGGTGTTCCCGATCGGTCGCAGCAGCAGTTCGCGCTCGAGCGCCGCCTCGAAAAAACGGCGGCCGAAGCCGGGGCCGGCAGCCTCGACCTCGAAGGCCCAGATCATGCCGGTGTTGCGGAAGTCACGGACCCGTGGATGAGCGGACAGCTCCCGGGTCAGCGCGGTCATGCGCGCTGCCTTGTCGCGATTTGTTTCGATGACGCGGTCCTGCTCGAAGATGTCCAGCGTCGCCAGTGCGGCGCGGCAGGCGAGCGCGTTGCCGGTGTACGAATGCGAGTGCAGGAAGCCACGGGTGACTTCGTCGTCGTAGAAAGCCTCGTATACCCGGTCCGTGGCCAGCACCGCCGACAGTGGCAGGTAGCCGCCGGTGATGCCTTTCGACAGACAGAGAAAATCCGGAACAATGCCAGCCTGTTCATATGCGAAGAAGCTGCCGGTGCGGCCGAAGCCGGTCATGATCTCGTCGGCAATCAGGTGTACCCCGTAACGGTCGCAGAGCAGGCGCGCCTGACGCAGATACTCGGCGTCGTACATCGCCATGCCGGTGGCGCCTTGCACCAGCGGCTCAATGATCAGTGCGGCAGTGGCGGCGTGATGCTGTTCGAGGTGGCGCTCCAGTGCCTGCGCACAGGCGATCGCATGCTCACGCGGCGACACACCGGACGCGGCCTGCCGCCAGTCGGGGCTGGGCACCTGCGTGCTCGCTCGCAGCAGTGGCGCATAGGTATCCTTGAACAGCGCGACATCGGTCACCGACAGCGCGCCCAGGGTTTCACCGTGATAGCTGCCGGCGAGACTCACGAATTCCGTCTTCGCCGGCTGGCCGGTATTGCGCCAGTAATGGAAACTCATTTTCAGCGCGATCTCGGTGGCCGAGGCGCCGTCGCTGCCGTAGAAGCAGTGGCCGAGAGCACCACCGGTCTTCGCCGAAAGGCGCTCGGAGAGCCGGACTACCGGTTCGTGAGTGAAGCCGGCGAGCATCGCGTGTTCGAGCGTCTGCAGCTGGTCGATCAGCGCGGCGTTGATGCGCGGCTCGGCATGGCCGAAAAGGTTGACCCACCAGGAACTGACGGCATCGAGGTAGCGCTTGCCGTCGCAGTCGTATAGCCAGCAGCCCTGCGCGCGCGCTACCGGGATGATCGGCAGCGTCTCGTGCTGCTTCATCTGGGTGCAGGGGTGCCACACTGCGGTGCGGCTGCGTTTTAGCAGCACAGTGTTGCGAGTGCTGGTTTGCATTTCGGGTGGGCCTTGTCGAATACTTTTTGCCGTTCGACCCACAAACACCCCGGCAGTCATGCCTGGTGTGCCGCGGCGCGATGCGGGTCGGGCCGGCGCCTCAGCAGTGGCACCGAATTTGCTCTGATGTTTCTGTGTAGTGATTGTTGCAGTTTAACAGCACACAAGGAGATGTTTGCGCATGCAAATCCTCGACCGCATCGAAAGCCAGATGACCGCCACCGGCCTGCCCCTGGTTGGCATCACACTTGCCGCTGTGCCCTGTCCCGATACGCCGGTGATCCTGACGCTGCACTGGCATGGCTTCATCAAGCAGAAGCTCGTTGACCTGGAAGAGGCGGAGGCCGTGGCCTACACCTCGATCCCGAGTTCGACGTTACAGTTGAACGAGCGCTGGCATGATCTGGTAGCAGTGGATCGTGCGGCGATGGACGCCGGCTGGGAACTCGGCGCCTGGGATGTAGCGCGTTCGGAGCAACCCGCCTGCCTGCGTCCGGGCGCGGCCGCTACCGAGGCGCTGGAATGCCTGCAGGCTTTCGGCGCCTATCCGCACAGCGTTAATGGCGCGCAGGTGGCGGTGTCCGATGCGCCGGATACTGATGATCTGGTCGAACTGGCCGCCAACCGCGGTTACCTGCTGTGGTCTTTCCGACCGGTCTGCGGCGGTATCTGGAAGGAGTTGGCGGACGATGCGACGCTGACCCAGGAGGGCCGCCGACCTTCGCCCTGCCCGCATTTGCCGGTTCCACCGGCCTGCAGTGGCAAACGCAGGACGGTTTACCGCTTTGGTTTCCCTGTCCATCGGGCCTTGCCGGTGCCTCAGTCAAAGACGTGATGCAACTCATTGTTTTTAAACATATTATTGAGTAACAGCAGGTTAGTCAGTACTCACACCCAGAGGGGCGGCGTTGCCGCCCCTCTTGCTTTGTGGCCGGTAAATCCCTATTATTAGCACTCGCTAGAGCTGAGTGCTAACAGCCAGCACCGCTCGCGGTAGAACCCGGTTTTTATTCGTTTCACTTAACTGATCTGAGGAGTATTACCCATGAAAATTCGTCCGTTGCACGACCGTATCATAGTGAAGCGGCTGGAAGAGGAACGCAAAACCGCTTCCGGCATCGTGATTCCTGACACCGCCGCTGAAAAGCCGGATCAGGGTGAAGTCAAAGCTGTCGGCAAAGGCAAAAAGAGCGAAGACGGCAAGGTCATCCCGCTCGACGTCAAAGTTGGCGACCGCGTCCTGTTCGGCAAATACTCCGGTCAGACGGTCAAAGTTGAAGGTGACGAGCTGCTCGTGATGCGCGAAGAAGACATCATGGGCATCATCGAGTAACCACTAAGAACACTCAAAGAACATCAGGAGAAATTTACATGGCAGCTAAAGACGTCAAATTCCACGAGTCGGCACGGCAGAAAATCGTCGTCGGCGTGAACGTGCTGGCCGATGCAGTCAAGGTCACCCTCGGCCCGAAGGGCCGCAATGTCGTGCTTGAGCGCAGCTTCGGCGCCCCTACCGTCACCAAGGACGGCGTTTCGGTGGCCAAGGAAATCGAGCTGAAGGACAAGTTCGAGAACATGGGCGCGCAGATGGTCAAGGAAGTCGCTTCCAAGACTTCCGACACCGCCGGTGACGGCACCACTACCGCGACAGTGCTGGCCCAGTCGATCGTGCAGGAAGGCATGAAGTATGTCACCGCCGGCATGAACCCGATGGACCTGAAGCGCGGCATCGACAAGGCGGTCATCGCCATCGTCGCCGAGCTGAAAAAACTGTCCAAGCCCTGCACCACCAGCAAGGAAATCGCCCAGGTCGGCTCGATCTCCGCCAACGCTGACGCTGAAATCGGCAAGATCATTGCCGACGCGATGGACAAAGTCGGCAAAGAAGGCGTGATCACCGTCGAAGACGGCTCGGGCCTGGAAAGCGAACTGGAAGTCGTCGAAGGCATGCAGTTCGACCGCGGTTACCTGTCGCCGTACTTCATCAACAATGCCGAAAAACAGCATGCCCTGCTCGAGAGCCCCTACGTGCTGCTGCACGACAAGAAGATCTCGAACATCCGTGACCTGCTGCCGGTACTGGAACAGGTTGCCAAGGCCGGCAAACCGCTGCTGATCATCGCCGAAGAAGTCGAAGGCGAAGCGCTGGCGACCCTGGTGGTCAACAACATCCGCGGCATCCTGAAGACCTGTGCCGTCAAGGCCCCGGGCTTCGGCGACCGTCGCAAAGCCATGCTCGAAGACATCGCCATCCTCACGGGCGGCACGGTGATTGCCGAGGAAGTCGGCCTGTCGCTGGAAAAAGTCACGCTGGCTGATCTGGGCCAGGCCAAACGCATCGAGATCGGCAAGGAAGAAACCACGATCATCGACGGCAACGGCGACCAGAAATCGATCGAAGCGCGCGTCAAGCAGATCCGCGCCCAGATCGAGGAAGCCACCAGCGACTACGATAAAGAGAAGCTGCAAGAGCGTGTGGCCAAGCTGGCCGGCGGTGTTGCGCTGATCAAGGTCGGTGCCGCAACCGAACTGGAAATGAAAGAGAAGAAGGCCCGCGTCGAAGACGCGCTGCACGCGACCCGCGCCGCAGTGGAAGAAGGCATTGTCGCAGGTGGTGGCGTTGCGCTGATCCGCGCCCGCCTCGGCCTCGGCAAACTGAAGGGCGAGAACCACGACCAGGACGCCGGTATCAAGATCGTCCTGCGCGCCGTGGAAGAGCCCCTGCGCCAGATCGTCGCCAACGCGGGTGATGAGCCCTCGGTGGTGGTGAACAAGGTCGTCGAAGGCAAAGGCAACGTCGGCTACAACGCCGCGACCGGCGAATACGGCGACCTGGTGGAAATGGGCGTGCTGGACCCGACCAAAGTTACGCGCTGCGCACTGCAGAACGCGGCTTCGATCGCCGGCCTGATCCTGACCACTGCCGCGATGGTTGCGGAATCGCCGAAAGACGAGGGCGGCCACGGAGGTCATGGCCACGGCATGGGTGGTATGGGTGGCATGGGTGATATGGGAATGTAATCCGCTTCGCGAATTACATTCCCTGCGGGAGGATATCGTGCAGGGGAAACCCAGGTTTCCCCCGCGCCTCCTTCCTCAAGGATGGGAAGCCCCGCGAAAGCGGGGCTTCTTTATTTGAGGCTTCGCGAATACATAGCCACCTGGAAGGTGAACGAACAGGAGGGAATCGATGGTTCCCTCCCGTGCCCTCCCTCCCTTGGATCATCGGTTGTTCAAGAAATCCCGCTTTGGCGGGGTTTCTTTTTTTTGGGGGGCTGCGCTTACAATGGGGCAGACCGTACGGACACTGCGAACATGCCCATCGAATACACCGTCGTTTCCATCCTGCTGGCGCTGGTGCAGGTGGCACTTTATCTGCTGATCGGCCGCGGGGCGATGTACATCCTCGGCGGGTCGGCCCGCGAACAGAATTTCATCTACCAGCTGTTCAAGAAAGGCACCGAGCCGCTGGTCAAGGGCACCCGCCTCATCACGCCTCGTTTCGTTGTCGACGCGCATGTGCCCTTCGTCACCTTCATCCTGCTGATACTCGCCGGCCTGCTGCTGATTCAGGGCCGCCGCGCCATCTGCCTGGCGCAGCAGCTGGTCTGCGGATGAGCGCTATTGCCTTGACGCAAAACGCTTTTGAGGTTTAAATAGCGCCCTTTCGCCCAGCCTGACTTGCGGGTGAAAATCCCTTCCGCAGCAGTTTCAGTAGCGCCTCGCAGCACGGGGCCGGGTAGCTCAGTTGGTAGAGCAGAGGACTGAAAATCCTTGTGTCGGCGGTTCAATTCCGTCCCCGGCCACCATTACCCCATCACAAGTTATCCTGCGGAATCTGTCGGGCCGGCGATATAGTCGCCGAGTGGGAAAAAGTGATTTCAAATTCCTATACGCAATACGTCCGGCGGAGTTCGACTTGCAGTACCCTTCGACTTAGTGGGGTATGCTGACTGCACTTCAAGGAGGTAGAGAGCATGAACAGTATGATCCGCGCACTGGCGCTCGGTGTTTGCGCAGCCTGTATAGGCTCGGCTTTTGCCGCACAGGAATATCCGGTCAGGCCGCTACGCCTGGTCGTCGGTTTCGCGCCCGGCGGCTCGACCGATGTGACCGCGCGCATCGTCGGCGAAAAACTCACGACAGCCCTCGGTCAGCAGGTGATTGTTGATAACCGCAGTGGTGCCGGTGGCAACATCGGCGCCGACGTCGTCGCCAAATCCAATCCGGATGGTTACACCCTGTTAATGGCATCAACTGGCGTAATGGCATTCAATCATTACCTCTATGCGAAGCTGCCTTACAGTGCAGAAAAGGATCTTGCACCGGTGACGCAGATCGGTTCGCTGCCGCTGATCCTGACTGTTCCGGCATCGCTGCCCGCCAAGTCAGTCAGGGAACTGGTGACGCTGGCCAAAGCGCAGCCGGGAAAATATTCCTTCGGTAGCTCGGGCGTGGGCGGCGCCACGCATGTCACTGCGGAATTGTTCAAGGCGCTGGCCGGCATCGACATCGTGCACGTCCCGTACAAGGGCAGTGGTCAGATGATGACCGACCTGTTGAGCGGCCAGGTGCAGATTGCCTTCGACCAGATCGCATCCTCTATCGGCCATGTCAGATCCGGCAAGCTGCGTGCGCTCGGCATCACCACCGCCAAACGCTCTGCGTTGCTGCCGGATCTGCCGTCCATCGCCGAAGGCGGCGTTGCCGGTTATGACGCCACTTCGTGGAACGGCTTGGCCGTGCGCGCCGGCACGCCGCGTCCGGTGGTCAACCGGCTGCAACAGGAAACCAAAAAGGCGATTTTTATTGCCGAAGTCAAAGACCGCCTGTCCGCGCTGGGCATCGACCCCATCGGCAGCACGCCGGAGGAATTTACAGCCTATATCAAGGCTGAGCGCGGCAAATGGATTCCACTGTTCAAAAAAATCGGAATTCAGCCGCAATAGCAATAGGCGGGTGAGCGCCGCTCGGCGCTGCGTTACGGACCACAGGCCACCGGTCACGGCTTGCCGTCACAATTTTTGCGTTATCCTATAAGCCATTCCACAAAATGAGAGAGCGTCGCTGCTGGAGTCCAGCATGCGCTGCCGGAATAGTCATGGACCATCAACACCTTTTCTTCGTCGGCAGGTGGGACAATTTAAAGAACGCGGTATAAAGCCCGGGGCAACTGCATATACCCCATCTTGAATATCGATCAGGTGGTTACCAAATTCATTCAGTAGAGTTCCCGCCATTACTATCAAAAGATAGTTTCGTCATTTTTGGTTCAGAAAAAGCTTGTCACTCAGGGTAAGTCCTTCTATGAAACCCTATCGTTCAATGTTGTATGTTCCCGGCAACCGTGCGGCTTGGATGGAGAAAGCGGCGGGTTATGGCGCTGACTGCCTCATTCTTGACCTCGAAGACTCAGTGCCCGATCAGGAGAAGGTCGCTGCCCGCCCCTTGGTGAAGGCGGCTGTTGCTGCACTGAAGGTGCGTGGACAGGCCGTAACGGTTCGCATCAACCCTTTCGTTACCGGTCTCACGCTCGATGACCTCGAAGGCATCATGTGCCCCGAGTTAACCGCGGTCACGATCCCTAAGGTCGAAAATGTCGATGATATGCGCGAGTTGGATGTGTTGCTTACGCATCTCGAAATGCGCATGGGTATCACGCCAGGCACCATCGAAACCCCTTTCAACTGCGAGACGGCGAAGGGGATGCGAAATGTTTACGATATTGCGACGTCTTGCCCAAGAGTGACACGGGTAAGTCTGGCGGCAGGTCCTGGTGGGGACGCGGCGCGGGCGATTGGATACCAGTGGTCAAAGGAAGGAATGGAGACGCTTTTTATTAGGTCGAGGACAGTGTTGGAATGCCGCGCGGCTGGCATCCAATACCCGACGATCAGCTCGTGGTGGAATATCAAAGATGTTGAAGGGCTGGAGCGGGACGCTCGTTGGAATCGCCAGTTGGGGTTCAGAGGGCAAACGGTCATGCATCCCTCCCATGTCCCCATCGTGAATCGCGTCTTCACTCCTTCTGCCGACGAGATTGCTTACTACGAGGGGTTGATTCAGGTGATGGACGATGCGCGTAAGCAAGGCATTGCTGCTGTGACTTACAAAGGATATATGGTGGATGAAGCGATGGTGAAGACTGCTCACGAAATTATTGAATTAAGCCGCCCCTCTTAATAACATCATAATTTCTTCATTTCGCTTTTCTCACGCCTCAGATAACGCCTTCTTTTTGCAATTTTTCCAGCTCCTCCTTAGGGAGCCCCAGCCAGTCCCCGAAAATCTCTTGATTTTGCGCCCCTAATTCCGCACTCGGGACAAGCTTATTCAGCGCCTGGTCTCCGAACCGAAGCGGGCTACGAGCTGCCGCGATACGGCCATACTTCGGATGATCCATCCACTCCAGCATACCTCGCTCATGCAAATGGGGATCGTTGGTTATTTCTGCCAAATCCCTTACCGGAGCACAGGGGACTTGATGCTTAAGGAGCAACTTGAATAACTCTTCACGCTTGTACCGTGCGGCAAACGTCCCCACAATCTCATCCACTTGAGCACTGTTGGTAGCACGCTTCTTCGGCGTATCAAATCGTGGATCGGTCGCCAATTCTTCCCGCCCCATCGCTTTAACCAAGGAAACCCAGTGCTTGTTGTTGGTGCAGAGTATGGTGATATGCCCATCGCTCGCCTCATAAACACTGTAGGGGGCGGCAGCCTTTCCGCTATGGCTATTGCCTGTTCGCTGCGGGAAGTTGATAGGCCCACCATAATTCCCTGAACTGAAATACAAGCCGAGACTCGATGCAAGCGAGAAATAAATGGCATCAAGCATTGCCACTTCTACCTTTTGCCCTTGACCGGTTTTCTCTCTTTCATAAAGCGCTGTCATGACTGCCCCATAAAGATGCACTCCACACGAGAAATCGCAAAGTGCAGGGCCAACTTTGGTAGGGGGGCCATCAGGGAATCCCGTGACACTCATCGCGCCCGACATCGCCTGAATGGTAATGTCCATTGCAGGGTATTCTTTATAGGGGCCAGTACTACCGAAGCCTGAACTCGACGCGAAAATTAAGCGTGGGTTTAGCTCCTGTAATACTTCATAACTAATCCCTAGTTTTTCCAGCTTCCCCGGCAGGAAGTTCTCCAGCAAGACATCTGCGCGGCGAGCCATGTCAAAAAGAAGCTCACGACCGCGCTTGGTCTTGAGATTCAACGTAACCGCCTGCTTATTCGAGTTAAGCATCGCAAACGGCAACGCCGCACCACCGATCAGAGTTCGTTGACGCAACGACTCCCCCTCGAGGGGCTCAATCTTGATGATGCGTGCGCCAGCCATCGCCATCAGAAAAGTGGCATAGGGCCCGTTGTATATCTGACCGAGATCAAGAACAGTTACTCCCTGCAAAGGCTGCCGCGCCAAACTTATCTTCAACGCTATTCCCCTTTAAACCGAGCAGGTCGCCTCTCCGCAAACGCCAGCGGCCCCTCTTTAGCATCGTCACTAAAGCGCAGCATCCGATTCCACATTTGTTCCACGCGCAAACCAGTTGCCAAATCCATGTCTTCCCCTCGGATGGCCAGTTCCTTGGCGGCCTGCACAGCAAGCGGGCCATTGGCCGCAATACGCTTTGCGAAAGCAAATGCTTCATCCAGCAATTTTTCTGACGGCACAACGCGATTAATCAACCCCCATCGCTCTGCAGTCTCAGCGTTCATCGCATCACCTGTCAGCAGTATTTCCATCGCTATTGCATGAGGTAGTTGCTTTAATATCCGCTGCGTCCCCCCATTACCCGCAATAAATCCACGCTTAACTTCCGACAGCCCGAATGTTGCGTGCGGGGCTGCAAGGCGTATATCTGTTCCCAGCAGCAAGGTCATCCCGCCACCAAGACAGTACCCGTTAACAGCCGCGATAACTGGCTTCCAGACTTCCAATCCCCGGTTAAGTAATTGATCGCGCTGCGTAAGCCACATCTCAGAAAGCGGCGCTGGCTTATTTGCGAAGCTTTTAAGATCCGCGCCTGTGCTGAATGACTTTTCCCCCGCGCCCGTGACAATTGCAACGCGAATATCGTTATCGTCTCTTACTCTAATCCAGGCTTCCGATAGTGCCCTATAGTGCTCCGCATCCATTGCATTTAAGCGCTCTGTGCGATTAATGGTGATCAGGGCGATGTGATTCTTGACAACACAATCTATTGACATTTCCTCTCCTAAAAACTCAAATTTCTCTGAAAATTCGGCCGTTCCAAGCATCGACGTAAATATGCAAGCACCACATCGACACCACAATTAATCCAGTTTCGCTCCCGAAGCCTTCACCACCCCGCCCCATTTTTTGATTTCATCATTGAGAAACCTTGCGAACTGTTGTGGGTTACCACTCGCGGGCTCAAAGCCCTGACCCTGCAACCACTGTCGCATTTCGGCATTTTGAGTGATAGCCTCAATTTCAGCATTTATCTTGCGAATAATCACTGGCGAAGTCTTTGCTGGCGCCAACACTCCCCACCACCCCACTGCATCAAAGCCGGTCAAGCCCGACTCATCCAGTGTCGGTACATTGGGGGCGGCGAGGGACCGCTTGATGCTGGTTACTGCGAGCGCCATAACTCTCCCGGCTTTTACTTGGGGATTGGTTGCCGAAATACTTCCAAACATCATATTTACTTGCCCCCCCATTACTTCGGCAAGCGCAGGCCCAACGCCTTTATAAGGAACATGATTCAACTTTATCCCGGCCATACTACTCATCAATTCACCAACCAGATGTGTCGCGTTTCCCGTTCCAGCAGATCCGTAAGTCAGCTGTCCCGGCTTGCTTTTCGCGAGACTAATTAATTCTTTTACAGATTTTGCTGGCAGGGACGGATTGGCAACCAACATGTAAGCCCCTGTTGCAATGAGCGAGATTGGTGCAAAGTCCTTCACTGCGTCAAAAGGGGGCTTGCTGTATAGAGATACATTGATTGCATGCGTAGCTGGAACTAGTACGATGGTGTAACCGTCAGGAAGTGCTCTTGCGGCAATGGTAGTACCAAGAACGCCACCGGCTCCACCGCGATTATCTACTATCACAGGACGTTGCCAGCGGTCAGAGAGCCTCTGACCTACCGCTCGTGCGAGCGTGTCATTTGCGGCGCCAGGTGGGAAAGGCACGATGAATCGAATGGACTTCTCGGGATACTCACCCGCAGCTTGTGCCAGCACGAGTGATGGCGAAAATGCGAGAAAAGGAAACCAAAATGCTGCTGCACGACCAGACCACTTCATGGCAGACTCCTCCAAGTTATTTGTTTGTTTGTAACCGCCAGTAAAGCTATAAACAGAAAATGCAGTGATGATCTGCTTTGGCTTCAATTGGTGCATTGGCATTTTTTTAATAAATTTTGTCCGACGCGGTTTTCATTCTAAGCTAATTTACATTTACTGAATCGCCCCTGGTTACCTAACCGATGGGGGCTCCGCAGGCGTGGCATAAACTCAGCAGCGGATGGTTCTCGCTTCAGTGGCTGTATGAGCGCTCAATCTCCAATGAGGATGCGTACATGGAACTCAAGTGGCTTGAGGACTTTCTGAGTTTGGCGGACACCCTCAACTTTTCGCGCACAGCCGAGGCGCGTTGTGTTACGCAACCTGCATTGAGCCGACGCATCCGTTCCCTTGAGGAGTGGCTGGGGGTTGATCTGATCAATCGCAGTTCATACCCAATCTCTCTCACACCCGCGGGAAGAATGTTTCGTGACTTTGCCAAAGATCTGGTTGCCAAGACATATTCCACCCGCACCTTGATGCGGGGAGAAACCGCATCGGACGGATTGATTCACATCTCGGCACCACATGCGCTTGTACTGAATTTTCTGTCGGACTGGATTTTTGAGGTTGCGGCGGAATATGGCCCGTTAGTGCCAAGGGTAACCGCCACTAATACCTATGAAGGGCTACGTTCCTTGGTGGAAGGTCACACCTGTGATTTCGCCGTCGTTTATCATCATCCACAAGTTCCAATTGTTCTGCCAGAAAATCGTTATCCGTATTTGACCTTGAGGCGTGACATGGTGGTGCCCGTCATTTCGGCGGATAGTCAGGTCAGTGCGGGCATGCGGCTACCTGGGAGCAAAACGCGCCCAATTCCGTTCGTGGCTTACCCGCAAAGTCTGTTCATGGGACAAATAGTCGAACTCATTTTGCCCCGAGCACCCACGCCCGCCCATTTACGCCGGTGTTTTGAGACTGATCTGCTGGAGGCGGCCAAGGCAATGGTCATGGCCGGTCGAGGTGTTGCATGGTTACCTAAGGCTGTCGTGTCGAAAGAGCTTGCCGAAGGGCGGCTTGCGCTTGCCGGGTCCGAGGAATGGTGCGAGCCAATCGATATTCGCATTTACTATTCGGTTGATAATCAACGTTCACTGCCCAGGAAACTCTGGGATTTTATTTCCAGAAAACCGGCCTCAAACACAGTACTTACAGGCTAAACAACATTCTTTAAGGGTTGATTCCACATTTCCCGCGGGGTTTCGGACGTTGAGCCCTGACGCATGAATAATTCGCGATAACTGAACAGCGCGGGCGCTCCGCCCGTATGTAAGAAAACGACAACGTCCTTACGGGAAAAGCGTTTGAGCTGAATCAGATCCATGAGCCCCGCCATCGCCTTTCCGGTATACACGGGGTCAAGGACGATGCCTTCGAGGCGAGCCATCAACTCTACAGCTTCGACTGTGGCGGCATTGGCCCGCCCATATCCCGGCCCCACATAATCCGAGACAACTTCCACCGCTTTTCTATCGACATTCAGGGCACATTCCATCAATCTTGCAGTCGCCTGCGCCAGTGTATGCACATGGTTCTCCTGCTGTTCACGCGGGGCCTTGACGCTTATACCCAGCACTCTAGTGTTTGACTGGATGCAGTGTAGACCCGCGATAAGTCCGGCTTGAGTGCCTCCGCTGCCGGTTGGGTGAACTATGTAGTCCAACTGCAACTGCGCAGTAGCCCCCTGTTGAACGAGCTCTTCGGCGCATTTTGCATATCCCAGGCTTCCCAAAGGATTCGATCCACCTCCGGGGATAATGTAAGGATGTTCACCGGAACTTTGCAGCGACGCCGCAACCTCCTGCATTGCGCGCTCCATGTCATCGCCTGCGGGTCGGCAAACCACGTTGGCGCCGAGAAGACGACTCAGAAATGCATTGCCGCCTTCCAGGTATTCCAGGCTTGGATCGGCGATCCGGTGTTCAAGTACGCCGGTAAATCGCATCCCGGCCTTGGCGGCAGCAGCGGCGGTTTGTCGGACATGATTCGATTGCACTGCTCCGTGCGTAATAAGGTGGTCCGCGCCCTTTTTTAGTGCATCCGCAAGAAGATACTCAAGCTTGCGCGTCTTGTTGCCGCCCAAGGCCAATCCAGTACAGTCATCGCGCTTGATGTACAGCCTTGGGCCTCCGAGGTGCCGCGTCAGATTGGGCAGAGGCTCCAGGGCAGTCGGGGCATTCAATAACTGGACTCGGTTAACAGAAGCAGGCTTCATAGGCTCACTTTCATGAGGCAATTTATAGGCACACATCGTGCTTGGCTGGAGGAATGTAATTCAACGAGCGTTGTCAGTTCATATCTGGACTTGCGCGATTCCAGTTGAACATGGCCTTTGTCCAACAGTTATGCGCTTTGGTAATACCAAACAAGAAAATAGACATAAGTACGCGAGTTAGACTTCAATAGACTGATCGACTGTCGATCCGCCCAGGAACATAACCGCTATGGCTGAATCCCCGAACCTGCTTTTCATCTTGTCCGACAATCACAATCGGGATTTGCTCGGGTGCTACGGTGATCCGCTTATACGGACGCCCAATATTGATCGAATAGCCACCAGAGGTGTGCGCTACACGAACGCCTATTCGGCCAGCCCGCTGTGCTGTCCCGCAAGAGCTGCGCTCGCTACCGGACAGTATCCCCACCAAACCGGCTATTGGGACAATGCGATCGTTTACGATGGTCGTGTTCCGAGCTGGATGCATCGCATACGGGGTGCGGGAATCGAGACCGTTGCGGTCGGGAAGCTGCATTTCCGCAGTGCGGATGACGACAATGGGTTCTCTGAAGAAATAATACCCATGCATATCGTCGAGGGGCGCGGAGCCGTCAGGAACTTGCTGCGTGGATATGATGCCGAGCTCGATGGAAAGCAAGCCGGACGGTGGCAGATGTATCTGCATGATTCGGGAGAAGGGGAGACGCATTACCAGGAGTACGACAGGGATATCACTGCACATGCTGCGCAATGGCTGCGGAAACGAGGCAGTTCCAACAGCGGTTGGGCATTGTTTGTTTCTTATGTAAGTCCCCACCCTCCCTTCAAGGTGCCCAAGCGCTTTCTTGATCTATATCCCGAAGAAAAAATCTCGCTTCCACCTTACATCTCGGCTGACCGGAAGTCACAACATCCGGCGGCGGAATATCAGCGGGAAAAGTTCGGCGCCCCGGACGCGACCGAATTGTCGCAATTGAAGAGGATGATCGCCGGATACTATGGATTGATCACTCATATGGATGAGCAGATTGGAATCCTGTTGGACTGTCTCTCCGCCTGTGGTCTGGGGGACAACACACGGATTATTTACTCCAGTGATCATGGTGAAATGCGCGGAGCTCATGGCCTGCTCGGCAAAGGACTGCTATACGAGGATGCCCTTGCAGTGCCTCTGATCATTTCAGACCCGTCGGTTCCCGGTGGAAAATGCTCTGACCAGATTGTGTCTCATGTCGATTTGTATCCCACCTTGTTGGACATGTTTTCCGTTCCACCTTCGGATGCCGACAAGGCGCTGAAGGGAGTTTCACTGTGGCCAACAATCCGCGGGCAGCAGACCGAGCGAATGGGCTTCGCTGAATACCACGCAAACTTTTCCCGGAGCGGTAGTTTCATGCTGAGGGAAGGCTCAATGAAACTCCACTATCACGTTGGAATGCCCCCGCAGCTGTTCAACCTGGCGAACGACCCTCATGAGATGAATGACCTTTCATCGACAGCCGATGGCGGCCGCAACATCGCAAGAATGGAAAATCTCCTGCGGGAAATCTGCGATCCCGAGAGCATTGATCAGCGGGCAAAAGCCGATCAAAGACGGCTGGGTGAAAAATTTGGAGGAAAGGATCAGCTGGCAAAAGCACCCAATATCTCTTTCTCTCCGCCTCCCGGTGTGGATGGAAAAGCAATAGGCGCGTTTGGCGCAGCGCCGTAACGGGAACGAATTTACGCGTTCGGATTACACGAATATTTGCTGGAGCATCTGTCATGCATAGTTCAAAAATACTGCTTGCAACGAAGTCAATGGCGACAGTCGCGTGTGGAGTCTTGTGGTTTTCTCCATACGCAATTGCGCAGGAATCGATTCGAAGTAACGTCACAATCGTGGTTCCTTATCCGGCTGGCGGTGGAAACGACATATTTGCCCGATTGATTGCGGCGAAAATGCGCACGGAACCTGGTGGGCGAATCGTTGTCGAGAACAGGACAGGAGCAAGTGGAAATATAGGGACAGCAAGTGTGGTGCGTGCGCCCGCTGATGGGAATACTTTGCTTTACGCCGCGTCTACGCTTGCCATCAACGGCTGGGTAAACAAGAACATCGGATTTGACGCCGGACAGGACCTCCGGGCGGTTACCATCACCTTGTCAATCCCATTCGTGCTGGCAGTTCATCCCTCCCTGCCGGCGACCAGCACAAAGGCACTCATAGCTCTTGCAAAGAAGCATGCAGGTGAGTTGACATTCAGTTCAGGTGGTGTCGGCTCAGCGAACCATTTTGCCATGGAAGCGTTCAAGCTAAAGGCGCAGGTCGATTTACGGCATATCCCGTATCGTGGTGCTGCTCCAGCACTTACCGCGCTGGTATCCGGGGAGACTCAAGCATCTTTCCTAGTGCCTCCATTGGTTATCCCGCAGTTGAATAACGGGAAGTTGCGCGCACTCGGGATTTCATCAACAACGCGATTGAAGGTGCTGCCGAACGTGCCGCCACTGCAGGAAGTTGGCGCACCAGGATTTCAGGCAGTTCAGTGGCATGGATTCTTCGTTTCAGCAAAGACGCCGATGGATGTCATTCGGCGGCTGCAGCCGATAATCTCAGAAGCGCTGAATTCGCCGGAACTGACCGAACGTATTGAATCCGCAGGCGCGACTCGGCTGGACTATGATACTGAGCGATCCCAATCCTTCTTCTTGAGCGAGATTAAATATTGGGGAGAAGTGGTAAAGGGCGCGCGCCTAGACTGAATTCAGGACTCATTATGCAGTGACGGTTGCCGGCAGGTCTGTTATCGGTGAATTTGGAAAATATTCTCAGTTGTCGCCGCTAAGCTCAGCACGCTTTCCGGTGGTCATCGCGCTAACGATTGGCCGTTGGAGGAGTTCAGCTTAGGGCTTGAATCCGCGAAACCCACCCAATAATGTGCGGCTGACGCGGCCCCAGAAACTACGGTGCCGGAATGACCCAGCCACCGTCAATGCGCACTTTCACGGCGGTGCCCACCATGGGCGCCGCGCTAATAATGAGTAGCAACGTGACGTCGGGCGCAGATTCCGGAACCGCTTCGATCTCCGTTACCCCGCCCTTGTAGGTTGCGCGCCGTACCGTTGCCGGTACGCCTTCGCTGGCGAGCGCAACATCCTCGGGGCGCAGGCAGACGCGCGCCTTGCCTGCGGGCTGATTGGCCTGGCAGCGCAGCATCACATCCATGCCAAATAGGCGCGCACGACAACGGCCGTCCTCCGCAGGTGCGAGCACTTCGGCATCTGCGAGCGCGCCTTTGCCGATGAATCCTGCAACCATCGTCGTTGCGGGTTCGCTGTAGAGCGTATGCGGATCGGCCACCTGCACCAGGCGCCCTTTGTCCATGACCGCTATGCGCTCAGCCAGTGCCATCGCTTCGGCCTGGTCGTGGGTAACATAGATCATGGTCGCGCCGGTCTTGGCATGGAATGCGCGGAACTCGTCTTCCATGGAGGCGCGCAGGTGCACGTCAAGGTTGGCGAGCGGCTCGTCGAGCAGTACCAGTGAGGGCTCCATCACCAGACAACGCGCCAGTGCGACCCGCTGGCGCTGGCCGCCCGAGAGTTCCGAGGGGCGCCTTGTGTCAAAGCCGGAAAGCCCGACCATGTCCAGCGCTGCCGCCACGCGGCTGCGGTACGCTTCGCCGCGCACCTTTGCCACCCGCAGCGGGTAACCGACATTGCCCTCGACTGTCATGTGCGGCCACAGTGCGTAGGACTGGAAGACTATGCCGACATGCCGCTTTTCGGCAGGCACATGCAGAGACGGTCCCGAAACGACATTGCCGTCAATCAGCACCTGTCCCGAGCTTACGCGCTCGAATCCGGCGACGAGCCTGAGCACAGTGCTTTTACCGCAGCCGCTGGGGCCGAGTACAGCGAGAAAGCTGCCGTGGGGAATGTCGAGCGTGAAATCCTCGACTGCAACGGATGTACCGAAATGCTTGTTTACCGACTCGAGCGTTACGCGCGCCACGGGATGACTCCGGAAGGCAGGTGTCGCCCGAAAGCCGAAAGCGCGGCCATCAGCGTCACTGTGAGCAGTATGGTGAGGCAGGACATCGCAGAGGCTTCGAGCACGTCACCCGCCTGTTTGAGGTTGAATACCATAACGCCGACGGTCTCGGTACCGGCCGACCACAGCAGGATGGAGATGGTGAGTTCATTGAACGCGGCAAGAAATACGATCATCGCCGCAGCAAATGCTGTAGGCGCAATCAGCGGCAGCACAATGGTACGCATCCGTTCAAGCAGGCTGGCACCGCACATGGCTCCGGCCTCGTCGAGCGCGCGGTCGATGGCATGATAAGCGTTGACGATCGGACGGATCGCACGTGTCATGAACCGGACCAAGTAGGCTGCAAATATGATCCATATCGTGTTGTAGATCGAAATCTGTGTGAAGGGAATCGGCTGGATGAAAACGAGAATGCAGGCGATCGAGACCACGGTGCCGGGCAGGGCATAGGGCAGATCGGCCAGGGAATTGAGCGTTCGCAGCAGCCAGTGTGGCCGCCAGACCAGGAAAAAGCCGAACACAATGGCGAGCAGCACCAGTACGGTGGCCGCCCCCGCCGCGAGGAAGAACGAGTTGGTGAACGCACTCCGGGTGACTGAGTCGATGAACAGCACGTAACGGTAGTGATTGAGCGTCAGGTTCCCGGGGGTGAGTTCAATACCGTAAGCGGGTGTCAGCGAATTCACCAGCAGCGCCGAGAGCGGGAGGATCAGTGTAACGACGATCAGCAGCCAACCGAAGCACTCTGCCGGAAAACGCCAGCGTCCCAGGTCGTAAGGAAGCAGCGTGGCTGAAGTGCCGGTAGCGCGGAAATCGCGGCGGGACAGCAGCTTGGCCTGCAGGCCGATGAATACCACGGCGATCACCGCAAGCAGCACTGATAACACGGCGACCTCTCCCAGCACCGTCGGGCCGAAACCCGAAAGCTTGCGGTAGATCAGCACCGGCAGGGTGTTGTAGCGCACGGGCATGCCGAGCAGCGCCGGTATGCCAAAGTTGCCGACGGCAGCGATGAAGGCCAGCGACGCACCCGAGAGCAGCGCCGGCGTCATCAGCGGCAGCACGACGTCGCGGATAACGCGGGCGCGTCCCGCACTCGAGGCTTGCGCGGCCTCGACGAGATCGGCGGGCATTGCGCGCAGCCCGGCACGCAGCGTCAGGAATACGACCGGGGCACTTTGCACTCCGAGCACGAGGATGATGCCGCCCACCGAGTACAGCGGATTCGTATCGAACAGTGTTCCGATGCCGGTGCTGCGCATGAAGAATCCGCCCGGTTCGGTAAGGCCGATCCAGGACAGCGCCATCACCTGGGGCGGGATCATCATCGGCAGCATCAGGCAGAAGACGAGCAGAAGTTTCCCGCGCACGTTGGTGAGCGCCACGAGCAATGCCATCAGCGTGCCGATGACCACTGCAACCAGGGTGCCGCCGATACTGGTCTCCAGCGTGTGCCGGAGCGCGCGCCAGGTGGCGGGCTGCGCGAACACTTCGCCGAACGCATTGAGGCTGGGAACCCCGCCGATAAAGAAGGCTTCAACCAGCAGCCGGCCGATGGGAACAATCGACAGAAAGCCGATGAAGATGACGACGAGCGCAAGGACGAGCTTTTCGCTCGACCAGGATGCGAGGAAGGATGCCGTCAGCGAGGAGGCACCCCCAAGCGTGGCCGGTGGCGCGGCCATGGACTTCTAAGCGGTCAGCCGCCGAATAAAGCGTCGAAACGCTTTTTGGTCTGGCCCGCTTTCTCGATGGCTGCTGCATCCACCGGGATGACCTTCATCTTGTCCATCGCCGGAAACCCCGCTGGGGGCGCCATGTTGGCGATGAGCGGACGGTAACCCTGTTTGACGGCGAGCTCCTGTCCCTGCCGGGACAGCAGAAAATTGATGAACTTCTTGGCGTCCTCGACATTGGCGGCGCCCTGCAGGATTGCGATGGGCTGGAAGAAAGCGACCACGCCTTCCTTGGGCGCAACCCAGGCGACGGGTGAACCCTTCTGTGCCGCCTCGATGGCCATATAGTCGAGTACCATCCCATACGACTTCGAACCCTCGGCTACCGCGTTGCGGACTTCGCCGTTGCCTTCGACGGTCTGCACGCCTTCCTTCGCCATTTTCTCGAAATATGGCCAGCCGATGCCCGGCATCTCGGTAAGCAGGGTCAGGTTGGCGAGTTGCGCACCGGAGTACAGCGGACTCGGCATTACGGTCTGTTTCACATTGTTGCCGGCCACGAGTTCGGCCCAGCTCGTGGGGGCCTGCTGCACCCGCCGGGTGTTGTAGATGATGCCCACGGTCATGATCCGCGTGCCGAAGTAGGTGAAGCCGGGATCGTAGCTGCCCTTCGGCAGATCCTTGACCGGAGCGTCACGGTAGGTCATAAGCCGGTTGTCGCGTTTCAGATCGGTCATGCTTACTTCGTCGGCAAGCATGACCACGTCGGCTCTTACCTGCCGCGCGGCAAACTCCCCTTGCAGCTTGTTGAGGATCTGCCCGCTGCCGGCCCGGAAGAGCTGGACCTTGACGCCCGGGGTAGACTTTTCAAACGCGTCGATCAGTTGCTCGGCGTTGTTCTTGGGCATCGAGGTGTAGAGCGTAATCTGCCCAGCGCCAGCCGTGCTGGCGGCAAAAAATGTGATCAGGGCGGAAATCAGGTAGCGCTTGAGCATGGCAGCCTCCTTGGGGGATCGGGCGGTACTATGCTGAGTACACTAGCAAAAGCAGACAGGATGGAATTTGATGCAGATCAGACATGCACCAGCGTGATGCTCCGATGGCAGCATTTGCTGTCATAGGCGCTGGGCAAGCCATTATATTTTTATATTCAAAGAGTTACTGTCTGCGCCCGGTTTTTGTAGATGATTTATTGTTGCAATCAGGACAGCACTGAAGTCCGTTTCGACGCCCGTCTATCTCATTACCTCCCAGCCCATGCAAAATCCTTCGTTTGAACAAGTCCAGCAACTGCTGCAAAGCGATACTTCTACATGAGCAAAAGAATACTTTCTGACGTGAGGGTGGTCGACATGACCGAGGGCGTGGCCGGCCCCTACGCCGCCACGCTGCTGGGCGATATGGGCGCAGACGTCATCAAGGTCGAACGCCGCGAAGGTGACTGGCAGCGCAGTGCCGGGCGCGGCGAGCCGGGGCCTCATGGCAATCCGCAGTTCGTCGCACTCAACCGCAACAAGCGCGACATCGGCATCGACCTCAACAACGACGATGGCCGCCGCATCGTCGAGCGCCTGGTGTCGAAAGCCGATGTGGTGATCTCGAACTACCGCGCCGGTGTGATGACGAAGCTGGGCTTCGGTTATGAACGCTGCAAGGTACTCAAGCCCGACATCATCTACTGCACGATCTCGGGCTTCGGACAGGACGGCGCCTATGCGCAATTGCCAGCCAGCGACACGATTCTGCAGGCGGTCAGCGGTGTGATGAGCGTGGTGGGCGAGCCGGATGGCGCGCCGCTGCGCGTCGGATTTCCGCTGATCGACATGACGGCGGCGAATTCAGCGGTGCAGTCGGTGCTGCTGGCGCTCTACGGCCGTCTTACCGGGCAGGGCGGCGCCCACATCGACGTCAGCCTGATGGCTGCGGCCGCGGCGCTGGTGTGCGGCGGCTTTACCGAATACATGGCCTCGGGCCGCCTGCCACCGCGTCAGGGCAACCAGAACAGCCTGCTTGCGCCGGCCGGCGCTTTCGAAGTGGCAGGCGGTCGTTTCATCACCATCGCGGTGCTGCGCGATTCGCACTGGCAGAAGTTTTGCGCGGCTCTGGAGCTGCACGACCTTTCGGCTGACGGGAGATTCAGCACCAACGCCGGCCGCGTCAAAAGCCGCGCGGAACTGCACGCCATCATCGTGCCACTACTGAAATCGAAGCCCGCGGATTACTGGCTGGAGCGTCTGCGGCTCGCTGACATTCTGTGCGGCCCGATCAACACCGTGGCCGATGTGCTGGCGGATCCGGCACTGGCGGCCTGCCTGCCGCTGCTCGACACCGGTTTGCCGGACATCGCATGCGCAATGGGCTCACCGATTCGTTACAACGGCGAATTTTTTTCTGCAGAGCGGCCTTCGCCGATGAAAGGCCAACACACCCGCGAGTTGTTGGCGGAGATCGGATACACCGCCAGCGAGATTGAGGGTTTCCTGCGCGCTGGCAGCGCGTTTATCGAGACCGGCTGACCGAAAAAACCGCGAAGTAGGGCTGCGGTCGTTACGGGGCTGCTGGTGCCGGTGCCACGGCGGCAACGGCCGGCATCGGTTCAAAGGACAGTTTCAGCGGCACGCCGTTGTTGACGGTTTCATCAGTGGCTGCCGCCGGCTTGCTGCCCAGCCGCGCCGCATCGAATTTGAGGCGGGTGGTAAAGGCACGGAGGATGCTGTCTGCGCGTGATTTCGCCAGCTCCGGCAATGCCGTGTCCGCCAGCGGCTGCAGTTCGATCAGCCGCTGGTGCATGGCAATGTAAAGCTCGCGGTCGCCGCCGCCGCGACCCATCATCGCCAGCACCGGGTTGACGCGCGCGGCGTCGCGGCCGGCCGATTTGCGGAAGGCCTCGGCGAACTGTGCTACGGCGGAATCACCGGCGCGTGCTTCCAGCATGTTTTCCAGCGCACGCTGGGTCTTGGCATTGTCGAAGCCGACAGGGCCCGGGTCTTCGCCGGGAGCGAGCTTGAGTCCTTCGCGCGTGGCGAGGTCGGCGCGCACCGCCAGCGCGCGCATTGCGCGGCTGTCGCTGTCCTTGTGGTAAAGACCCTGCAGCACCAGCTTGAGCTGCGGCCGCTTCTGCAGGCCTTCGGCAACGCGGCGCAGTTTTTCATACTCGGTGGGCAGGATGCGCGCGCTGCCCGGATCGAACACGATGTCGCCGAGGCCCTCGGCATTGCCGCCGAACAGCGCCCCCAGTGCGCGGAAGGGCGCGGTGACGATGCGCGTGATCACCGTGCGGATCGCCTGCCAGACGATGTGTCCGTAGCGGAATTCGGGATTGTCGACATCGCCGCTGACCGGAACCGCGAGGTCGATCCTGCCGCTGCTGTCGGTGAGCAATGCGATGGCCAGGTCGAGCGGCAGGTTGATTGCGGTCGGGCTTTCGACACGTTCGCCCAGTGTGAACTGTTCCAGCTGCATCTTGTTTTCGCCGGTCAGTTTGCTGTTGTTGAGCTTGTACTGCAGATCGAGTGACAACTTGCCGGAGGCAATCTTGCGCCCCGCAAAGGTGGCGGTGTACGGGCTCATCGGTGTCAATTCGACATTGCGGAAAACGACCGCAATGTCGGTGAACTTTTTTGGTGCAAAGGGTTGGATCGCGCCTTCGGCCCGGGCCAGGCCGTAATCCTCGATGCGGCCCTCAAATTTGAGGCTGGCGCGCGACTCAGGGGCGGACGACAGCCCGCTGATCGAACCACCCAGTGACTGGATGTTGGTCGAGAACGGCAGCACCAGGCTCAGGTCCGTGAAATCCATATTACCGCGCTCGACGCTGACGCGGTCGATGTTCACGGCAAGCCCTTTTCCCGCGGCGGGCTCTGCGCCGGCGGCCGGTGCCGGATGGCGGATGGTCCCGAGGTTGGTGCTGCGGTCCTTGTTGATGACCAGCCTGGCGTAGGGACGTGACAGGTTCAGCTGCGAGACGGAGAGGCGGTGGTCACCGCTGCTGTAGTCGATGCCGCTGGCGGTTAGACGCTGCCAGCTGAGCAGCTTTTCCTTGTTGGCCGCGATTTTGAGTTCGAGGTCGTTGATGGTCGCATCACCGGCATAACGCACTGCCGGCTGCTTTGCGCTGCTCCAGCGCAGCTGCCCGCTGCTGCCGGCCAGACCCGAGACCAGGGTCAGCGTAGTTTGTTGCCGGAGCACGGTTTCCAGCGGTGCCAGTGCAAGCCCGGCCAGTTCGAGCTTCAAGTCGCCGGTCTGTTGCTTCAGGTCGACGCTGCCTTTCGCGCGCAGCGTGCCGCCCTGTTTCACCAAAAGCGACAATTCCAGCGCGAGCGGCTTATCGGCGAGTATGGACAGCGGCCCGGCACCAACGCTGATTTTTTCGAGATCGTAGGCGAGCGGCGGTTGGAAGCCCTCGTCGTTCAGCGCGAGCGCGTAATCCGACAGTTCGATGCGGTCAATCACGGTGGAGAAGCCGGTCTTTTCCGTTGGCGAGTCTTTCAGCGGTGCAAACATGCGCAGCAGGGAGATTTGGCCCTCTGCATCGCGCATGACATGGCTGCGGCCGCCGCTGAGGCGGAGGTTTTCCGCGCGTATGGCCTTTTTCTGCAGATCGAAACCGCCGCCCGCCAGTTCGGCGGAAGCAAGCGTCACCGGCGCTTCCTTTGCGTCGCCGGAGAGCGCCTGCAGTTCGCGCAGGGCGATGTTGCCTTCTGTCACGGTCACCTGGTGCTGTTCACCGCTGCGGGCTTCGAGACCGAAACCAGCCTCTGCGCGCGCAATCTGCAGCCGGAGTGGCGAGACACGGCTCTGATCGTCGATAGACAGGGCCAGCGGACCGATGGCGACTTTGGGTAGGGACAGCTGCCAGGCGGGGCGGGGTGCCGTTGCGGGTTTCGTAGTGTCCGGCGCCGCCGATTTTCCGGTTGTTGCAGGTGCATGCACAAGACTGCTCCAGTCGGGCGCACCGTTCTGGTCGAGCGTCAGCCTGACCGTGCCTTCACCGACATGGACCTGGCGGAAAGCCACGCTGCGTTTCTGCAGATCGAAACTGCCGTCCTCCAGTGCCAGCGCGGCGAGCCTGGCGAGTGGTTCGCCCCCGGGTTTTGCGAGGACAAGATTCGTGAGGCGGAATGCCAGGTCTTCGATCCGCAAGTCAAGGGCGCTTGCGCGGTAACCCAGCTGATAGCGCAGCCCGATCGCGAAGGCGCCCTCCGGTTCGGACAGTGCCAGCTTGTCCTGCACGAAGCGCCACAGCGTGGCCAGTTTGCCGTCCTTCAGTTCGATCGAACCTGAAGTATCGAAGGGCGCCAGCGACAGCTGGCCCTGCCATTGCAGGCTGCCGCCGCCGGGCAGACGCGTACTGAGACGGTGACCGCCATCGTGATCTGGCAGTGTCGCCAGGTCCTGGACTGCGAAATCGACCGGGTCGAAGCGCGCCACGGCGGCAGGTTGCAACGTCTGGTCGGTAAAACGGAAAACGCCGCCGCTGATGACGACATGGCGCAGCAGCAGGCGCGGGGTCTTGCCGGGTTCGGCCGGCTTTTCGGCGGCCTGCCCGTCACGGGGCGCGAACAGCCTTGCGATGTTCAGGCTTTCCCCGGCATCAAGCTCCGCGTTGACCACCGGATCTTCCAGGCGGATTTCGCGGAAGGTCCATGCCCAGCGCAGCAGGCTGCTGGCTTCGAAATTGACGAACAGCCGACCGACACTGAATACGGGATCACCTTCTTTTTTTTCGGTGACCGCAAGGTCATGGGCTTCGAAGGTCAGCAGGAACGGGTTGATGCGCACGTCTCCAACTGACCCCTGTGCGCCGAGGTGCTGTTCGACCAGGCCGGGCAGCTGCTGGCGGACCAGCCAGGGCGCAGCAAAAAACCCGAGCAGGGTGTAGAGCAGCAGCAAGGCGCCGGCAATCAGCGCCGGCTTCGACAGCAGCAGTGTGCGCAGGCGGGCGTAGCGGGGAGCAGTCTCGCTCATCGCCGCACCGCCGCTTCAGTCCTTGTCGGCGTGCAGGATGCCGAATCCGGCCTGCAGAGCTTTCTCGATGCGGGACTTTTCTTTGCGGATCTTCTCGTCGTCCCAGTCCCACATGCCGGCCTTGGCTTTCATGCCGGTGCGGCCCTTTGCCACCATGTCCTTCAGGAACTGCGGCGGTGCCTGTTCGGTATGCAGATGCGGATACAGGGCCTCGCCGACCAGATAATTGGTGTCCCAGCCGGACATTTCCTTCTGCATCATCGGGCCGCAGGCGATGAAGCGGAAACCGAAACCCTGGCGCACCGCGGTGTCGATGCCCTCGGCATCGGTGACGCCGTCAGCGATCAGGTACAGCGCTTCGCGCATCATCGCGTGCTGCAGGCGGTTGCCGACGAAGCCGGGCACATCCTTTTTTACCCAGATCGGCGCCTTGTTCAGGTCTTTCAGCAACTGCACCAGCGACTGCGCGACCGCTGCGTCGGTCAGCGGCGAGCTGATGACCTCCACCAGCGGCACCAGGTGGGCGGGCATGAAGAAATGCAGGCCGGCGACGCGCTGCGGATGCTTCAGCTCCTTCGCAATTTCGCCAATCGGAAAATTCGAGGTGTTGCTGACCAGCGGGATATCCGGTTTCGCCAGCGCCTCGATTTCCGCGAAAAGTTTCTGCTTCAGCGGCAGGTCTTCGGTGGCGGCTTCGACGATGATATCGATGCCGGGCCAGGAAATGGATTCAAGTTCGGCGTGGCAGTGCACTGCAGCGGCGTGACCGGCCGGCGCGCCGAGCTTGGAGAGGCCGGCGGCAATGCGTGCCGGCAGAGCTTCACGCGTTTTCGGCGAAGGGCTCATCACATGCACGGTCCAGCCATGCGCCGCGAACACCGTGGCGATATCGCCGCCCATGATGCCGCCGCCAATGACTACGGCTTGCCTGTTTTTTCCGGACATGGATTTTCCTCGGGGATTTGTTGTGTAGCAGCCGCTTGGGCCGAGATGCTTCGATTATATCGCCCGTTATCCTGCAGCCGGGCCGGCCGCCGGAAGACAAGCGCCGCGGCTGTCATGAACAGGCGCGGCGCTTGTGCGATGGCGGGGCGCGTGCCCCGTCTCGATGTGGCCTATCGGGCCAGGGTCGCGCTCCAGGGTGTGGGCGCTGCATCCGGACGTGCGCGCATCGTGCCCTGCATCGTCGAGCCGCTGACACGACCGCTGTAGCTTGCGCTGCCGATGCTGAAGCTGATCTGTTCACCGCGCAGGTTGGTGCTGCTGACGCGCCAGCTCATGCCGTCGCTGTTGCGGAACACGCCGTCGAAATCCTGGAACTTCTGTTTCAGCTCCATGGTGCCGTTATCGAGTTTCCAGTTGCCTTCGATTTTGGCGGGCACGATCCACAGGTAAGCGGTGCGGCCTTCGGTGGAATCGGTCTGGTCCGGCGCCCAATCGTCCATCGTGAAGGCATGCGACACCACGCGGGTGCCGGGTTTCATGTTGAGGATCGTCGGGCGCAGCTTGAGGTTGAGGTACGGCAACAGGTACATGGTCACCACGGTGGCATGGCTGAAATCGGTGGCGAAAATGTCGCCGCGGATGAACTGCGTCTTGTCGGCCACGCCTTCTTTCTGCGCATTGCGTTTCGACAGCTCGACCATGTCAGGGTTGTATTCGATGCCGGTGGCGCGCACGCCGAACTGCTTGGCGGCGGTGATCACGGTGACGCCGTCGCCGGAGCCGAGATCGAACACCACATCACTGGGCTTGACGTCCGCCATCTTGAGCATTTTTTCGACCAGGCTTTTGGGTGTGGGTACCCAGATCACATCTTTGCCGGCCTGGCCGACCTGTGGCTTGAATTCGCCGCTGGTCTGCGCTTGAGCGGGAACGCTCAGTGCAGCCGCGGCAACGAAGAACGCGGTCAAAACGGTGTGACGGACAATCGACTGCATGATGATCTCCATGAAAGTAGGCGAGGAATTATGCCTCAATGAGACTTTTGTTATTGATGCCGGCTCAGCCCGGTTTTGTACCCGAGGCCTTGACCACCGGCGCCCAGAGTGCGATCTCGGCCTTGATGTGCGCGGCGAATTGCTCAGGTGTGTTGCCGACAGCCTCCGCGCCGTCGGCAGCGAGGCGTTCCTTGACGTCGGCACGCGCCATGACCTTGACGATGTCGGCATGCAGCTTGTTCACGATGTCGCGCGGCACCGCTGCCTGGGTCAGCACGCCGTACCACTGGTTGGCGTCGTAGCCGGGTACGCCGCTTTCGTTGAGGGTCGGCACTTCGGGTGCGATGGCGAGGCGTTTCATTGTGGCCACACCGAGCAGCTTGAGCCGATTCGATTTGACATGCGGTCCCAGCGCGACCATGCCGGTGATGGTCATCGTGGTCTCGCCGGAAATCATGCTGATCATCGCGGGGGCGGTGCCCTTGTAGGGCACGTGCACCATGTTGATCTTGGTGAGCAACTTGAAGTATTCCCCGGCAAGGTGCGAAGCGCTGCCGCTGCCGCCCGACGCGTAGAGCAGTTCGCCGGGCCGCGCCTTCGCCAGCGCGACGAAATCGCGTGCGGTTTTCACCGGCAGCGAGGGGTGGACAGCCATGCCGTTGGGCACGGTGGCGAGTACGGTGATCGGCGCGAAGTCGCGGATCGCATCGTAGGGCAGTTTCGGATACAGGGTCGGATTGACACCGAAGGTGCCGACATGGCCCATGACGATGGTGTAGCCGTCGGGCGCTGCCCGCGCTGCCGCTTCGACGCCGATGGTGCCGGCGGCACCGCCGCGGTTTTCGACGATGACCTGCTGGCCCCAGCTTTCGGTCAATTTCTGCGCGACCAGCCGTGCCAGCAGGTCGGTGCTGCCGCCGGGCGGGAAGGGTGCTATGAAGCGTACCGGCTTGGTCGGGTAGTTTGCTGCGCCTTGCGCAAACGCTGTGCCCGCGATGCCGCAGCCAATCACGGCATAGGCAAATAAGTATTTGATTTTATTCAATTATTTATCCTCCGCCCCAAGGGGCTTTCTTTACGTGTTTAAACGACCATCGAGCGTTGCATTGGCATCGATCAGGGACTGGATCTCCGCGTCGGACAGGCCTGCTTCGCGCAGGATGTCGACGCTTTGTTCGCCGAGCTTGGGCGCCGGGTTCCAGCCTTCGCGCACGCCGCAGGACCATTTGTTGGGCAGGCGGATATTGCGCGTACGGCCTTCGGTCGGATGCTGTTTCATCTCGAAAAAACCGATGTCCTGCAAATGCGGATCCTCGAGCACGCTGTCGAGCGTGTGATAGGGCATTGCCGGCACGTCGGCCTTGTCGAAAATCGCCAGCCACTCGGAGGTGGTTTTGCTTTTGAGTGCTGCAATGCGCACTTCGAAGTAAGCCGCAACATTGGCGAAGCGCGCCTGCACGCTGCAGAAGCGCGGATCGTCCTTCAGTTCAGGCTGGCCGATGGCCTTGAAGAAAGCGAAGGCCTGATCGTTGGTATTGGCGGAAAGGCAGATCCAGCTGTCCTTGGTCGGGATCGGCTTTCCCAGCGGATCGAGCAGGCGCGGGTCGCCGGTTTCGCCCAGCGGCGGGTCGAAAGTCTTCAGATACATATGCTCCTCAAGCACGAACTTGACGAAATTCTCGAACATCGGAATTTCGATCGAGCAGCCTTCGCCGGTCTTTGCCTTGCGGTAGAGCGCCATCGTGATCATCTGCACTGCGATCAGGCCCACCGTCTTGTCGGCGACGACCATCGGCACGAAGCGCGGCTCGCCGGTGGCGCGGTGGTGCAGCGCGGCCATGCCGGAGGAGCCCTGGATGATGGTGTCGTAGGCCGGCTTCTCGCGGTAGCGGCCGTCCTGGCCGAAGCCGAACATGCCGCAGTAGATGATGGCGGGATTGACCTTGCGTACGTCTTCGTACGACAGCTTCAGCCGCGCCATCGCCGGCGGACGCACGTTCCACACCAGCACATCGGCCTTCTCGATCAGTTTCAGCAGTGCGGCATGTCCGCCCGGGTGTTTGAGGTCAAGCACCAGCGAGCGCTTGTTGCGGTTCAGGTGCAGGAACTTCGCGCCCATGCCCGGCGTCACGGACTTGCCGTTCATGTTGCGGATCAGGTCACCGGATTTGGTCTCAACCTTGATCACGTCAGCGCCGTGATCGGCAAGGATCTGTGTGGCGAGCGGGCCGACCACGACTGACGTCAGGTCGATGATGCGTACACCTTCAAGCGGTCCTCCAGCCATTAACGGATGTCTTTCATGCGAACTCCGCTTCGGCGCTCAGCGCCAGTGCGCCGGTATCGTCCTGCGCCCACAGCTTCGCGGTCTTGTTGTCGACCGAGGGTTCGCCGCAGAACGTGATCGCGCGGTTGACGAACAGCGCGCGCACGTTGCGCGAGGACATGAATTTCACCGGCGTCGAGCCGTGGGTGCGCGCCAGCTCATAGGCCAGCAGTGTCGTCAGCCCGCCGTTCATCACCAGGTTGGGATAACCCTCGACGCTCGTGACATAAGGATGGTCATAGTGGATGCGATGGCCGTAGAAGGTCAGCGCCGAGTAACGGAACATCATCACCGGGTCTGGTGTCACTTCGTGCTGCCATACCGCCTTGCCCGGTGCTGGCTGCGGCGCGGGCGGAGGCGCGTTCTTGTCGGGCTCGCCGCGGTAGACGATGTCCTGCTCTTCGCTGATGGCCAGTCCGCGCGGGCTCGAGATGTCGGTCTTCACGGTGACGAAAACCATGCGACCGCTGCGACCGTCCTTGATCGTGACGTTCTGGATCGTCGACTCGCGGTGCACTTCGTCGCCGACTCGCAGCGGTGCGATGAAGGTCGTGCGCTTGCCGGCGAACATGCGTCGCGGCAGCGGCACTGGCGGCAGGAAGTCGCCGCGCTGCGGGTGGCCGTCGGGCCCGATCTGCGAGTGGCGCACCACGCGCGGAAACAGGATCGAGTGCCAGCCCACCGGCAGCGGATCACCGGTCTTCGGGAAGGGATCGTCGCGGTCGAGGGTGGCCGACAGTCGATCGACGGCGGGTACGGTGACGTGGTCGACGGCCGTTTCGGTACGGCCGATCCATTGCTTGAGCGATTCGAGGTCTGGGGACATGCGGTTCTTCGGAGTTGTTGCAATGAAGGAGCCGCAATTCTAAGCCACAGACAGCGCGTTCGGCGGCTTAGCGGCAAAGACGGAAGTCGAACTCCACACTGTGAAAGGGCAGCGGCAGCCGGTAGCGCTGCGCCAGCACGGGATCGCTTCCCATTTGCGGAGTGACCAGCAGCGATTCGCGCACGCCGAACACCGCGTCTTCATCGATATAGCGGTCGTCAGCAAAAAACACTTCCGTGGTCAGCGCGTTAAATCCTTCGGCGCTGACAATGAAGTGGAAATGTGCGGGACGCCAGGCATGGCGGCTGCCGGCGCGCAGCAGGTCGCCTACGGGGCCGTCGTAGGGCACGGTGTACGGCGCCGGGCGCACGGTGGTGAAGGCATAGACGCCGTCATCGCCGGTGACCATGCGGAAGCGCAGGTTCTCCGGGTCCTGTTCCGGGTCCTGCTGCCAGTACTTGCCGTTGACGGCGGCCTGCCAGAAATCAAGCTGGGCGCCGGGGACCGGATGGCCGTCCGCATCGAGAATTTTTCCTCGCACCAGCATCGGCTCGCCTTCGTTATCGCGCTTGAGGTCGCCGCCAACCTCAAGCAGCGGCGAGCCTTCGGCATGGAAGGGCCCCAGCGCGCTGCGCTCGGTGGCGTCGGCACCGCTGGCGAGAAGATCAACCAGTGACGACAGTCCGAGCACGTCGGAGGCCAATACGAACTCGTTGCGTGCATCGGTGGAGATTTTGCCGGCGGCGTGGAGAAAGGCGATGCCACGCTGCCATTCCTCGGGTGTGAGTTGGGTCTCGCGCGCGAAGGCATGCAGGTGCTGCACCAGTTTTTCGATGATTTCGCGCAGCCGCGGGTCGGTGGCGCCGTCGAATGAGCGGACGACGGCCTGGGTGATGCTGTCGGCGTTGACGTTGCGCATTAGTCGACGCGGGCGCCGGACTGCTTGACCATCTGCGCGTATTTCTCAACCTCGTTACGCAGTCGCTTGGCGAATTCTGCCGGCGTGTTGGGCGTGAATTCCAGCGACAGCGCGGCGAGGCGCTCCTTTGCCGCCGGCGACTGCAGCCCTGCGGTGAAGTCGCGGTTGATCTGGTTCACTACCGCTGCGGGAATGCCCGCCGGCGCGAACACCGAAAACCAGGTGTAGTCGTCAAAGCCGGGGAACCCGGACTCCGCGACCGTGGGCACCTCGGGCAGCACTGCGGAGCGTTTCGCCGTGGTCACCGCGATCGCGCGCAGGCGTCCGCTTTTCACATGCGGCACTGCCGGCGGCATCGAGGTCGATCCCACTGGCACCTGGTTGGCGACCACGGCGGTGGCCGCTGCTGCCGGGCTGTACGGCACGTGGGTGATGTCCACCTTGGCCAGGGTCTTGAACAGCAATTCCATGTCGAGATGCGGCGTTGTGCCGGTGCCCGAGGAGCCGTAGGACAGTGGTTTCGATTTGGCGAGCTCAATCAGTTCCTGCAGTGTCTTCGCCGGCAGCGAGGGATGCACGGTGATCAGGTTTGGCGTGGTCGGCCCCTGCAGGATGGGCACGATGTCCTTCATCGCATAGCCGGGCTTGCTGTAGAGGCTGACGTTGACCGCGATTGCCGAACTGTTCATGAACAGCGTGTGGCCGTCGGGATTGGCGCGCAGCGCGACCTGGGTGCCGATGTTGCCGGAGGCCCCGGGGCGGTTGTCGATGATCACGTTCTGGCCCCAGATCTCGCTGAGGCGTTCGCCCACCACCCGCGCGACGATGTCGGTCGAACTGCCGGGCGGGAAGGCGACGATGATGCGTACGGGCTTGGTGGGAAACTTCGCGCTGCTTTGGGCTGCGACCGGAAGAGCTGCCGCAAGCGCAATTAATACATATAAATACTTGATTTTATTCATATTTTTCATGAATCCTCCCAATGCGCAACGACGGGTCGCCGCCGCGTTGCGCCATCCTAGCCGACCGTGGCCGGAAAGAGAATCGCCATCAGTGCGTGCGCGCCACCAGCGCGTCAGGGCTTAGCCCTTCATCGCGGCGAGTGTCCGGGATTCGCGCGCAGTGATGGCTGCGTAGCGCTTGAGCATGCGCTCGGCGCGGACGATCACCGGAATATCGATCATCTTGCCGTCGACGGCGAAGGAGCCGCGCCCCGCGGCCTGGGCCTCGCGGTCGAGGGCAATGATCTTGCGCGCGTACTCCACTTCTTCCGCGGCCGGCTTGTATTCCTCGTTGACGATGGTGACCTGGCCGGGATGGATGCAGCCCGCGCCCATGAAGCCGAAGTCGCGCGAGCGGCGCACCATGGCCCGGAACTTCTCCCAGTCGCCGAAGCCGGCGACGCTGTCGATGAAACCCAGCGGCATGATGCCGGCGGCATTGGCGGCGATGATCATGTGCTGCTTGGGATAGAACAGCGCTTCACCGCTGGGCTGCATGTTGCAGTTCAGCGCGAAGTCCTCGCCACCGATGTTGCAGGCGATGATGCGGCTGGTCGCGGTGGTGATCTCGCGAATTTTGAAAAACGCCTCCGGTGTCTCGATCATGGTGATGAACTTCGTATGGCCGACGGCCATGCCGCGTTTCTGCTCGAGCTCGCTGACCAGTTCGTCGAGCAGCTGCAGGTGCGACACGCCGGTGGCCTTGGTCACCGCGATGCCATCGACGTCGGGGCACACCGAATGCTCGATGTCGCGCACTGCCAGCGACAGCGGCTGGTTGATGCGCACGACGACATCGGCGCCGCCGCGGCGCACGCGCGCGGCATTCTTCTCGACCAGCTTGCGCGCGTTGGCCTTCTCGGCGAGCGGCACGCTGTCTTCGATGTCGAGCTGGATCACGTCGGCGCCCCGGGTATGCGCCTTGTCGACATATTTCTCGACGTTGACCGGGACATACATCAGCGAGCGCCAGACAGGAAGTTCACGATACATGGCTGTATCCTTTGCGGTGGTTGCGGGTGCGGCTGTGCCGCGGAGTCATTCTTCTCCGGCGGGAGCGGCGTTGCCCGCGCAGGCAATGCCGGCCTCCAGCAGCCGGCGATAGGCCGCAGCATCGACGCCGATTTCGCCGAGCAGGGCTGCGTTGTGCTCGCCGAGCTTGGGTGCTGGCGCGCGGATCGCGCCCGGCGTGCCCGAGAGCCGCGGCACGACATGGTGCATCGGGAAATCAGCCATGTCTTCGTCCGGGTAGTCAGCGAGGATTTCACGCGCACTGAAATGCGGATCCTCGAGAATCTGCCGGATGTCGTAGATCGGGCCGATAGTGACTTCGGCTTCTTCAAAGAAGGCGACGTTCTCCGCCTGCGTGCGCTGCGCGATGAATTCACCGATCACCGCGTCGAGCTCCTCGGCATGCTTCACGCGCTCTTCGTTCGTGGCATAGCGCGGGTCAGTGATGAACTCGGGATGCCCGATCGAGCGGAACAGGCGTTCCGCCATTTTCTGCGTCGAAGAGGACAGGCACACATACAGCCCGTCCTTGCATTGGTAGGCGTTGCGCGGACCGGCATTGGTCGAGCGGCTGCCGGTGCGCGGCTTGACCTTGCCGGTGAGGCGGTAGTTTGCCGCCTGCGGTCCGAGTACAGCGAACAGCGGGTCGAGCAGCGGCAGATCGATGATCTGGCCCTGGCCGCCCTTGACTTCAACTTCGCGCAGCGCGGTCATCGCTGCCGCCGCGCCGCAGAGTCCGGCCATGCTGTCGGCGAGGTACATCGGTGGCAGCACCGGCTCGCGGTCGGCGAAGCCGTTAAAGGAGGCGAAGCCCGACATGCCCTCCACCAGCGTGCCAAACCCCGGGCGCCGGCTGTAGGGACCATCCTGGCCCCAGCCGGATATGCGCACGATCACCAGCTTCGGGTTGATCTGCAGCAGCGTGTCGGGGCCGAGTCCCATTTTTTCGAGCGTGCCCGGACGGAAGCTCTCGACGAGCATCTGCGCGGAAGGAACAAGTTTTTTCAGCAACTCGCGCGCTTCCGGCTTGCGCAGCTCGAGACCGAGGCTTTTCTTGCTGCGCGCGTAGATTTTCCAGTTGGTCTCGACGTTCTTCGTTTTCCAGGCGCGCAGCGTATCGCCCGCCGGTGGCTCGACCTTGATCACCTCAGCGCCGAAATCGGCGAGGAACTGCGTCAGCGTGTTGCCGGCGACCAGGCGCGACAGGTCGAGCACGCGCACGCCGTCGAGCGGGCCGCGCGCGCCCGGGGTGTAATTCTTGCGGGGCAACGCAGCCATCACTCGGGTTTGATGCCGGTCTCCTGCGCGACCTTGCGCCAGCGCGAGATTTCGTTGACGACAAAGCGCTGGAAGGCATCGCCGTTCATCGTCGCTGGTTCCGCGCCCTCGCCGGCGAAGCGCTGCTTGAGGTCGGGGGACTGCAGCGCCCTGGCCAATTCACTGCCCAGCCGTGCGGTTATCTCTGGCGGTGTTTTCACCGGCACCACCAGTCCCCACCAGAACTCTGCTAAGTAGCCGGGCACGCCGGCCTCGGCGATGGTCGGCACCTGCGGCATGAAGCTGGTGCGTTTTTCGCTGGCCACGCCCAGCGCCTTCATGCGGCCAGCCTGCACCTGGGTCATCGCCGAGGGCAGGCTGGTCATCACCAACTGGATGTGACCGCCCATCAGGTCGGTCAGCGCCGGTGCCGCGCCCTTGTAAGGCACGTGCACGATGTTGATCCCGGCCATGCGCTTGAACAGTTCGGTGGCCATGTGGTTGTGGCTGCCGGTGCCGGTGGAGCCGTAGTTGACCTGGCCGGGTCTCGATTTCGCCAGCGCGATGAACTCGCGCACGGTTTTTACCGGCAGCGACGGATGCACCACCATCAGCAGCGGGCCGCGCGCCATCATCCCTACATAGGCGAAGTCGGCGATCGGGTCGTAAGGCAGTTTGGGTCGCAGCGCGGCATTGGCGACGAAGGAGGCCTGGATGTTGAGCATGCTGTAGCCGTCGCCCGGCGATTTGGCGACATTGTCGGCGCCGACGATGCCGCCGCCACCGGCGCGGTTTTCGACGACGATCTGTTGGCCAAGTCCGGGGCTCATGGTCTGCGCGGTGATGCGTGACAACACGTCGTTGCTGGCGCCGGGAGGGAAGGGTACGACCAGGCGGACTGGTTTGGCCGGCCAGGCCTGGGCGCTGGCGGCGCCGGCCGTTGCAGCGAGCAGCAACGCGGCGATCATGCGAAATGAGGTGTTCATGGGGTTCTCCTTGGGTCATGCCGCCATGTAGCGGCTCGTCCGGTATTGTGCCGCGAATGTAACGGGTACCAGGGGCTAGCGAAATTCCATGCCGTTGGCGATCAGCCGCTCGACCAGCCGCGCTTCGTTGCGCAGCAAGGTTGCCAGTTCCTGCACGCGGCGATCGGCCATGCGGCTGGAGATTGCGGAAATCGACAGCGCTGCAAAAGGCATGCCGCTCTGGTTGCGCAGCACGTGGCCGATGGAGCGCACTCCCGCCAGTGTCGGCGTCTCGCGCACGGCGTAGCCGAGCTTCTGCGCCTTGCGCGCCTGTGACAGCAGTGCCGGGCCGTTCAGCCCATGTTCTGACAGCCGCGGTTCGTTACTGGTGATGATGCCGCGGACTTCGTCCTCGGGCAGGGCCGCGAGTATCGCGAGGCTGCCGGTGCCCACGCCCAGCGGCCGGCGCATGCCGACTTCGAGGGTGAAGGTCTTGATCGGGAATGTGCCTTCGCGGCGGTCGATGCACACGGAATCGAGGCCACTCCTCTGGGTCAGGAACACCGTGTCACCGGTGGCCTCGGCGATACGCGACATCGCCGGATGGCATATCTCGCGCAGGTTGAAGCGCGGCGCCGCCGTCAGCCCGAGTTCGAAGGCCATCGGACCGAGGAAGTAACGGTGAGTCTCGGAATCCTGCTGCACCATGCCCTCATGGGCCAGACACTTGAGCATGCGGTGCACGGTCGGCCGTTGCAGGTTGGTGCGCGTGGCAAGGTCGAGCAGACGGGAACCGGAACGGTTGTGCGCAGCGATCTCCCGAAGCAGGAGCAGGGCGCGCTCGATGCTCTGGGTTCCGGTCAGACGGCCCTGGTTGTCGTCGGCAGGGTTTTTCGCGGGAGCCATAGAATTAGTCCGAATCGTGAGACTGGGGAGCCGGGATTATGCCACCGTGTCCGCTATGGCGGAATAGCCCTCCCTGTGGTATCTTTTTTTGCGTCGTTTCTGACCAAAATTTCCGATTCGTCCAGATTCCGGACAGCTGCCCCGGCAGCGGCCCGCAGTACGGGCGTTCGCATGCCGGCAACGCCAAGCGTTGCCGCGCCCTTCTGACAGGAGTACTGCCATGACCGTTTCCATGTCCCCCGGCGCGAAATTCCGCGCCGCGGTTGCCGTCGAAAAGCCGCTGCAGATCGTCGGAGCCATCAACGCCTACCATGCCCGTCTGGCCCAGCGCAGCGGCTTCAAGGCGATCTACCTCTCGGGCGGCGGCGTCGCTGCCGGCTCGCTGGGCGTTCCCGATCTCGCGATCAGCACTCTGGATGACGTGCTGACCGACGTGCGCCGCATTACCGATGTCTGCGACTTGCCGCTGCTGGTCGACGTCGACACCGGCTTTGGTGGCGCCTTCAACATCGCCCGTACCGTGAAGTCGCTGATCAAGTTCGGGGCTGCAGCGATGCACATTGAGGATCAGGTGATGCAGAAGCGCTGCGGTCATCGCCCGAACAAGGAAATCGTCAGCAAGGAGGAAATGGTCGACCGCATCAAGGCTTCGGCCGACGCCAAGACCGACGCCAATTTCGTGATCATCGCGCGTACCGACTCGCTGGCGGTGGAAGGGCTGGACGCGGCGGTCGAACGCGCGGTGGCCTGTGTCGAGGCCGGCGCCGACATGATTTTCCCGGAAGCAATTACCGAACTGTCGGAATACAAAAAATTCGCCGACGCGGTGAAAGTGCCGATCCTTGCCAACATCACCGAGTTCGGCAAGACGCCGCTGTTCACGACGCAGGAGCTCGCCAGCGCCAATGTCGCGATGGCGCTCTATCCGCTGTCGGCCTGGCGCGCGGCCAATGCTGCGGCGCTGAAGGTCTACCAGAGCATCCGCAAGGAAGGCCACCAGAAGAATGTGGTCGACCTGATGCAGTCGCGCGACGACCTCTATGATTACCTCGACTACCACTCGTACGAGAAGAAGCTCGACGCGCTGTTCAAGCGCGAGAAGTAAGCACCGGATCTTTGAACACCATTTTCGCGGGGAGCATCAGGCAATGACCGGTATCTTGTTGTCCAAGGGGTTCGTGGCGCAGTTCGGCGAACAGTTGCAGGCTGCGGCGCAGGCCGCCGGCATTACGCCGGAAATCATCCATCTGCCGGATGAGGCGTCGCAGCGCCTCCCGCCGGAGATGGTCGCGAAGATCGAGATTGCCTATCTGACGCGCGACATCCGCTTTTCCGACCTGTATGCCAGCTATGGCGATACGCTGAAAGCAGCGACCAAGCTGAAGTGGGCACATTTTGTCAGCACCGGCATCGATCAGCATCCCTTCCTGCCGGCATTGCACGAGCGCAAGGTGCGGCTCACCACCTCGGCCGGCACCAACGGCGAGCCGGTTGGGCAAACGGCGGTCTGCGGTCTGCTGATGCTCTCCCGCGGTTTTCCGCGCTGGATTGCCGCGCAGCGCGAGCGGCGCTGGGATCCGGCACGCGGCAAGGATGTGCCACGGGACCTGCGCGGCCAGACCGTGATCGTCGTCGGGCTCGGCACCATCGGCGCGACGGTTGCGCGCTTCTGCCAGACGCTGGAGATGAAGGTAATCGGCCTGCGCCGCAGCCCGAAACGCGACGGCGACCCGGTCGACGAAATGCACACGCTGGACAAGCTGCCGGCCCTGCTGCCGCAATGCGACTGGCTGGTACTCGCCTGTCCCTACACCAAGGAAACCCATCAGCTGGTCAATGCGAAAACGCTGGCGCTGATGCCGAAGCACGCCTACCTGATCAACGTTGCCCGCGGTGCGGTGTGTGATGAAAAGGCGCTGATCGCCGCGCTGCAGTCGAAGCAGATTGCGGGCGCCTACCTCGACGTCTTCGAGAAGGAGCCGCTGCCGGCCGACTCGCCGCTGTGGGACATTCCCAACGTGATCGTGTCGCCGCACAACGCCTCCGCTTCTGCCGGCAACGATGATCGTGCGGCGCGGGTGTTCACCGAGAACCTCAAGCTTTACGCGGCCGGCAAGCCGATGGATAACGAACAGGCCTGAGAGGGCAGGACTGATCGTAGATGAAGAAGTGGCAATGCATCCTCTGCGGCTTCGTCTACGACGAGGCCGCCGGGCTGCCTGACGAGGGCATCGCGCCGGGTACGCGCTGGGAAGACATGCCGGCGGACTGGACCTGCCCGCACTGCTCGGCGCCGAAGTCGGACTTCGACATGATCGTGATCGGCTGAAGTGCCGGCCAACATTGCTTGCCGTGAGCCGGTCCGCAGCGGAAGTTAAAGCGCTTCAACCATCCTGATGGCCCGCTTCGCGCTGATGGCGCACCGCGAGAATGCGAATCCGGTTTGCCAAGGGTGAATATTCGTACAGCGCGACATAACCGGCCTGCCCCTGGGCAATCACCAGTTCCCGCAACGGCGAGCCCGGGGCAACTCGCCTGCCGATTTCAGGATGGAGTTCAAGCACGGTCACCGCGGACTGAATCTTGTTGATATGGTCCAGCGCCATCGCCGGATCACGGTCGGCATTGAACTCGAAAATCTTTTCAAGGTCGGCAAGTGCCGCCTCGGAAAAGAAGATCATGCGGTCTTGCGCGCCTTGGGCCGTGCGGCGGCTTTGCCCTGCACCCGCTGACGCAGGTAATCAAACACTTCAGCGGCCGGAATCCCTTTGCCGGTTTTTTTCATGTGCGCAAGCCGGGCCGTCGCTTCGGCGTGGTATTCGGCGCGCGTTTCCTCGGCCAGCAGGCGCTCTTCGATCGCCCCCACCATGAAGGCATGCGCGGTCGTGTCGCGCGCCTGCGCCAGCTTTTCGACGCGCCGCTTGATTTCCTCGGGGATGCGCAGTGAAACCGCCATGACAGCTCCTGTATTACAAATGAGATACAGATATGCTAGGCTGCTGGCTGCAGGGTGTCAACGCCACGGGATGCGTTGGCAAAAAAAGAGGATGCAAGCCAGTTGATAATGGTGTCTGATCCTATTTATCGCCCGATGACCCGCCCGGGCCGTCCCATCGCAACATGCCGCGTCAGCAGGGTTTCCGCTGGTCGATCAGTTCCAGGATCACCCGCGCAGCGGCCACCGGACTGTCCTGTCCGATGTAATCCGCAATGCTGTCGAGGTCGGCTTCAGCGAGCCTTGTCCACCGCAGCCGCAAGCTTTTTCTCCCATTTCTTTTTCAGCCGGGCATGGTCGATGAACTGACCGGCATTCGCCTGCTGCTCGCCCTCGCGGATGGCGGCAATCTGTTGAGCTCGAGGAATTGTTTGACAGCTTCCGCCGCCAGTGCCGAGCGGCTGCGCTCGGTGGTTTTGGCCAGTTGGTCCAGCCGCTTCCGGGTTTCAGTGTCCAGCCGCAACGCCACGGTTTCACTCATGAATGTAGCCCTCCTGTAAACATTTCCGGCGACTTGGTCCTTCCCGGAAAATAAAACGGAATGCATGAGTCAATTATTGAGTTTTTCCAAAAACATGACAGCCTCGTCAGAGGCATGTTTTTGTCATTATTTATGCAACTCTCGATAAAACAGGCATGGGCGGAGCGTTCGCGAATGAACTCAATAAAACAACAGGTTAATGAGGTTCAATCGGGGGCTTCGGCGCCTATGCCGTCAAATGCATAAGCGCGCGGCCGGCTTTATTGCCGAAGCGGATGATCGCTTCTATCTGCACGGGCTGTAGCGACGCGGCACCATACGGCAGTTCCGTGCGCGCTGACCTGCGAGCACCCAACCCTCGCATCGGCTGCCGACGTCGGCTGCGGCGAACGGACTCTGGTGTGGGAAGGGTGCTTCAAATCCAGCCCGGTCCGGGCTGGACACGATTCCTTGCGCTAGTCCTTGAAGCGTTCCAGCTTCGCTTTCCAGGTGTCCGACAGCAGGCAGGGCAGCCAGGCTTCGTTCTCCGCTTGCAGCCCGCCGGACAGCATCGTTTCCTGCGAGGCGTTGAGCGCGACCTTGGCCTGCAGCACGGCGATGCGCGGATTTTTCGCGATGGCCTGAGCCAGTTCCATTGCCGCGGGCATCAGCTGTTCGCGCGTGACCACGCGCAGCACGATGCCCAGCCGTTCCGCTTCCGCGGCATCGATGTGTCGCCCGGTCAGGATCATTTCCTTGGCTTTCTGCAGCCCGATCAGGCGCGGCAGGCGCTGGGTGCCGCCGCCGCCGGGCAGGAAGCCCAGCGTCACTTCGGGCAGCCCGAAACGCGCGTTGTCCGAGGCGATGCGCAGGTCACACTGCAGCGCCACTTCGAGTCCGCCGCCGAGGCAGTAGCCGTTGATGGCGGCGATGGTCGGTTTGGCGATTCCGGCGACCGCACTGATCCATTTGCCGCGGAAAAAGCGCCGCTCGTCATACATCTCCTGCGTGGTCCGCTGGCCGCGTTCCTTGAGGTCGGCGCCGGCGCAGAAGGCGCGATCACCCGCTCCGGTGAAGATGATGACGCCGACTTCCGGGTCGGCGTCGAGGTCGCTGCACAGCGCCATGATTTCCTCACGCAGGCGCAGGTTCAGAGCGTTCATGACCTGCGGGCGGTTGAGGGTGACGACGGCGACGCCGTTGTCGATGCTGACGGTTTTGACATCGCTGGTTCTGCTGGACATGAGGGATCCGGGCTCCACGCTGTGTTGACAGGGAACCGGGATTCTAAAGGCTGCTGCTTTCCGGCGGCTGCCGGAGGCCGTGTAGCGGATCGGTCCACGCGCCTTGCGAGTGGCGACAGGTGGGCTAAGCAGTTAAAATGCAAGGCCTTTTTCGGTGCCAGTCGCTCCGCGCGACATCGCTGACATGCCGCTGTTCGCCTTCGGACTAAACCATCAGACCGCGCCGCTGGATGTGCGCGAGCGGGTGGTATTCCACGCTGAACAGCTGACCCAGGCGCTGCGCGACCTGGTCGATCGCCGTCCGGTCAGTGAGGCGGCAATCATCTCCACCTGCAACCGTACGGAGGTCTACTGCTCGACAGCGGACCCCGGCATTGCCGTTGACTGGCTCGCGGATTACCACCGCCTCAAACCGGCACAGATTCAGCCTTATCTCTACGAGCTGCCGCAGGACCGTGCGGTCAAGCACGCCTTCCGCGTCGCCAGCGGCCTCGATTCGATGGTACTGGGCGAGGCGCAGATCCTCGGTCAGTTCAAGAGCGCGGTGCGCTCCGCGGAGTCCGCCGGCACCATGGGCTGGCTGCTCAACAAGCTGTTCCAGCGCACGTTTTCGGTGGCCAAGACGGTACGCAGCGAAACCAACATCGGCGCCAGCACGGTGTCGATGGCCGCCGCCGCGGTGCGCCTGGCGGAGCGCATCTATCCGAGCGTTGCCGGGCAAAGCGTGCTGTTCGTCGGCGCCGGGGAAATGATCGAGCTCGCGGCGACGCATTTCGCCGCGCACCATCCGAAGCGCATGACTTTCGCCAACCGCACGACCGCGCGCGCGCAGCAGCTCGCCGATCGTTATTTCGGCCATTTCCTGCCGCTCAATGACATTGCCGCCCAGCTTGCGTTGTACGACATCGTGATCTGCTGCACCGCGAGCCCGCTGCCGATCATCGGCAAGGGCCTGATGGAAAGTGCGCTGAAGGCGCGCAAGCACCGGCCGATGCTGATGTTCGACCTGGCGGTGCCGCGCGATATCGAGGCTGAGGTCGGCGAGCTGGATGACGCTTTTCTCTACACCGTGGACGACCTCGGACAGATCGCACGTGAGGGCATGGACCAGCGCAGCAACGCAGTGGCCCAGGCCGAGATCATCATCGAGAACCAGGTATCGGACTTCATGCACTGGCTGGGCAATCGCGAGCTGGTGCCGACCATCCGCGCGCTGCGCGACAGCGCCGAGCGGGCGCGGCGCCACGCCCTCGAACGCGCGCAGCGCCACCTTGCGCGCGGCGCAGAGCCGCAGCAGGTGATTGACGAGCTGTCGCGGGCGCTGACCAACAAGTTCATGCATCCGCCTTCGCATGCGCTGAACCACGCCGCGCAGGACGAGCGCGACGAACTTGCCGCGCTGATCGCGCGGCTCTACCAGATCCAGCGGCCCGAGTAGGCGCCGCGCGGGCTGCGCCAGTGCCGCGCGGCCACCACTGCCGTTCACCATGAAACCCAGCATCGCCTCCAAACTCGACCAGCTCTCCATGCGTATGGCGGAGGTCGGTCGCCTGTTGAACACGGAGAACATTACCGCGGACATGGATCACTACCGCCGGCTGACGCGCGAGCACGCCGAGCTTGAACCGGTGGTGGCGCTGTATCGCCGGTATCAGGAGAGCCTCGGCGATCTGAAGACTGCGGAGGAAATGGCAGGCGATCCGGCGATGCGCGATTTCGCCGAAGCCGAGATTGCCGAAACCAAGGCGCGCATCGAGGGTTTCGAGGCCGATCTGCAGAAACTGCTGTTGCCGAAGGATCCCAACGACGAGCGCAACATTTTTCTCGAGGTACGCGCCGGCACCGGCGGCGACGAGTCGGCGCTGTTCGCGGCCGAACTGTTCCGCATGTACGCGCGCTATGCCGAGCGCAAGCGCTGGCAGGTCGAGGTGATTTCGGAAAGCCCATCGGGCCTGGGAGGCTATCGCGAGATCATTGCCCGCATCGTCGGCAATGGCGCGTATTCGAAATTGAAATTCGAATCTGGCGGCCATCGCGTGCAGCGTGTTCCGGTAACTGAAACGCAGGGCCGTATCCACACTTCCGCCTGTACCGTCGCGGTGATGCCTGAGGCCGACGAACTGGTCGAAGTGGTGCTCAATCCGGCTGATCTGCGCATCGACACGTTCCGCGCCTCCGGCGCCGGTGGCCAACACGTCAACAAGACCGATTCGGCAATCCGCATCACCCACCTGCCCACGGGGCTGGTCGTCGAATGCCAGGATGACCGCTCGCAGCACAAGAACAGGGCTCGCGCGCTGGCGGTGCTGGCGGCACGGTTGAATGACCGGCAACTGCGCGAGCAGCAAGCGAAGGAGGCGGCGACGCGCAAGTCGCTGGTCGGCAGTGGTGACCGTTCCGAGCGCATTCGCACCTACAATTTTCCGCAGGGCCGCGTCACCGATCATCGCATCAACCTGACGCTGTACAAGATCGCGCAGCTCATCGACGGCGATCTTGACGAACTGGTCGATGCGCTTGCCGCCGAGCACCAGGCCGAGCAACTGGCCGAGCTCGCCGCCGAGAACCAAATGTAAGATATTGATTTTATTAATTATTTATGCGGGTCGCGATGACCATTGGCACTTTGTTGGCCGAGGCTCAGGCGGTGATCGGCCGCAGTGAAGCGCGCCTGCTGCTGCGCCATCAGTTGCAGCGCGACGTCGCCTGGTTGATCGCGCACGGCGAGGAAGTCTGCACCGATGGTGATGTGCAGAACTTGCGGGCGCAGGTCGCGCGCCGTGTCGCCGGAGAACCGGTGGCCTATATCACCGGCAAGCGCGAGTTCTACGGCCGCGAGTTTGCGGTGGGCCCCGCAGTGCTGATCCCGCGTCCGGAAACGGAAATGCTGGTCGAACTCGCGCTGCAGCGCCTGCCACGTGGCGGCGCAGTGCTTGATCTCGGCACCGGCAGTGGCTGCATCGGTGTGACGCTGGCCGCGGAACGTCCCGACCTGCGGGTTACGCTGGTCGATGCGTCGGCTGAAGCGCTGGATGTCGCGCGCGCGAATGCGCGACGCTGGGCGCCTGCCAACACGACGCTGCTTGCCAGCGACTGGTTTGCGGCGCTATCCGGTCAGCGCTTTGATTTGGTCGCGTCGAATCCACCGTACATCGCCACGGGGGACGCCCATCTTGCGCAGGGCGACCTGCGCTTTGAGCCGCGTGCGGCGCTGGTCGCGGGTGACGACGGGCTTGCCGACATTCGCCGCATCGTCGCCTCCGCGCCCGAGCATCTTGTACCCGGCGGCTGGCTGCTGTTCGAACATGGCTACGATCAGCATGCCGCCTCCACCGCCCTGCTGCAGCAGACGGGTTATCGCGAAGTGTTTTCAGCACGCGACCTTGCCGGCATCCTGCGCGTCAGTGGTGGCCGGATGGCGGAGGACGGCGATGGCTGAAGGGGGCGATGATCCGCAGGACCGCGCGGCGCGCCGGCTGCGCCAGATAGCCTATTTGCGCGGACTCTACGAGGGTCATGTCAGGCGGTTCCGTGCCGCGGCTGCAGAAGAGCCGCTGGCACTCGCGCGCGCGGCGCATGCCGAGATGGATGCGCTGCTCGAAGACAATCGGCGATTGCCTGGTTTTGAAGCGGTCAGTTGCCGCCGCGGCTGTAGTCATTGCTGCAACGGTCCGGTGGAAATTCGGGTGCAGGAAGCGGCCTTGCTGGTCGATCATCAGCGTGCTGCAGGCCGGCCGCTCGACATTGAGCGGCTTGAGCGCCAAAGTTGCCACAGCGTCGAAAGCTGGCGCGAGCAGCCGGCGGTCGATCAGGCCTGCGTGTTTCTCGACGCAAACGGCGCCTGTGCGGTGTACGAAGTCCGCCCCAACACTTGCCGCAAGCTGCTGGTCACCAGCGATCCGCGGCATTGCGACATCGGGCGCGGCGAATATGAGCGCATTGAGCGCCGCTTCTGTTGGGAGGCCGAGATGATGGAGTCGGCGGCGCTCGAGGTGTTCGGCCTGCAACTGATGCCGAAAGCGCTGCTGGCGGCGCTGCGCGAGGGGCAGAATGATGCTCCCGCCCGTTGACCGTGCTGCCTTGCCTCGTTAAACTTCCAATCCCGATCGTTTTAGTCAAGTTCAGGAGTTTCCCCATGTCGGTTCAGGACACCATCAAAAATCAGGTCACCAGTCACAAGGTCGTGCTGTACATGAAAGGCTCACCCGATTTTCCGCAGTGCGGCTTCTCGGCAAACGCGGTCAACATCCTGCGCGCCTGCGGCGTCGATAAGCCCTTTACCGTAAACGTGCTCGAGGATCCGGAAATCCGCCAGGGCATCAAGCAATACGCCAACTGGCCGACCATTCCCCAGCTCTATGTCAACGGCGAGTTCGTTGGCGGCTCCGACATCGTGTCGGAGATGTACCAGAGCGGCGAGCTGCAAAAGGTGCTGCAGGGCTGAATTCGTCCTGTCCCCCGGAGAAGCCGGCAAGCGCCGGCTTTTTTCATGCCTGCAGAAAGTCCCAGGCAACCTGCACGAGCAGGATCAGCGCCATGGTCATCAGCATGCGCTGCATCCACACGCGATAGGTCGCGCCGTCGATGCGGCTGCGCACGCTGGAGCCCTGCCAGCTGGCGATGGTGGCGACCACCGCCAGCGGCAGTGTCAGCAGCCATTGCTCCGCGGTCGCAATGCCGCTGGGCGCGAGCGTCGCGAACTGGGTGACCTTGCCGGTAAAGAAGGAAATGTTCATTGCCGGCACCAGCAGCAGCGGCTGCAGGCCGATGCCGAGGTAATAGATGATCAGCGGCGGCGCCGCGATGTTGGCGGTCGATTCGCTCAAGCCCCCGAGGAAGCCGAACAGCAAGCCGAAAGACTTTTCATTACGCTGCATCACCGGCCACTGCGACAGGCCGAGGCGCTGCAGGTTCAGGTAAAACAGGATTACGCCCGCCAGCAGCAGCGCGTAGGGAAATCCCGGGTACAGCACGAACAGCCTGGCGCCGACGGCGGCGCCCAGCAACGCGACAATCGAAATCCACCAGAAGCGCTGAAGGATGCCGGCGAAGCCGGGGCTGCGCAGAATGCTGACGATGACCGTGGCGATGCAGGGGATCAGCACCATCACCACGGCGAACTGCATATTCGTCGCGGCGGCGATCAGCGGTGTGGCGATCATCGGAAAGCCAAGGCCGAGCGCGCCCTGGATCCAGCCGGCGACGGCAATCACGATCGCGACGTACGCGATCAGCCAGGGTGACAGGGATTCGAGTCCGGCCACGGCGGCGTTTCAGGCCGCAGTGCGGGCGCGCTTCAGTGCGAGGGCGACGACATCGGCAATATGCAGCGCGTCGCGATCCGACAGTTGCGCGATCTGCTCGCGGCAGCTGTAGCCACTGGCGACAATCATCGTGTGCTCTGCGGCAGCGCGGACGGCGGGCAGCAGCGCGGCCTCGGCAGCCTTTACCGAGACTGCGTAATGCCGGGCATTGAAGCCGAAGGCGCCGGCCATGCCGCAACAGCCGCTCTCGACGCTGCGTGCACGGATGCCAAGGCGCTTGAGCAGTGCCATTTCGCCGGCCATGCCGAAGACCGACTTCTGGTGGCAGTGTCCGTGCACCAGGGCTTCGCCGCCCAATTGCGGCGCCTCCCAGTCGGGGATGGCCATCAGGAAATCGCTGAACAGGTGGACCTGGGCGCTCAGGCGGCGTGCCAGCGGGTCGTCCGGGAAAAAATTCAACAACTCATCGCGGAATACCGACAGGCAGGCCGGCTCGAGCCCGACCACCGGCACGCCGGCACGGATGTCGTTGCCCAGCACGTCGAGGATTTCGCGCAGGTGGCTGCGCGCGGTGTCGAGCATTCCGAAGTCATAGAGAGGCCGACCGCAGCACAGCTGGCGGCCGGGTACGGTGACCGTGAATCCGAGGGCCTCGAGCACCTCCACAGCGGCGGCCGCCGATCCCGGGTGGAAATGGTTGTTGAAGGTGTCGGCCCACAGAATGATCCGGCCGCGGCCCCGCCCTCCCTGTGCAGCCGGCTTGCGACGCAGGAACCAGCGGCGGAAACTGCGTCGCGCGAACTTCGGGATCTCGCGCTGGCGCGCGACCCCGGCGCCGAACTTGAGCAGGGCTGACAGCCCCGGCGCATGGGTCAGCAGATTGACCAGGCGCGGCGCGACGGCAGCAAGGCGCGCCCAGCGGCTGATCCAACCCATCGTATAGGCCTGCACCGGGCGCAGCCGACCGAGGTAGTGATGGTGCAGGAACTCGGCCTTGTAAGCGGCCATGTCGGTATGGGTCGGGCAGTCGCTGCGGCAGCCCTTACAGGCAAGACAGAGGTCCAGTGCCTCGCGGACTTCCTCGCTCTGCCAGCCGTCGCGGATGACCTCGCCGCGCAGCATTTCGCCGAGCAGCCGTGCGCGGCCACGGGTCGAATAACGCTCCTCGCGCGTCGCGCGGTAACTTGGGCACATCACGCCGCCGGCCTGCGCGCGGCACTTGCCCATGCCGACGCAACGCTCCACCGCGCGATTGAAACCCTGGCCTTCGAGGCTGGCAAAGGTGAATTGCGTCACCGGTCGCCACGGCTGGTAGTCGGGGCCGTACTTGAGGTTTTCATCGGCGCGGAAGGGGTCGATGACCTTGCCCGGGTTCATCCGGTTCTCCGGATCCCAAATTGCCTTGAACTCGCGAAAGGCCTGCATCAGCTCTTCGCCGTACATGATCGGCAGGAACTCGGCTTTGGCCTGACCGTCGCCGTGCTCGCCGGACAGCGAACCGCCGTACTTGACGACGAGTTCGGCGGCCTGACGCAGAAAGCTGCGCCAGACCTGAATGCCCTCAACCGAGCGCGTGTCGAAGGTGATGCGCGCATGGATGCAGCCGTCACCAAAGTGGCCGTAGAGCGAGGTCTTGTAGCCGTGGCGGTCAACCAGCGCCTGGAACTCGCGCAGGTAGTCGCCGAGACGCAGCGGATCGACTGCGGCGTCTTCCCAGCCGACGACGGGATCGGGTTGGTCCGGGTGTATGGCCAGCGCGGTGGCCGAAGCGGCGGTTTCGCGGATGGTCCAGATGCGCTCGCACATCGCAGGGTCGGAGATCAGCCACGATGAGGGTTTCACTGCCGGCGCCGGCTTGCCGCTGTAGTGGTCGATCAGCGCCTGTGCCTGCGCCGTTGCTGCTTCGACGCTGTCCGCGCCGAACTCGATCATGATCCAGGCATTTCCCGGCGGCAGCAACGCGATGTCCTCGCCACGCAAGCCGCGCTCGCGCAGGCCGCCAATGATGCGCTCATCGAGGCCTTCGGTGGCAATAGGCTTGAAGGGCAGGATGTCCGGCACCGCATCGCCAGCCAGGTAAATGTCGGAATAGCCGAGCACCAGTATCACCCGCGACTGCGGGCTGGGCACCAGCCGCGTTTTCGCTTCCAGCGTGATGACGCAGGTGCCTTCGGTGCCGACCAGCGCGCGCGCGACGTTGAAGCCGTTTTCCGGCAGCAACTGGTCGAGGTTATAGCCGGAAACGCGGCGCTTGATTTTCGGGAAACGCGCACGGATCTGATCGGCATACCTGTCACGCAGATCGCGCAGCCGGCGATAGATTTCGCCGCGACGGCCGCCGCTGCGGATGATGTGTACCAGCTCGTCTTCGGACGTCGGGCCGACGCTCAGGCGCAGGCCGTCCCAGGTGAGGATGTCGAGGGTCTCGACGTTGTCGACGGTCTTGCCCGCCATCACCGAATGCGCGCCACAGGAATTGTTGCCGATCATGCCGCCCAGCGTGCAGCGGCTGTGGGTCGCCGGATCGGGACCGAAGGTCAGCGCGTGCCGCTCGGCGGCATCACGCAGCGTGTCGCAGACGGCGCCCGGCTCCACCCTTGCGGTGCGCATGACCGGGTCGACCTCGAGCACGCGGTTCAGGTATTTCGAGGTGTCGATAACTACGGCAACATTGACGCACTGTCCGTTCTGCGAAGTGCCGCCACCGCGCGGCAGGATCGGTACGCCGAATTCGCGGCAGACATCGACCGTCTCGATGATGTCGTCAACGCTGCGCGGGAGCACCACACCAATCGGGATCTGGCGGTAGTTCGAGGCATCGGCTGAATAGCTTGCCCGCGCTGCGGTGTCGAAGCGGACTTCGCCGCTGATACGGCGGGCCAGCGTTTCGGCAAGTGCGGAAACGTTGGAGGCCGCCAGCGGCCGGGTATCGGTGGGGGCGTTCAAGCGGGTCTGGAGTTGGGATGGACGGGGGAACATACAGGCGACATCGCCGGGATTGTAGCCTGCTCCGGAAACACTGTTTGAAAGCGCAGTCAAAACAATATCTTGGACCCCACGCCAGGCTCGGGGCCTGGCGCTGAAAATCCATTCGAAACAACTGCTTGCCGACGTTTGTGCAAGCGCTTGCATCAAGCTGACCAGTCGGCGTATCATGCAGGGCCAGCGGCCGGAAGTCCGGCCGACAGGACAAGGAATTCAAACTGCTGATGCGTGGGCGCCGTTGTGGCGCCCTACGCACTTTTAACTCCGGAGGAAGCACCCATGAACACCATGGCAGATACCAAGAACATGGCGAAAGCGGCTGCCGCAGGCGGCAAGCTGCGGATGACCCCGTCCGAAGCCTTTGTCGAAACGCTGGTGGCGCAAGGCGTGAAGGACACTTTCGGCATCGTCGGTTCGGCCTATATGGATGCCCACGACTTGTTTCCGCTGGCCGGCATCCGCTTCCTGTCGGTGGCGCATGAGCAGAACGCTGCGCACATGGCCGACGGTTACTCGCGGGTTACCGGCAAGCACGGCGTGTGCATCGCGCAAAACGGACCCGGCATCACCAATTTCGTGACCGGCATTGCCGCCGCATACTGGGCGCATTCGCCGGTGGTCTGCGTGACCCCGGAGTCAGGCAGCCTGTCCATGGGACACGGCGGTTTCCAGGAAACCGAGCAGATGCCGATCTTCTCGAAGATCACCAAGTGGCAGGTGCATGTCAACTCGCCATTGCGCATCGCGGAGCTGACCGGTCGCGCCTTCGATATCGCGATGGCGGAACGCGGCCCGGTGCAGGTCAACATTCCGCGTGACTATTTCTACGGTGAAGGCGATTACGAAATTCCGCAGCCGCACAAGCTGGAGCGTTCCGCCGGCGGCCCGGAGTCACTGGACGCCGCGGCGAAAATGCTGGCCAAGGCGAAATTCCCCGTGATCCTGTCCGGCGGCGGCGTGATCATGGCTGGCGGCATCAAGGAGTGTGCTGCGCTGGCCGAGTATCTGACCGCGCCGGTGGTCAATTCCTACCTGCACAACGATTCCTTCCCGGCCAGCCACCCGCTGTGCTGCGGACCGCTGGGCTACCAGGGCTCGAAGGCGGCGATGAACATGATCGCCAAGGCCGACGTGGTGCTGGCGCTGGGTTCGCGACTGGGACCTTTCGGTACGCTGCCGCAGCACGGCCTCGATTACTGGCCGAAAAACGCCAAGATCATCCAGGTCGACGCCGACTCGCGCATGCTCGGGCTGGTGAAGAAAACCACGGTCGGCATCTGCGGTGACGCGAAGCTTGCCGCAGCGGCACTGCTCGAGCGCGTGAAGGCAATCGCGAAAATGGCGCCCAACAAGGCACGAATTGCCGAAGTACAGAAGGCGAAAAAGGCCTGGACCGATGAACTCGACAAATGGCCCTCGCCGAATACCAAAAGCCGCATCGGTCCGCGCCAGGCATTGGCAGCGCTCGCTCGCGCGATGCCGAAAAACGCGATGGTGGCGACCGATATCGGCAATGTCTGCTCGGTGTCCAACAGCTATCTTCATTTCGAGCAGGCACCGTCCTTCCTCGCCGCGATGAGCTTCGGCAACTGCGGTTATGCCTTCCCGGCCGCGATGGGTGCGAAGGTCGGGCGTCCCGACCGGCCGGCAATCGCCTATGTTGGCGATGGTGCCTGGGGCATGAGCCTCAACGAAGTGATGACCTGCGTGCGGGAGAAGATTCCGGTGATCGCCGTGGTCTTCAACAACGGTCAGTGGGGCGCGGAGAAGAAGAACCAGATCGACTATTTCGAGAACCGTTTCCTCGGCACCAACCTGCAGAACCCCAATTTCGCCGATGTGGCGGAGTCGATGGGCGCGCAGGGCCTGACGGTGGAGCATGTCGACGAAGTGGGCGATGCGCTGCGCGCGGCGGTGCGCTCCAACAAGCCCACGGTCATCAACGTGATGCTGACACAAGAACTCGGCGACCCTTTCCGCCGTGATGCCTTCCGCCAGCCGAAACGCCTGCTGCCGAAATACCGCAAGTACAGCGCCAAGCAGTACCGTTGAGCGTGGTGCTTGTGCGCTCGGAAAGCCGGCTAACGCCGGCTTTTTTTCACCGATGAGGACCCGCGCCAGCAAGGCTGCACGGCTCGCTGATGTCGCGCGGCTGGCCAAGGTGTCGACGGCCACGGTGTCGCGGGCGCTGACGCTGCCGCACAAGGTCAAGGCGCGTACGCTGGAGCGCGTGCAGCAGGCCGCGCGCTCGCTGGGTTATGTTGCACACGGCGCCGCCCGCGCGCTGGCCTCGCGGCGTACCCATACCATCGGCGCAGTGGTGCCGACGCTGGACAACGCGATTTTTGCCAACACCATCCATGCGCTGCAGCAGACGCTGGATGCCGCCGGCTACGTGCTGCTGCTGGCGAGCCACGACTTCGATGCCGACGTCGAGGCGCGAGTCACGCGCACGCTGATCGAGCGGGGCGTCGACGGGTTGGTGCTGCTGGGCACGACCCATCATCCCGACATCTACCGCATGATCGAAGCGCATGGCGTGCCTTATGTGCTGACCTGGGCCTTCGACGAGAGCGGCAACCATCCCTGTGTTGGTTTCGACAACCGCGCCGCCGCGGTGCGCATCACCAACTACCTGCTCGATCTCGGTCATCGGCGGTTTGCGATGGTGTCCGGCATTACCACCCACAACGAGCGCGCTCAGGAACGGCTCGCCGGAGTGCGCGAGGCGCTGGCCGCGCGCGACATTGTGATGTCCGATGCCCAGGTCGTCGAGAAACCCTATACCCACACCGGCGGCCGCAACGGCTTGCGCGAAGTGATGGCTGCGCGCGAAAAGCCGACAGCGGTGATCTGTGGCAACGACGTGCTGGCAATAGGCGCCATCGCCGAATGTCATGTGCAGGGCCTGGCGGTGCCGGGGGATGTGTCCGTCACCGGTTTCGACGACATGGAAATCGCGGCGATGATGCGGCCGTCGCTGACCACAGTGCGCTTTCCGACGGCTGAACTCGGCGCTTATGCCGCGAACCACCTGCTGTTGCGGTTCGAGGGCAAGGCGGTTGACCTGCGCTGCAAGCTGCCGACGGAACTGGTGGTGCGGGAAAGCGCGGCGGTGCCGCGCGCCGGCTGAGCGACAGCGGGAATGGTCAGGCGAGCGCGAATTACAGCAATGTTTTCCGCGCCTTGACGATGGCGGCCTTGACGCGCGCCGGTGCGGTGCCGCCGATGTGACTGCGGCTTTTCATGGAACCCTCCAGAGTCAGCGCGTCGAAGGCATCGGCGCCGACCAGCGGGGAGAACTGCTTCAGGTCGTCAAGGGACAGCTCCGACAGGTCGCAGCCGCGCGTTTCGGCGAAGCGTACTGCCAGCGCGACCGCTTCGTGGGCTTCGCGGAAGGGCAGTCCCTTCTTCACCAGGTAATCGGCGAGATCGGTCGCCGTGGCATAACCTTCGCGCGCCGCGGCACGCATGCGGTCGACGTTGACGGTGATGCCGCCGACCATGCCGGCAAACACCGCGAGGCTCATCATCAGCGTATCGACGGTGTCGAGCAGCGGCTCCTTGTCTTCCTGGTTGTCCTTGTTGTAAGCGAGCGGCTGGCCTTTCATCAGCGTCAGCAGCGCGACCAGGTGGCCGTTGACGCGGCCGGTCTTGCCGCGCACCAGCTCGGCGACATCCGGATTTTTCTTCTGCGGCATGATCGAGGAGCCGGTGCAGTAGCGGTCGGCAATGTCGATGAAGCCGAAACGCGGGCTCATCCACAGGATCAGCTCCTCGCTGAAACGCGACAGGTGCGTCATCGTCAGCGCGCCGGCGGCAACGAATTCGATGGCGAAGTCGCGATCCGACACCGCGTCGAGCGAGTTTTCGCAGACGCCGTCGAAGCCGAGCTCCTTGGCGACCATCTGCCGATCAATCGGGAAGGATGTGCCGGCCAGCGCGGCTGCGCCGAGCGGCAGCCGGTTGACCCGCTTGCGGCAGTCGGCGAAGCGCTGGGCGTCGCGCGACAGCATTTCAACGTAGGCAAGCAGATGGTGAGCGAAGGACACCGGCTGCGCCACCTGCAGGTGGGTGAAACCCGGCATTACCGTATCGGCATGGTTTTCGGCCAGATCGAGTAACGCCCGTTGCAATCCTTTGATCAGAGTCTGCACATGGTCGATCGCGGCGCGCAGGTAGAGACGCACGTCCGTGGCAACCTGATCGTTGCGCGAACGGCCGGTATGCAGGCGCTTGCCGGCGTCGCCGACCATGTCAGTGAGCCGGTGTTCGATGTTGAGATGCACGTCCTCAAGATCGACCGACCACGGGAAACTGCCGTCGCGGATTTCCTCGAGAATTGCCGCCAGACCGCGCTCGATGGCTTCGAAATCCACTGCCGAGATGATGCCCGTCGCCCGCAGCATGCGGGCATGGGCGATCGAGCCCTGGATGTCGAATTCGGCGAGTCGCTGGTCGAAACCGACCGAGGCCGTAAAGCGCTTGACGAGATCGTCGACTGGTTCGCTGAAACGACCCGACCATGTTTTGGCGGAGCCCGGCTTACTGCTGCTGATTCTTGTTTTGTCTTTTGCCGTCATGAACTTGCGTGGGCCCTGCTAGAATGAATCCGCCATGGCGCGGAGTATAAATCATAATGCCAACACCGGCGCCCTGCCGGACTTCCGCAATCCCGGAATCCTGCTGCGGATGCTGCTGATCGTGAACGGCGTGGTACTGCTCGCATCACTGCTGCAGGTCGACGGGTTCCGCACCTTGCCGGCGCGGATCGCGGAGAATGCCGCGGCCGTCGAGCCGCTGCTGATCCTCAGCCTGCTGGTGCTTGCCGCGCTGAACAATGTGCTGCGCCGCCTGCCGTTCATTGCCGCGGCAATTGCGGTCATCGCCATCGAGCTCGCATTGACGGTCGCGCTGCACGTACTGGCGGAAAGATTGTACTTCGCCGATGCTTCGATGCTGGCGCGCCGGCTGCTGATCGTCGCCCTGACCACGGGCATGCTGCTGGTGTACTTTGACCTGCGCGGACGCGCGCTGTCGCCGGCGCTGGCCGAGGCGCGGCTGCAGGCGCTGCAGGCGCGCATCCGCCCGCATTTCCTGTTCAACAGTCTCAATGCCGTGTTGTCGCTGGTGCGCAAGGAGCCACGACGCGCGGAAACCGCGCTGGAGGATCTGGCCGCGCTGTTTCGCGCGCTGATGGCTGACAACCGCGAACTGGTTCCAATTGCGAGCGAAGTCGAACTGTGCCGGCAATACCTCGAACTCGAGCAACTGCGGCTCGGCGACCGGCTGCAGGTCGAATGGCATGTCGACAAGATGCCCGCCGACGCCCTGGTGCCGCCGCTCGCGCTGCAGCCCCTGCTCGAGAACGCCGTCTACCACGGCATCGAACCGGCGGAAACGCCGGGCGTGCTCAGCATCGACATTTATGCTGCACACGAGCGGCTGCATATCGTGTTGCGCAACCCTTATCGCACCAGCGGCAACCACCATACAGGCAACAAGATGGCGCTGGGCAATATCCGCGAACGCCTGCAGCTGCATTTCGACGTCGCGGCGGAACTGACGACCCGTGTCGGCGAAGACACCTACGAGGTGCGCATCGTGATGCCGTACCGGAAGGCCGAAGCTTGAGCGCGCAGCCGCTGCGCGTGCTGATCGTCGACGACGAGGCGCCCGCGCGCAGCCGCATGCGCGACCTCCTTGCCGATGTCAACGCGACCTTGCCGGTTGTCATCGCCGGCGAGGCGGCCAGCGGCCGCGACGCGTTGCGCCTCGCCGAACAGGGTGTCGACGTCGTGCTGCTTGATGTGCGAATGCCCGGCATGGACGGCATCGAAGTGGCGCAGCACATGCAGAAGCTTGATGTGCCCCCCGCGGTGATATTCACCACGGCCTACGACGCCTATGCCATCCAGGCCTTCGACCTGCATGTCTTCGATTACCTGCTCAAGCCGATCAAGGCGGCACGGTTGCAGGAAGCGCTGTCGCGGCTCGCAGCGCGCCGCAGCGCGCCGACGGCCGCCATGCTGAAGGCGATGCACGCGGCGCCGCGCAGCTGCCTCAGCGCCGCCGAACGCGGCAAGGTCCACCTGATCCCGGTCGAGGATGTGCTCTATCTTCGCGCCGAACTCAAGTACGTCACAGTGCGCACGGCGGCGCGCGAATACCTGATCGAGGAATCACTGACCCAGCTCGAACAGGAGTTCCCGGACCGTTTCGTGCGGGTGCACCGCAACTGCCTGGTGGCACGGGCGGCAATTCGCGGCTTCGAGCGCGTCGCTGCTGACAATGGCGAAGGTCCCTGGCAGGTCGTGCTGGCGGGACTGGAAGAACGTTTACCCGTGAGCCGGCGCCAGGCGCATGTGGTGCGCGATCTCGTGCGCTGAGAGTGCCCGGCGTTCAGCGCACGGCTGCGCGCATCCGGACAAGGCCGGCTTCGATGGCCTGCTCGATGTAGAGCCGGTAGAAGTCTTCAATCAGAAGGCCGGTGATTGGCTGTGCGACCGGTTTTCCCTCGCCGTCGAACACGATCAGGGTCGGCACACGACGCACCCCGAGGCTGCGGGCAAATGCGCGGTGAGTTGTCGGCTTGCCGGCAAAATCCCGCAGCGCGATGCTGCGATCGGTGTGGATTTCGACAATGCGCACGCGTTCGCGCCACAGCGGATCGTTCTGCAAGGGAAGCAGGTAGTCACGGCGCGCTACCGCGCAATAAGGACAGGATTCCTGCATGAATGCGACCAGCACGGGAATGCCGCGTGCGCGCGTTTCCGCCGAGAGGCGTGCCAGGTCATCGGCTTCCTGCAGCTGGGCCGAGGCCGGGCCGGCTGCGAGCAGGGCGCATGTTAGAATCCAGCTCAGCCTGAATTTAAAAATACTCAATAAAATCAATATGATAGAAGGAAATATTCCGCGACATCCCGCCTCCCTGGTGATTGCCACGCGCGAATCCGCGCTGGCGTTATGGCAGGCGCAGCATGTGCAGTCCGAACTGCAACGATTATATCCGGGGCTGCAGGTATCCCTCCTGGGCATGACCACGGAAGGAGACCGCAGGCTGGGCAGCTCGCTGGCGAAGATCGGCGGCAAGGGACTGTTCGTCAAGGAGCTCGAGGACGCGCTGGCCGACGGCCGCGCTGACATCGCGGTGCATTCGATGAAGGATGTGCCCATGCATCTGCCGCCAGGATATGCACTGGCAGCGATCCTCGAGCGCGCCGATCCACGCGACGCCTTCGTGTCGGCAAAATACCGCGACCTCGAGGAGTTGCCGACAGACGGCCGTGTCGGCACCTCGAGCCTGCGCCGCGAATGCCAGTTGCGCGCACGGCACCCGCAACTGGTCATCGGCGCACTGCGTGGCAACGTGCAGACCCGGCTGCGCAAGCTCGACGAGGGTCAGTACGACGCGATCATACTTGCCGCCGCCGGACTGAAGCGCCTCGAGCTTGCCGACCGCATCACTGCGCTGCTCTCGCCCGAGGACTCGCTGCCGGCGGTCGGCCAGGGCGCGCTGGGCATCGAGTGCCGCGAGGATCGCCGCGATCTGTTCGAGTTGCTGGCGCCACTGACGCATGCACCGACGTGGCAGTGCGTGCTCGCCGAACGCGCGTTTTCGCGGACACTCGCTGGCAGCTGCAACGTGCCACTGGCCGGATTTGCCGAGATTTCCGGGGAACACCTTACCCTGCGCGGCCTCGTAGGCCTGCCCGACGGTTCGCGGGTTCTGCGCGGCGAGAACAGCGGTGCGACAGCCGAAGCGGAGGCGCTTGGAATCGCGCTGGCCGAAAACCTGAAGCGCCGTGGCGCTGCGGACATACTCGCCTCCTTGGCGCAGGACGCATGACTGCGGTGCGTCCGCTCGCTGGGCGCGGCATCGTGATCACGCGGCCGGCGCGGCAGGCCGCTGCACTGGCGGAGATGATCAGCTCTGCCGGCGGTCAGCCGATCCTGTTTCCGGTGCTGGAGATTCTCGATACCGCTGATCTCGCGCCGCTGATTGATGCGGTCGATCGGCTGGACAGTTTCGACCTCGCGATATTCATCAGTCCGAACGCGGCACTGCGCGCGATGAACCAGATTGCCGCGCGCCGCGCGTGGCCGGCAGGGCTGCGCGCAGCGGCGGTAGGCAAGGGCAGCGTCAAGGAACTGAAGCGCTTCGGCATCACGGAGGTGCTGGCGCCGACGCGATCCTTCGACAGCGAGGCGCTGCTGGCCTTGCCCGAACTGCAGCAGATCGACGGCTGGCGCGTGGTGATTTTCCGTGGTGACGGCGGACGCGAGCTTCTCGGTGACACGCTTGCCGCGCGCGGCGCCAGCGTCGAGTACGTCGAGTGCTACCGGCGAGCCCGGCCGCGCGCCGACGCGGCGCCCCTGCTCAGGGCATGGGCGCGCAAGGAAGTGGACGCGATTACGGTGACCAGCAGCGAGGGCCTGCGCAACCTGTTTGAAATGGTCGGCAAGCTGGGGCAGTCCTGGTTGCGGCGCACGCCGCTGCTGGTAGCGCATCCGCGAATCGCTGTGGCCGCGCGCGAACTCGGCTGCAGCCATGTGGTCGAGACTGCGCCAGGGGATGACGGACTGATGGCTGCGTTGCTGCAGCTGTTTGCCGCAGCTTGAACGCGCAATCACCATGTTATTCTCCATTGCATGAGTGAACCCGCGACAGATTCGGCGAAAGAGCGCGCAGACAGCGCTGCCGTGAAGCCCCAGAGCGTCACGGCAGGCGCAGGCATGTTGCCGGCGCTGGCGCTGGTTGTTGCCCTGTGTGCAGCCGGCATCACGGCCTTTCAGTGGTATCAGGGCCGCGGTACCGACAATGCCTTGCGCCTCGAAGTTGCGCAGCGGCTTGCAGACATGGCCGCGCGCGATGTGGCCGCTACGGCGCGCGCCGACCGGGCCGCCGCAGCACTGCGCGAAGCCGAGATCAAGATCGGCGTGCTCGAGGCCAAACTCTCCGAATCCCAGGGCCAGCAGATCGCGCTGGAAGCGTTGTACCAGGAGTTGTCGCGCGGTCGCGACGAGTGGGTGTTCGCCGAGATCGAGCAGTCAGTGCTGCTGGCCAGCCAGCAGCTGCAGCTTGCCGGGAACGTGCGCGCCGCGCTGATCGGCCTCGAGAACGCCGAGGCGCGGCTGCAGCACCTGGACCAGCCGCGCTACAACATCCTGCGCCGCGCCCTGCAGCGTGACCTCGAAAAGCTCAAAATCCTGCCGCTGGCTGATATCTACGGCACAGCGGCGCGGATCGACGATGCCATTGCCAGGATAGACCGCTTGCCGCTTGCAATGGATGCGCGCGTCCGGCCGGAGGCCGTCACCGCGGAAACGGCCACCGACCTGCCGGCCTGGGAGCGCCTGCTGCGCGAGGCCTGGCGGGAGCTGCGCCAACTGGTGCGCGTGCAGCGGACGGGGGATGAGGACCTCGCATTGCTGCCGCCGGAGCAGGCCTTTTTCCTGCGCGAGAACATCAAGCTGCGGCTGGTTGCTGCGCGGGTTGCGCTGCTGTCGCGGGAAGCGCGCAGCTTTCAGGCGGATCTGCGTGCTGCTGCCGCCGCACTGGAGCGGCATTTCGACATGAACGATGCGGCAGTCGCGGCCACCGCCGCCGCGCTGCGCAAGCTGCAGGCCGCGCAGGTGGAGGTTGCTGTTCCGGATCTCGCCGAGACGCTGGACGCCCTGCGCCGGCTGCGTCCGCTACGCAGCAAGGCGCCGGGCTGAGCGCGGGCCTGGCAGTGGAGACGGCATGCGCTGGGTAATCCGGATTTTCGTGCTGGGCGCGCTGGCGACGGGGCTGACGTTGCTGGCCCGTCTGAACAGCGGTTATGTTTTGATGGCCCTTCCCGGGCATCGCATCGAACTGTCCCTTAATTTCGCGCTGATTCTCGCGGTGACCGGGTTTGTCGCGTTGTACCTCGTGGTGCGCTTGCTGGCCACGACCCTTGAATTGCCTGAGCGTGTCGCGCGCTTTCGGGCTGGCCGGCGCAGTGCTGCCGCCCACGATGAACTGATCGGCGCGTTGCGCGATTACTTTGCCGGGCGTTATGCCCGGGCGGAGCGGAGCATGAACCGGGCTGTTGCCCTCGGCGGGCCCGCCGATCTCGGCGCGGTGATTGCCGCAAGCGCCGCACACGAATTGCGCGCGCCGGAGCGCCGTGACGGCTACCTAGCCGGACTCGTCGCCGATCCGGCGAAGCCCGATGCGGCGCGCGCCGTCAGCGAGGCCCGCATGTTGCTGGATGAGCGGCGGCCGGGAGACGCACTGGCGGCCTTGGCCGTGCTGCCGAAGAAGCACACGGCAGCCCTGCGCCTCGAGCTGCGTGCGCGGCAGCGCCTCGGGCAGTGGGATCTGGTGCCTGCATTGGTCGACCAGCTGGAAAAGCGCGGCGTGTTTGGCCAAGATCGCGCAGACACCGAGCGCAGCCATGCCTGGCGCCAGTCGCTCGAGCGCGACGCCGGGGACGCTGCGGCACTGGCTGCCGTCTGGAAGCGTGTACCTGAGCGCTACCGTCGCGACATTGCGGTGGCTTCGGCGGCGGCGACGGCCTTTCAGGCACTGGGCCGCTGCGCCGAAGCACAGGAGGTGATCGAGCGCTGCCTCGATGCGGACTGGGACAGCAGGCTGGTCACGCTATACGGCGAGTGCAGCGGACCGGACACCCTGCGCCAGATCGAGCGCGCCGAGCGCTGGTTGAAGGATCACCGTGAGGATGCCGCGCTGCTGCTGGCGCTGGGACGGCTGTGCGCCCGGCAACAGCTGTGGGGCAAAGCCCAGAATTACCTCGAGGCCAGCATCGCGATCGAACCGACCTATGTGGCGCATCTGGAACTGGCGCGCCTGCACGAGCATCTTGAACGGCCGGAGGCTGCTGCCCTGCAGTACCGCGCGGGCCTCGATATCGCCGTGTCCCTGCTCAACCGCATGTCCGGCGGCCGCCGGGAAAAGCTGCGCTGAGCGGCGCTGCTCAGCGGGGTGGCACGCTGGCCGGCGTAAAGGCGTCGGCGTAGAACGCGGATTCCGGCAACCCGCGCTGCGTGCAGAAATCGCGCTTTACGGCCTCGACCATCGCCGGCGCACCGCAGGCATACACTTCGTGGCCGGAGAGGGCGGCGAAATCCTCGAGTACCGCCGCATGCACCAACCCGCGGCGGCCATTCCAGCCGTCGCCGGGCGCGCCTTCCGAAATCACCGGCACGTACTTCACGCCGTGTTCGAGTGCCCAGCGTTGCGGCAGTTCGTCGAGGTAGAGGTCGGCGGCACTGCGCGCGCCGCGGTACAGGGTCATCGGGCGCTTGATTCCTTGGTGGATGGCGTGCTCAACGATGGCCTTGATCGGCGCAAAACCGGTGCCGCCGGCGATGAGGATAACCGGCTTGTCGCTGTCCTCGCGCAGGTAGAAGCTGCCCAAGGGGCCCTCGAAGCGCAGGATGTCCTTTTCCTTCATTTGCGTAAAGACATGGGTGCTGAACGATCCGCCGTAATTGCGCAGATGCACTTCAAGCAGCCCGTCATCATGAGGGGGATTGGCCAGCGACAGGCTGCGCCGCGTGCCATCCTTGAGCAGGATGTCTATGTATTGCCCGGCGAGGAACTGCAGGCGTTCCGATGCCGGCAGGCGCAGCCGGACGCGCATCACGTCGGGGGCGAGTCGGTCGAGCGCCTGCACGCGGCAGGGCAGGATTTTTACCGGGATGTCGCGGACCGCTCCGATCTCCCGGCATTCGATCACGAGGTCCGACAGCGCCCGGGCCTGGCAGAAAAGCGCCATGCCGCGTTCCCGCTCGGCGGCCGGCAGCGCCGTTTCCTGTGACAAGCCGTGGTCCACTTTGCCTTCGACGACCTTGCCCTTGCACGAACCGCAGGCGCCGTTGCGGCAACCATAGGGCAGCATGTAGCCCTCGCGCAGTGCCGCTTCGAGCACGGTCTCGCCGTCGTTGGTGTGGAGCACGTGGCCGCTGGGGCGGATGGTGATTTGCCGGGACATAAGTCTGGGAGCTTGGAAATAAGGGCAGGGTGGCTGGGCTAGAATAGAGCACTATGAAACGGCTGCTGATTATCGGTTGCGGCGACGTCGGCCTGCGCACAGCGCTTTTGCTGAGCGGGCGCCATCGCATCCATGCACTCACGCACAGCATGGACCGTGTCGCCGAACTGCGCCGCTACGGAATTGTTCCGCAGTATGGCGACCTGGACCGGACGGATACGCTGGACGGGATCGCCGGCCTTGCCCACGATGTCATCCACCTTGCCCCGCCACCCCCGCGCGGTCGCCGCGACATACGCACCGCGCATCTTATCGCCGCTCTCGCGAGGGGCGGCAGTCTACCACAGCACTTTGTCTACATCAGTACCAGCGGTGTCTACGGCGATTGTGGCGGCGCGCTGGTCGACGAAACGAGCCCGCTGCGGCCGCAGACTGATCGCGCTTACCGCCGCGCCGATGCCGAACGCCGCCTGCGCGAATGGGGGGCACGCAGCGGCGTGCGTGTCAGCATCCTGCGCGTGCCCGGCATTTACGCGGCGGACCGCCTCCCGGTGGCGCGCATCGCACGCGGCACACCGGCGCTGCAGCCGCAGGATGACTCGTACGTGAATCATGTGCACGCTGACGACCTTGCGCGCATGATCGTGGCCGCGCTACATCGCGGCCAGGCCAACCGCAGCTATAACGCCAGTGACGATGCGCCGCAGAAAATGGGCGATTATTTCGATCTCGTCGCAGACTGTTTTCGCCTGCCGCGCCCGCCCCGGGTGACCCGCGCCGAGGCGCAGTCGGTGATCCCGGAGAACCTCTATTCCTTCATGAACGAGTCCCGGCGCCTCGCCAATGCACGAATCAAGCTGGAGTTGCGGGTTCGCCTGCGTTATCCGACCGTGCACGAAGGCATAGCCGCGGCCTGGGCCGCGGCGCAGGAGTCCGGCCATGGCACTTGATTCCGGCGCAGTGCTGCTGGTGTTTGCCACGCTGCCCGATGCCGCGGCAGCACGTGGGCTGGCGCGGACGCTGGTCGAGGGGCGGCTGGCGGCCTGCGTCAGCATGCTTGCGCCCTGCAGTTCGGTGTACCGCTGGCAGGGCATGGTGGAAGAGTCCTCGGAGGTGCCGGTGCTGATCAAGACCACGGCCGCGCGCTATGCCGAGCTTGAAGCGGCAATTCGCGCCGTGCACCCCTACGAACTTCCGGAAATCGTCGCGGTCCCAGTGCAGCGCGGCCTGCCTGCTTACCTGGAATGGGTGGGCGCCGAAACCACGCGCTCTGTACCTCCTTCCCCATGATCCTGCGCTGGCTGATCGTCCTGCTGATATTCGCCGCCGGCTTTGCCCGGGCGGCGGAGCCCGACCTGCTCGATCCCGAGAAGGCTTTTGTATTCAGCGCGCGTGTCGTGGCGCCCGACGCTGTCGAGGTGCGCTATGTGATCGCCAAGGGCTATTACCTGTACCGCGACAAGTTCCAATTCACGCTGGACCCAGCCGCGGTCAGCGCGGGTCCGGCCGAGCTGCCGCCGGGGCTTGTGCACAAGGACGAGTTTTTCGGTGAAACCCGGATTTTCCGCGACGAGGTGCGCATACGGCTGCCGATCCAGGCCGGCAGCGTGCAGCGCGCGGTGCTCACTGCCATTTCGCAGGGCTGTGCCGATGTCGGTGTCTGTTACGTGCCGGTCGAGCAGAAGGCCGAGTTGCGACTTGCCGCGGCAACGGGCGGCGGCGACGCCGCGGCATCACGCCTGTTCGGCGCCCCCGCTTCTTCGGCGCTGGCTGCCCAGGGCGAAGACGGCGCGATCGCAGCGCTGTTCCACGGAGAGACCTGGTTGCTGATTCTCAGTTTCTTCGGCTTCGGTCTGTTGCTGTCATTCACGCCCTGCGTGTTGCCCATGGTGCCGATACTTTCCGGCATCATCGTCGGCCAGGGCCACAAGGTCACCCGCAGTCACGGCCTGCTGTTGTCCGGCAGCTATGTGCTGGGCATGGCGATTACCTATGCGCTGGCCGGCATGGCCGCCGGGCTGTCGGGCGCGATGCTGGCGGCGGCCTTGCAGAATCCCTGGGTGCTGGGTGCTTTTGCCGCAGTGTTCGTCGCGCTGGCATTGTCGATGTTCGGTTTTTACGAGCTGCAGCTTCCGTCGGCATTGCAGTCCAGGCTGGTGGTCGCCAGCGGCAGGCTGCACGGCGGACATTATGCGGGGGTGTTCGCGATGGGCGTGCTGTCGGCGTTGATCGTCGGGCCCTGCGTCGCTGCGCCGCTGGCCGGTGCGCTGCTCTACATCTCGCAAAGCGGCGACGCCGCGCTTGGCGGGCTGGCGCTGTTCGCGATGGGGCTGGGCATGGGCGTGCCCCTGCTGGTGGTCGGCGCCTCCGCGGGCGCCTTGTTGCCAAAATCCGGGCCCTGGATGGAGACGGTGAAGCGCTTCTTCGGCGTGATGCTGATTGCCGTGGCGATATACCTCGTGTCTCCGGTAATCCCGGTCGCCGTGCAGATGATGGCCTGGGCCGCGCTGCTGATACTCACGGCAGTTCATCTGCATGCGCTGGATCCGCTGCGCGCGAACGCCCGCGGTTTCGCACGCTTCAGCAAGGGCGTCGGAGTCATCGCGCTGGTGGCGGGGGCCGCCTTCCTGGTGGGAGCGCTCTCCGGCAGCCGTGATGTGTTGCAGCCGCTGTCCGGTCTGCGCAGCGCCGCGGCCGGCAGCGCCCAATCAGGCCCGGTGGCATTCCAGCGGGTGTCCAGCAATGCCGAACTCGATGCTGCGATCAGCGCCTCTGCCGGCAAGACCGTGATGCTCGATTTTTACGCTGACTGGTGCGTCACCTGCAAGGAGATGGAGCGCTACACTTTCTCCGATTCCGCGGTGCAGGCGCGCCTTGCCACGATGGTCAAGATTCAGGTCGATGTCACCACGGGCACAGCGGAGCACCGTGCGCTGCTGCAGCGTTTCCGCCTGTTCGGGCCGCCCGGCATCGTGTTTTTCGATCCGGCAGGCCGTGAAATCCAGGGCTTGCGCGTGATCGGATTCCAGGCGGCCGACCGTTTCGCTGCAGTGTTGGACCAGGCGCTGAGCGTCCGGTGAGGCCACTGCGTCGGGCCCTGCTTGCCGTGGCTGTCGGCGGTGTGGCCGCGGCGGCCGGTGTAGGCGCTCACCTCTGGCGCATCGGCAGCATCGGCGTGAGGCCTGCGGATAATGCGGCGCGGGCAATCCTCGAGAGCAGGCTGACCACACTCGACGGCGTCACCCGGACGCTGGAAGAGTTCCGCGGCCGGATCCTGATCGTCAATTACTGGGCCACTTGGTGCGCACCCTGCCGCGAAGAAATCCCGATGTTCGTCCGTTTGCAGCAGGAATTTTCCGGCAACGGCGTTCAATTTATAGGCATCGCCGTTGATCAGGCAGACAAAGTTCTGGATTTCTCAAGGGAATTCAGGATCAACTACCCTTTGTTCATTGGCGGAATTGATGCAATTGAGTTGTCGCGCAAGGCCGGCAATCGTGCCGGCGTGTTGCCTTACACACTGATACTGGATCGATCCGGTGTCATCCGCGCAAGTCTGGTGGGCGAATTGACGGAAGCGCGCCTGCGCGACCAGGTGCAGCCTCTGCTGTCTGCGCCAAGCTGACCGGCCTTCGGTAAGTGAACTTCGCTTAACTTTCGCTGCGTGTTCCGGACGAAAGCCGCCGGCGGGCCGGCATACCCGTGAAAATCCCGGCAGACAAGAGCTAACGCCCGTTAAGCTGTATTCTATTGTGGACTTTTGCGGCTAAATTAAGGCAAAATCCGCCAACTTCGGCAGAAGGTTATCGCCAGCTGCCGCGGTCGCGATGCGGACACCCTTATAATTGCGAACATCATGTCCAATCCGAAACATCTGTTGCTGCTGAATGGCCCCAACCTGAATCTGCTGGGAACGCGCGAACCCGGGATCTATGGTGCAACCACGCTGGCCGAGATTGAGTCCCGGTTGCAGGCCAGAGCGCAGTCGGCGAAAGCCACGCTGGCCTGCTTTCAGAGCAATTCCGAGGCCGAACTGGTCGATCGCGTGCAGCAGGCCGGCCGCGAAGGGGTGGAATTCATCCTGATCAATCCCGCCGCCTATACCCACACCAGCGTCGCTTTGCGGGATGCGCTGGCAGCGGTTGCCATTCCGTTTGTCGAGATTCACCTCTCCAATGTATTTGCCCGGGAGTCGTTCCGCCGGGAATCCTATTTTTCCGATATTGCCGTCGGCATCATCAGCGGCCTCGGGCCGGCCAGTTACGAACTGGCGCTCGATTACGCGCTGCGCTACACCAAAAAGGGCTGATTCATGGATTTGCGCAAGTTGAAAACGTTGATCGACCTGGTACAGCAGTCCGGCATTGCCGAACTGGAAATCACCGAGGGCGAGGAAAAGGTGCGCATCAGCCGCTTCGGCGCAGCCGGCGCGCAAACCGTCGCTCCGCAGAACGTGGTGGTTCCGCTGCCCGCCTCGCCCGCATCAGTCGAAGCGGCAATGCCCGCTGGCGAAGTCGAAGCGCCGATGGAGCCGGAAGCCCATGCCCTGAAATCCCCGATGGTCGGCACGTTTTACCGCTCGTCTGCACCTGCTGCAAAACCCTTCGTCGAAGTCGGGCAGGCCGTGAAGGCGGGCGAGACGGTCTGCATTATCGAGGCCATGAAGCTGCTTAACGAAATTGAGGCGGATCGCGATGGCGTGATCAAGGCCATCCTGGCGGAAAACGGTCAGCCGGTCGAATACGGCCAGCCGCTGTTCCTGATCGACTGAGTGGCGGCATTCCAACCGAGTACGGCAGAGCCCGCCTCGTTCTCTCCCCGTCCCGCGACGAGCATCTGAAAACAATTGCCCATGTTTGAAAAAATTCTCATCGCCAACCGCGGCGAAATCGCTTTGCGCATCCAGCGCGCCTGCCGCGAAATGGGTATCAAGACCGTGGTGGTGCATTCCGAGGCCGACGCCGAGGCGAAATACGTCAGGCTCGCCGACGAGTCGGTATGCATAGGCCCCGCGCCTTCCGCGGCGAGCTACCTCAACGTGCCGGCGATCATCGCCGCGGCGGAGGTGACCGACGCAGAGGCCATCCACCCCGGCTACGGGTTTCTCTCCGAAAACGCCGATTTTGCCGAGCGCGTCGAGCAGAGCGGTTTCACCTTCATCGGCCCGCGCGCGGAAACCATTCGCCTGATGGGCGACAAGGTCAGCGCCAAGAACACGATGAAAAAAGCGGGAGTGCCGGTAGTGCCCGGCATGGACGGCGCCCTGCCCGAAGACCCGAAGGAAATCGTCAAGATTGCGCGCCAGATCGGCTATCCGGTGATCATCAAGGCGGCGGGCGGCGGCGGTGGCCGCGGCATGCGTGTGGTGCATACCGAGGCTGCGCTGAAAAATGCCGTATCAACCACGCGCGCAGAGGCGCAGGCAGCATTCAGCAACCCCTCGGTGTACATGGAGAAGTACCTGGAAAAGCCGCGGCACATCGAAATCCAGGTGCTCGCCGACAAGCATCGCAATGCCTATTATTTCGGCGACCGCGACTGCTCCATGCAGCGCCGCAACCAGAAGATCATCGAGGAAGCCCCCGCGCCGCTGCTGACCGAACGCGCCCGTGTCCGCGTGGGCGAGCGTTGTGTCGAAGCCTGCCGCAAGATCGGCTATGAAGGGGCCGGCACCTTCGAATTTCTCTACGAGGGCGGCGAGTTCTATTTTATTGAAATGAACACGCGGCTGCAGGTCGAACACCCGGTCACCGAGTTCGTGACCGGCCACGACCTCGTGCAGTTGCAGATCCGCGTGGCGGCTGGAGAAAAACTCACGCTGCGGCAGAAGGACATCGTAATCAGGGGCCATGCGGTCGAGTGCCGCATCAATGCCGAAGACCCGTACAAGTTCACACCCTCGCCCGGACGCATCACTTCGCTGCACATGCCGGGCGGGCCGGGCGTACGCGTCGACTCGCATGCCTACAACGGCTATTTTGTGCCGCCCAACTACGATTCGCTGATCGGCAAGATCATCACCTACGGCGATACCCGCGAGCAGGCGATCGTGCGCATGCACATTGCGCTGTCGGAAACGGTCATTGAGGGCATCAGCACCAACCTGCCTCTGCACCGCGAACTGATGGGCGATGCGGCTTTCCGTCGCGGCGGCACCAGCATCCATTATCTCGAAGAGCGGCTGGCGAAACTGACCCGCGCCGAATAAGGCGCGGCGACGCGCCGGCGCATCAACCCCGGACGGCACCATGGCCTGGCTGTGCGCGATCTTGAATGTGGAGGAAGCCTCGGTCGAGGCGCTGTCGGACGCGCTGCTCGATGCGGGTGCGCTGGCGGTCGACGTCCAGGATGCGGCGGCAGGCACCGAAACCGAGCGCCCGATATTTGCCGAGCCCGGCGAAGCACCGGCGGCGGCCTGGCTGGCGAACCGCGTCAGCGCACTGTTTCCGCTGGAGGCCGAACTGCAGTTGGTGGTGCCGCAGGCGCTGGCTGCGGCGGGGCTGGCTGCCGCCAAGTCCTTTCGCGTCGAACGCGTCGAAGACGAGGATTGGGTGCGTCTGACCCAGAGCCAGTTTCAGCCGCTGCAGATCACGGATCGCTTATGGGTGGTGCCGAGCTGGCATCAGCCACCCGATCCGGAGGCAATCAACATTGTGCTCGATCCCGGCATCGCCTTCGGTACCGGCGCCCATCCGACAACGCGGCTGTGCCTGCGCTGGCTCGCTGAAACCGTGACGCCCGGCGTCGATGTGCTCGACTACGGCTGCGGTTCCGGCATCCTCGCCATCGCCGCGATGAAACTCGGCGCAGGCAGCGCCCGCGGTATCGACATTGATCCCCAGGCGCTCGCTGCAGCGCGCGAGAATGCGCAGTGCAACGGCGTTGATATCGCATTTGCCACGGCCGAGTCGTCGTCCGTGGCCCCGGCGAATATTGTCGTCGCCAACATCCTTGCCAATCCACTCACCGTGCTTGCGCCCTTGCTCGCGCAATTGACTCGCCCGGGTGGACGCATTGCGCTGGCCGGCATCCTTGCCGACCAGTGGCAGAAGGTGCACGCGGCCTATGCGGTCGATTTCGACATGCAAGCTGCAGCCACTGACGACGGCTGGGTTTTGCTGACCGGCGTACGCAGGTAGAGTGATGCCATGCCGCTGATGACCCGCTGCTCGAATTGCCGGACGGTGTTCCGCGTGACGCCGGAACAGTTGCGTGCGCACGGAGGCCAGGTCCGCTGCGGCCGCTGCCTGCAGGTATTCAATGGTCTTGAAGCGCTGGTTCCGGATGCTCCGCAGGGCACGGATGCTGAAAAGCCGGCCACTGCCGCACTGGCTACCGGCAACATTTCCGCGGCGGGCATTTCGCTGCCGGATACGGAATCGTTGGCGGCCACGCCCGCTTCGCCCTTTACTTCCGCTGCCGAGCTGCCGGCATCTCCACCGGCCACCGGGGTGGAAGATGCCGCTGCAGGCAGTCGCGCTGCTACGGAAGCCGAAGTGCCGGAGAATATGAATGCTGACGCCGGCCTCATCGAACTCCTGCCGCAACCGATTACCGCGGTTGCGCAGGACGATCTCGCATCAAAGTCGGGTATGGAGCTTGGGCCGGAGCCAGTCGAACTGCCCGGACCTGAACCGGCGCCTCAACCTGAAACGGCTATGGCAACCGCCGCACCCACGGAGACTGCCGACAATCCCTTCATGCATGCAACGGCAGCTGAAGCGGAGGCCGGCGCTGCGCCACGGCGTCGCGGGTTGGCTGCAGCGAGCCTGCTGTTGGCCATCGCACTCGGCGCGCAGGCGGTTTATTTTTACCGCAGTGACATTGCCGCCCGCCATCCTGTCGCACGGCAATGGCTGGACGCGGCCTGCAGCAGTCTCGGCTGCGCAGTGCCTTTGCCGCAGTTGCCGAAATCGGTACTGATCGAAGCCTCCGACCTGCAACTGATGGACCCCGCGCGCCCGGACCGCATCCAGCTGACTGCGACCTTGCGTAATCATGCGGGGCATGCCGTCGCCTATCCCGCACTGGATCTGGTGCTGACCAATGCCAATGACCATACCTTGGCACGCCGGATTTTTATGCCCGCGGAGTATCTCGGCAGTGGCCGCGATCCGCGCGGCGGACTGGCCGCCCATGCGGAACTGACCGTGCGGCTTGCGCTCGATACCGGCAATCTTGGCGCCGCAGGGTTTCGCCTCGCGGTGCTGGCGGCCCCGCGCTGAACGCGCGATTGTATATGCCATAACTAATTGCTTTTATTGATATTTTTGGAGTTTTCCCATGAGCGCCCCTGAATACTTGAAATACACCGCCAGCCATGAATGGGTGCGTCGTGAGGCCGATGGCACGGTCAGCGTCGGCATTACCGAGCACGCACAGGAGCAGCTGGGCGATGTGGTGTTTGTCGGCCATCCGGAAACGGGACGCCGCGTGAAGCAGGGCGAGGAATGCGGCGTCATTGAATCAGTAAAGGCCGCAGGCGATATCCATGCGCCGGTGGCGGGCGAAATCGTCGCCACGAATGCGGAGCTTCCGGATGCGCCGGAGAAAATCAACCAGGAGCCGTACGTGGCCTGGATGTTTCGCATCAAGCCGGATGATCCGGCGCAGGTCGATGCGCTGCTTGACGCCGCTGCTTACCTCAAGGCGGTGGAGTCCGGGGACGCCTGAGCCAATCCGGGAATCCGGCGGTCAAGCAGCAGCGACTGCCCCGGTCGCAACACGATCGCAACACGCCGCTGTCAGCATCGCTGCCGTGCCGGGCGCCCGCTTCGGCAACATCACTCGCAGAAGGAGAACGCCGACCATGGATTCCGGACACAGCGGTGAAAGCCCGCACAAGGGCAAGACCGGATTCAAGCGTGTGTGGAACGCGTTTTTCTACTCGATGGACGGCCTGCGCGCCGCATTCCGCCACGAGGATGCCTTTCGCCAGGAGGTGCTGCTCGCGGCGCTGCTGATCCCGGCCGCGCTGTTCACGCCGGCCACGGGCACCGGCAAGGCGCTGATGATCGCCACGGTGCTGCTGGTGCTGATCGTTGAATTGCTGAACTCCGCAGTGGAGGCGGCGGTCGACCGCATTTCGCTGGAGAACCACGCGCTGGCCAAGCGCGCCAAGGACATCGGCAGTGCTGCGGTATTCCTCGCGCTGGTCAACGTGCCGCTGGTGTGGGGTTTGGTGCTTTTAGGCTGAGATCCCGGTCTCTCGGCCGTCGCGTAACTGTCATCCCACTGTCACCGCCGCGTCGCATCGCCGCGGCAGGATACGCGCCATGGACGGTGCAGACATCGTGTTGCAGCACTACCCGGCGGCCCTGCGCAGGATGCGTGTGGCGATGGTCACCGAGACCTACCCGCCGGAAATCAACGGCGTGGCGATGACCATGGGCCGCATCGTCAGCGGATTGCAGGCGCGTGGCCACGCAGTGCAGCTGATCCGCCCGCGCCAGCATGACGGTGACCGACCCGCCGACCAGCCGCTGTTCCAGGAAGTGCTGCAGCGGGGCATGCCGATCCCGCGTTATGACGCGCTGAAGCTTGGGCTGCCGGCAAAACAGGCCCTGATGCGGCTGTGGTCGACGCAGCGGCCAGACATCGTGCATGTCGTCACCGAGGGGCCGCTCGGCTGGTCGGCGCTGGCCGCGGCCTCGAAGCTGAAGCTGCCGATAGCCACCGATTTCCATACCAACTTCCACAGCTACAGCGAGCATTACGGCGTGGGCTGGCTGAAGAAGCCGATTACTGCCTATCTGCGCAAGTTTCACAACAAGGCACTGCGTACGCTGGTGCCGACGGAAAGCCTGCAGCGCGAACTGCAGGCGCTGGGGTTTCGCAATCTGCAGGTGGTCGCACGCGGCGTCGATACCGCGCTGTTCAATCCGTCGCGCCGCAGCGCCGCGCTGCGCGGGCAGTGGGGCGCGGCTGCCGAAGATCCCGTCGCACTGTACGTCGGCCGTCTCGCGCCGGAAAAAAATCTGCCGCTGGTGCTGCGCGCATACACACTGATGCGCGAACTGCAGCCGCGCTTGCGTCTGGTGATGGTCGGAGACGGTCCAGAGCGGGGGCGCATCGAGCGCGAAAACCCCGATGTGCTGTTTGCCGGCATGCGCATTGGAGAAGATCTCGCCGCGCATTACGCGTCGGCTGACATTTTCCTGTTCCCCAGCCTCACCGAAACCTACGGCAACGTCACCGTCGAGGCGATGGCGAGTGGCTTGGCGGTACTCGCCTACGACTATGCCGCCGCGCAGCAGCACATTCGCAACGATGAGAATGGGCTGCTTGCGCCACCTGGCGCCGCCGACGACTACGTGCAGGCGGCGGCGGCGCTGGTCACCGACCTGCCGCGCGCGCGCCGGCTCGGCGCAGAGGCGCGGGCGACCACCGTAAAACTCGACTGGTCGTGCATCGTTGCCGAATTCGAGCAAGCCCTGCTGGCGCTGACCGGCGATGCTGACGAAGGGGAGACTGCCCATGCCCGTGCTTGAGCGGTTTGCACACTGGGACCTGCAGCTCTGTCTGCGTGTCAACCGCGTCTGCCGGCGGGTGAGCTGGCGCCTGCTGTTCCGCTGCGTCAGTGTCCTCGGCGACGGCCTGTTCTGGTATGCGCTGATGGCGGCCTTGCTGGTCACCGGACGCGACTCCGCGGTACCACCGGTGCTGCACATGATGGTGGTGGGCCTGGCCTGCACCTTCGGCTACAAGTGGCTGAAGGCACGTACGCTGCGACCGCGGCCGTACCAGGCCCATGCGGACATCGAACGTTTCGCTGCGCCGCTCGACCGTTTCAGTTTTCCCTCGGGTCATACGCTGCACGCGGTGGCCTTCACACTGGTGGCGCTGGCCTACTATCCCGCGCTCGCCTGGCTGCTGTGGCCGTTCACGCTGCTGGTTGCGCTGTCGCGGGTGGTGCTGGGTCTGCACTATCCCAGCGACGTGCTGGTCGGTGCCGTGTTGGGTGCCGCGCTTGCCTTGCTGTCGTTCCAGATATCTTATTTTTATCAATAAAAACAAGTACTTATAACGAAATCAGTACGTGAATAACGCGCCCGGCACGGGCGCGTTTCTTTGAAACTGCCGCTCGCCGGCCTATTTCTTCAGGGCGTCACGGATTTCGCGCAGCAGCAAGACATCCTCCGGCGTTGCCGCCGGTGCTGCGGGCGCAGCTTCTTCCTTGCGTTTCATGCGATTGATTGCGCGGATCAGCAGGAACACCGCGAAGGCGACGATGATGAAGCTGATGCAGGTGTTGATGAACATGCCGTAATTGAAGGTCACCGCGCCGGCCTTCTGTGCGGCGTCGACGCTGAGGTATGGTCCCGGCGTGGCGCCGTCCCGCATGACCATGAACAGGTTCGAGAAATCGACCTTGCCGAGCACCAGGCCGATCGGCGGCATGATCACGTCCTTCACCAGCGATTCGACGATCTTGCCGAATGCAGCGCCAATGATAATACCGACGGCCATGTCGACGACATTGCCGCGCATCGCGAATTCCTTGAATTCCTTGAGCATGGTGCTGGCTTCTCCCTTGGGTGAGTTATTGTGATGTGTGCAATTGCGCTGTCCGCAACACGCGCCGATTATGCAACAGGCATGGCGGCGGCACCAAGGCGCCACCGTCGGGCGACAGCCATCGCGTTGGTATAATCCGCCCTTCCTTTTTCCAGGCGATACCCGATGTCCACCCTGATCTGCGGCTCGATGGCATACGACACCATCATGGTGTTCCGCGACCGTTTCAAGAACCACATCCTGCCCGACCAGTTGCACATCCTCAACGTCGCTTTCCTGGTGCCTGACATGCGCCGCGAGTTTGGCGGCTGCGCCGGCAACATTGCCTACACGCTGCAGATGCTGGGCGGCGACGCGCGCATCATGGCCACCGTCGGCGATGATTTCGCGCCCTACGACGACCGCCTGCAGCGGCTTGGCCTGTCGCAGGACCATATCCGCAGCGTTCCCGAAAGCTTCACCGCCCAGGCATTCATCACCACCGACCTCGATGACAACCAGATCACTGCCTTCCACCCGGGCGCGATGAACCATTCCCACGAGAACCACGTCAGCGACGCGGCCGGCGTAAAACTGGGCATCGTCGCCCCGGACGGGCGCGACGGCATGATCCAGCATGCACGGGAATTCCACGAAGCCGGGATTCCCTTCATTTTCGATCCTGGTCAGGGCCTGCCGATGTTCAATGGCGCCGAACTCGAGGAGTTCGTGCGCCTTGCGCAATATGTCACGGTCAACGACTACGAGGCGCAGATGCTGCAGGAGCGCACCGGCAAAAAGCTCGACGAACTGGCGAAACTTGTCAGCGCCATTGTGGTCACATTGGGTGCGAAGGGCGCGGTCGTTCACGCTGGCGGTAACCAGATCGGGATTCCGAGCGTCAAGCCGGAAGCAGTGCTTGATCCGACCGGCTGTGGCGACGCCTTTCGCGCGGGTTTGCTCTACGGCCTGGCGAACGGCGCCGACTGGGCGCTGACCGGCCGCTTGGCGTCGCTGATGGGCTCGCTGAAAATTGCCCGGCGAGGTGGACAGAATCACCGCTTTGAACGTGCCGAAGTGGCGGACCGTTTCCGCGAAGCCTTCGGCATGAACCTGTGGTAACGGGAGACATCATCATGAGCAGACGGATACAGCTTGCAGCAGCCCTTGTCGCGCTGGCGGTGCTGGGCGGTTGCGCCCAGGGACTTGGCGGCGGCGCCTATACCCGCGACGAGGCGCGGCGCGAACAGAATGTGCGCATGGGTATCGTTGAAAGCGTGCGTCCGGTGCAGATTGAGGGCACGCGCAGTGGCGTCGGCCCGGCGGCGGGCGCCATTGTTGGCGGTCTCGCCGGCAGCACTGTGGGCGGCGGACGCGGCTCGACGGCTGCGGCGGTGCTGGGTGGCGTGGCGGGCGGCGTCGCCGGTCAGGCAATCGAGCAGGGCAGCACACGGCGTAGCGGTGTTGAAATCACCATCAAGCTCGACAGCGGGGCGCTGGTCGCCATCGTCCAGGAAGCCGACGAGACCTTCAGGCCCGGCCAACGCGTGCGCATTCTCTCGGACGGCCGCACTTCCCGTGTCACGCACTGAGCAGCCCGGCGCCGCCCGTCACCGATTTTTAACATCCGCTTAACCGCGTTGTAACCGGCCCGCCTTAGCCTGACACCGTCAAATCGATGACGGAGGCGGGCCGATGCTGGAACACACCCTAGAACAATCCGGGCTGCGCGAGCGTGCAGTCCCCGAATTGTCAATGTCCTTCGCACGCACGCCCGACGAGGTCGTCGAGGCGCAGCGCCTGCGTTACAAGGTGTTTGCCGAGGAACTCGGTGCAAAAATGCCGGCAGCGACAACCGGCATCGACAGCGATTTCTACGATGCGCACTGCGAGCACCTGCTGGTGCGCGACACCCGCAGCGGCGAAGTGGTGGGCACTTACCGTCTGCTGCCCGGGCCGCGCGCGCAGCAGCTGGGCAGCTTTTACGCCGATGGCGAATTCGACCTGACGCGGCTACGGCATCTGCGCGAGTCCACGGTCGAAATCGGTCGTTCCTGCGTGCATCCGGATTACCGCAACGGCGCGACCATTACCCGGCTGTGGTCCGGTCTCATCGGTTATGCCGCGCAGCGCGGCTATCGCTACCTGATGGGCTGCGCGTCGCTGGGCATGGCCGACGGCGGGCATGCTGCAGCCGCGATTTATCGCAGCCTTGCCTGTGAACATCTTTCGCCGGTCGAGTATCGCGTATTCCCGCGCTGCGAACTGCCATTGAAGGCCCTCGAACGCGAGGTTGATGCCCTGCCCCCGCCACTGGTTAAAGGTTATGTCCGCGTCGGCGCCTGGATCTGTGGTGCGCCGGCGTGGGATCCGGATTTCAACACGGCAGACCTGCTGATGCTGCTGCCGCTTTCGCGTATGAGTGCGCGCTATGCGCGCCACTTCCTGAACGCCTGATGGCCGGCGCGCTGAGCGCCCCTATAATGGCCGCCATGAGCGGCCTGGGTACCACCACATCGCTGCAGAGGCGCGGCCTGCGCCTCGCCTGTGTCACGCTGCATCTGCTGCGCGGGCTGTGGACCGCCGCCGTGTACTTTCCGTTCTGTTCCCCTTCGTGCCGGCGCGCTGCCGTGCGCGGGTGGTCGCTGCGGCTGTTGCGCATTCTCGGTGTGCAACTGCTTGTTGAAGGCGATGTGCCAAACGGCGAAGACGGGCCGGTGATGCTGGTAGCCAACCACGTGTCCTGGCTCGACATTTTCGTGATCAATGCCGCCTTGCCGGTGCGTTTCGTGGCCAAGTCGGAGATCCGTTCCTGGCCGGCGATCGGCTGGCTCAGCGCGAAGACCGGCACGCTGTTCATCGAGCGCGCAAGGCGCAGCGATACGACGCGTATCAATGGCGAGATTGCCCAGGCGATGAGCGGGGGCGACGTGATCGCGGTTTTTCCGGAAGGCACCACAACAGACGGGTCGCAGGTGCTGCGCTTTCACGGTGCGCTGCTGCATCCGGCGCTGATGGCGGGTGCGGCCGTGCATCCGGTTGCATTGCGCTTCGAGCGGGGCGACGGCTCGCTGTGCACCGAGGCCGCCTACTACGGCGACAAGTCGCTGTGGCAGAGCCTGCTTGCGATCGTCGCGCAGCCCGCCGTGCACGCGCGACTGTGGTTTCTGCCGGCGCTGCCACCCGACGCCGGGCATCGCCGCGAAGTGGTGGCGGTGGCGCGTCAGCTCATTGTGGATCGCCTGACGCCCTGACGCCTTCGCAGCCGCACTGGAACACGCGGCGATCTTCGAGGCGGATGGCGGTGAGGCTCCGCCCCCAGACACAGCCCGAATCAAGGCCCACTACGTCCTGGCGCAGCGTCAGTCCCAGTGCAGCCCAGTGTCCGAACAGCACGGGGGTGTCCCGGCTCTCGCGGTGGGAAATGTCGAACCAGGGCAGATAGCCGGCTGGCGCGCCTTCAGGCCTGGTTTTGTGACTGAACTCCATAACCCCCTGCGGGGTGCACACCCGCAGCCGCGTCATCGCGTTGACGATGACCCGCAGCCGGTCCAATCCCGCGAGGTCGTCGTGCCATTGCGCCGGCGTATTGCCGTACATCTGCGCGAGGAATTCGCCGTGGTCCGGACTGCGCAGCGCAGTCTCGACTTCGCGTGCGAGCGCCAGTGCCTGAGCGATGCTCCATTGTGGCAACAGGCCGGCATGAACCATTGCGTAACCATTGTCCGCATGCATCAGGCGCTGTTGGCGCAGCCAGTCAAGCAGTTCCTCGCGATCCGGGGCGGCGAGCAGTTGGTCGAGGGTGTCGCTGCGATGCGGTTTGCGCACCCCGGCGGCGACGACCAGGAGATGCAGGTCGTGGTTGCCGAGCACACTGATCGCACGATCACCGAGTCCGCGCAGGAAGCGCAGCACCTCAGCCGACTGCGGGCCGCGATTGACGAGGTCGCCGACCAGCCAGAGGCTGTCCGCGACCGGATCGAATTCGACGCTGTCGAGCAGTCTTCGCAGTTCGTCGTAGCAGCCCTGAATGTCGCCGATGGCGTAGGTGCTCATGAAGGGTCCGGATGGATGTCAAACAAAAAGGGCGCAACTGCGCCCTTTGATTATGCATGAGCGTCTCGTGTTATTTCACGAGGCTCAGCATGTAATCGACCGCGGCCTGAATGTCGTCGTCCGACAGGGACATGTTGCCGCCCTTCGGCGGCATCGCGCCCTTGCCCTTGACTACGGCTGCGACCAGCGCGCTGTTGCCAGTCTTCAGGCGTGACGCCCAGGCAGCCTTGTCGCCGGTCTTGGGGGCACCTGCAACGCCGGCCGCATGGCAGACAGTACAGCTCGACTCGTAGACACTCTTGCCCTTGCCGGCATTGGCGGCTGCGGCAGGCACTGCGGCTGTGGCAGGTGCGGCAGCCACTACTGCTGCAGGTGCCGCCGGCGTTGCCGGAGCATCCGGTTCCTTCCAGTTGGCGCCGGCCTGGTTGGCCAAGTAGGCCACGGCGCGTGCGAACTCGACATCGGAGAGGTCAGGTGCACCACCGCGCGGCGGCATCTGGCGCACGCCTTTCATCGCATCGGCGGTCAGCTTGCTCTGACCTTCGGCAATCAGTTTCACCCAGCCGGCCTTGTCACCAAGCTTCGGTGCATTGAGCACGCCGGTGGTGTGACAGGCGGCGCAGACCGCCTCGTAAACGGCCTTGCCGGCACGCACTTCCTGCGCGCCGCCGGCAGCCACGACGATGACTTCGCCTGCCGGCTTCAGGCGCTGGGCGATCGCTTCCTCGGCGGCAGCGGAATTCTCAGACGGGCTTTTGCCGCTGGTGGCCATCTGGGCCAGCATGACGATGACAAGAACCGGAATGATGAATGCCAGCAGCACGACAATGATCAGCTGCTTGGGTGTCTTGATCGGAGAGCCGTGCTCGGGGGTGTGGTTGTCGCTCATGGCGAGTCCTGATCTGCAGAGACAATAAAGGGAAGCGCGGATTATATCGGCATTGGCATACCCGGTAAAACCCGCTGCAGGGGCATGCTAGAATCCGCTCCGCAACGCGCCCGTAGCTCAGCTGGATAGAGTACTGCCCTCCGAAGGCAGGGGTCGGACGTTCGAATCGTCTCGGGCGCGCCAATCTGCTACGAAGCCGGGCAACCCCCCCCAGCTTTGCCCTTTCCTTGCGCCACCGGTCCGGCGTGCCCTGAAGCTTCAGCGAGTGCTTTCGAGCCTTACGTCCAGCTGCAGCATTCCTTTTTCGAGCGCTTGAGCTTCATACAGACCTGCGCCGGCGTCGATTATTCGCGCCTCAATCGCTGGAACACCCCTGCACTGTGTGTGCAACCAGCGAAAACCCATTCAAATTTCAGTTACGCGCGGCGGCGTCGATTGGGGTCCGCAAGCCCTATCCGATGCCGTACCAGCCGAAGGACGCCGGGGGCACGACAGTTGACTCTGTCGAGGCGCTGTTACGGTTGCTGACACCTCAGAACCGCGAGCTCCTGGCCATTATTCGGGATAAAAAGCCGCAGTCAATTGCCGAACTCGCAGAGTTGACGGGCCGCGCACAACCGAACCTTACACGCACCCTGGGCAAGCTTGTAGCCATTGGTTTCGTGCGGCTGAAGAACGTCGATCGTCGCAAGGTGCCGACGACGACCATTCAGTCGCTCCGGATCAACATCGATCCGTTCTCGCAGAACGATCGGCTCGAATGGGCGTAATAGCCGCCGCTGGCGCGTGTTGATGGGAAAGATCTGGAATTGAAACCGTCAGCAGTGCTGACAGTAATAGTTGTCACCAGTGGCCTGCACGCCGCGGATCGAAGTGTGCTTCGCCCCGACCCATAGTCCCATAGCCGGGCAACCGCCAGTCACGCCCCGTCAACGACACTCGCCTGCGCGTCCCTATCCGATGCCGCAGCAAGAACCGCCCGGCAGGTAATTCGGACCCGGCACGGTGCCTGGAAATTCCAAAAGCACAGTTTGTAGAGTCGTGACGCTTGCCGGCCATTTGCCATTCAAAATCGACAGCCAGACATCAATACTTTTGCAAAATCTCTGCGTCATTGGCCGGCGCAAGCATCTTGGACAGTGGCTCCTGCGCTTGAATCCGGAATATGCCGTTGTCCTGCAGGTATGAGGCGGTCAGTGTTCGGAGGGCTTAAAGCGGGACTCGCCGCGATGAATCACTGCAATGAGACTGACGCTCAACTCAATAGGATGGCTCCAGGCTTTACAGCCTCCTCGCCTGCCTGTCTGTGCCAGAAGATCGAATCGTGCGACGGGGATTGCGCCAAGCGCGGGATATCGGTTGCGGCAGCAGATTCATCACTGAATGGATCGCAAGCCGTTACTCAATAAATAAAAATTTATAAATTAATTCAGTTACTTATGTCGTAACAGCGCCCGCAACTCGGCGCCGGTGCTGGGCCACCGCCCCCGCGCCGCCCCCCGCACCGGGAGGTCGACAGTCAGGGCGGTTTTCTAACGACGACGATGCGCATTGGCGCCGAGATTTAGTCACTGTTGGCGCAAAAATCGCAAAACTCAAGTGACTCAAGTGACATCAGCGATTGGCTGTCGTCTGTTCGCTAGCGCACATTACTAAATGTGCGCTAGCGAACAAAAAGGCGCAAACTTGAATGAATAGACGCACAACAGTGTACGAACTTATCAGCCAGTGCAACCACCGATGCAACCAGGAGAAATTCGCCATGCTGTCATCGCATATCCCAAAGCAGAATCAGCGTCCTCCACTCACGGCAACCATGTTTGACGGTCGGTGATCCTGGAACCAAGGACTTTGAATAAAATGAGCATCTCCTCCGGCTACCAGCTGGCCAAGTCCCCCACCGGCATCCAGGGCCTTGATGAAATCACCGGCGGCGGGCTGCCCACCGGCCGCCCGACTCTCGTCTGCGGCAGCGCGGGGTCTGGCAAGACCATGCTCGCCGTCGAATTCCTGGTGCACGGGGCGACGCAGTTTGGCGAACCGGGCGTGCTCATGATGTTCGAGGAAAGCACGGCCGAAATTACCGCCAATGTTCGCTCGCTCGGTCATGATCTGAAGAAGCTCTCGGCACAAAACAAAATCAGGATCGATCACGTCCAAATCGAGCGCAGCGAGATCGAGGAGACCGGAGAGTACGATCTGGAAGGGCTCTTCATCCGGATCGGGAACGCAGTCGACTCCATTGGCGCCAAGCGCGTGGTGCTCGACACGGTCGAGGCGCTGTTCGCCGGGCTGCCAAATCACGCCATCCTCCGCGCGGAGTTGCGTCGTCTTTTCCGCTGGCTGAAGGATCGCGGCCTGACGGCAATCATCACGGGCGAGCGCGGTGACCATTCCCTGACGCGTTACGGGCTGGAGGAATACGTAGCCGATTGCGTGATCGTCCTTGATCAGCGCATGCACGAGCAGATTTCCACGCGCCGGCTGCGCGTGCTGAAATACCGCGGTTCGGCACATGGCACCAACGAATATCCCTTCATAATCAGCGGGCGCGGGCTCTCGGTGCTGCCGATCACGTCCCTGCAACTGGATCACGGGGTCTCAGCGCAGCGCATTCCCACGGGCATTGCCCGGCTCGACGAGATGCTCGGCGGCAAGGGCGTTTACCGCGGCAGCAGCGTGCTCGTCTCCGGTTCGCCGGGCACCGGCAAGAGCAGCATCGGCGCCAAGTTCGCCGACACCGCGTGCCGGCGCGGCGAACGTGTACTGCTGTTTGCCTACGAGGAATCGAGCGCACAGATTGTGCGCAACATGGGCTCCATCGGTATCGACCTCGCGCAGTGGGTGAAAAAAGGGCTGCTCCAGATTCACTCGTCGCGTCCCACCTTGGTCGGGCTCGAGGAGCACCTGTTGTTGATGCACGACGCCGTGAGAGATTTTCGCCCGAGCTTGGTCGTCATCGACCCGATCAGCAATCTCTCGCTCGATCTCACTGCGTCACAAGTAAAGCCCATGCTGATGCGGCTCATTGATTTCCTCAAGCGGCAGCAGATCACCGCGCTCTTCGCGAGTCTCACGGAGGGCAGGGGAGAGATGCTGGACGACTCGCAGCTCGGCGTATCTTCGCTCATGGACACATGGCTGCTGTTGCGCAACGTGGAATTCAACGGCGAGCGCAATCGCACGATCTACGTGCTGAAATCGCGCGGCATGAAGCACTCGAATCAGGTGCGCGAACTCGTCCTCAGCAGCAGGGGTATCGACCTGGTGGATGTCTACCTGGGTGCCGAGCGCGTGCTTACCGGGTCGGCGCGCGTGACGCAGGAAGAGCAGGAGCGCGCCGCCGCCGTGTTGCGCGTAGAAGAGCACCAACACAGGGTTAAGCAACTCGCGAGCAGGCAAAAGGCGATCGCGGCACGGATCGCCGCGCTGCAGGCCGAGGCGGACGCGGAAACGGCCGAGATGGCCACCACGATCGCGCGGCAGGTTTTGCAGCGAAAGAACACACTACAGATCACCGACACCATGACGCTACTGCGCGGCGCCGATAAAACCAACGGCAGCCGGAAGAAGGGAAAGCGATGAAAAATGCTCTCAACTATGAGTTGAGGCTGTACGTCGCCGGTCAGACGCCGAAATCGCTTACGGCTTTTAGCAATCTGCAGCGCATCTGCGACACGCACCTCGCCGGGCGCTACCGGATCGAGATCATCGACCTTGTCAAGAACCCGCAGCTTGCAGCGGGCGACCAGATCCTCGCATTGCCGGCGCTCGTGCGCCGCCTGCCCAAACCGGTCATGAAAATCATCGGTGATCTGTCCAATGAGGAACGCGTGCTCGTCGGTCTCGATGTGCGGCCGATTGTGCCGCCGATAAACATGGACCGTGCATGAGAAAGCAAGCCTCCGCCCCACGCAAGCTTGCCGGCTTTGCGGCCGCCACGGCGAACCTCGATAACGCGCACTACGTGCTGCAGCTTTACGTCGCCGGCACGACAGGGAGCTCCGGACGCGCGATCGTGAACACTCGCAAGCTTTGCGAGGAACATCTGCAAGGACGCTACGATCTGGAAGTTGTGGATATCTCCCAGCGACCGGCGCTGGCCGCAGAGAATCAGATCATCGCCGCGCCGACCTTGATCAAGCTACTGCCGCTGCCGGCGCGCCGCTTAATCGGCAGCATGTCGATGGTCCCAAGCTTTTTTCAGGGGGGCGAGTGCTAAAAGACCACAGAGCCGGTTGCTTCCGCTAAAAACGACTGATCCGACATGCACGCAGACCCTCCCCCCGACGCAGCGCTTCTCGCGCAGAATGCCGACTTGCGCGCCCGACTGCATGAAGCGGAGCAGACGCTGCAGGCTATCCGCAGCGGAGAGGCTGACGCGCTCGTTGTTGAAACCCCTGCCGGTCCGCAAATTTTCCTGCTGCAAGGCCTCGAGGCCGAAGCACACCGCTTCCGTGGCGAAATCCTCGCCCAAGTGAGCGACGCGGTTATCACCATTGACGCCGACCAGCACGTGACCTACCTCAACGCCGCGGCCGAGCGGCAATACGATGTCTCCTCCTCCGATGTGCTTGGGCGAGAGCTCTCCTGGATATACCAAAATCGCTGGTTGCGCCCGGAAGACGAAGCCAGCGCGATGACTGTCCTGCGCGATACCGGCTGTTGGCGCGGCGAAAGCGCCCACGTCAAGCGTAGCGGCGAAGAGATCTACGTCGAGTCCTCGGTGAGCCGTTTGCGCGCAGAAGATGGCGCCAGTCCTGGCCTGCTCGCCGTGATTCGCGACATCACCGAGCGAAAAAAAGCTTCGCAGGAGCGTGTGTTGCTTGAAGCACAATTGCGCGAATCGCAAAAAATGGAGGCGCTCGGAACCCTGGCCGAGGGGATCGCTCATGATTTCAACAATATCCTCGGGACCATACTGATTAATGCAGAACTGGCGCGCCGGGATGCGGCGGCGAACAGGAGGGCGCTGGTAAGCCTGGAAGAAATTAACAAGGCTGCACGCCGCGCCAACGATCTGGTGCAGCAGATCCTGGCTTTTGGCCGGAGCGGGTCGCACTTACGCCGGGTGATATCGTTGCGTTCCGCCGTGGATGAGTCGGTGCGTCTGCTGCGTGCAGCGCTGAGCGGAATAGTGCGTATTGAGTACCACTGCGCCGACGATACGCCATCGGTGGTCGCCGACGAGACACAATTGCAGCAGGTAGTGCTGAATCTTGGCAATAATGCTGCGTACGCAATGAAGGGCCGCGCCGGCCGCATCGACATTCGGGTTGAAGGCGTCATGCTGGACGCAGACTCGGCGCGGCTACATCCCCACTTGCGACCAGGCCATTATGCTCATCTTGTCGTCAGCGATACGGGACGCGGCATGGACATGGCCACCCAACAACGGATTTTTGAACCCTTCTTTACCACCAAACCGCGAGGCGAGGGCACGGGACTGGGTCTGGCAGTGGTGCATGGCATCCTGCAGGAGCACGAAGCGGCGATCATCGTGCACAGCGAACCGGGCAGGGGCAGCAGCTTCGAGATGTATTTTCCAGGCGTGAGTGAAGTGGCGGCTGTAGCGGGCACAACCGAGCCCGCGAGCGTGGCCAGCGAAGGCCGCGGCCGGCGCATACTCTATATCGATGACGATCCGCCACAGCTGTTTGCAAACAAGCGGATGCTGGAAAGTTGGGGTTATCACGTCAGTGCCTATCTCGAGCAACGCGACGCGCTTGACGCGGTGCTTGCCGGCAAGGATCGCTTCGATCTGGTGGTGACCGATTTCAATATGCTCGGCACATCCGGACTGGAGATTGCACGGGCGATTCACCATGCCTTGCCCGAACTGCCGGTGATCATGGTCTCGGGCTATATCACGAGCGAATTGCGCGGGCAGGCCGCGGAGGCCGGGGTGCGGCACCTGATCGGCAAGCCTCCGGACATCGAAGAACTGCGCGATTTAGTGCAGCGTTTAATCTTTCCCCCTGCCGAAGATTGCTGACCGGAGTCCGCCTTTGCCGGGCGAGGAGCTTGCAAAGACGCGCGTGAATGCCTGCGCACCAGCGCTGGCTTTGCGGGTGTCCCGGCACGGCGGTCGAGTCAGAGCCGGTACCGCAACAACCTCCGGGCACGGACGACGGGCGAATTATCCCGTCGGGCGGCGTCAGCGACGCTGCGCCTTACGAGCGGCCGACGCATGAAAAAAATGAGGTAGACTAGAGCCTGTTATGAACCTAAAAATTAATCAGGTAAATCAGAGAGATGCTTTCCCTCACCCCCTGCCCCTCTACCGTCAAGCGGCACCGAGGTCCCGAAGGGAGAGGGGGGGTAAAGCCCTTCTCCCTCCGGGACAAGGGGACACTTGAAGCGGAGCAGAAGGGTTGGGATGAGGGAAGAGTTTCGCAAGTTCATAAGAGGCTCTAGCTTGGCTAGCAGAGGATTTGCGGTTGTAAGCTGATTTGTCCGGTACAGAAAAGCACGCCGGTTAACCGTAATCGAAGACGTATGGACAGTCCGGTGCACCCGCTTGCGGTCGGCGGCCCACTTCAAAAACATAGAAATGACTTCGCACCCGTGCCCAGCTTCATTTGCTTAGGCGCCGCAATTTCCGTTCTCCGTACGCCAGCCACGCCGACATGTCCCTGCCCGCCGCCTGCGATGTCCTGATTGTCGGTGGCGGCCACAATGGTCTGACCTGCGCCTGTTACCTGGCGGCGGCCGGGCTCAAGGTGCGCGTACTGGAACGCCGCGCCGTGGTGGGCGGAGCCGCCGTCACCGAGGAATTCCATCCCGGATTCCGCAATTCCACCGCGAGTTACACCGTCAGCCTGCTCAATCCGCTGGTGATCCGCGACCTGCGGCTGGTCGAACACGGCCTGCGCATCGTCGAACGGCCGATTTCGAATTTCCTGCCGCTGTCCGATACGGATTACCTGAAAGTCGGCGGCACGCTGGAGGCCACGCAGGCCGAAGTCGCGCGATTTTCGAAAAAGGACGCGGCGCGCCTGCCCGGGTATTACGCGATGCTCGAGCGCGTCGCCGATGTGCTGCGCGAGCTTGCGCTGGAGACGCCGCCCAACGTCGGTGGCGGGGTTGGAGATTTTTTTGCGGCGCTGAAAACCGCGCGACGTTTCAAAAAACTCGACATGGCGGCGCGCCGCGACGTGCTGGACCTGTTCACCAAGAGCGCCGGTGACCTGCTCGATGCCTGGTTCGAATCGGCAGCGATCAAGGCGGCCTTCGGCTTCGACGCCATTGTCGGCAACTTTGCCAGCCCCTACGCCCCGGGGACGGCCTATGTGCTGCTGCATCACGTCTTCGGCGAGGTCAACGGCAAACGCGGCATCTGGGGACATGCCGTCGGCGGCATGGGAGCCATCACCCAGGCGATGGCGGCAGAGGCGCGAGAGCGCGGCGTGCAGATCGACACCCGGGCCGAGGTGGCCAGCGTGTGTGTCGATTCGCGCGGCGCGCAGGGTGTGCAGCTGAAGGACGGCCGCGTGATCGAGGCGCGCTGTGTCGTTGCCAACGTCAATCCGAAACTGCTCTATCTGAAACTGATCGATGCGCCGGTGCTGAGTGCGGATTTTCTGCAGCGCATCCGCAGCTGGAAATGCGCTTCGGGCACTTTCCGCATGAATGTTGCCCTCAGCGAATTGCCGGATTTCACATGCCTGCCCGGCACGGTCCCGGCGCAGCATCACCAGTCGGGCATCATCATGGCGCCTTCGCTGCAGTACATGGAGCAGGCCTATTTCGATGCGCGGACCTACGGCTGTTCGCGTGCGCCGGTGGTCGAGATGCTGATTCCCTCGACGGTCGACGATTCGCTGGCGCCGGCGGGCCGGCATGTCGCCAGCCTGTTCTGCCAGCATTTCAGCCCCGAGCTGCCGAACGACCTGTCCTGGGATGACATCCGCGAGGAGGCAGCCGACCATATCATCGACACCGTGAGCCGTTACGCGCCCAACTTCAAGGCCGCAGTGATTTCGCGCAAGATACTTTCGCCGCTGGACCTCGAGCGCGAGTTCAGCCTCACCGGCGGCGATATTTTCCACGGCGCGCTGACGCTCGACCAGCTGTGGACGGCGCGACCGGTGCTGGGGCACGCGGATTACCGCTCGCCGGTGCGCCGGCTCTATCTCTGCGGCGCGGGCACCCATCCCGGCGGTGGTGTCAGCGGACTGCCGGGACGCAATGCTGCGCGGGAAATCGTCCGCGACTTCCGGCGCGGCCTGCTGAAGGATAAGAAGACATGAATCGGCGGTTCTTTGTGGCGGCCCTGGCCGCACTGTGGCTGGCCGGCTGCGGCAGCGACGCGCCGCGCCTCGGCAAGCTCGGTGCAGGCGATGTCATTCTCGCCTTCGGCGACAGCCTGACCTATGGCACCGGCGCGAAGCCCGAGGAAAGTTATCCGGCGCTGCTTGGCCAGTTGACCGGCCGCACGGTAGTCCGCGCCGGCGTGCCCGGCGAGCAGACTGCAGGCGGCCTGGCGCGCCTGCCCGGGGTGCTCGATGAACACCAGCCGAAGCTGGTGATCGTCTGTCTCGGTGGCAACGACATGCTGCGCAGGGGGGCGCCGGCGAACATAGAGGGCAACCTGCGCGAGATCCTGAAGACCATCAAGTCGCGCGGGATCGACGCAGTGCTGATCGGTGTGCCGGCGCCGGGGCTGATCACCAGTGCGCCTGAGTTTTACGAAAAGCTGGCGCAGGAATTCGGCATACCCTACGAAGGCAAGATCGTGACCAGCGTGCTCTATCGGGCGGAACTCAAGTCCGACCCCATCCATCCCAATGCTGCCGGCTATCGCATGATGGCGGAGGCGGTGGCCGGATTGCTGCGAGCCGCAGGGGCCCTTTGAGGGCGGAACATGACGGCGAGAAAACATTCGGCGCGGCGGCTGACTGCCACAATGTGCGGGGCCGAAGTGCTGTCGATGACCGGCTTTGCCGCCTACACCACGCTGCTGCCGCAATTGCAGCGCGAATGGAGCCTGTCGAACTCGGAGGCCGGCGCGATCAGCGGTTTCATGTTTGCCGGCTACATGCTGTCAGTGCCGGTGCTGACCAGTCTCACCGACCGCATGGATTCGCGGCGCATCTATCTCGGGGCCTGCCTTATCGCCAGCCTCGGTGCGGCGTTCTTCGCGCTGTTCGGTGCCGGCTTCTGGAGCGCAGCATTTGCCCAGTTCCTGATCGGCGCTGCGCTCGGCGGTACCTATATGCCGGGCTTGAAAGCGCTGACTGACCATCTTGAAGGCGCCGCGCAGTCGCGCGCCACAGCGTTTTACACCGCCAGTTTCGGCGTTGGCTCGACGATCTCGATTCTCGTCGCCGGCAAGCTCGGCGCGACGCTGGGCTGGCACTGGGCCTTCTGGTTCGGCGCCGTCGGACCGGTACTGGCCGGGCTGCTGGTGACCTTCGGCATGCCGCTGGGCCGCATGCGCCCGGCTGAACAACACGCCAGCGCGCTGCTCGATTTCCGTCCGGTGCTGAAGAACCGCAAGACCTTGCCCTACATCATCGGTTATGCCGCGCACAACTACGAGCTCTTCGGCCAGCGCTCGTGGATGGTTGCCTTTCTCGTGTTCTGCGCGGCGCTGCAGCCGGAGCACGCGCCGATGGCGCTGTCGGCAGCAACGCTGGCGGCGATGATCAACGTGCTCGGGCCCGTGTTCAGTGTTACCGGCAACGAGATGGCAATCCGCTTTGGCCGCCAGCGCATCATTTTCCTGTTCATGACACTCTCCGGCGTCATCGCCTGCCTGATCGGCTATACCGCGGCCTGGCCCTGGTACATCGTCGTGCTGCTGATGATGGTGCACTACGGCGCGATGCTCGGCGACTCCGGCGCGCTGACCTCCGGCGCAGTGGCAAGCACGCCGCCGGAAATGCGTGGCGCGATGATGGCGGTGTATTCCTTCGTCGGCTTCAGCACGGCCTTTCTTGCGCCGCTGGTGTTCGGCCTGACGCTGGATCTTGCCGGCGGCAACCAGAGCGTCAGCGCCTGGGGACTGGCCTTCGCCAGCATCGGCATCTTCGGCGTGCTGTCGCCGTTGGCGCGCTGGTGGTATTTGCGCAGTACGTAAAAATATCAATAAAAACAAGTACTTATATTATATCCCGGGGCCAGGCCAGTTAATTTCGCGCCGCTGAAGGCGCGACGAGGCACACCACTTATTACCGCGGACCCGTATAGAAATCCGGCCATCGCTCCATGACCGCTGGCGCATCGTCCTTGTAGATGTGGCAGGAGTTGATCTGGTAGGGTTTTTTGGTGACCGGCTGGCCGGCGTTATGCGCTTCGCGTGCGCGGCCGGTGGCCTGAAAGGCAGTGGTGCCCACCGGTCCCAGCAGTTCGACCAGATGCGTGCAGCCGAGCACGCCGCCGACGCGTTCGGCAATCGCCTTGCGCCAGCCCGGACCGATGGTAAGGCCGACCAGTTTCTTGAAATTCACTGTGATGTTGCCGCAGGTCTCGTAGGGGCTGCTGTCGGTGACGGCCTCGACAGCATGGATTTTCAGGTCAAGGTCGATGGTCAGGCGCAGCCACATGTGGTGCACCGGATCGCCGGGCTGGCGCTCGCGGCCGCCGTCGCGGCGTGAATGCACATAGGTCTTGGTGTCGACGAGGTGGCCTTCGATGTCCCACAGGCCGTCTTCACGTTCATAACCTGTGCATTCGATGGCGCGCCTGTGTTTGAGCGTGCGCGGGGCGGGGGCAGGCAAGGGCATAAAGCGGACTCCGATGGTTCAGTTGATGACGGAACAAGCAATGCGGCGGTCTTCGAGCCGGGCCAGCAGGGCGAGTTTCTGTGACGGGGTGTAGCGATGCCAGTCACTGATCTCCTGCAGTGTGCGCCAGCAGCCGACGCAGAAATCGTGCCCCGGGTCGATCATGCAGATGCGCACGCAAGGCGATTCCACCTCCTGTGGCGGGTGATCTGGCGTAGTCATGCCGCCCTGGCACGGATCGCGCGTGCGACACGCGACAGCGTCGGACGGCCGAGCACGCCGCAGATGTAGTCGCCGGCGGCGATCAGCTTCGTCATGTCGACGCCGGTTTCGATGCCAAGGCCGTCGAGCAGGTAAAGCACGTCCTCGGTCGCGACGTTGCCGGTGGCACCCTTGGCATAGGGGCAGCCGCCCAGCCCAGCCACGGAGCTGTCGAAGGTGGCGACGCCGCATTCCAGCGCGGCGTAGATGTTGGTCAGCGCCTGGCCGTAGGTATCGTGGAAATGGCCGGCGATGCGTTCGACCGGGATGTGTTTTGCTACCGCCTCGATGACGGTGCGGGTCTTGCCGGCGGTGCCCGTGCCGATGGTGTCGCAGACGGTAATTTCGTAACAGCCCATCGCATCCAGCACTTTGGCCACGTGCACCACCGCAGCGGGATCGACTTCGCCTTCGTAGGGACAGCCGAGGCACACCGAGATATCGCCGCGCACCCGGATGCCCTTGGCGATCGCCGCTTGCGCGACTTCCGCGAAGCGCGCAAGTCCTTCGTCGATTGTGCAGTTGGTGTTGCGCTTGGAGAAACTCTCGGTGGCGGCGCCGAACACCACGACTTCTTCTGCGCCGGCGGCAATCGCGGCGTCGAGGCCCTTCATGTTCGGCACCAGCACCGGGTAGATCACACCGGGCTTGCGGCGGATGCCGGCCATCACCTCGGCGTTATCCGCCATCTGCGGCACCCATTTCGGCGAGACGAAGGCGGTGGCCTCGATCAGCCTCAGGCCGGCATCCTGCAAACGGTGGATCAGTTCGATCTTGGCGGCGGTCGGCACCGGGGTGGCTTCGTTCTGCAGCCCGTCGCGCGGGCCGACTTCGAAGAGGCGGGCTTTTTTCGGCAATGCCATGGTGGTTCTCTCCTGCGCGCGGGCCTCAGCGGCGCGCTGTTTTCTTTCCGGACTTCGTGACGCGCTGCATCTTCGGCACCTCGGTCCACTGCGGTTTGCGCTTCTCGAGAAAGGCGCTCAGGCCTTCCTGCGCCTCGGGTGTGGCGCGGATTTCGGCAATGCCTTCGGCGGTTTTTTTCACGATGTCCGGGCCGATCAGGCTGTGCGCGCTCAGCGGGATCATCTGCTTGACCGCCTGCATCGCCTTCGGGCCGCTGCTGTAGAGCTGGCCGAGCATTTCGCCGACGCGCGTGGTGAGGTGTTCCTCCTCGACCAGATCGTGCACCAGGCCGATGCGCCAGGCTTCAGCGCAGTCGAACTCCTCGCCCGAGAGCATGTAGCGACGCGCCTGACGCTGCCCGATGGCGGCGATCACATAGGGGCTGATCATCGACGGGATGATGCCGATCTTCACCTCGGAGAGGCGGAAGGTTGCAGTGCGTCCTGCGATCGCGATGTCGCAGGCGGAGACGATACCGCAGCCGCCACCGCGCACGGCGCCATGCACCGCGGCGACGGTCGGCTTGTTCAGTGTGTAGAGCAGGTGGAACATGCGCGCTGATTCGGCGGCATTCTTCCGGTTCTGCGCCGGGGTGAATTTTGCGCTGGCACGCATGTGGCCGATGTCCGCGCCGGCGCAGAAGCTCTTGCCGGCGCCGGCGATGACCACCGCGCGAACGCTGGCGTCGTCGTGGATGGATTGCAGTGCCTCGGTCAGTTCACGCACCATCCCGGGGTCGAATGCATTGTGGACTTCAGGACGGTTGAGGGTCAGCGTCACGTTGCCAAAGTCGTCGCTTGATCGCAGCACGCGGGTGCCGGTGGTTTTGCTCATGATGGATCCTTCAGGTGTGGCCGTGATGGCCGTCCGCCGGGCCGGTCTTGCAGCCGTTTCGGTCTGGCGACGACGCGGTGGTCAGCATTGCGCAGGCGCTCTGCAATTGCGCGCGGCAGGGAAGTATAAGCGCTCGCCGCTGCTCCGGCATGCTGCGTCCAGGATGCGGAGGCCGGTGGAGATTTACCACTTTCCCCGTGCCAGCCATTGCTCCACCTGATCCAGCCGGTCAGATCCCCAGAAGGGCTCTCTGTCGACGATGATGTACGGAGATCCGAATACGCCGCGCTCGATCGCGGCGTCGACCTCGGCCTTGAGCCTTTCCTTCACCGCGGGATCATTCAGCGCCTGCAGTACGGTGTCCTTGTCGTGGCCGAGTTTCGCAGCGACATTGGCCGTGACCTCAGGGCTCGAAATGTCGCGGTCCTCGACGAAATAGGCGCGCAAGAGCGCGAACGCCAGCGTCTTTGCGGCAGCGGGGTCGCGGTCGTGCAGCCAGTAATAGGCGCGGCAGGGGGCAATCGTCGGTACCGGGAACTTGCCAGGCATTCTGAAGGGCAGGCCGAACCAGCGTGCCGAACGCAGCAGATCATGAATCACGTAGCTGCCCTTCATCGGGACGGCAGGCAAGGGGCGCTGGCCCGTGACCTTGAATACCGCCCCCAGCAGGATCGGCCGCCAGGTCGTGCTGCATCCATGCCGGGCGGCCAAGGCATCGACCTTGGCCGCGGCGAAGTAGCCATAGGGCGAGGAAAAATCGAAATAGAAATCGACGGGCTGGGACATGGTGCCTCCTCAGTATTGGAGGTCGATCGGTGAGCCCGGTGCCCGGGACGGTCGGCTATCGGCCTGCACCGGGTACTCAAGCTCTTGTTTTAATTCAATATTTACATTGACGTTAACGTCAATCATGGTTTGGCTGCTTTGCCAGCGTCGGATTCCGTCAACAGACGTTGGCATTGCGTCGCAAAAAAAATGATTTCATTGAGCATCACTTCCACATCTTCGCGCTGCTGTTCAAGCTGGGTTCGCCGCCGTTCCAGCTTGATGGCGAACTCCTCGAGCTGGCGCCGCTCGTCGTTGGCCAGGTCGTAGAGCTGAAACAATTCGCGGATCTCGCTGAGCGTAAACCCCAGGCGTTTGGCTCGCAGCGCGAGCTTCAGGCGGACGCGGTCACGGTGACTGTAGATGCGGTTGATGCCGTCGCGCGCCGGACTGACCAGACCCTGATCTTCGTAGTGGCGTAGCGTGCGCGTCGTGACCCCGAATTCATGGGAGAGATCGCTGATTGAATAGGTTTTGCTCATTGTGCCTTGCAATAACGGCAGGTAATATGGCCCGGGTAATCGTTGAGCCAAATTAGCATTGCATTTACGTAAACGTCAATAAAAACCTTCGTGCCCAAGCTTGTCGCCGGGCCAGGAAGACAGGATCCGATGACTGCGAAATCTAAGACCGAACACAAGGCCGCACAGAAAACCGCGGACCAGGCAGCGCCAGGCGCCCAGCCTCTGGATCCGGCCGAGATGGCCCGCCTCTACACCGATATCTCGGAAAAGAGTGCAGCACTGTTGACGCGATACATGGCGCGCGGCGTCAACGGCATGCCCGCCCTCAGCGACGAAATGGGCATAGCCAAGGCGTTCTTCGAAGCCTGGCAGCGATTGTTGGGCGACCCGGTGCGCGTTGCGGAAATGCAGATGAAAATGTGGCAGGACTACATGGCGCTGTGGCAGAGCTCGATGATGCGCATGTTCGGCCAAGAGTCCGAACCTGTGGCCCAGCCGCTCAAGGGTGACCGCCGTTTTCGCCATGAGGACTGGGAAAACAATTTCCTTTACGACTACGTCAAGCAGTCCTACCTGATTACGGCCAACCATTTCCACCACGCACTGGCGCGGGTCGAGGGACTCGATGACCGTACCGCGAAGAAGGTGGACTTCTATACCCGCCAGTACATTGACGCGTTGTCGCCCTCCAATTTTCTCGCCACCAATCCCGAGGCACTGCGCGAGACCGTCAACTCGGGCGGACAGAATCTGGTGCGCGGCCTGAGCAACCTGCTCGAAGACCTGTCGCGGGGCGACGGCGAGCTGCGTGTGCGGATGACCGACAGCGCGGCCTTCAGCCTCGGCGATAACCTTGCCACGACCCGCGGCAAGGTGGTGTTTCAGAACGAGATCATGCAGTTGATCCAGTACGCGCCGCTGACGAAGAAGGTTCACGCGGTGCCGCTGCTGATCATCCCGCCCTGGATCAACAAGTTCTACATCCTTGACATGCGCGAGAACAATTCCTTCGTGCGCTGGGCGGTGGAGCAGGGGCACACGGTGTTCGTGGTGTCCTGGGTCAACCCTGACGAAAAGCTGTCGCACAAGCGTTTCGAGGATTACCTCACCGAGGGCTCGCTTGCCGCGCTGGACGTGGCGCGGAAAATCACCGGTCAAGCCGAGGCGAATGTCATTGGCTACTGCCTCGGCGGTACGCTGCTGGCCAGCACGCTGGCCTGGCTCGCGGCGCGCGGCGAAAAACGCATCCGCAGTGCGACCTTTTTCGTGACCATGATCGACTTCGAGCGGCCGGGCGAGCTCGAGGTATTCATCGACGAAGAGCAGGTCGGCGCGCTGGAACGGAAGATGGAAGAACGCGGCTATCTCGAAGGCTCGGAGATGGCGACGACCTTCAACATGCTGCGCGCCAACGACCTGATCTGGTCTTTTGTCGTCAACAATTACCTGCTCGGCAAGGACCCTTTCCCTTTCGATCTGCTGCACTGGAACAGCGACTCCACGCGCATGCCGGCGGCCATGCACAGCTTCTACCTGCGCAACTTGTACCTGAAGAACCTGCTGCGCGAACCCGGCGGCATCACGCTCGCCGGCGTGCCGATCGACATCACCCGCGCGCAGGCGCCCGCCTATTTCATCTCGACCATCGAGGACCACATCGCACCCTGGCAATCGACTTATGCCGGCGCGCGCCTGCTCAAGGGGCCGGTGCGCTTCGTGCTGGGCGGCTCCGGCCACATCGCCGGCGTCATCAACCCGCCGGCCACCGGCAAATACTGTTACTGGACCCATGACACGCTGACCGGCACGCCGGAAGAATGGCTGGCCGGCGCGACCCAGCATCCCGGCTCGTGGTGGACCGACTGGGCAGCCTGGGTCAAAGGGCACGCCGGATCGATGGTCGCGGCGCGCGAGCCCGGTACTGGGCCGTACAAAGCGCTGGAAGATGCGCCGGGTTCCTATGTCCAGCAGCGCATCGGATAATCCGCGCTTTCAGCGGATCCGCGGAGTCTCACAATGAGCTATCAGAACCTGCTGCTGGAACAGCCCGAAAGCGGCATTCACCTGCTGACGGTCAACCGGCCCAAGGCGCTCAATGCACTGAATGCGGCGACGCTCGAGGAGCTGCAGCGTGCCGTTGCCGCCGTGGCTGCCGACCCCGCCGCGCGGGTATTACTGGTGACCGGCTCCGGCGAGCGTGCCTTTGTCGCCGGCGCCGACATTGCCGAGATGTGCGGATTTTCCGCCGCGCAGGCGCAGGCATTCTCGGAACGCGGCATGCGCGTGATGAGCGCACTGGAGGCGCTGCCGGTGCCGGTGATCGCCCTGGTCAACGGTTATGCGCTGGGGGGTGGCTGCGAACTCGCGTTGGCTTGCGACTGGATCATTGCCGCCGAGGGCGCGGTGTTCGGGCAGCCCGAAGTCAACCTCGGCATTCCGCCGGGCTTCGGCGGCACCCAGCGTCTCGCGCGCATCGTGGGCCGTGCCCGTGCCCTCGAACTGGTGACCACTGCGCGGCAATTGCCCGCAGCCGAGGCGCGGGCGATCGGACTGGTCAACGAGGTGGTGGCGGCTTCTGCGCTGCGCGAGAGGGGAATCGAGGTCGCCCGCACCATCGCGTGCAAGGGACCGCAGGCCGTGCGCCTGGCCAAGCAGGCGGTGCATCGCGGTCTCGACCAGAATCTCGCGGGCGGATGCGCCTTCGAGACCGCAGCGTTTGCACTGGCTTTTGCAACGAGCGATCAGCGGGAAGGCATGCACGCTTTCCTGGAGAAGCGCGTCGCAAAATTCAGTGGCGGTTAGCACGCGCGCAACTCAGATCTATGCTGCGCTGCATCAGCGGTTGTGCCGCAGATTCATTACAGAAGTTATAATTATTCATCCCATCGAGGCAGCGATTCAGGCACCATAAGTGCCGGAATTGTTGCGAAAAAATAGCCCCAAAAAGGTATTGTCATGGATATGAATGAGCTCCAGCGAGATCTGGACCCCGAGGAAACCCGAGAGTGGCTGGAGGCGCTGAAGTCGGTGCTGGAGCGTGAAGGTCCGGACCGCGCGAACTACCTGCTCGAGCGCCTGGTCAACGAAGCGCGGCGTGCCGGGGCCTACATCCCGTATAACGCGAACACCGCGTACCTGAACACGATTCCGCTGGAGCAGGAGGAGCGTTCGCCGGGCGATTCCGAGCTGGAGCACAAGATCCGCTCGCTGGTGCGCTGGAATGCGATGGCGACGGTGATCCGCGCCAACAAGGAATCTTCGGAGCTCGGTGGGCACATTTCCAGTTTTGCTTCGGCAGCGACGCTATACGACGTCGGCTTCAACCATTTTTTCCGCGCCGCCAACGAGAAGTTCCTCGGCGACCTGGTTTACATCCAGGGTCACTCGGCGCCCGGCATCTACGCCCGCGCCTTCCTCGAAGGGCGCATCAGCGAAGACCAGCTCTCGAATTTCCGCCAGGAAGTCGACGGCAAAGGCCTGTCGTCCTATCCGCACCCTTGGCTTATGCCGGACTTCTGGCAGTTCCCGACGGTGTCTATGGGCCTGGGACCTCTGATGGCGATCTATCAGGCGCGCTTCATGCGTTACCTGAAGGACCGCGGCATGATCGAGGCTCAGGGTCGCAAGGTCTGGGCCTTCATGGGCGACGGCGAGATGGACGAACCTGAATCGCTGGGTGCGATTTCGCTGGCGGGTCGCGAGAAGCTCGACAACCTCATTTTCGTCATCAACTGCAATCTGCAGCGCCTCGACGGGCCGGTGCGCGGCAACGGCAAGATCATCCAGGAACTCGAGTCTGATTTCCGCGGTTCCGGCTGGAACGTGATCAAGGTGGTCTGGGGTTCGTACTGGGATCCACTGCTGGCGAAAGACAAGACCGGCATCCTGCTCAAGCGCATGGAAGAATGCGTCGACGGCGAATACCAGACCTTCAAGTCGCACGACGGTGCCTACGTGCGCAAGCATTTCTTCGGCAAGTACCCGGAACTCGCGGACATGGTGTCGAACATGTCGGATGACGACATCTGGCGCCTGAACCGCGGCGGCCACGACCCGCACAAGATGTATGCGGCGTACGCTGCGGCGATGAAACATACCGGCCAGCCGACGGTGATCCTCGCCAAGACCGTCAAGGGTTATGGCATGGGTGAGTCCGGCGAAGGCCAGAACATCTCCCACCAGCAGAAAAAAATGGGCACCGCCTCGATTCGTGCCTTCCGCGACCGTTTCGCCCTGCCGATTGCGGACGACCAGCTGGAAGATGTGCCGTTCTACAAACCGCCGGAGGATTCTCCGGAAATGCAGTACCTGCGCAGCCGCATTCAGGCGATGGGCGGCTCGCTGCCGGCGCGCCGCCGCAAGGTCGAAGCGCTGGAAGTGCCGGCACTGTCGGCGTTCGAGGCGCAGCTGAAAAGCAGCGAGGACCGCGAGTTCTCGACAACCATGGCCTTCGTGCGCATTCTCAACACCATCATCCGCGACAAGAAAATCGGCAAGCGCGTGGTGCCGATAGTGCCCGACGAGTCGCGCACCTTCGGCATGGAAGGCATGTTCCGCCAGCTCGGCATCTATTCCCACGTTGGCCAGCTTTACACGCCGCAGGACGCCGACCAGCTGATGTTCTACAAGGAGGACAAGGGCGGACAGATCCTGCAGGAGGGCATCAACGAGGCCGGTGCGATGTCGTCGTGGATCGCTGCGGCGACCTCGTATGCCAACAACGGCCAGATGATGATTCCGTTCTATATCTACTATTCGATGTTCGGCTTCCAGCGCGTCGGCGACCTCGCCTGGGCAGCCGGCGACCTGCGCGCGCGCGGCTTTCTCCTGGGCGGAACTGCCGGCCGCACCACACTCAACGGCGAGGGCCTGCAGCATGAGGACGGCCACAGCCACATCCTCGCCTCGACGATCCCGAACTGCGTGTCCTACGATCCGACTTTCGCCTACGAGCTGGCGGTGATCATTCAGGACGGCATGCGCCGGATGTACCAGGAACAGGAAGACGTTTTTTTCTACATCACCGTCATGAACGAGAACTACACCCACCCGGCGATGCCGGAGGGCGTGGAAAAGGACATCCTCAAGGGCATGTACCTGCTCTCGGAAGGCAAGGCGAAAAAGAATCAGCCCAAGGTGCAGCTGCTCGGCAGCGGCACCATCCTGCGCGAAGTGATCGCCGGCGCCGAACTGCTCGAGAAGGACTTCGGCATCGCCTCCGATATCTGGAGCGTGACCAGCTTCAACGAATTGCGCCGCGACGGCCTCGATGTTCAGCGCTGGAACATGCTGCATCCCGATCAGGCACCGCGGCAGAGTCATATCGAGCGCTGCCTGAAGGACCGCGCCGGGCCGGTGGTCGCGGCGACGGACTACATGAAGCTGTTCGCTGACCAGGTGCGCGCCTTCCTGCCGACGCACAATTTCATCACCCTCGGCACCGACGGTTTCGGCCGTTCCGACACGCGTCGCAAGCTGCGCCAGTTCTTCGAGGTCGACCGCCATTACGTCGCCGTCGCCGCGATGAAGGCGCTCTCCGACCAGGAATTGCTGCCGCGCAAAACTGTGGCCGAAGCAGTAAAAAAATACGGCATCAACCCCGACAAGCCGAATCCGACGACCGTCTGAGCAAAGCGCAGCCATGGCAAACGTAATCGAAGTCAAAGTGCCGGACATCGGCGATTTCAAAGAAATCCCGGTCATCGAGGTGCTGGTCAAGCCGGGCGACAGCGTGAAGGCCGAAGATCCGCTGGTGACGCTGGAATCCGACAAGGCGACAATGGAGGTGCCATCTCCCGCCGCCGGCATTGTCAGAGACATCAAGCTCAAGGTCGGCGACAAGGTATCGGAGGGCATGCTGGTGCTGATGCTGGAGCCTGCCGGTGCAGCGCCGGCGCAGGCGGCTGCTCCGGCCGCCGCGCCTGCACCGGTCGCACCGTCGCCGTCAAAGCCGGTGCCCCAGCCTGCTGCGGCGAAACCGTCGTCGGCACCAGCACCGGCACCATCACCATCACCGGCACCGGCACCAGTAGCTGCCGTCGACGAGGCCGCCTTCGGCAAGGCCCACGCCAGTCCGTCAGTCCGCCGTTTCGCGCGTGAGCTGGGAGTAGACCTCGGCCGCGTCAGCGGCAGCGGCCCCAAGGGCCGCGTGCTCGCTGCGGACGTGCAGGCCTACGTCAAGGGCGAACTGGCGCGTCCGCGCGGCGAGGCGGCCGCGGGTGGCGGCCTCGGCTTCAATCTGCCGCCAATGCAGCCGGTGGATTTTGCGAAGTTCGGTCCGGTCACCGAGCAGCCGCTGTCGCGCATCAAGAAACTCTCGGGCGGCTTCCTCCACCGCAACTGGGTCAGCATTCCGCATGTCACCCAGCAGGACGAGGCTGACATCACTGAGCTTGAGGCCTTCCGCAAGTCTCAGGCCGCGGAGGCGAAGAAGCAGGGCATCAAGTTCACGTTGCTCGGCTTCCTGATGAAGGCTGCGGTGGTCGCGCTGAAGCAGTTCCCCGAATTCAACGCCTCGCTGTCCGCCGACGGCGAAAAGCTGGTGCTGAAAAACTATTTCCACGTCGGCGTCGCCGTCGACACGCCGAACGGGCTGGTGGTGCCGGTGATCCGGGACGTCGACAAGAAGGGCCTGCTCGAGATCGCGAAGGAACTCGACGAGGTCAGTGGCCGCATGCGCACGGGCAAGATCGCGCCGGCGGACCTGCAAGGTGGCTGTTTTTCGATTTCCAGTCTGGGCGGCATCGGCGGCACTTTCTTCACGCCGATCATCAACGCGCCCGAAGTGGCGATCCTCGGAGTCAGCAGGGCAGCCATGAAGCCGGTGTGGAACGGCAAGGAATTCGAGCCGCGGCTGATGCTGCCGCTGTCCTTGTCCTATGACCACCGGGTCATCGACGGCGCGCTCGGTGCGCGCTTCTGCACCCACCTGACGACGGTGTTGTCGGACATCAGGAGATTGGCTCTCTAAATGCAAAGTGTAGAGTGCAGAGTGCAAAATGATGAAAAATTTAAGCCGATTTTTCTAAAACCAACTTTGCACTTTGCACTTTGTAATTTGCACTGCTGACGATGTCCCCCATCGGCATTCTTGGCGGCACTTTCGATCCGATTCACTTCGGCCACCTGCGTCTGGCACAGGAAGTCGCCGACCAGTTGCGGCTCGCCGAAGTCAGGTTCATTCCAAGCGGGACTCCACCGCACCGTGCAGCCCCGGGCACGCTCGCAGCCGACCGGCTGGCGATGGTGCGGCTCGCCGTTGCCGGCAATGCACTGTTCACCGTCGACCCGCGCGAATCGTCGTCCACGGCTCCCGGCTATACTGTCGACACGCTGACTGCGCTGCGTTCCGAGGTGGGCGCTGCGCAGTCCCTGGTGATGATCCTCGGCGCCGATGCATTTCTGGATCTTGCGACCTGGAGCCGCTGGCATCAGCTGTTCGAACTGGCGCATGTCGCCGTAGCCTACCGCCCCGGCTTTCCGGTCGACACCTGGCAATCGCGGATGCCGCAGCCGCTGGCTGCGGAGTACAACGCGCGTTTGCTGCATCAGCCGTTTTCCGTGCACGTCGCTCCGGCCGGCGGCATCGTGGTCGTGCCGATTGCCGAGCTCAACATCTCGGCGACGATGATTCGAGATTCGCTGCGCCAGGGGAAAAATCCGCGGTATTTGCTGCCCGACAGCATTTATCAATATATTCAAGAACATATGCTGTATAGTGAGAATTAATGGGACCTGAAAAACTGGCGAAAATCGCCGTTGCGGCGCTGGAGGATGTCAAGGGCCGCGACATCGTTGCATTCAACGTCAAGAAAATGACCGCGCTGTTCGACAAGGTCATCATTGCCAGCGGCGATTCCAATCGTCAGGTGCGCGCGCTGGCGAACAATGTCCGCGAGGAAGTGAAGAAAGCGGGCGGCAAGGTCTACAGTTCGGAAGGGGAGCAGACCGGCGAATGGGTGCTGGTCGATCTCGGCGCGGTCGTGGTTCATGTCATGCAGCCGGCGATCCGCCAGTACTACAACCTGGAGGAAATCTGGGGTACGCCGCAGCGTCCCGCACCACGCAAGACTACGGTGCGCAAGTCTACGGTGGGCAAGACGCCAGTGCGCAAGACTGCGCCATCCGGAGCAGCGGCGCGCCGCAAGGCGCGGTGAAGCTGCACATCCTTGCCGTCGGCCAGCGCATGCCGGCATGGATCGACGAGGGTTTCATCGAGTACGCAAAACGCATGCCGCGGGAGATGCCACTGGCGCTGAAGGAATTGAAGCCGGCGCAGCGCAGCGCCTCCGCCGGAGACCTGCCGCGCTGGCTGGCGACCGAAGCGGAGCGCATCGAAGCCGCACTGCCTGAAAGTGCACTGCGCGTCGTCCTCGACGAAAAGGGCCGCAGCTTCCCTACGCGCGGTCTTGCCGTGAATCTCGAACAGTGGCGCCGCGAAGGGCGTGACGTGGCGTTCATCATCGGCGGCGCCGACGGCCTGGCTGACGGAATCAGGAAGAGTGCCGATCTGCTGTGGTCGTTGTCCCCGCTGACGCTACCCCATGGCCTGGTTCGGGTCATACTCGCCGAGCAGCTCTATCGGGCTGCCTCACTACTGACCCATCATCCCTACCACCGTGACTAGGATCCTCCTGCACCGATGTCCGAGCGCTTCATCTACCTAGCCTCGCGCAGTCCGCGCCGCCGCGAACTGCTGCGCCAGATTGGCATTGCCTTCGAGGTGTTCCAGCTGCGTGAAGCCGCGCAGCGCCGCGCCGACATCGACGAATCACCCCTGGCCGGCGAGGCGCCGGATGCCTATGTGCTGCGCGTCGCGCGCGACAAGGCACAGGCTGCGGCAGCGATGATTGGCGCCCGCCGCGTGGCGCCGCACCCGGTGTTGGCCGCTGACACCACGGTGGTTCTCGATGACGCGATACTTGGCAAGCCGGCGGATGGCACCGACGCTGCACGCATGCTCGGACTGCTGTCGGGTCGCCCGCATCGCGTGCTGACCGCGGTCGCAGTCGCGCGCGGGGCGGACATCAATACCCGGCTGTCGGAATCACAGGTCTGGTTCCGCGCGCTCGCCGCCGAAGAAATCCGCCGGTATGTCGCCAGCGGCGAGCCCAACGACAAGGCCGGCGCCTACGCCGTGCAGGGCCGCGCCGCGGCCTTCATCACCCGGATCGAAGGCAGCTATTCCGGCATCATGGGTCTCCCCCTCGCCGAAACCGCGGACCTGCTGCGCATTCACGGCATACTCCTGCCATGAGTGAAGACATCCTGATCAACGTCACGCCGCAGGAAACCCGCGTTGCCGTGATCGAACACGGTGTGACTCAGGAGTTGCACGTCGAGCGCGCGTCCTCGCGCGGATTCGTCGGCAACATCTATATGGGCAAGGTCGTGCGTGTGCTGCCCGGCATGCAGTCGGCTTTCGTCGACATCGGCGGCGAGCGCGCCGCATTCCTCCACGTTGCCGACATCTGGGGCAACCGCGTCAACGGCGAATCCGGAATGCCGATCGAGAAGCTGCTGAGCGAAGGGCAGAACCTCCTGGTTCAGGTCATCAAGGACCCGATCGGCACCAAGGGGGCGCGGCTGTCGACGCAGATCAGCATCGCCGGCCGGCTGCTGGTCTACCTGCCGCAGGAGTCGCACATCGGCATCTCGCAGCGCATCGAGGACGAGGAAGAGCGCGTCCATCTGCGCGAGAAGCTGCAGCACCTGCTGCCGCCGGAAGAGAAAGGCGGCTTCATCATCCGCACTGTGGCCGAGTCAGCCTCCGACCGCGAGCTGGCCTCCGACGTCGAATACCTGCGCAAGCTGTGGCGCGATATCCAGGAGCAGGCGCGCACCGCGCTGCCACTGGCAACGCTCTACGAGGACCTCAATCTCGCGCTGCGCGTGCTGCGCGATTTCGCGCACGAGGAAACCGGGCGCATTCATGTCGATTCCCGTGAAACGCATCAGGCCATGCTGCAGTTCGCCGGCCAGTTCACCCCCAACGTGGTGTCGAGGCTGGCGCACTACCAGGGTGAACGTCCGCTGTTCGACCTGCACAACGTCGAGGATGACATCGAGCGCGCGCTGGCGCGCCGCGTCGACCTCAAGTCCGGCGGTTACCTGATCATCGACCAGACCGAGGCGCTGACCACGGTCGACGTCAACACCGGCGGTTTTGTCGGCGGGCGCAGCTTCGACGACACGATCTTCAAGACCAACCTCGAGGCGGCGCAGGTCATCGCCCGCCAGTTGCGGCTGCGCAACCTCGGCGGCATCATCATTGTTGACTTCATCGACATGGACAGCGAGGAGCACCGCAACGCCGTGCTCAACGAGTTCCGCAAGGCCCTCGCGCGTGACCGTACGCGGATGACCGTCAACGGCTTTACCCAGCTCGGCCTGGTCGAGATGACGCGCAAGCGCACCCGTGAGAGCCTCGCGCATGTGCTGTGCGAGCCCTGTCCGACCTGCACCGGCCGTGGCGAACTGAAAACCGCGCAGACCATCTGTTACGAAGTGCTGCGCGAGTTGGTGCGCGAGGCGCGCCAGTTCAATGCACGCGAGTTTCGAATCCTTGCGTCGCAGCAGGTCATCGACATGTTCCTTGATGAAGAGTCGCAGAACCTCGCGATGTTGTCGGATTTCATCGGCAAGCCGATTTCGCTGCAGGTTGAGTCGGCCTACAATCAGGAACAGTTCGACATCGTGCTGATGTAGGCGGGCCGGGAGCCGCGCACCGGGGACAGTCCATGGCGACAACCGCAGAAAAAGATTCCCAGGATACCGTGCGGCCGCGCCGCGCCAGCACGGAGCTGCGGCTGCTGGCCGAGCAGGTGTTCGCGCGCGCAGCCGGCGCTGCCCCGGTCGCTGGCAACTCGGTGCGCATCCTGCGTGATGCGGGAGAACACTACCCGGTGTGGCTGGAGGCGATTGCCGGCGCCCGCCGCTCGATCCTGTTCGAGAACTACATCATCGCCGGCGATGCGACCGGTCGCGAGTTCGTTGCGGCGCTGTGCGAACGCGCGCGCGCCGGCGTTTCGGTCCGCGTCATCTACGACTGGATGGGTGCGCTCGGCGTCGGCACCCGCCGACTGCTGCAACCGCTAACTGACGCAGGCGGTGAAGTGCGCTGCTTCAACAAGCCGCAGCTCGACAGCCCCTTCGGCTGGCTGACCCGCGATCACCGCAAGATGCTGGCCGTGGACGGCGCGGTGGGCTACGTCACCGGACTCTGCGTCAGCGACAAGTGGCTGGGTGACCCGCAGCGGGGCATTGCACCCTGGCGCGACACCGGCATCGAAATCCGCGGTCCGGCGGTGGCCGACATCGAACGTGCCTTCGGTCAAACCTGGGTGGCGGCATCCGGTAGCGACGTCGATCTGCCAGTGCCGGAGCCGATCCCCGCCGGGCCTGCCGGCGAGGTGATGGTACGCGTGCTGGCGAGCCAGCCCAGCACCGCCGGACTCTACCGCCTCGACCAGATGATCGCGGCCATGGCACGCGACACCCTGTGGCTGACGGATGCCTATTTCGTCGGTGTTTCACCTTATGTGCAGGCGCTGCGCGCGGCGGCACATGACGGCGTCGACGTGCGGCTGCTGGTGCCCGGCAGCAGCGACGTGCCGATGCTCGGACAGCTGTCGCGCGCCGGTTACCGGCCGTTGCTTGAAGCCGGCATCCGGGTTTTCGAGTGGAATGGCGCGATGCTGCATGCAAAAACCGCGGTCGCCGACGGGCGCTGGGCGCGCGTCGGCTCGACCAATCTCAATATCGCGAGCTGGATCAGCAACTACGAGCTTGATGTCGCGATTGAGGACGACGGCTTTGCGCACAGCATGCAGGCGATGTACGAGGAAGACCTGGCCAATGCCACCGAGATCGTCCTCGCCGATGGTTACCGCGTGCAGCCCTCGGTGCGAGTCCGCCATCTCGGTTCGGGCGGCCGTGCTGCACGCGCCGCGGCCGGCGCACTGCGTCTGGGCAATACCGTCGGCGCCGCCATCAGTAGCCGCCGCACCTTGGGCGCGGCAGAGTCCGGCCTGATGACGAGCATCGCGCTGGGTTTCATCGTGCTGGCTTTGCTTGCACTGCTGGCACCGTTGGCAATCACAGTGCCGCTCGCCGTACTGGCACTGTGGATTGCGGTAACACTGCTGGTGCGGGCCTGGCGTGCGCGCCACGGCGGGCGCCGGGATCAGGATTCGGGCTGATCTTCCGGCAAAGCGCGGGCGGGCGCCCGTCGCCGGCAAATCAAAACGGGGCCTGCCGCCTAGCGCAGCAGTTGCATCGCCTCGGATTCAAGCCAAGCGACCGGCACCATCAGCAGCAACTGGCAGACCACCAGCAGGAACAGCGGCGACAGATCGACATTGCCAATCGGCGGGATCCGGCGCCGGAAAATGCGCAGGAAGGGTCGCGTCATTGCATCGAGCAGCGGCGCGATCGGACTGCCGGGATTGATCCATGACAGCACCGCCTGCAGCAGCGTGGCTACCAGTACGATGTAGATCAGCATCTTCACCACACCAAGCGCTGCGAGCAGCGCGACGCCGACGGCGGCCAGACCGACTTCCGCGCCAAAGCGGAAGCCGCGCACCTGCAGCACGATCAGGAATTCGAGCAGCTGCATCAGCCAGGCAAGCAACAGTGTCGGCAGGTCGAGTCCCCACAGACCGGGGATGATCCGGCGCGCCGGCTTCACCATGAAATCTGTCAGCGCATTGACGAAATCGGCCAGCGGATTGCGATAGGGCGCTCGCACCCATTGCAGATAGAAGCGCAGCAGCAGCGTGAGGGTCAGCAGGCCGAAGGCAACCTGGGCGATGAAAATCAGAGCATTGGCGAGCATGCGGCCGGTCGTTCCTGGATTGTCCTGTTGTCCTAATCCTTGCCGAGGGTGTCGCCGAGTTCGGCCGAGCGCTCCGCCGCCGCGCGCACGGCACGGACGAAGGCGGCCTTGACCTGCGCCTCATCCAGCGCACCGATCGCGCGTTCGGTGGTGCCGCCCTTCGAGGTCACCCGCGCGCGCAGCGTCGCCGGGTCGGCGTCACCGGCGACGGCGAGCTTCACTGCGCCAGCGAAGGTCTGCAGCGCGCTCTGTCGCGCGATGTCCGCAGGCAGTCCGAGTTCGCGCGCCGCTTGCTCGAGAGCCTCGATGAAATAGAAGACATAAGCCGGTCCGCTGCCGGACACGGCCGTTACCGCGTCGAGCGCGCTTTCCTCGTTGACCCAGAAGGTGCTGCCGACCGCAGACAGCACGGCTTCAGCGTCGCTGCGCTGCCGGTCGCTGACACCGGGCAGCGCATGGAGGCCGGTAATGCCGGCGGCCACCAGCGCGGGCGTGTTGGGCATTGCGCGTACGATGGCTGCGTGGCCGCCAAGCCAGCGCGCGAGGTCATTGCCGCGGATGCCGGCGGCGATGCTGATGACCAACTGCTTTTTCAGCGTGGGTGCCAGCGCGGCCGCGACTTCGTGCATCTGCTGCGGCTTCACGGCCAGCACGATGCAGTCCGCGCTGGATGCTGCCGCCGCGGGATCAGACGAGGTGCGGATGCCGAACTGTTGTGCAAGGCGCGACCGTGCCTCGGGCAGCACGTCGACGGCCTGCAGCATGGACGGAGGGCGGCCTTGGCCAACGAGGCCGCCGATGATCGCCGCGGCCATGTTGCCGCCGCCGATGAAAACGATGTTCATGGGTGAAAAGGGACGGGTTGCCGGTGAGTGGTGAGTGGTGAGCAGTGAGCGGTGATCATTGAACAGGGCCGGTGTCCGGGATGGATGAAAGTCCCGGGCATTATACGGTTCACCGTTTACAGTTCACCATTCACGGCTTGCCGTTTGCCGAAAATCGCCGTGCCCACGCGCACCAGCGTCGAACCTTCAGCGATGGCTGCTTCGAGATCGTCGGACATGCCCATCGACAGCGTGTCGATGCCGGCGTCATCCGCTCGCAGTGGCTGCAGCAGCCGGTGCAGCAGCGCAAAACGCTCGCGCTGCAGGGCCGTGTCCGGCGTCGGCTCGGGAATCGCCATCAGCCCGCGCAGTCGCAGTCTGGGCAGTCTGCGGATGAAGGCGGCGAGGTCGCCCTCCGTGCCGGGATCGACGCCGCTTTTGCTGGCCTCGCCACTGACGTTGACCTGGATCAGCACGTTCAGCGGCGGTAGCTGCGGTGGACGCGCATCGTTGAGGCGTTGGGCGATTTTTTCGCGCTCGATGCTGTGTACCCAGGCGAAGTGCTCGGCGATCAACCGCGTCTTGTTGCTCTGGACCGGGCCGATGAAATGCCATTCGACGCCGAGATCTGACAGTTCCGTGATTTTTGCGATGCCTTCCTGCACAAAGTTCTCGCCGAAGGCACGCTGCCCGGATTGCCATGCAGCGAGCACCGCAGCGGCGCTGAACGTTTTGCTGACCGCGAGCAGCTTGATGCTGTCCGTGGCGCGGTTCGCAGCGGCGGCGGCAAGGGCGATGCGCCGGTGTACGGCTTGCAAGTTATCGGTGATTGTGGCCATAATTTCGATGCGCTCAGGGGGCTGGTCTACGCCGGTGCTTCAGCTGCATCCGGTACTCTGAAGCGCAGAAGGCACCCCGCACAGCCCACTCCCGAGGGAATTATAAATGGACATCTCCGAACTGCTGGCCTTCGTCGTCAAGAACAAAGCCTCCGATCTGCATCTGTCATCCGGCCTGCCGCCGATGATTCGCGTGCATGGCGACATCCGCCGCATCAACCTGCCGGCGCTGGAGCACAAGGACGTTCATGCGATGGTCTACGACATCATGAACGACGGCCAGCGCAAGTTCTACGAGGAAAACCTGGAGTGCGACTTTTCCTTCTCCATTCCCAACCTCGCGCGTTTCCGTGTCAATGCTTTCGTGCAGCAGCGCGGCGCCGGTGCGGTGTTCCGGACCATCCCGTCCAAGGTGCTGAGCCTGGAAGACCTGAAGGCACCCAAGGTGTTCGTCGAGATTGCCAACCAGCCGCGCGGTGTGGTGCTGGTGACCGGCCCGACGGGTTCGGGCAAGTCGACCACGCTGGCGGCCATCGTCAACCACATCAATGAAAACGAGCAGGGCCACATCCTGACGGTGGAGGACCCAATCGAATTCGTGCACGAATCGAAAAAATGCCTGATCAACCAGCGCGAAGTCGGCCCGCACACCCTGTCGTTTGCCAACGCGCTGCGCTCGGCGTTGCGTGAGGATCCGGACATCATCCTGGTCGGCGAGATGCGCGACCTTGAAACCATCCGGCTGGCGCTGACCGCCGCCGAAACCGGCCACCTGGTGTTCGGCACGTTGCATACGAGTTCAGCCGCCAAGACCATCGACCGGATCATCGACGTGTTTCCGGCCGAGGAAAAGGAAATGATGCGCGCGATGCTGTCGGAGTCGCTGCGCGCAGTGATCTCGCAGACCCTGCTCAAGACCAAGGACGGCAGTGGCCGCGCCGCGGCGCACGAAATCATGATCGGCACGCCGGCGATCCGCAACCTGATTCGCGAGAACAAGGTGGCGCAGATGTACTCGTCGATCCAGACCGGCGCCCAGCTCGGCATGCAGACGCTGGACCAGAATCTGGTGGACCTGGTGAAACGTAACATCGTCTCCGCCGAAGAGGCGCGCGGCAAGGCGATGAACAAGGATCTGTTCCGCTGAGGACGCCGCGCTGACGCGGGCACCGGAACAACAAAGGGGAGCACAGCATGGAAAGAGAACAAGCCGTCAAGTTCATGCACGACCTGCTGAAGGCGATGGTCTCGAAAAAGGCCTCGGACCTGTTCATCACGGTGGGCTTCCCGCCGGCGATCAAGCTCGACGGCAAGATGACGCCGGTGGCGAGCCAGGCGCTGACGCCGCAGCACACCGCAGAACTCGCGCGTGGCATCATGAACGACAAGCAGGCCGGTGAGTTCGAGGCGACCAAGGAGTGCAACTTCGCGATCAGCCCCGGCGACATCGGACGTTTCCGCGTCAACGCTTTCATGCAGCAGGGTCGTGTCGGCATGGTGCTGCGGACCATCAACACCTCGATCCCGAAGTTCGATGACCTCAAGCTGCCACCGGTGCTGAAGGACGTGGTGATGACCAAGCGCGGGCTGGTAATCATGGTCGGCGGCACCGGCTCGGGCAAATCGACGTCGCTGGCGGCGATGATGGGTTACCGCAACGAAAACAGCTACGGTCATATCATCACCATCGAAGATCCGATCGAGTACGTGCACGACCACAAGAATTGCGTAATCACCCAGCGCGAGGTTGGTGTTGATACCGAGTCCTGGCATGCCGCGCTGAAAAACACCCTGCGCCAGGCCCCTGACGTGATCCTGATCGGCGAGATCCGCGACCGCGAAACCATGGATCATGCGATCGCTTTCGCTGAAACCGGCCATTTGGCGATGGCCACGCTGCATGCCAACAGCGCCAACCAGGCGCTGGACCGGATCATCAATTTCTTCCCGGAAGAGCGCAAACAGCAACTGTTGATGGACCTGTCTCTGAATATCCGCGCGCTGGTGTCGCAGCGCCTGATTCCCAAGAAGGACGGCAAGGGCCGTGCCGCCGCGGTCGAGATCCTGCTCAATTCGCCGCTGATTTCGGACATGATCTTCAAGGGCGAGGTGCACGAGATCAAGGGCATCATGGCCAAGTCGCGCGAACTGGGCATGCAGACCTTCGACCAGCATCTGTTCGACCTCTACGAGGCCGGCGACATCAGCTACGAGGACGCGTTGCGCAACGCCGACTCGATGAACGAGCTGCGGCTGATGATCAAGCTGAACAGCAAGGACGCCAAGGACAAGGATGTCATGACCGGCATCGAGCACCTGAACCTTGTCTAGAACCCATCCCAAAAACGCCTGCGCTTGCGAGGACGGCGTTGCCCGCTGCGTTTTTCCTCGCCTTACCCGCTCAGTAATGTCTCGTCGAAGCCTCGCGGGCGCCTTGTCCCGGCGGCGCTCGGCAGGTTTTTGAGATGGGTTCCGGTTTTGATCGGCAAGGACGCCGGCCCCAGCGCCGGCGTTTTTGTTGATGCGAATTTATTGGGAATTCATAAAATGATTCATACATTCCCCCTCACCCCCGACCCCTCTGCTCTGCGCCAAGTGTTCCCTTGTCCCGGTGGGAGAGGGGAGGTATCAGCTGTAAATGGGTTTGTCACCCATTTACAGATTTCCCAATACTGATGGATTGGCTGCCCTTCGACCTCGCCACCTGGGCGGCCTGTGCCGTCATCGTCGGCGGTGCCTATGTGATTTTCGGCATCACCGCCTTCGGCGCGGCGATGTTCACGGTGCCGGCACTGTCGTACTTCTTCCCGCTCGATTACCTGCTGCCGATGTGCGTGATCCTCGACGTCTCGGCGGCCTTCGCGCTGGGCTCGCGCTTCTCCAGGGATGCCGACATCGGTGAACTGAAATGGATGGCGCCGTTTTCACTGGCCGGGGCTGTGGCCGGCGTCACCGCGCTGGTAACCCTTCCGCAGCAGGCGACCATCGCCGCCTTCGGCATTTTCCTGTGCGGTTACGGGCTCTATTCGCTGCTGGCGCAGGCGCCGCAGATCGGCGTCGCACGTCACCCCTGGGCAGTCATTTCGGGTTTCTGCGGCGGCGCCGCCGGCACGCTGTTCGGCGTCGGCGCACCGCCCTACGCGATCTACCTGTCGCGCCGCCTGCCCGACAAGGCGGTGCTGCGCGCGACGCTGTCGAACATGGTGCTGCTCTCCACGTCCATCCGCGCGTTGGTGTTCCTCGTCGGTGGCCTGATGCTGTGGGATCGCATTCTCGGCGCGCTGCTGCTGCTGCCCTTCGCACTGGGCGGCATCTGGGCCGGCCATCGCATCCAGTTGCAGGCCTCGCGCGAGACGCTGCTGAAGGTGATCGGTGTTTTGCTGCTGCTGATCGGGGCGTCGCTGCTGCTGCGGGTGTTGCGCTGATGCCCCGTGGTTATACTATAAGTACTTGATTATATTGATATTTATATTTGAGATGTTGATAGATCTCACGCCGTCCGCCTTGCTGCCCTAACGGGGCTTGCCCGGTTCGGCGGCATCAAGCCGGCGTGGCCCGTGATCCAGCGGACTGGCCACACCGCACCCGCCCTTGTTCATGACGTGCGTGTAGATCATCGTTGTTTCAACGCTGCGATGGCCCAGCAGTTCCTGCACCGTGCGGATGTTGGAAACGGTTGATTAATGATTCTCTCCCAGGGGGCATTTGGTGGCCTAATGGTCTGTATGGCCTTGGCGGGTGGTAAGTATTCAAAAGGCTCGGGCGTTACAATGTTCCGGCTGCGGAGGAATCTGAACGGAGGTCATGATGTCGATTGCTACTGCCGAGATTGAAGCGAAAATACGGGCTTTGAGCCCGGACGAAAAAGCGGACCTTGTCCGTGTCCTCATTGCCGAGCTTGACGGTCCGGCCGACGCTGATGTCGAGACGGCCTGGATCAAGGAGGCGCAACGGCGACATCGGGAGATCGTCGAAGGCAAGGTGCGGCCGGTTCCGGGCGAACAGGTTCACGAAAATCTGCGCAACCGCCTGAAACGATGAGGCTGGAGTTCCACCCGGAAGCGGAGCTGGAACTGATTGAGGCAGCGCTGCACTACGAGTATGAAGTACCGGGCTTGGGGGAATATTTCGAAGCCGAGGTTTGGCGCGCGACGAATCTGCTGCTTGAGCACCCTGAAATGGGGCAAGCCGTTGGTGCTGATCTCCGGCGCTTTGTGCTTTCGCGATTTCCCTTTACGCTCATCTACAGTGCGGCCGCCGGAATTCTCCGGATCGAAGTGGTGGCGCATCAGAGTCGTCTGCCCGGTTACTGGCGTGTGAGGCATGACCGTTGACGTGTCGCATGGATGCCGCTTGTTTCGTTGCGGTTCATGCGCAGTGTCTGGTCTACTCTTTGGTTTTGCGCATGCTCCCGGCCACAATCTCGTACTTGAACAAGCGACACTCCAGCGCGCCGTTGAACAGGGGCGTGCGCCGCGAGGGCTGCAGGCGCATCAGTTTCGCGATGCGCAGGTCGCCGGTGAGGATGTAGGCGGTCCAGCCGGCGTAACGCTGCTTGAGGATGTCGCCGAGTGTCGGGTACCAGGCGGCGAGGTCGTCGAGTTCTTCGAGGCGCACGCCGTAGGGCGGGTTGGTGATCAGGATGCCGGCCGGTGTCGGTGGCTTCGAATCCTCAAAACTGCACTGCTTCAGTTCGATGTATTGTTCCAGTCCCAGCGCAGCGACGTTCTGGCGTGCCTGCGCGATCGCATCGCCGCTGCGGTCATATCCATAAATACTTGATTTTATTGATATTTTTGTATTCTTCTCGGCGGTGGCCTTGAGTGCGGTCCAGGCCGCCGCATCGAAGTTGCGTAGTTTCTCGAAGCCGAAACGCCGCTTCAGTCCCGGCGCGCGGCCCATCGCCATCAGCGCAGCCTCGATCAGGAAGGTGCCGCTGCCGCACATCGGATCGAGCAGCGGCTGCTCCGGTGTCCAGCCGGCGAGTTTGAGGATGCCGGCGGCGAGATTCTCGCGCAGCGGTGCTTCGCCCGCCGCCGTGCGCCAGCCGCGTTTGAACAGCGCTTCGCCCGATGTGTCGAGGTAGAACACCGCCTCGTCGCGGGTGAGGAACAACTGGATGCGCACATCGGGGTTGCGGGTGTCGACGTCGGGCCGGTCACCCTCGGCATCGCGCAGCACATCGCAGACGGCGTCCTTGACGCGCAGCGTGGCGAAGTCGAGGCTTTTCAGCGGACTCTTGATTGCCGCAGTGTCGACGCGAAGAGTCTGGTGCGGGCCGAACCACTGTGTCCACTGCAGCTTGCGCGCGGCGGTGTAGATGTCCTTTTCGTCGCGGTAGCGGCACTGGCCGATGCGCCACAACACGCGACTGGCGATGCGGCTTTCGAGGTTGACGCGGTAACTGAGCGTCAAGGGGCCGCGAAAGCCGGTGCCGCCGTCGACCGGGCGCACATCCTGCGCGCCGAGCGCCGCCAGTTCTTCACCCAGCACAGCTTCGAGTCCGCGCGGGCAGGTTGCGAAAAACTGTTCCATTCCTAAACTCCGGCAACTGGCCGTTCAGGCCAGTTGCCGCAAATGTCTCCCCTCCCCCCTCGGGGGAGGGGGCGGGGGTGAGGGAGAGTGGTTGCAATCACTTTTTTGCGACCGGGGCGAGTTCGACATAGACCTCGAAACGCACCCTGTGCCAGGGATTGCGCGCGTCCGTCAGCCGCACCACGCGCGCCTTCACCGGCGCGCCGAGGTCCATCTGGCGCGCAACGTCGGTGTTTTCACGGCGCGGCAGGTAGCCGAGCATTTCGCCACGCCATTCGATGCGCACGGCATTGGCGTCATGCGGGTTGCGCGGCTCGCGCACGAGTTGCAGCGCATCACCCACACGCATCATGTCCCACAGCGCCTTGCCTTCGTAATACTGGAAACCGGCCAGCGGCGATTCCTGGACGATGATGCGCGCGTCAGCTGCAGCGGCGGGCGCGGCCAGCGCCGCCAGCAGCGCGAGAAAGGGGAGGGGAAAGGCCATGCAGGTTAAAACGGCTTGACGACGACGAGGATGACCGTGGCGAGCAGGATCAGCACCGGCACTTCGTTGAACCAGCGGTACCAGACATGCGAACGGCTGTTGCGGCCCTGTTCGAACTTGCGCAGCAGGCGACCGCAGGCGTGGTGGTAGCCGATAAGCAGGACCACCAGCGCCAGTTTGGCGTGCATCCAGCCGCCGCTGATCATGCCCAGTTTCGCGTAGCTACCCCACAGCCAGAGCCCGAATACCAGCGCCGGAATCGCGAGCAGGGTCATGAAGCGGTAGAGCTTGCGCGCCATCAGCAGCAGTCGCGCGCGCGCAGCTTCGTTCTCCTCCAGCGCGAGATTGACGAAAATCCGCGGCAGGTAGAACAGCCCGGCGAACCAGGCGATGACGAACAGCAGGTGGAAGGTCTTGATCCAGAGCATGGGTATCCCTCAGGTCATGAGCCGGCGTCGGGTCAGCGCCAGCGCGATGTGAAAACCGGCGGCCGCGTAGGCCGCGAGTACGGCAACGTGGAGCAGCCAGGCTGCCGGGATTTCGCCGGCGACCAGCGGTCGGGCAAGGGCAACCGCATGGGTCAGCGGCAGCAGCCAGGCTGCGGTCTGGGCGGCGGGCGGCAATTGGTCGAGCGGGAAAAACACACCGCAGAGCAGCATCATCGGCGTCACGCACAGCGTGAAGTAGTACATGAAGAAGTCGTAACTCGGCGACAGCGCGGTCATGATCAGGCCCAGTGCGGCGAAGGCAAGCCCGGTCAGGAAAATCAGCGGTACCACCGCCAGCGCCAGCGGCGAGGGCACCAGCCCGAGCACGGCGGCGACGATCAGCACCGCGCTGCCGGAGAGGAAGCTCTTGCTCGCTGCCCATGCCAGTTCGCCGAGCACAACGTCGTCCAGTGTCAGCGGCGCGTTGAGGAGGGCGTCCCAGGTCTTCTGCACGTGCATGCGCGAGAACGCCGAATACATGGCCTCGAAGGAAGCGCTCATCATCGTGCTCGAACAAACGATGCCGGCGGCGAGGAAGCCGATATACGACATGCCGCCGACGTCCTCGAGCATGCGGCCGAGGCCGTAGCCGAGGCCGAACATGTAGAGCAGCGGATCGGCGAGGTTGCCGAGCATCGAGGGAATGGCCAGCTTGCGCCAGACCAGCAGATTGCGCCGCCAGATGTGCAGGAAGCGCAGGCTGAAACGCGGCAGGCCCCAGTGGTTTTTTGTGCTCATGTCAGTCGCGCAGCTCGCGCCCGGTCAACTTCAGGAACACATCTTCAAGGCTCGCGCGGCGGTGCAGGTAACGCAAGTCATCGCGTTCGTCGAGGTCGGCGAGCAGGGGCGCCGGCTCCCGGGAGTAGCAGAAAATGGTTTCCCCGGCGGCTTCACAGCGTTCCGCCAGCACGCGGCCGCGCAGCTCGGCCCAGTCCGGCGCGGCTTCGCCGTAGACTTCGACCACATGCGGCTCGACGTACTGCGCGATAAGAGCCTGGGGCTCACCTTCGGCGATGATGCGGCCGTGGTCCATGATCGCGACCCGGCCGCACAGCCGTTCCGCTTCTTCCATGAAGTGTGTGGTCAGCAACAGCGTCTTGCCCTGTTTCAGCAGCTTGCGCAGGCGGTCCCAGATCACGTGGCGCGCCTGCGGATCGAGGCCGGTGGTCGGCTCGTCGAGGAACACCAGTTCCGGGTCGTTGACCAGCGCGCGCGCCAGCGTCAGCCGTCGCTTCATGCCGCCGGACAGGGTCTGGATGCGTGTGTCGGCGCGACTGGCGAGTCCGGCGAATTCCAGCAGATCGGGGATACGCGCACGCAAGGTCGCATCGGCGATGCCGAAGTAACGGCCAAAGATCAGCAGGTTCTCGCGGATCGTGAAATCGGGATCGAGGTTGTCGAACTGGGGCACCACGCCGATGCGTTGCCGCGCCTCGCGCGCCTGTGCCGGCACCGGCTGCCCAAGCACGGCGATGCTGCCGCTGTCGGGGTCGGTCAGCCCGAGACACAAGCGCAGCGTGGTGGTCTTGCCGGCGCCGTTGGGGCCGAGCAGGCCGAAACACTCGCCGGGACGCAGCTCGAGGTCGAGTCCGCAGACGACCTCGCTGTCGCCATAGGATTTGCGCAGTCCGGAGACAGTCAGTGGCGCGGCGGCGTTCATGCGCAGTGGCGCTGCACGATTTGTGAAAGCAGGTGCAGCTTGCCGTGGAAAAAATGTTCGCCGCCGGGCACCACGACGATCGGCAGCTGCTGCGGCCGTGCCCAGTCGAGCACCGCGGTGAGCGGCACGACGTCGTCAACTTCGCCGTGGATCACCAGCGTGTCCGCCGGCACGGTGGCCGCCGGGAACCGGTTGACCGCAGGGCCGACCAGCACCAGCCGTTCCGCCGGCAGCGTTTGTGCGACGCGGGATTGCACGAAGGCGCCAAAGGAGAAGCCGGCGAGCAGCAGCGGCAGGTCGCCGAAGCGCGCCTGCGCGTAACGCGCGACGGCGAGGATGTCCTCGGTTTCGCCTACGCCCTGATCAAAGCTGCCGGCACTGGCACCGACACCGCGGAAGTTCGGACGCAGGACCGCATAGCCGAGGCCGAACAGGGTTTTCGCCAGCGTGGTGACGACCTTGTTGTCCTTGGTGCCGCCCTGCACCGGATTGGGATGTGCAATCAGCGCGAGGCCGCGCCGAGGTTCGCCCGGATCGTTGAGGTCGGTTTCGAGCGCGCCTGCGGAGCCTGCGATGACGAGGCGTTCGAGAGATGAGGGATGCATGGGGTGCCGTACGGTGCGGGACATGGCTGCAGCGGCGGCGCGGCCAGTCGCGGGCGGTCAGATTTTCAGCCGTTCAACGATGCGGCCGTTCTGCAGGTGTTCGCTGATGATTTCGTCGATGTCTTCGTGGTCAACATAGGTGTACCAGACGGCTTCAGGGTAGACCACCAGTACCGGGCCTTCATCGCAGCGGTCGAGGCAGCCGGCCTGGTTGATGCGCACCTTGCCCGGCCCGGAGAGCTTCAGATCCTTGACCTTCTGCTTGGCGTAGTCGCGCATGGCCTGCGCATCGTGCTCGCAGCAGCAGCGCGCACCGCCCTCGCGCTGATTGCAGCAGAAAAAGACGTGGTGCTTGTAGTGGCTCATGTCAGGTGGCGCCGGGCGAGGAGGGAGCACGATTATAACCGGGGTGCCCGGGGCAATCCCGCGTCAGAGCTGAGAGTATTTGCGCGCATTGCCGCGCGCCAGTGCCACCGGGTACTTGCGGGCATTGATCGCCAGCTTGCGCTGCGCAGCCCGCGGCAGGTCGACGCCGAGCACGTCCGACAGGCGCAGCAGGTAGAGCAACACGTCGGCCATTTCCTCCTCGATCGCGCGGCGGTCGGCCACGCCCGGTCGCGCGCTCTGGTCCGCGGTCAGCCACTGGAAACATTCGAGCAACTCGGCGGCCTCGACGCTGAGCGCCATCGCCAGGTTTTTCGGCGTGTGGAACTGGCCCCAGTCGCGGGCCTCGGCAAAACGCCGCAGTTGCAGGCGCAGGGCGGCAAGGGTAGGGGCGGGGGCAGTTTTTCGGGGCATGGCGAATCCGGTCAGTGTTGTTCAATGTCGATAAGGGCGGCTGTCGCGCGCCGGCAGGCTCAGCAGTGCGCAAAGCATCGCGAGAAATGGCCACAGCTCCGACAGCGCGCGCAGCATGCTGGCAAAACTGAGAATATGGCTCGCCCGGCCCTGCAGCAGGTAGGCCGCTACCGGCCGGTACGGGTTTTCGGGCGTGCCGTTGATCAAGACCATCGCGGCGGCGAGCGCCAGGAAGGCCAGTGCATTGCGGCCACCCGGCGGCAGTCGGATCAGCAGCAACAGCACGGCCATAGCGCAGGTGAGGCCGAGCAATACCCCCGGCGTCAACCAGCTCCAGGGATTGGGTGCCTGCAGCAGCATCAGCGCAGTTGCGGTCTTGAGCGCGGTCGCCAGACCGAACAGCAGCGCCAGCGCGCGCCAGTAACCCGGCCCCGGATTGCGCGTGGCGCCGGCCAGCAGCAGGCCGAGTCCCGCGGTATTGAGCGCGACGACGCCGGCTTCCGCGGCCAAATAGGATTGTGGCGAAAAGGGGAACAGCAGGGTGAAGCTGAAGCTCGCGCGCAGGTCGCCGTTGCCGAAGGCGATCGACGGCAAGTGCAACTGCGCGAGCAGCCACAGGCCGGCCAGCACCAGCACGGCGTCGCCGCGCGGGCCGTCGACAAACCACTCGCTGCGCAGTTGCGCAAGCTCGCGTCCCAGGCGCTGCTGCGGCGAGAACAGCGGAGCGAGCAACGCGCCGGCGGTAGCACCGGCGGCGTTGACCAGCAGGTCGACGTTCGAGGCGATGCGCGACGGCAGGTATTGCTGCACCGTTTCCAGCGCGCCGCTGAGCAGCGTGCAGGTGACGGCTGCAGCTGCGACTGCGACAGGCGCGCTCCAGCGTGCGCGCAGCGCGAGGGCAGTGAGGAGGCCGAGCGGCGCATAGGCGACGAAGTTGAACAGCACGTCATCAAAAGTGATCCACCGCGGCCAGGATTCGAAAAGAAAAATGCCGAACTCCGCGGGAATCGCGCGCCAGCCGGTAAAGGGCTGCAGGCTGGCATAGATGATGAGCAGACTGTAAGCTAGCGCCGCCGTGCCCGCGAGGCTGGGGCCGCGTCTTGCGGACGGCGATTGGGATTCCAGCAACATCAATGAAATTCTACGACATCTTCAACGGCGACGCTGACGGCATTTGCGCGTTGCACCAGCTGCGCCTCGAACAGCCGCAGGACGCGGAGCTGGTCACCGGCGTCAAACGCGATATTGAGCTCGTTGAGCGCGTCGCGGTAAGTGCCGGGGACAGCCTCACCGTGCTCGACATTTCACTGCGCAGCAACGCACGCGCCGTGGAGCGCGCGCTGCTGCGCGGCGCGCGCCTGCGCTATTTTGACCATCATGCCGCCGGCGACATTCCGCAGCATCCGCAATTCGAAGCGCACATCGACACCGCGCCGGATGTCTGCACCAGCCTGCTGGTCGATCGTCATCTCAACGGTCGGCACCGCCTGTGGGCCGTGGTGGCGGCTTTTGGCGACAACATGGTCGAATCCGCGCTGCGCGCCGCGCAGCCCCTCAAGCTGGACCACACCGAACTGGCGCGTCTGCACGAGCTCGGCGAGGCGATCAACTACAACGCCTACGGCGAGACCGTCGAAGACCTGCATTACCATCCTGCTGACCTCTACCGCGCGCTGATGCCCTATCCCGACCCGCGGCACTTCATGGTCGATGAGCCGGTGTTCGAGGTGCTGAAGCAGGCGGCAGCGGAGGATCTGGCGCGGGCCGAGGGCCTGCAGCCGGAATTCGCGGATGCTGCCCTGGCTTTGTACATCCTGCCGGATGCAGCCTGGAGCCGGCGCGTCAATGGCGTGTTCGGCAACCGCCTTGCGCAGGGCGCGCCACAGCGCGCCCATGCCGTGCTCGTGGGCAAGGCTGACGGCGCCTTTGCCGTCAGCCTGCGCGCGCCGCGCAGCCGGCCGCAGGGCGCCGATCAGCTGTGCCAGGCATTTGCGAGCGGCGGCGGTCGCAAGGCGGCCGCGGGCATCAACCACCTGCCGGTGGAACAGCTGCCGAGGTTCATAGCCGCCTTTCGCGAAACCTACAAATAACCAATAAAAACAAATAGTTATAAATTATCCACGGCCTTTCTGCGAAACAGATCGAGTTCGATCAGCGCAAACGCGGCGATCCACAGCAGGGCATCGTAGCCATCAAGCCACTCGCCGCGCAGCAGCCAGGTCAACGCGACCGCGGCAAGCGCGGCATAGAGCAGGGATGAGCCCAGCGTGAGTGTGCGGCGATGACGCACCATGGTTGCGGGCATTCGCACTCCCAGTTCCAGCACGAGCACGACGCTGATCCACAGCAGCGCGTTCGTCGCGTCCAGCCATTCGTGTTCCTGCAGATAAGCAGCCGCGGCGGCGACGACTGCGATTGCGGCGAGAGTGCGCAACAGGCCGAGCATCCCGGCGATGCGTGGCCGGCGGGTCCAATTCGGGCAGCGCGCTTCGAGCTCGAACAGTACCAGCAGCAGGTACCAGGCGAGTGCATCGAGTCCTTCGGAAAAGCGGCCGCTGGCGGCATACACTGCCGCATTGACGGCGAGCAGCGCGAACAGCGCCGGGCGCAGGAGGCGCAGCCAGTCGGTCATCCGGCGCGATGCCGGCTCAGGGCCTGTTAACAATCATTTCGTGAGGGCGACGGCGGCCCTGCGTGCCGATCCACTGCGGCAGCAGCGAGCCGATGACCATCGCCGCGGCACTGGCGAGCACGCCGGCGAGCTGCGGCGGCACCAGCGCATCGGGCATCAGGAATTCCAGTGAAATCCAGACGAGGAAGCCGAGCAGGATTGCGGCGAGCGCACCCTGAGTCGTGGCGCGGCGCCAGTAGAGGCCGCAGACCAGCGGCACGAAGGCGGAGACCAGGGTGACCTTGTAGGCGCCGACCACCATCTCGTAGATCGTTGCCTCGGTGTTGAGCGAGAACAGCGTCACGATCACCGCAAAACAGGCCACCACCACGCGCATGGTCCGCAGCATCTCGCGGTCGGTGAAATCCTTCTGCAGAATGTGCTTGAGGATATTTTCGGTGAAGGTCACCGAGGGTGCCAGCAATGTGCCGCTGGCGGTGCTCATTACCGCCGACAGCAGCGCGCCGAAGAATATGATCTGCGCCAGCAGCGGCGTTTCCTGCAGGATCAGCGTCGGCAGGATCAGCTGGTGGTCCTGCGCCATCAGCGCGTCCACCATCTTCGGGTCGATCAGGTAGGCGGAATAGGCGAGGAAAATCGGCACGAAGGCGAACAGGAAGTACAGCGAACCGCCAAGCACCGAACCGTAGACGGCGATTTTTTCGGTGCGCGAGGAATTGATGCGCTGAAACACGTCCTGCTGCGGGATGGAGCCGAACATCATGGTGATCGCGGCGGCGATGAAGGCGAGCACGTCGCGGGTGTCGGGCTTCGGCCAGAACTCGAGCTTGCCGGCGGCCTCCGCGTGCGCCACGACACTGACGACGCCGCCGGCCTTGTCGGCAACGATCCACGCGATGTAAAACAGGCCGATGACGATGACCACCATCTGTACAAAGTTGGTCCAGGCCACCGAATACATGCCGCCCCACAGGGTGTAGATCACCACCACCGAGGCGCCGATCACGATGCCGGCCTCCATCGATACCGCGCCGGCGGTGACCACGCTGAACACCAGACCGATGACCACGATCTGCGCCGACAGCCAGCCGAGGTAGGAGATCACGATGGCCACGCTGACCAGCACCTCGGCCACCGCGTTGTAGCGCACGCGGTAGTAGTCGCCGATGGTGAGCAGGTTCATCCGGTAAAGTTTCGCCGCGAAAAACAGGCCGACGAAAATCAGGCAGAGGCTGGAGCCGAAGGGATCCGACACGATGCCGCCGAGCCCGTCCTTGATGAAGGTCGACGAGATGCCGAGTACCGTTTCGGAGCCGAACCAGGTCGCGAACACCGTCGCGGTGACGACGTAGAAGGGCAGCGAACGGCCGGCTTCGATGAAATCCCTGGCCGTGTGCACGCGGGTGGCGGCGATGATGCCGACAGCAATGGACGCCAGCAGGTAAATGACGACGAATGTCAGCAGCATCGCAGGGCTCCCTTTTTGGGGCGAATTATAGCGGCCGGCTGCGCCTTTATGGCAGCAGCTGCAGCAGGACCAGCGCCGTCAGCAGCGCGGCGATCCCCGCCAGCAGCCAGCCGTTGCGGCGCTGCTGGCGCAGCAAGGCTTGCGCCTGCTCACGCAACTCGGCGTCGCGGTCATGCGCCAGGAATTGCTGCACCAGTCGCGGCAGCTGCGGCAGCAGTTCACTCCAGAACGGCAGCTCGTCGCCAATGCGACGAACCAGCCCGCGCCAGCCGACCTGTTCCGACATCCAGCGCTCGAGAAAGGGCTTGGCAGTGCTCCAGAGGTCGAGCTCGGGATCGAGCTCGCGGCCCAGGCCTTCGATGTTGAGCAGGGTCTTCTGCAGCAGCACCAGCTGCGGCTGAATCTCGATATTGAAGCGGCGCGAGGTCTGGAACAGCCGCAGCAGCACGCGGCCGAAGGAGATCTCCTTCAGCGGCCTGTCGAAAATCGGCTCGCAGACGGCGCGGATCGCGGTTTCGAATTCCTCGACCCGGGTGCCTGGCGGCGCCCAGCCGGACTCGACATGGACTTCGGCGACGCGGCGGTAATCGCGGCGGAAGAAGGCGATGAAATTGCAGGCCAGGTAATGCTTGTCGACCTCGGTCAGCGTGCCCATGATGCCGAAGTCGAGCGCGACGTACTGGCCCTGCGGTGTCACCAGGATATTGCCGGGATGCATGTCGGCATGAAAGAACCCGTCACGGAAAACCTGGGTAAAAAAGATTTCCACGCCAGCCCGCGCCAGTTTCGGGATGTCCACGCCCTGCGCGCGCAACTCGTTCACCGCCGACACTGGCGCGCCCTGCATGCGTTGCATCACCATCACCTGCGTCGAGCACCAGTCCCAGTAGATCTCCGGCACCGCCAGCAGTGGCGAGTCGGCGAAGTTGCGCCGCAGCTGGTTGGCGTTCGCCGCTTCGCGCATCAGGTCGAGCTCGTCCTCGAGGTGGCGCTCGAATTCGGCGACGACCTCGCGCGGCTTCAGGCGTTTGCCGTCGGCCCACAGCAGCTCGAGCAACTGTGCGCCGGCATCCATCAGCGCGAGATCCTTGGCGATGATTTCGGCGATGCCCGGACGCAGCACCTTGACTGCGGCCTCGCGGCCGTCGGGCAGGGTTGCGAAATGCACCTGGGCGACCGAGGCGCTGGCCACCGGGGTGCGGTCGAAGCAAGCGAACACCTGCGCTACGGGCCTGCCATAGGCTTCGTGCAGGATTTGCTCCGCCTGCTCGCCCGGGAAGGGGGGCACCCGGTCCTGCAGCCGTGCCAGTTCGTCAGCGATGTCGATCGGCATCAGGTCGCGGCGCGTCGACAGCACCTGGCCGAACTTGACGAATATGGGACCCAGCGCCTCCAGTGCGCGGCGCAGCCGCACGGCGCGCGGCGCGGAGAGATCGCGCCAGAACAGCAGCGTGCTGACAGCGGCGCGCTGCACGCGTACGCGTTCGTGACCGAGCAGGAATTCGTCGAGTCCGAAGCGCAGTGCGACGCGCAGGATTTTCAGCAGGCGGAGGAGGCGCACCCGCGCATTTTAACCGGCCGCGCTACCGGGAGGCGCCGCGCTCAGCGGCGATCGAGCAGGGCGACGCGCTTTTCCAGCCTTGCGACGTCATCGCGCAGGCGATCGACCTCGGCAGTGAAGCGGGTGATGTCGCCTTTTGCCGCAATCAGCGGCTGTTCCTCGGTCCAGTACTCGGCGGCGGAGCGTGCGAAGTTGTCGCCGGCGGAACCCGCCCAGCGTTGCAGCGTGCGTCCGGATTCGGCGATGCGGTGCGCGGCGATGTCGCCGATCAGCTTCGACAGGTCTTCCTCGGCATCCCAGCGCAGCTCGCGCCAAAGCTGGTGGATGGTGGCGGCGAGCGCCGCATCGCCTTCGCTCTGCACGTCACGCCAGACGCTGTCGTCGCGTGCGGCGACGCGCAACATCAGTCCCGGTGTCAGAGTAAGCGTCAGCGCGGGCTCCGCAGCCGCGGGAGCCGGCCGCACTTCGCCGCTGTCGAGTATCACAAGGCGGGTTTCAAAGGGCAGGCAGCGGAAGCAGGCGGTCTTGCCGGCGTGGACGCGCAGCGCCTCTCGCGCCCAGTCGCTGGCGCGCAGCAGGTGGTTCAGGGGTGCGCCGGCGAGGGCGTCGAGCATGGAGGGGGTGTGGAAAAAAGCAAAAGGGCGACGCGTTGCCGCGCCGCCCTGACGCTACGGGATCAGGCCTGCTGAATGCCGGACACCATCCAGCCGGCATTGCCGCGCAGCGGTTTTTCCAGGTGCCAGATTTCGGCGAAGGACTGCGGCTCATCACTGCCCTCGCGGATCAGGCCGGAGAAACGCACACTGACTACGTGGAGCAGGCCTTCGGTGACGACGTCGAGCACTTCGGATTCCAGGGTCACCACATCGGTTGTACCGGTGGCTTCAGCGTCGGACTGCCAATGCGCACGGATATCCTCGAGCAGGTCCGGGGTCAGGAAATCGGCCAGCGCCGTGGCGTCGCGGGCATCGTGGGCTTCCTGCAGGCGCACGAAATTGAGCCGCGCATGGCGCAGGAATTCCTGGGCGTTGAAATCGGCGGGCCAGCGGCTGGCACTGGCGGTTGCCGCGGCCAGAGAATGCACTGCCGCGCCGCTGCCGGTTGCGTTGCCCAGGGGCTGGGGCCCGTTGCCGGCGTATTGCATCGGCGCCGTCGCGGCCTTGCCGCGCAGCATGCGGAAGGCCATCACTGCGACGCCGGCAATCGCGGCGAGCAGCAGCAGACCGGCGAGCGCACCGGCGATGCCATTGTTCATGAACAGCGCCATCAGCCCGGCGCCCAGTGCGAGTCCGGCGAGCGGGCCCATCCACTTGTTGCCGGCCGCGGCCGCAGGCTGCGGCGCCGGCGTACCGGGCTGCTGGGCCTGTTGCTGCTGTTGCTGTTGCGCCGGCGCTTTGGGGGGCGCCTGCTGGACGTTGCGCTGCATGCCGAGGTTGCGTCCGCCGCCGAGGCGCTTGGCCTCAACATCGACAGCGATCAGAGACAGGCCGCAGGCGGCAATCAGGGCCATCAGGAAATTTTTCATGGATTACTCCGGTTCGGATTTGACCAACTCATTATAGCGAGCACCTGCTGGGGCCGGTATTAATAAGAATAATTAACAAAATCAGTTTATTGCAACAAATTCCGGGGCCCGCGGGTTCAGAAGCGAAAGCCGCGATGCAACGCGACGACACCCGCCGCCAGATTGAAGTATTCGACGCGTTCGAGCCCGGCATCGAGCATCATCTGTTTCAGCGTGTTCTGGTCGGGATGCATGCGGATCGACTCGGCGAGATAGCGATAGCTGTCGGCATCGTTGGTGATCAACTTCCCCAGCCGCGGCAGCACCTGGAAGGAATAGGTGTCGTAGAGCGGCGCCAGCGGCTGCCAGACCCGCGAAAACTCCAGTACCAGCAGGCGTCCGCCCGGGCGCAGCACGCGCTGCATCTCGGCGATTGCCGCATCCTTGTGCGTCATGTTGCGCAGGCCGAAGGCAACGCAGACGCAGTCGAAATAAGCATCGGGGAAAGGCAGTTTTTCGGCGTCGCACTGCACGGTGGGCACGACCAGCCCTTCGTCGATCAGGCGGTCGCGGCCGCGGCGCAGCATCGGGCCGGTGATGTCGGTGATCACCACCGAGCCGCGCGGGCCGACGCGCTGCGCGAACAGCCGCGTCAGGTCGCCGGTGCCGCCGGCAACGTCGAGCACGCGTTCGCCGGGACGGGTCAGGCTCTGCTCCGCGGTAAAACGTTTCCACAAGCGATGCAGGCCCGCCGACATCAGGTCGTTCATCAGATCGTAGCGCGACGCGACCGAGTCGAAGACCGCGGCGACCTTGCGCGCCTTCTCGTCCTCGGCGACCTTGCTGAATCCGAAGTCTGTGGTTTTCATGGGATAACGGTGAGTGGTGAGTGGTGAGCGGTGGTTTTAAGAAAAGTATTGCGACTCCGGGTTCCCCAACCGTTGTTTTTTTTACTGCTTACTGCTTACTGCTTACTGCTTACTGCTTACTGCTTACTGCTTACTGCTTACTGCTTACTGCTTACTGCTTACTGCTTACTCTTTACGCCTCACGTCATCTATCGCGCAGCCCCCGCCTCCTGCATCCTCTTCAGGTAATCCTGCCACATTGCGTCCTGGCGCAGGCCGTAATCATAGAGCAGGTCCCAGGAATAGATCCCTGTGTCGTGGCCATCGGAGAAACGCAGCTGAATCGCATACTGGCCTACCGGTTCGACCGCGGTGATGGTGACGTCCTTCTTGCCGGTCTGCAGCGTTTCCTGCCCCGGTCCGTGGCCGCGGACTTCGGCCGACGGCGAAAACACACGCAGGAACTCACAGGGCAGGCGGAAGGACTTGCCGTCGGAAAAGGCGATTTCCAGCGCGCGGGAAGCCTGATGCAGGGTGATCTCGGTGGGTTGGGGCACGTTCTTGTTGAGTCCGGCCATGGGCTGCCTGTGTCTGATGCGGGAATGCGGGAGGCGCATCATAACCGACCCCGCAGGAGCAGGAAAACCGGCTTTGAATGCAAGGACTTGCGATGTTTCGTCGGCGCACTGTCATGTCCCTGTAACAAGGGGGTCATAATATGCGGATCTGTCGAATCTGCCCGGAGCACCCATGGCCGCAACAATACTGGTGGTCGAAGACGAACCGGCGATCCAGGAACTGGTGGCCTGCAACCTGGAGCTGGCGGGGCATCGCGCGCTGCGCGCCGAGTCGGCCGAACAGGCGATGAGCATGGTGCGTGACGAATTGCCGGACCTGATCGTGCTCGACTGGATGCTGCCCGGCATCAACGGCGTCGAGTTCGCGCGTCGCCTGCGCAGCGACAAGCGTACCCAGGCCGTGCCGCTGATCATGCTCACCGCGCGCGCCGAGGAGCAGGACAAGCTGGTGGGCCTGGAAACCGGCGCCGACGATTACATCACCAAGCCGTTTTCACCGCGCGAACTCAACGCGCGGGTCAAGGCGCTGCTGCGGCGGCGCTCGCCCCAGGCTACCGACGACGTCATCGAGATCGCCGGCTTGCGTCTCGACCCCGGTAGCCATCGCGTGACCGGCAACGGTGCACCGCTGCAGCTGGGGCCCACCGAGTTCCGGCTGCTGCATTTCTTCATGACCCACGCCGAGCGCGTCTACTCGCGGGTGCAACTGCTCGACCATGTGTGGGGCGACCACGTGTTCGTCGAGGAGCGCACGGTTGACGTGCATATCCGGCGGCTGCGCAAGGCACTGGAGCCGAGCGACCACGACGGCCTGGTGCAGACGGTGCGCAGTTCGGGATACCGGTTCTCGACAGGCTGAGCGGCGCATCGGGCCCGGCGGCCGCGTGAGATAATCGGCTCGGGGAAAGGATGCACGCTTGAACAAGATCTGGATCGGCTCCGCATGGCGGCTTGCGCTGGTGGCCCTGGCTGCCCTGCTGGCATGGCCGGTGGCTGGCGCCGTGCAGGCGCTGGCGCTGGCGCTGCTGCTGGTCCTGCTGATGCTGCTGCATCATGTCCGCCACCTCGTCCGCCTGTCGAAATGGCTGGCTGATCCGCTCCCCGAGGCGCTGCCCGACGGCAGCGGGCTGTGGGAGGATGTGTTCGCAGCCTTTTATCACCTGTTGCGGCGCCAGCGGCGCAGCGAGTCGCGGCTCACCGCGACGCTGCAGGATTTCCAGAGGGCCGGTATGGCGATGCCCGACGGACTGGTGATTGTTGACGGCAGGAACCGGATCGAGTGGTGCAATCCCAGGGCCGAGCTCCATTTCGGCCTCGATGCGGCACGCGATGTTGGCCAGCAGGTCACTTATCTCGTACGCCAGCCGCTTATCGTCGAGGCACTGGATGCCCAGGGTTATCCCGACCCGCTGATACTGCGCAGCGCGCGCGGGGGCGACCTGATCCTGTCGGTTTTGATCATGCCCTACGAGGCCAACCGCAAGCTGATCATCAGCCGTGACGTCACCGACCGCGAGCGTGTCGAGACCATGCGCCGCGACTTTGTCGCCAATGTTTCGCACGAACTGCGCACCCCGCTGACGGTGATCGGCGGATTCCTCGAAACCATTGCTGACATGGAGACGCCGGATCCGGCGCTGATCCGGCGCTCGGTGCCGATGATGAGCGATCAGGCAAAGCGCATGCAGACTCTGGTCGAGGACCTGCTGACGCTGTCGCGGCTCGAGTCCTCGGGCCATCCCGTGCGCGACGATCCGGTCAATGTGCCGGACATTGCGCGCGCGCTGTACCACGACGCGCTGGCGCTGTCCGCGGGGCGCCACAAGGTGACGCTGCTGCTGGAAAGCGAGGCCTGGGTCAGCGGTGCGGAGGACGAATTGCGCAGCGCCTTCGGCAATCTCGTCAGCAATGCGGTCCGTTACACGCCGCCCGGGGGCGAGATCAGCCTGTCGTGGAAAGACGCCGGCGCTGGAGCGGTGTTCGCGGTGCGTGATACCGGCATCGGCATTGCGCCGGATCACCTGCCGCGGCTGACCGAGCGCTTCTACCGCGTCGACCGCGGGCGTTCGCGGGAGACCGGCGGCACCGGACTGGGACTGGCCATCGTCAAACACGTGGTCAACCGCCATGCCGCCAAACTGGAAGTCTCCAGCGAGACGGGCCGCGGCAGCTGCTTCAGCGTGGTGTTCCCGGAGAGTCAGGTAGTGGCCCGGCCGGCACATGCCGACGCTCGTAGCGCCTGATATAACTACCTGTTTTTATTAAGATTTTCAAGTTCTGCTGCAATTGCGGCCAGCAGCGCGCCTGGGTCCGCCCGGCGTGCACCTTGGCCTTCGCGCTGGCGCGCGCCCCATATCGGCTGCGGAAAATGCGGGTCGTCGGCGAAGCGCGGAATCACATGCCAGTGCAGGTGCGCGACCATGTTGCCGAGGCTGGCGAGGTTGATCTTGTCCGGCTGCAGCAACTGGCGCAGGGCCTGTTCGACGCCCAGCACCACGGCCATGCAGTGGGCGCGGTCGGCGGCGGAAAGGTCGCTCATTTCCTTCACATGCGTATTCCAGATCACGCGGCAGAATCCGGGATAACCGGGCTCGTCAACGCGGACTACGCGGCAGCGGCTGTCCTGCCACAGCAGGGTGCCGCCCGCGGATTGGCACAGTTCGCAGCTCATGCGCGTGCGTCCGCGAACTGCCACGCGGCGGCGCGCTGCACGAGCCCGGCACCGAGCGTTGCCGCGGCTTCACGCCAGGCTGACGCCGCGGGACACAGCGCTTCGAGCAGGCAGCGCTTGGCGGGATGATCAATGCTGCCGTCGCCGTAGTGGTGCCAGCGGTTTTCATCGCGCAGCGCGCCGATCACGCGCAGGGGCGGCCAGGTGCCGATTTCCTGGAGCACGAATTCGATGCGGGTCTCGGGCAACAGCCGCGGCAGCGCCGCTCCGAGGCTGCCGCGCACCGTGTAGGCGGCGGGCGCCGCGCTGCCGCCGGTCAGGGGGCGCTGCAGTGCGGCCTGCAGTGTCGCTACGGACGCACTGCCGACACCGGGCTCGAGGATCAGCGTGTCTTTGCCCTGCGGCCCCAGCCCTGTGTGCATGTCGATCACGAACAGCCGCTCCGCAGTTCCGAGTTGCGCCTGCAGCCAGTCGATGAACAGGCGTGGCCCGGGTTGCAATTCGGCGCCGCCGTAGAACAGTCCGCGCGGATAGCGGTGCTGGCCGTGAGCGATGGCCTGGCGTACGGCATGCACTCCGTGGCGCAGTCCTGCCGCGGCGAGGCGCAAGGCGAAGGCATCGCGCGCCGGTGGCGATGCGGGATTGAGCAGCGCATCGAGGCGCTTGTAGAGCGGCGGCGCACCGGTCCAGATGCCGCTGTCGAGGTGGAAGTTGCGGTTGAGGTCGACGTTGTGTTCATTGGCGCGGCGCAGCCAGGCCATGCCGTAGGGATTGAGTACGTGCAGCAGCACCAGCGCGCCGTCTGCCGGCAGCTGCGGCGGCGCCGCCAACAGCGCGAGCTGGGCCGCAGATCCGGCGAAGGCTTCCACACCATGCACCCCGGTGACCTGCAGCACCGCGTGCCGCGGCTGTCGCGCGCCGAGCCAGGCGATGTCGATACTCAGGTTTTCGTCGCGTGGTCCGCGTGCCGCCAGCGGCAACGCATCGAGCGTAGCACCGGCGCGCAGGGCCGCTGCGCGGAAGCGTTCGCGTGCCGCAGCGTAATCCGGTGCAAATAATTCCGCGGCGGCGCTGGCGCGGGGCAAGGCCCGCTCAAGCGGCGGCGTAGCTTGCGCGCTCGAAATTGGTGCCACTGTCGAGCAAACCGATGAGGCGGATGCGCTGCGACTTGCCGTCATGATGCAGGTCGAGCACGCGGCCATCCTGCCAGGTGCCGGGAGTCAGCAGGATTGAAGGCGGCTCGCCCCCGGGGGCGGCGTTCAGCAGCAGCGCGCGGTCGTAGGGCAGGTCCTTGTCCGTCGGGCGCACCGCCACGGCAATCGCCTTCGCGCGCAGCAGGCGGAAACCCAGCCAGGCAGAGCCTTGGCTGTCGACCGACAGCCGCTGCACGAAGCCGAGATAGGTGTTGCCGTTGGGGGCGACCAGGCCGAGCAGCTGGTTGTATGCAAGCCGGGTGGTATCCGAAGGTTTGCGGCAGAGGCCGAGGATGCCGGAGGCGCTCTGGTTGGAGACGGTCCAGGTTTCCAGCGTGCGGCTGCGCATCGAGGCCTCGCCGACGGCGGGGCCGTCGACCCGCTGGAATCCGGCCATCTCGAAGCGCTCGCGCGATGACAGTCCGGCGTCGGGCGGCACGAAGGGTTTGCCGCTGATGTTGAAATGCATGGCGGCGAGCGTGCCGGAGACCAGCACGTTGAAAGACACCGCCTTGCGCTCATCGATGCGGCCGGTGCCCGGCATGATCCAGTGCGAATGCAGGCCGAGCATCAACTTCTCGCACTCAGCGCTGCCGATCAGGCCGAGGCCCAGTTTTTCCGGGCTTTGCGTTTTCAGCCCGATCGCGGTCTGGCGCAGCTTTTCGCCAAGCTGCTCAAGTTCGAGGTAACGCAGCTTGCCATCCTTGAGATTCTTCGGCCGTCGCGCGCCTTCTGCCGAGTCGAGATCGATGGCGAGGGCGGTGTCGGCGTTCGCTGCCGGCGGCGTGCGCGAAATGCCGGTCAGCGCGACCCATTGCGCCAGCGCGCGGTCAACCGTGTTCATCTGCTGCAGCGACAGCGCGTCCGGGTTCGCGCGTTGCGTCAGCACGACCTGCAGGTAGGCGAGGTTGACGTTGCTCGCGCCACTGCCTTCGCTGACAGGCGTGGTGGTGACCTCGGCGCTTTCGGCAAAGGCGTAGAGCCGGTGCAGCTGTTCCCAAAGCGCTGCCGGCACCGCGTGGTAGGCACGGTTGTGCGCGGTCATCGCGAAGCCCGCCATGCGCAGCGCGCGGTAGCAGACGATCTCGGCGTGTTCGGCGAGATCGGGCGCGGCTTCCGCCATGTCGGCGATCAGCGATTCATAGGCGTCGGCAAAGGCGCGCCAGAGCGCAACGCTGCGCTCGAAAATCTCCCGCGTATCGCTGTCGAAGGGCACCGGCTTGCCCCAGTACTCACGGCTGCGCGCGTGCTGTGTTTCGAGCAGCGTGTCGCGCAGCGACTCGAGCACGCGCAGGCGCTCGTTGCCGTCGATTCGGGTGTCAGCGAGCAGGCGCAGTTGGGTCAGCAGCTGGGCCTGACGTTGTGTGGGACTGGCGGGGCCGAGCTGCGCGACAAATGCTGCGGTCGCTGCGGCATCGGAGATTTTCAGCAGTCCCGGTATAGCACTCAAGACAGTAGCCATTGCGTATCCCTCGGGTTTGAGGTACGCATTATTCGTAGCAGGGAGGCGGGTGCGCAAGTGAATACCGCACATGTCGCCGATCCACGACAGATGGCGTCATCATGGCTGTGCCAAATCGCACGCATTGAGAGCGCCTGGCCCGCTGTAATGCACACGTGTGTCATCCGGTCAGGCGCTCTAAAGCAGAACCCGTTCGATGCCGCCGCTATTGGCCTTGGCAACGTAGTTTTCCAGCCATTGCGGCCCGAGCAGGCGGCGCGCCATTTCGACGACGATGTAGTCCGCCTCGATGTCTGCGTCACCGGCAAAGCGCGCCAGTCCCTGCAGGCAGGACGGGCAGGAGGTCAGCACCTTAACCGCGCCGTCGCCGACGGACTCGCGCAGCTTCGCCGCGCCGCGGCGCATCTCCTCTTCCTTGCGGAAACGCACCTGGGTTGAGATGTCGGGACGTGTCACTGCAAGCGTGCCGGATTCGCCGCAGCAGCGTTCGCTGAGGTTCACCGGCGCAGCCATCAGCGTGTTGACCACTTTCATCGGCGCGTGGGTTTTCATCGGCGTGTGGCAGGGATCGTGGTACATGTAACGCGTGCCACTGACGCCGTCGAGTTTCACGCCCTGCTCCATCAGGTATTCGTGAATGTCGAGCAGGCGGCAGCCGGGGAAGATCTTTTCGAATTCGTATTTCTGCAGCTGGTCCATGCAGGTGCCGCAGGACACGATGACGGTCTTGATGTCGAGGTAGTTCAGCGTGTGCGCGACGCGATGAAACAACACGCGGTTGGCGGTGGTGATGGCCTGGCCCTTGGCTTCCTCGCCGGCCGCGGTCTGCGGATAGCCGCAGCAGAGGTAGCCCGGCGGCAGCACGGTCTGCACGCCAAGGTCGAACAACATCGCCTGGGTCGCCAGCCCGACCTGGCTGAACAGCCGTTCCGAACCGCAGCCGGGGAAATAAAACACCGCATCCGTATCGTCGGTGACTTTCGCCGGGTCGCGGATCACCGGCACCATGCGCGCGTCCTCGATGTCGAGCAGCGCGCGTGACGCCTTCTTCGGCAGCTTGCCGGGCATCGGCTTGTTGATGAAGTGGATGACTTGAGTGCGGATTTGCGGTTTGCCCGTGGTGGCCGGCGGGCGACGCGTCTGCTGCCCGGCGAGGCCCAGCGCCTTGGCCGCGCCGTAGGCCAGGCGCTGGGCCTTGAATCCCCAGTCGATCATCAGCTTGCGCGTGATGTTGATGGTGCGCGGATCGGTGGCATTGAGGAAAAACATCGCCGCCTTCGCACCGACGTTGAAGCGCTTTTTGCCACGCTGACGCAGGAAATTGCGCATTACGACTGATACGTCGCCAAAATCAATATCCACCGGACAGGGGTTCAGACATTTGTGGCACACCGTGCAATGGTCGGCAACATCGCTGAATTCGTCAAAATGCTCCAGTGAAATGCCGCGCCGGGTCTGTTCTTCGTAGAGAAAGGCTTCGATCAGCAGGCTGGTGGCGAGAATCTTGTTGCGCGGGCTGTAGAGCAGGTTGGCACGCGGCACATGGGTGGCGCAGACCGGCTTGCATTTGCCGCAGCGCAGGCAATCCTTGATTGAATGGGCGATGGCGCCGACATCGGAATGCTCGAGGATCAGGCTTTCGGCGCCGAGCAGCGAGAAGCTCGGCGTGTAGGCATTGCTCAGATCGGCCGCAGTTTCTCCGTTCCGCAGCAGTTTGCCCTTGTTGAAATGGCCGTCGGGATCAACCGCCTGCTTGTAGGCCTGAAAGGCAGCGATGCGCTCCGGCGGCAGGAATTCGAGCTTGGTGATGCCGATGCCGTGTTCGCCGGAAATCACGCCGTCCAGCGATTCGGCCAGGCGCATGATGCGCGCGACTGCTTCGGCGGCCTCCTGCAGCATCGCGTAATTGTCGGAGTTCACCGGGATGTTGGTGTGCACGTTGCCGTCGCCGGCATGCATGTGCAGCGCGACGAACACGCGCCCGCGCAGCGCCAGGCGGTGCGCGGCATCCACGGCGTCCATCACTTTTGCGAACGGCCGACCGCTGAACAGGTCGGCGAGGTGAACGCGGACTTCTTCCTTCCACGACACCCGGATGGCGTAATCCTGCAAGGAGTGGAACAGTGACAGTGACAGTGATGAGCGATGAGTGATGAGTGATGAGTAAAAGTCCCACGACTTACCGTGCGTTTCAGGCAACTCGGCCAAAGGCGTGTCGATGTGGTCGAGCAGCCATTGCCAGCGTTCGCGTGCTGTCGCAATCAGGGTGCGTGCCCGCTCCGGCCGGTCGCCGATGAGCTCGGCGGCCGAGACACCGGGGTCCGGGCTGGCGACCGGCAGTTCGCCGGCAATCACGGCCTCGACGGCGTCGAGGATGCGCAGTTTGTTGCGAATCGACAGTTCGATGTTGATGCGTTCAATGCCGTCGGAATAGTCGCCGAGGCGCTCCAGCGGAATCACCACGTCCTCGTTGATCTTGAAGGCATTGGTGTGGCGGGCAATGGCGGCGGTACGCGCGCGATCGAGCCAGAAGGTCTTGCGCGACTCGGCGGAGACGGCAATGAAACCTTCGGCGCCGCGGGCATTGGCGATGCGCACGACCTGCGAAGCGGCGGCAGCGACTGCATCTTCGTTGTCGCCGACGATGTCGCCGACCAGCACCATTTTCGGACGGCCGGCGCGGCGCGACTTGGTGGCGTAGCCGACGGCTTTCACATAGCGCGCATCGAGGTGCTCGAGGCCGGCGAGTATCGCGTCAGGATTGCCATCGAGGTAGCGCTTGATCTCGACGATCGAGGGTACGGCTTCACGCACCGGGCTGAAGAATTCAAGGCACACCGTGCGAATCGCCGGTGGCATCTTGTGCAGCACGAACGTGGCCTGGGTGATGATGCCGTCGCAGCCTTCCTTCTGGATGCCGGGCAGTCCCCCGAGTACCTTGTCGGTGACGTCCTTGCCCAGCCCGCGCTTGCGGAAGGTGTTTCCCGGGATTTCGAGTATCTGCGGTTCACCCTCCGGGGTATTGCCGTCGCGCGCGTAACGCGTGATGCGGAAGCGTGCGAGCGCAATGTCGTGGATCTTGCCAAGGTTGTGGTCGAGTCGCTCGACCAGCATCCAGCGCGCATCCGGCGTCACCATTTTCCAGGAGGCGAGGTTGTCGAGCGCGGTGCCCCAGAGCACGGCCTTCTTGCCACCGGCGTTCATCGCGACGTTGCCGCCGATGCAGGAAGCGTCAGCCGAAGTCGGGTCGCAGGCGAAGACCAGGCCTGCAGCTTCCGCGACTTCCATTGCCCGTCGCGTGACCACCCCGGCGCCGCAGCGCAGGACGGAAACCGGCTGCGCGACGCCGGGCAGGCTGATGCGCTCGATCGCCGACAGGGCGTCCAGTTTTTCGGTATTGATCACCGCCGACAGCCGCGTCAGCGGAATTGCGCCTCCGGTGTAACCGGTGCCGCCGCCGCGCGGGATGATGGTGAGGCCGAGCTCAATGCAGGCGCGCACGATATCCGCGGCTTCGTCCTCGTTGTCCGGATTGATGACCACGAAGGGGTATTCGACCCGCCAGTCGGTGGCATCGGTGACATGGGATACGCGGGCGAGACCGTCGAACTGGATATTGTCGCGGCGCGTTGCCCTGGACAGCCGGGCGAGCACGCGCCGGCGCAGTGCCAGGGTTTCCTCGAACTCCGCTTCGAAGCCGTCAACGGCATCGCGGGCGGCGGCCAGCAGCGTGGCTACGCGCTGGTCGTCGGCATCGCGCCGTGCTTCGATGCCGCTCAAGCGGCCGCGCATGCCTTCGACCAGTGCCGCGCGGCGCTTGCGGTTGCCGAGCAGGTCGTCTTCGATATACGGATTGCGCTTGACCACCCACATGTCACCGAGCACCTCGTAGAGCATTTTCGCCGAGCGCCCGGTGCGCCGCTGCGCGCGCAGTTCGTTGAGCAGGTCCCAGCGTTCGGCGCCGAGCAGGCGAATCACGATCTCGCGGTCGGAGAACGAGGTGTAGTTGTAGGGGATTTCCCGCAGGCGGGCGGTCATGGGAGCAGTGCGGAGTGCTGAGTGATGAATGTTGAGCGGGAGTCCGCAGCGCGCGAAAGCAGTATTGCGCGCAGGAGCAGCAGTTTAGCGCAACGCGGCCACGCCGGCATCACACAGTCAGCACGGCGACCACCCAGTAGCGGGCAAACTTGCCGATGGCGATGAACAGCGTCGACCACCAGGGATTGAGCCGCAGCCAGCCGGCGGCGACGCACAGCGGGTCGCCGACCAGCGGCACCCAGGACAGCAGCAGGGCCGGACTGCCCCAGCGCTGGACCGTGGCCAGCCCTTTGAGGGGCTTGCGCTGCGGGATCAGGCGGCCGATCAGATATGAGGACAGGCCGCCCAGCGTATTGCCCAGCGTGGCCACCGCGAGCAGCGGCCACAGTTGCTCCGGGTCGAGTCTCAGCATCGCGAAGAGCACCACCTCGGAGCCCCCGGGCAGCAGGGTCGCCGCCAGAAAACTGCTGGCGAACAGCGCGGTCAGCGTGAAGGAGGTGTCCAAGTGCCTGGGGCGGGAATTATCGTGATTTGAACAAGGTGCCGGGGTTCTTTAAACTCCGATGTCCCTGCCCGGCTCGACCGGGCGCAGAATGATCGAGCCAACCCTCGAGCCAACCCATGACCACGCTGATTTCCGAAGAATACCGCAGGATGCAGGAGGAACTGCATCGCAATCCGAATTACGGCGTGGCTTCAGTGCAATATGCGCCGATCGTGGCCCAGGTGCTCGAGCAGCTGCGCCCCGAGGAACTGCTCGATTACGGTGCCGGCAAGGGGCGTCTGGGCGAAACACTGCGCACATTGATGCCCAATGCGCCGAAGATCCGGCATTACGACCCGGCGCGCGCCGAATGGGCAGCCGTGCCCGAACCCGCACCCTTTGTGGCCTGCATCGACGTGCTGGAGCACATCGAGCCGGAGTTGATCGATAACGTGCTGGATGATCTGCAGCGGGTCACCCTCGGCCACGGCGTGTTTACCGTGCACACCGGACCCGCAGTGAAGTTGCTGTCCGACGGCCGCAACGCACATCTGATCCAGCAACCGCCGGCCTGGTGGCTGCCGAAATTCATGGATCGTTTTGATCTGGTTGTGTTTCAGCGCATGCCCCAGGGCTTCTGGATCGTCGTGCAGCATGCCCCCGAACTTGCACCGGCTGCGGATGCCGGCAAGGCTGCCGGCCCGCTGAAGCGCGTGCTCAGCTCCCTCCTTCGCACTTAGTAGTTTCATCAACAAGGAAAAAACAAAATGAGTTATGTCATTGATTTCCCCGGTGTAGTCACGCTCCCCGTTGTCGAGAGCAGCAAGGCTTTTCCCGTCGGGCGCATCTACTGCGTCGGCCGCAACTATGCCGAGCACGCGCGCGAGATGGGCCATGACCCGGACCGCGAGCCGCCGTTTTTCTTCATGAAGCCGGCCGATGCGATCGTGCCCAATGGCGCGACGATTCCCTATCCGCAGATGACCAAGGACGTGCACCACGAAATCGAGATGATCGTCGCCATCGGCAAGGGCGGCGCCAACATCCCGGTGGAGAAAGCGCTCGACCACGTGTTTGGTTACGGCGTCGGCCTCGACATGACCCGCCGCGACCTGCAGGGGGAAGCAAAAAAAATGGGCCGTCCCTGGGAGATGGGCAAGGCCTTCGACAATTCCGCGCCCTGCACCGCACTGAAAACCGTGGCGATGGTCGGCCATCCCGCGAAAGGCGCGATCTGGCTCAAGGTCAATGGCGAAGTGAAGCAGAAGGGCGACCTGTCGGAACTGATCTGGAACGTGCCGGAGACGATTTCCTATCTGTCGCATCTGGTCACGTTGCGGCCCGGCGACATCATCATGTCGGGCACGCCGGCAGGCGTCGGCCCGATCAAGCCCGGCGACAAGCTGGAAGGTCATGTTGATGGGGTGGGGGATCTGACGGTTACTTACGCTAAATGAGGGTAAGCGGTGAGCAGTGAACCGTCAGCAGCCCTAGCCATCCAATCCACCGCTCACCGCTCACCGCTCACCGCTCACCGCTCACCGCTCACCGCTCACCGCTCACCGCTCACCGCTCACCGCTCACCGCTCACGAAGAACACCATGCAGAAACGCCGACTCGGTCGCAACGGTCCCGAAGTGCCGGCACTTGGACTCGGTTGCATGGGTATGTCCATCAGCTATGGCGAGCCGAACGATCCGGAGTCGATTGCGACCATGCATCGGGCCTTCGATCTCGGCTGCAACCTGCTGGTGACTTCGGATGCCTACGGCAGCGGTATTAACGAGTCGCTGATCGCGCAGGCAATCAAGGGCCGGCGCGATCAGGTGCTGATTGCCACAAAGTTTGGCAACCTAGGCCTTGCTGCGCGCGGCGGTGGTGATGCGCCGGCGCTGTCCGGCGGACATCCCGATTACGTACCGCAGGCCTGCGAGGTGAGCCTGAAGCGGCTGGGTGTAGAGGTGATCGACATCTATGGCCTGCATCGCGTCGATCCCGCCGTGCCGATCGAAGACACCGTGGGCGCGATGAAGCGCCTGGTCGAGCAGGGCAAGGTGCGTTTCCTCGCGCTGTCCGAAGCCGGAGCGCAGACCATCCGCCGCGCCCATGCCGTGCATCCGCTTGTTGCGGTGGAGACTGAGTACTCCTTGTGGAGCCGTGACGTCGAAACCGAAATACTGCCGACTTGCCGCGAACTGGGCATCGGCTATATGGCCTATGCGCCGCTGGGCCGGGGTTTCCTGACTGCGACCATCAAGAGTGTGGACGCATTGATCGTCAAGGACCGGCGCCGTGAGCACCCTCGATTTCTGCCAGAAAATATCAATAAAAACAATGAGTTACTGAAATTCATCGAGGCGATAGCAAGCGCTCACAAAGCGACTTCGGCGCAAGTCGCCCTGGCCTGGCTGCTGGCCCAAGGCCCGGAGATCGTGCCCATCCCCGGCACCAAGCGCCGCCGCTATCTCGAGGAGAATCTGGCCGCCGCGGACCTGCAACTGAGCGCCGCGGAGCTGGCACAGTTGTCGGCGGCCTTCCCGCCCGGCGTTACTGCTGGAACGCGTTATCCGGAGAAGCAGTTGAATGCTTTGGGGATTTAATGGTGAACAGTGAATGGTAAGCAGTAAGCGGTAAAACCGAACAAGCATCGCGGTTCAGGGTCCATTCGCTCACCGCTCACCGCTCACCGCTCACCGCTCACCGCTCACCGCTCACCGCTCACCGCTCACCGCTCATGAGCAGCGAGTAGCGCTTCTCGGCTGCAAGGTTCACGAAAGCCTTGCGCAAGCCCCACGCGGGTTTGCCACGTTAAAAAGTCAAAGCTATTGAGAATTACATATGTAAGTGACACGAGGACTGTGCCCCCGTCATTCCTGCGCAAGCAGGAATCCAGGGGTTTTGTATTGAAGCGAAACTGGATTCCGGCTCGCGCTACGCGCGTCCGGAATGACGGTATCTTTGTCA